>NZ_JACZCS010000055.1 GCF_014904745.1 Oricola nitratireducens
CAGCCGTCAGCGACGTCTTGCCGTGGTCAACGTGACCAATCGTGCCGATGTTCACATGCGGCTTCGTGCGCTCAAACTTACCCTTCGCCATATACCTTTTCCTGTCTGTTTGGGTGGCCGAACATGGGACCCCATGTTTGGCCGGGGGACATAAGGCTTTAAACCATCATTCGCAAGGCAAAATTGCCACCGCGCCGTTGCCCGTCCGATGCGCCGAACATGCGGTGGAGCGGGTGAAGGGAATCGAACCCTCGTCGTAAGCTTGGGAAGCTTCTGCTCTGCCATTGAGCTACACCCGCCTGTGCCGCGTTGATATCCGTCCCGCCGCCATGTTGACAACAACAATTTTCGGCCGCGCCATGTCCGCCGCTCAAATTCAAGCATTGAAATATGTAAATTCTTCGGGAAGGATACCTCCCTGCGCAGCCGGTCGGGCTTTCAGCGCCCGATTCCGGCTCGCATCTGGGAGGAGTGGCGATGATTGAACAATGGCGGGAGGTCGTGGTCGAATCCGCGGCGTTCTATGTTGGCTGGGGCGGACTGCTGATCGGCGTCCTGTTCGGCTACCTGGTCTACAAAACCAATTTCTGCACCATGGGGTCCATCTCGGACATCATGTCTTTTGGCAGCTACAACCGGTTCCGGGCATGGCTGCTCGCTTGCGCCGTCGCGATACTCGGCGTGGCGGGCATCGAGGCGCTCGGCGTCGCCGACATGGCGGATTCGATGTATCTGACGCCGAACCTGACTTGGCTCGCCAACATCGTCGGCGGGCTCATTTTCGGTTTCGGCATGGTATTCGCGGGCGGATGCATCAGCCGCAATCTCGTGCGCGCCGGCGGCGGCGACCTGCGGTCCGTAGTGGTGCTGCTGATTACCGGCATTTTCGCCTTCATGACGATCGGTGGCCTGATCGGCCCGTTGCGTGTCGCCCTTTTCGATCCCGCTTCGGTGGATCTGAGCGCAAGCGGCATGGAAACGCAGCGCATCGGCGACCTGGTTTCGACGCTCACCGGAATGTCCGGCGATATTGCGAAGCTCCTGACCGTGTTCGTCATTGCCGGCGCGCTTTTGATCTATTGCTTCAAGGACCGCGGCTTCCGCGCCTCGCGGCGCGATATGGTCGCCGGCTTCGGGATCGGCCTGTGCATCGTGGCCGGATGGTTCCTGACCGGGCTTGCAGCCGATGATTTCGCCGATGTGCCGGTGCAGCTGATCTCGCTGTCCTATGTCCGCCCGACGGGTGACACGCTCGACTACCTGATGCGCTACACCGCGCTCGGCCCGCCGGGCTTCGCCGTGACGACGACGGCGGGAGCGCTGCTCGGCGGCTTCCTCGGCGCGACGGTCTCGGGCCGGCTTGCACTGACAAGCTTCGCCGATGCAAAGGATTCGGTGCGCAACATGTTCGGCGCCGCCCTGATGGGCATCGGCGGCGTGCTTGCGCTCGGATGCACCGTCGGCCAGGCGCTGACCGGTTTTTCGACGCTGGCGATCGGGTCGGCCATCACCTTCGTGTCGATCGTCATCGGCGGAATGGTCGGCGTGAAGACGATCGAGCGATTCGCCTGACAAACGGAAATTCGGGACCGGCCGCGGATCCGGTCCCGCCGCAAGGTGCATTCCAGCCGTAAAATAGTTCGCGGCATCAAAGAAAGTGGGCGCTGAAATCTGGAGCGGGTAGCGGGAATCGAACCCGCATATTCAGCTTGGAAGGCTGCTGCTCTACCATTGAGCTATACCCGCCCGCGGATTCGTCTTCCGGCCCAGTGGTGGAGGAGGTTGGATTCGAACCAACGTAGCCATAGGCAACGGATTTACAGTCCGTCCGTTTTAACCACTCACGCACTCCTCCAGAACTGGCGCCGGAGCACAACGGCCTTGTGACCGCGGTGCGCCTTATGGAGGGACGGGTATTACCTGTCAACACGCATATCCGGTTTTTCGCGTCATGCCCGCCAACATCGACATAAGATGATCGCTAAAGCGGTTCAAATCCGCTAAGGGGCGCTGATGAGCGACAACAATCCCAAAAGCAGCGGCAAGGACAGCCACTATGCGCGCCTTCGCCGAGCGCACCGCGCAGCCAACCCGCCTTCGCCCGCCGACGACCATGTCGTCATCTACGGCCTGCACTCGGTCAAGGCGGCTGTGGAAAATCCGGACCGCCGGCCGATACGCCTGCTGGCGACACGCAATGCGTTCGCCCGGCTCGATCTTGCCGATGAAATCGCGGCGCGTTGCCCGGTCGAGATCGTCGAACCGAAGGCCATCGACCGCCTGACCGGCGATGGCGCCGTGCACCAGGGCGCGGCGCTGGAGACCAGACCGCTGAAACCGAAGCGGATCGAAGCGCTCGGCGACACCAGCCTCGTCCTTGTGCTCGATCAGGTTACCGATCCGCACAATGTCGGCGCGATTCTGCGTTCCGCCGTTGCCTTCAATGCCGGTGCGCTCGTCACCACGGCGCGCCACAGCCCCGTCGAATCGGGCGTGCTCGCCAAGGCCGCCTCGGGCGCGCTGGAACACATCGACCATATCGAGGTTCGCAATCTCGCGGATGCCATCGAGACGCTTTCAAAAATCGGTTTCCAGACTATCGGGCTCGATTCCGAGGGGCCCGGAATTCTCGAAAAGACGGTCTCCGGCTCGAAAGTCGCCCTCGTTCTGGGCGCCGAGGGCAAGGGCTTGCGCCAGAAGACGCGCGAAACAGTGGACAATCTGGCCCGTCTCGACATGCCCGGAGCGATCAAGTCGCTCAACGTGTCGAACGCCGCCGCGCTGTCGCTATACGTGGCCTGCAATGCGATGGCGAAATCGGGGGATTCCTGACCCAATTTGGCCTGAATTGTGACTTTAGGGTCGCGCGAATGGCTCACTGGGCCAATATTGATTTATCTGTTCCGAGGGAAAGGACCTTTTCATGAAGAAGACAACAATCGCGGCAATGGCGGGGCTTCTCGTCTTCACGGCGGCATGCACGACCACCAATCCGTATACCGGCCAGCAGCAGATTTCCAAAACGGCGGGCGGAGCGGCGATCGGCGCCGGTGTCGGCGCACTTGCCGGCCTCGCAGCTGGCGGCGACGACCGCCGCAACGCCTTGATCGGGGCAGGCATCGGCGCTCTTGCCGGCGGCGCGATCGGCAACTTCATGGACCGCCAGGAAGCGGATCTGCGCGCCCAGCTCGCCTCCACCGGCGTCAGCGTCACCCGTGTCGGCAACAATATCATTCTCAACATGCCGTCGAACATCACCTTCGCGACCGACCAGGACCAGGTGATCCCGGCTTTCTACTCGACGCTCGATTCGGTTGCTATTGTGCTGCGTAAATACAACCAGACGCTGATCGACATCTACGGCCACACCGATTCGACGGGGTCGGACAGCTACAACCAAGCGCTCTCACAGCGCCGCGCCAATGCCGTTCTGAGCTATCTCACGACGCAGGGCGTCAACCAACAGCGCATGGTTGCGACCGGTTTCGGCGAAAGCCGCCCGATCGCCGACAATTCGACGGAGGCCGGCCGCGCCCAGAACCGTCGCGTGGAAATCCAGATCGTTCCGCTGAGCTGATCGGGGCGGGACGGGAAGACTGAAAGGGCGGCCACAAGGCCGCCCTTCTTATTTGGCGTCTTCGTCGTCCAGTTCGCCCGCTTCGCGCGCCCGCATTTCCTCGATGTCGTCCGCGATCAGGGCCAGATGCTGTTCGATCAGCGAAAGATTGGCGATCAACCCGCAGACCAGCGCCGCCACGATCAGCCCGGCGACCACGCCGAGGCCGGCGCCAAACGTCAGGTTCTCGTTTATGCCGTCGGCCCAGCGATAGCCGAGATAACCGCCGGCGGCGACGATGACCGCGGCCAGCCCCGGATTGACGGCTTCAAGAAGCTCGGCGAGGAAACGGGAAAACCACATCGGGAAACCTCTCGTGTCGGATCAGTTTTGCGTCGGCAGGAAAAGCAGTTTTACGTAGGAGCGGAACAACAGGATCTGCCGCGATAGCACCTTGGGATCGTTCACCGCCTTCGACATCACGATTCCGCCTTCCACCGTATTGGATACCATGTCCGCCAGATCCTCCATATCCACCTCTTCGCGCGGCGGATAGATCGCGACGATTTCCTCGAAAATTTGCAGGAACCTCTGACGCCATTGCAGCACCGCCTGCCGGTTGATCTCCCGGACATCCCGGTCGAACAGCCTCTCATTGTAGCAATAGGTGGCGACAAGGCATCCGGGATGCCCGCTCGGCAAATCCGCCATCATCTCCGAGAACAGCTTCAGTCCGATCAGAAAAGCATGCAATGGATCGTCATGCAGTTCGCGCGTGCGGCCGAACAGGCCGTCGAGGATTTGCTCCTCGCTCGCGAGATAGCGCAGCAAAAGCGCGCGCGCCAACTCGTTCTTGTCCTTGAAGTGATAGAAAAAGCCGCTCTTGGTGATCTCGGCTTCCGCGATGATCTCCTCGATCGAGGTCGCGCCGAATCCCTTCGACAGGATCGCCGCTTCCGCGATGTCCATCAGCTTTTCACGTGTGGCACGTCCCTTGCGCATCCTCACCTCCGCAGACTGTACCCACGGTACAGTTTTTTCGGGCCTTCTCCGTTCCGACCGAACTGCTTTTCGTTAGAGCACTGAAAAGACAGAGACAATCCGATCCGCTTTTCCGCACCACGTTCTTTCTATCCCTGCGCGACAGGAAAATCCAAGTTCCAGGCCACCGGGGACAGGCCTTTTTGACCGGCAAATCGCGTTGTGCGAGGGCAGACACTCGTCGCGCCGTCCGGTTACCGCGCGCCCCGTCCAATCTGGATTTACGAGGAAACAGGCAAATGACGAATGCATCATACCGAACCGCGCTACCGCAAATGAACGGCCGGACATTGCTCACCGATGGCGGCCTCGAGACCACGCTGGTCTTCCACGAGGGTATCGACCTGCCGTTTTTCGCCGCCTATGTACTGCTGGACAGCGACGAGGGGCGCAATAACCTGCGTGAATACTATGCACGCTATATCGACATCGCCAGGGACACCGGCTCGGGCTTCATGCTCGAAAGCCCGACCTGGCGCTGCTCGCGCGGCTGGGGCGAACAACTTGGCCACGACGCCAACGCCATCGCCCGCTACAACCGCGACGCCATCGCGCTGATGGACGAATTGCGGCAAGGCGCCGGCATCGACGAACCGATCGTCATTTCGGGCTGCATTGGTCCGCGCGGAGACGGCTATTCGCCGGAATCGCAGATGAGCGGCGACGAGGCCGAGGCCTATCACCGCCATCAGGTCGAAACCTTCGCCGGCACGAAAGCCGACATGATCACCGCGGTCACGATGACCCATGCCGGAGAAGCGATCGGCATCGCCCGCGCCGCAAGGTCTGCCGGCATGCCGGTCGCGATCTCGTTCACCGTCGAGACTGACGGCCGCCTGCCCTCCGGCCAGTCGCTCGGCGAGGCGATCCGCGAGACGGATTCCACGACCGGCAATGCGCCCGCCTACTACATGATCAATTGCGCCCATCCCGACCATTTCGCCGATGCGCTGGTCGATGACGGAACCGGCTGGACGTCGCGAATCCAGGGCCTGCGCGGCAATGCCTCGCGCAAGAGCCACGCGGAACTCGACGCGTCTGAAACGCTCGATGATGGCAATCCCGACGAACTTGGCCGGGACTACGCCAACCTCTCGTCGGCGCTTCCGAACCTGCGCGTCTATGGCGGCTGCTGCGGTACCGACCATCGCCACGTCCGCGCCATCGCCTCCTGGTGCTGCAACTGACGATCCGCGCCTGGGCCGCCGAGAGCCGGGGCGCCCTCGCCCGAAAGCTCTTCCGATGACACCCGAATCCGAGTCCACCCGCGAGGTCCTGAACCGCTATGGCGGCATCGCAACGGCCTATGACCGGCTCCACGCCCGCTGGTTGCGCCATGCGGGCGGCGAAGCACAAAGCGCCTTCGAGGGCGCGGTGATCGCTTTGGTTCGTCCCAGCGTGCGTATCCTAGACGCCGATCGGGTCCGCCGGCTGCCTTGTCGTGGCCCGGCCGCCGTGATGATGATCGACAAGCCGGGCGACGTGCCCTCGGAAATCGTCCTCAGGTAAAGACCACGCCGTCCATCAGCTTGCGGGCCGTGCGCAGCACCCCCGCGGAAACCACTTCGCCAGTATCGTCCAGCGTGGCGACCACGGAAAATTCGCCGGTCGGGTGTTCGACCGACAGCGTCTTCGGATTGCCGTCCGGAATCATGGCGATACGGGCAGCCGGACCCGCCTTGAGCAGACACGCCGTGCCGACGCTGACCGCGCCAAGCACGCCGATCGCCTTGTGGCAGCGATGCGGAATGAAGGTCCGCGTCGAGATGCAACCGCCTTGCATGGCCGGGCTGACCATCGTCATCTTCGGCACGGACTTCTCGGACACGTCGCCGAGGTTCATCATCGGACCCGCCTTCAGCCGGATGCTTTCGAGCTTGGCGCGCAAATCCGAATTGGCTTCCAGCTCTTCCGGTTTTTCCCGGCCGGTAATACCCATGTCCTCCGCCAACAGGACGACGCAGGGCATGCCGTTGTCGATCAGCGTCACCTCGACGCCGTCGATCGTGTCGGTCTCGTTGCCCGTTGGCAAAAGCGCACCGCAAGACGATCCGGCGGTATCCTCGAAAATAATGGGCTGCGCCGCCGAGGTGCCCGGCACTCCGTCGATGCGCGCGTCGCCCGCGTAATCCACCTTGCAGTCAGGCGTATTGACAGTCGCAATGGCGAGTTGGCCCGTATTCTCCATGAAGATGCGCACATCGGTCGTGCCATCCTGCGCCGGCACAAGACCGCGCTCGATGGCGAACGGGCCGACGCCCGCAAGGATGTTGCCGCAGTTCTGCGAATCCGTGACGATCGGCTGGTCGACGAACACCTGCAGGAACAGGTAGTCGACATCGGCGCCCTCGCGCTCCGACTTCTTCACGACGGCAATCTTGGACGTCAGCGGATCGGAACCGCCCATGCCGTCGATCTGGCGCGGATCGGGCGACCCCATGACCCGCAGCAGGAAGACGTCGCGTTCTGCGGTGTCGGCGGGCAGGTCGGAAGCGAGGAAGTAGCCGCCCTTCGACGTCCCTCCCCGCATCCACATGCAGCGCACGCCCTCAGACATATTTGAGGCCTTTTTCGGCGAGCCGTTCGCGCATCTTGTATATGTCTAGACCCAGCTCTCCCGCCTCGAAACGGGCCCGCTTCTCGGCCTCGTTTGCCTCGCGCGCCCGCGCCCTTTCCAGCACCGAGGCCGCCTCTTCGCGGCGCACCACGCAGACGCCGTCATCGTCGGCGACGATCACGTCGCCCGGATTGACCAGTTCGCCGGCGCAGACAACCGGCACGTTGACAGAGCCCAGCGTCTCCTTGACTGTGCCCTGCGCGAAGACCGCCTTGGACCAGACGGGAAATTCCATCTCGGTCAGGTCGCGCGTGTCGCGCACGCCGGCATCGATCACCAGGCCCTTGCAGCCGCGCACCTTGGCCGATGTCGCCAGCAGGTCGCCGAAATATCCCGCGTCGGACGGCGAGGTCGGCGCGAGGACGAGGATATCGCCCGCCTTGATCTGCTCGATAGCCACATGGATCATCCAGTTGTCGCAGGGCGGCGCGGAGATGGTCACCGCGGAAGCCGCAAGGCGCGCGCCGGAATAGATCGGCCGCATATAGGCCGCGAGCAGGCCCTTGCGGCCCTGCGCCTCGTGGACGGTCGCCACGCCGCATTCGCCGAGACCGTCGATCACCGCCTGGTCGGCGCGCTCGATGTTCTGGACGACGACGCCCGCTTCTGTCGTCGATCCCGCCATCACAGTTCATCCACGGTGCGCGGGAAGACCGACTGGAAGCCTTCCGCATATTTGCAGTCTCGGCCGCCCGCCTGGCCGCCAGAGTTGCGCTTGAAGTGGTTGGCGCGGTTCTCGGCGACGTTTTCGTAAAAGTGCCAGAGATGCTCCTGGCCCTGCATGCACTGGATCGCCGCCCATTTCTTGTCCCAGACCTCGGTGATGTCGAGGAAGACGTCAGGCTTCCATTCCATCTGCTCGGTCTGGTGCGGCTCGAACAGGTAGAGCTGCGGCGCGCCGAGCACCTTCTGGCCGGGATTGTGCCCCCAGGCCTGGGCAATCATCCGGCAGGTCAGCGCGAAGTCGGTCGTATACATGTGATCCGTGTTGTACGGATCCCATTTCGAATGGCTCATCATGAAGGCCGGCTGCACGGCGCGAATCACATCGACCATGCGGTCCTGCGTCTCGCGGCCGAGATTGAGCGGATAGTCGCCGACATCGAAGAACTGGATGTCGTGGACGTCAAGCGCCTTGGCCGCGTTCTCGGCTTCCTTGCGGCGCTCGGTCTTCACCGTTTCGAGCGTCATGCCTTCCTTCTTCCAGAGCTTGGCGCTTTCACCGCGCTCGCCATAGGACAGGCAGACGACCGTGACGTCGTAGCCGCGTTTCTGATGCAGTGCGATCGCGCCGCCGCAGCGCCAGACGAAGTCGGCTGAGTGCGCGCTGATTACCAATGCGGTCTTGTTTGCCATTCTTTTTGGCTCCTATGAGTTCGGTTTGCCGGGAACCGGCGGGGTACCGTGGGTATGGAAACTTTCGATCGTCTTGAGGCCCCAGGCCTGGCCCTTTTTACGTTCCGCCTCGGTCCAGACGACCGTCTCCCAGTCCGGCGCCAGGATCAGCCGTGCGCCGGCATTGGCCAGTTCGACGCGGTTGCCGGCTGGCTCCCACACGTAGAGAAAGAACGTGCCCTGGATCGCGTGCTTGTGCGGTCCGGTCTCGATATGCACACCGTTCTCCAGGAAGATGTCGGCGGCGCGCAGGATGTCCTCGCGCTGGTCGGTGGCATAGGTGACATGGTGAAACCGGCCCTGCCCGCCGCCATGTTCTTCCGTGCAGGCGAGATCGTAGGTCTTGTTGTTGACAGTGAACCAGCAACCGCCGATCCGGCCGTTATCCAATTGGATCATCTCGGTCACGCGGCTGCCGAGGCAGGTCACCATGAACTCGCGGAAGACGGACACGTCCTCGGCGAGAAGGTTGAGGTGATCGAGCCGCCGCGGGCAGGCGCCCTGCGCATGGAATTTGCTCGCCAGGTTCTTCAGCGCCGGCGTGTCCTCCGGACCGGGTTCGTAACGTCTGGTGTCCCAGTAGATCTCGAAGACATGCTCGAACGGATCCTCGAAGCGATAGGCCTTGCCGTGACCAAGATCGCCGTCCACCCATCCGATGGATTTGAACCGACTTGCCTCGATCGCGTCGACCCGGCGCATCAGAGCCGCTTCCGACGAGGCGCGATAGGCGATATGGCCAACGCCCGTCGTCTCCGAGCGCGTCAGCTTCAGTGTGTGGAACTCGTAATCATCCCAAGCGCGCAGATAAACGGAATCGTCGTCGCGACCGCTTTCCTTCAGGCCGTAGACCCGGGTGAAGAAATCGAGGCTTTCCTCGAACTTGTTCGTCAGCACTTCCACATGCCCGAGATGGGCGATGTCAAAACAGGGTTCGGTCATATCCCGCCGTTCATGTTGGTTTCACAGCTGCAATTTTCCGTGCGGCCCGAATGCGCCCGCGCGACCTCCTCCGTTGCTTTCGCGAACAGAATACAATGTTTAGCGCAGCGACATTGCGCCAGCCAATTCGAGCGTGGCTCCTTCTATAAGATTTCTCTATAGGCCGCCGCCGCGACAGAGATTTCACTGCCTTCAGTCAGCACGTATCGACCTCGAAAGTCGTTGTGGCTCAGCGGCTTGCCTTGCGCGCAGCCAAGACGGTGTCGGCGATGGCTCCGAGATCGTCATTCTCGCTGACCGCGCATCCGAGGTTTCCGACCTCGTCGTGCAAGCTCGCGATCGCGTCGGCCAATTCGCCACCATTGGCAAAACCCAGTTCACGCATGGAGTTGGCGGATTCGCGCATCTCGGCCGCGCGGCGCACGCCGTGCCGCATCATGCGCTCGAACTGGTATTCGGCAAAATCCGGCCAGCCAAGCACCTTGTAGGAACCCGAGAGCGATGTGTAGACCTCGTCGAAACAGCCGGCCTGCCGCGCCGCCGCGATTGCCTGCACGGTGATTGCTTCAAGTCCCTTCACAAACAGGCTGCGGATCATCTTGATCGACGTCGCCGCGCCGACCTCGTCACCCACGACCGTGAAATCGAACTCCAGACGCTGAAGCGCCTCGGCGATCTCGCCGCCATGATCGCCGGCGATCAACACCGGCGTCCTGTGCCCGCGCGGATGCACCGGCGCCATTACCGCCATGTCGACGTAACGGGCGCCCCTGCCGCGCACCAGCGCCGCCGTCTCCTGTTTGCGTTTCGCGGAGACTGAGTTGATGTCGACATAGACCTGACCCTCCGTGAGCCCGTTTTCGATGGATCGCGCCGCCTCGAGACTGCTTGCTGCTGTCACGGCCGAGATGATCCAGTTCGCACCCTCGATAGCCGCGACCGGGCCGTCTCCCAACGCAACGCCGAGATCGGCGGACGCCTTCTCGATCTCGCTCGAACGGTCCGTGCCCTGCAGGATGTCGAAGGCGGTGAAGCGTCCGGTGCCGAGGGGTTTCAGGCTACTGACAAAAGCCCGCGCGGCTTCGCCAAATCCGATGAATCCGATGTGCATGATGGTCTGTCCCTAGAGATCGATCGTGACGATACCGCCGTCTTCGGCCGCCCGCGACTGGCAGAGGATGATCGCATTCTCGCGCTGTTTTTTCGACAGTACGAAATCGCGATGCTCCACCGAGCCGGAAACCAGACCGCATTTGCAGACACCGCATATACCGTCGGAGCATTTGACGTCGATATGGATCCCGTTTTCCGCGAGCACGTCGGTTGCGGTCTTGTCGGCCGGTATCAGGAATTCCTTGCCAGACTTCGCCAGCCGCAAAGTGAACGGATGGTTCTCCCATTCCGGCAAGTCCGGCACCGAGAAATATTCCAGATGCCGCGCCTCCTCCGGAAAGCCCTGCCGCTCTGCCGCCTCGATCACGCCCTGCATGTAGCGGTCCGGTCCGCAGGTATAGACGTGCCAGCCTTGCTCGTAACCCGACAGCACCTTGTCGAGATCGGCCCGCGTCCCCTCCGCAGTTACGTGAACATAGACATGATCATGCCACGGCACATCGGCGAGATCGTCCAGATAGCCTGCCATGTCACGGGACCTGACCGAATAGTGCATCGCGAAATCCGCGCCGATGGCATGCAGCCGGTGCGCCATCGCGATCATCGGCGTGATCCCGATCCCTCCACCCATCAAAAAGATTTTCGTCGCCGTCTCGTCGAGCGGAAAATGGTTGATCGGCTTTGATATGAAAACCCTGCGGCCTTCGGCGAAGATGCGGTGCATCAGTTTCGAGCCGCCCCTGCCCTCGTCCTCGCGCAGCACGCCGATCTGGTATTTCGACCGATCGGCAGGATCGCCCGACATCGAGTATTGCCTGAGATATTCCGGTGCGACGACGATATCGAGATGCGCGCCGGCCTCCCATTCCGGCAGGTCCGAGCCGTCGAGCGCGCGGAACTCGTACTTGGTGACGTCGTCCGTCATCTTCTCGGCCTTGGAAACGACGGCGCGCAGCACCGGGCTTTCCCCGGCAGCGGTGTAACGGTGGACGTGGCTTTCGTCGCCCTCGTCCAGTCGCGCCCTGTATTCGTCCGCCGTGATCAGCGCCTGATAGGCCTCGATGCCCTTCTCCCGGTCCATCGGGAACGGATAGGGCCACGGATGGGGCGCGAGATCGGCCGGATAGACGGCTAGCGTCTGGTCCTCGTATTTGAGGTCGAGATCGATCTGCAGGTCGCGCCGGTTGACCGGATGCCTGGTCGGCCGGTAACCGCCGTCCTCCTCGATCTCGAGATCCCACCACCATTTCTTGATGTCGTTCAGGCCGCCATTGCCGACCGCGTCGTCCAGCTTCGCGAGCCAGGGCGCCGCGGACGGAATGTTGGACGCCATCCAGCGGAACGGCGCCTCCGCGAACAGGCCTTCCAGGTTCCACGGGCAGGTCTTCATGCAACGCCCGCACATCGCCCCGCCTTCCGTGGTGATACGGTAGGTCGCGCATTTCTGGCTGTCGGATTTCCAGATCTCGTAACCGTTGAACATCAGCTTCGGTCCGGCCGTGATCGCCCCCGACGGGCATTCGCGCGCGCATTTATTGCAATTCTCGCAAAAGTTCTGCAGTCCGAAATCGATCGGCTTGTCATGCGCCAACGGCATGTCCGTCGTCACGACGCCGGATTTCAGCCGCGGGCCGAGATAGGGATTGAGGATCACCTCGCCGATGCGGCTGACCTCGCCGAGGCCCGACAACAAAAGCAGCGGCGGCTGCAGCACCTCGCCGTCCAGAACGGTATGCGCCTTGGCCTTGTAGCCGAGATTGCGGATCTGCCTGGCGATGACGCCGCCGAGCAGCGAAAAGCGCAGATAGGCGCGCATCGACTGGGCGACCGAGATCCAGTCATCGCCCGACGCGCCTTCCATGGTCTCGTAGCCCTGGTCGACGATCATCGAAATTGCCTGGTCGTGCGGCGGATCGATCGGCTCACCGGTCGCGTCGTGCGAATACCAGGCCCAGTCCGGGCAACGCGACAGGCCCACCGCATCGACTCCGAGAAAGTAACTGGCCGCCTTGATGTTTTCGGCGTTGCGTCGTGCGTCCTTCGCCGTGGCCGGAATGTCCGCCGCCGGCTCGCCGTCCTGCAGCAGAACAAAGGCGCCGAGCACGCGGCGCTGTCCCATCGACGGCGCGGCCTTGCGCGCGTAATGCCCGCCCTTCGCGCCGTCCTGGCAGGCCCTGCCCATGTCGCCGAATTGCGCGCGGGCGAACATATCGGTGCGTTTCGGCACCCGGGCTACCCGCTCTTCATCGATGAAGGTCGTCGGCTCGTCGATCCGCTTCAGCTTTTCGAACGGATGCGCCCCGTCGACGAAACGCCGGTTGGCGTATGGCTCGCGGTTGAAGGCGTTCTTCGCAATGCCTGCGCCGACCCACCAGGCCGGGCCCCTGGTCCGCCAGAACGGTTGCTCGGACAGTGCCGCCAGCGGGAGATCCGTTTCCATGGCGAAGGTCGTCGTCACCGCTGCGACGCCGAACCGGTCGCCGGCATAGGGATTGACCAGCCTGCCGCCCTCGGCGCGCGCCAGCCCCGCCGCGACCGTCAGCCGGTTGAGATCGACATCCGAAGACGTGCCGGTGTGCGCCTTAGCATCGAAGCCGAGGAGCCGGATATAGTTGGCGATGACGACGGCGGTCTCGGAAGCCCGCAAACAGGCGCGTTCGGCCTGCGCGTCGATTATCCATTCCGCGCCCGGCTCGTCCGGCCTCGGATCGCGCGGATATTCGTAGAGAAACACGATCGCGTGGCTGTGCCCGTCGATGGTCGACGGCGGTGCCTCCATCGATTCCTTGAGATCGGCCATGATCATGTCGATGCCCGACGCCAGCGTCTTGGTCTGACGGGTCTTGAGATCATGCGCCAGCCGGTCGATGGCCGGATTGCGGATCGGTTCATCGAGCAACGCGGTTCCCGGCAGTGCGCAAATCCCGATCATGCTGGCGTCGGAAAAATAGCCGAAACCCTTGATGTGGTTGGCGCGCTCGACCGGGTCATCCGGGCAGCCGGCTTTCGCCTTGTTGACGAGGCCGTCGCGGATCGCGTCCAGCATCGCCTGGTATTCGCCCATGGCGTTGACCAGGCTTTCAGGCTTATCCGGCCGCTCGAATGTGAGCCCCGCCATCGCCGGCACATCGGCGAAATCGGGCATGGCCGCCGCCCGGTCCAGCCGCTCCAGAGGATACGGTCCCATATGCACCGGCCGGTGCCGATCGGAAAAGAAACGAATGCCCATGCCTCCACCCGTGAACATCCGCGCCGAAAACGGCGCATGATCGTTCACGTGTTAAGCTAATCGGGCGCAATGCGCTACCGGCGGACGCATATCCGATTGGCGCGGGATGACTGTTGGAGAATACGCGCGCGGCCAGCCCGCCCATGGCAGGCGGCGCTCCACGGGTTACAGATATGGTTGGTGTTTGAGGCGATGCCCTGCCGCGCGCCGTATTTTCGTGTCGGGGAGCGACAGGGCGTATCGCGCCAGGGAATGACATTCCCGCAGCACTTCGTCGACCTCGTAGCGAAACCGTTTCCGGCGTCCCGGCGGATAACCGGGCCGCAGGACCGACAGACGGCGTGGGCGGTCGTCGGTTCTGGCCTCGGACCGAGCGCGCCAGCGAGCGAGGCGACGGGCCTGTCCGGGGAGATCGTCCAGCGCGCGCTTCAGCGCGTGCAGGCGGCAGCAGAGACGTTCCGCATTGACGGGATCGTCGGGCGACGGGAACCAGTCTTCCGGGATCGGGGCTGGTTCGGAAAGCCCAATGAAAGTGATGCGCGGAAACGACTTGGGACGACGTCGGGGCGGGACGAACGAAAAACGCTTGAGCGGATCGAGCAGCGGGAGGGCCGGTGTCGCGCCGACGGTATCGACCTTCGCGGATCGAGGCTTGGGGCCGGGCCCGGGAGTAACTCCGGGAATATTCCGCACCTCGACGACCACCCCGCGGGCCGCGATGACGATCAGACGACGGACAGCAGATTCAGCGGGGCGCAGGATGCGCAGCACGAGCGAACGCAGATGGCGCGGCAGCGTGGCTACGCTCCCGCCCTCACCCAGACCGACCAGGGCGAACAGCGCCATGACGATGCGCTCGAGTGCCTCGCGGTTGCGTTCTATCGCCAAGTCCCAGTTCATTCGGTTTCATCACTCTCCGTTTCGCGCCCCGGCACCCGCCCTCCTTGTCGGACAGAATGCATCCGGGGAGAGGGCATCAAGAGAATAGGAGAAGCTGGAGAGCGGTGGACAAGTTTTGTCCGGCGACCTCGTGTCGAGCCTTCCGTCTCACCTGTCGCGCACGAACCGCCCCGCTTCCGCCTTCACGATCTCGTTGAGAAACCCGGTCGCCGCCCTGATGCGCGCAAGCCCGCGCAGGCTCTCGTGATGAACGATCCAGTAGGCGCGTTGCGCCGAAAGTTCCGGCAGGACCGGCACCAGCTCCGGATGGCCGGCGGCGAGATAATCGTGCAGAACGCCGATACCCGCGCCTGCACGCACGGCCTCAAGCTGACCGGTCGCGCTCGAAATCTCGATCCGCGACCGCCACCCGGACCAGAAGGATGCCGCATAATTGAGCGACGCCGCATAGATCAGGTCTTCCACATAGCCGACGAGCCGGTGATCACGCAGGCCGTCGGTCGATAGCGGCAGGCCATGCGTTCCGGCGTATGCGCGCGAGGCGTAAAGGCCGAGCGTGTAATCCGTCAGCTTCTGTGCGATCAGGCGGCCCTGCTCCGGCCGGCCGACCATCACCGCGATATCAGCCTCGCGCTTCGACAGCGAGAAGGCTTGCGGCACGGGCACGAGCTGAACGGTAAGCTTTGGGTGACGGTTGGAGAATTCCGCCAGCCGCGGCGCCAAAAAGGAAACACCGAACCCGTCCGGCGCACCGATGCGCACCGTGCCGGACACCTGCAGTTCCGCTTCGCTCAGGACCGACTGCGCCTGCATGAATTCCGCCTCGATGCGCTCCAGCGATGCGGCAAGCGCCTCGCCGTCTTCCGTCAGTTCGCAGCCATTGGCACGCCGGATCAAGAGATTCGCTCCGACCGATTTCTCCAGCGCTGCCATCCGCCGGCTGAGCGTCGCCTGGTTGATTCCGAGCGCCTTTGCGGCGCCTAGCATCTGCCCGGCCCGCGCAACCGCGAGAAACAGCCGTCCGTCTTCCCAGTTCATTCACGAAACCTATGCAAATTTGCATAACGAATTTGAGAACTATCGCATTGTTATGACAGAATTGCCATGGGATACGCCATCCACACCCAGGAGGATTTCCCATGACCAAGCTTGCCCACTATATCGCCGGCGCCCGCACCGAAGGTTCGTCGGACCGCAGCCAACCCGTCTTCAATCCCGCCACCGGCGAGAGCGAGAAGACTGTCGTCCTCGCCTCCGTGCAGGACGTCAACGAAGCCGTCGCGGCCGCCAAGGCCGCATGGCCGGAATGGTCGAGGACTCCGGCGCTGCGCCGCGCCCGAATCCTCGACAAGTTCAAGACCATCCTGTGGGAGCGCGCCGACCAACTCGCCGAAGCGATCTCCGCCGAACACGGCAAGACCCATGACGACGCGCTCGGCGAAGTGACGCGCGGGCTGGAAGTGGTCGAATTCGCGACCGCCGCGCCGACCCTGCTCAAGGGCGAGTTCTCCGAAAGCGTCGGCACCGGCGTCGATACGCACTCGATCCGCCAGTCGCTCGGCGTTGTCGCCGGCATCACGCCGTTCAACTTCCCGGCCATGGTCCCGATGTGGATGTTCCCGGTGGCACTCGCCTGCGGCAACACCTTCATCCTGAAGCCGTCCGAGCGCGACCCGTCACCGTCTCTGCTGATCGCCGAATGGCTGACCGAGGCCGGCCTGCCCGAGGGCGTCTTCAACGTCGTCCAGGGCGACAAGGTCGCCGTCGACACGCTGCTGCACCATCCGGACGTCAAGGCGATTTCCTTCGTCGGCTCGACCCCGATCGCCAAATACATCCACGTTACCGGAGTTACCAACGGCAAGCGCGTCCAGGCGCTGGGCGGCGCCAAGAACCACATGATCGTCATGCCCGACGCCGATCTCGACATGGCCGCCAACGCACTGATGGGCGCGGCCTTCGGTTCGGCTGGCGAGCGCTGCATGGCGATCTCGGTCGCGGTTCCTGTCACCGATGCCGTTGCCGACGCGCTGATCGAGAAACTTGTGCCGAAGATCGAGGCGCTGAAGATCGGCCCGGCCGCCGACCGCGCCTCCGAGATGGGTCCGGTCGTCACCAAGCAGGCGCAGGAGAAGATCCTCGGCTATATCGACGCAGGCGAGAAGGAAGGCGCGAAGCTCGTCGTCGACGGCCGCAGCTTCAAGCAGCAGATGCAAGGCTACGAGAACGGCTATTATGTCGGCGGCACGCTGTTCGACCATGTCACACCGGACATGTCGATCTATCGCGACGAGATCTTCGGGCCGGTACTTTCGGTGGTGCGCCGTGACTCGTACCAGGACGCCGTCGACCTGATCCACGGTCACGAATACGCCAACGGCACTGCCGTCTTCACCCGCGACGGCGACACGGCGCGTGCCTTCTCGCAGGATATCGAGGTCGGCATGGTCGGCATCAACGTGCCGATCCCGGTACCGATGGCGTTCCACTCCTTCGGCGGCTGGAAGGCTTCGATCTTCGGCGACCACGCCATGCACGGTATGGAGGGCGTGCGGTTCTACACGCGCATCAAGACGACCACCACGCGGTGGCCGACGGGCCAGCGCAGCGATCCGCAGTTCACCATGCCGACGCTCGGCTGACCTTGAGCTTCAATAAAATACGGCCGCGCCGGGATGACCGGCGCGGCCGTTTTTGCGTTCAAGTCGGTGCAAGGCTTATTTCGGCGCCATGCGGATCGCACCATCGAGGCGGACGACCTCGCCGTTGAGATACGTGTTCTCGACCATGAAGCGGGCCATTTCGGCGAATTCGGCCGGCTTGCCGAGGCGAGACGGGTACGGAATGGCCGCCGCGAGGCTCGACTGCACCTCTTCGGGCATTCCCTGCAGCAGCGGCGTCAGGAAGATGCCCGGCGCGATCGTGTTGACGCGAATGCCGAAGCGGGCCAGTTCGCGCGCCGCCGGCAACGCCATCGACACGATCCCGCCCTTCGACGCCGAATAGGCCGCCTGGCCGATCTGGCCGTCGAAGGCCGCCACCGAGGCGGTGTTGATGATGACACCGCGCTCGTTGTCGTCCAGCGCATCCTGCGTGGACATCCGCGCCGCCGCGACGCGCAGCATGTTGAACGAGCCGATCAGATTGACCCGGATCACTTTCTCGAAATCGCCAAGCGGCATCGGCCCTTCCCGGCCAACGATACGCGACGCCGGGCCGATGCCGGCGCAATTGACGAGAATGCGCAGGTTTCCGAAGCTTTCCACCGCCGCGTCGACCGCGCGGTCGGCGTCGTCTTCCTTGGAGACGTCGCCGGCAACGGCGACGCCGCCGATTTCCTGCGCCGCCTTGGCGGCCGCTTCGGCGTTGAGGTCGAAGACCACCACATTCGCGCCCGCCTTGGCGAAGAGATCCGCCACCGCCCGTCCGAGACCGGACGCGCCGCCCGTGACGATTGTGCCTGCACCTTCAAGTTTCATGCTTTTCCCCTTGGTTTTCGCGCGAGAAATACGCGCCGGTCATGATTGTTGTAGAGCGATTCCGCGAGATCGTCGCGATTGCGCAGAACGGCGCGCTGATTGATCGATCCCTTGTCGGTAAGCTCGCCGGCGTCGAACGACAACTCGTCGCCCAGAAATATCGCCCGAACGACCCGGGTGGCCGATCCCGTCGACTGCCCCACATGCGCCTCCAGCAGTTCCGTTATCTTTTCGCGAACGGCGTCGTGCGCCAGCACGGACGCATCACTCAGGCCGTCCGCATCGCCGATCAGTTCGCGCAGTTTGGGATAGAACGGGATCAGGATCGCGCCGAGTTCGTCGCGGTTCTCTCCGACCAGAACGATATCGCGCACATACCCCTTGAACTGGTCGACAAGCCTGGCTCGCAACGCCCCGACCGCGACCCAGGTTCCGGTGCGCAGCTTGAAGTTTTCGGTGATGCGTCCGTCGAAAAAGAAGCCGCGCGCGGCGTCACCCGGCACCGCGAAGCGCAGCGCGTCGCCAAGCCTGTAAAAGCCTTCCTCGTCGAAGGCTTCGGCCGTCAGCCTCGGATTGCGCCAGTATCCCGGTGTAACCGATGGCCCCTTGATCCGCACTTCGAGCTTTTCGTCATGCGGAACCAGTTTCAGCGTCAGGCCCTGGGAGGGGACGCCGACATTGCCGGCAACGTCCTGTTCCTCCATGCACATCAGCGCGAACGGCGCGGTCTCCGTCGCGCCGAGCCCGGTGCCGAGGAAGATACGGTAACCGGTCGTCTGTACCGCCAGTTCGTTCAGCCGGTCCCAGGTATGCTGGCCCATCGACGCGGCCGCATACATCATCATCCGGAGCCGCCCGAAGAAGCTTTTCCTCAGGACATCGTCCTTCTCCATCGCGTCCACGAGCACCTCATAGCCGGCCGGCACGTTGAAATACCAGGTCGGCGATACCTCGCGCAGATTGCGAATGGTGATCTTCATGCCTTCCGGCGACGGCTTGCCGTGATCGATGTAGAACGTGCCACCGTTGAAGATGACCATGTTGAACACCTTGTTGCCGCTGGCCACATGGCTCCACGGCGCCCAGTCGACAACGACCGGCGGGTCCTCGCGCATGAAGGCGTAGCAGTCAGTCACCATTTCGATGTTCGAACACAGCATGCGGTGCGTCGTGATGACCGCCTTGGGCGAACCCGTCGTGCCGGAGGTGAACAGGAACTTGGCGACCGTGTCCGGTCCGACCTTTCGGTGCGCCGCATCGACCTCCGGTCCGGATTCGGTATCCAGAACATCCGCGAAGAGATGGCAATCGCGCCCGTCATGGATCGGCTCCCGCACCACGACCGCCGGAATGTCCGGGCCGAACACCATATCAATCGCCCGCTGGTAAGCCGAACCGTCTTGCGCAAACACCATGCCGGGCGTCAGTTGGCCCGCAATGTCGCGCAGCTTGGCGCAATCTTCGGAGATCAGCGAATAGGCGGTCGATACCGCGGCCGACGGAATGCCGACATGCTGTGCGCCAAGCGCCAGCAGCGCGTGTTCGATGGAATTGTGCGAAAGGATGAGGAGCGGGCGTTCCGGCGACAGGCGCTTTTCAAGCAGGAAGGCGGATATCGCGCGGACTTTGCCAAGCGCATCTCCGTAGGTGATCTCCCGCCACGCGCCCGAATCGTCGCGTTCGGCCATCCAAACCCGGTCCGGCGCGTTTTCTGCCCAATAGACCAGGCGGTCGGTGACCCTGTCCGGATAGGCACCGAGCGGGTCCTTCCTGGAGACGATCCAGGTTCCGTCCGGCCGTTTTTCGGTGACGATTTCGGGAGACCAGGTCTCGATCTCCCTTAATGGTGCGATGGACATCACTTCCTCCCGGATCCGTCCGTCTAGATGTTTGTGCCTTCCAACGTCTGTTGACGCAATGGCGCGAATTCGTATAATTCAGAAAAGTATCCTAGTAAACTATTTCGCCGGAATATATCTGGGCCGTAGCAGCGACAATCGAGCAGGGTGGAAACATGGACATGGCGGTGAACGAGAACTTCATCACCTACGAGCTGGACGGCGACGTCGCGCTCATCGGACTGAACAGGCCTGCCAAGCGCAACGCCATCAGCGACGCCTTCGTCGAAGCCATCGCCGCAGCCGTGCAACGCGCCGAAAGCGAAGCGAAAGCCGGCGTCATTTACGGCCATGGCGACCATTTCTGCGCCGGCCTTGACCTAGCGGAACATGTAAAGAAGTCGCCGGTCGAAGGAATTCGCGGATCGCGGCGCTGGCATGCGGTCTTCGCGATGATCGAGCATGGCACCATTCCGTGGATTGCGGCGCTGCACGGTGCCGTCGTCGGCGGCGGGCTGGAACTGGCCTCCTCGACGCATATCCGCGTCGCCGAAAGGAATGCCTTCTTCGCCCTTCCGGAAGGCCAGCGCGGAATATTCGTCGGTGGCGGCGGCTCTGTGCGCGCCGCCCGGCTGATGGGTGTCGCCCGGATGACCGACATGATGCTGACGGGACGCGTCGCCTCCGCCGAGGAAGCAGAGGCGTGGAACCTCGCGCAATATGTGGTCGAGCCGGGCGAAGCCAGGGCCAAGGCGATCGAGCTTGCGAAGAACGCGGCAAGCAACGCCGAACTCTCCAACTTCGCCGTCATCCACGCCTTGCCGCGTATCCAGGACATGGCGAAGGAAGACGGCCTCTTCGTCGAATCGATGATGGCATCGTTCACCGCGACCAGCCCCGAGGCCGAGGCGAGGCTGCAAGCCTTTCTGGACAAAAAGGCAAAGCGCCTGAACATACCGAAGAAGGACTGAGATGCAGGATCTCGACGTCAAGGACACCGTCGCCGACGAAGTCGACATGCGCGACCTCGTCGATTCGCTTGGCTTCCTCACCCGGCTTGCCCAGGTACACACTTACGAATTGTTCTTCGAGGATCTCGGCGATGACGGCCCGCGTCCGGGCGAGTTCTCGACCCTGATTCTGCTCGAACGCAACCCGGGCATCCGGCAGGGCGTGCTGGCGCAGAAACTGCGCATCAAGCCGGCCCACATGACCAAGCTCGTCCGCGCCTTCGAGGATCGCGGCTTTGTCGAGCGCATCATCCCCGATCACGACCGCCGCTCGGTGGAACTCGCCCTGACCGCGCTCGGCAGGAAGTACGTCGCCGAACACAGGCCGGCTTTCCTGGAACACGAAACCCGGAAACCGCCGACGCTCACAGCGTCCGAAATCAGGACGCTGAAACATCTTTTACGCAAATATGTCGGCATGGCCGCGGAGGACCGATCATGAATTTCGACGCACTGACAGCGTTCGACATCCACACCCATGCCGAGGAGCCCTGCTGCGGCCCGCGAGACGACGGCTATGACGAGTTTCAGGCCGGCATGGCGGCCTATTTCAAGAATCCGGCCGGCGCGAAGGGCATGCTGCCCACGGTCCAGGACACGGCCACCTATTACCGCGAACGCAATATCGGCTGCGTGATCTTCCCGGTCGACGCGGAGCGCGAGACGGGGTTTCGCCGCTATTCCAACGAGGAGGTCGCGCGTATCGCGGCCGAGAACTCCGACGTCATGATTCCCTTCGCCTCGATCGATCCGGCCAAGGGCAAGGCGGGCGCCCGCGAGGCGCGCCGCCTGGTGCGCGAGTTCGGCATACGCGGCTTCAAGTTCCATCCGACGATGCAGGGCTTTTATCCGAACGACCGTAACGCCTATGTCCTCTATGAGGCCATCGAGGAGGAAGGCGCGGTCACGCTGTTCCATACCGGCCAGACCGGCGTCGGTGCGGGCATGCATGGCGGCATGAGCATGCGGCTGAAATATTCCAATCCGATGTATCTCGATGATGTCGCCGTCGATTTTCCGGATCTGAAGATCATCCTCGCGCATCCGTCCTTCCCCTGGCAGGAGGAGGCGCTGTCGGTGGCGACCCACAAGCCCAATGTCTACATCGACATGTCCGGCTGGTCGCCGAAATATTTTCCGAAGATTCTGATCCAGTACGCCAACACGATCCTGAAGAAGAAGATGCTCTTCGGCTCGGACTGGCCGGCGATCACGCCGGACCGCTGGCTCAGCGACTTCGAAAAGATCGAGATCAGGGATGAGGTGCGCCCACTCATCCTGAAAGACAACGCACGAAGGCTGTTAGGTTTTTAACCGGGCGATTATCGGGAGGAATATCGATGAAATTCAAGTTGAAACTCGCGGGAGCGGCGCTGGCCGCGTCCCTTATGGCTCTCGCCAGCCATGCCGGTGCGCAAGACTTGCGCGCCGCCCCCGCCGCGCCGCCGGTCCACCCGGCGCACTACATGTACGAAAAATTCGCCAAATATCTCGCCGAGGAATCGGGAGGCAAGATGACGGCCACCATCTACGGCCCGGAAGTCATAGCGCTGCCGCAGATGAAGGACGCGCTGCAGACCGGGCTCGCCGATGTCGGCAACGCCTTGCCGCTCTATTTCGCCGCGGACTTCCCGCAGACGGGTGTCGCCGGCGACCTCGCCCTGATGGGCCGCAGCCCCTACGCCATGGGCCTTGCAATGACGGAATTCGGCGTCAACTGCGCTGTTTGCCAGGAGGAGTTCAAGAAATTCGGCGGCGTGTTCCTCGGCTCCGGCTCCTCCGACGTCTATGTTCTGCTGACCACCAAGCCGGTTCGCTCGATTGACGACCTGAAGGGCCTTCGCCTGCGCTCGGGCGGTGCGCCCTATTCGCGCTGGGCCGAGCATTTCGGCGCCACTCCGGTAAACCTGCCGGTCGGCCAGACTTTCGAAGCTATGAGCCAGGGTACGATCGACGGCACCATGGCCTCGATTGTCGACATGCTGTCCTATCGTCTTGTCGACGTGGCGAAATACGTGACCATGGTGCCATTGGGCACCTATCACGTGACCTCGAACTTCACCGTCGCGACCAGCACCTGGGCCAAGTTCGATATGGATCAGCGCAAGGCAGTCGTCGCCGCGGCCAACCGCGCCGATCCGCAGATGACCTCGCGCTGGGGCTTCCAGCTTCCGGCCGACGCCATGGCAGCCGTGAAGGCCAACGATTCGATCGAGATCATCGAACCCGATGCGGCTTTCCTCAAGACCTCCAACGACTTCTCCATGTCCGACGTGGCAGAGCGCTCGGCGTCGAGCGAACTGTCCGCGCAGTTCGCCGAACTGGTGAAGAAATGGACGGCCATCGTCGATGAGGTTGGCGAGGATCCGGACGCGCTCGCGGCACGGGCGCAGGACGAGATCTGGTCGAAGGTCGATCTTTCCACCTACGGCCAGTAGTCACCCAACAACCCGGCCCGCATGGCGCGGGCCGGGCATCTTACCGGGAACCGGACCATGCAGAGCCTCGTGAAACTGGCGACGGGCATTGCGCGTGTCATGGGTTATATCGGCGCTTTCGCCGTCGTGGCGATGATGCTGCATATCTCCCTTGACGTCTTTCTGCGCAATGTCTTCCGCTATTCGATGAATACGGTGCCGGAAGTCGTCGCCCGGTACTACATGACCGCCCTCGCCTTCCTGCCTCTGGGCTGGCTCGAATTCAGGCGGCAGATGATCTCGGTCGAGCTGCTGGATTTCGCCCTTTCGCCGCTCATGCGCCGGATCTCCGATACGCTTGTGATGGTTGTGGCGGCCACGGCCTATGGGTTGCTCGCCTGGACCAACTGGGACAAGGCGCTATCCGAGACGCGCTCGGGCACGCTGGTGGAAATCGCCACCTACAAGATGGCAGTCTGGCATTCCTTTTACTTTGCGCCCGTGGGCTTTACCCTGGCCTGTCTGTGCTGCGTGATCCTCGCAGTCGGCCAGATCAGCCCAAGCCTCGGCGCCCGGATCGACGAGGCCGTTCAATGAGCGTTGAAATCGGCATTTACGGCGTCATCGTCCTGGCGCTGCTTCTGGTCCTGCGCCTGCCGGTGGCGCTGGCGCTGATCCTGGTCTCGTTCACCGGCATCTGGACGATGATTGGTCTGCGTCCGGCACTCGGCATTCTTGAAAACACGCCCTATTCCTTTGTTGCGTCCTGGACCATGAGCGCCGTGCCCATGTTCCTTCTCATGGGCTTTGTCGCGTTTCATACCGGCATGACAGCCGGACTGTTCGATGCCGCGAAGGTGGTGCTGGCGCGATTGCCCGGAGGACTTGCCATATCGTCGATCTTCGCATGTTCGGCCTTCGCCGCGATGTCGGGATCGTCCGTCGCCACGGCCGCCGCGATGGGGCGTATCGCGATCCCGGAAATGGTGAAGGCGGGCTATCGGCCGTCGATCGCCTCGGGCGCGATCGCCGCCGGGGGCACGATCGGCGCACTCATACCGCCGTCGATCCTCATGATCATTTATGGGATCATCGCCGAAACCTCTGTGACCCAGGTCTTTATCGGCGGGTTCTCGATCGGTATTACCACCGCGATTTCCTATTCGCTCGTGATCCTCATCATCTCGTGGCTTCGTCCTGACATGATCCCGCCCCGCGTGTCGGTGGAGAAGGGCGAGGCAGGCCGTATCTTGTTCCAGCTCCTGCCGGTCTCGGTGCTGGTTTTTGTCGTTTTCGGCGGGCTCTTTTCCGGCTTGTTCACCGCCACCGAGGCAGGCGCTGTCGGCGCGCTTGGCACGATCATCATCGCCGCCTTTACCGGCAGGCTCACCCGGGATGCCGTGTCACGCTCGCTTCTCGAGACGGTGACGACCACCGGCTCGCTGCTGATCATCGGCATCGGCGCAACTATGTTCACGCGATTTCTCGGGCTATCGGGATTGCAGAATTTCATCACCCAGTTCGTGAGCGGCGCCGACATCGGCTACGTGCAGCTGATGTTGGTCATCGTTGCCGTCTACCTGGTCCTCGGCACCTTCATGGAGCCTTTCGGCGCCATGCTGATCACGCTGCCGGTGCTGCTGAGCGTGCTTCAGGCGCAGCATATCTCGCTGGTATGGTTCGGCGTGCTGGTGGTGAAGCTCCTGGAGATCGGCATGATCACGCCGCCGGTGGGACTGAACGTTTTCGTCATCCGCAACGTGGCGGCAGAACACGTGACCACGGTGCAGGTCTTCAAGGGTGTGATCCCGTTCCTGCTGGCCGATCTGGTCGTGGTGGCCATCGCCATCGCTTTTCCGGGTTTCGTCCTCTTCCTGCCGTCGCTGCTGAAATAGCGGCGTGAAAGCGACAAAAAGGCCCGGACGCCTGCAGGTGTCCGGGCCATTTCATCTTCGGCGCATGGGCCCCGCCTAGAACGGCAACCCGACATAGTTCTCCGCTAGCGAACCGAGCGCCTTCTCCGACGAGAAGAGATATTCGAGATCGGTTTCCTGTAGTTTCTGATCGTAGGGGATGCGGTCCGGGAATGTGTGCAGCAGCGTCGTCATCCACCAGGAGAAGCGCTGCGCTTTCCAGACCCGCGCCAGCGCCTTTGCCGAATAGGCCTCCAGACCACTGTCATCACCGTCCTTATAGTGGTCCACCAGCGCATGGTAGAGGTAGTAGATATCAGACGCCGCGCTGTTGAGCCCGCGCGCGCCAGTCGGCGGCACGATATGGGCGGCATCGCCGGCCAGGAACAGATTGCCGTAGCGCATCGGTTCGGCGACGAAGGATCGCAGCGGCGCGATCGACTTCTCGATCGACGGTCCAGTTTCCATGCGCGCTGCAACGTCGTCCGGCAACCGGCGCTTCAGTTCGGCCCAGAAATCGTCGTCCGACCAGTCCTCGACCGTGTCGGTCAACGGTACCTGGATGTAGTAGCGGCTCAGCACCTGCGAACGCAGCGAGCACAGCGCGAAACCGCGCTCATGCTTGGCATAGATCAGTTCCGGTGACACCGGCTTGGTGCGCGACAGGACACCGAGCCAGCCGAACGGATAGACCTTCTCGTATTCCGTCAAAACGTCTCGCGGGATCGATTTGCGGCTGACGCCATGGAAACCGTCCGCGCCGATGATGTAGTCGCAATCGATGCGGATCACCTCATCGCCGTCGCGATACGTCACATAGGGAGCGTCCGATTTCATGTCGTGCGGCTTCACGTCCTCCGCATTGTGGATGACGGTGCCGTTCATCTTGTCACGCGCCTCATAGAGGTCGCGTGTCAGTTCCGTCTGACCGTAGACCACGACCGAGGAACCGCCGCTGTATTTGTGCAGGTCGACGCGGTCGAGGATCCCGTCATGGGCGATGAAGAAACCATCGTGGATTTCGCCTTCGCGATCCATGCGCTCGCCGCATTGGGCCTCGCGCATCAGTTCCGCGAAACCGTGCTCCAGCACGCCGGCTCGAATGCGGCTCAGCACGTATTCGCGGCTGTGCTTCTCTAGAAGGACATTGTCGATGCCTTTCAGATGCAGAAGTTGCGACAGCATCAGCCCCGACGGGCCACCGCCGATGATACAGACTTGGGTTTTCATGATGTTTCCTCCAAATGTTGGACGAAAATACCACGCAATTCACCGCCATAAATGGACGCCCCGGGATTTCTCTTGTACAAATCGAACATGCAAGCCGCTCTCCCCGTCCTCAATTACAACCTCTTCGGCGAAGCCGGAGACCTGCCCGACGTCGTTCATTGCGAGACGATCGAAATCCGTTCGCGGCTGCATGACTGGGAATTGGCACCGCATCGCCATGCCAGGTTGCATCAGATCCTGCTCATCGACCGCGGCGGCGGCCGGGCGGTTCTCGAAGACGAGACGACCGCGTTGCACCCGCGCACCATGGTGAATGTGCCGCTCGGATGCGTCCACGCCTTCTCGTTCACGCCGGGAACGCAAGGCTGGGTCGTCACCATCGCGTCGGAAATGATGGAGGAAGCGCTGGAACCGTCGCAGGGGCTGCGCCAGGTGCTCTCCCGTCCCGCCGTGCTCCCCGCATGCGAACCGACTCGCGCCATCATGGAGCAGATCTTCGAGGAACATGCCGGGCGCGGTTTTGCTCGCGCACAGATCCTGCGCGCCTTGACCGGTGTCCTGTTCGGCCATGTCGCGCGCGGACTGGCGCAAAGCGGCATTGCGGCCGGCAATCCCGGCGACAGCGAGATTTTCCGGAAGTTCGAGGCGCTGATCGAGGACAATTTCCTCGATCGATGGCCAGTCGCCGACTATGCCAGCGCGCTGGGCGTCACGCCGACGCATCTGAGCCGTATCGCGCGCGCCGCGGTCGGACGGCCGGCGACGCGCGTGATCGAGGACCGCATGATCCGCGAGGCGCGCCGCAATCTCGTTTACACGAACCTGCCGATATCGCGCATCGCCTATACGCTCGGCTACAACGACCCCGCCTATTTCAGCCGGGTGTTTAGCAACGCCACGGGCATGTCGCCGAGCGAGTTCCGGGAACGCATCAACGGCCACGGCGACTCTGCCTGAAACGCATTCCGAATATGGCATTCCGCCCTCAGGGCCGATAAAACGAAAGTATTCCACATCTCAATTGAGGCGTGACGGCTTTGCGACGGAGTATGGAAACAGCCAATCCATCCGCACTTGAAAAGCAATGCGCCACACTGGCGGCGCGATTGAGGGTCATTGACCCTGTGCCGCCGCGCGCCCCGTTCACGGGCTACACGGCATCAGCGCAACGCACAGGCTGGATATTGGCGCCGTGACCACGCAGATCGATCAAACCGGGAAACGCGCTGGCCGCGCCGGCGGGACCTTGCGGCGGCCGCTTGCGCCTTACCTGGCACCGCTGTTCGCGATCCTCTTCGTCGCTGTCGCGCTCGCCGTCGTTCACGAAATCACGGCCCATGTGCATCTGCGCGATATTCTCGCCGCCGCGCGCGGCACGCCGCCGCACCTGATCGCTCTGGCTGTTTCCTACACCGTGCTCAGTTACGTCGCCATGGCCGCCTACGACATCGTCTCCACGCGCGCCTTGCACATGACGCAGGTGCCGGTCCGTGTCGCCGCATTTGCCGGCGCCGTCAGCTATGCCGTCGCCAATGTCGTTGGCTTCAACTTCATTTCCAGCGGAAGCGTCCGGTTCCGAGTTTATTCCCGTATCGGCCTGGAGGCCTCGGACTCGGCGCGCATCGTCGCCGTCTCCGCGTTCGGAATCTGGGTCG
This sequence comes from Oricola nitratireducens, assembly GCF_014904745.1. GTDB lineage: Bacteria > Pseudomonadota > Alphaproteobacteria > Rhizobiales > Rhizobiaceae > Oricola > Oricola nitratireducens. The sequence goes on from NZ_JACZCS010000055.1 coordinate 28,336, forward strand.
GCATGGCGGTGATGTTCGGCCTCGCGCTTGCGGCCGAACCGGTAAACATTCCGGGTGTTTTCGAACTGCCGCCTTCCGTGTCGCGGTTTATCGGCCTGGCCATCCTTGCCGCCGGTGCGGCCCTGCTCGTTTGGCTGGCGGCCGGCAGGCGCCGCTTTCCGCTTTTCGGCTGGCACCTCGAACTGCCGCCGATGCGTTACGCGCTGGTCCAGATCGCAATCGCCCTGGTGGACTTCTCCACCGCCGCGGCGGTCCTCTACGTGCTTCTTCCGTCGGATATCGGCGTCAGTTTTCTCGCTTTCCTGCCGCTTTTCCTGATCGCTATCGTCGTCGGCACCGCCAGTCATGCACCCGGCGGTCTCGGCGTGCTGGAGGCGACGATCCTTTTCGGCCTCGGCGCGGGAAACCGCCCCGAGGTGATCGCTGCACTGCTGACCTTCCGCGTCGTCTATTACCTGCTGCCCTTCGCGGCCGCGTTGCTGGCGTTGCTTCCGTTCGAACTCCACCACATGGAGGTGAAGGCGTCGGTGACGGCCGGACGGCTGTTCCGCTTTTCGCGCCCGGTCGTCGCGCGCGTGCTCGCCGCGATCGTGTTCGCGGGCGGCTTGGTGCTGCTGCTGTCCGGCAGCAATCCCGACTACGACAGGCGCCTTCAGACGCTGAGCGAATTCACGCCCCTGCCCTTCGCCGAAGCCTCGCATATGCTCGCCAGCATCTCCGGGCTGTTCCTGATCGTTCTGGCGCGCGGCCTTTACATGCGCATGGCGCTGGCGCAGCGCGTGGCGATCGGATTCCTGCTCGCAGGTGCGGTATTCACCCTGGTCAAGGGATTGAACTACGAGGAAGCGGCTTTCCTGATCGCCATCGCCGCCCTGCTTTTCGTCTACCGCAGCGCCTTTTACCGCCGCGGCGACTGGCGGCAATTCCGCCTCGGCCCGCAATGGCTGGCCCTCGTCATCATCACCATTGCCTGCATCACCCTTGTCGGCTTTCTCGCCTACCGCCATGTCGAATACAGCGCCGATCTCTGGTGGCAATTCGCATGGAAAGGCGATGCGCCGCGCTTCCTGCGCACCACGCTGGCGCTAGCGATCGTCACCGGCGCCCTCACCCTCGACGCGCTCATCAACCGGCCTGCCGTGAAGGCGGCCGGCCAACGCAGCGTACCCGGCGCCGTCCGGCGCATTCTGGCGGACTGCCCGGAGACGCAGCCGCAAGTCGCCTTGTTGGGCGACAAGAACTTCCTCCTCTCCGAAGAGGAGGACGCGTTCTTGATGTATGGCGTTTCAGGCCGCAGCTGGGTGACGATGGGCGGCCCGGTCGGCAATCCCGACAAGGCGCAAACGCTCATATGGCACTATGCCGAAATGATCGACCGCGCCGGCGGGCGCGCCGTCTTCTACGGCCTGAAGCCGGACGCCATCGCCATGTATCTCGATTTCGGTTTTTCCATCCTGAAATTCGGCGAGGTCGCCCGTGTCGATCTCGACGTCTTCACGATGGAGGGACGGCAGCGAAAGGACCTGCGATACGCGCTCAGCCGGTCGAAACGCGACGGACTGGAGTTTTCCGTCATCCCGCGCGACCAGCTCGATACCGTGATGCCCCGACTGAGAAAAATCTCGAACGAATGGCTTGAGGGCAAACACGGATCGGAGAAGCGCTTCTCGCTCGGCCGGTTCGACGAGGCGTATCTGAGCGAGTTCGACATTGCCGTCATGCGCAAGGACGGCGAGATCGTCGCCTTTGCCAATATCTGGCGCGGCGCAGGCCGGCACGAAATCTCAGTCGACCTGATGCGCTATTCGCGTGACAGACCGAGCCTGTTGATGGAAGCCTTTTTCGTCCATTTGATCCTGTACGGCAAAGCGGACGGCTACAAATGGTTCAATCTCGGGGCCGCGCCGCTGGCCGGCCTGATCGACCATCCGCTTGCGTCGGCATGGAACCGGATCGGCGTGCTGATCTACCGGCACGGCGAGGAGTTCTTCAACTTCGAGGGCCTGCGCGCATTCAAGGAGAAATTCGATCCCGTCTGGACGCCGCAATATATCGCTTGTCCGGGCGGGTTCGCCCTGCCGCAGATCCTGTTCGAGATATCGACGCTGATCTCCGGCAGCCCGGCCAAGATGGGGCGGTTTTTCGCATTTCTGCGCTAGGAACGACCGCGCTCGGACACGGCGTGACCTTACGGTAACATTATGTTTTGCATACAAATCTGTATGTCTGCGGACAAATCTCCGCCCAAGCGTTTCTGTCTATTCCACTGCATTCGGAAGCATCCATTGTCTTTCGGAAATGTTGAAGGAGAGAAATAAAATGAAACGTCTCAACGCACTCGCAGCCGCAACCGCACTGTCCCTTCTGGCCATCTCCAGCGTCGCACAGGCGCGGGAATGGTCCGGCGAAAACGAGAGTGAGGTCAGTCGCGCGGTGGAAATGATCAAGAGCAAGAATTTCGAGGTCGTGCGCCTGGATTCGCTCGCTCCCGGCAACTACTACCACGACGAATATGTCGGCCACGCGGCCGCACATACCGCTGATATCCAGAAGCTCCAGACGACCATCGCGGAAAACAAGAACCTGATGGACGAGCTGAAAGCCCAGAACGTCGAGATCGCCAATATTGTCGCGGTCGACGAAGCCGCCAATGGCAGCTTCACCTTCTATCTCCGCTGACCACGCATCAGCAGACAATCCGGCAGTCGTCCCTGCCCCCGGAAGCCGCGAGGCTTTTCGGGGGCCTTTTTTGTATTCAGATTACTCTTCCGTATGCGCGACGACAGCGTCGGCGCCCCGGGAAAACAGCAAGGTCGCCCTCAATCCCGGCCGGTTGTCTTCCAGCACTAGCCCGCCGCCATGCAGTTCGGCGATGGCGTTCACGAGGCTGAGGCCGAGACCGGAACCGGGCGTCGTCCTGCTCTTCTCCAGCCTGTAGAACCGTTCGCGCACCTTCTCGCGTTCGTCGGCGGGAATGCCGGGACCGTCATCGGCGACGATAACCGCGACACCGCCTTCGCGCGTATCGATGGAACAGTTGATATGCGAGCCCGGCGGACAATGACGGATCGCATTCTCGATCAGGTTTGCCAGGGCCTGCGTCACCAGTTCGCGGTCGCCCTGCACCTCGACCGGCGCGTCGTCAGACGTGGCGTAGTCGAGAACATCGCCCGCATCTTCGGCAACATTCGTGTAAACTTCCGCAATATCGGACAGAATCGCCCTGAGATCGATCACGCCGAAACGCGCCTTGCGCGCGCCCGCCTCGATCTGCGCGATCGCGAGCAGAGCCGCGAAAGTCTCGTTGATATGATCCGATTCCGAAGCAGCCCTTTCGAGAAGTTCGGTGACGGGTTGGCCCTTCTCGTTGTGCAGGAGAGCGGTCTCGATCGTAATCCTCAGCCGGTTCAGCGGCGTCTTGAGATCATGCGCGATATCGTTGGAAACCTGACGCATGCCCTCGACAAGATGCGATAGGCGGTCGAGCGCGGCATTGACGTTCCGCCAAAGCACATCGACATCGTCCTTCTGGTTCCTGATCGGCAGCCTCGCGCCGAGATGACCGAGCGAAATCTCGTCGAAAGTCCGTTGCATCTGGTCGAGCCGGCGTTGCGTTTTCGCCGCCAGATAGGCGCCGCCCGCCAGGCTGAGCAGGATCATGCCGGCCGCAGCCCAACCGAAACTTTTGAAGATCGTCTCGCGCACGATTTCGATATCGGCGTTGCTGGAGCCGACGGCCAGTTCGAAATCGCCGACACGGCTGTTGAGAATCCGGTAGGAGACATCGCGGTCGATGCCGAGACGGCGCGCCGGAACGTCCGAGAATCCCGGCGGAATGTCGAAACCGTTCACATTGGTGGCAAGTACCCGGCCGTCGGGCGCGAGGAGCCGGAAGACGTTTTCCTTTCGGGCCGCCGCAAGAATATTGGCCTGGACCGAGTCCGCAAGAGAATCCTCGCCGCCCTCGACATAGGATTGCGCGATGGCATAATGCAGTTCGGATACGCCGCGTGTGTGCGCCGCATCAAGGTCTGTGCGCAAGATCGTATAGGCCAGCGCAGCGCTCGCCAGAAATGCGCCGATCGCCATCAACGTGATGATGACGGCGATCCGGAAGGGCGTGCTGTAGATAAGCCTAGCGAGGCGCATGCAGCGAATAGCCAAGATTGCGCACGGTATGCAGAAGCGGCGCGTCGAACGGCTTGTCGATCTTGGAGCGCAACCGGCTGATATGCGTTTCGACGACGCTGGTCTTGGGATCGAAGTGGAAGTTCCAGACCCGCTCGAGCAGCATCGTCTTGGTCAGGACCCGCCCCTCGTGTTCCATGAGGGTTTCCAGCAGCGTGAATTCCTTCGGTTGCAGATCGATGTCCTGTCCCGCCCGCGTCACCCGGCGGCGGATCAGGTCCATTTCGAGATCATGCACGCGCAGCCGGGATTTCTCGGCGATCGCGGCGGGACGGCGCAGCAGTGCGTTGACGCGCGCCAGCAGTTCCGAAAACGCGAACGGCTTGACGAGATAGTCGTCTCCGCCGGCTTCCAGCCCCTCGACCCGATCGTCTACCCCGCCGATAGAGGTCAGGAACAGCACCGGCGTCGATACGCCTGCGGCACGCAGGCTTTTTACGAGGGACAGGCCATCAAGCCCCGGCAACATCCGGTCGACGACGGCGACGTCGAAATCCTCGTCCGCGGCGCGCAGCATGGCCTCGCGTCCGTCATCGACGACATCGCACGCAAGCCCGCTTTGCGAAAATCCGTTGCGGATATAGTCGGCGGTCTGATGGTCGTCTTCGACAAGAAGGATGCGCATTGCAAACTCGCGCTCACGGCTCGAAGCCGGGCGCCAATCGCCCGACCTGTCCTGAGAATAGGATTTTATAGCGCGAATTTTTAGGCGCGCCGCCATACAAATCCGTAAGGCGCCGGCGCCGGGTCGAAACGTCAGTCCGCCTTGGCGGTCGCGCCGTCTTCCACCAGATGATCGGCGATGATCTCGACAATGCTTTCGAGACCGCCCTTCCAGCCGAGCGCAGCCTTGCTCTCGTCCATCGTCAGCCGGCAATTGGCGCACGAGGAAACCAGGGCCGCCGCGCCTGTCTTTTCGACCTGGTCGATCTTGATCTTGAACACCTGGTGGCGCAATTCGGCCGCGCGGCCGATCGCCTGGACGCCACCGCCCCCGCCGCAGCACCAGTTCTGGTTGCCGGTCGGCGTCATTTCGCGGAAGTCGGTGGCAAATCCGTCCAGCAGATAGCGCGCGTCCTCGGTTGCCCCGCCGCGCCGCGAGATCTGGCAGGGATCGTGATAGGTGATCGAACCGTTATGCGGCTTGAGTTTCAGCCGACCCTCGCGCTTCAGCTTCGCCATGTATTCCGTAATGTGAAGAACCTCAAATGGCATTCGCTTGCCGAGGATGTTGGCGCCGCCCCAGCGCAGCACGCCATAGGCATGGCCGCATTCGGGAATGACGACGGTCTTCGCGCCGACCGCTTCCGCGGCTTCGGCGATCCGCGTGACCATGATCTTGGCGACATCCGCCTTGCCGGCCAGATAGCCGAAATTGGTCGCCTCGTATCCCTTGGTAGAGAACGTGTAATCGACGCCGGCATGGTTCATGATTTTCGCCATCGCGGAGATCGAAACCGGGTATTTCATCATCTCGATCGAGGAGACCGTCAGCAGGACCTCGGCCTTGTCCTTGTCGAGCGGGATATCGATCTCGTTTTCGTCGGCGAGCCACTCGATGCGGTCTTCCAGCTTGCCCGGATCGAGCCCGAGCGGGCTGCCGTGATCGCGCGAGAAATCGGCGGCGGCGAGCAGGTCCTCCGGACCGAGCCCTGCGGCGACGAACGCCTGGCGCGCCTTGCCGACTATGGAGGCGATGTCGATACCCATCGGGCAGACCGTCGTGCAACGCCCGCACATCGTGCAGGTGTCGAACAGCAGTTCCTCCCACTCGGAGAGATCCTTTTCGGTGATCCGCGGGGCGAGGCCGAGCCAGCTCAGCGGCGATTTCTGCGACCGGTAGGCCTTGGCGATCGGAAACAGCTTGTAGGCCGGCGTGTGGCGCGGATCGCCGGAGGCCTCGTGGAAATGGCAGGCATCTGCGCACTGGCCGCAATGCAGGCACGCTTCCAGATAGGCGACAAGCGGTTCCTCGACCTGTTTGAAGAAAACGTTTCTGGCCGCATCGACATTGACGGGAGCGTTCATGGTCATTCCTCCGACGCGTTCGGGCTTATCGAACCTGTATCTTCATCAGTTCCTCGCCATCCGGATCGACGACATGCACGGCGCAGGCGATGCAGGGATCGAAGGAGTGGATGGTGCGCTGGATCTCCAGCGGCTGCTTCGGGTCGTACAATGTGTGGCGGTCCATCAGCGCCGCCTCGTAGGGACCGGGCTGGCCCTGCGCGTCGCGCGGACCGGCATTCCAGGTCGAGGGCACGACCGCCTGGTAGTTGTCGATCTTGCCGTCCTTGATGACGACCCAGTGAGCGAGAGCGCCACGCGGCGCTTCCATGAAGCCGACGCCGCGCGCCTCTTTCGGCCAGGACGACGGCTCCCATTTGTCCTCATTGTGCACGGCCAGATCGCCACCGCGGATATTGGCGATCAGATTGTCGTACCAGGTCGACATCTGGTCGACGATGATCTTGCTTTCGAGCGTGCGCGCCGCCGTGCGGCCCATCGTCGAGAACATCGCCTCGAGCGGCAGATCCAGCTTCGACAGGGCCATGCCGGCGAGTTCCTTCGTCGGCTCGTGGCCCTTGGCGTAGAGCATCAGCACCCGCGCCAGCGGTCCGACCTCCATCACGTTGCCTTTCCAGCGCGGCGATTTCAGCCAGGAATAGCTTTGCTCGACATCGAGCTGCTCATAGGGCGGCTTCGGACCGGTATAATCCAGATTAGTTTCACCCTCATAGGGATGCAGTCCCCGATCCTTGCCGGCGGAATAGTCGTACCAGGAATGCGACACGAATTCCTGAATCTGTTCGGGGTCATTCAGGTCGACGGGATGGATGGTGTTCAGGTCGCGGCCAAGAATCGCGCCCGACGGAATGAGCCAGCTCGACGGGTCGTCCATCCCCTTTTCCGGGAAATCGCCGAAGGTCAGAAAGTTACCGACGCCTTCGCCGCGCGCGAACCAGTCCTTATAGAACGAGGCGATCGCCAGCGTGTCGGGCAGATAGACCTGCTCGACGAACGTCTTCATCGAATCGATCACCGTCTTAACCTGGCCAAGACCGGTCATGTTGACGGCCGTAGCCGAGACTCCGCTCGACGCCGTCGAGTCGACGCTGATCGGCGAAGGCGCGCCACCGACAAGAAAGTTCGGATGCGGATTCTTGCCGCCGAAGATCGTGTGCAGCTTGACCACTTCACGCTGCCAAGCCAGCGCCTCGAGATAGTGCGCGACGGCCATAAGATTGGCCTCGGGTGGCAGCTTGAAACCCGGATTGCCCCAGAAGCCGTTGGCGAAAATGCCGAGTTGCCCCGACTCGACGAAATTCTTCAGCTTCTTCTGCGTGTCGGCGAAATAGCCGGGACTGGATTTCGGCCAGGACGAGATCGACTGCGCCAGCTGCGACGTGGCCGCGGGATCGGCCTTGAGCGCCGAGACGACGTCGACCCAGTCAAGCGCGTGCAGGTGATAGAAATGCATGACGTGGTCATGCACATATTGCGCCGCGATCATCAGGTTGCGGATCAGCTGCGCGTTCGGCGGGATCTTGTAGTCGAGCGCGTTTTCAACGGCCCGCACCGACGCGATACCATGCACCAGGGTGCAAACACCGCAGATGCGCTGCGCGAAGGCCCATGCCTCGCGCGGGTCGCGCCCCTTGAGAATGAGTTCGATACCGCGAACCATCGTGCCCGAACTGTAGGCGCCGGTAATCGACCCGTCGCTGCCCGTTTCGGCCTCGATGCGCAGATGGCCCTCGATCCGGGTGATGGGATCGACAACGATGCGTTCGTTCATGGCGTCTACCTTCCCTGTGTAATTCCTTGATCAGATTTGGACGCCGCGCCGCCCGTAGAAGGCGCCGGTCTGGCTTCTCGTCACGAAGACGAGGAAGGCATGGAAGAGCTTGCCGAACGGGAACCAGATCAGGAACACCGCGATGCTCAGGATATGGACCGCGAGCAGTGTCTCGTACTTCGCGCCGAGATGGCTGACCGCGAGCAGGCCGGTGAGAACCGGCGCGGTCGTGACAAGCCAGCTCATGTAGTCGTTGAAGCCCGACAGCAACCGCAATACCGGGCTCGTCAGCCGTCGCACCAGCGCCGCCGCAAGCGCCGCGAGCGTGACCACCGAGACGACGGAAATCACCCCGGACGGCAGGTTCGGCCAGGAAAGGCCGGTGAGGCCGTTGATGAACAGGATATGCGGACCGAAGCCAAAGACGATGATCGCAAGCCCGACGTGAAAGATGTAGCCGTTGACCAGGGCGAATACCGTCGACTGGCCGTAAGGCGGGCGCAGCCACATGTGGCGCACGAACCCCCGCGCGGCCGACACGGCCGCCGCCGGCGCGCCGGGCCGCGGGACCGAACGGTCCTTCGCGCGCGGCAGGAGGAACAGCGACGCAATCCGCCACAAAATGCCGAACAGGAAGATGGCGAATGCGTATTCGAGCGCGGGCCCGCGCGCAAAATCCAGAAGGCTCATGATCCCTTCTCCCCTGAAGCTGAAGCCTTGCGCCTGCGGGCAAGCAAGGCGCTGGCCGCGCCTACGACCGCCCCGGCGGCCGCCGCACCGCCGATGATCGCAGCATTTCCGCCCGTCCACGAAGACAGGGGCTTGTAAAATCCGCCGCGGTCCCAGAAATCCGGTTCCGAACAGCCGAGACAACCATGACCGGACTGGATCGGGAAGGACACGCCGCCGTTCCATTTCAGCGTCGCGCAGGCATTGTAGGTGACCGGTCCCTTGCAGCCGACCTCGTAGAGACACCAGCCGTTGCGCGCGCCCTCGTCGTCGAAACTCTTCGCGAACAAGCCCTTGTCGTAGAACGGCCGCCGGTAGCAGCGGTCATGGATCGTATCGCCGAAAAACGCCTTCGGCCGGCCGAGATGATCGAGTTCCGGGATCTTTCCGAAGGTGACCAGATAGGCGACGGTGCCGGCAATCGCCTCTGCGATCGGCGGGCAGCCGGGGATATTGATGATCGGTTTGTCGGTAATGATGTCGGAAACCGGAACCGCGCCTGTCGGATTGGGCTTGGCGTGCGGGATACCGCCGAACGCGGCGCAGGTGCCGACCGAGATCAGCGCCAGCGCATCCTTCGCCGTTTCCTGCAACGTCTCCAGATTGGTCTTGCCGGCATTGGCGGAATAGACGCCGCCATCCTTGGTCGAGACCGAACCGTCGACGACGACGACATATTTGCCCTTGTTCTCCTTCATCGCCTGCATCCGAGCTTCCTCGGCCGCATAGCCCGAAACCGCCTGCAACGTCTCGTGATAGTCGAGCGAAATGAGGTCGAAGATCATGTCCTCGATCGTCGGACTGAAGGACCGCGTCAGCGATTCCGTGCAACCCGTGCATTCCTGGAAGGAAAGCCAGATGACGGACTGGCGCCGCGCATTGGCGAGCGCCTGTGCCATCGCGGTCGATGAGGTCGGCGGCAGCGCCATAACGCTTGCCAGATAACCCGCATATTTCAGCAGCGCCCGCCTCGAAATCCCGCGCTTGACGAGAAGCTCCCCGATGGTTTCCTGCTCAGACATGTGCGCTTTCCTCCTGCGGGATCGGTTCGTTTGCTTGCGCCAGTTCATCCGACAGACGCCGCGCCGCTGCCGCCATGTCGAGGCGATGGGCGCTCAGGATCTCCGGCACCGGGACGATTTCGATGCGTTCGGACGCGACCCGTTCGCCCTCGCCGAAATGACGGATCCACCAGACGCCGGAATATTGCGTCTCCCAGAGCCGGCTCGCGCCCGCGACATCGAGCGTCACCTCGACTTCACCGCGTCCGAGCATGGCTTCAAGCTCGTCCCGGTCGCGTTTCGACATCGGGATACCAAGGAGATCGATGGCATGCGGCTCGCCTCCTTCCGCCAGGATGCCCAGCCGTTCCGCGATTTCCTGCATCAGGCTCATCGCCATGCCGGTCGAGATGTCGTACAGGGTGGGCGTCGCGCCGTCAGCGGTCATTCCGTTCCTCCAGCCCATTCGTCCAGCAATGTGCGGATCGCCGCGCAGGCCTGCGGAATCGCGGCGCCGACCTCGGGCCCCGGCGCCATGCCCCACGACGTTGAACCGGGTTGAACGGCGACCAGCGCGCGCCGGCCGGGTTCGCAGCCCGACAGGCGCGCCGCCGACATCAGGTCCGCGAGAGCGACCTCGTGGGCCGTCTTCTTCTTGCCGCCAAGCTGGGAATCCATCTCGGGACCAACGAACAGGCGCAAAGCCCCCGGCCCTTCGCCCAGTTCCATCGCGTCGACCACGATCAGCGAACCGGAGTCTTCAATTTCCGTGAGAAGCGATAGGCCGATCGTCCCGCCGTCGCGGATCGAGACGTCACCACCCAGATCATCCGCCTCCTGCAGCGTCTGGATAACGTGCACACCGAACCCGTCATCCGTAAGCAGGACGTTGCCGAGCCCAAGAACAAGAGTTGAAGCGGAGGAACCGCTCATCGTCATGCCAGCCTCCCTTTCGCCTCGCGGGGCAATCCGGCAATTTACGCAATCATGCGCGCATCTTTTCGCGTCGGCAACATCCCCGCAGTGACATATGTCAATTTGGGCGGATAAGTTATGAGTTATAGAACGATGATCGTCATTGGAGGCAGACATGTGTCTCGGAGTGCCCATGCGGGTCGTCGAATGCGACGGCTTCGCCGCCCGTTGCGAAGCGAAAGGCATCGAGCGCGAGGTCAGCCTTTTCCTGCTTCAGCACGAAACGATCGCCCCCGGCGACCACCTCATGGTTCACATCGGCCAGGCTATCCGCAAGATGACCGAGGCCGAGGCGAGAAGCACGTGGGAACTGTTTGACGAGGTATTTGCACGAGAAAGCCGACAAGGTGGGCTGCTACCTTCCGAATAACCAATAAGCATTAACTGACGCTAGCAGGTAGTTGATGTTATTGAGTTTAACTGAAAGACACACGAGGAAGACTGCCATTATCCTACCGATGAATTCAGATTAAACGAAAAGAATATTGGCCTGTTTTTAATAGGTTTTCCGGCCTCAGAGCGGCATCCGCTATACCTGACCGACATCCCGCACGGTTAAGAACCGGTTGCATCGACAATTAAAAAATTCGCGCCCCCCTTAACTGCCCATCGAATGAGTGACCTTACGGTATCTTTCTGCAAATTCCCGCAAGCAAGAAAGACTCCGCCATGACGAAATCATATCGCATGACCACGATCGCTCTACTCTCCTGCTCCGCGTTCATGCTGACTGCGGTTGGAGATTTTTCGCAGTTTTCCGATCATGGCCCGAATTTCGTCTCATCCGCCTATGCGAAAAACGGAAACGACGGCGGCAGCAGCAATGGCGGCGGGAATGGCAATGCCGGCGGCAACGGGAATGGCGGCGGCAAAGGCAGCGCGGGCGGAAATGGCAAGAGCGCCTCGGCAGGCAGCGACGGCAAGAGCAAGGGATTTGGATTCGCGTCCGCATCGACGCGCTCCGGCTCGAAAACCGGCAACTCGAACAAGGGTATCAGGGGTTTCTTCAACGATGTTTTCGGCAAGGGTTCTAAAAAGACAGGGAGCGCGTCAGCCAGGTCCAAGGCGTCCTCGAAGCATATCCAATCCGCCAAGCTGAAGGACCTCGCTTCCCTGCCCGTTCCCTCGGCGCGCGCCAAGGCACTCGGCAAAAAGGAGGACAAGAATTTTCACGCGAAACTGGCCGGTCTGAATTCGCTTAACCGAAACTTCCACGCCTATCTCAACGCGCAAGATCCGCGCATGGCAGCCATCCGCGATTATGTCATGGCGAATGTTGCGTACGAGAACCTGGCAGAAGATCTGTCTGCGGCCCAAGCAGTCCTGGATGATGCGATCGCTGCATTTGCCACGGACCCAGAGGTGGCGGGCCTGCTTGGGACGATCGATCCCGTCGAACTCGGTGGGGTGGCATTCGATTACACGGGCATCAGCTATGCCGACCTGGCAGATCGCAGGGCCGCCCTGCAGGAGGCTTATGATGCAGCCGTCTCCGCGGGCGATGACGCGACCGCGGCCGCCATCGGTAGCGAACTCGGCGTTATCGACGCGGCGCTCGGCACGCAGGCGGGAACGGACGTCACGACCGCCGAGGCTACGGTTGACCCGCTTCAGGGGCAACTCGACACGCTTGCCGGCCAGATCACCGACGAAGCGTTGACCGAAGCCCTTCTCGCCGCCGCGAACGACAATCGCGTCGCGGAATACGGTACGGAAGATTACGTTGACCAAGACATGCTCGACTGGGCGAAAAACCTTCTCGGCGTCGACGAGGCTTATGGCAAGATCGACGAGATCAGCGCCTATATGGACACGCAGACCGAGGCCGACACGACAACGACGCCTACGACCACCAATACGGACCCGAGCTGACTGTAGTAGGGCGACGGCCCGCGCCTCGCGCGGCCTAGAAGCCTTCCGGAGCCGCTTTAAGCGGCTTCAGCTGGCCGCCGTCGATGAAGTTCATCGCGAAAAGCCGTTCGGTTCTTCCGTCGGGCCGAAACCGGAACGAACCCGATGTCCCCCGGAATCCCGCATCGGTCACGAGTGTCTGCCGGTTCAGGGCTTCCGCTCCGCGCGATCGCACGATCCCTGCGGCAACAGCAACGAAATCATAGGCATAGAGCGCACTGGCGGGCGGTTCGGCGCCATATTTCTTGCTGTAGCGTCCGGCGATTACGCCGTGATTTCCCGTATCGGCGGACGGCACGAGCGCACCCTGCAATTCCGCGCTCGCAAACAGCGCGCCGGTCCAGTCGATGTTTCCGACAATGGCCGGCCCGTTGGCGGCCGGAAGATTGAGCGCCTTCACGATCTGGGCGATCTTCGCTTCGTTACCCGCAAACGCCACCACGCTGGTTTTCGCCAGATGGGGCCTCGCACGATCGGCGATTTGGGCGGAGGTCTGCGACGGCCGATAGGAAATGGGGGTGACTGTTCCAAAGGCGCCAATGCGCCGCTGCAGCGCCTTGACTGCCGGCGCGGGCATATCCGCCGGGATGAAAAGCAGGACCGAGCCCGGTTTCGCCGTAAGCGCGAAACGGACGCCATAGACGAGGCTGTCGGATGCGGAAGGCAGGAAGGCGAAACTGCCTTGCGGACGGCGGACGTCGTCCGGAACCATGGCGATCGTGATGGCGCTCGCGGGCGCAAAGGCTGTCAGCGCCTGCGGTCCGGCCGCAACCGCGGCAATGGGAATGCCGGCGCTGTCGATCGCTTCCGAAGCGCCTTTCAGCCGCCCGGCCGAGCCGGCGCTGTCGTAGAAGGCAAGAGCAAGCTTGCCCGCGCCGAGGTCTTCGAGCGCCATTTCCGCACCCTGGCGTATGGCCTTGCCCGTTCCCGCCCCGCTGCCGCTGAGTGGCGCGGCGATCGCGATCTTTACCGCGCCCTCGCCGACGATGTCGGCATCCACCGGCACCGCGGTCACGTTTTGCGCGCCGATATCGAGAACCTCACCCGTATTCGACGACTGGCAACCGCCAAGCGCCGCGAGAAGCGTCAGCGTAAGGCCGGACAAGGTGTATCGCAAAAGTCTAAAGGGCATCCGCACTTTCGATCTTTAACGCGCCTCGGCCCGGAACCACCCTTCCGCGGGCGGTTACCGAGCCGGTCGGCGCATGAGACTCCGGTGGCGCTTGCGCGCTCAGTACATGTATTGCTGCATGCGCTTGTAGAAGCACTCGCACTTGTTCAGATAGTCGTCGTCGCGGTGGTTGTAGCGCAGATAGCCATAGGCCTTTCCGCAGGCAACTTTCGCTTCGGACGCCCATGTGAAGGCGTGACGCTGCGAGTCGATCCAGGCCGAGCTGTCGGCGACGTTGACGGCTTCCGTCATCATCCGCACGACCTCGTCGGTCAGCTGATCATTACTCTCGATGGTCAGCAGATGTGCGGGCTGCACCAGCCGGCACATTTCCGGTGAACTGAACAGGTCGGCGGCGCTGGCGGACGCCATCACCCCCGTTGCCATCGCCAGAGCCAACGATAACGCCTTCACGATCTTCATGTGCAATCTCCTTCCATCGGGAATTCAGCCCGTTTCGCCGACAATGGCAAATGAAATTTTCCTAGTGGACATCTGTCGGCGTGTCCGAGTCGTCGAACAGGATCGAAATCGTCGTATGCACGCCGTGCAGGGTGGCGACGTCGACCATGGTCGTGCCGCTGCCCGTGCCGTCGGCATCGACCTGAACCGTGGTGTCGGTGCCGTTGTTGACGAGATTCACCACGGCCTCGGCCTCGCCTGCATCGGTCGGCGCATCCGTACCGAGCGACTGGAGAAGTTCGCTGAGATCGATCGTGTCCTCGCCATCGGCATAGTCGGTGATGATGTCCTTGACATCCACATCCGTCAGGCTGTCGACGCCGATCACGAACGTGTCCGCGCCCTCCCCACCGGTCATCGTGTCCGACCCGAGCCCGCCGGCCAGGATGTCGTCGCCGTCGCCGCCGATCAGGATATCGTTGCCGTCGGTGCCGATCAGGACATCGTCACCGTCTGTCCCCTGGATCGCCAGGCCGGTCTGGACGTCCGCGACGGCCGAGCTGACACCGGTTCCGTCACTCGCGAGGACATAGCTGCCGTCGAGGTTTCCGCCGTCGCTGAAGGTGACCGTGTAGCTCGCGTCTTGCGGATCGACGATGCTGCCGTCGTCCGTCGCCAGCCCGATCGTCAGCGAACCGCCTTCGGCGACCGCTCCGTCGGGCAACGCGATCGTCAGGACCGTACCGTCATCGGACACACTCACCGCAGCGCCCGCGACTTCCTCGCCCGAGGAGTCGGTGATCACCACCTGGCCGGGTTCGATGGTCGCGGCCTGGGCCGAGATATCGATCTGGATCGAGGAGACGAACTCCGCCGCCAGAGCCGCCGCCACGAGGGTGAAGACGAACTGGTTGTTGCCGCTGGTCGTTTCGACCTGCCGCGTCTCCATGAGCGGGGCGTGGCGGACGACATTGGCCATCAGCATGTCCAGCACTTCCTTTGACGGGTCTACAGCGTCGATGTCCCACTTGTTGTTCCCGAAGAAATTGTCCTCTTCGAGAATGATCGTGGCCGTCGTGCCGTCCCAGTGAACGAGATCGCCGTCCTCGAAGCTGACGCCACCGATCGACCCGTTGCCGGATGTCGAGAAGATGATCTCGTTGTTGCCGAGAACGTGGACCGCATCGATGTTTTCGTTACCGGAAAAGCCCGGGCTGGCACCCGCAAATCCGTCGTTTTCGTCGAAGAATTTCGTGAAGTTAGATCCGTCGAATTCGATGAGATCGCCATCATCGAACGAACCAACCCCGGACGACATCGAGAACACGAGATTGCCGGTGTCGGGATTGACGCTGACGGCATCGATATTGGACGCACCAACATCGGATCCGTCGAAGAGCAGCACAGCACCGCCGGCACCGCTATTGGCGCTGACATCCCACAATACAATGTCCTCATTCTGGAAGTTAATCCAACCACTTCCAGCACTTGGTAGCCAGACACTACCGCTACTCGTGCTCAGAAGAATGTCGCCCGCGCTGTACGAAAGGGTGTTTGTACCGTTATTCCAGCCTTTGATGGACCCACTATCAGTGAAAACATGGATTCCGTCGACATCTCCATTGCTGTTCCAGAAATTGGTTTCGCTGAAGAGCTTGGAAACACTGGAACCGTTGTACTGAACAATGTCGCCATCTTTGTAGAGCGTTCCATTTACGGTCTCATCATCGGTGAACGAGAACGTCAACGTCGGCTTAATCACTGCCGTATCGATGGCAACGTTGTCCGAACCGCCGGAACCCGTATTGCCTGCCAGATCGGTATAGCTGCCGCCTCCCACGGTCACCGAACCGGTCCCATCGTAGTCGTCATCCGCAGTGAAGGTCGCCGTATAACTGTTGCCATCCACCTGGGTGAAGTTGGACAGAGTGCCATGGTCCGCGGTCACGTCGCCAGCCGTGAAGCCGGACACGTTCTCGCTGAACTCGAACGTGACCTGCGAGGTCTTGTCGGCGCCATTCAGGTTCGCGTCGACGATGTTCACCGCGACGGTCGGATTGAGCGTGTCGATATCGACCGTATCGGAGCCCGACAAACCCGGATTGCCCGACGTGTCGGTGTAGCTGCCGTCACCAACCGACACCGAACCCGAGCCATCGAACCCGTCATTGGCCGTAAAGGTCGCGGTGTAGGTGTCACCGTCCACTTGCGTGAAATCGGACAGCGCGCCACCAGCAACGGACACGTCAGTTTCATCGAAGCCGTTAACGTCCTCGTTGAACTGGAAGGTAACCTGCGAAGCGTTGTCGCCATCGCTGAGGTTGGTGTCGACAATGTCCACGGTCACCGACGGCGGCACATCGACATGGATCGTCAGATCGCCCTGGAAATTGTCTCCGTCGCCGTCGACCAGCACGTAGTTGAACGCGAGGTCGACGTCGGCCCCAAGGCTGTCGGGGGCGAAATAGTCCCAGTCGCCTGCATCATTGAGGCCGTTGTCGGCGAAGTTGAAGACCATCTTGCCGACGAAGCCAGGCACGTCACCGCTCTCGATGATCACCTGCGGACCGTCGGCAGCCGCCGTGAAGGTCTCGCCCATGATCGTGATCGACGCGATCGAACCGCCATCTGCGCCGTAGCCGCCGCCATTGTCGAAGATGTTGCCGCTCGGATTGCCCGGCAGGGTACCGGTCAGCAGGACTTCGAGTTCGGAGGCGTTGTTGATGATGACAGGCGCGTAATCGGCGTCACCCTCTGCCCAGGAAATCGGGGCGAGATTGCCGGTGCTGACGCCGCTGCCCACGCCGATCGCGTAGGAAACATCGACCCCGTTGTCGTGAAGGAAGGCCTCCCATTCCTGGCGGCTGATATCGCTGTCGGAAGGATTGATACCTTCCTCGCCAATACCATCGCTCGCCCCATAGGGCGATGCTGTCGGCTCGCCGTCGGAAATGAAGTAGGTCAGGGTCTGGTCGGCGCCTGCAGGCGTCGTACCCCAGTTATCCATGACTTCCTTCAGTGCGTCGTCGTAATCCGTGCTGCCGCCGCCATCGAGACCGTTGATGAACGAGATCGCGTCGGCCGTATCGGTCCACGCGGAACCTGCCTGCGTATTGTGGCTGGCGTCCGAATTGAACTCGACCACCATCACCTTGTTGAAGTCGACATCCGAGTTCTGCAACAGGTTGATGGCCGCCTGCTTCGCCAGATACATGCTGGTTCCCGACGTGAAGCCGTCGCCCATGCTGCCTGACGTGTCGATGACGAGCACGACATTGACGCTCGGCTGGGTGCCTGCTGTCGCGTCTGCTTCGGTTGCCGGAACCGACGGCGTGTCGTCGTCGATCGTTACTGTCAACGTCCCTTGCGCCGTCTCGCCATCGCTGTCCTTGACCTGGTAGGTCAGGTCGATCGTGATGTCGTCCTCGGTTCCCGTGACCGGATGGTCGAGCGGCATCAGCTGGGTGTAGGTATACTCGCCGGTCGCGGTGTTGAGCTCCACCTTGAACGCCGCTGTCGCCTGAGCGTCGCCAAGCGACGAAGCGTCCTTCGACGCGTAGAGGACATCGCCCGCGCCATCCCAGTAGTAGGTGAGCGCGGTGCCGCCGGATTCGACCGCGGCAGAACCCGTGTCGACAACGGCCGTTCCGTCGAGCGGAGCGAAGTTGATCGGATCGGATGCCGCCGGTCCGTCGGTGTTGAAATCGTGAATCAGCGTGCCGGACTGGCTGAATGCCTCGCCGGCGACGTCGCCGGTCCCGACACCGTCACCGGCAAGGCCGAGCGGCGCGAGCCCGTCTTCGTCCACCGCGATCGACTGTTCGCCGGCACTGGGCACCGTGTTGGTCTGCACATTCGAAAGCGTGACCGTCGCGGTCGACGTATCGCCGTCGGCGTCCTCGATCGTGTAGGTGAAATCGGCCTCGCCGTTGAAGCCGTCGCCAGGGGTGAAGGTGAAGGTGCCGTCACCGTTATACACGACCGTTCCGCCCGTCCCGTTCGTGACCGTGACTTTATTCACCGTGTCCACACCATCTGCGCCGAACACGTCATTGCCAAGCAGACCGTTCAGAACCGTCTCCCCCGTGATGAGGTCGGGGATGGTGTCGTTATTGGCGGTCGGCACATCGTCGACGATGTTGACCGTCAGCGTGTCGTTGGCGCTCTGGCTGTCCTGGTCGGTCAGCACCACCGCGAAGTCCTCGTAAAGGCTGTTTTCGCCCGAACCGGCCGCATGCGTCTCGTTGTCGACAAGCGTGTAGCTGTAGCTCACCTCGCCCGTCGCCGCATTGAAGCCGGTCACCGTCAGCGTGTTGCCCAGCGCCGTCGTGAACGCCCCGCCCGCAAACACCCCGTTCGTGATGAAGCTATGGCCGTCGATCGTCAGCGAGGCGATGCCGTCCGGGGAACTGATCGTGAAGCTGCCCGACTGCGTCGTGCTTTCCTTGCTCGTGTCCGAACCGTCAGCCTCCAAGGCGCCGCGCGCCGCCAGCAGGTCGTCCTCGTCCACCGTCACGTCGCCGCCATCGGCCTTCGGCGTCAGGTCGCTGATATGCGGCGTGGCGTTGCCGATGTCGATCGTCAGCGTCGCCGTGTCGGTATCGCCGTCGCCGTCACTCAGCGTATAGGTGAACACGTCCGACACACCGCCCGGCGTGCCCGCATCACGTGCATAGCTGTAGGAGCCGTCAGCGTTCAGCGTCAGCTTGCCGTAGTCGCCCTGCACCATGATGCCGACGCCCGCATCGTCCGTCACCGGCGTGCCCGTGTCGCCCGCCGCGACACCCGTCACCGCCGCGCCGTCGGCGCCGGGCGTGTCCGCCCCGCCATCGCCTTCCGCGTCCGTGATCACGTTGCCCGTCGCCGGACCGGACGTCCCCGACGCAATCGAATCCGTGTCGTTGTAGGCGGCCGGTACGTCGTCTGTCACCGAAACGGTGAAGCTGGACGAGGCGGAATCGCCGTCGGCGTCGGTCGCGACGAAGTCGAGGACCAGGTCGAGACTGTTCTCGCCGTCGCCCGACGGATGATCGACATTGTCGAACAGCGCAAAGGTGTAGCCACCATTGCCGTCACTGGACAGCCGGACGTCGAACACCTTGGTGCCAGACGTCGCGTTGCCGTCGGCGTCCGCGCCGACGCCGCTGCCATTGTCCGCGATGGCGACAATGAACGTGTCGGAGACGCGCACAAAATACACCGGATTGCCGTCCGAGGTCAGGGCCGTGGGAGTACCGCCACCGCTGGGCACGAACATCACCGGATCGCCGGTTGCGATCGTGTCGCCAAAGGCCACCGAGCGGTCGATCGGACCCGAACCGTCACCGTCGTAATTGTCCTGGCCCCAGACGACATAGAGACTGCCGTGCTGGACCACAGAGTCGTCGGTATCCGGATTATTGGCATCATAATCCGTATTCGGCAGATCGTCCTCGTCGACATACTCGTGCTCCGGCGCACCGATAACGGGCACGTCGTCCTTCACCGAGACGATGAAACTGGACGATGCGGAATCGCCGTCGGCATCGGTCGCGACGAAATCGAGGACCAGATCGAGACTGTTCTCGCCGCCGCCCGACGGATGATCGACATTGTCGAACAGCGCAAAGGTGTAGCCGCCATTGCCGTCGCTGGACAGCCGGACGTCGAACACCTTGGTACCGGACGTCGCGTTGCCGTCGGCGTCCGCGCCGACACCGCTGCCATTGTCCGCGACGCCGACAACGAACGTGTCGGAAACGCGCACGAAATAAACCGGATTGCCGTTCGAGGTCAGCGCCGTGGGAGTACCACCGCCGCTGGGCACGAACATCACCGGGTCGCCGGTTGCGATCGTGTCGCCGAACGCCACCGAGCGGTCGATCGGACCCGAGCCGTCACCGTCGTAGTTGTCCTGGCCCCAGACGACATAGAGACTGCCGTGCTGGACCACAGAGTCGTCGGCATCCGGATGATAAACATCATAATCCGTATGCGGCAGATCGTCTTCGTCGACATATTCATGCTCCGGTGCACCGATGAGCGGTGCATCGTCGTCGACGCTGACGACAAAGGTGCCACGCGCGCCAGCGTCGCCATCGGCGTCAATGGAGCGGAAACCGACGGTAAGATCGATATTGTCCTCGGTATCGGCGGTCGGATGATCGAGATTGCCGAGAAGATCGAACGAATAGCTGCCATTCGCCGTCGTCGGGTCGATCGTCACCTTGAAGACCTGGTCGGCGGTGTCGGCGTAATCGCCGCCACTCTTGTAGGCGATCAATTCGTAACCGCCGTTCCACGAGCCGCCGGTGCCGGCCGTTTGTACGATCTGGTAGGCCAGCGCCACGCCATCGGACGTGAGCACGGCGAGGCCGAGCTGGGCGGCCGTGACTGCGCCTGCACCAAGCGGCGTAGCGGATCCGCCCGGGCCGGTCGCGTTCACGAAGGCGACGGAGCGGCCCACAGTGTCGCCGGCGCTTTCGCCGAGCAGGTTATCATCCGCACCCCAGGAAATGCCGAGATTGCCGGAAGACGCCGTTGCGGAGCTGACAATGTCACCGTCATAACCGGTGTCGCCATTGCCATCAGGCAGGTTGCCCTCGTCGACGCTGGAATTGTCGGCGCTGCCCTGAACCGGCGTGTCGTCATCGACATTGATCGTCAGCGCGCCGTCCTTGTGGTCACCATCGCCGTCTGTGACCCGATAGGTCAGGGTGAAGAGCTGGTTGTTCTCGTCGTTGCCGGGAGCATGCAGGAACGGCGCATTCTGCGTCACCTGATAGGCGCCCGTCGCCGTGTCGAGCGTCACCGTAAGAACCGTCACCGGAACGCCGTCCTGAATCTGGGTGATCACCAGGTCGGATCCATCGGGATGAGACTCGATGCCCGTCGCTCCGCCGCTCGTCTGGATACCGGCGAGCCATTCCACGGAACCGCCGTCGGCGCCGAAATCGAGGTTCAGCATGCCATTGGCATGAACCGGCGCATTGTCATCGCCCGGGCCGTATTCGATGCCGCCCGGAAGATCGTCGTCCTCGAGCACGACAGTCGAATTCGGGCCTACGCTCGGACCGTCGTCGTCGAAGCTGATCCGGTTGCCGATCTGGACCGACTGTTCGACGATGTCGTGGTCGTAATCCTCGACATGCAATACCGCCGACACCTTGCCGGCGAGATCGATGCGGTCGTCCGGATTGTTGTCATTCGGATGGTAGAGCGACAGGTACTGGGCCACGCTCACATGGCCATCGGGCGCGATGTGGATGGCAAAGGCCGCCTCGCCGTTCTGGTCGCCAACGCGGCCCACCACGAAGCCGTCCTCCAGATAGAGGAAGATCGGGTCGCCATCTGTCGTCGACAGGCCGGAATCCGGGTCGTCGATGGCAAGCGTCAGCGTCACCTGCGCATCGTCGTCCGTTCCGCCGCCAATCGACATGTCGATCACGTCATCCGTGGCGTAGATCACGTTCATGTCAGTGTCGGAGCCCGGATTGTCGACGCCGCCGAACAGCTGTCCGAAAGCGAATTTGCCGATGAACGATGTCACATTGTCGTTCGCGCCGCCGCCGCTCTCGTCGATCCTGACGGCATTATCCGTCCAGATCGAGATCTCGGGCACATCGTCGGTGACAGTAACGGAGAGTTGGCCGGACAGGCCGATCGTGTCGCCATCGCCATCGGTCGCTTCGATTACCGCGCCGAAGTCGATCGCCGCGATCGATCCGCCGCCGGCGGTTGCGAGATCGGTGTTCTGGTCATTGCCGTCGACATGGTCCAACTGGTCGAACTGCCGGTAGGTGAACGCACCTGTCTCACTGTTAAGCGTCAGAGAGAAGACCGGGCGGTCGGCAAGCGAATCGAAGTCCGCGGTGCCGCCGCCATCGACATAAGCGTAAATCGTGTTCCCGGAGACGGCGTAGGACAGCGTGCCGCCCTTCGAGGTCAGGCCGAGCGCCGCCATTGTCGCGACCGCGTCGGACGAGAAGCCGAATCCGCCGCCTGCGGCCTGGCCGTCCGCGCCAAAATCCACCGCCGAGGCAAGCGAACCCGAAACGGTTGCGGCGTCGCCCAACCCGAAGACCGAGAAATCGGACGTCGAACCGTCGGTCGAACCGTCATTGGGGTGATTGCCCTGCGACAGCAGGTTGTGGATGTCGTCCTCGTCCGCCGTCACCGAAACCGGCGCGCCCGTCGTGACCGGCGAGTCGTCGACCACCCGCGCCGACAGGGTCACGTCGACATGATCGCCGTCACCATCGGTGGCACGAACCGTGAAATTGATCGACTGGGCCGCGCCGCGACCCGTGTCGCTGCCGTATTGGTGATCGATATTGCCGAGAAGATCGACGGTCCACCCTGTGTCAGCCGTGTCGAGCGTCGCGCGCAGCACAACCTCGCCGCTGCCGGCCGTATAGCCCTCGATCTGCTGGCCATCCGCCGACAGGCGGAAGAACACCGCATCGCCATCCGACGTCAGGCCGGAGTCGAGACCGGTCGCATCGCCGGCCGTCAGAACGCCGCCATTGGCATTCGGAACATTGAACGCACCCGAAAACGCGGTCGAGCCGAAACCGTCGGCGCCGAAGTCGACCTTGGTGATATCGCCGGTGATCGTGTGCGACTGCGCGCCGTCCGTACCGGCCGGCTGTACCGCATTTGCCGCGATATCGTCTTCGTCGACTACGACGTTGTGATTGCCGTCGCCAATCACCACGGGTGCATCGTCGACGATACGCACCGACAGCGTCAGGTCAACGGAATCGCCGTCGCCGTCGGTCGCCGCAACCGTGAAGTTGATCGACTGGCCGGCGCCGCGACCCGTGTCGCTGCCGTATTCGTGGTCGATA
>NZ_JACZCS010000056.1 GCF_014904745.1 Oricola nitratireducens
TCGACCAGCCGTTCCTGATGCCGATCGAGGACGTGTTCTCGATCTCGGGCCGCGGCACGGTTGTGACCGGCCGCGTCGAGCGCGGTATCATCAATGTCGGTGACGAAATCGAGATCGTCGGCATCCGCCCGACGACGAAGACGACCTGCACGGGCGTCGAGATGTTCCGCAAGCTGCTCGACCAGGGCATGGCCGGCGACAATATCGGCGCACTGCTGCGCGGCGTCGACCGCGAGGGCGTCGAGCGCGGCCAGGTGCTGTGCAAGCCGGGTTCGGTTACGCCGCACACCAAGTTCGTTGCCGAAGCCTACATCCTGACGAAGGAAGAGGGCGGCCGTC
>NZ_JACZCS010000057.1 GCF_014904745.1 Oricola nitratireducens
ATCACCTCGATACGGAACTGGAAAAGGCGGGCTTCGGCCCGCCTTTTTTATTGCGCCGGATTATCGGTGCACTTATGTGTTTTCACGACCGCAATGGAGGGTGACGTGACCAAAGTTCTGTTCTGATCCGCACAAACGCAGTTCCAGACGAAAGAATAGAGCCATGTCACGACCGTTGCTTGACGCCAGTGCGCGTCATCCCATTACATTGCCGAACGGCGACCCGCATCGCGGGACGGCGCATCTCAATCGCGTCATCGATCATCCGAATATCGAGATTGGTGATTATTCCTATTATTCCGATTTCGATCCGGTTGACGATTACGCAGCGCGCATCGCGCCCTATCTCTATCCGGGTGCGCCCGAAAGGCTGTTGATCGGCAAATTTGCCCAGATCGCCCACGGCGCACGCTTCATCACGAGTTCCGCCAACCATCCGATGGGCGGCTTTTCGACCTATCCGTTCGCGGTCTTCAATCCCGACACGATGACGGCCTATGCCGACGAGGTCGCCGCGCATGGGGACACGACCGTCGGCCATGACGTCTGGATCGGTTACAAGGCGATGATCCTGCCGGGGGTCGCGATAGGGCATGGCGCGATCATCGGGGCAGGGGCGGTCGTAGGCGGCGATGTGCCGCCCTATGCGATCGTCGGCGGCAATCCTGCAAGACTCATCCGAATGCGGTTCGATGCGGAGACCATCGCCGCGCTCCTGGCCATTGCATGGTGGGACTGGGATATCGAGCGCATCGCTCGGAACCGGAACGCCATCGAGAACGCCGATCTCGCGGCGTTCTGAAGAAGGGTTACCGGTCCCGTCAGTGGAGCGTGTCTCCATCGACGGATCCGTGGCTTCATCGGTCAAGCTGTGCGACGGGCTCAACGGCAATCGGAGTCGTCCACCGCAAGAAATCCGCCGCCTTTGACAGTGAATGTCTGGACAAGGGTGATGGAGCGTAATATGAGACGCGCCGTCGCGCGCTTTGCACCGGCACGATAGGGGTATAGCTCAGTTGGTAGAGCGACGGTCTCCAAAACCGTAGGTCGCGGGTTCGAATCCTGCTGCCCCTGCCAGTTTTTCGCATTCCCCCCTTGATTTTGCCAAGAATCGGCTTTAGGTGACCCGGTGCGCTGGTATTGTCCAGTCGGACGGGTGCGCATTCATGGAAAGCTGGCAGCGGTGTGAGAAGCGTGGTGCGCTTCGAACGCCCTTTTTTGACCTCTAGCTCAGCGACCATGGAAATGGAAAACGCCGCACGGCGCGAGCCTTGCAATGGAACCGGACATCATGGCAAAAAGCAATCCTTTCACCTTTCTGCAGCAGGTTCGCTCAGAAACGGCAAAAGTGACGTGGCCCTCGCGCCGCGAAACCATGATCTCGACGAT
Source organism: Oricola nitratireducens (assembly GCF_014904745.1). Lineage (GTDB taxonomy): Bacteria > Pseudomonadota > Alphaproteobacteria > Rhizobiales > Rhizobiaceae > Oricola > Oricola nitratireducens. Next base: position 1,390 of record NZ_JACZCS010000057.1, read on the forward strand.
GATGGTGCTTGCAATGGTCGTGATTGCTTCGCTGTTCTTTTTCACGGTCGACCAGATCTACGGATGGGGTTTCGACTTCATCTTCGGTCCGACACGCTAATTATTTTACGGAATTTACAGTACATGCCTGCTCGCTGGTACATTGTTCACGCGTATTCGAACTTCGAAAAGAAGGTCGCAGAATCCATTGAGGAAGCTGCGAAGGCGAAGGGCCTGTGGGGTCATTTCGAACAGATACTCGTACCGACCGAAAAGGTCATCGAGGTGCGCCGCGGACGCAAGGTGGATTCGGAACGCAAGTTCTTCCCCGGCTACGTGATGGTGCGCGCGAACCTGACGGACGACGTGTTCCACCTGATCAAGAACACGCCGAAGGTGACCGGGTTCCTCGGCTCGGACAACAAGCCGATGCCGATCAGCGACAAGGAAGCCGACCAGATCCTCGGACAGATCCAGGAAGGCGTGGAGCGGCCGAAGCCGTCCGTGTCGTTCGAGGTCGGGGAGCAGGTGCGCGTCTCGGACGGTCCGTTCGCGTCGTTCAACGGCGTCGTGCAGGAAGTCGACGAGGAGCGTTCGCGTCTCAAGGTGGAAGTTTCGATTTTCGGCCGGGCGACTCCGGTCGAGCTTGAATTCGGTCAGGTCGAAAAAGGCTGACCGTCGCGGCCTTGGCCGCAGGAGCGGTGGGAGAAAAGGCATCTTTAGCCGGATGCCGGATCGTACCACCAACTCTTTGAACCGCCGGGCGACCGGCATCGTTGCAATAAAGAGAGTGAAAAATGGCTAAGAAGATTGCAGGCCAGCTCAAGCTCCAGGTCCCGGCAGGGTCGGCTACGCCGTCGCCGCCGATCGGTCCTGCGCTTGGTCAGCGTGGCATCAACATCATGGAATTCTGCAAGGCGTTCAATGCCGCCACGCAGGAGATGGAGAAGGGATCCCCG
>NZ_JACZCS010000058.1 GCF_014904745.1 Oricola nitratireducens
GCGGGCAAGATCGGGCGCGACAAAATCCGCGAGATCGCCGAAGCCAAAATGAAGGATATGAACGCAGCCGACATCGAAGCGGCCATGCGCATGATTGAAGGCTCCGCGCGCGCGATGGGCCTGGACGTGGAGGGCTGAGGCGATGGCTAATATTGGCAAACGTACCCAGCAGATCCGCGACGGCATCGACCGTAACAAGCTCTATGCGCTGTCGGAGGCCGTGACGATGGTCAAGGATCGCGCCAAGGCGAAATTCGACGAAACCGTTGAAGTCGCGATGAATCTCGGTGTCGATCCGCGCCATGCGGACCAGATGGTCCGCGGCGTGGTCAATCTGCCGAACGGCACCGGGCGCAGCGTTCGTGTCGCCGTGTTCGCACGTGGCGACAAGGCGGAGGAAGCCAAGGCTGCCGGCGCCGATATCGTTGGCGCGGAAGACCTGGTCGATATCGTCCAGGGCGGCACGATCGATTTCGATCGCTGCATCGCAACGCCGGACATGATGCCGCTGGTCGGCCGTCTCGGCAAGGTGCTCGGCCCGCGCGGCATGATGCCGAACCCGAAGGTCGGCACTGTGACGCCGGACGTCGCCGCAGCCGTCAAGGCATCGAAGGGCGGCGCTGTCGAGTTCCGCGTCGAAAAGGCCGGGATCGTTCATGCCGGCGTCGGCAAGGCATCTTTCGATGCCAAGGCGCTGGAAGAGAACATCCGGGCGCTCGCAGACGCGGTCAACAAGGCCAAGCCGTCGGGCGCAAAGGGCACCTATGTGAAGCGCGTCGCCGTTTCCTCGACCATGGGCCCCGGCGTGAAGATCGATCCGTCGAGCCTCTCCGTCGAAGCTTGATGCACTAGTTCAGGATATCGCTGCAAGCGATTGTCCTTAAAAGTTTTCGAACCGGTCCGCCGGTTCGAAAAAGCCGGGTGAAAGCCCGGTCCCTGTCCGAGATTGCAGGTGGCTCGCCTTAATTTTCACGAGCCTGCATGAGACGCTAAGGGCCCAAGAAGTTTTGGCCGAATGGCCTGTTTTGCGGGTTCGAACGTATTGCCTTGTGCCGCGATCGCAGATCCGGCGTAAGGGGGCAGGATCCTCGAACGTCGTCGGGTGATCTCAAAAGGCTCTCCTGGCGGCAAAGGCAACCGCAGACCGCACTCCGGTGATGTCTGCAAATTGGAGAGACGCAGTGGATAGAGCGGAAAAACGCGAATTCGTCACGCAGCTGAATACGGTCTTCAATGAAGCCGGCTCCGTTGTCGTGGCCCACTATACCGGTCTTACCGTCGCGCAGATGGGCGATCTTCGCACCAAAATGCGTGAAGCGGGTGGATCGGTGAAGGTCGCGAAGAACCGCCTTGCCAAAATCGCTCTCAAGGGCACGGAAGCTGAGGGCATGTCTGACCTGTTTACAGGCCAGACGGTCATCGCATATGCGAGCGACCCGGTCACAGCTCCCAAAATCGCGAGTGAATTCGCCAAGTCGAACGACAAGCTCGTTTTGCTCGGCGGCACACTCGGTGCGACCATTCTCGATGCACAAGGTGTTAAGGCGCTTGCCGAATTGCCTTCGCTCGATGAATTGCGCGCAAGGCTGGTTGGTATGATCTCCACACCGGCAACGCGTATCGCACAGGTTGTCAACGCACCGGCAGGAAACCTTGCCCGCGTTTTCAACGCATATGCCCAGAAGGACGAGGCGGCATAGGCTGTCTTCAGTACTCAAACCAATCAAAGTTCGAACCTGAAAAACTCAAGGAAAACGAAAAATGGCTGATCTCGCAAAAATCGTCGATGACCTGTCCAACCTGACCGTTCTGGAAGCTGCAGAACTGTCGAAAATGCTGGAAGAAAAGTGGGGCGTTTCCGCCGCTGCTCCGGTTGCCGTCGCTGCTGTCGCAGGCGGTGGCGCTCCGGCTGAAGCCGCCGAAGAAAAGACCGAATTCGACGTCATTCTCGAAGAAGCCGGCGCACAGAAGATCAACGTGATCAAGGAAGTGCGCTCCATCACCGGTCTTGGCCTCAAGGAAGCCAAGGATCTGGTCGAAGGCGCTCCGAAGGCCGTGAAGGAAGCGATCTCCAAGGGCGAAGCCGAAGAGATCGTCAAGAAGCTGACGGAAGCCGGCGCGAAAGCGTCGATGAAGTAAGTTCGTGTTGCGGCAGGCGGACACGCTCCGCCTGCCGTATCCGCGTTGCGTGAACCCTTTTCCCGAGGCCGCCAGAAGCGGTTTCCGGAAACGGGTTTTTACCGTTTCAAGAGCTGGAAGGCCGGGCGCATGGGTCTTCGCTCTTTTCGAGAGTTCTCCGCAGCGTGCGGAGCATTATTTGGCAGGCCCGCCAGGGCAGACTTTAAGGAGCGGCAATGGCTCAGTCCATATCCTTCAACGGACGCAGGCGAGTAAGAAAATACTTCGGTCACATCCCCGATGTCGCCGAAATGCCGAACCTGATCGAGGTTCAAAAAGCATCCTATGACCAATTCCTGATGGTCGACGAACCGCAGGGCGGTCGTCTCGACGAGGGCCTGCAGGCGGCGTTCAAATCGGTGTTCCCGATTTCGGATTTCTCGGGTGCATCCATGCTGGAATTCGTTCGCTACGAATTCGAGGCGCCGAAATTCGACGTCGAGGAATGCCGTCAGCGCGATCTGACCTATTCCGCGCCGCTGAAGGTGACGCTTCGCCTGATCGTGTTCGATATCGACGAGGATACCGGCGCCAAGTCGATCAAGGACATCAAGGAGCAGGACGTCTACATGGGCGACATGCCGCTCATGACCGACAACGGCACCTTCATCGTCAACGGCACCGAGCGCGTGATCGTCTCGCAGATGCACCGTTCGCCGGGCGTCTTCTTCGACCACGACAAGGGCAAGACGCACGCTTCCGGCAAGCTGCTGTTCGCCGCGCGCGTGATCCCTTACCGTGGTTCCTGGCTCGACATCGAGTTCGACGCCAAGGACAATGTCTATGCGCGCATCGACCGCCGCCGCAAGATCCCGGTGACGTCGCTTCTGATGGCGCTCGGCCTCGATGCCGAAGAAATCCTCTCCACCTACTACAACGCCGTCGAATACAAGCGTGACGGCGATGGTTGGCGTGTGCCGTTCTCGCCCGATCGCATGAAGGGCATAAAGGCCACGTCGGACCTCATCGATGCCGATACCGGCGAAGTCGTGCTGGAGTCCGGAAAGAAACTGACCGCGCGCCAGGCACGTCAGTTGTCCGAGAAGGGCGTAAAGGCATTGCGCGCCACCGACGAAGACCTTTACACCATGTATTTGGCCGAGGACGTCGTCAATTTCGAGACCGGCGAGATCTATCTCGAGGCCGGCGACGAGATCGATGAGAAGACCATGGCGGTTCTGATGGAATCCGGGCATGGTTCCTTTCAGATCCTCGACATCGACCACGTCAATGTCGGCGCCTATATCCGCAACACGCTTGCCGTCGACAAGAACGAAAGCCACCAGGACGCGCTGTTCGATATCTACCGCGTCATGCGTCCCGGCGAGCCGCCGACGATGGAAACGGCGGAAGCGATGTTCAAGTCGCTGTTCTTCGATTCCGAGCGCTACGACCTGTCGGCCGTGGGTCGCGTGAAGATGAACATGCGTCTCGGCCTCGACGTCGAGGACACCGTGCGCGTGCTGCGCAAGGAAGACATCATCGAAGTCCTGCGCACGCTGCTCGACCTGCGTGACGGCAAGGGCGAAATCGACGACATCGACAACCTCGGCAACCGCCGTGTGCGTTCGGTCGGCGAGTTGATGGAAAACCAGTATCGCGTCGGCCTGTTGCGGATGGAGCGTGCGATCAAGGAACGCATGTCGTCGATCGAGATCGACACCGTCATGCCGCAGGATCTGATCAACGCCAAACCTGCCGCTGCCGCGGTTCGCGAGTTCTTCGGTTCGTCTCAGCTGTCGCAGTTCATGGACCAGACGAACCCGCTGTCTGAGATCACCCACAAGCGGCGCCTGTCGGCGCTCGGGCCGGGCGGTCTGACGCGCGAACGCGCAGGCTTCGAAGTCCGCGACGTCCATCCGACGCACTATGGCCGTATCTGTCCAATCGAGACACCGGAAGGCCCGAACATCGGTCTGATCAACTCGCTGGCGACCTTCGCACGCGTCAACAAGTACGGCTTCATCGAGAGCCCGTACCGCAAGATCGTCGATGGTAAGGTGACCAGCGAGGTCGTTTATCTCTCCGCGATGGAAGAGGCCAAGCATCACGTGGCGCAGGCCAATGCCGAGATCGGGGACGACGGTTCGTTCGTCAGCGAGTTTGTTATCTGCCGCCATGCCGGCGACGTCATGCTGACGCCGCGCGAACAGGTCGACCTCATGGACGTGTCGCCGAAGCAGCTTGTTTCGGTTGCTGCGGCACTCATCCCGTTCCTGGAAAACGACGACGCCAACCGTGCCCTCATGGGCTCCAACATGCAGCGTCAGGCGGTGCCGCTGGTGCGCGCCGAGGCACCGTTCGTGGGTACCGGCATGGAGCCGATCGTGGCGCGCGACTCCGGTGCGGCAATTGCCGCGCGGCGTGGCGGCGTTGTCGATCAGGTCGACGCAATGCGCATCGTCATCCGGGCAACCGAAGAACTCGACGCTTCCAAATCGGGTGTCGATATCTACCGGCTGCAGAAGTTCCAGCGCTCCAACCAGTCGACCTGCATCAACCAGCGTCCGCTGGTTCGTGTCGGTGACGTGATCGGCAAGGGCGATATCATCGCCGACGGTCCGTCGACCGATCTTGGCGACCTGGCGCTCGGCCGTAACGTGCTCGTCGCGTTCATGCCGTGGAACGGCTACAACTACGAGGACTCCATTCTTCTCTCCGAGAAGATCGTCCGCGACGACGTGTTCACCTCCATCCATCTCGAGGAATTCGAGGTGATGGCGCGTGATACCAAGCTCGGGCCCGAGGAAATCACGCGCGACATTCCGAACGTTTCGGAAGAGGCGCTGAAGAACCTCGACGAGGCGGGCATCGTCTATATCGGCGCCGAAGTCGGCCCCGGTGACATCCTCGTCGGCAAGATCACGCCGAAGGGCGAGAGCCCGATGACGCCTGAGGAAAAGCTCCTGCGCGCCATCTTCGGCGAGAAGGCTTCCGATGTCCGCGACACCTCCATGCGCATGCCGCCTGGGGCGTTCGGTACCGTCGTCGAAGTGCGCGTCTTCAACCGCCATGGCGTGGAGAAGGACGAACGCGCGATGGCGATCGAGCGCGAGGAAATCGAGCGTCTCGCAAAGGACCGCGACGACGAGCAGGCTATCCTCGACCGCAACACCTTCGGCCGCCTGGCGGAGATGCTCGACGGTGAGGAGTCCATCGCCGGTCCGAAGGGCTTCAAGAAGGGCGCCAAGCTTTCTGCCGAAGTGCTGGAGAACTATCCGCGTTCTCAGTGGTGGCAGTTTGCCGTCACCGACGAGAAGCAGCAGGATAATCTCGAGCAGCTTCGCACCCAGTACGACGATTCCAAAAAGCGTCTCGAACAGCGCTTCATGGACAAGGTCGAGAAGGTGCAGCGCGGTGACGAGATGCCCCCGGGCGTCATGAAGATGGTCAAGGTCTTCGTGGCCGTGAAGCGCAAGATCCAGCCGGGCGACAAAATGGCCGGCCGTCACGGCAACAAGGGTGTCGTGTCGCGGATCCTGCCGATCGAGGACATGCCGTTCCTGGAAGACGGGACGCATGCGGACATCGTGCTCAATCCGCTCGGCGTGCCGAGCCGCATGAATGTCGGCCAGATCCTCGAAACGCATCTGGGTTGGGCCTGTGCAGGCATGGGCAGGAAGATCGGCGAGATGATGGAAGCCTACCGCGCCAATGGCGATGCTGGCGAAATCCGCAAGACGTTGACCGACCTGATCCCGGCGAACGACCGCAACGAACCGGTCGCGAAACTCGATGACGCTGGCGTCATCGAGATCGCCAAGCAGTTCGAGCGTGGCGTTTCGATCGCGACTCCGGTCTTCGACGGCGCCGTCGAGGCTGACATCAACGAAATGCTGAGAAAGGCAGGGTTGAAGGAAACCGCCCAGTCGACGCTCTATGACGGCCGTACCGGCGAGGAATTCGACCGGCAGGTGACCGTCGGCTACATCTACATGCTGAAGCTGCATCACCTTGTCGACGACAAGATCCATGCACGTTCGATCGGTCCGTACTCGCTCGTTACCCAGCAGCCGCTGGGCGGCAAGGCGCAGTTCGGCGGACAGCGGTTCGGCGAGATGGAGGTGTGGGCGCTCGAAGCCTATGGCGCGGCCTACACCTTGCAGGAAATGCTGACGGTCAAGTCGGACGACGTGGCGGGCCGTACCAAGGTCTACGAGGCCATCGTGCGCGGTGACGACACCTTCGAGGCGGGCATTCCGGAGAGCTTCAACGTTCTCGTCAAGGAGATGCGTTCGCTCGGCCTCAACGTGGAGCTTGAATCCACCCGGGCGCCTTATCCGGAAGAGGAGCAGCAGGCGCTTCCTGACGCCGCAGAGTAAACGGCAGGGCGCCGGCGGGTTTATCCACGCCGGCGG
>NZ_JACZCS010000059.1 GCF_014904745.1 Oricola nitratireducens
TTGGCCGGTTTTTAGGATTACAAGCGGACCATCCATCCGCGCATTGGAACGGGGAAATCCCCGTAAGGAGAACGGCATGAACCAAGAGGTTGCAAATCTTTTCAATCCTCAGGCTCCAGCCCAGAATTTTGACGCGATCCGGATTTCGATCGCGAGCCCGGAAAAGATCCTTTCCTGGTCTTATGGCGAGATCAAGAAGCCGGAAACGATCAATTACCGCACGTTCAAGCCCGAGCGTGATGGCTTGTTCTGCGCGCGCATCTTCGGTCCGATCAAGGACTACGAATGCCTTTGCGGCAAGTACAAGCGCATGAAATACAAGGGCATCATCTGCGAAAAGTGCGGCGTCGAAGTGACGCTGTCGCGTGTGCGCCGCGAGCGCATGGGCCATATCGAGCTCGCAGCGCCGGTTGCACATATCTGGTTCCTGAAGTCGCTGCCGTCGCGCATCGGCACGCTGCTCGACATGACGCTCAAGGATATCGAGCGCGTTCTCTATTTCGAGAACTACATCGTGACCGAGCCGGGTCTGACCTCGCTGAAGGAATACCAGCTCCTCTCTGAGGAAGAATACATGCTGGCCGTCGACGAGTTCGGCGAGGACCAGTTTACGGCGATGATCGGTGCCGAAGCGATCCAGGAAATCCTGGCGTCGATGGACCTGCCGAAAATCGCCACGGACCTGCGCGAGGAACTGGAGACGACCACCTCCGACCTCAAACAGAAGAAACTCATGAAGCGGTTGAAGGTCGTCGAGAACTTCATCGACTCGCAGAACCGCCCGGAATGGATGATCATGAAGGTCATCCCGGTAATCCCGCCGGACCTGCGTCCGCTGGTGCCGCTTGATGGCGGTCGCTTCGCGACGTCGGACCTGAACGATCTCTACCGTCGCGTCATCAACCGTAACAACCGCCTGAAGCGGCTGATGGAACTGCGTGCGCCCGGCATCATCATCCGCAACGAGAAGCGCATGCTGCAGGAGGCCGTCGACGCGCTGTTCGACAACGGCCGCCGCGGTCGCGTGATCACCGGTGCCAACAAGCGTCCGCTGAAATCGCTTTCGGACATGCTGAAGGGCAAGCAAGGCCGCTTCCGCCAGAACCTGCTCGGCAAGCGCGTCGACTATTCCGGCCGCTCGGTCATCGTGACCGGTCCGGAACTGAAGCTGCACCAGTGTGGCCTGCCGAAGAAGATGGCGCTCGAGCTGTTCAAGCCGTTCATCTATGCGCGGCTTGACGCCAAGGGCTATTCGTCTACCGTCAAGCAGGCCAAGAAGCTGGTCGAGAAGGAAAAGCCGGAAGTGTGGGATATCCTCGACGAGGTTATCCGCGAACATCCGGTGCTGCTCAACCGCGCGCCGACGCTGCACCGCCTCGGCATCCAGGCTTTCGAGCCGGTGCTGATCGAGGGCAAGGCGATCCAGCTTCATCCGCTGGTCTGCACCGCGTTCAATGCCGACTTCGACGGCGACCAGATGGCCGTGCACGTTCCGCTGTCGCTGGAAGCGCAGCTTGAAGCGCGCGTCCTGATGATGTCGACCAACAACATCCTGCATCCGGCGAACGGCCAGCCGATCATCGTGCCGTCGCAGGACATGGTGCTTGGTCTCTACTATCTCTCGATCGTCGCCGAAGGCGAGCCGGGGCAGGGGATGATTTTCTCCGACATGGGCGAACTGCACCATGCGCTGGAAAACGACGTCGTCACGCTGCACACCAAGATCAAGGGCCGCTTCAAGACCGTGGACGAGGAGGGCAATCCCGTCTCGAAAATCTACGAGACGACGCCCGGCCGGATGATCATCGGCGAACTTCTGCCGCGTCACGGCAAGGTGTCGTTCGACATCTGCAACACGGAGATGACCAAGAAGAACATCTCGAAGATGCTCGATGTTGTCTATCGCCACTGCGGCCAGAAAGAGACGGTCATCTTTGCCGACCGCATCATGGCGCTCGGCTTCGGCCACGCCTGCCGCGCCGGCATCTCGTTCGGCAAGGATGACATGGTCATCCCGGACACCAAGACGGGGATCGTTGCAGAGACCGACAAGATCGCCAAGGAATACGAGCAGCAGTACAATGACGGCCTGATCACCTTTGGCGAGAAATACAACAAGGTGGTCGATGCCTGGGCACGCTGCGACGACAAGCTGACCGAAGAAATGATGGCGGGCATTCAGGCCGTCCAGTTCGAGGAAAACGGCCGTCAGAAGCAGATGAACTCCATCTACATGATGGCGCGTTCGGGCGCTCGCGGTTCGACCCGGCAGATGAAGCAGCTTGCCGGCATGCGCGGTCTGATGGCCAAGCCGGACGGTTCGATCATCGAGACGCCGATCATCTCGAACTTCAAGGAAGGCCTGTCGGTCAACGAGTACTTCAACTCCACCCACGGCGCCCGCAAGGGCCTCGCGGACACGGCGTTGAAGACCGCGAACTCCGGTTATCTGACCCGCCGTCTCGTCGACGTCGCCCAGGACTGCATCATCACACAGCGCGATTGCGGCACCGAAAAGGGGCTGACCATGTCGCCGATCGTCGATGCCGGTCAGATCGTCGCCTCGATCGGTCAGCGCGTTCTTGGCCGTACGGCGCTGGAAGACATCGTTCATCCGGCGACCGGCGAAGTCATCGTGGCCGCAGGCACGATGGTCGAGGAAAAGGATGTCGACGTCATCGAGGAAGCCGGAATCCAGACCGTGAAGATCCGGTCCGCGCTGACCTGTGAACTGCAGTCCGGCGTATGCGGCGTCTGCTACGGTCGCGACCTTGCTCGCGGCACGCCCGTGAACATGGGCGAGGCAGTGGGCGTGATCGCGGCGCAGTCGATCGGCGAGCCGGGCACGCAGCTGACGATGCGTACCTTCCACATGGGCGGCACGGCGCAGGTCGTCGACCAGTCCTTCCTGGAAGCATCCTACGAAGGCACGATCGAGATTCGCAACCGCAACGTGGTTCGCAACTCCGAAGGCGCTCTCATCGCGATGGGCCGCAACATGGCCATCATCATTCGTGACGAGAAAGGCGAGGAGCGCGGCACCCAGCGCGTGACCTACGGTGCGAAGATCATGGTGGACGACGGCGACAAGGTTAAGCGTGGCCAGCGTCTTGCCGAGTGGGACCCGTATACGCGTCCGATCATGACCGAGGTCGAAGGCACGGCATTGTTCGAAGATCTCGTCGACGGCCTGTCGGTGCAGGAATCGGCGGACGAGTCGACCGGCATCACCAAGCGCATGGTCATCGACTGGCGCTCGACGCCGCGCGGTTCGGATCTCAAGCCGGCGATCACCGTCCTCGACAAGAGCGGCAAGGTGGCGAAACTAGCCAAGGGTGGCGATGCCCGCTTCATGCTCTCGGTCGACGCCATCCTGTCGGTGGAGCCGGGCGCACATGTGAGCCCGGGCGACGTGATCGCGCGTATCCCCATGGAAAGCGCGAAAACGAAGGACATCACCGGCGGTCTGCCGCGTGTGGCCGAACTCTTCGAGGCACGCCGTCCGAAGGACCACGCCGTCATCGCGGAGATTGACGGTACGATCCGTTACGGCCGTGATTACAAGAACAAGCGCCGCATCATCATCGAGCCGCATGATGAAACGCAGGAACCGGCGGAATATCTCATTCCGAAAGGCCGGCCGTTCCATCTGCAGGACGGCGACACGATCGAGAAGGGCGACTACGTTCTCGACGGCAACCCGGCACCGCACGACATCCTGGCGGTGAAGGGCGTGGAAGCGCTTGCTTCCTATCTCGTCAACGAGATCCAGGAGGTCTACCGGCTGCAGGGCGTGGTGATCAACGACAAGCACATCGAGGTGATCGTTCGCCAGATGCTGCAAAAGGTCGAGATCACCGATGCAGGCGACTCCCAGTATATCGCCGGCGACAATGTCGACCGGATCGAGCTGGAAGAGGTCAACGAACGTCTGGTCGAGGAAGGCAAGGCGCCCGCCACGGGCGACCCGGTCCTGCTCGGCATCACCAAGGCGTCGCTGCAAACCCCGTCGTTCATCTCGGCAGCCTCCTTCCAGGAGACGACCAAGGTGCTGACGGAGGCTTCCGTAGCCGGCAAGATCGATACGCTGCAGGGTCTGAAGGAGAACGTTATCGTTGGCCGCCTCATCCCGGCCGGTACCGGCGGGACGATGAACCAGATCCGCCGCATCGCCACGGCGCGCGACGAACTGATCCTGGAGGAACGTCGCAAGACGTCCAACGTGGCCGGTGCGGATGCGATGCTGATAGACATGTCGCAGTCGGGCGAAGCCGCCGAATAAGGCTGCGACAACACCGTGAACAGACTGACGCCGGGCCATGGGCTCGGCGTTTTTCGTTCTCAGTGGATGTCGAGGCCAAGCACTTGGCACACCATCATGAAGCCGTTTGCGGCAGAGAAAATGCCAAACGTGACGGGCCATGCCCGCGGTCGGTTCGCGAAGAAGGCGCCGGCCACCATGATCGCCGGGGCGACGGACGGAATCATCCGGGCAGAGGACGGAATGCCGCTCGCTAGCGTGATCGGGACAATGGCCACCATGAACCATGCGTGTGCCCAGTTGCGCCGGGCCAACAGGAGAAGTGTGGCGGCAACGCCGATCCCGGAGATGATGACGCCGGGAATGATTTCCGCCTGTATCGTGCCGCCGTTCAGGATCGGACCGATCAGCGTATTGAGCGGATTCTGCAGTTCCCGCTTCCAGGCGTCCAACATCGTCGCAAGGGTGAACGGATCGCCGGTATGGCGCCAAAGATAGACGGTGCCGCCGGCGAGCGCCGTCGCGGGAAGTACCATCGCGATGAAGATCCTGAACCGCCTGATCGACAGAACATGCGGATCGCGCCATGCCCCGAGCGATTGCCAGGCATAGACGGCGATCGGGATGATCAGGAGAACGCCGATGTTTCGGGTCAGCGTGGCGAGCGCCGCGGTCAATCCGGCCCAAAGCCAGCGCTCGCGGCGCGCGAGGGTCAGTGTTGCCATGACCAGCAGGAGATAAAGCGACCCGCTATCTGCTGACGAAAAGCCATAGCTCCCGGGCATGAAGGTAAACAGCAAGATGGCGAGATCGGCAGCTTTCGCGCCGTAGTAATACCGGGCTTCGTGCCAGATGATCGGCAGGGCGAGGAGGAGGGCTGCGTTGGAGACGGAGACCATCGCCGCAAAGGGATCGAGACCGGTCAGAACGCCGACATATTTCGATAGCATCGGATAGAGCGGCCAATTGGCTTGCCCCATCAGGATCTCGCCGGCACGTAAGGCCGTGCCGTAACCGTGTTCGATAGTCCCGAGGAGTCCACCGCTATCCCGATTGCCCCAGATGTTGAGCCAGACGAATGGCGAAAACTCCGGTTGGCGAAGTTGCGGATCGGTTACCGGAAACAGCAGATCATGCGCTTCCATGCCGATCAGTTCCAGGACTGCGCGGCTAAACAGGAAGACCAGGAGGCAATAGGCTAGCGCATGCAGGGTCCGGCGGTCTCCATCCGCCACGGTTTCGTATGTCACAGTCGCACCGTTTACTGGTCCGGTTTCCAGTCCTTCAAGACGGCAAAGGGGTCATAGTCGTCTTCATCGTCGCCAGGATCGAACCCGCGGCCGCTTTCCTCTTCCAGCCCCTCGGCAAATGTAACGATGGCGACTTCGCCTTCGAGCGCGCCCTGATAGGCGGAGGCGTGCGGTTCCTCGTCGGGGGCTTCGACCATCGTACCGATCTGGTCCAATTCGGCTTCCTCGTATCCGCGTTCGGCAAGCGCGTTAAGCGCCGTGCGAATCGCGGAATCGTCGTCGGGTGCGAGCAGAAGGATATGAATGGCGATTTCGGGCCCGTCCTTGACCGGCCAGACTCGCCCAATGATGATGAAGACGCCGGTTCCGGCATCCGATTCGCTGTCTTCCATCGTGGTGGTGTCCGTTTTTCGATTTCATCAGGCCCTATTCATCATGATTCCCGCGGCGATGCGATATCCGGGCGGGGCGGTTTTGCGAAGCGGAGAGTAAAATTGCGCCAGGCATTCCGACGGCGTAATAATATGTCGTCAAGGACGCGGGTGCGCGCCGGCCGGACGGCGCGCGCAAAAAGTATCCGGTTTCTCTTGACGAGACAGGGGCTTGCGTATAGAAGCCGGCCATCAAGCCAATGTGAGATTGACTTTTCGGTGGCGCCGAGCCCCGAAGCTTGTCTCAAACAAGGCTGACCAGCGAAGCTGATACATTGCAATTTCATGAAACGGTCCGCCGTTTCCTCTGGATTTTGGGGCAGGGCCTGCAGGGCCCGTGTGCCCCGCTGTTGCATGTTGATGTGAAACAGTTTTTTGCGCATTCGCGCCTGAATGAACGAACGAAGGATGGCTTGATGCCTACAGTAAACCAGTTGGTCCGTAAGCCCCGTGTGGCTCCGGTCAAGCGCAACAAGGTGCCGGCCTTGCAGGCAAATCCGCAGAAGCGCGGCGTGTGCACCCGTGTCTACACCACGACGCCGAAGAAGCCGAACTCGGCTCTCCGCAAGGTTGCAAAGGTTCGCCTGACGAATGGCTTCGAAGTGATCGGCTACATCCCGGGTGAAGGTCATAACCTTCAGGAGCACTCGGTTGTGATGATCCGCGGCGGCCGTGTGAAGGACCTTCCCGGTGTTCGCTATCACATTCTGCGCGGCGTGCTCGACACGCAAGGCGTCAAGAACCGCAAGCAGCGTCGTTCGAAATACGGCGCAAAGCGTCCGAAGTAAGAGGTTTGCGGCCGGTCCTGAGTACCGCCGCCAAAAGTGAGATACAGACATGTCGCGTCGCCACAGAGCCGAAAAACGTGAAATCAACCCGGATCCGAAATTCGGGGACATGGTCGTCACGAAATTCATGAACGCCATCATGCTCGATGGCAAAAAGTCGATTGCCGAGCGCATCGTATACGGTGCCTTCGACGCCATCGCCGACAAGACCAAGCAGGAGCCGGTCGAACTGTTCCATCAGGCGCTCGACAATGTCGCGCCGCATGTGGAAGTGCGTTCGCGTCGCGTCGGCGGAGCCACCTATCAGGTGCCGGTCGATGTGCGTCCGGAACGCCGTCAGGCGCTGGCCATCCGCTGGATGATTGCTGCTGCGCGCAAGCGCAACGAGACAACCATGGTCGATCGCCTGTCCGGCGAACTCATGGATGCTGCCAGCAACCGCGGTTCGGCAGTCAAGAAGCGCGAAGATACCCACAAGATGGCGGACGCCAACCGCGCGTTCTCGCACTACCGCTGGTAACAGAAGACCGTTTAGAGAGGCCTCCTCCCATGGCTCGCGAATATCCGCTGGAAGACTACCGTAATTTCGGCATCATGGCCCACATCGACGCCGGCAAGACAACGACGACCGAGCGTATCCTTTACTACACCGGCAAGAGCCACAAGATCGGCGAAGTGCATGACGGCGCTGCGACGATGGACTGGATGGAGCAGGAGCAGGAGCGCGGGATCACGATCACGTCTGCTGCTACGACCACCTTCTGGCCGGGCCGCGACGGCAAGCGCAAGCGCTTCAACATCATCGACACACCCGGACACGTCGACTTCACGATCGAAGTCGAGCGTTCGCTGCGCGTACTCGACGGTGCGGTGGCTCTTCTTGACGCCAATGCCGGCGTCGAGCCGCAGACCGAGACCGTTTGGCGCCAGGCCAACAAATACCATGTCCCGCGGATGATCTTCGTCAACAAGATGGACAAGATCGGTGCCGATTTCTACCGCTGTGTCGACATGATCGGGACGCGCCTTGGCGCGCAGGCGGTCGTGATGCAGTTGCCGATTGGTGCGGAAAACGATTTTGCCGGTTGCGTCGATCTTATCGAGATGAAGGCACTGGTCTGGAAGGCCGAAAACCTCGGCGCAGAATGGGACGTCGTCGACATCCCGGCTGACCTGCAGGCTCGCGCCGAGGAATACCGCGAAAAGCTGATCGAAGCGGCTGTCGAATTCGACGAAGCCGCGATGGAAGCGTATCTCGAAGGCGAGATGCCGGACAACGACACGCTGCGCAAGCTGGTCCGCAAGGGCACCTGCGCTGTCGAAATCTTCCCGGTTTTCTGCGGTTCTGCTTTCAAGAACAAGGGCGTGCAGCCGCTGCTCGACGCCGTTGTCGACTTCCTGCCGTCTCCGATCGAAGTTCCGGCCATCCGCGGCATCGATCCGAAGACCGAACAGGAAATCAAACGCGTTTCATCGGACGACGAGCCGCTGTCGATGCTAGCCTTCAAGATCATGAATGACCCGTTCGTCGGTTCGCTGACCTTCTGCCGCATCTATTCCGGCAAGGTCGAGACCGGTGTGTCGCTGATGAACACGGTCAAGGAAAAGCGCGAGCGCATCGGCCGTATGCTGCAGATGCACTCCAACAGCCGCGAAGACATCAAGGAAGCCTTTGCGGGCGACATCGTTGCTATCGCCGGCCTGAAGGAAACCACGACGGGCGACACGCTTTGCGATCCGCTGAAGCCGGTGATCCTGGAGCGCATGGAGTTCCCCGATCCGGTGATCTCGATCGCCGTCGAGCCGAAGACGAAGAGCGACCAGGAAAAGATGGGTCTCGCGCTCAACCGTCTGGCAGCTGAAGACCCCTCCTTCCGCGTGCGTTCGGACGAAGAGTCAGGCCAGACCATCATCTCGGGCATGGGCGAACTGCATCTCGACATTCTCGTCGACCGCATGAAGCGCGAGTTCAAGGTGGAAGCGAATATCGGCGCGCCGCAGGTTGCGTATCGTGAAACGATCACTCGCGCCGCGGACATCGATTACACCCACAAGAAGCAGTCGGGCGGTTCCGGCCAGTTCGCGCGCGTCAAGATCACTTTTGAACCGAACCCGGAAGGCGAGGATTTCGTTTTCGAGAGCACCGTCGTCGGCGGCAACGTTCCTAAGGAATATATCCCGGGCGTCGAAAAAGGCATCCAGTCGGTCATGGACTCCGGTCCGCTCGCCGGCTTCCCGATGCTGGGCGTGAAGGCAACGCTGACCGATGGCGCCTACCATGACGTCGACTCCTCGGTTCTCGCCTTCGAAATCGCGGCCCGTGCCGCGTTCCGCGAAGGCGCACAGAAGGCCGGTGCTCAGCTTCTCGAGCCGATCATGAAGGTGGAAGTGGTGACGCCGGAAGATTACATGGGCGACATCATCGGCGACTTGAATTCTCGCCGCGGCCAGATCGCTGGTACGGAAAGCCGCAATATCGATCAGGTCATCACCGCAATGGTGCCGCTGGCGAACATGTTCGGCTACGTGAACACGCTGCGCTCGATGAGCCAGGGTCGTGCGCAATACACGATGATCTTCGACCACTACGAGGCTGTGCCTCAAGCGGTCGCCCAGGAAATCCAGAAGAAATACGCTTAAGGCGGGGGCCGGCCGGCTTCCGCAGAGCGGAGCCGGCCATGAATTTCCTCTAGTCCGCGTGACAGTGAAGAACGGAGAATAAAGATGGCGAAGGGTAAGTTTGAGCGCACGAAGCCGCATGTGAACATCGGCACGATTGGTCACGTTGACCACGGCAAGACGTCGCTGACGGCTG
>NZ_JACZCS010000060.1 GCF_014904745.1 Oricola nitratireducens
CGCCACCTGCTCGCCCTCGACCGCCATGGCCGGGCCCGTGGCGTTGCCGAAGCCGCCGAGGATCACGGAGACGAAGGAGCGGTTCATCGCCTTGCACATGATGTAGGAGAGAATCGCGCCCGACGAGCCGACCAGCGCGCCGACGACGATCAGCAGGTCGTTGCCGAGCGAGAAGCCGATCGCGGCGGCGGCCCAGCCGGAATAGGAGTTCAGCATCGACACCACCACGGGCATGTCGGCGCCGCCGATGCCCATGATCAGGTGGAAGCCGATGAAGAAGGCCAGCAGCGTCATCAGAACAAGCGTCCAGATGCCGGCCCCGTTCAGGAACGCGATCAGCAGGATGACGCTGAGGATCGCGGCGCCCGCGTTGAGCATGTGCCCGCCCGGCAGTTTCGTCGCCCTGGAGGTGACCTTGCCGGCCAGCTTGCCGAAGGCGACGACGGAGCCGGTGAAGGTCACCGCGCCGATGAAGACGCCGAGGAAGACCTCGACCTTCAGGATCGACTGTTCGATTCCGTCCTTGTGGGCGAGGATCGCGGCGAAGCCCTCGAGCGCCTCGCGCTGTTCGGCGCTCATCACGAGCACGCGGCCGAGTTCCAGATAGGCGTTGTAGCCGACGAAGACGGCCGCGAGACCGACCAGCGAGTGCATCGCTGCAACAAGTTGCGGCATCTCGGTCATCTGCACGCGCTGCGCGACGTAATAGCCGATGATTCCGCCGGCCGCGACCAGCACCAGCGACAGGAGCCACAGGCCGGAGCCGGGTCCGATCAGGGTCGCAAACACCGCCAGCGCCATGCCGGCGATGCCGTACCAGACGGCGCGCTTCGCCGATTCCTGGCCGGAAAGCCCGCCGAGCGAGAGGATGAAGAGAACAGCAGCGACGACATAGGCTGCCGTGGTAAATCCGAATTCCATGGTTGCCGTCCTGCGCTTTAAGATTTCTGGAACATGGCGAGCATGCGCCGTGTCACGAGGAAGCCGCCGAAGATGTTGATCCCGGCCATGAACACCGCGAGGCCCGCGAGCGCGATCACCAGATTCGAGCCGGAGCCGATCTGCATCAGAGCGCCCAGGATGATGATCGACGAGATCGCGTTGGTGACCGCCATCAGCGGCGTGTGAAGCGAATGCGCCACGTTCCAGATGACCTGGAACCCGATGAAGACCGACAGCACGAACACGATGAAATGCTGCATGAACGAGGCCGGCGCGACGAGGCCCACCGACAACAGCAAGGCGGCGCCGACGACGAGCAGGGTGACCTGGTTCTTCGTCTGTGCCTTGAAGGCGGCGACTTCGCGCGCCCGTTTTTCCTCGGGCGTCAGCTCCTTCGGTTTTTCCTTCGGCTTTTGCGCCGCGATCGCCTGGATCTTGGGCGGCGGCGGCGGGAAGGTGATCTCGCCCTGATAGGCGACCGTCGCGCCACGGATGACGTCGTCTTCCATATCATGGTCGATCACGCCGTTCTTTTCCGGCGTCAGGTCGGTCATCATGTGGCGGATGTTGGTCGAATAAAGCGTCGACGACTGCGAGGCCATGCGGCTCGGGAAATCGGTGTAGCCGACAATGGTGACGCCGTTCTTCGACACCACCTTCTCGTCGGGGACGGTGAGGTCGCAATTGCCGCCGCGCTCGGCGGCGAGGTCGATGACGACGGAGCCGGGCTTCATCGCCTCGACCATGTCCTTGAGCCACAGTTTCGGCGCATCGCGGCCCGGGATCAGCGCCGTGGTGATGACGATGTCCATCTCGGGAGCCAGTTCGCGGAACTTCTCGAGCTGCTTTTCGCGGAATTCCGGGCTCGACGGCGCGGCGTAGCCGCCGGTCGCGGCGCCGTCCTGGGCCTGCTCCTCGAAATCGAGATAGACGAATTCGGCGCCCATGGATTCGATCTGCTCGGCGACTTCCGGGCGGACGTCGAAGGCATAGGTGATCGCGCCGAGCGAGGTCGCCGTGCCGATGGCGGCAAGGCCGGCGACGCCTGCGCCGACGACCAGCACCTTGGCCGGCGGCACCTTGCCGGCCGCCGTCACCTGACCGGTGAAGAAGCGGCCGAAATTGTTGCCCGCCTCGATGACGGCGCGATAGCCGGCGATGTTGGCCATCGAGGACAGGGCGTCCATCTTCTGGGCGCGCGAAATGCGCGGCACCATGTCCATCGCGATGACGTTGGCGCCCTTGTCCTTGCAAAGCTCGAGCAGTTCCTTGTTCTGGGCCGGATAGAAGAAGGAGATCAGCGTCTTGTCCTTGGTCAGGCGCCTGGCCTCGGCGGGCTCCGGCGGGCGCACCTTGGCGATCACGTCGGCGGCCTTCCACAGCGCCGCGGCCGTCTTCACCACTTGCACCCCGGCCGCCTTGTAGGCAGCGTCATCGAAACCGGCAGCCTTGCCCGCGCCAGCCTCGATCAGGCACTCATGTCCCAGTTTTTGAAGTTGAAGCGCGCTGTCCGGGGTCATGGCGACACGCGCCTCGCCCGCAAACACTTCCTTTGGTGTACCGATCTT
>NZ_JACZCS010000061.1 GCF_014904745.1 Oricola nitratireducens
GCTCAGGTGCCCGGCATGGATGGCCCGGTAGGCAGGCCCGGCAGCACGGAAGATGTCGGCGACCTCGATGGCGCCGCGCACCGGTTCAGCCGGGCGGCGTCTTGCCTTCCATAAGCGCCATCAGCCGGTCGAGCGGCCCTGCGACCGCGCGGATCGTCCGGGTCGAGACCTTCGTGTAGAGCGCGGTGGTCTCGAGCTTGCTGTGCCCGAGCAGCACCTGGATGACGCGGATGTCGACGTCCTGTTCGAGCAGGTGGGTGGCGAAGCTGTGCCGCAGCGTGTGTGGGCTGACACGCTTGCGGATGCCGGCGACTTCGGCGGCTTCCTGGACCGCGCGGTGCAGTTGCCGCGACGAGATCGGATCGGTGCAGCTGCGCCCCGGGAACAGCCAGCCATGCGGGAGCATCACCCCGCGCCGCTTGCCTTCGCGCCACCACAGACGCAGCAGTTCCAGCAGTTGCGGCGAGAGCATGGCGTTGCGGTCCTTGCGTCCCTTGCCGTGTTCGACGCGGATCAGCATGCGTGTCGAGTCGATATCGTCGACCTTGAGATGCGCGACCTCGGACACGCGCAGGCCCGCGCCATAGGCGACGCCGAGCGCCGCCTTGTACTTGATGCCCGGCACCGCCTCGAGCAGCCGCGCCGCTTCCTCCACGCTCAGCACCTCGGGCAGCTTGCGCGGATACCGGGTGACCACCAGCGCGCTCGCCAGATCCCGCCGCCTCAGCGTCACCGTGAACAGGAATCGCAGCGCCGAGACCGCGCCGTTGATCGTCGCCGGGCCAACACCGTTCTCATGCTGATAAAGCTGGAAGCGCCGGATGTCCTCGGTCGTCGTGGTGTCGGGAGCGCGCCCAAGGAAAGCGGCGAAGCGCCGGACATGGCGAACGTAGTCCTGCTGCGTGTGCGGTCCCAGACCTCGCATCAGCATGTCCTGCTGCATGCGCTGGCGAAGTGGCGTGATCGGGGCATTGGTCGATAGGGTAGCCATGGCGAGTTCCTCTCGTTGAAGGGAAC
>NZ_JACZCS010000062.1 GCF_014904745.1 Oricola nitratireducens
TGGTGAAGGTTTTCGGGTGCCGTCAGGCGTACGAAAGCCTCTCATGCAGGAACCCGCGGGCCACAGGCGAAGGCTATGGAGATTTCGATCTGCGGCTGATGTCGGCGATGGTGCGACGGCCGCCGGGAAGCTTCGTGATGGATGCGGGCATGCCGTTTGGTTGCGCCTCCGCTCGGTGTCGCCAGCCCGGCACGAGGCTGGTTGTGGCCCTGTCGGCGTTGATGATCACCATGGACGCGTGTGGATCCGTTACCGGAGACTGAGCATCAGCGACTTGAAGCTTGAGCATTCCGTGCCGGGTCATGGACGGTTCTCCGGGTTCGCCATGGTTGCGTCCGGCGGTGCGCGGGGCTGCCTCCACCGTTCGAACACCTCGATGACGATCATGCGCCCGCCACAGCAGGGGCATGCCGGGCGGAAGTCGTCCGGTTCATGCGGGGTGTCGTCATTGGGTGGCACGGCGACGTCCAGCAGTTCGCGGGCGCGTGCCAGGCTGGCCCTGCGGGCGGAAGCGGCGAGCAGGCCGTAGTGTCGGATGCGATGGAAGCCGCGCGGCAGGACATGGAGCAGGAAGCGGCGGACGAACTCGTCGGCACGGAGCGTCATGGTGCGCTGGCGCTCGACACCGTCGCGGCGATAGTCCTTGTAGCGGAAGGTGACGCCGCTCTCGTCGAAGGCGATCAGGCGGCTGTTCGAGATCGCGACCCGATGCGTGTATCGCGACAGGTAGGCGAGG
>NZ_JACZCS010000063.1 GCF_014904745.1 Oricola nitratireducens
ATGATACCGCGCTCGACGCGGCCGGTCACAACCGTGCCGCGGCCCGAGATCGAGAACACGTCCTCGATCGGCATCAGGAACGGCTGGTCGATCGGACGCTCCGGCGTCGGGATGTACGCGTCGACGGCGGCCATCAGCTCGCGGATCGCGTCTTCGCCGATCTTCTTGTCGGAGTCTTCCAGCGCGGCAAGAGCCGAGCCCTTGATCACCGGAATGTCGTCGCCCGGATATTCGTAGGACGAAAGCAGCTCGCGCACTTCCATCTCGACCAGCTCCAGCAGCTCCTCGTCGTCGACCTGGTCGACCTTGTTGAGGAACACGACGATCGCCGGAACGCCAACCTGGCGGGCCAGAAGGATGTGCTCGCGCGTCTGCGGCATCGGGCCGTCGGCGGCCGAAACCACCAGGATCGCGCCGTCCATCTGTGCGGCGCCGGTGATCATGTTCTTCACATAGTCGGCGTGGCCCGGGCAGTCGACATGGGCGTAGTGACGCGCTTCCGTCTCGTATTCCACATGCGCCGTCGAGATCGTGATCCCGCGTGCCTTTTCTTCCGGCGCGGCGTCGATCATGTCATAGGCCTTGAACTCGCCGAAATACTTCGTGATCGCAGCCGTCAGCGACGTCTTGCCGTGGTCAACGTGACCAATCGTGCCGATGTTCACATGCGGCTTCGTGCGCTCAAACTTACCCTTCGCCAT
>NZ_JACZCS010000064.1 GCF_014904745.1 Oricola nitratireducens
TGCAGCAGCTCAAGGTGATGTCGGCGATCGAGAACTGCCGCACCGCTGCATTGGGCGGACATGTCGAGGCTTGCGAGGACTGCGGGCACCGGCGGATCGCGTATAACAGTTGCCGCAACCGGCACTGCCCGAAGTGTCAGGGCGCGGCGGCACGGACATGGCTTGCCGAGCGGGAGGTCGACCTGCTGCCCGTCGGCTACTTCCACGTCGTCTTCACGCTGCCCGCGG
>NZ_JACZCS010000065.1 GCF_014904745.1 Oricola nitratireducens
GCATATGATCGTGCCGGGTGGCGGCATCTCGCCGGACGGAAGCCGATGGATACCGTCGCGCCCGGCCTTCCTCCTCCCGGTGCACGTGCTCGGCAAACTGTTCCGACGCCTGTTCCTCACCCGGCTGCTCACGCTGCACGAGGCGGGGCGGCTCGCCTTCTTCGGATCGATGGAGCAACTCACTGAGCGGCGGGCATTCCTGCGGCATCTGTTGCCGGTCCGCAAGAAGCGCTGGGTGGTCTACGCCAAGGCGCCGTTCGCCGGGCCGGAGGCGG
>NZ_JACZCS010000066.1 GCF_014904745.1 Oricola nitratireducens
ATCTTGCCGCCATGCGCCTCGGACTTCGCCCAGATGACGAAGACGTCGGCGATCGGCGCATTGGAGATCCACATCTTCGAGCCGGTCAGCTTGTAGCCGCCATCGATTTTCACGGCGCGCGTCTTCATGCCGCCCGGGTCGGAACCGGCGTCGGGCTCGGTCAGGCCGAAACAGCCGATCCACTCGCCGGAGGCCAGTTTCGGCAGATATTTCATCCGCTGCTCTTCCGAGCCATAGGCATGGATCGGATACATCACCAGCGAGGATTGCACGCTCATCATCGAGCGGTAGCCGCTGTCGACGCGCTCTACCTCGCGCGCCACCAGGCCGTAGGCGACATAGCCGGCGCCGGCGCCGCCATAGGTGTCGGGCACGGTCACGCCGAGCAGGCCCATCTCGCCCATTTCGCGGAACACGGACGGATCGACGCGCTCTTCGCGGTAGGCATCGATGACGCGCGGCTGCAGCTGGTCCTGCGCATAGGCTCTGGCGGCATCGCGGATCAGGCGTTCCTCGTCGGTCAGCTGGTCTTCCAGCCGGAACGCGTCTTCCCAGTTGAACGAGCCGAGATCCGGC
>NZ_JACZCS010000001.1 GCF_014904745.1 Oricola nitratireducens
CCATGGTCGGATCAGGCCTGTCTTGGCCGAAGCCAATAATTATGACGCTATCTCGCCACCCGCGACTCTCCCGCGAAGCGGGTTCGTGCTTGAGGGCGCAAAGCGGTCGTTGATCGAAAATCCATCGTACGACGGCTTCGGACGAACACCGGAATTTTGATCCGCTGCCTCTGATAAGAGGTTCTTGCATATTGCCGCCCAATAATTTCTCCAAACGATCGCGCGGTGTTACCCCCGTGTTACCCAGACAAAAAAACTTGGACAGACGATGCGCGCTTAGAGATTAAGTATTTGAAAATGATGAGGATAATGGCGCACCCGACAGGATTCGAACCTGTGACCTCTGCCTTCGGAGGGCAGCGCTCTATCCAGCTGAGCTACGGGTGCCTGAAGAAGGCAAATTTTCCGACGCCCTTAAGTCTTTGAATTCTCGCCACTTATCCTATCGCTTTTCGAAAGGTAGCGAATGCGCTTAATCCGCGCAAGGGCGCGAATTAGCGCCTAACGAGCCTTCGCTGTGACACTGGTGTGACAAATTCAAGCGAAGGAGTACACCTTTTTTCGGAGCGTTTTAAAGGGGTTCTTGCGGGTACGATGCGACACAGGCTCCGCTGTTCGGATGGGAAAAAGTACTATTTCACCAAGCAGGTTGTCCCTCTTCGCTGGTTACCCCTAATAATAAATATAATAAATATAATAAATACTCCGCTTAATTTGTTAGCATGCTAATCTGCTCGACAATTAAATTGTTTGACATGCGCTCTCTATATCTCATGTAGAAACCGCCATATGTGTATTTCTATTAATAAAGGGAGGCTCCATCTAATAAGCGCCGACATCGCATAATACACTATAGCAATACTTGTACGATACGGCACCGCTACAGCCGATGCGGAACGCATGCTATCATCGGCGCAAGAAGCACGGCTCACACCAATCTGGTCAGTTCACCTCCCAGCGAACTTAATATCCGCAGGTTTGTGCGGCAAAGCGTATGCGGTTCAAGGCGTTGTGACCTTGGAACAACCTTAAGGCCCGATGGCGCCGTGCGAGTGTGATGGAATGGTAGACATACCAGGCTTCTATTCCACGCTGTGTCATGAGCTCGTGCACTGGCCCGGTGCCGAGAAGCGTCTTGGACGCGATATGAGCGGTCGGTTCGGAACCGAAGGCTACGCCATGGAAGAACTTGTGGCCGAGCTTGGTGCGACCTTCCTGTGCAGCGATCTTGGCATCAGCCAGGAACCGCGTCCGGATCATGCCTGCCACGTCAAGAACTGGCTGGCCGTGCTGAAGAACGACAAGAAGGCCGTGTTTACGGCAGCGAGCAAGGCTTCTGAAGCCACAAATTGGCTCGTCGAGCGCAGGTAAGCGCTATCGCAATTTTTCTATTGTATCGGCAATCAATTCGGTTGCCGATATTATCTCGTCGGCGTTCGTGAGCCTACCGATACTAAATCGCACCGAAGCCTCTGCATCTTCAGCATCGAGGCCGATTGCGCGAAGGACATGCGAAGGCTCCGGGATGCCTGAAGTGCATGCGGATCCGGAAGAAGCCGCGAGTTTCGGCTGGAGGCTCGCTAAGATGTCCTGGGCATCAAATCCGCGGAAGCAAACGTTCAGATTTCCCGGATGCCGATTTTGGAACGATGGTCCATTCAACGTAAAACCGTCGTCGAGCGCGAGAACTTCATTCGCGAGCCTGTTTCTCAGCATTGCTACTCTTTCCCGCTCCTCATGAGCATCAGGCCGGGTGAGCTGTTCTGCTGCCGCGCCGAAACCAACAACCAGTGGCAACGGTAACGTCCCTGATCGAATGTTGTTTTGTTGGCCGCCACCAACGATTCCGGGAACAATTTGACCCTGCAATTCCCTTCTGACGAAAAGCGCGCCGATTCCCATCGGCCCATACATCTTATGGGCCGACAGACTGATCAGATCAGCCGAACGCGCGAGCGCGGTGATATCAAGTGCGACCGGTGCCTGAGCCGCATCGCAATGAAACAGTGTGCCATGCCGCCTGCAAGCTTCAGAAATGCGTTCAATGTCTTGAATGGTGCCAATCTCATTGTTGACGGCCCCAACTGAGCAAATCGAGATGCCTTTTGATAGAATGGCTTCCAAATGCTCAAAATCGACGACTCCCGTGGGGTCAACTCGGAGCCTCTCGACCTCGAAGCCCAACTTGTCGCGAATTGTCCGTGCTGAGGCGAGCACACATTTGTGCTCGATAGGGCTAACCGCCACACGGGGGCGAGCGCTAATAGACGGTGCCATACCAATGAGGGCTAGGTTGTTCGCTTCGGTCGCGCCTGAGGTAAACACAATCTCATCGGTGTCCGCTCCAATAAGCTGCGCGACGGTTTCCTGTGCCTTCTCGACTGCTTCGTTTGCTTTCCATCCAACGATGTGCTCCGAAGAATGAGGATTGCCGAACGATTCTTTCCAATAAGGCACCATTGCAGCGAATGCCTCCTCAGAGAGCGGGCTGCTCGCTTGATAATCAAAGTATATCACTAATTATGTACTTTCATTTTCGGCGAATTTGCTATTTTCAACGCATTGCCTAGCGATTAAGCTTTCGTCCTGGAGCGACGCTCCAGTTTTCAGTTGACCCTACATCAAACGCCGCGTTATCGTCCACCTGGAATAACAATCCAGGTCAAATTTTCATGGCACGTAGTATTATTTACAGCGATCAGTATAAACCTCAATTTTCCGGACATGAGACATTTCCATTAAGATATGGCTGGCTCAAGAAGGCCGCCGACGCAGTTTCGGGATGCAAAAACGGTGCCGAAACCCGCAAAATATTTCTCGAAGAGGATGCTATTTCCCGTTTCGGCGTCGGTCGAAACATGGTCTCTTCTATTCGCTTTTGGGCTATGGCGACCAAGATGATCTGCGAGGCGAGCTCTGCCGGTCCAATTGAGTTGAGTCCGATGGCGCGGCGCATCCTTTCAGATAATGGCCTTGATCCCTTCATGGAAAACCCTGCCACCTTGTGGCTGATTCATTGGGAGCTCTGCAGCAATCCGGATCGCACGACATGGTATTGGTTCTTCAACCACTTTGCCGGGCTCTCCTTTGAGCGTGAGGATCTTGTAAGCGCCTTGGTCGCCCTTGCCGATGAAAGGCAGTGGCCGCGCGTTTCCGCCGCAACTGTCAAACGTGACGTAGAGTGCTTCGTAAGAACCTATGCTGCGAGGCCAACAACTGCTTCCGTCACAGGTGAAGATATCTTGGAATCCCCACTGACTGAGCTCGGTCTTATCCAAGCAACCGGCAAGAAAGATGGCTTCAGAGTTGTGCGTGGGCCAAAGAGCTCTTTAGGAGAGGGTGTTTTCGCCTACGCGCTAGTCGACTTTTGGTCCAAATATTCCGACTCAAACACCCTTTCTTTTGAAGCTATCGCGCACGAGCCGGGCTCTCCAGGCAGGGTATTTCTGCTTGATGAGAACGAGCTCGCAGAGCGTCTAAGCGACATCGAAGAGACGACTGCCGGCGCTATCCAATGGTCGGAAACTGCCGGATTGAAGCAGCTGCTGCGCCGCGCGCAGGTTCCGACCGAGAACGCGCTGACCTTCCTCGAGCTTGATTACCGCGTACATGACAAAATGGAGGCTGCATAATGTCCCTTAAAAACGCAGTCTCAATTGCTCGTCGCTTTCAGCGATCGATCCGCATCGACACGGACTTCGACAAGCCAGAAGCCTTAGAAGGCTTTATCTGCCCTCAATCATCCGTCGAGATCCTACGCTCGATGGCGCGCAATGTTCGCGAAGTAGGGCAAAGCGCCTTCACTTGGACGGGGCCGTATGGAAGCGGAAAATCAAGCCTTGTCGTCGCGCTTAGCGCGTTGCTGAGCTCTTCGGCAGCTACGCGGAAGGCAGCGGCGAAAGCAGTTGGAGCGGACGCGGCAAGAGAAATATGGCGCGCGATGCCGCCAGGCGAAGCTGGCTGGGATGTGATCCCAGTGGTTGGCCGACGTGATAATCCGGTGAACGTCTTGGCCGAAGCCTTCCAGCGCAGCTTGAAGAGCACAAGGACACCCAAAGGCGGATGGGATGAAGGTTCTTTGGTGAGCTTCATCGAGCGTAAGGCGCAGGCTTATGCGCCTGGTGAGGGCGGCGTCATCATATTCATTGATGAGATGGGCAAGTTCCTCGAAGCGGCGGGGCAGAGCCAAGGAGACATTTATATCTTTCAACAGCTCGCCGAGGCCGCCTGCCGGAGCGATGGGCGCTTGGTTCTCGTCGGCATTCTGCACCAAGCGTTTGACGAGTATGCGAACAAGCTGTCGCGTGAAGCCAGAGACGAGTGGTCGAAGATACAAGGACGTTTCGTTGACCTGCCGGTAAACGTTGCTGGCGAAGAGCAAATCGAGCTGATTTCTCAGGCAATTGTGGCGCAGCCGAAAACTAAAAATCACATCGCTCTGTCCAAGACAGTTGGTGCCCATATCACGCGGCGGCGAAAAGGTACGTCCAAGAACATAGATAAGGTTCTCGCGGACTGCTGGCCTCTCCATCCTGTGACCGCTGCGCTTCTAGGGCCGCTTTCCCGCCGTCGATTTGGACAAAACCAGCGCAGCATCTTCGGCTTCCTGAATTCAGCAGAACCGCACGGATTCTCTGATTTTCTGGATAACGCCGATAGCAAAGCTCTCTATCAGCCAGATGCACTTTGGGACTATCTGAAGAGTAATCTCGAACCGTCGATCATGGCGTCACCAGATGTCCATCGCTGGGCGTTAGGTGCAGAAGCCGTTGAGCGTTGCGAAGCCCTCGGTGGAGAAGCAATCCATCTAGGCTTGCTGAAAACGATCGCCGTCGTTGATCTCTTGAAGGACCGTTCTGGGATTGCTCCTAGCTTCGAAATTCTCGCTGCTAGCCTTCCCTCATTCGGTGAAACCGAATTGAACGAAGCGTTGGACCAACTCGCGGCGTGGTCCCTCGTCATCTACAAGAAGCACGCCGGTGCCTACGCAATTTTCGCTGGGAGCGACTTTGATATCGATAGCGCTTTGGAAGAGGTGTTGGTTGGCAAACAAGCCGTCGATATCGCCGCGCTCAAGAATCTGGCTGATTTGCATCCCATTCTCGCCAAGCGGCATTTTCATAAGACCGGAACAATGCGGTGGTTCGATATCGACATCGCAACCCTCTCTTCCCTAAAGGCCTGCGTTCGCGACTTTTCACCCACAAACGGTACGATCGGGCAGTTTCTTCTCGTCATTCCAGACGCGGGAGAGGACCAAAAAGAAGCCGAAGCAAAATGCCAGGCTGCATCCAAGCTGAGCGTTGATGCAGAGGTGATTATTGGCCTCTCACACCACGCCTGGAATATCACGAGTTTGGCGCGAGAGCTTATTGCTTATGAGCAGCTGCAGGCGGACCGCACAGAGCTCCAGGGCGATGCCGTTGCGCGAAGGGAGATCCAAGTTCGCGTTGCGAACCTGCAGTCCGCTTTGAATGCTGAGCTTCAGCGCGCGTTCGACAATGCTTTGTGGTTCCAGAAAGGATTCGCGAAACCTAGGCGGCTCATGTGGGATGAGGTAAACGCACTGGCGTCAAAGCTCGCTACGAACAGATTCCCCAAAGCTCCTCGTGTTTTCAATGAGTTGCTGAATAGAATTAAACCATCAAGTAGTGCCGTTGCAGCGCAGAATGCTCTGCTCAAGCGTATGGTGACAAATGAGGGAGAAGAACGTCTCTCAATCGAAGGCTACCCGGCCGAAGCAGGTTTGTTTGTCTCTGTTTTGGAGGCTACGGGGCTATACAAGAAGGTTCGTGGCCAGTGGCTCTTTCAAGAGCCGACGAGCGATGGCGACGCTAATCTGGAACCAATTTGGGCGGCTGCTGCTAAGCACTTGGAGAAGAACGCGAGCCGTTCCGTCTCCCTTCAGGAGATTTATGATCTCTGGCGCAAGCCACCCTATGGCGTTCGTGACGGACTTATGCCGACTCTAGCGGTGGCATTCGTTCTATCGATGAAGCGAAATGTCGCCTTCTACCGTGATGGCATTTTCCAGGCGCGATTTAAGGATTTGGATGTCGAATATCTCGCGAAGGATCCTGCTTCAGTGCAAGTCCGCTGGATGGATCTATCAGATGTATCACGCCGGCTCCTTTCCGAATTGGCTGAGGTTGTGCGGGAGCTTGATGGTCAAAACCGCCTAGAGAACCTTGAGCCGATCGATGTTGGCCGAGGGCTGATATCAATCTTCGACGCACTGGAGCCTTGGACACAGCGCACGATGCGCTTGTCATCCAACGCTATCCACATGCGAACGGTTTTTAAGAAGGCCAATGATCCCAATCGATTGATCTTTAATGACCTACCGTCACTCGTCGGCGATGGAGCTGACGTATCGGACCCGGCGCACCTCACTTCCGTTGTCGAGAATGTGAGGGCAGCGCTTGGCGAAATGGTGAATGCCTATCCCGAAATGCTCAATAGATTCGTCGACAGTATGCTTGATGAGCTGCATGTCCCGAACCGATCGCCGCAGGCCTTGGCTGATCTCAGAGCGAGGGCGGAGAATATCGAGCAAATCGGTGGTGACTTCCGACTAAACGCATTCATAGGACGCCTGGCGCGCTTCGCCGGGGGCAAAGAAGAGATCGAAGGCCTCGCTAGTCTCGCGGCGAACAAACCGCCACACGACTGGATTGATATGGATCTTGACCGAGCTCAGCTTGCGATTGCCGAGCTGTCGCAACAGTTCAACAAGGCTGAAGCCTTTGCTCGCGTCAAAGGTCGGCGAGACAAGCGTCAAGCCATGGCAGTGGTGGTAGGCGTTTCCGGCCGTCCTACCCCATTCATGAACGAGTTTGATGTCACTGATGCTGACCGTGAACACATCGATCTTATGGTCAGCAAGCTTGAGGAGGCGATTGCACAAGGTGGAGGTGGAAACAGGGATCTTGTTCTCGCGGCCCTGGCCGAATTGAGCACGCGCTACATGATGCCCCCCGAAGAGCCTTCCAATTCGGTAAAAGTGAAAGTCGCGCACCATGGATGAGAAACAATTTGAGCGTGACTCAATCTGCTATCAGCAAAACTTCGAACAAGCTCGCAATCTCAACAACCAGATGAATAATCTTCCAACGATTTCTATGACGTTGACTGGTGGACTTTGGTTTGCAGCGGGAGTGACTGAAGTACTCGATGATCAAATACGTTTTTGGCTTCTGATCCTATCAGGCTATTGTAATATTTTGCTGATATTTTCGCTTTTTCGAATCCGGGATGTTTTTGAAAGCTATCTGGAGCGAATTAAAGCATTTAACCCGGAAAGCTTTGCGTCAGGTAGGCCGGGAAATCCGAAAATCGGCTGGCTAGGCAAATATAGCACCATAACTATGTATTCTTATCTAATGCTATTCGCCGCAGGTGCATCATTTATATTTGCAATGCTCAAATACTGGCCCTTTGCAGGCCTTCCTAAGGGGGCGGGCTTTTTTATCGTCGCGCTATCGATAATTCTGCTGCGCATCCTCTCTGGCGAGGACAAGCATGAGGAGCGTGGATCGTGAGCTCTCCTCTCGCCCAGCTCGCTGAGGTCGATCGGACTATAGCATATTACGATGCGCAAGCTGAGACCTATGCTCAAGACACCCTCCAAGTTGATATGGCGCCGATTTATCAGCGCTTCCTCAAAAGGCTTCCAGAAGGAGGAGTGATCCTGGATGCTGGGTGTGGTGCAGGACGAGACATTCTTGAGTTCGTACGTCGTGGCTACGCGGTTGATGCCTTCGATGCGTCGTTGGAACTTTGCCGGATCGGGTCGCTGAAGACCGGGGTCCCCATCCAGCACCTGACATTTCAGGAGTTTTCAAGCGAAGCCAAGTACGATGGAGTATGGGCCTGCGCGTCTCTTCTCCACGTGCCCATGCGCGAAATGAGCCAGGTTTTAGCATCACTCATTCATTCGTTGAAACCGGGCGGCGTTTTCTATGCTTCCTTCAAGCATGGCGAAGGCGAAAGACACGAGACCGACGGACGGTTCTTCTTGGACATGACAGAGAGCCGGCTCCGAAGTCTGTTTGAGCCCTTCTCCAGCGTCACAATCAATGACGTGTGGATTTCCGGCGGTGAAGGAAGCCGTGCGGGCCGCGGCGATTGGATAAATGTCATAGCAACAAAAGAAAATATGTAACTGATTATGAATCATGAAAAGAAGGAAGTACGACACGTACTAGGCCTATCAGGTGGGCGAGACAGTGCTGCGCTGGCTGTTTATATGCGGCACCATCATCCGGAACTCGACATCGAGTACTTCTTCACCGACACCGGTAAAGAGCTGCCGGAGGTCTATGAATTTTTGGTGCGACTTGAAGGCGTTCTCGGAAAGCCGATTAAGCGTCTGAATCCAGATCGGGATTTCGATTTCTGGCTCAAGCAGTACAATAATTTCCTTCCCTCCGCGCAAACGCGTTGGTGCACCCGCCAATTGAAGCTCCGTCCTTTTGAGGAATGGATTAAGCCCATCGTCAAAGAAGGAACAGAGGTCTACTCCTATGTGGCGATACGAGCGGATGAGGAATATCGTGAAGGGTACAGCTCTAAGCACGACAATCTGAAGATACGCCTTCCCTTCAAAGAGGAAGGTATCGACAAGGCCGGTGTGATGGAAATCCTGGAGACATCTGGCCTAGGATTGCCCGAATATTACTCCTGGCGGAGCCGCAGCGGCTGCACCTTCTGTTTCTTCCAGCAGAAGATCGAGTGGGTTCGCCTCAGGGAACAGCACCCCGAAGCTTTCGAAGAAGCGAAGCGCTACGAGAAGAACGCCGTTGAACATGGTTCGCCGTTCACTTGGACCCAAGGAGAGCCCTTGTCTGAACTGGAAAAGCCCGATCGGATCGCCCAAATCCGTAGCGATTATGAAGAGCGCTTATCCCGGATGAAGGCGAAAAGCATGAAAAATCCGCTCCGCCCCAATCAAGAGCCGATTGATATTGATGACCTGTACGGTCAAAGTAAGATGTGCCTTGCTTGCCATAAATAAGTTCTGTTAGTCTGTGTTCTGAAATTCATTATTCGGGGTAGATTATGGCTGGGCAAGATTTAGGGACTCTTTTGTCGAGGGTCTCTATTGATACAATTAATGATATAGTTGAGGATGACATAGTATCCTTAATAAAGTCTATATCTTCGGCTTCTGATGTTAATAAGAACGTTCGCAGCGCCGCCCTTCTCCTGATCGATACTCAGCCTGAGTCGCACTTCGCCGAAGCGAAATTTAGGAGCATTATCCTAAACAGCATGGAAGAAAGCGCGCTCGCAAGCTTAGCCGCTCGTATTGGGTTCAAGGGAGATATCAAGAAATTTGATCCGTCCAGGGATGCGGACGTTTTCAAGCAGTACCTCGGGTTCTTTGGATTTGTGGTCGATGAACCTGTCGCTTTTTCTGAAATCCAAGCGAATGAAACGTTACAGCCGAACTTTGGTCTCTTCGACCATCAGCGCGATGCTGTAGACCGTGTGTGGCGCGTTGTTGGCGCCGGCCATGGGCGAGTCATACTCCACATGCCGACCGGCGCTGGTAAAACACGCTCAGCGATGCATCTCATTTGCCGATATCTCATCGAACATGAGCCAGGTATTGTCGTGTGGTTGGCCAACAGCTCGGAGTTGTTGGATCAAGGAGCTTCCGCTTTCCAGGAGGCTTGGAAGAATTTGGGTAACCGCCCCTTGGAGCTCAAGCGTATGTGGGGGCGGCATGATCCTGATATGAATGACTTTACCGACGGCCTCTTGGTCGGAGGCTTTCAAAAACTCCACGCCTACTTTTCGCGAAATCCAACAGCGCTGCTCAAAATCGGAATGAAAACCACCCTTGTTGTCGTCGATGAGGCGCATCAGGGAATAGCTCCAACATATCGTGACGTAATCAATCAGCTTGCCAATGCTGGCAAGAAAAGCGCTTTAGTCGGGCTTACAGCCACTCCGGGGCGCACGTGGTCGGATGTTGAAGAAGACGAAAAACTCTCCGACTTCTTTGAAAATCGCAAAGTCGTCCTTCGCGTCGAAGGGTGGGATAATCCCGTCAACTACCTCATAGAATCTGGCTATCTCGCGAAGCCTAACTTCAAGCGGATCGAAGTTCCGACAGAACTCTCAACAGAACCCTCCGGTAAGGGTGATGAATACAGTGATGATATTATTGACGAATTGTGTAATAGTTCCGAGCGAAATAAAGTAATTATTGAGGAGATTAGGGCTCTGACTGCGGATGGCCACAAGAGAATTATGCTTTTTGCTGCGTCAGTGAAGCATGCCGCAACGATTTCTGCGGTCCTTAATGTTATGGGGATAGAAAGCCATGTGGTCACCGGGACTTCCACGGAGCGCGCCCGGCAACGAGCCATCCGCGCCTTCAAATCAAATAAGAGTGCGCCAATCGTCCTGAGTAACTTCGGCGTCCTAACTACCGGCTTCGATGCCCCGAAAACCAGCGCAGCCATAATCGCTCGTCCAACAAAATCACTCGTGCTTTACAGCCAAATGGTAGGTCGGGCGACACGTGGTGTTAAGGCTGGTGGCAACAAGGAATGTACTATTTCGACAATCGTAGATACGTCGCTACCAGGCTTCGGCGATATGGCCGAAGCATTTGAGAATTGGGAAGACGTTTGGCGTGAACATTAATAAAACTGGTGGGGAAAATGTCTGATAATGACTCTTCAGTTATACCATCAAGCCTCGCAATCACGGCGATGCGTGACTCTGGTTATAAGAATACTGCTTATGCGCTAGCTGAGCTAATCGACAATGCTCAGCAGGAAAATGCAGATTGCATCGAGGTGATCTGTCGCCAATCGGAATCCCTCGTGAAGGAGCGTCATCGCTCTCGGATATCTGCAATCGCTGTTTTGGATAATGGCGGTGGAATGACGCCAGAAACGCTGAGAAAGGCGCTTCAATTCGGCAACGGTAATCGGCTGAATGACCGGAGCGGTATCGGTCGTTTCGGTATGGGGCTTCCGAACGCTTCGATCTCGCAAGCCGGCCGGGTCGATGTCTGGACGTGGCAAAATGGGCCAGACAACGCCTATCACTCCTACCTCGATGTCTCTGAGATCGAGAAAGGTGAGATGAGCCTAATTCCTACACCGGATCAACAATCCGTCCCGAAAGAATGGTCGGAACTCTCCGAGTGCATTGGTAAGACTGGCACACTGGTTGTGTGGACCAAACTCGATTTCCATCGACTGACTTGGAAGAGCGCTAAATCCACACTGAGCAACACCGAGCAGATCGCTGGGCGCATCTATCGGCGTTTTATTCACGATGGCAAGCTGCGCCTACGTTTGCTCGCCGTGAAAGATGATGGCTCGATCCTCTCAGATCATAACGCTCAGGTGGTCGATCCGCTTTATCTTCTGCCGTCTCCAAATGTGCCCGAACCATTCAAAGATAGACCGATGTTTGAGTTCGTTCACGATGACCCGGTCGAAATTGAGTACGGCGGAAAGACCCACACCGTACATGTCCGGTATTCGGTAGCGCTCCCGGAAACGGTTGAGGCTGCGAACGGAGCTGATCGCGGTCGAACCCCTTACGGGAAACATGCGCAAGCCAACATGGGCGTATCTGTGGTTCGCGCCGGAAGAGAGCTCATGCTCGATAAGGGCTGGTGTAACGGCTACGACCCCCGCGAGAGATGGTGGGGTGCCGAGGTGGACTTTCCGCCTGCTCTCGATGAGATTTTCGGCGTTACAAACAATAAGCAAGCCGCAACTCACTTCTCGGAACTTGCAACGATCGATTGGCAGCAGCTTGCTGAGGATGGTGAAGATTTCCGTGACGTCGTGAACCGGTTGAAGGAAGACGAAGACCCTGTTGGCTGGCTGTTGGAGCTGAGTGACAGCCTCAAGCGGAATTTGAAGCAATTGCTAGAGACGGTGAAGGCTCAAGCTGTTGGAGGGCGGGGATCCCGCAAGGAGCGACACGACCAGACTGATGATGCCACGGCATCGGCTAATGAAGCCTGGACAAAGAGAGCGAAAGAAAAACCCATCGCAGACGATACTGCGGAAACGAGTGACGATGATCTCAAGGCCTTAAAAGAGGACCTTCAGGAGACGAACAAATACTCTGAGGCAGACGCTGAGAATCTCATCGAGCTCATTAAGGAGAAGAGCCTCAAAGTCGTATTCTTAGAGGCGGATTTCCCGGACTCCTTTCAGCTCTTCAATGTTCAGAGCAAAGGCGGTCTTACCGAGATTACCTTCAACAGAAAGCACCCCATGTTTGACGCGGTCTTTGCAACGGTGAATACCGTGGACGAAGACATAGACGAGCTAACGAAGGAAGAGGTTCTGGAGCGTTTGTTGCGTGCGATTAACGCATCGAAATTGCTCTTTGCAGCTTGGGCGCGATATGAGCGCGAAGCCGGCGTTGACAAGGCCCGCGCTCTTGAGCGCGTGAGATTTGACTGGGGTCAGATGGCGGCGTCATTCCTGGATTTGGATGACGACGCAGCGCTATAAAATGGGGCCTAGTTGAATGCTATCAGATGGCGAACGCATTAAGCGTTTGATCGGGTCCGCGCGTAAAGAAGTCCTTTTATGTGCGCCGTTCATCAAACATGACGTACTTGAAAAGTTACTCGAGCTCGTCGCGCCGCGAGTACGTGTCACGGTCGTTACTCGCTGGAAGGCTGCTGAGGTTGCTGCAGGTGTAAGCGATCTCTCAGTCTTTGAGTTGATGACCGAGAAAGAAAACACTCAGCTGCTTCTCCTCGATGAGCTCCACGCAAAGCTATATGTGGCTGACGATGCATGTCTGGTCGGATCAGCAAATCTGACCGGCAAGGCGCTCGGTTGGAGCCCCAATCCCAACATCGAGATCTTGGTGGATCTAAAGCGTTCAGACGAGCAGGTTCAAGCGCTCCTGGAGCGACTT
Source organism: Oricola nitratireducens (assembly GCF_014904745.1). Lineage (GTDB taxonomy): Bacteria > Pseudomonadota > Alphaproteobacteria > Rhizobiales > Rhizobiaceae > Oricola > Oricola nitratireducens. The sequence continues at coordinate 12,919 of NZ_JACZCS010000001.1, forward strand.
GCTCACGCCTATGAAGCGACTTTTGCGCTTCGGAATGAGATCCAGAAGGAGGCAGATGCTCTCGAGGAGCTAAGCTTGCCGGAGGCTGAGAAAGTCGATCCCGAAAACACGGCAGCACAGACCTCTTTTTGGTTGCCCAGATGTGCAGCGCCGGATCGCCTTTATGACGTGTACCGAAAGCTGTCGACTGGCGCCGGAATCTTCTCGAGTACTGAGCAGGACGCCAAGGCTGATGTCGAGGCATTGGCCGTGCCGAGCGGCTTAGATGAACCGCAGTTTGTTAGTCATGTGGCGGGTGCAATTTCCTCGCTTCCCGGCATGATGACTGTTCTCGAAGGGGTCCCAGGCACCATAGACGATGAAGAAGGCATCCGCTTGGTTGGAGAGATGTACCCGAATTACGATGCCGGCGAGCGGCGGAAACAGTGGGAAATCGTACGCGAGTGGATCAGGGTAGTCTTAGCTGATCGCTTCGAGGTTGCCCCATCAAACTATGTAGTCCGCCTGAAGCCGAAGCAGAATTGAATCACTGGGCACGAGAGCCCCGATCCTGGTCGAGGCGATACTGAATGCGCCCTGGTCACTGGACTTCGTGCAAGACCAGTTCGCCTGCGGACGGCGCTTTCGGGTGCTGAACATTGTCGATGACGTGACGCGCGAGTGTCTGGCTGCGATCCCGGACACGTCGATCTCTGGTCGCCGGGTGGCGCGTGAGCTGACCGATCTGATCATCCGTCGCGGCAAGCCCGACATGATCGTTTCCGACCATGGCACCGAGTTCACCTCGAACGCCATCCTTGCCTGGTCGAAGGATCACCGTGTCGAATGTCACTACATCGCGCCCGGCAAGCCGATGCAAAACGGTTATGTCGAGAGCTTCAACGGACGGATGCGGGACGAGCTCCTAAACGAGAGCCTGTTCTTCGGCATCGATCATGCGCGCAGCGCCATCGCCGAATGGAGGGAGGATTTCAACACCGCGAGGCCACACTCCTCGCTCGGCTACCAGACCCCGGCGGTCTTCGCCGGAGCCCTCACCGCAACGGGTCAAGGATCTTCTCTTAGTGTCAAGCGCTGGGGCACCGGACCTCCCCGTCCAGCAGGTCCTGCGCCGACTGCCGAACCGCCCCCACAAGTACTTGATTTTATTGCGCTAAATGGAGGCGGTTCGGGACCCATGATCTGTGGTCCTATGTGCTGCTCGCATTGTAAGCCTTTATACCACTCTGGCGCGCGTCGGTGATGCCAGCGTTGTCCGACTCATCGCCTAATCGCCAACGCTGCCCGGTCTACTATGGCTAGGTCTTATACAAACGGGTCAGCCGCCTTAATCAGAAATTCGGTTGAAACTTCTGATGCGTCATCCACCGCGAGCCCCCTCTCCTCCAGCCAATCCCGACTAACTTCCCACGGCATGACTCGCCGTTCAAGAAGCCAGCTCGCGACTTCATCGAGACGGTAAAAAGTCCGGTTCCCCTTTCCGCACTGTCTTGGCTCGGGCACAGGCCCGGTTTCGCGAACCCGCCAGTTCGCCAAAGCCTGCAGGCTGACTCCAAGCAACCGCGCCACTTCACGGCTAGGTACGGGGCGCCATGGCGGTGTTGATGAGCTGATCAAGTGGTTAGCCAGCTTCTCTCTACACCACGCTTTTGTTTCGTCTGGTTGTTCCATTTAGACAATGTAGTGGCCTTTTCCGGCTCGAAAATCCTATTTCTACGCAGGTGATGCACGACGCTGCAGTCGAGGTTTGTCGCCGCGCCTGTCACTAGCCACATCTGTCAGACAAAGAAAAAAAGGTACTGACCGATGAACAAGCTTCTAACCCAAACCCAAGTTGCCGCCTTACTCGGCGTTTCGGTGCGGACTGTCGCCCGAATGGCCAAGAACGGACAGCTGCCTAAGCCTGTCCTCCTTGGAAACAAACCGCGTTTTTGCGCAAAGGCCGTCGATGACCTCATTCACGCTGATGGGGGCGATGAACTCTGCGATGGAGTAACCCTTACGACTAGCTCCGGCTCTCAGTTCTTCCCGATCGTTGATGCGCGTTTTCTGGTGGAGAACGAGGGAAGCAAGTTTGCTGTCTTTGAGCTGGACGATGGAAAATTCCATCTGCGGCCTTGGCTCACCTATGTCGTTGATGACTTGCTAGACTGCGCTCCTGTGCTCCTGTCTTGTGAGGATCGCGATGTACGTGAGATCGAAATCAGTGATCTTCCCGAACTTGCGTCGGCCGCTTGGGAGCTGCCGGGAAGAAGACATATGTGATCTGAAAATTACGTCGGAGCGAGAAAGCCCGCTCTCAAACGAGCGCGAAATCGCGAGCGATTGACACCTCGACCGCCTCGGGGACCATCCGAGAGAAGCCCGAAACGCGGTTATTTTCCGAGTACTCTAGGGGAAGCGGAGTTCCCGACTCAAACTTTCTCGATGCATCACCAAATCGCTCCTCAGACCGGGACCGAACGATCAATTATGAGTGACAATGGAGCATAACGTGAAAATCAATATCGAGAAGCTAGCGGACGGATGGGGGAATGCTGAGGGGTATGTTTGTGCATTTTCGGGCACCAAACAGCTCTTTTTTTCCTGGCCAGAGCAAGAAAGGGAACTGACAGCTTGGCTCGAAGCCAACGCCGAGCGTCGCGACGTATATGTGGGATGGTGTTTGTTTCATCGCCCGAGCCGAAAAGCTACGGACGCATATGCTCTTCCTGGCGTTCTGATCGACCTTGATTTGAACTCCGGTAAGCACGCAAAGCAGAATTATCCCACATCGGAGCAGGAAGCCATGGCAGTTGTGGCGCAAACGGCCCTGCCGGATCCCTCGCAGGTCATCGCCAGCGGGGGTGGGCTCTACCTCTATTACCTCTTCAATGAACCGTTCATCATCGAGTCGCCAGCTGACAATGCCAGGGCAGCAGCTGTTACCAAGGGCGTAACAAATATTCTGAAAACGGCTATGGCCGCGCAAGGATGGGCGATCGATGACGTATCGGACTTGTCTCGGGTTACAAGGCCGTTGGGCGCACGGAATTGGAAGTACTCGGATGCTCGTCATGTCGAACTGAAATCAGAATCTGAAACCAGATTGAAAATAGAAGACTATGAGATGCTGATCGGCGCCGGCGTCTCCAGGAAACAAGCGGACGAGCGCCCCTTCCTTCATCCTACAGATCCTACAGAGGGTTACGCCGATTTCAGCTTGCTGCAGAAGCACTGCCGTTTTGTAGGTAAACTTCGGGACGAACCAACAGAGGTATCAGAGCCTGAGTGGTATGCAGCGGCGACGTTGGCCGCACATTGCGACAACGGTGACGACCATTTTCACGAGCTCTCCGCTTTGGATGCGACGAGATATGATGCCGCGGAAACCGATGCCAAGCTCAGGCACGCGAGAAAGGTCAAGCCCCGCACATGCGGATTTATCGCCGATGAGCTAGCGTCTCCGGAATGCGTTCGGTGCCCGTTTAGGGCTGCAGATATGACCTCACCGTACAAACTCGCGTTCGGCGACCGGGATTTGCTTGAGCTTCAATCCCAATACGTCCTATGCGCACAAACCGATATGTATCATCCAACATCGGATGATCGGGCGGCCCTGCCAGCGAGTTCATTTAATAACCATTTCGCGCATCGCGTTGCTAAGACTCATATGCGCTTCGTTCATGATGATCGCTCCCCGAAGGTGATTGGAACAGACTACATTCCCGGCGATAGCCGGCTGATCATTAGTCATTCTGATGACGCGCATGTTCTGAATGAATGGACTTTCGGGGGCCTGACACCGATTTCAGGCGAAACTGGCGTCATCGATGAGCACATTCAGCTTATTTTGCCGAAGAAGGAGGACCGCGACTGGGTACTTAATTACCTTGCCCATCTCCTTCAGCAGCCCGACATAAAAATCAAACACGGCATTATGCTCATTGGCGATCACGGTGTCGGAAAGTCGTTCATCACTGAGATTCTAAAAGCGCTTTTCGGAGATAGGAATGTCAAGGTAGATGACGCTGCGATTCATGCAAGCGACTACAGGCGATCCTTGGGCAACACTCAGATATTGGTAATCGAAGAGATGGCCACATCGTCTCGGTGGGAAGTTACAAATTCTCTCAAGCCATGGTTTACGAGCGACACAGTGGTAGCGAATGAAAAGTACATTCGGGCGAGCGAAGTCAGAACGCCGCGTGGAATTTTTATCTATACAAACCGCGCGATCCCCGCTGTGTTTGAACCTGGCGAACGGCGTAACGCAGTCTTTCGGATCGATCTCCCTGCACAAAACCAGAAATACTATGATCGGTTGTTCACCGCCGGCATCCAACAGCTCGCCGCATTCAAACGGGATTTGCTTGATCGAGATATTTCCGGTTGGTCGCCTCATGGTCGCCCGCCCGTCACTACCGCGAAGGCGGATATTATCGAAGCCAGCAGAACGCCGGTAGCGACCGACATCCAGGATCTTGTAAGTGACGGAAAGCTAGTCAAAGAGCTTGCCACTGTACGAGATATTATCAGCCTGCTGACCAATCCCGTGCATTCGTTCGCTCCGCCGTCCTCATCAAAGGTGACGAAGGCTCTGCATGAAATGGGCGCGAGGAAGTTGGCAAAAACCAAACTTTCGAATGGCTCATCAGTTGATCTGTGGGCACTTCGGAATGCTCAACGTTGGCTGATGGCTACTCACGCAGAACGAAAAGCGCACTACGAAGGTGTGGCTTCTTCTTCTGGAACGGTGCTTGGAATTGTCGACCAGCACGTCTCATCGGCCGGGTCAAATTGATAGAGGGTTCTTGGTTCCTGAGTTCTTCAATTGTGGGGAAATTATCGAAAAGGATCAGATGAAAATTAATCTCGGCTGATCCGCGAACCCAAGAACTCAAGAACCACCCTCCGGATTGCCGCCTTCGAACTGCCGGAAGGAGGAAAGGCATTCAATATTCATGCATCTGCATTTCCTGCTCTAATCGACGCATATTGGGGTCCTCCTCGATAGCAACCCCAACTATCTGGTCATCGTCAATCCGGAGTTTGATATTTGAGCTCGCCACCAAATCGAGCTTCTGAGAAATGTCAAAAACCAGTTCTCTAATTTTGGCGTGAAACGCTGCTATCAGCGACTGGGCAACTGGATTTCGCGTCACAGAAGCAGATGAGCAGAGACTGCCAAATTCCGGCACCCACATGAGGTTGCAGGGGTCCGGCGCCGAATGCCAAGAATGGATTGATTGCTCGGCCCAGAATGCCCTCGAGAAGTCCTCCGGAAAGACAATCTTGTCGCGCGCGCTGTTGTGGCTAATGACGAAATTCCCACGCTGATTGATGCGCATCATCAGAGCAACCCGTGGTCTTCTGTTTTCTTCGATAACAGTGGGAGACCAGTTGATCGGGTCTGCCAACTCGTTCATGTTTTCAGTTGAGCACCCGAAATCCCTAGCGTCGCAGTATTTGATCAGATCATCCCAATTTGACTTATGCCGCCTGTCTTTTTGGTACCGCTTCGCAAGTTCAAGAAATTCTTCCGATTTCGCTTCTTGAGAAAGCAAATGGGCCAGTTTCCTACTTCGCATAGTCTTGTTCCTTCGAGAATGAGAATAGCTTGTCGGCTACCGACTTGGCCGTAAGGTGCGTGTATCGCAACAGCATGCGCGGATCTTTGTGCCCGCTGATCAGCGCCACCTCTGGCAATGAAAGCCCAATCTCGAAGAAGTGGCTGATCGCTTCATGCCGAAGATCGTGAAATCTGAGATCTTCAATGCCAGCTCGCCGCTTCATACGTTCCCAAGCTAATCGAGTCGCGTTCGGCGTTGCAGGAAAGACCTTCCCACTAATCCCAGCCATTGAGAGCAGCACATCTCGCGCCGCGGCTGAAAGCGGCACGGTCCTTTCTTCCCCATTCTTTGTGTCCTTGAGATAGGCAAGTCCCTGATTCAGGTCGACGCTCCTCCATGTAAGCGACAGCAGTTCGCCTCGGCGCATTCCCGTTTCGAGCGCCAGCAAAACAAGCGGCTTCAGATATGAAGGCCCGTTATCGCACTCGTCCAAGATTAGCTGGAGTTCACCCGGCATAAGTCGCCGGCATCGAGCAGCACTCTCCCGCGGGCGGGACACTGCGGAAAAACACTGTTTCGGGACAGGATACTGCCATTCCTCGGCTGCGATACGAAGACAATGCAGCAAGATAACCATTTCCCGCCGGACGGTCGACGGCGAGACTACTGACAGCCGATCATCGCGATAATTCGCAATATGCGCTGGTGTGAAGCGTTTCACCGATACATTGGCTATTGGATGTCGATAGATGGCCCCCATATGTGCCCGCTCAGCGGCCTTACCTCGCTTGTGCCTCGTGATCGCTTGCTCGTAGCGCTCCAATAGATTTCTCAATCTGAGTGAAGGTTCCTTTCTCGCCTCGGCGCGCATCTCTCCATCGTCGAGGCGGCTTTCCTGGTCTCGCGCCCACTTGATGGCTGCAGCCTTTGTGCGGAAGGTTTTCGATGTTGCGCAATGTCCTTCCCGGCGCACTTGCGCCTGCCAGGTCCCACCACGTTTTCTAATTGACGCCATTCTCATCCGTCCGTTTGCTGTGACAACAGTGTGACAGGACGGGTTTTGAGAGAGATGCCGACCCGAATTCACGGATCAAACATAAGCTTTTTCAAAGACTTGAATGGCGCACCCGACAGGATTCGAACCTGTGACCTCTGCCTTCGGAGGGCAGCGCTCTATCCAGCTGAGCTACGGGTGCCACTGGCGAAACGCCAAAGCCCGGCCTTGATAACCGAGGCGGGCGCAACCTTCAATGCGGAAATTGCGCACAGAGGCGCAGAACCGTCACCGCGTTGACGCATGGCGAGACCGGACATCCGGTTCCGCATGGGCGGTCCCGACCGGCAGCTCCCGCGTCGCGCCGAAACCGGTTTCCGCATCGCAAATCAATAATTTGACCGAATAGCAAAAATCCACCAATCTTCCTGACCGTGGTCGATCCCAAGATCGATTTCTGCACGAAGGGAGTTGTCATGCAAAAGCGTAGTGGAAGTCTGAAATTCATCGTCTCCGTCGCAACCATTAGCCTTCTCGGCCTGGCCCATTCCGCCAGCGCGGATACGCTACGCCTGCTGACCTGGGGCGGCTATGCGCCGGAAAACGTGGTCGCGATGTTCGAGAAGGAAACGGGGAACACCGTCGAGGTGACCAAATCGAACAACGAGGAAATGATCGCCAAGCTGCGCGCGACCGGCGGCGGCGGGTTCGACCTGGTGCAGCCGAGCCAGGACCGCATCGCCGGACCGCAGGCCGAATTCGGGATATACAAGCCGATCGACCTCTCCAAGATCGATGCCGCGCAGTTCATTCCGTCGATGCTCGAGGCAACCAAGGCCAACACGACCGTGGACGGCGAGGTCTATGGCGTTCCACATGTGTGGGGGACCAGCGGACTTGTGCTCGACACCACCAAGGCCGCCGGCGTGAAGGACTACACCGACCTCTGCAACGCGGACGTCGCCGGGAAGGTCTCCTACCGCCTCAAGCGCCCGACGCTGATCGGTTTCGCGTTCTCGATGGGCATGGATCCGTTCGCCGCCTATGGCGACGAAGCCGCCTATACGGACATCATGAACAAGGTCGAGGCCAAGCTGATCGAGTGCAAGCCCAACGTCAAAACCTATTGGGGTGGCGGCGACGAGCTCCTGAACCTGATGCGTTCGGGTGAAGTCGTGGCCGCGATGGCGTGGGATACCGGCGGCTGGAAACTGAACGCCGACAATCCGGATATCACCTTCGTGGCGCCGACTTCGGGCGCGCTCGGCTGGATCGACACTTTCGCGCTGCCCGCCAAGGGCAAGGCCGACGACGTGGCCTATGCCTGGATCAACTTCGTGATGCAGCCTAAAATCGCGGCGCTGATCACCGAGGCGGCCGGCAACTTCACGGCATCCAAGGGCGCCGACGAGTTCGTTTCGGCCGATCTCAAGGCACGCTACCAGGCGAGCTTTCCGCCGGAAGCCGTCGACAACATCAAATGGTATCCGCCGGTGCCGGCCGGACTGGAAGCGATCGAAGGCGGCGTGCTTGACCGCGTAAAGGCCGCCAACTGATTATCCGCAAATCCTGCGGCACCCGCCTTCGGGCGGGTGCCGCTTCGTTTCACGGTATGACGAACAGCCGATGACCCCCGACCTTCAGTGCATCGATCTGACCAAGCGCTTCGGCGACACGACCGCGGTCAGCGACGTTTCCTTTTCCGTGCCGCCGGGATCCTTCTTTTCCATCCTCGGACCATCCGGGTGCGGCAAGACGACGATCATGCGAATGATCGCGGGATTTCTCGCGCCGACGAGCGGCGACATCCTGATCAAGGGCAAATCGGTGCTGGACGTGGCGCCGAACAAGCGGCCGGTCAACATGGTCTTCCAGCATCTGGCGCTATTCCCGATGATGAACGTCGCCGACAATATCGGCTACGGACTGCGGCGCGCCGGTCTGCCGAAGCGCGACATCACGCGCAAGGTCGGCGAGGTCCTCGAGCGCATCGGATTGCCGGAGATCGGACGCCGCCGTGTCGACGAACTTTCGGGCGGGCAAAAACAGCGCGTGGCGATCGCGCGCTGCATGGTTCTCGAACCGGACGTGCTGCTTCTTGATGAACCGCTCGGCGCGCTCGACCTGAAGCTGCGCGAGCGCATGAAGATCGAACTCAAGGCGCTGCAGGCCGATTTCGACACGACATTCGTCTACATCACCCACGACCAGTCGGAAGCATTGGTCATGTCGGACCAGATCGCGGTCATGAACCAGGGCTGTTTCGAACAGATGGGAACGGCGCGCGATCTCTACTACCGGCCGGAGACGCCGTTTGTCGCCGGCTTTGTCGGTGACAGCAATCGCTGGAGCGGACGGATCGAACGCAGCGACGGCGGCGCGCCGGAACTGCGGACCGACAGCGGCCTGCTTATTCGCGGAAACGCACAGGGACGCGCGCTCGGCGACGGCCAGTCAGCCGACATATTTGTCCGGCCGGAAGCCATTCGCCTCTCCCGCAACGAGACCGAACTCACATCGTTGGACAACCACCTGAAGGGTCGTGTCACGAGCCTGCTCTTCAACGCCGCCGCCAGCCGGGTGCTGGTTCGCGACGAGGGTAGCGCCGGCGAGATCGAGGTCGCGCTGCCGCAGTCGGGCGAATTCGACGACCTGGCCAAGGGAGACGTGGTGCATATCGGCTGGTCGGGCGAACAGGCGAATTGCTTCGCCGCCGGGGCCGAATAGATGCGTGACGGAACGCGGCTCGGCTTCATCCTGCTTCTGACGCCGCTGTTGCTGTGGCTGTCCCTGCTCATCATCATCCCGCATATCGACATGTTCCTGGTGTCGCTGCGCGAACGTGTCGGCGTCGGGAAATACGAGATCAGCCCGGCGAACTACCTGACGTTCCTGCAGGAGCCGCTCTATCTCTGGACGTTCCTGCGCACGGCGGTGATGTCGGTCCTGGCGACGCTGATCACGCTCGTTGTCGCCTTTCCGGTCGCCTACTACATCGCGAAAATGGCCAAGGGGCGCGTGCGGTCGCTGCTTTTCCTGCTTTGCCTGGTCCCGTTCTGGGTTTCCGAACTCGTCCGCACCTTCGGCTGGATGATCCTGTTGCGCGAGACCGGCGTGATCTCCAGCCTGCTGCAATATCTGGGGCTCGTCCACGGCCCGGTCGAAATGCTCTACAACGACGCCGCCATCATGATCGGCCTCGTCTACACCTCGATGCTGTTCATGGTCGTCCCCCTGATCACCACGCTCGGAAGCCTCGACGACGCGGTGATCGAGGCCGGCTACGACCTCGGCGGCAGCGGACCGTCTATCCTGCGAGAGATCGTCATTCCGCATGCGATGCCGGGGATCGTCTCGGGCTGCATCGTCGTTTTCATGCTGAGCCTCGGCAACTACCTGACGCCGACCATGCTCGGCGGCAAGGACAGCCTGTGGTTCACCGAACTGATCTATTCGCAGTTCATCGTGCGCTTCAACTGGGAGCTTGGCGCGGCATTCGGGTTCGTGCTTCTGTTCCTCTCGTCCTTCATCGTCTGGGTCATGCTGCGGCTGACCGGGCAGACGCTCGAAAAGACGATGGGCTAGGGGAGGCGCGACCATGATTCCGACTATTCCCCAATCGCGCCCGTTCCGGTTTGCCTATTCCGCCTATGTGGTGCTGTTCTTCGTCTATCTGGCGTTGCCCCTGTTCGTGGTGACGGTATTCGCCTTCAACGACAGCCAGTTTCCTTCCCTCCCCTGGGAGGGGTTCACCTGGAACTGGTTCTTCGGCGACGCGGCGCCGATGATCGGCGTGTTCCACGAACGGCCGATTCTGCGCGCCATCGGAACGTCGGCGTTTGTCGGTCTGGCCGTGTCGCTGTTGTCGGTGGCGGTCGGCGTGTCCAACGCCTTTCTCTTCACGCGCCACAAGTTTCCCGGCCGCGGCCTGCTCTACATTCTGATGCTGCTGCCTCTGGTCATTCCCGGCATCGTGCTCGGCATCTCGATGCTCGTCTTCTCCAGCACCGTGGCAAACGCTGTCTGGGACAGCATGAAATGGGACCTCGAAGTCCTGCGCCCGGGGCTGACGCTCGTCATCCTCGGCCAGTTCTCGTTCATCGCGACGATCGCGACGCTGGTCATTTCCGCCCGGCTGCAGAAGTTCGACCAGTCCCTGGAAGAGGCGGCGCTCAATCTCGGCGCAACGCGACTGACCGCGGTGCGCACAATTACGATTCCCTATCTCGCTCCGGCGATGATCGGCGCCTTCGTGGTGGCGTTCCTGATGAGCTTCGAAAATTTCAACACCACATTGATGCTGGTCGGGTCCGATGCACCGCTGACCATCGCCATGTTCGACCGACTGAAAGAGGGATCCACGCCATTGTTGAACGCGGTCTCCCTCCTGCTCATGCTGGGCTCGTCGTGCCTCGCCCTGGTCATGATCGCATTCCAGCGGCGGGATTAGGCCTGCCGCGTGTGAATTGCGGGATGGCCGTCAACGCGAATTTGTGCGGTGACCGGGAACCGCATGGACAGCCCTGCCCGACTCGATTAACCGGTTCGCCGCAACGCTTTGAAACCTTTCGAAGGAAGCCGCATGTTCGTTCGACTGGCGCTCGCCGCTGTCGCTGTGGCCTGCGCCACAACCGTCCGGGCAGGCGAAAACGAAGCCGTTCGTTTCGCCATCTTCCGCGGATACACCGCCGCCATCGAGGACGCCTGCCCGGCCTATTTCGCCTATGGCGACGCCACTTCTGGCAAAGAGCTGAGCCCTGCCGACCGCGCGGCGGCGATGGCGATCGTTCCCGCATGGCGCAAGGAGATGCGCCGCAACGTCAGATCGCTCGGTTGCGACGCGGCGGCACGCGACGCGCTGGCGTTTACGGATCTCGATTTTCAGCAGGTCTGGGAATTCAAGGAATAGCTGTCCGGCCCGGCCGGCGTATCACGCGGCGGCCGGCAGGCAAAGATCCTGAACGATCCGGTCGCGACCGGTTTCCTTGGCGACATAAAGCGAACGGTCGGCGGTGCGAAGCACGTCGTCGAGGGTCTGGCCCTTGCGATGACGCGCAATGCCGATGCTGACCGTGATCCCGATATCGCCGAGGTCCATCGATTCGGAGATTTTGTGTGTCAGGACACGAATGCGTTCCGCGACGCGCTGCGCCATATCGAGATCGGCGAGACGCAGGAAGACGGCGAACTCCTCGCCGCCAATGCGCGCGGCGACATCCTGAAGGCGGATGCTGTCCATGATGGCCTCGCCGAGATTGATCAGAACCTCGTCGCCGACGCCGTGGCCGTATGTATCGTTAATCCGCTTGAAATGGTCGGCATCGATGAACAGGACAGCGCCAGCGCCGGCCGGCTCGTCCGACGCGGAAAGCGCCGCGCCGACGGAGGCCATGAATTCGCGCCGGTTGGCGAGGCGGGTCAGGGAATCGGTCTGCGAAGCGATGCGCAGTTCGCGCGCCAGCCGTTCGACCTTCACGTGCTGGTCAAGGAACAGCCAGGCGATCGGAAAGGCCACGATAATGGTTATCAGCGCCGTCAGCAAAAGGTCGAGCGCAAGACGGTCCGAAAAGAAGATGCTGTAGAATGCCAGCGTCAGGGAATCGGAGCCCAACACCGCGGCCAAGGTCACGAGGCACGACTGACACCAGATCGGCATTGTCTTGAATTTCTCGAAAACCCTGTCCGCGCGGGCCATGACCGTCCTTCCCGTGGCAATCGCCGCATGATGCCAGCGGTCGATAAATTCGGGTCTTACCGGTCAGTTCAAATTTTAAGGATCCGCCACTTTTTTCCCGGGCCAGCCGGCGGCATCGACAGGAATTAACAAAATTTAGCCCGAAAGCCGTCAATTCCGCGCATCATGCAAACCTGATATTCAGGGATTCATGCCATTCTGGGACAGTGCCATCACTGAAACCAGGGGCTATTATGTATATCGATCCCCATACCATGACATTCCTGATGATCCTGTTCATCGGATCCGCATGTGCCTATTTCATAGGGTATGCGATGGACGGCGTCATGGGCGGAGACGGATTCGGCATCCTTCCGAACACGATCATCCTGATAGCCGGCGGCTTCCTCGGCTATTACGCCACCAAATACATTCACCTGCCTCTCAACGGCACGACCCAATATGGCGTCACGGTCGTTGCCGGCGGTTTCGCCAGCCTGGCATTGCTGGCAATGTTGAAGGCGCTTGCGCAAAGGATGGGTTTCTAGAAAAGCCAGTCCGGCGCTCGCGGCAACCCGCAGAATAGAGCATTAGACAAGACGGCAAACCGGCAATAGCGTCGCGCAATGCATCCTGCGGACCTTCTCGATAGCCGGTATTCCTGGAAACGCCTCGCGGTCAGTCTTCTGATCGCGACAATCGGCAATGTCGGCATGTGGTCGATCATAGTGATCATGCCCCAGGTACAGGCCGAGTTCGACACGGCACGGGCCGCAGCATCGGTTCCCTACACGCTGACGATGGCCGGCTTCGCTCTCGGCAATCTGTTTATCGGGCGCGCCGTCGACCGGTTCGGGATCACGGTGGCACTCTCCGGCGCGGCGCTCATACTCGGCACCGGCTACGCCGCCGCCGCGGTCGCGCCATCGATCCACATGTTGGCGGCGGCGCAATTCGTCATCGGTTTCGGCACTGCGGCGGGTTTCGGGCCGCTGCTCGCCGACATCTCGCACTGGTTCCGGCGCCGACGCGGTATCGCGGTGGCGATCGTCGCCAGCGGCAATTATCTGTCCGGCGCGATCTGGCCGATCCTGCTGCAGCCGATCCAGGAAAGCGGCGGCTGGCGCGCGGTCTATTTCGCGCTCGCCGCGATCATCGTCGCCAGCGTCATTCCGCTGGCCTGGCTGCTGCGGCGCCGGTTTCCGGCAAGTGTCGTCGATGCGGCGCCGGTCGTCACGCCGGCAAACGGCCGTGCGGCCGCCTTTTCGCCGCGCACGCTGCAATTGCTGCTCGGCCTTGCCGGTGTCGGCTGCTGCGTCGCCATGTCGATGCCGCAGGTCCATATCGTGTCGCTTTGCACCGATCTCGGCTTCGGGCCGGCCGTCGGCGCCGAAATGCTGTCGCTCATGCTGTTCGGCGGCGTCGCGTCGCGGCTCACGTCCGGATTGATCGCGGATCGCCTCGGCGGCGTCGCCACGCTGCTGATCGGATCGTCGCTGCAATGCGTCGCGCTGTTCCTCTACCTGCCCTATGACGGGCTGGTGTCGCTTTACATGGTCAGCCTGATCTTCGGCCTGTCGCAGGGCGGAATCGTGCCGAGCTATACGCTGATCGTACGCGAATACATGCCAGCCCGCGAAGCCGGCACGCGGGTCGGATTCGTCATGATGGCGACGATTGCCGGCATGGCGCTGGGCGGCTGGATGTCGGGCTGGATCTACGACATGACCGGGTCCTACCAGATGGCGTTCCTGAACGGGATTGCCTGGAACCTGCTCAACATCGCGATCATCCTGACGATCTTCCTGCGCTCGGGACGACGGATGCCGATGGCGGCGTAGCCGGTTACCCGCGGGAATGCGGGCGTCCGATTACTCGGCCGCGTCCATCGCCAGTTCGCCGCTTTCGATCTGTTCGCGTTCGATCGACTCGAAGAGCGCGCGGAAATTGCCCTCGCCGAAGCCGTTATCGCCCTTGCGCTGGATGAACTCGAAGAAGATCGGCCCGATAACGGTCTTGGAGAATATCTGCAGCAGGATCTTCGTCTCGCCGCCGCCGACAACGCCTTCGCCGTCGATCAGGATGCCGTATTTCTTCATCCGGTCGACCGGCTCGTCATGGCCGTGCACGCGATCGTGGCTCATCGCATAATAGGCGTCCGGCGGCCCCGGCATGAACTGCAGGCCATTGGCGGCGAGCGCGTCGGTCGCATCGTAGATATGGTCAGTGCCGACGGCGATGTGCTGGATGCCCTCGCCCTTGTATTTCTTCAGATAGCTCTCGATCTGGCTCTTGTCGTCGGTCGACTCGTTGAGCGGGATGCGGATCTTGCCGCAGGGCGAGGTGATCGCGCGGCTGACGAGGCCGGTGAGCTTGCCCTCGATATCGAAGAAATGGATCTGGGTGAAACCGAACAGTTCGCGATAGAAGGCCCACCACTTGTCCATGTTGCCACGGTAGACATTGTGGGTCAGGTGATCGAGGTAATAGAAGCCGACGCCTTCCGGCTTCGGATCGCGCGCGCCGATCCAGTCGAATTCGGCGTCATAGGGCGAGCCCTTGTCGCCATAGGTATCGACGAAATAGAGCAGCGATCCGCCGATGCCGACGATAGCCGGCGCGTCGAGCGCCTTGTCACCGCCCTCATAGGGTGTCGCGCCCTTCGCCACGGCGTGCTCGAAGGCATGTTTCGCATCGACCACGCGCCATGCCATGGACGGCGCGCACGGGCCGTGCTCCTCGACGAAGCGCATGGCGTGAGAGCTGGGCTCGGCATTGACGATGTAGTTGACGTCGCCCTGGCGCCAGACCGTGATTGCCCTGGTCTTGTGGCGGGCAACCGGCGCATAACCCATGCGCGCAAAGAGCGTTTCCAGTTCCTTCGGATCGGGATGGGCGAATTCGACGAATTCGAACCCATCGGTGCCGGCCGGATTGTCGGCCGAGATTTTCGCTTTCGGTGCGTCGTGCGGGAAGGGTCCCATGGCAAGCCTCCAAATCTCTCTCGCACCAGAATACCGCATGAGCGGCGCAAGGTGTTTGCGTATTTGCGCATGATCTGACATCATTCTGCACGAATCGTGCATCATGAAGTGAAAAAACATGTCTGACGCAGAACTGGACAAAACGGACCGCAAAATCCTTGCGCTGCTGCAGGACGACGCGCGGCTGACCAACAACGACATCGCGGAGCGCATCCACCTGTCGCCGTCGCAATGTTCGCGGCGGCGCGCACGGCTGGAGCGCGACGGGTTGATTGCCGGCTATCACGCGCGCATCGACGGCGAGAAGGCCGGCTTCGGCCTGGTGAATTTCATCTCGGTGACTCTGTCAACGCACAACCGCAACAATGCCGCGCGCTTCGCGGAGCTGATGGCGCGGCTGCCGGAGGTGCAGGAGGCGCACGCGCTGACCGGCGAGATGGACTACATCCTCCGGGTGGTGACGCGGGACCTGCGCGGCCTGTCGGATTTCGTCAACGAAACGCTGCTGCCGCACGAGGCGGTGCAGAACGTCAAGACGTCCATCGTCCTGCAGACACTGAAGGATACCAGCGCGCTGCCGCTGGACGACTCGTAGAAACCCGGTGCCGGTTGCCGCGTGATGGATACAGGAACCAGGATTCCCTATATCACCCGCAACCGACGGGAACCGATCCAATGCCTCTCGACAGCTATCACCACGCCGAAAGACCGGGACCGGACTACCGGCCCGGCAATCCGGCGCTCTTCACCTTTCACGGCACCGGCGGAGACGAGACCCGGTTTCTCGACCTTTCTGCCGCGCTCTTCCCGGAAGCGGTCGTCATCGCGCCGCGTGGCGATGTCTCGGAAAACGGCATGCGCCGCTTTTTCCGGCGCGCCGGCGAAGGCGTCTACGACATGGAGGACCTCGCCGCGCGGACGCGCGCAATGGCCGATTTCGTCACCGCCCACATAAAGCGGCTCGCACCATCGCGCGTCATCGGGCTCGGCTATTCCAACGGCGCGAATATCCTCGCTTCCGTCATTCTGGAGGAACCCGGCCTCTTCTCCGACGCCGTGCTGATGCATCCGCTGATCCCATGGGAAATCGAAAACGGTGACGACCTTGCCGCAAAGAGCATCCTGGTAACCGCGGGCGGGCGCGATCCGATCTGCCCGCCGGACCTTACCGGACAACTGATCGAGGGGCTGGAAAGCCGCGGCGCAACCGTCAAGAGCGTCTGGCATCCGGGCGGGCACGAGATCGCGCAGAGCGAGCTCGACGCGATCGCCACGTTCCTGACCGGCATTCGCGCCGACATGACCGACGTGAAGACGCTTCCCGTCGAACGCGAAGAGGACGATGCCGGCAAGGGGCGCTACCTGGTGCGCGGTCCGGGCGAGACAATCGCCGAGATGACCTACCGCCTGATCGGCAAGGACCAGATCATCATCGATCACACCGAGGTTCCGGATGCGTTTCGCGGCACGGGAACCGGAATGCGCCTGCTCAAGACACTGCTCGCCGACGCGGAAAAGGCCGAACGGAAGATCATTCCGCTCTGCCCGTATGCGGCGGCGCAGTTCGAAAAGCACCCGGAATGGGCCGATATGCTGGCCTATCGCGTCAGGGCGAAAAAAGGCTGACGAAGTCGCGCACCCTCGCACCGGATACCGGCCGCCAGACGAAAGCCTCGAGACCGTCCGCCAGTTTCCCGTGGCCGGAATCCGCCATCAGTGCGCGAAACTTGGCGAGAATCTCCTCGTCGGAAAGCGGCTCGACGGCATCGCCGCGGGCGCGAACGGCATCTGAGTTCGCAACCGTCTTGTCGCTGAACGTCACTTCGGCGCGCGCCCAGCGCTCGGCCGGAAACTCGGCCGAAAAGACCGGGTCGTCGACGAGAATGATGCGGTCAGCAAGCGCGAGAATTTCGTTGTCGCGACAAGCCGCGTCCGACACCTCCGCAAGGCCGATCCTTCCCCTGAGCGCCGCGGCGGCGACGGGAAAAGGCAGCGAATATTGCGCTTCCTCCGTCGACTGCGGACGGCGTGCGGCGAGCCGCGTCGCCTCATGAAACGAGAAAATCCGAATGCTGTCGATGCCGGCCGGCGGACGTCCGGACCGGGCAACCGCCTGTAGCACCGCCTCAACGGCGGGCTGCGCCCAACGGCATACTGGATACGGCTTGAAATACTGCTCCATCATTCGCCAGCGCTCGCCAAGGTCCGACCAGATTTCCGCGGTTGTCTCGTCTTCCAGCGTGATCGCCGGCGCGCCGGTGAAGCCGTCGCGGGCGAGATAGGCGGCGGACACGCCGGCCATCGCGCCCCAGCCGGAGCCGTCCTTCAGCATGGTCGGGTGATCGATGCAGCGCATCATCTGGCTGCGCGGCCCGTGATATTCGGCGATGCCGAGCGCATGGCGGAACGGCCCCGCGTCGAGGCCCAGAACATGGCCGCCGAGCGCGGCGGCGCCAACCGCCACCCAGGCGCCGGAGGTGTGATAGTCTGGCGCCGTCGCATGCAACGAAATGCCCGCGCGGATGGCGATCTCGTAGCCGGCGACAAGGAGGCCGAGGAAGCGCGCGAACGCCATCTCCGGCTCCTCGGCGGCGGCAAGAGCGAACAGCGCCGGGAAAATGCCGCAGCCGGCATGACCCTTGGTGAGCGGATGGCCGTCATGGGCGTCGAAGGAATCGATCGTCATGCCATTCGCAAGCGCCGAGCCGGACGGGCTTGTCCGGTGATCGGCACGGAAAAGCAGCGGGGCAGATTCCATGTTGCGCCCGGCGGCGAAATGCGTCGCGGCGTGATCGGAAATGACTCGCGAGAGTTCGGTCCTGCTGCCCGCCGCGGCGACACCGATCAGGTCGACCAGACAGCGGCGCGCCTGATGCAGGACATCCGGCGGGAAGTCTCCGGCGGCGCAGCGGGCGACAAATGCAGCGACGTCATCCGCCCGCGTCATGATCTTCTATCGCGGCTTTTTGCCGAAGACGCGGACATATTCGTCGACGCCGCCCTTGGCGAGGGCCTTGGCCTGTTTGACCCAGTCCTCTCGCTCGATGCGGCCGCGGAATTTCAGATGGTCGTCGACCCATTCGCGTTCGGCCTTCTTCCAACCGGCGATCTGGTCGTATTTATAGATGCCGAGCCCGTTCAGAACGCCCTCGATCTTCGGCCCGACACCGGAGATCAGCTTCAGGTCGTCGGGCTTGGCGGGTTTGCGCATTTTCGGCGGACGGGCTTCCGCTTTGGCGGCGGTTTTCGGCGCAGACTCCTTCTTCGGCGCCGCCGCGCGCGCCTTTTTGGCCTCGGCCTTCTTTTGCACCGGCGCTTTTTTCACCTTGGCGGTATCGACCTCTTTCGACGAATCGTCCGTCTCGGGCACATCGAAGGATATGACCGGCTCCATGGCCGCGAAATACTCTTCGGAAAGGTGGCACAGCGCAGTGTGGCCGCCAGCGAAATGCTTGAGCGGCGGCATTTCGGTCTCGCACAGCTTGCCCGGCACCTGGCGCTTGTGCGGACACCGGGTCTGGAACGGACAGCCGGGGGGCGGATTGAGCGCCGACGGAATATCGCCTTCCAGAATGATGCTCTTCTTCTTGACGCTGGTATCGGCAATCGGGATCGCCGACAGAAGCGCCTCGGTATAGGGGTGATAGGGTGGCGCGAAGACCTGCTCGGTCGTGCCCTGCTCGACGATGTAGCCGAGATACATCACCACGACCCGGTCGGCGATGTAACGGACGACCGAGAGGTCGTGGCTGATGAAAAGCATGGTCGTGCGCGACTCGCGCTGGATGTCCATCAGCAATTCCGTCACCGCCGCCTGGACGGAGACATCGAGGGCCGATACCGGCTCGTCGGCGACGACGACTTTCGGGCCGCCGGCAAAGGCGCGGGCAACGCCGATGCGCTGTTTCTGGCCACCCGAGAGCTGGCGCGGCATGCGCGTCTCGAAGGCACGCGGCAGTTTCACCAGATCGAGCAGTTCAAGCATGCGGGCGCGGCGTTCGGCCTGGTTTGCGCCGATCTTGAATTTTTCCAACGTGCGGATGATCTGGCTTCCGATCGAATGGCTCGGATTGAGCGTGTCGAACGGATTCTGGAACACCATCTGGATGGCCGAAACGAGATCGGCCCCCCGGTTCTGCACCTCGATGGCCTGGATCTCCCGGTCGTCGAGCTTGATCGTACCGCCGGTTGCCGTCTCCAGCCCGAGCAGTACCTTGGCGAGCGTCGACTTGCCACAGCCGGACTCGCCGACGATCGCAACGGTTTCGGCCTCGCGGGCATCGAAGGTGATCGACTCGTTCGCCTTCACGGTGCGCCGCTCGCCGCCACCGAAGATCGCGTTGGCGGCGACATCGTAATACTTCTTCAAATCGTCGATCTGGAGGATCGAATCGCCCGGCTTGATGAGCTCGTTGGTCTTCACGCCTTCCGGCATTGCCGCCCAGTCCAGATCCTTGAAGCGCTCACAACGGCTGAAGTGGTTCCTGTGGCCCGAAACGGGGTACATCGGCACTTCGTGGGCGTTGCAGACGCCCTCGACGAAATGGTGGCAGCGCGGGGCGAAGTTGCAGCCCTTCGGCCGTTCGTGCGGCAGGGGCAACTGGCCCGGAATGGCGATCAGGGGGCGCGCATTCTTGTCGGCGCCTGGCAGGGGAATCGAGCGGAACAGCCCCTGCGTATAGGGATGGCGCATGCGATCGAACACGTCCTTCACGCCGCCGGTTTCGACGGCCTCGCCGGAATACATCACGGTAATCCGGTCGCAGGTTTCGAGGATCAGGCCGAGATTGTGCGAGATGAACAGCCTCGACATGCCGAATTGCTTGCCGAGGTCCTTCACAAGATCGACGATGCCGGCTTCCACGGTGACGTCGAGCGCGGTCGTCGGCTCATCGAGGATCAGCAGTTCCGGATTAGACAGCAGCGCCATCGCGATGACGACGCGCTGCTGCTGTCCGCCCGAAAGCTGATGCGGATAGGAGTTCATGACACGCTTCGGGTCCGGAAGGCGCACGGCGTCAAGCATTTCGACGGAGCGTTTCCATGCAGCTTCCTTCGACGCGCCCTCGTGGATCATCGGCACTTCCATGAGCTGGCGGGAGACCTTCATCGCCGGATTGAGCGAGGCCATCGGCTCCTGGTAGATCATGGCAATCTTGGAACCGCGTAGCGTGCGCAGTTCCGCGTCGCTCATCTCGCCCATCTTGCGGCCCTTGAACTTGATCGTCCCGGACTTGATATGACCGCGGCTGCCCATATCGCGCATGATGCCGAGTGCGACGGTTGACTTGCCGCAGCCCGACTCGCCGACGATACCCATCGCCTCGCCGGGCATCACCTTGCAGGAGAAGTCCATGACGGCGGGGATCTCGCCGGCGCGGGTATAAAAGGAGATGTGCAGGTTCTCGATTTCCAGGATCGGCGTTTCGGCCGTAACGGGGGGCCTGTCGCCGGTCGGGGCTTCAACTGTTTGCATGGCCATACCGGTTCCCCTCAGTCCTTCAGCGATTCTTCACGCAGCGCGTCGGCGAGCAGGTTCAAGCCCAGCACCAGCGACATCAGCGCGATGGCCGGAACGACACCCTGCCACGGGAAGAGCCGAAGCTGGGCGACCTTTGAGCCGTCCTTGATCGCGGTACCCCAGTCGGGGCTTTCCGGCCCCATGCCGAGACCGAAGAAACCCAGGGTTCCGAGCAGGATCGTCGTGTAACCGATGCGCAGGCAGACATCGACGATCAGCGGGCCGCGGGCATTCGGCAGGATTTCCCACAACATGATGTACCAGGGCGATTCACCGCGCGTCTGGGCCGCGGCGACATAGTCGCGGGTGATGATGTCCATGACGAGGCCGCGCACGATGCGGAACACGCCGGGGCTCGAAGCGAAGACGACGGCGACGAAGATGTTCAGCTCGTTTGGTTCGATGGAGATAATGCCAAGCGGATCGGCGTTGAAGACAAGACCCGAATAGATCCAGAAGCCGATGACCACGGTGAGCGCCAGATAGGTCCACATCAGCGCCGGCCGGGCCGAATAACGGGTCACGAACAGGACGCAGAAGAAGATGATCGGGATGATGAAGAGGATGCCCGCCATCGCATAGGGAATGGCGGTCTCCATGATGCCGGGAGTCACCAGGAGGTAGAACAGAAGGATCACGGGAAATGCCAGCACGAGGTTGGCGAGGAAGGACAGGACCGAATCGATGCGGCGGCCGAAGAATCCCGCCGGAAGACCGAGCGACGACCCGACCAGAAGCGCGATCAGCGTCGCCGCCGGCGCGATCGTCAGCACGATGCGCGCGCCGTAGACGACGCGACTGAAGACATCGCGCGCCAGCTGGTCGCCGCCAAGCAGGAAGGCCATGCCGGTTTGGGTATCGACAGCGCCGGGGACCGCGTTCTTCATGATCGTGACCTGAACGCGGGGATCGAGCGGCGCGATGATGTTGGCGAAGATCGCAGTGAAGACCCAGAAACCGCAAATCATCACGCCCGCCGTGCCGATGGCGGAATCAAACAATTGCCCGAACAGTCCGAGCCGGCTGCCGTAGACGCGGACGACCACGAGGATGACGATCAGCGCCGCCCATACCGGCCACAACCGGTAGAGAAGGCCTGCGATAATTCCGAAAATGCCCAGAGTTTCCATACCCGCTTCCTCCGGTTACGCGACGCGGATGCGCGGGTTGAGATAAGCGTAGCCGATATCCGATATCAGCTGTGTCACAAGGACGATCACCACCGAGATCAGGCCACAGGACAAGACGAGATCGATGTCGTTGTTGGCGGCGGCCTGCACCAGCAGGTAGCCGAAGCCCTTGTAGTTGAACATGCTCTCGACGACGACGACGCCGGTGAGCAGCCACGGAAACTGCAGCATGATCACGGTAAAGGGCGCTATCAGCGCGTTACGTAGCGCATGGCGCATGACGACGGCGCGAAATGTCAAACCCTTGAGCCGCGCGGTGCGGATATATTGCGCGGTCATCACCTCGGCCATCGAGGCACGGGTCATGCGCGCGATGTAGCCGATGCCGTAGATCGCCAGTGTCATCACCGGCAGGGTGAAATTGTAGAAGGAAAATCCGCGCGTCAGCGCGGTCGCCGCCGAGCCGTTGAGAACGCCGAGCCATGTCGCGAAGATGGCGGTGAAGATCACGCCCGACACATATTCCGGCGTCGCCGTCGAGGCGATGGAGGCAACGGACAGGCTCCGGTCGAGCTTCGAGCCTTCGCGCATGCCGGCCAGCACGCCGATCACCAGCGCGGTCGGAACCATGATCAGCATCACCCAGAACATCAAGATGCCCGTGGCCGCGAGCGCCGCGGGCAGTTTCTTGTTCACCGTGGTGCGAAACGCGGTCGAACAGCCGAAATCGCCTTGCAGGACGCCGGAGAAGGTCGCCTTGGTCGGTTCGTCACAATAGCGGAAACGGGGAACGATCTGACCGGTGCTCGGATCGCGGACCGGCTGTTTCGGCGCTATACCGATCCAGCGTCCGTACCGGATGAAGAAATTGTCCCGGTAGCCGTTGCGTTCGAGCCAGTTGTTCAGCTCCTGCTCGGTGGCGCGGGATTCGGTCTGGAAGATCGCGAGTTTCTTGAGGTTCGGTTCGAGATTGACGAAGAAGAAGACGACAAGGCTCAGACACAGCATTGTCAAAAGCATGACGCCAAGACGCCGCAACAAGAATGAAAGCATGACCCCGAACTCTCCCCCGGCTTTGTGAAATGCGGATTGTAGCCGCCGGTAAAAAGGCGGGAAGCCAATCCGCTTCCCGCCTTCCTTTACGACTTACTTGTCGAGCCAGACCCCTTCGAGATGGATCTCGAAGGTCTGGTGCATGAACAGGCCTTTCACATAATCTTGGTGATGCCTGTAGAGCTTGCGCCAGAACGGCTGGATGATGATGCCACTGTCCTGAAGGATCATCTCGATGTCCTTCATCATCCCGCGGCGCTTGTCCGCGTCGGCGACGGCCAGAGCCGCGTTGAGCTTTTCATCGAACTCGGGGTTCGAATAGGCCGTCTCGTTCCATGACTCTCCAGTGCGGTAGGCAAGCGCCAGAACCTGCACGCCGAGCGGACGCATGTTCCATTCGGTCGTGGAGAAGGGGTACTTGGTCCAGTCGTTCCAGAAGGACGAACCCGGGATGACGGTGCGCTTGATGTTGAAACCGGCCTCACGGCACTGCGCCGCGACGACATCGGCCGGATCCTTGACGTACTCCGCATCGTAGGAGATCAGCTCGAACTCGGTGTCCATGTGACCGGCCGCGGTCATCAGTTCCTTGGCCTTGCCGAGATCACGCGAGATCGGCGGAAGCTCGTAATATTCCGGATGGATCTGGCAGACATGGTGGTTTTCGCCCACCGTGCCGGCGTCGTTGTAGCCGAGCTTCAGAACGGTCGCATTGTCGACGGCAGACGTGATCGCGTTGCGGACGTCCTTGTTGTCGTAGGGCTTGTTGGCGACGTTCATGCGCAGAACCACGGTCGCCGCGGTAACGACCTCCTCCTGCACGAGACCCATGGATTCCAACAGTCCGACCGCTTCGCCAACCGTCTGGTAGTTGGCGTCGATTTCTCCGGACTCGAGCGCGGATATGGTCGAATTGATCTCCGCTCCGTAATCGAGGAACT
Organism: Oricola nitratireducens; assembly: GCF_014904745.1. Lineage (GTDB taxonomy): Bacteria > Pseudomonadota > Alphaproteobacteria > Rhizobiales > Rhizobiaceae > Oricola > Oricola nitratireducens. The sequence goes on from NZ_JACZCS010000001.1 coordinate 36,768, forward strand.
CGACACCGTCGAGATAGGGTTCGCCCTTCCACCAGGTGAAGTTTTCGCGGCGCTTGATAACGGCGCGATTGCCGACCTCGTATTCGGTAATTTCGTAGGGCCCGGTGCCGGGCATTTTCAGCGTATCGGGATTCTCGTCGAACGACGGATGCACGATAAGCGCCGGATAGTCGGCGAAGCTCGCAATCAGCGTGATGTCGGAAGATTTCAGGGTAAGCTTGACGGTGTGGTCGTCGACCTTGGTAATCGCGCCTTCAGCCGCCTTGCCCGTATCGTCGTCGATGAGCGTCGCAACGCGCCCGGACATCGAGTTGCCTTCGACCGATTTATCGCACCAGCGGGTGATATTGTAGATCACGTCATCGGCGGTGAAGTCGTCGCCGTTGGACCACTTGACACCCTGACGGACGTTCAGCGTGTACTCGGTGGCATCGTCATTGATGTCCCAGCTTTCGACAAGATGGCCATCGAACGTGAAGTCGCGGGTATAGCGGATGAGGTAGTCATTGCACTGGCGGGTGACGTTGGCCATTTCCGACCAGTCATAAGTGCGCGGATCCTTCGCTTCCTTGATGATCATCTGCATGCGCAGGACGCCGCCCTTCTTGCCTTCCTGGGCCCTGGCGGGCGTCGGAGCGGCAAGACCGATCATGGAATAGGCGACAGCGGTTGTGGCACCGAAGGTGCTGGCCAGCGCGAGAAATTCGCGACGGTCCATCTTGCCGGTCTTCGCGGCTTCGGCCAGTTCGACGATGTGGTCGGGCAGGCGTTCGCCGTTGCGTTTGAAAAATGCCATCTCAATACCTCCCTGAGTGGAGCATTTCGTGAAGCTAGCTTTGACCATCGGGGTGATGATGTCAAAACGCCCATCAACATGCGCCACGATGCCGACGGCTTTATTTCAGATGCGACGCGTGCTGCCAAATTTTCGACACTTGGTGACTTTTGGTAACACGCCGCGCCCGCGAATATCCGCGCCCGGACCCGCGGCGCCGTCGGAAGGCCGCGCAAGATCCCGGCACCTTCGGCCGCGCCTGCGCGTAAGGGCTGGTCAGCCGCACGGATTATCGTGTATGCCGCGTCAGGCGCAAAGCCTTCTGATTCCGCCGCCCGGCAATTCCCAATCGGACTTCTCCCATGCCAGACCAGACGATCGTCGAAGCCCTTCTCCTCGGTATCCTGGAAGGGCTGACGGAATTCATTCCCGTTTCATCGACCGCCCATTTGCTGCTCGCCGGCCACTTTCTCGGCTTTGAATCGACGGGCAAGACCTTCGAGGTGCTGATCCAGCTGGGCGCGATCCTGGCGATCCTGACGGTCTATTTCTCGCGACTCTGGCAGATGTTGCTGGCGCTGCCGTCGGATGCCAAGACACGGCGTTTCGTCGCCGGCATCCTGCTCGCCTTCCTGCCGGCGGCCGTCATCGGCGCGCTTGCGCATGACTTCATCAAGCAGGTGCTGTTCGAGTCGCCCACCCTGATCTGCAGCGTGCTGATCGTCGGCGGCGTGATCCTGCTGTGGATCGACAAGCTGCCGCTGAAGCCGCGTTACACCGACGTGATGGACTACCCGCTCGGGCTCTGTTTCAAGATCGGGTTGTTCCAGTGCCTCGCGATGATCCCCGGCACGTCGCGTTCGGGCGCGACCATCGCCGGCGCACTGCTGATGGGAACCGACAAGCGGTCTGCGGCGGAATTTTCCTTCTTCCTCGCCATGCCGACCATGGCGGGCGCGTTCGCCTACGACCTCTACAAGAACCGGGACGCGCTGTCGTTCGACGACGCCGTTCTTATCGGCGCGGGCTTCGTCACGGCATTCATTGCCGGCGTCTTCGTCGTGAAATACCTGCTCGACTATGTATCGAAGCACGGTTTTTCGCTGTTTGCGTGGTGGCGCATCCTCGTCGGCGCACTCGGCCTGATCGGGCTGCATTTCCTCGGCTAGGAAAACGCCCGGCGCAGAAGTTCGGCGGCCAGGACCGTGACAACGATCCGAAACCAGAACCGGAAGCGCGCCTCGTCCATATTCTCCAGAAGCCTCGCGCCGATCATCGTGCCGAGATAGCCGGACGCGATCATGGCGAGGGCCAGCGGCAGCCACGGCGCGAGGTTGAAGCCGAGCACGCCGAATACCACGACTTTCAGGACATGCTGAATCGCCATGGCGACGGCGGAATTGGCCACGACCTGCTGACGGGTGTCAAAGGCCTTCGCCATCAGGGCGGCGACGAGCGGACCGGTGGCGCCGATGAACATGGTCAGCGCCGTCGAAATGACGCCGCCGATTGTAAAGACCAGCGGCGATTTCGCGGCCGGCAAAGGCGGCAGCTTCACCCAGGTCAGGACAACGATGAAGATCGCGAGAATGGTCTTCAGCAACGCTTCCGGCAGGTCGGTGACGACCGATCCGCCGGCGAGCGCGCCGATGATCCCGCCGGCGGCGAAAGGAAGTATCATCGACGGCACCGTCGACTTGCGCATGTGAAAGGCGCGGCCGGCATTGGAGCCGAGCTGGACGACGCCATGCACCGGGATCAGTGCGGCGACGGGCATGAACAGGCCCATCAGCACGAGCATCATGATGCCACCGCCGACGCCGAACGCAGCGGTGACGGCGGATGTGAAAATGCTGGCGACAACGAGAAAACCCGCCATTGCAACCGAGATCGCGTCAGGCAGGAGCGCGCCGGCGTCCAAATTCAGGCCGCGCCGCCGGTTTCAGTCGGCAGGTTGGGATTGGTGAACTGGCCGGTTTCGCGGAATCGCCACATATAGGACGGCAGGATCGCTTCCAGCGTCGCCGGGCGGATGCCGATGCCGGCGAGCGTGCGGCCTTCCGTTTCCGCGGCGTCGGAGACCACGTTGTCGGTCTTGAGCAGCGTCACCTGGTCGACGGTCAGAAGCGGATTCGGCAGAAGGCCCAGAATTCGGCCCTGCATCCGCGCGGCCCACCAGGGAACGGTGACGAAGAGGCGCTTGCGCCGCGTGACCTTCAGAACCTCTTCCAGGCATTCGCGGAACGTCAGCACTTCGGCGCCGCCGAGTTCGTAGACAGCGCCGCCTTTCAGCTTGCCGTCAACGGCACGGGCGAAAACCTCGGCCACGTCACCGACATAGACCGGCTGGAATTTCGTGTGGCCGCCGCCGATTAGCGGCAGGACCGGCGAGAAGCGCGCCATCTCTCCGAACTTGTTGAAGAAATCGTCCTCTGGCCCGAAGACGATCGACGGGCGGATGACGATCGCATGGTCGCCGAGCGCATCGAACACGGCCCGCTCGCCGTGGCTCTTGGTGCGCGCATATTCGGATTCCGAATGCGCGTCGGCGCCGAGCGCCGACATGTGGACGAGCGGCACGCCGGCCTCGGCACAGGCTTCGGCAACAGCTCTGGCGCCAAATTCCTGCACGGCGGCAAAGCTCTGCCGGCCGCTCTGGAAAAGGATGCCGACGAGATTGATGGCCGCATCGGCGCCCTCAATGGCGCGGGCGATCGACCAGCGGTGACGCAGATTGGCCTGGACGGCGGTGATCTGGCCGACATCGCCGAGCGGCTGCAGGTGGAAAGCGAGGTCCGGACGGCGCACGGCGACGCGTACGCGGTAACCGCGCTGCGCCAGGGCGCGCACCACGTGGCGGCCGACAAATCCCGAGCCGCCAAATACCGTCACCACTTTGGGAAGGTTGGATTTTTCGGTCATGGATTTCTCCGGATCTGGCTGCCTATCAGTCTTGCCGATCCCCTACCGGTTTTGCACCGCAAGGTGAAGGGGAAAATTGCCCGGACACGGCGTGTTCCCGCAATAACGCGTCGCGATACTTGACGAAATCGGCCGGTTCGTCACCCTTCACCATGCGTTATCGCGACAAGGGGCCGGAGCACATGCGAACGGGAATCTACGGAGCCGGGTCGATCGGCTGTTACGTCGGTGGCATGCTCGCCGCTGCCGGCCAGGATACGGTCCTGTTCGGGCGGGCCTCGATGGGCGAACGGCTTGCGCGCGGGATTACCCTGACGCGGTTCGACGGCAGCGAACGGCGCGCATCGCCGGACAGTTTCCGGTTTGCGACCGATCCGCATGCGCTCGCCGAATGCGACCTTGTCCTCGTCTGCGTCAAGAGCGACGGCACGCGGGCGGCCGGCGAAACGCTCGCCGCCATCCTGAAGCCCGGCGCCGTGATCGTCAGCCTGCAAAACGGCGTCTCCAATGCCCGTGTGCTGCGCGAATGCCTCGGCCAAAGGAGCGTGCTGGCCGGCATGGTCGGGTTCAACGTGGCGCAGATCGGAACCGACCGGTTCCATTGCGGCACGGAAGGCGAGATCGTCATCGGAACGGGCGACGGCGCACAAGCGTTTGCCTACGCGCTGAACACGGCCGGCATTCCGGCAGACATCTCGCCGGAGATCGAATCCGTGCAGTGGGGCAAGCTCCTCTACAATCTCAACAACCCGGTCAATGCGCTGTCGGGACTGCCGCTGAAACGCCAGCTTTCGACGCGCGCCTACCGCCAGGTCTTCTCTGCCCTGATCCGCGAGGCGCTCGCCGTGCTGAAGGCCGCGGGCATCCGGCCGGCGAAGATCGGCAAGGTCGGGCCCAATCTCATTCCACAGATCCTCGATTTGCCGGACTGGCTGTTCGTCCGGCTGGCCGCCGGCATGCTGCAGATCGACAAGGACGCGCGAACGTCGATGGCGGAAGACCTCGAACGCGGACGGCCGCCGGAAATCGACTGGCTGAACGGGGAAATCGTCGCCCTGGGCAAGACAACCGGCGTCGCCACGCCGGCCAACGAGCGCATCGTCGCGCTGGTCAAGGCCGCGTTTTCCGGCGAAGGGCCGCGCCGCTATGACGGACAGGAACTGAAAAAGGCGATGCTGGTCTGAACGGCACCGCCTTTTTCGAGTGTCTTTAGGCCGGCTGCGATCACCGCATGCCGAATGCGCCCGCGAGTTTGCGGCCGAGATCGCGCGCCGGCGAGGAAGCGGGGGCGGAACCGTCGTCCGCTGCCCGGGGGCCTGCGCCCCGGGCGCCAAGCGATGCGGCATCGATCGTGAAGCGATCGACGAGACGGCGCAGTTCCGCGGCCTGCTGTCCCAGCGACTGGCTGGCAGCGTTCGTCTCCTCGGCCATCGCTGCGTTCTGCTGGGTCATCTTGTCCATTTCGCTGACTGCGGCGTTGACATCCTGAAGGCCCGCAGCCTGTTCGCGCGCCGAGGAAACGATCGCGCCGATATTCTCGCGGATCCGATCGACATGGCCCTGAATTTCTTCCAGCGACGCGCCAGTCTTGTTGACCTGCTCGACGCCGGAGCCGACCTCGGCGCTGGAATTGTTGATCAGGCCCTTGATTTCCTTCGCGGCCTCGGCGGAACGCTGGGCCAGTTCGCGCACTTCCTGAGCGACGACCGCGAAGCCGCTGCCCGCCTCGCCGGCCCGCGCTGCCTCGACGCCTGCATTCAGCGCCAGCAGGTTGGTCTGGAACGCGATGTCATCGATCACGGCGATGATCTGGCTGATCTTGGTGGAAGACTGCTCGATGCGCTGCATGGCGGAAATCGCCTGACCGACAACGCCCCGGGATACCTGCACGCAATCCGTCGCGTCAGCGACGATGCGGTCGGTTTCCTCGGCGCGTTGCGCCGATTCCCGAACGGTCGCGGTGATCTCTTCGGATGCCGCGGCGGTTTCCTCGATCGAGGCTGCCTGGCTTTCGGTGCGGCGTGACAGGGTATCGGCGGCCGAAGACAATTCGCCGGAACTGTCGGCGACCTTGGCGGTCGTCCCCGAGATGCTCTGCATGGTCTCGGTGAGCGATTCGATCGCGCTGTTGAAGTCTTCGCGCAGCGCCTGGAACTCCTCGCCGATATCGTCGATCCGCACCGTCAGGTCGCCCTTGGCGAGCCGGCCGAGCGCGCCGCCGACCACTTGCATCGCCTTACGCTGATTTTCCGAAACACGCGTGCTTTCGGCCTCGTTGCGTTGACGTTCGGCATCGAAGCCGCGGCGTTCGGCTTCCGCGCGCGCCTCGGCCTCTTCCTTTTCCTGGGCGGCGATCCGGAACGTTTCAAGCGCCGACGCGACAACGCCGATCGTATCGGTGCGGCCACGATGCGGGATATCGGATTGCAGATCGCCCGCTTGCAGCGTTCCGATGCGGTTTGTCAGGTCGCCCAGCGGGCGGCTGACGATACCGCGAAGGGCGTAAAGGAAGGCGCCGATCACGAAAAGGATGGAGACCGCCTGGATCCCGAGCGTATTCCATCCGAATTCCGCGCTGGTCTCCGCGAGGCCCTTTGTGCTCCAGACCGTGCCGATATAGCCGCGCGGCTTGCCGGTACTGTCCGGATCGAGGGGCACGACGATCGCGACAATGCTCTCGCCATGGGCATCCGGGGCGACAACGGGTTCGGTCGGGTTCGCGGCCAGGACGGCCGCTATGTCGGAATCGGCGGCGGCGGTGTCAAAACCCGAATACGCCCAGGAAGCCATCACCTGCTTTTCGTTGTTGAAGGCCTGGATCCGGCGCAGGGCGTGATTGTCGGAGTTCGCATAGCGGCTGTAGGCCTCCTCGATCGCTTCCGGCACATTCCATTTGATGCCGCCGGCCGCCATCGAGCCCAGCTGCTGGACTTCGCGGGTCCAGTTGACGAAAGCGTCCTCGCGCAGGGTCTGCGACGCGTCGCGCTGCAGGAGGAAAACGGTGGCGGCGAGGCCGATGATGTTTACGACAACGATGACCGAGGCCAGCTTCGCGGTGAGGGAAAGGCGGCCGAAGAAGCCTGCGGACGATGTCTTGCTTTTCTCTTTGCTCATTGGAATCTGAAGGTCCTGGATCAGAGTTTGTTCATGTTGACCGACACGGTGACGGCACCGATCGGTTCGCCGCTGTCGGGATCGAAAATCGTTTGGGATATCTGCGACAAAAGCAGGCCGGACCCGGCCTCGAATTCGACCTCGTCAATGAAGGGATCGTGCGAGCCCGCCTGGAAAGTCTTCTGATGCTTGGCTTCGTCGCCCTGCCAAAAATCGGATGTTGGCGTCGAGAGCCCGACATTGAGGCCCTTTGCATCCATCAGGATGATCTCGACGATCATCCAGTCGGCGGCCCGCTGTTTCTGCTTCAGGAAATGTGAGACGTCGCGTTGCATGACTTCCTCGACCATCGGGCGGTCGACGCCTTCGGCGCTGACTTCGGCGCGCCAGGCATCGTCCTTGGCCTTGATGGTCGCGTCGTCGAAACCGGCGGTGCGAAGGTTCTGTTCGCGGATCGCGGCGACGACTTCCGGCCCGTTGATCCAGGACCGGACATGATCCTCGAAGTAGCGGCCGACTTCCTCGACGTGGTTCGGCCCGCCCGTTCCGGCAGCCATGGCGTGACCGGTACAGGCGAACGCGCAAACTGCAATAACTGTCGCGATGCGCGGCAGAACGCGCACCCGAAAATCGAGTGACATGACTTGAACTCCGTTGCACGCCGGCGGCAGAAAAAGCCGGATCCGCAGATACGTGATGACCGAAAAAACATGCCGGATGGCGCGCGGGACGAACGTCATGTCCATCAGGACCCCGGCGGGGAAGGCGCTATCAAGCTCTCGCCAAATATGTTTTATACGCGGTTAACAAACGCGGATGGTTTGAACGAATGTTTGCCGGGACAACTTCCGCGGACCAAACCGGTTCGGCGGTTCGCCCGGGGCAATCGCATCCGATGCCCTCGCCGCGAGGCCTCTGATGCAATTCCACGTCTTTGCTTCATTCGGCGCGCCGCATCTCACGGTGCGAGACCGCCACGGCGGCCAATTGCATTTTTGATCAGTTGGACAAGGAAACGTCCGATTGGATATTGCAATCGCTCATCAATCGGGCTTTGCTCCCCTCTTCCGCATTCCAGAGGGGATGCTGTTCCCCGTTTCGTTACCCATGAAACGGGCTGCTTAAACGTTATAGTTTGTAAACGGGAGCAATCATGAAAATTCGCAAGATACCAACGCTGCTTGCTGCAACGTTTCTCGCAACGGGCCTAGCGACCGCCGCCAGCGCCAAGACGCTGGTCTACTGCTCTGAAGGTTCGCCGGAAGGTTTCGACCCGGCCCCCTATACCGCCGGCACGACCTTCGACGCCTCTGGCCGCACCATCTATAACCGCCTGGTCGAATTCGAGCACGGCAAGACCAGCGTCGTGCCGGGCCTGGCCGAGAGCTGGGACGTGTCCGATGACGGGCTGGAATACACTTTCCATCTGCGTCCGGGCGTCAAGTTCCAGACTACCGACTATTTCACCCCGACCCGCGACTTCAACGCGGACGACGTGATCTTCTCCTTCGAGCGTCAGCGCGACGAGTCGAGCCCCTGGTACCAGTACTCCCCGGGCATTTCCTGGGAATACTTCAACGGCATGTCGATGCCGGCGCTGATCAAGGACATCGTCAAGGTCGACGATCTGACCGTCAAGTTCGTTCTCAACCGGCCTGAAGCGCCGATGATCGCGAACCTGGCGATGGATTTCGCCTCGATCATGTCCAAGGAATATGCCGACAAGCTGCAGGCCGAAGGCAAGATGGAGATGCTGAACCAGCAGCCGGTCGGCACCGGCCCCTATCAGTTCGTCGCCTATCAGCAGGACGCCGTCATCCGCTACAAGGCCAACCCCGACTACTGGGCCGGCAAGCAGAAGATCGACGATCTGGTCTTCGCCATCACCACCGACGCCGCCGTCCGCCGTCAGAAGCTTGAAGCCGGCGAATGCCAGATCATGCCCTATCCGGCGCCGGCCGACATCGAGGCCCTTCAGTCCAACCCGAACCTCACCGTCGGTGAGCAGGAAGGCTTGAATGTCGGCTATCTCGCCTACAACACCCAGCAGGCGCCATTCGACAAGGCCGAGGTCCGCAAGGCCCTCAACATGGCCATCGACAAGCAGGCCATCATTGACGCCGTCTTCCAGGGCGCCGGCAAGATCGCCAAGAACCCGATCCCGCCGACAATGTGGTCGTATAACGACGCCGTCGTCGACGATCCCTATGATCCGGAAGCGGCCAAGAAGATGCTGGCCGATGCCGGCGTTTCCGACCTGCACATGAACATCTGGGCCATGCCCGTGCAGCGTCCTTACAACCCGAACGCCCGCCGCATGGCCGAGCTGATGCAGGCCGACCTCGCCAAGATCGGCGTGACCGCGGACATCGTCTCCTATGAATGGGGCGAATATCTCGACCGCTCCAAGGCCGTGGATCACGATGGTGCGGTGCTGCTCGGCTGGACCGGCGACAATGGCGACCCGGACAACTTCCTGGCCGTGCTGCTCGGCTGCGACGCCGTTGGCGGCTCCAACCGTGCCGAATGGTGCTACCAGCCCTTCGAGGATCTGATCCAGAAGGCCAAGGTGACGTCCGACATCGCCGAGCGCACCAAGCTCTACGAGCAGGCACAGGTCGTCTTCAAGGAGCAGGCTCCCTGGCTGACGATCGCTCACTCGAAAGTGTTCATGCCCATGTCCAGCAAGGTCAAGGGCTTCGTCATGGATCCGCTCGGATACCACCGCTTCGACGACGTCGACGTCGCAGAGTAACCCCCAGGGAAAATCGGGGCGCCCGCGCGGGCGCCCCGAGCTTATCGCCACATGCTGCGTTTCTTCGTCAACAAACTGCTTCTGGTCCTGCCGACCCTGATCGGGATCACCATCGTCGCCTTCGCCTTCGTGCGCGTCCTGCCCGGCGACCCGATCCTGCTTCTCGCCGGCGAGCGCGGCGTGTCGCCGGAGCGCTACCACAAGCTGCTGGTGCAGTTCGGCTACGACCTGCCGATCTGGCAGCAATACTTTAATTACGTCATCGGGCTGCTGCACGGCGATTTCGGCATTTCGATCTCGACCAAACGCCCGGTAATCGATGAATTCCTCGCCCGTTTCCCGGCGACGCTGGAACTGTCAGTCTTCGCCATGACCTTCGCCACGGTCATCGGCATCCCCGCCGGCATTATCTCGGCGGTCAAGCGCAGCTCCGTCTTCGACCAACTGACCATGGGCGTGGCGCTTACCGGCTACTCGATGCCGATCTTTTGGTGGGGACTTCTGCTCATCATTCTGTTTTCCGGCATGCTGCACTGGACACCGGTCTCGGGGCGCATCGATCTCTTGTATTTCTTCCCACCGGTCACCGGCTTCATGACCGTCGATGCCCTGCTGTCCGGCCAGAAGGGCGCCTTCCAGTCGGCCGTCAGCCATCTGATCCTGCCTTCCATCGTGCTCGGCACCATTCCGCTCGCCGTCATCGCCCGCCAGACCCGGTCGGCCATGCTCGAAGTGCTTGGCGAGGACTATGTCCGGACCGCGCGCGCCAAGGGGCTGACGCCCGTGCGCGTGATCGGCCTGCACGCCTTCAGGAATGCACTCATTCCGGTGGTCACCACCATCGGCCTGCAGGTCGGGCTGCTGATGGCCGGCGCGATCCTCACTGAGACGATCTTCTCCTGGCCCGGCATCGGCAAGTGGATGATCGATTCGATCTCGCGGCGCGACTATCCGGTCGTCCAGGGCGGGCTGGTGCTGATCGCCGGCATCGTCATGCTGGTCAATCTGATTGTCGATCTGCTCTACGGGCTGATCAATCCGCGAATTAGCCACCAATAGGCCAGCCGATGACCGAGACTCGACGCCACGCCAGACCAAAAGCCGGAGCAAGCCGATGAGCGAACAGGCCCTGCCCGGCGCGCCCGCGCGCACCATCAACGGACGGCGGCAGATGCTCGCCGAGTTCTGGCACTATTTCTCCAAGAACCGCGGGGCAGTCACCGGGCTGGTGGTCTTCATCCTGCTGGTGCTGATCGCTGTGTTCGCGCCGCTGCTGGCGCCACACAATCCCGACCAGCAGTTCCGCGACCATCTGCTTTCCCCGCCGTTCTGGCAGGACGGCGGGTCACTGACCTTCCTGCTCGGCACCGACGCGGTGGGACGCGACATCCTATCGCGGCTGATCCACGGCGCGCGGTTCTCGCTGTTCATAGGCGTCGTCGTCGTCACCATCGCGATGACCGGCGGCATCCTGATCGGGCTGATCTCCGGCTTCTTCCGCGGCTGGCTCGATACGCTCTTCATGCGGATCATGGACATCATTCTCGCCTTTCCCTCGTTGCTGCTCGCGCTGGTGCTGGTGGCTGTGCTGGGGCCGGGCTTGATCAACGCCATGATCGCCATCGCAATCGTCTACCAGCCGCATTTCGTGCGGCTGACGCGCGCCTCGGTGCTGTCGGAACGCGAGCGCGAATACGTCATCTCGGCGCGGGTGGCAGGCGCCGGCGTGCTCAGGCTGATGTTCATCACCATCCTGCCGAACTGCCTCGCGCCGCTGATCGTGCAGGGAACGCTCGCCTTTTCCAACGCCATCCTTGATGCCGCAGCGCTCGGCTTCCTCGGCATGGGCGCGCAGCCGCCGACGCCGGAATGGGGCACAATGCTCGCCGAAGCGCGCGAGTTCATCCTGCGCGCGTGGTGGGTCGTCACCTTCCCGGGCCTAGCCATCCTGATCACCGTGCTGGCCATCAACCTGATGGGCGACGGGCTGCGCGACGCGCTCGACCCGAAACTGAAGCAGAGCTGACGCCATGGCCCTTCTCGAAATCGAAAACCTGACCGTCGCTTTCGCCACCTCCGTGGGGCCGTTCAAGGCCGTGGACAACGTGTCGCTGACCTGCGACCGCGGCGAAATCCTCTCCATCGTCGGCGAATCGGGGTCCGGCAAATCGGTCGCGATGCTCGCCCTGATGGGCCTGTTGCCCTGGACGGCGACGGTGACCGCGGACACGCTGCGTTTCGATGGCAAGGACATGCTCACAATGTCCGCGCAACAAAAGCGCACGATTATCGGCAAGGACATCGCGATGATCTTCCAGGAGCCGATGTCGAGCCTGAATCCGTGCTTCACCGTCGGCTTCCAGATCGGAGAAAGTCTGCGCATTCACATGGGCATGAACCGGGCGCAGCGGCGCGAACGCTCGATCGAACTGCTCAACCTGGTCGGCATCCCGGCGCCCGAAAAGCGGCTGAGCCTGTTCCCGCACCAGTTGTCGGGCGGCATGAGCCAGCGCGTTATGATCGCCATGGCGCTCGCCTGCGATCCGAAGCTGCTGATCGCCGACGAACCGACAACGGCACTCGATGTGACCATCCAGGCGCAGATCCTCGACCTGCTGGTCGACCTGCAGAAACGGCACGGCATGGGCCTGATCCTGATCACCCACGACATGGGCGTGGTCGCCGAGACGGCGGAGCGGGTGCAGGTGCAATATGCCGGGCAGAAGGTGGAAGAGCAGCATGTGCGCGAGCTTTTCCGCGATCCGCACCATCCCTACACGCAGGCGCTCCTGTCGGCGCTGCCCGAACGCGCGACGCGGCGCGGCCGGTTGCCGTCGATACCGGGCGTCGTGCCCGGCCAGTACGACCGGCCGTCGGGCTGCCTGTTCGCGCCGCGGTGCCGCTACGCGACCGAGCGCTGCGATCGCGAGACCGAGCGCCAGGGCGCGGAATTCGGCTTTGCGCTGTGCAACTACCCGCTGAAGGACGGCGATCCGACGGGATATCCGGAAAAAGCGGAGGCCGGCCAATGAGCGACACCGTTCTCGAAAGGCGCACCGCCACCGGCGAAATCGTCGTCGAAGCCCGCGAGCTCACCCGCTATTACGAGGTCGGCGGCGGTCTGTTCGGCGGCAAGGGCGTCGTCAAGGCGCTCGACGGCGTGTCGTTCTCGCTGGAAGCCGGCAAGACACTCGCCGTCGTCGGCGAATCCGGCTGCGGAAAGTCGACGCTGGCGCGCCTCGTCACCATGATCGAGCCGCCATCGGCGGGAGAGTTGCTGATCGACGGCATCCCGGTGACGCAATCGACGCCGGAACTGCGCCGCAAGATGCAGATCGTCTTCCAGAATCCCTACGGCTCGCTCAATCCGCGCCAGAAGATCGGCGCGATCCTCGAGGAACCGCTGGTCATCAACACCCAAGACGACGCACAGACGCGGCGGCGCAAGGCCTCCGAAATGATGGAGCGCGTGGGGCTGCGGGCCGAACATTACGAACGCTATCCGCACATGTTCTCCGGCGGCCAGCGCCAGCGCATCGCGATTGCCCGCGCGCTGATGCTGAACCCGAAAATCCTGATCCTCGACGAACCGGTCTCGGCGCTCGACGTGTCGATCCAGGCGCAGGTTCTTAATATCCTGATGGACCTGCAGGCCGAACTCGGGCTCGCCTATCTGTTCATCAGCCATGATCTCTCCGTGGTGCGGCATCTCGCCGACGACATCATGGTGATGTATCTCGGCAAGCCGGTGGAAACCGGGCCTTCGGAAGAGGTGTTCAACACGCCGCGCCATCCCTATACGGCGGCGCTTCTGTCGGCGACGCCGGTCGCCGATCCGTTTCACGAGAAACACCGCATCCGCCTCGAGGGCGAATTGCCGTCGCCGCTCGATCCGCCGAAAGGCTGCGCGTTCAACCCGCGCTGCTGGCGCGCCGACGACACGTGCCGCGCCGAACAACCGCCCCTGTTCGATCTCGGCCTGCAATGCCACGCCTGCTTCCACCCGCTGCCGCTTCCGGAGCCCGGGACGTAGACGAAAATCGCTGCCAGCCTCGCGTGGTATTGTCTGCGACGCGCCGTCGCATAAATATAGCATGCACTGCAATTGGACCTGATGTAGGTTTCCACCGATTTCGATTCTCTCATGGAGGCCCGCATGCCCGCGACCGCGAAGACCGCGCCCACCGGTTATTCCGCCACCCAGATCAGCCTGCACTGGCTGGTCTTCCTGCTGATCGGATTTCAGCTGGTGTTCGACGAGGATATCGGCCGGGCTTGGCGCGCGGTGCGCCGCGGCGAGGAACTCGCCTTCAATCCCTGGGTCGCCGCCCATGTCTATATCGGCATCGCGGTGCTGGTGTTCGCGCTGTGGCGGATCTTCCTGCGCGCCCGGCGCGGCGCGCCACGGCCGCCGGAACACGAACCGGTGATCCTGAAACTCGTCGCCGGCGCCACCCATCTCGGTCTCTATGCGCTGATGCTGCTGATCCCGCTGTCCGGTCTCGCCGCATGGTTCGGCGATGTCGCGCTGGCGGGCGAGGCGCACGAGGTGATGAAGCCTATCCTGATCATCGTCGTCCTGCTGCATATCGCCGGCGCGCTTTACCAGCAGTTCATGCTCAAGACCGACGTCATGACCCGGATGCGCAAGCCGCAGGCATGAAAAAAGGGCGGACCCCGCGGGGCCCGCCCGGCAATTGCTTCATCAGATACGATCAGGATGCGCGCTTGCGCCCGGTCACCATGGCGCGGACGAGGTTCTCGCCGTGGTGGATGCTCGCCAGCACGACGCCCGCGACATGCAGACCGACCAGGGCGAGCGTCCCGTAGACGAGGGCGACATGGGTATCATCCACCCATTCGACGCCCCAGTAGGCGTCCGTCGTCATCATGTAGCCGGTGGTGGCGATCCCGGCGAGCGCGATCAGCAGCAGGACGATCATCGCGCCGCCGGCGGGGTTGTGGCCGATGTGGCGTTCCGCCCTCATCGCCATCGCGTCGCGCAGATAACCCATCACCGTGTTCGGGCCGCGCACGAAATCTGTGAAACGCGCATGGCGCGGGCCGATCAGGCCCCAGACGACACGGAAGGCCACGAGCCCGCCGACGATGTAGCCGGCGAGCTTGTGGACGCTCATCATGTCTTCGCCGGTGAAGAAGGCGACGAAGAACAGCGTCACGAGGGACCAATGGAATATCCTGACCAGCGGGTCCCAGACCCGGACGGTCGCCGGCGGTTCCTTGCCGCCGGCTTCCGTGAAGGTCGCGTGCATTGTCATTGCTCGCCCTGTTCGTTGCCGACGATTTCGCCGGTAGCCGGATTCATCATGGCCTGCACGCGGGCGCCGTCCTTCATGCCATAGATTTCATAGCAGCCGTTCTCGACCTTGACCCGGCGCACGTCGTAGCCCATGCCCGCGAGCTTCGCCTTGGCGGCGTCCTGGGACATCCACTTGGCTTGCGGGGCGTTGCCGCAGGACATCGACGATTCCGACGCCATGGCGGGGACAGCCAGAAGGCCGGTTGCGATTGCTGCGAGGACGAATTTCTGCATTTCTATCTCCTTGGTTCGAACCGGTCATTGCCGGCCATGGCGCCGTTCTGGCAGGGCGGCGATGACAGATGGCTGACGGAGGCTGTAAGCGTTTTGTCATTTATCGGATGCGATAGGCTGCTGATGCGCCGGCTGTTGATCATCTTTCTCCTGCTTGCCCCCGCTCTCGCGGGACAGTCGGCGCATGCCGACAGCGGCCGCAAGGAGCGCGACGACCTGACGGCGGCGCGCAAGCGCGGCGAGATCCTGGCGCTGGCGGAAATCCTCGACCGGGTGCGGCCGCAGATCGGCGACAAGATCATCGAGGTGGAATTCGAAAACGACGGTGGCAAAATCGTCTACGAGATCTACTATCTCGACGACACCGGCCGGCGGCGCGAGATCACGGTCGATGCGAGCGACGCCAGCGTGATGAACAGCAAAGAGCAAGACTGAGCCATGCGCATCCTGGTCATCGAGGACGACGAACGCATCCGCGACGACGTGAGCGCGGCGCTGACCGCGGCGGGCTACGTGGTCGACGCGCAGGCCGACGGCGAGGAAGGCTGGTATCTCGGCGACACCGAGGCCTACGGCGCGGCGATCCTCGATCTCGGCCTGCCGCACATGGACGGGCTGTCGATCCTGAAGCGCTGGCGCGAGGCCGGGCGCGAGCTTCCCGTGCTGGTGCTCACCGCGCGCGGCTCGTGGAGCGAGCGCGTCGAGGGCATCGACGCCGGCGCCGACGACTATCTCGCCAAGCCGTTCCGGATGGAGGAACTGATGGCGCGGCTGCGCGCGATCCTGCGCCGCTCGGCCGGGCACGCGTCGCCGGTCATCAAGGCGGGCGAAGCCGAACTCGACCCGCGCCAGATGCGATTTTCGGTGCGCGGCGTGCCGCTGGCGCTGTCGCCGCAGGAATACCGGCTGATCGCATATCTGATGCTCAACAAGGGCCGCATCGTGCCGCAGCAGGAACTGGCCGAACACCTGCAGTCGCTGCATTTCGAGCGCGAATCCAACGCCGTCGAGGTGCTGATCGCGCGCGTCCGGCGCAAGCTGCCGATCGCGCTGATCGAGACGCGGCGCGGCTTCGGATACACCATCGCCGACACGCCCGAGACAGAGAAGGCATGACCGGAACCTTCGCGCGCCGGTCGATCCGCCGCCGGCTGATGGCCTATGCCGCCGGGATCATGGCGGTGACGCTGGTGATCGCCGGCTTCGGCCTGACGGCGCTGTTCACCCGCAACCTTGAGCGCCGCGTCGGCCAGGAACTCGACACCCATATCGCCCAGCTCGCCGGCGCGCTGCGGTTTTCGCCCGACGGCACGGTGACGCTGTCGCGCGAGCCGGCCGACCCGCGCTTCGACCGGGTGTTCGGCGGGCTGTACTGGCAGGTGCGCGACGACGCCACCGGGCAATTGATCCGCTCGCGCTCGCTGTGGGACCAGGAACTCGACCTGCCGGACGATTTGCTGACGCCCGGCGTGGTGCATGTCCACGACGCCATCGGCCCGGACGGCGCGAAACTGCTGGTGCACGAACAGGCGATCATCGCCGACGCCGGCCTCGCCGAGCACCGGGTGCGGCTGTCGGTCGCCATCGACCGGCGCGAACTCGACCAGCTGCGCGCCGGCTTCGCGCGCGACATCGCGCCGGCGCTGATCGTCGCCGGGCTGGTGCTGCTGCTCGGCTTCGCGGTGCAGATCCGCTCCGGCCTGAAGCCGATGGACGCGCTGCGCTCGGGCGTCGCCGACATCCGCGCCGGCCGCGCGAGGCGGCTCGACGACGCGGTGCCGGCGGAGGTGTCGCCGCTGGTCGAGGAGGTCAACACGCTGCTCGACCACCAGGAGGCGGCGATGCTGCGCGCCCGCGACCGGGCGGCCGACCTCGCGCACGGGCTGAAGACGCCGCTGACCGCGCTGTCGGCCGACGCGCGCAAGCTGCGCGCCATGGGGGTGACCGACATCGCCGACGACATCGACGAACTGGCGCTTCGCATGCGCGCCCATGTCGAGCGCGAGATGGCGCGCGCCCGGCTGCGCCACGGCGCTGCGACGCAGGCGATCGCGCTGGCGCCGGCGGCCAACGCCATCATCAGGGCGCTGCAGCGCACGCCCGCCGGCGAGGACAAGGTGTTCGAGACGGCCATCGAGGCCGGCATGACGGCGCGCGTCGAGCCGGACGATCTCAACGAGATTCTCGGCAACCTCGCCGAAAACGCCATGCGCCACGCCAGGGAACGGGTCCGCGTCTCGGCGACGCGCGACGGCGACGAGGTGCGGCTGACGATCGAGGACGACGGCGCCGGCGTCGGGCCGGAGCAGCTCGCCGAGATCCGCCAGCGCGGCCGCCGCCTCGACGAGACCGGCAAGGCCGGCGCCGGCCTCGGCCTCGCAATCGTCTCCGACATTCTCGACGAATGCGGCGGACGGCTGGAACTCGGCGCGTCGCGGATGGGCGGATTTTCGGCCACGGTGGTGCTCAGGGGGTGAGAAGCGGTCGGCCTTTGGCCGGCCAATCGACAACGATTTGTCGATTGGAGCGACGAACGCCCGGAGCGATAGCGCAGGGCCGGCGGTTGAAGGCGGGCTCCCACCGTCTTCCTCACCCCATCCTCCGTCATCCTCGGGCATGACCCGGGGATCCACGGCAAAGAAGCTCGGCGACCATGGCGGGCTCCCTCGCCTCCCCCTTGTGGGGAGGCCGGCGAGTGGCTCGCGCAGCGAGACAGAGCCGGGTGGGGGTAAGAACCTCCATCGAGGAGACTTGTTACCCCCACCCGGATCAGCTGCGCCGTCCGCTGCGCGGCCGCCTTGCTTCTCCGGCCTCCCCACAAGGGGGAGGCGAAGCGCGCGGCATCGGCGCCGCGAGCCCCTTTGGCCCCGGCCTTAAGCTCCTCGCTTTCCTGTTCGTAAGCGGCAAGCCGCTGTCCGGCGCTCGTCGCTGCCGGGTCCCTGCCGCTCACGACGTGTCCTCCCGCTGCGCGTCATGCGCCAGGGCGTGGCACTCGCGCAGCACGTCGTCGACTTCGTGGATTTGCCGCTTGCGGTGGCCCGGCGGGCGGCCGGGGCGCATGGGGTGGAAGCGTTTTGTGAGGCCGAGGTCCCGGCGCGCCTTCCAGCGGGCAAGGCGCTTCGCGTGGCCGTCGAGATCGCCGAGCGCGCGTTTGAGCCCGGCGAGCCGGCGGCGGAGGCGGGCAGCGTCGACCGGATCGTCCGGCATGGGAACCCGGATTTCAGGGATCGGCGCCGGCTCGGTCAGGCCGATCACGCAAATGCGCGGGAAGGATTTCGCGCGGCGGCGGCGCGGGCGAAAGTCGAACCGCTTGCGCGGATCGATGAGGGGCAGGGCGATGGCGGCGGGTTCGCCTGTGGTGGTGGTTGTCGTGGTTGTTGTGGTGGTGCGTTTGCGGCGCGCCGGCACCACCACAACAAACCCGCGCGCGGCGATCACGATCAGGCGGCGGACGGCGGATTCGGCGGGGCGGAGAATGCTCAGGAGATGGTTGCGCAGATGGCGCGGCAGGGTGGCCACCGCGTCCCCCTCGCCCCGCCCGGCTAGGACGAACAGAGCAGCGACGATGCGCAGGAGTGCCTCGCGGTTGCGGTCGATTGCCCGGGGCCAGTTGATCATGCGCGTCCTTCTCTGCGTTTCGGGGCGGGAGAAGGGTAAGGGAGATGGGAGGGCGGTGGATAAGTTTGATGCAGCGGAAGGGCACGATGCCGGCGATTTGTCGAGCGGTCCTCCCAAACACGTCATCCTCGGGCTTGACCCGAGGATCCACGGCTAGGAACCTCAGTGGTCATGGCGGGCTACGTCTATATCGTTACGAACCACAAGAAGGGCACGCTCTATGTCGGCGTGACCAGCGACCTCGAGGGACGCATCTGGGAACATCGAGAGGGCCTGACGCCCGGCTTCGCCTCTCGCTACGGATGCACGCGGCTAGTCTGGTACGAGCAACACGATCACATCAGCGATGCGATCCAGCGGGAGAAATCGCTCAAGCGCTGGTACCGGCAATGGAAGATCGACCTGATCGAGGCGATGAATCCGGACTGGAATGATCTCTATCTTCTCCTGAACAAGTGAGTCCCCTGGCCGTGGATCCTCGGGTCAAGCCCGAGGATGACGGAAGAAGGTTGGGCTATGACGCTAATCGCCAATATCGGCGCAAAGATCATCGCCCGCGATACGCCACTGCGGCGGGGTGGCTTTATCGCCCTCGCCCAGCCCGGCCATAGCGAACAGCGCCGCGACGACGCGCGGGAGCGCTTCGCGGTTGCGGTCGATTGCCCGGGGCCAGTTGATCATATGCTTCCGTCTCCGCGTTTCGGGGCAGGAGAAGGATAAGGGAGGTCGGGGGGATAAGACTAACTAACTATACCGCTATCCCGTCATTCTAGGATGTCGAACTCCCGACCTATTAGGCTGAGATCTCGCCGCGAAAGAACCACGTTCAATCTCTTAAAGAGCTTAGTGACATCTTCAATAGATAGATCGTGAACACCGACTTTTATCAGTTGTGGTTTATCGATTTTGGAGAGAGCTTTATGAGCTTCGTCTGCATCCTTTGCGTTGATCAGATATCCATAGACTTGCGGAGGATTACCGGCATTCTCCATGTATATCTCTACGCTGACGAGTGATTGACCCTCTTTCATCAACCCTCGCTCACGCAGCAATGCATGAACGCTGTTATTAATATCATCATCCGCAGCCGCCTCGCCAATCCAATCATCGTATTGAACGCCAGCCTTAAAACATTCGGACATTAGATGCTTACTCCTATATTCATTTTTCGCTAATATTAAATCACAAGCTCTCTTAGAGAATAATTCTTGCTAAAAAATACGGACCCTCATTTTATTCATTCTGTTAAATTCTCAAATCGCAGTTTTCAATGATTGCTTGGGCAACAGCTTCCAGAAAGCGATCCATCTGCTTTGACTTCTTCTGAACTCGTTTAGACCACTGTCTGGTTACTCTTCGGTATTCATCGCGGGCGGCTTTCTCAGAAATATCCTTCAGTTTGCCAGACGCAGTTTCTACGATGAAGAGCCTGCTGGTCTCTAAATCATCAAAACGCTCATGGTGATGAGCCCGATTCCGCGCTCGAAGTTCAGCTGAAAACACCTTGTCATATAATTTGATGAATTTTCCGATGTCTAGATTTTTATCCTGCATACAGTCATTAACCGCATTAAGAACGCTCTTTATCCGCTCCCGGATCTCATAAAATCTGCCAAAATACATCTCACACATGTGGACCAAATGCCTTTGGCGAGATACGGGAAGTCCGTGAAAGGGATAGCGGCGAAAATAATATTCACAATCCTTAAGAGCAGACACACTGTCCGCCAGCGAGAGAAAACATATAACAATTTTATGCTTTTTCTCTATATCTTCGGGAAATTGAAATCCTTCTTCTAGTTCTTTGTAGTCTCTTCTTATTATATCGTCGAAAAATAGCGTATACTTGAGCTTTTTTCCGCGCCATTCTCGCCAGCCGGGAACTTCCTCCAAATCTGAAATGAATCTAGATATATTTCCCCAGAGTGCGCGCAGCGCTGCATTATTTTCGTCGGCTTTAGCTTCCGAAGACAGATCAGTCGCCGTTTGAACTTTAGCATCGCTTTGTCTAACAGCTATCGGATTCTCTCGCTTACAATCAATTCATAATGATCGGACTAAATATCCAGATTCGCCACGGACAGCGCGTTGTCCTGGATGAAATTCCTGCGCGGTTCGACCTCGTCGCCCATCAGCTGGGCGAAGAGCTGGTCGGCGTCGGTGGCGTCGTTGACGCGGACCTGCAGGAGCGAGCGGGCGTCCGGGTCGAGGGTGGTTTCCCAGAGCTGTTCGGCGTCCATTTCGCCCAGCCCCTTGTAGCGCTGCATGGTGAGGCCCTTGCGGCCGAAGGCGAAGACGAGATCGATTAGCTGCATCGGGCCGGAGACGGTGTCGGCGATCTCCTTGCGGCGCAGCACCGGCGGCTCGGCATAGACCTCCATCAGGCGCGGAGCGAGCTGGTTGAGCGCGCGGGCGTCGGCCGAGGCGACAAGGGCGGCGTCGAGCGTGACGGCTTCCTTGACGCCGCGCACGGTGCGCTCGAAGACATAGCCGCCGGCGCCCTCGTTGGAGGGATTGACCCTGCCTTCCCAGCCGCGCTCTGTCTCCTCGGAGATCATGTCGAGGCGGCGGGCGACTTCGGCGGCGGCTTCGGCCGCGCGGGCCGGATCGGCGAGCACCGCCGGATCGAGCGCGCCGGCGATGGTCGCCTGCTCGACGACCGAGCGGTCGTAGCGGGTGTGCAGGCTGGAGAGCAGCGAACGCATGTGCAGCGCGGCCTCGATGACGGCGCGCAGGTCCTGGCGGGTGCGCACCTCGCCGGTGGAGAGCTCAAGCGCGGTGTCGTCGAGCGACAGGTCGATGAGGTAATCCTCCATCGCCTTCTCGTCCTTGATGTATTGCGAGGTCTTGCCGCGCGTCACCTTGTAGAGCGGCGGCTGGGCGATATAGAGGTAGCCGCGCTCGATCAGCTCCGGCATCTGGCGGAAGAAGAAGGTCAAGAGCAGGGTGCGGATATGGGCGCCGTCGACGTCGGCGTCCGTCATGATGATGATCTTGTGATAGCGCGCCTTGTCGGCGTTGAACTCGTCACTGCCGATGCCGGTGCCGAGCGCGGTGATCAGCGTGCCGATCATGTCGGAGGAGAGCATGCGGTCGAAGCGCGCGCGCTCGACATTGAGGATCTTGCCGCGCAGCGGCAGGATCGCCTGGTTCTTGCGCGAGCGGCCGCCCTTGGCCGAGCCGCCGGCGGAATCACCCTCGACGATGAAGATCTCGGACTTGGCCGGGTCCTTTTCCTGGCAGTCGGCGAGCTTGCCGGGCAGCGAGGATATGTCGAGCACGCCCTTGCGGCGGGTCAGCTCGCGGGCCTTGCGCGCCGCCTCGCGGGCGGCGGCGGCCTCGACCACCTTGCCGACGAGAATCTTGGCCTCGCCGGGATGCTCCTCCAGCCATTCGGCGAGATGCTCGTTGACGAGGCTCTCGACCACGGGGCGAACCTCGGAGGAGACCAGCTTGTCCTTGGTCTGGGAGGAGAATTTCGGGTCCGGCACCTTGACGGAGAGGACGCAGGTGAGGCCCTCGCGGGTGTCGTCGCCGGTGAGCGTGACCTTTTCCTTCTTGGTCAGGCCGGACTTCTCGGCATAGCCGGTGACCTGGCGGGTCAGCGCGCCGCGAAAGCCGGCCAGGTGGGTGCCGCCGTCGCGCTGCGGGATGTTGTTGGTGAAGGCCAGAACGTTCTCGTGGTAGCTATCGTTCCACCACAGCGCGACCTCGACGGTGATGCCGTCCTTCTCGCCGGTGATGTAGACCGGGGCCTCGATCAGCGGCTTCTTGGAGCGGTCGAGGTAACGGACGAACTCCTCCAGCCCGCCCTCGTAGAACAGTTCCGTCTCGCGGGGGTCGGCGTGGCGATGGTCGGTGAGCTTGATGCGGACGCCGGAATTCAGGAAGGCGAGCTCGCGCAGGCGATGCTCCAGCGTGTCGTATTTGAACTCGACATTGGTGAAGGTCTCCTGCGAGGGCGTGAAGGTGACTTCCGTTCCGGTGTAGGACCCGGCATCGCCTGTCACAGCGAGCGGGCCGTCGGCGACGCCGTGGGTGAAGCTCATCTCGTGGAACTTGCCGTTGCGGGCGATCTTCAGCTTGAGCGAGACCGAGAGCGCGTTGACGACCGAGACGCCGACGCCGTGCAGGCCGCCGGAGACCTTGTAGGAGTTCTGGTCGAACTTTCCGCCGGCATGCAGCTGGGTCATGATGACCTCGGCGGCGGAGATGCCCTCGCCGGTGTGGATGTCGGTCGGGATGCCGCGGCCGTTGTCGGTGACGGTCACCGATCCGTCGGCGTTGAGCGTCACGGTGACGAGGTCGGCATGGCCGGCCAGCGCCTCGTCGATGGCGTTGTCCACAACCTCGTAGACCATGTGATGCAGGCCGGAGCCGTCGTCGGTGTCGCCAATATACATGCCCGGGCGCTTGCGCACCGCGTCGAGGCCTTTCAGGACGCGAATCGAGTCGGCGCCGTACTCGGCGGGATCGCGGATGATTTCTTCAGGAATTTCAGGCGTTTCGGTCATATGGTCCGGGTCTTTTCGAAGGCGCGGCGGGCAAACCGGGGAGGCCGGCCGAATCGCGCGCAAGTTCATGACAAACATATAGGATTTCCGGGCCGAAATGCCAAATGCCGCGGGGCGATCAGGCGGCGCCGCCGATGCCGTGCAGGAAGACGTGGATCGCGAGATCGAGGCGGCGGCCGAAATCCTCCTCCAGCCTGGCGCCGGCGCGCGGCGCGATCAGCTTGTCGATGAGATTGTCATAGGCCATGTCGGCCATCAGGCTGGCGGCGGCCGTGGTGTCGGCGATGGCGATCTCGCCGCGCGCGACCGAGCGGTCGAGTTCGGCGCGGACCATGGCGCGCACCGCCTGCGGCCCCTCCTGCAGGAACTCGCGGGCGAGGTCGGGCTGGCGCTCGGCCTCGGCGACGACGGCGCGCAGGATCGCGGTGGGGATATGACCGGGCAATTCGCCGCTCGCCGGCGTCAGCAGCAGGCGCAACCGGTTTTCGAGCGGCAGATCGAGTTCGCCGCCGGACAGCGGTCGGGTGACGGCGTTGCGAATGCGCCGGACGATCGCGGCAAACAGCGCGGAGCGGTTCTCGAAGACGCCGTAAAGGGTGCGCTTCGACATGCCGGCCTCGCGGGCGATGGCCGACATGGAGGCCCGGCCGAGGCCGTCGCGCAGGATCACGGTCTCGGCGGCGTCGAGGATCATCGCCTCGCGCTCGGCCGTGTCGTACTGGCGGGGCCGGCCAGGCCCGCGGCACTCCTCGCCGCATGCATCGTTTTGCGTTTGCGCGATTATTCCGTCCTCCCCTCTTCGCAGTCGCAGCAAAACACTTGCGCGCGCCGCGAAAATCGATTTATAAAACCAACTGGTTTTCATATTAGCCGCCCAGCGCGCCCGTGCCAAGCGGCAAGATCACACAGCCAGGAGAATCCGACATGAGGCATGTGCGCAGCGCACTCCTTACCTGCCTGCTCGCCGCCGGCATCGCCGCGGCGCCGGTCGCCGGCGCGCCGGCGCTGGCGCAGCAACAGGGCCAACGCCCGCCGACGGCGGTGACCGTGGTCACGCTGCACGAGCAGAACGTGACGATCACCGCGACACTGCCGGGGCGCATCGTCGCCTCGGGCGTGGCGGAAGTCCGGCCGCAGGTCAACGGCATCATCACCGAGCGGCTGTTCCAGGAAGGCTCGCGGGTCGAGGCCGGCGACGCGCTCTTCCGGATCGACCCGGCGTCCTACGAGGCGCAGGTGGCGGCGGCCGAGGCAGCGGTCGCGCAGGCGCAGGTGGCGCTCGACTCCGCGAACCGCGAAGCCGACCGCGTCGACGCCCTGCGCACGCGCAGTGTGGTCAGCGAACAATCGGTCGACGAGGCGATCTCGACGCGCGATGCCGCAAAGGCCTCGCTGCAGGTCGCCAAGGCGCAACTGCTGGCGGCAAATATCGATCTCGAGCGCACGACCATCCGGGCGCAGCTTTCCGGCAGGATCGGCCGCACGCTGACGACGCAGGGCTCGCTGGTGACCGCCGGGCAGGCGAGCCCGCTGGCGGTGATCCGCAAGCTCGACCCGGTCTATGTCGACGTCACCCAGTCGGCCGCGGACATCATCCGCTGGAAGCGCGGCGAAACCGGCCTCGACGACTCGGCGGACACCACCGTCAAGCTGACGCTGGCCGACCGGCAGGGATACGAACACACCGGCGAACTGACCGCCGCCGAACCGCATGTCGACGAACAGACCGGCGTCGTGCTCTTACGGCTGCAGTTCCCCAACCCCGAGGAACTGCTGCTGCCGGGCATGTATGTGCAGGTGGAGTTGCCGCAGGGCATCGCGAAGGACGTCGTCCTCGCGCCGCAGGAAGGCGTCTCGCGCGACCGGCGCGGCAATCCGACCGCGCTCGTCGTCAATTCCGACAACGTCGTCGAGCAGCGCAGGCTGACCGTGCTTTCCGACCGCGGTTCGGACTGGATCGTGACCGACGGACTGAAGGAGGGTGACCGGCTGATCGTCGCGGGCTTCCAGAAGATTGCCGCCGGCGCGACCGTCGACCCGCAAGAGCGCCAGGCGGCGCAGAACTGACCCCTTTTCAGCGGAGGCCGCAATGGCACGCTTTTTCATCGACCGGCCGATTTTCGCCTGGGTGATCGCGATCATCATCATGGGCGCCGGGATTCTTTCGATCCTGACGCTTCCGGTGTCGCAATATCCGCAGATCGCGCCACCCTCGATCGCGGTGCGCGCGGCCTATCCGGGCGCGTCGGCCGAGACGGTCGCCAACACGGTGACGCAGGTCATCGAACAGCGGATGACCGGCCTCGACGGGCTGCGCTACTTCTCGTCCAGCTCCACCTCCGCCGGTTCGTCGTCGATCACGCTGACCTTCGAAACCGGTACAGACCCGGACATCGCGCAGGTGCAGGTCCAGAACAAGCTGTCGCAGGCGACGCCGCTGTTGCCGGAAACGGTGCAGCGTCAGGGCGTCACGGTGCAGAAATCGACGGCCAGCTTCCTGATGGTGATCGCACTGATCTCGGATGACGGTTCGCTCGACCAGGCCGACCTGGCCGACTACATGAACAGCAACCTCGTCGACGAATTCAGCCGGATCGAGGGTGTCGGCGAGGTCCAGGTCTTCGGCTCCAAATACGCGATGCGGATCTGGCTCGATCCCTCGAAACTCGCCGCCTACGGGCTGACCCCCAGCGACGTGGTCAGCGCCGTCTCGGCGGAGAACGCGCAGATATCGGCAGGCTCCTTCGGCTCCCTGCCGGCGGTCGAGGGCCAGCAGCTCAACGCCACGATCACGGCCCAGTCGCTCTTGAGCACGCCCGAGGATTTCGAGCAGATCGTCTTGCGCGCCGAAACCGACGGCGGCCTGGTGCTGCTCAAGGACGTGGCGCGCGTCGAGGTCGGCGCGCAGGACTATTCGACGATCGCGCGCTTCAACGACAAGCCATCGGCCGGCATGGCGATCCGGCTCGCATCGGGCGCGAACGCGCTCGACACCGCCGACCGGATCAAGAAGCGCATCGAGGAATATTCGGCGTTCTTCCCGGAGAATGTCAGCTACGTCATTCCCTACGACACGACGCCTTTCGTGCGGCTGTCGATCGAGGAGGTGGTCAAGACGCTGGCCGAAGCAATCGTGCTGGTGTTCCTGGTGATGCTGCTGTTCCTGCAGAATATCCGCGCCACGTTGATCCCGACGCTGGCCGTGCCGGTGGTGCTGCTCGGCACATTCGGCATTCTCGCGGCCGCCGGGTTCTCCATCAACACGCTGACCATGCTGGCCATGGTGCTCGCGATCGGCCTGCTCGTCGACGACGCCATCGTGGTGGTGGAAAATGTCGAGCGCATCATGGAGGAAGAGGATCTCGGGCCTCTCGAGGCGACCCGCAAGTCGATGGGCCAAATTACCGGCGCCCTGATCGGCATCGCGCTGGTGCTGTCGGCGGTGTTCGTGCCGATGGCGTTTTTCGGCGGATCGACCGGCGTGATCTACCAGCAGTTCTCGATCACCATCGTCTCGGCAATGGCGCTGTCGGTCTTCGTCGCGCTGACCCTGACGCCGGCGCTGTGCGCCACGCTCCTGCGCAAGAAGGACGCCCACCACGCCAAGCGCGGCCCGACCGGCTGGTTCAACCGCGGCTTCGACGGCGTAAGCCGCGGCTATAGCGGCACCGTCGGCTGGTTGATCCGGCGGCCGCTGCGCGTCGGCATTGTCTATCTCGCCCTCGTGGGCGGGATGGCCTGGATCTTCACCCAGACGCCGACCGCCTTCCTGCCAGACGAGGACCAGGGCATCCTGCTGACGCTGATCCAGGCGCCGACGGGCGCAACGGCCGAACGCACGCTCGAAGTGGTCAAGAAGGTGGAAAACCACTTCCTCGAAGGCGAGAAGGACAGCGTGGATTCGGCGTTCGGCGTCGTCGGGTTCAGCTTCGCCGGACAGGGCCAGAACATGGGGCTTGCCTTCGTGCGCCTGAAGGACTGGTCGCAGCGTCCGTCGCCGGCGCAAAGCGTGCAGGCGATCGCGGGTCGCGCCTTCGGCGCGCTCAGCCAGATCAAGGATGCGCTGGTGTTCCCGATCGTGCCGCCAGCCGTGCCCGAGCTGGGGATTTTGAGCGGTTTCGACTTCTATCTCGAAGCGCGCAACGGGCAGTCGCACGAAGAGTTGCTGGCCGCCCGCAACCAGATGCTCGGCATGGCGACACAGAGCCCGATGATCAGCTCGATACGTCCGTCCGGCCTCGAGGACGCGGCGCAGTTCCATCTCGATATCGACTGGCGCGCCGCCGGCGCGATGGGGCTTTCGGCGACCGATGTCGGCCGGCTGCTCTCGGTGGCCTGGGCCGGGTCCTACGTCAACGACTATATCGACCGCAACCGCATCAAGCGCGTCTACGTCCAGGGCGAAGCGGATTCACGCGCAACGCCGGAAGACCTGACGAAATGGCGCGTGCGCAACGCCAGCGGCGGCCTCGTGCCGTTCTCCAACTTCGCCGAGGGCCGCTGGACCTTCGGGCCGCAGGGACTGGACCGCTATAACGGCGTGCCGGCGATGCATATCCAGGGCAGTCCGGCGAATGGCGTCACGACCGGCGAGGCGATGAACGAAATCGAACGGCTGGCGGCACAGCTGCCGCCCGGCTTCGACATCGCCTGGACCGGCCTGTCGCTGGAAGAGCGCCAGTCAGGCAATCAGGCGCCGCTGCTCTACGCCTTGTCGCTGGCGGCGGTGTTCCTTTGCCTCGCCGCGCTCTACGAGAGCTGGTCGATCCCGTTCGCCGTCCTGCTGGCGATGCCGATCGGCGTTCTCGGCGCGCTTTTGTGGACATGGCTCGGCGGCTATCAGAACGGCGTGTTCTTCCAGGTCGGGCTTCTGACCGTGATCGGCCTGACCGGCAAGAACGCGATCCTGATCGTCGAATTCGCGCGCGACCGCTACGAGGCCGGCGAATCGCTGTTCGACGCGGTGCGCACGGCGGCGCGGCAGCGCTTCCGCCCGATCATCATGACCTCGATGGCGTTCTCGCTCGGCGTCTTGCCGCTGGTGCTTTCCACCGGCGCGGGATCCGGCGGGCGGACCGCGATCGGCACGAGCGTGCTCGGCGGCACGATCGCGGCCACCGTGTTCGGCATCCTGTTCGTGCCGTCGTTTTTCGTGCTGGTCACCCGCCGGCGCAGGAAGGCGGCGACGGAAGCAGGCGCGAAAGCGGAGACGGCATGAGTTTCAGGCGCGGGTCTGCTTCGCAAGCGCCTCATAAATCTTACGCCAGCGTTTAACGCTTTTGGCGTGCAACGCCTTGACGACGGGGGTGGCTCTCCCCGCCGCAGGCTTTTTATTAACGATACGATTCTTCTTCATGGCTGACAGAATAACATCTATCCCGCCAGCTTGTACTCCGCGAACTGCTCGCGCAGCGTCGTCTTCTTGATCTTGCCGGTGGCGGTGTGGGGGATCTCGTCGACGAAGGCGACGTCGTCGGGCATCCACCAGTCGACGATCTTGCCCTTCATGAAGGCGAGGATGTCGTCCTTTTTCGGCGAGCAGCCTTCCTTGGCGACGACGATCAGCAGCGGGCGCTCGCTCCATTTCGGGTGCGGCACTCCGATCACAGCGGCCTCCGCGACCTCCGGATGGCCGACGGCCAGGTTTTCCAGATCGATCGAGGAGATCCATTCGCCGCCGGACTTGATGACATCCTTGGAGCGGTCGGTGATCTGCATGTAGCCGAATTCGTCAATATGGGCGACGTCGCCGGTGTCGAACCAGCTTTCGTCGTCGAACTGCTCCGAACCGGCGCCGCCGTAATAGGAGGAGGCGACGGCCGGGCCGCGCACTTTGAGGCGGCCGAAGGTCTTGCCGTCCCAGGGCAGTTCGTTGTTGTCGTCGTCGGTGATCTTCATCTCGACGCCGAAGGGCGCGCTGCCCTGTTTCTGCTTGATGTCGAGCAACGCGTCGCCGCTCTTGCCGGCGTGTTCCGGCTTCATGGTGCAGAGCGACCCGAGCGGGCTCATCTCGGTCATGCCCCAGGCATGGATGACCTCGACGCCGTAGACCTTCTCGAACTTCTCGGTGATGGCGCGCGGGCATGCCGCGCCGCCAATGACGACCTTGTTCAGATGCGGCAGCATCTTTCCGGTGGTTTCGAGATAGTGCAGCAGCATCAGCCAGACGGTCGGCACGGCGGCGGAGAAGGTGACCTTCTCGGTGTCGAGCAGTTCGTAGATGGATTCGCCGTCCATCTTGCCGCCGGGCATGACCATCTTGGCGCCGATCATCGGGCAGGTCTGGCCAAGGCCCCAGGCATTGGCGTGGAACATCGGCACGACCGGCAGGACCACGTCCTTCGAGCCGATGCCCATCGCATCGGGCATGGCGGCCATCATGGCGTGGATGACGTTGGAGCGGTGCGAATAAAGCACGCCCTTGGGATCGCCCGTCGTGCCCGAGGTGTAGCACATGCCGCAGGCGGCATCCTCGCCGACATCGTTCCAGACGAAGTCGCCGTCGGCGCCTTTCAGCCATTCCTCGTAGGCGACGACGTTTTCGAGCGCGGTCTCGGGCATGTGGGCGGCGTCGGTCATGACGATGACCTTGCGCAGGGACGGCACATGCGCGGCGAGTTTCTCGACCAGCGGCATGAAGGTGAGATCGACGAAGATCGCGCGGTCGGCCGCGTGGTTCATGATCCAGGCGATCTGCTCGGGGAACAGGCGCGGATTGAGCGTGTGGTAGACGCCGCCCATGCCCATGATGCCGAACCAGGCCTCGAGATGATTGCCCGAGTTCCAGGCGAGCGTCGCGATGCGGTCACCGGGCTCGAAGCCCTCGCGGTCGAGCAGTTGCGCGATCTTCAGCGCTCGGCCGCGGATATCCGCATAGGTCATGCGGACGATCGGACCCTCCACGGAGCGCGACACGACCTCGCGGTGCGGATGCTGACGGGCGGCGAAATCAATGATCTTGTGGCAGACGAGCGGCCATTCCTGCATCAGTCCAAGCATGCGTTTCCTCCCAGAATGCATTTCAAGCGAGTGTGGCGAAACGGGCGCGAATGTCCAGTAGGGGATTTCGCGGAATATGCGGCAAGCGCATCCGCTATGGCTCCGCCCGGCATTGACGCGGATCAATGCGCCGCCGGATCGTGCAACGGAGGGTATGCAGGCACATATCCGCGCGGCAGGGGAGGCGACATCATGAGTAAAGTGCCGCCGCAGGCGCGGCTATTCCATCTGGACAATTTGCGCACGGCCCTCGTGCTGCTCGTCGTGGCGCATCACCTCGCCCTGGTCTACGGGGCTTTTGCGCCGTTCTACTATCAGGAGCCGCCATTCACGGATCCGCTGGCATTCCTGCTTCTCGGCGTCTTCGTGCTGTTCAACCAGGCATGGTTCATGGGCGCGATGTTTTTCCTGGCCGGCTATTTCACGCCGGGTTCCCATGACCGCAAGGGCGGCGGCGCCTTCCTGAGAAGCCGGCTCCTGCGGCTCGGAATTCCGGTCCTGGCGGCGATCTTCCTGATCGAGCCGGTCGCGCGGATCGGCTTTTTCCTGATGCCTTCCAGCCTGACGGGCATCACCGCGCCGCCGACACTGGCAGACTATCCGAAAATGCTCGGCCTCGGACCGCTGTGGTTCGCGCTGATGTTGCTGATCTTCGATGCCGGATACGCGCTGTGGCGCCGGATCGCCGGCGAACACCCGCCGGTGGCGGAAGAGCGGAAGGGCTTTCCCGGCATCGTGGCGGCAATCGGCGCGATCGCGGCCCTGGCGGCGGCGAGTTACCTGTTCCGCATGGCGGTGCCGATCGGCAAGGAAGTGCACCTCGTTCTGCCCTTCCTCAATTTCCCGACCATCGCCTATCTGCCGCAATATCTCGGCCTGTTCGTGCTCGGCGCCATGGCGTGGCGCCACGAATGGCTGCGCGGCCTTCCGGGCTCGGCGGGCGTGGCCGGCGCGATCCTCGCGGCGGCGGCGTCGGTGCTGCTTTTTCCGCTCTCCGTCAGCGGCGAAATGTTCTCAATCCGGTTTTCCGAGGCGGCGGAGTTCACCGGCAACGGGCACTGGCAGTCGGCCGCCTATGCGCTGTGGGATTCGACGATGGCGATCGGCATGATGCTGGGATCGATCGTTCTGTTCAGAAGGGTTTTCACCGGCGGCGGCGCGCTGTCGCGCTTCCTGTCCGGACACAGTTTCACGGTCTATATCATCCACAGCCCGCTTATCGTCTTCATCTGCTACGCGATGCGGGACATCGGGCTGCCGGCGCTGGCGAAATTCGCGCTGGCGGCGATCATCGTCATCCCGGCCTGCTATGCGGTCGCTTACGCGATCCGGAAGCTGCCGGGAGCGAAAAGGGTTCTCTAGCCGGACCCGCCGGAACGCCGGCACCGCGGCTTCTGCGGCCGGGATCGCGCAGCGGCGCCTACAGGTCCTCCAGCACCAATGATCCGTCGACGACGAGGCGGAAGCGGCCGCGGCCGCACTTGTCCATGCGAATGCCGGCGTCGCGCTCGCAGAGACGGCGCTGCAGCAGGACGAGGCGGGCCTCCAGGTTCTCGGCATATTCGGGAAGGCGCAGCGATGGATCGAGGCGCAATTCGCGGTTGGTGAACTCGACGCGGCCTTCGCCGGCGTGTTCCCTGACGAGCTTCCAGAGGATCGCGCCGGCAACGCCCTTGATGAGATAGTCGTGGCCGATAAAGACCGTGTTGTCGGCGGCATAATGGCGGACGCGGATCTTGCGGCCGGTCACCGCGCCGGAGGCGGGCGGCGTGCCGGTTGCTTCCGGGACCTCCTCCTCCTGCAGCAAGGCGATCAGTGCCGAGAGCTGGCCGGTCACAAGCGACAATGCGTCCTCCTCGTCATAGCCGAACTGGTTCGGCTCCGGGCTTTCCGCAAACAGCACGCCAATGGTCTTGCCGCAGCGCAGGATCGGCATGGCAATCTGGCTCTGCGGCGCCGGCAGGCCGGGATAGGGGATGGCGGTGTCGCCCGACCAGTCGAGGCCGGCGGCGCGGGCGCTGCCGAGGACCGCGGTGCCGTAGGAATATTCCGACGCCATGCGGCCGATGCGGATCGGCACCCCCTGCCGGGCGGCGACGCCGATGACGCCCTCGCCAAGGCCGACCTCGGAGCCGATGCCGGACACCGGATAGCCGCGCGAGGCGACAGTGTAGAGCCGGTCCGTCGTCGCGTCGAGCATCAGGACCATCGCGTGCTCGATGCCGAAATGCTGCTGCATGCCGGCAAGCACGGCGTCGAACAGATCGCCGAGTTCGTCGCAGGCAGCGATCCGGTCACAGACGCGCCGCGCGCCCGACAACAGGTTGCAGCCGACCGGCTGCGGCATCGTCAACGAGGGAATCGACTCGATTTCGCGGATGCGGAAAACGTCGGAGCCGAGCAGCCGGAAGACGCCCTGCATGCCGCTATGCGATGCGATGCCTGCGAGCTTGGCGCGCATCGCCTCGAACAACGGGCCGCTGGTCTGCGTCTCGACATAGTCGAGCGCGAGCCGGTACTGGGCGTTGGTTTCGGGATCGACGACGGCGACAGACGCCCGTTTCGTCGCCAACAGGTTGCGCCGGGTCTTGTTGAAGAACTGGTAGGAGAGCGCGACGTGCTCAGGATCGACATACTGGACATGCGAGATCATCGACACATTGGGCGTTCCGTCGGCATCGGCGGTCGCCAGAACCGACGGGACGATGCCCTCCAGGCAGTTGCGGATCGCGGAAAGCGCCGGCGCCGTCATGGCTTCAGTTCCGCGCCCGCTCCGGGACCGGGCGTCTGTACGAAGGCGGCGTCGAGCGTCAGGTCGACGGCGACAATGTCCGCGGCGTCGACGGTGCAATAGGCCGCCGCGAAGGCGGGCGGGTAATCGATCTCGACCAGTTCGCGGCGAAGGCCGTCAATTTGCCGGATGGCGGCCTCGCGATCCTCGCCGGTCGCGGCCGCCACGACGGCGCGCGCGCCCTTCACCTGGATCGAGCGGTGCGTGATCGGCTGGCTGAAGGTGGCGGCGACACCGCCGCCGCGCTGCACGACCGTCAGAAACCGTTCATTGCCCCGACGCATCATCAGGAGCCGAATTCGCCCGCCATGCACAACGCGGCAGCCGCACCCCAACCCGGCGACGGGCGCCTCTCCCGGACCGCAGGCGGCGATCAGGACGCTGACCCCCTGCTGGCAGAAAGTCGCGAGATCGGGCGTCAGCACGACGGGCGCGCCGCCTTCCGCCGCGAAGGCCCGGCGCGCCTCGATATCAATATCGGGCGTGTGCGGTTCAGGGGCGCGGGACATGGTTCATTACCAGGCTCTTATCGCGATCACCGGATCAGGTCAGACTTTTTGACGATCGGCGCAAGAACGCCGCGCGCATTCCTTTAGCATTCTTTTATGATTTCGTGCAGGACCATTTAGCGAGCGGACCAAATCGCTTTGGACTATTGACCCGCCTGTCGACACCGGGCCCGCGACCGGACCCCGGTGCATGCGATTCCAAACCAGAACAGACAGGATCAAAGACATGAAAAACCCCGCTTCCGGGCGCACGATGCCGTTCGCCCGCCTGATGCTCATCACCACCGCCCTCGCCGCCGCCGTGCCGCTCAAGGCCGAAGCCTCGGATGCCGACGTCACCGCCGCCATCGAGGAGATCAAGGCCGCGACGGCCCGCTACGCCGACGTCAATGTCGCGCTCGCCGAGGGCTATATCCAGGACCCGTCCGGCCATTGCGTCAGCGCCGCCGCCGAAGGGCTTCCGGCCGAATGGGGCGCGATGGGCGTGCATTACCTCCGCCCCGACGTCATCGGGATCACCGCGGTCGAGCCGCGCGTCTACGGCACCGGCCTCAACACCGATTTCCTGAAGCCCTCGGTGCTGCTCTACGAGCCGCAGGCGGACGGATCGATGAAGCTGGTCGGCGCCGAGAACGTGGTCTTCGAAAAGGCCTGGAAGGAAGCCGGCTTCCGTGACGGCCCCGCCTCCATGGGCCGCAACTGGGACTACATGGCCGACGACCCGAATACGCCCGGTGACGAGGCGCATGGCTTCGAGCCGCATTACGACCAGCATGTCTGGTTCGTGAACAACCCGCTTGGCCAGCTGATGCCGTTCAACCCGGCGATCACCTGCGAGCATTTCAAACACGCGGCGCACACCAACTGAACCGCACCGACTTCGAGGAAAAGACGATGAACACGAATGATCTGAAACAGGCGATCCGCGGAACGGTTACGACCCGCGCCGACGCCGGATACGAGACGGTCCGCCAGGGGCTGCTGTGGAACGGCCGCAAGCCGGACCGGTTTCCCGAAATCGTCGTCAGGGCGAAGGACGCGGCGGATGTCCGGACCGCCGTGAAGTTCGCCGCCGCGACGGGCCGGCGCGTGTCGCCGCGCGGCGGCGGGCACCAGTTTTCCGGCATTGCGCTGCAGGACTGCGTGGTGATCGACCTTTCGCAGATGAATGCGCTGTCGATCGACGCGGACGCCCGCATCGCCCGCGCCCAGCCCACGGTGACGAACGGCAAGCTCGCCGCCGCACTGGCCGAGCACGGGCTCGCCTTTCCGACCGGGCATTGCGCCAGCGTGCCGCTTTCCGGCTACCTGCTCGGCGGCGGCTTCGGCTGGAACGCCGGCGCCTGGGGCATCGCATGCCACAATGTGGACAGCGTGGAGGTGGTGCTCGCCGACGGTTCGCTGGTCAATGCCAGCGAGACCGAGAACCCGGAGATATTCTGGGCCGTGCGCGGCGCGGGACCGGAGTTCTTCGGCGTGGTGACCGAGTACCGGCTGCGGCTGCACGATCTGCCGCGCGCCATCCGCACCAGCATGTGGACCTACGAGATCGACGAGATCGGGGCGGTCGAACGCTGGATGAGCCGGGCGATGACGCGCGTGCCGCGCAATGTCGAGTTCACCGCCGCGATGTCGTCGGCGCCGCCGCCGCTGGCTGGACACGCGACCAAGACGGTGGCCGGCGTGGCGACGATCTTCGCCGCGTCCGAGGAGGAAGCCGACGAGACGCTGTCGATCATCGCGGAAGACGCGCCGGAGGGTGCGCTCGACGTGCAACTCGGCATGGAGACGCCGTTCGAAGTGCTCTACCTGATCACCGGCCAGTTCTACCCGGAAGGGCGACGCTACGCCGTCGACACGAACTGGTCCGCCGATCCGTCCGCGCTGCTGACGCGGATGGCCGAAGCGGTCAAGGACGCGCCCTCGCCGGAATCCTACGCGATCGGCGTGGTGCTGCCGCCGATGGATGGCGAAACCATGCCCGATACGGCCTTCTCGATGGCCGGCCCGGCCTTCGGTTCCGCCTATGCGATCTGGCAGGACGACGGTGACGACGCGGCGAATTTCGCCTGGCTTCGCGGGATGAGCGCGGACATCGCGCCGATCTCGATGGGCCATTACATCGGCGAGGCCGATCTCGACCTCGCGGAGCGGTCGCCGAATTCGTTTGCGGCTCCGGCCTACGAGCGGCTGCTGCATCTGCAGCGCAAATACGATCCGACCGGCCTGTTTTATCGGCCCGGACAGGTTGCGGAACCGATGCGCAGGGTCAGCTGACGGTCCGCGACCATCCCCGTCCGGCGCGCGCGGCGCCGGGCGGGGCTTTGCGTTACGCGGCCCCGCTTTCCGCGGCGCCGTCGGCGGCGACGGTGACGACGACGCTGCCGGTCTTGTGCCGGGTCTCGACGCGGCGATGGGCGTCGGCGATGCGTTCGAGCGGGTAGCGGCTGTCGATGACCGGTCGGATCGCACCCTTCTCCACGAGCTCCGCGACGTATTCCATGTCTTCGCGCGTGTCGCCGTTGACGCCGATGACGACCCTGCGGCCGCCGGTCACCGAGGTGACGAGCGCCTGCAGGATCTCGCGGGCGCCGAATTCCAGCGGGATGTAGACGCCCTTCGGCGCCAGCGCGCGCTTCACCACGGCGAAGGTCGCGATGCCGGCGGTATCGAAGATCAGGTCGTAGGTCTCCGCGCCATCCGTAACCTCCTGCTTACGATAATCGATGACACGGCCGGCCCCCAGCGACGCGACCAGGCCGACATTCGCCGTACTCGCAACGCCGGTGACCTCGGCGCCGAGATGTTTCGCGATCTGGACGGCGTAAACGCCGACGCCGCCAGAGGCGCCGAGGACGAGCACCTTCCGGCCGGGTTTCAGTTTCGCGAAATCGCGCAGGAAGACGAGCGCGGCGACTGCGCCGAATGGGATCGATGCCGCCTCGTCATAGCCGGTTCCGGCGGGCATCCTCGCGATCGCGGCATTCTCGCCGACCGCCAGATATTGCGCATGCGCTCCGCCATCGGAGAAGCCGAAGACGGCATCGCCGAGCCTGAAGCGGGTGACGTCCTTGCCGCGCGAGACCACCCGGCCGGCGAATTCGTGGCCGAGGACCTTGTTCCTCGGCGCGAAGAGCCCGAACATCATCCGGCCCGGCAGCCACATGATGCCGGGAAATGCCGAGGCGCGGAGCCGCCAGTCGGCGGTGGTGACGGTGGTCGCATGAACCTGCACGAGCACGTCGCCGTCGCCGATTTCGGGTCGCGCCACCTCGTCCACGTGGAGGACATCGGCGGGGCCGTATGTGTCGTATATTGCCGCTTTCATTGTTCCGGTTTCCAGTTGTCTGTTTCGCTGGTAGCGTTATATCCATGCATGATTACTGCATAAATTGACTAATTTCGTCGATTTGATATGCAAATTTGCATGGATTGGCGCTCGGTGAAATTCGACTGGAACCGCGCGCGGGCCTTCCTCGTCACGGCGGAGGAGGGCTCGCTGTCGGCGGCGGCGCGGGCGCTCGGCATGACGCAGCCGACGCTCGGGCGGCAGGTCGACGCGCTGGAGGCGGAACTGGGCGTGGTGCTGTTCGAGCGCGCCGGACGCGGACTGGTGCTGACGCCCGCCGGGCTGGAACTGCTCGACCACGTGCGGGCGATGGGGGACGCGGCCAGCCGCATCTCGCTGGCGGCGTCGGGCCAGGCGCAATCGATCGAGGGATCGATCTCGATCACGGCAAGCGAGATCTACTCGGCCTTCCTGCTGCCGCCGGTCGTCGAAAGACTCCGGCGCGAGGCGCCGGGCATCGAGGTCGAGATCGTCGCCTCGAACGCGACCATCGATCTGCGCCGGCGCGAGGCGGACATCGCCATCCGCTCGTTCCGGCCAACCCAGCCGGACCTGATCGCCAAAAAGATCGGCGATGATGCGGCGCGGCTCTACGGATCGGCCGGCTATCTCGACCGGATCGGCAATCCGCAAACGCCGGAGGAGCTGAGCCGGGCCGATTTCATCGGCTTCGACACGACCGGCGTGATGGTGGAAGGACTCAACAAGCTCGGGCTGAGCCTGACGCGGCGCAATTTCCCGGTGCTGACCAGCAACCACCTCGTGCACTGGGAACTGGTCAAGCAGGGCGTCGGCATCGGCATCGTTCCCGAGGCGATCGGCGACGCCGAGCGAAAAGTCCGGCGCGCCCTGCCCGGCCTCGACCCGATGATCTTTCCGATGTGGCTGACCACGCATCGCGAACTCAACACCAGCCGCCGAATCCGCTATGTGTTCGACCTGCTGGCCGAAGAACTCGGCACCACGACAAGACGGGACCCGCAATGACCGACGACGCCGGACCTCCAAGACGCCCGGAAGGGCGCGTGCCCTCGCCGGCGCATCCGCAAAAACGGCGCGAGGCGCTGCCGTGGTGCGCGCCGAAATCGCAACTCGACGATCCGGACGCGCCGGGACGCGTCGCCGCGATCCAGAACAGCGCAAGCTACAAGCCGGCCATCGAGGACGTTTCCTTCCTGAACCACGACACGGCGCGCGGGCCTCGGCTGGAGCTCGACTATCTGAAAGCGGAAACCCTGCTGGAGGAACACGGCGTCGAACACTCCATCGTGGTGTTCGGCTCGACGCGCATCGCCGAGCCGGCGACGGCCAGGCGCCATGTCGCCGAACTGCGCGAAGCGATCGCACGCGATCCCGGCAACACCGCGCTGAAACAACGGCTCGCTTCCGCCGAGCGGATCGCCGCCAAGAGCCGCTATTACGACGTCGCCCGCGCACTCGGGGAGATCGTCGGCGCGGCGGAAGGGCCGGAAGGCCACCGGCTGGTCGTGGTGACGGGCGGCGGGCCGGGAATCATGGAGGCGGCGAACCGCGGCGCCTGGCAGTCGGGCGCGCGCTCGGTCGGGCTCAACATCACGCTGCCGCACGAGCAGTTCCCCAATCCCTACATCACGCCGGACCTGTGCTTCCAGTTCCATTATTTCGCCATGCGCAAGCTGCATTTCATGATGCGGGCGCGGGCGCTGGTGGTGTTCCCCGGCGGCTTCGGCACGATGGACGAATTGTTCGAGACGCTGACGCTGATCCAGACCCGCAAGATCTCGCCGGTTCCGGTCGTGCTGGTCGGCGAGGAATACTGGCGGCGCGTGTTCGACCCCGACTTTCTCGTCGAGGAAGGCACAATCGATCCGGAGGACCGCGACCTGTTCTGGTTCGCGGAAACGGCCGAGGAGATCTGGGCCGACATATTACACTGGTACAAGCTTGCCGGCCGCCCGCTGACGGGCCAAGGCGAATAGATTTACGGGATCAGGGAGAAACACAGTGCAACTGTCATTCCACGGCGCCGACCAGGGCGTCACCGGCTCATGCCATCTCCTGACCTGCGGCGGCAAAAAGATCCTCGTCGACTGCGGGCTGTTCCAGGGCCGCCACGAAATCCATGAGGACAATGCGGAAACGTTCGGTTTCGAACCGTCTGACATCGACATCCTGCTGCTCACCCATGCGCATCTCGACCATTGCGGGCGCATCCCGCTCCTGGTCAAGCGCGGCTTTTCCGGCGAGATCATCACC
Organism: Oricola nitratireducens; assembly: GCF_014904745.1. Classification (GTDB taxonomy): domain Bacteria; phylum Pseudomonadota; class Alphaproteobacteria; order Rhizobiales; family Rhizobiaceae; genus Oricola; species Oricola nitratireducens. Next base: position 75,903 of record NZ_JACZCS010000001.1, read on the forward strand.
ACCTCGGCGACGCGCGAACTGGCGCGCCTCGTGATGCTCGATTCGGCGCATCTGCACGAGGAGGAAGCAAGGCGGCGGGCACGCAAATCGCACGACAAGCATGCCGAGGGGCCGCTCTATGACGAACTCGACGCGCTCAACAGCTTCGACTGTTTCGGCCGCACGGCGCAGTATCACAAACCGATCCAGCTGGCGCACGGCATCACCGCGACCTTCTTCGACGCCGGCCACATCCTCGGCTCGGCGAGCGTGCTGCTGGAACTGAGCGAAGGCGAAAGGCACCGGCGGGTGCTGTTTTCCGGCGATATCGGCAATTCCGGCCGACCGCTCCTGCGCGATCCGGAGGTGCCGCCGAATATCGACACGGTCATCATGGAAACGACCTATGGCGACCGCAACCACCGCGACCTGGATGCCTCCGTCGCCGAGTTCTACGACGCGATCACGGATGCGGACGAGCGCGGCGGCAACATCATCATACCGACCTTCGCGCTCGAACGCGCACAGGAACTGCTGTTCTACCTGCACGAGGGCATCCGCCGCAAAAAGATCCCCGAGGGGCTGCGGGTGTTTCTCGATTCGCCGATGGCGATCTCGGCGACCGAGATCTTCAAACGGCACCCGGAGGGTTACCGCCCGGAAATCCAGCGGCTGTTCGGCGACAAGGGCGACCCGTTCGGCCTGCCCGGCCTGCATTTCGTGCGCGACGTCTCGGAATCGATCCGGCTGAACTCGATCCGCTCCGGCGCGATCATCATGGCGGGGTCCGGCATGTGCACCGGCGGGCGGGTGCGGCATCACCTGCGCCACAATCTCGCTCACCACGACTGCAGCGTGATTTTCGTCGGCTTCGCGGCGCAAGGGACGCTGGCGCGCCAGATCGTCGACGGGGCAAGCCATGTGCGGCTGTTCGGCGACGACATCCCGGTGCGGGCGCGCATTCACACGATCAACGGTTTCTCGGCGCATGCCGACCAGAGCGAATTGCTGGACTGGCACGCCAGGACGGGCAATCCGGAAACCACCTTCCTGGTGCATGGCGAGGCGGACACGATGGAACACTTCGCGCGCAAGCTGAAGAACACCAAGGTGGTGATGCCGAAATTCGGCGAGACCCGGGAGTTGTAAGCCGGCAAAACGATTTGCGCCGCGCGCCGCCCACGGGGGTGGTGGGCAGGCGCGCGGCGCAGACGAACCGGCCGAGGGGGAGCCGGTTACTCTTCCCCGAAGAAGCCCTGTTCGGCTCCCCGATGGCAGGCGGCGCAATTGGCCCTGGAGCCAACGCGCGGATTGTCGAAGGCCGCCGGATTGACCTCGCCGTTATGGACGCGCGTCCACCATGTCGTCTCGGTGATGCGCATCGGCGTGTCGCCGCCGTCGGCTGCGTTGGTCATCCAGCGGCTCGGCTGCGCGGCGTTCCCGGTCAGCCAGTCGCGGATCGCGGCGGTCGTCTTGTCGTCAAGCGAGGCGTCCTCGCCGAAATGGTTCGACAGGTCGCCGAGAATGGCGGTCCAAGACGAGGCAGGCAGCATGCCGGCCGAAAACGCCATGTGGCAGGCCGAGCATTCCTGCTTGACCGTCGGGTCGGTGACCGCTCCGAAATAGACGCCCTCACCCTCCTCGGCGGTGGCGGCGGAAGCAAAGCCGGCGGCAAGCGCCAGCGAGAGGGAGGCGGCGCGCAAGCTGCCCGGGAGAATATTGGCCATGGGAATTCCTTTCAAAACTAGAGCGAGGAGAGCCACGTGATCACATCGCCCTTTTCCTTCGCGGAGCACTCGCGGCCGAGAACGGACCTGCAGTTGCGCCCGAACCATTTCTCGACCTTGGCGGGATCGGTGAAGCGCTGCGGATTGGCCGAGACCGCCATCGGCTCGATCACCTTGCCGGCGCGGGTTTTCCCGGGGCCGGTCAGATTGCCGGTGTGACAGGTGGTGCAGGACGGCGTCTCCGGCTTGCCGCCGGTATGCGTTCCGGTGAACAGCGCCTTGCCGGCGGCGGCATCGAACGCCGTCACGCCCGCCTCAGCCGCGTAGCCGGCGAGAATGTCGTCGCGCGGACCGGCCATGACCGCCGTCGCGCCGGCCAGGGCGGCGATCGCGGCCAGGACGGCGAGCTTGCGTTTATGCATCATCGGGTAATCTCCTGTGGAATATCGATGCGTCGGGGATCGAAGCGGCCGGTGGCCGCATCGCGATGACAGGCGGCGCAATTGCCGCGCGCGCCGACGGCCGGGGACTTGAACACCGCATCCGAGATGCCGGCATGCATCCACTTCCAGAACCGCGTCGCGGTGATCTGATAGGGCGCGTCGGCGGCGGTGCGGCGGAAGGCGTTGGCGGGCAGTGTGTCGAAGTCCTCCGCCGCGTTGGCGGTGACATAGGCCTCGAGCTTCGCCACGGTCTCGGGCGGCAGCGTGGCGTCCTCGCCGAAATGGTCGCCGAGGTTGGCGAAGAGCGCCCGCCAGGACGCCGCGGGAAGCAGGCTCGGGTGATAGGCGGTGTGGCAGGCGCCGCATTCGTCGGCATAGACTGCATCGAGCGGCGCCGTCGGCACGCCGAGCGGCGGTCTGGAGGCAAGCGTGGAGACGGATGCGGCGCCGCCGCCGAGAAACACCACGCCGACGGCGAGGCCGAGCATCGGACGGGCGGCAAGGCGCGGCGCGGGATAATCGCCGGGGCGGCGCTGTTTGGCGCCGGTGACCATGGCGCGCATGAGATTGTCGCGCGTGCGCCAGCCCTCGAAAACGGCGCCGGCGACATGCAGCGCGACCAGCAGGACGAGGCCCCATGCGAGAAGCGAATGGAGTTCGCGCGCCAGACGCCCGGATGCGAAATCCGCCAGGAAGGCGAAGGGGCCGAACTTGAACATGCCGCCGAGCGCGACCGCGCCGGTGAGCGCGAGCAGGGCGGCAGTGGCGAGCAGTGCCACGATCATCAATGCGCCGAGCGGGTTGTGGCCGATGTGCCGGCCTTCGGTGCCGTCGACGATGCCGCGCAGGTGGGAGATGACCTGGCGGGGACCGCGAATGAAGGCGGAGAAGCGGGCATAGGAGCCGCCGGTGAAGCCCCAGACGACGCGCGCGACGACCAGCGCCGCCATCGCCGTCCCGGCCCAGACGTGAACCTGAAGCCACGACGCGCCGGCAAAGAAGCCGGTCAGCGCCGCCGTCGCGACAACCGCGACGAGCGACCAGTGGAACAAGCGGACGAAAGGATCCCACACCTTGACGCTGGCACGCGCGGCATCCGCCGCGGCCATGCCGTGTTCCTGCGTGTCGTGTGTGGTCGTCGTCGCCATTGCCAGTTCCGTTTCAGCAAGGGCGACGCTAGCGGCGCGAAAATTACAGTTCGCTGACAATCAAAACCCGCGGAGCTCTCGCCCCGCGGGTCGCGGCGTTTCGAGGGTTTTTCGCCGGATCAGAAATCCATGCCGCCGGCGGGCATCGCCGGGGCCGTTTCCTTCTTCGGCAGTTCGGCAACCATCGCCTCGGTGGTGATCAGCAGGCCAGCCACGGAGGCTGCGTCCTGCAGCGCGGTGCGCACCACCTTGAGCGGGTCGATCACGCCGGAGGCGAAGAGATCCTCGAAGGCATCGGTCTGCGCGTTCCAGCCCCAGGAGAAGTCATTCTTCTCGCGGACCTTTCCGACGATAACCGAACCTTCGGCGCCCGCGTTCTCGGCGATCTGGCGCAAGGGCGCCTCGATGGCGCGGCGCACGATGTTAACGCCGACCTCCTGGTCGTGGTTGGCGAGTTCGAGACCTTCAAGCGCCCCGACAGCGCGCAGAAGCGCCGTGCCGCCGCCGGGCAGGATGCCTTCCTCGACGGCAGCGCGGGTCGCGTGCAGGGCGTCGTCGACGCGGTCCTTCTTCTCCTTGACCTCGACCTCGGTCGCGCCGCCGACGCGGATGACGGCAACGCCGCCGGCCAGTTTCGCAAGACGTTCCTGCAGCTTCTCGCGATCGTAGTCGGAGGTGGTTTCCTCGATCTGGGCCTTGATCTGGTTGACGCGGCCCTCGATTTCCGTCTTCGAGCCGGCACCGTCGACGATGGTCGTGTTTTCCTTCTCGATGACGACCTTCCTGGCCGTGCCGAGCATCGGAAGCGTGACGTTTTCAAGTTTCACGCCGAGATCCTCGGAGATGAAGGTGCCGCCGGTGAGGATCGCGATATCCTGCAGCATGGCCTTGCGGCGGTCGCCGAAGCCCGGCGCCTTGACCGCGGCGATCTTGAGGCCGCCGCGCAGCTTGTTGACCACGAGAGTGGCCAGTGCCTCGCCCTCGACGTCCTCGGCGATGATCAGCAGCGGCTTGCCCGACTGCACCACGGCCTCGAGGACCGGAAGCATCGCCTGCAGGTTGGAGAGCTTCTTCTCGTGCAGGAGGATATAGGGATCCTCGAGCTCGACGCGCATCTTGTCCTGGTTGGTGACGAAGTAGGGCGAGAGGTAGCCACGGTCGAACTGCATGCCTTCGACGACTTCCAGCTCGGTTTCGGCGGTCTTGGCTTCCTCGACGGTGATGACGCCCTCATTGCCGACCTTATCCATGGCCTCGGCCAGATACTTTCCGATCTCGGCATCGCCATTGGCCGAAATCGTGCCGACCTGGGCGATCTCGGAGTTCTGGGATACCCTGCGGACGTTTTTCTTCAATTCCTCGACCACCGCATCGACGGCCCGGTCGATGCCGCGCTTCAGGTCCATCGGGTTCATGCCGGAGGCGACGGCCTTGGCGCCTTCCTTGACGATCGCCTGGGCGAGAACGGTGGCGGTGGTGGTGCCGTCGCCGGCCAGATCGTTGGTCTTGGACGCGACCTCGCGCACCATCTGGGCGCCCATGTTCTCGAACTTGTCCTCGAGCTCGATGTCCTTGGCGACGGTGACGCCGTCCTTGGTGATGCGCGGCGCGCCGAAGGACTTGTCGATGACGACGTTGCGGCCCTTCGGACCGAGCGTCACCTTGACGGCATTGGCGAGAATGTCGACGCCGCGCAGCATCTTCTCGCGGGCTTCGGAGTGGAACTTGACTTCCTTTGCAGCCATTTTCGTTGCTCCCTACTAAGCTCAGGCGGCTTTCTTCGCCGCGGCTTCGGACTCGATGACGCCCATGACGTCGGATTCCTTCATGATGAGGTAATCCTCGCCATCGAGCCTGATCTCGGTACCGGACCACTTGCCGAACAGGATGCGGTCGCCGGCCTCGACGTCGAGCGGCTGGACGACGCCCTTGTCGTCACGCGCGCCCGGCCCGGCGGCGATGACTTCGCCCTCGGACGGCTTTTCCTTCGCGGTGTCGGGGATGATGATGCCGCCGGCCGTCTTTTCCTCGGCCTCGATGCGGCGGACCAGAATGCGGTCATGCAGTGGACGGAACTTCATGTCTTGTTTTCCTCCTTTGGACAAACATGGTTTGGAAAAGTCCCGCCGGCCGCCGTTCAGTCACGAACCGGCGGCTGGCGCGCGACCCGGCGAAGCGGCTTCGCGCGCGGAAAATCTGGTTTTGCGGTTTTTTCGATTCAAGAGGCTTGCGCGAAAAAATCAGCACTCACTCGAAATGGCTGCTAATAGACTGTTATTGTTGACAGAATCATATTTTTTCGTAGCGTTTGACAGGTGCGACACTTGGAAAAGGAGCACCAATGCAGGTCAAGAGCGCTTTGGAACTTCAACTGGAGGGGTACGGGCTGACGACCGCCCATATCCTCTACCGCATGCCCGACCACATGGAGATCCTGCAGACCTATATCTGGCAGGATTACGATCTCGCCCCGGATTTCCCGCAGATGTTCGGCTTCCTCGACTTCTGGGAGGAAAATCTCGACGGTCCGCTGCATTCGGTGCGCTACACGCACCAGAAGCTGATCAAGCCGGGCGAGTTCCGGCGCGTCGACGGCGAAATCGTGCTGCACTAGGCGCCATCATCTAGACGCCGCACCAGGTCGAGGCCGGTTCGCGCCGGCCATGCCAGCGCGCGGCGAGATGTCTGCCGACGAGGGCTTCGCCAACATCACCCTCGGGCGTGACGACGGCGGCGAGCGTGCGGCCGTAGCGGTCCTCGCCCTGGCGGACGAGGCGGATCGGGCGGTTCGCGACAAGACGCGCAAGCGCCCGCGTCGCATAGGCTGCGCGCGCACTCTCCGCGCGGCAACGGCCCTTCACCTCCGGCGCGTCGATATTGACGAGGCGGATCTTTTCGCCGTCGAGCCACAGCGTGTCGCCATCGACGACGCAATCGATCCGCCTGGCCGAACCGCAAAGCGGCATGGGGCGCGGCGCGACACCGCCACGGAAATCCGGTTCAGGCTCCGGCGCATAGGCGCTGGTCGTCATCGTATCGACAAGGCCGGTAAACCGGCGCACTTCGAGGCCGCCGGTCTGGCGCCAGAGAAGCGCGGCGCCGGCGCCAATGACGACCAAGGCCGCAAGCAGGGACATGCGGCGCACATGGCCGACAGCCCCGCGCGAGCGCGTCCGGAAAGTCGCCGATCTCGCCATCACTTGCCGTCCCCGTTGTCCATGGAAGGGCTAAGATCGCGGCAAGGCGTTACCTTTCCGTTCAGGTGCCGGGTTTCCGGCGCGATACCGTCCTGTGAATTTCGGCACATGCGGCAGGGACCGTTTCGGCAATAAACGGCGCCGACGGGCGATCAACCCGATAACCGAGAAAGGAAATACGACAATGACGACTTCAATTCTTGCATCTCGCCGCACCGCAGCCCTGTCGGGGCTTCGTTCGCTTGCCGCCGTCGCGGTTCTCGCCATCGTCCTGCCGGGACAGGCCGCCGCCGCGCACTGGGACCGGCCCTCCTGCTATATCGACGTGCATGACGGCTGCTTCAACAATACCAACCACCCCTGCACGGACGAGGAATATCAGGGCTTCCTCGAGAACTGCGACACCGCCTATCCGAACAAGCCGGTCCGCCCGACGCGCGGCCCCAAGACGCTGAAAATGAACTGACAGAACGATGCGGCCGGGCAACCGGCCGCATTTTCGATTCCGGCGGGCCGGCGGCGCGGTTAGGATGCGCGGCGCAAACAAGGACCCGCCGATGCCGATGCCGCAGGAATATTTTTCCGCCTCGCGCGATTTCGACGCGTTCATGCAGGATGCCAAAGCGGCGCTGGGGCACCAATCACATCACCAGACATACACGACGATCGACGCGGTTCTGACCGTGTTCCGCCGGCGGCTGGCGGCGGCGGATGGCCTGCGCTTTGCCAGCGCGCTGCCGCCGGTGCTGCGGGCGATCTTCGTCAAGGGCTGGGACCCGGAGGAAGCGCGCCCGCAATTCGGACCGCGCGACGCGCTCGAGGCCGAGGTGAAGACGGTCCGCCGGCACCACAATTTCGCGCCCGACGGGGCGATCGGCATCGTCGCGGGCGTATTGCGCCGGCATGTGAACGGCGAGGACTTCGACCGGGTGCTGGCGACACTGCCGGCGGGCGCGCGCGACTACTGGTCCGTCCGGACCTAGCCGCACCAGTCGGTGTCCGGCTCCTTGCCGCCATACCAGGGCACGGCGACCTTGAAGCGGATGAGGTTGCGACCGACGTCGCCTTCCGGCGTCTTGATGGTGGCGAGCAGGCGGCCGTAGCGGTCGCGGCCTTTCGCCCGGATCTCGATCGGCTGGCGGTCGAGCAGTCCGGCGAGCGTATCGGCCGCGTCGCGGGCGTGGGCGGCCTCGGCCGGGCACCGGGCCTTGTCGCTGTTGGGCGCGTCTATATTGGCGAGGCGGATCTTGCGGCCGGACAGCCAGAATGTCTCGCCGTCGATTACGCAGTCCTCGCCCGGGCCATCGCCGCAAACCGGCATCGGGCGCGGACCGGCGCCGTTGAAATCGTCATAGCCCCTCGCCGCGTCGCCCGAATAGGCGCTGGTGAAGATCGAGTCCGCCTTTCCGGCGGCGACCGTGTCGGCGGAGGACGGCGCGAAGACGGCGTAGAGGATGCCCGCGCCGGCCGCGAGGACGGCCGCGACCGCCCCGGCGACAATCGCCAGACGGACAGGTGAATGTCCTTCCTGCTGCCCGCTGTCGCCGGCAAGGTCGTTCAATGCCGGTTTTCCCTGACGCATCGGATCTGCCTGAGCCCCTGTGGTTTCACCTTATTGTCGGAGCTTCGGCTTACGATTCGGTTTTGGAGCACATGCAAATTTAAGGGGGTCAAGACGCGCAATGCCGATCGCCTCCCGTAACGCCAATTCGTTGCGCCGGGGCGGCCATCCGGTCTAAGACTCATCGCGAGGGAGAACGGCATGCCGCACAAGGCGCTCATCGTCATCGACGTCCAGAACGATTTCTGCCCCGGCGGCGCGCTCGCGGTCGCGGGCGGCGACGAGATCGTGCCGCTGGTCAATCACCTGATCGCCAGCCACGACCACGTGGTGATGACGCAGGACTGGCACCCGGCCGGGCACTCCTCCTTCGCGTCCAGTCACGAGGGCAAGGCGCCGTTCGAGACCATCGAGGCGGATTACGGGCCGCAGACGCTGTGGCCCGACCACTGCGTGCAGGGCTCGGCGGGCGCAGAGTTCCATGCCGGGCTCGAATGGACCAGGGCCGAACTCGTCATCCGCAAGGGATTCAGGCGCGAGATCGACAGCTATTCGGCCTTCTTCGAGAACGACCACGCAACGCCGACCGGGCTTGCCGGCTATCTGAAGGATCGCGGCCTGACCGAGGTCGTGTTGTGCGGCCTGGCCACCGATTTCTGCGTCGGCTTCTCGGCGCTCGACGCGGTCACATGCGGCTTCAAGACCTCGGTCGTGATGCCGGCCTGCCGGGCGATCGACCTGGAAGGCTCGCTCGCGGCGATGACCGAAAAGATGCGCGCCGCCGGCGTGCACCTGCTTTAGGATTTTCAGATGGTCTTTCGCGTTCTCGACATCGCAAGGCGGGTGCACGACCACACCTGGAAGCTCGACCCGATCATAAGGTCGCTGCTCGACACCGATTTCTACAAGCTGATGATGCTGCAGATGATCTGGAAGCAGCACCGCGGCGTCGACGCGACCTTCTCGCTGATCAACCGCACGACCTCGATCCGGCTGGCCGAGGAGATCGATATCGGCGAATTGCGCGACCAGCTCGATTACGCCCGCACGGTGAAGCTGGGCAAGAAGGAGATGATCTGGCTCGCCGGCAACTCCTTCTACCGCCGCAAGCAGATCTTCGAGCCGGAATTCCTCGCGTGGCTCGCCGACTTCCAGTTGCCGGACTACGAGATCGACATCCGGGACGGGCAGTTCGAGCTGCATTTCCACGGGCCCTGGACGCACACGACGATGTGGGAAATCCCGGCGCTCGCCATCATCAACGAGTTGCGCTCACGCGCGGCGATGCGCGGCATGGGGCCGTTCGAGCTCGACGTGCTCTATGCGCGGGCGAAGGCGAGGATGTGGGAGAAGGTGGAGCGGCTGAAGACTCTCGACGGGCTGTCGATCTCGGATTTCGGCACAAGGCGGCGGCACTCGTTCCTGTGGCAGCGCTGGTGCGTGCAGGCGCTGCAGGAAGGCATTCCGGACGCATTCACCGGCACCTCGAACGTGCTGCTCGCCATGGACAACGACCTCGAGGCCGTCGGCACCAACGCGCATGAGCTGCCGATGGTCTATGCGGCGCTGGCGAAGACCGACGAGGGCATCGCCGCGGCGAATTACCGGGTGCTGGAGGACTGGAACAAGCTTTACGGCGGCAATCTGCTGATCGTGCTGCCGGACACGTTCGGCACGGCGGCGTTCCTCGCCGACGCGCCGTCCTGGGTCGCCGACTGGACCGGGTTCCGGCCGGATTCGGCGCCGCCGGTCGAGGGTGGCGAGCGGATCATCGAGTGGTGGCGCGAACAGGGTGAGGATCCGCGCGACAAGATCCTGATCTTTTCCGACGGGCTCGACGTCGACACGATCGTCAAGACCTTCAGCCATTTCAACGGAAAGGTGCGCATGGCGTTCGGTTGGGGCACCAACCTGACCAACGATTTCGTCGACTGCGCGCCGCGCCGGAACGACCAGCTGCGCGCCATCTCGCTGGTCTGCAAGGTGACCGAGGCGAACGGGTTGCCGGCAGTGAAGCTGTCGGACAATCCGAACAAGGCGACCGGCGAGCCGGACGAGATCGCGCGGTATCTGAAGATATTCGGCTCGGAAGAGCGGGTGGAGAAGCCGGTTTATGTTTGAGACGTCTCCCGCCCCGCTCCGGCGAGAATGTGCGCGACGACCGCGGCGAGGACGATCGCGCCGCCGATGACCGTGGCGAGGCCCGGGGTCTCGCCGAAGGCGATCAGAACCCAGACCGGGGCGAGCGGCACTTCCAGCGCGCCGATCAGCGCGGTCTCGACCGGCGGAAGCAGCCGCGCGCCGAAGGTGAAGAGCGACAGGCCGAGCGCCGAATTGACGAAGCCGAAGGCGGCGAGCAGCGCCAGGTCGTGACCGGTGACGGCGAGCGGATCGCCGAAGGGCCAGCAGGCGAGGCCGCTGGCGAGCGCCGACAGACAAGCGGCGGGCAGGATCGAGATGTCGCGGCTGCGCCGCGCGATCACCATCATCGCCGCCATGGCAAGCGTCATGCAGAAGGCGAGGCCGTCGCCGAACAGGCTTCCCTCGCGGCCGAAGCCGACCATGACGACGACGCCGGCAAGCGCGGCAAGGCTGGCGATGACGGCGGACCGGCCCGGCCGTTCGCGCAGGACCAGCCAGCCGAGCCCGGCGGCGACGAAGGGAGCGGTGGCGTAGATCACCGAGACATGGGCGACGGTGGTGTGGCGCAGCGAGGAGATGAAGAACACCATGCCGACGGCGGAGACCGCGACGAAGAGCCATCCGGCCGGGCGAAGCGCGATCAGGCGGGCGAAGGGATTGCCGCGCTCGACGGCGGCGATCACCGCGAACAGGCCCGCCGCGCCGAACAGGCCGCGCCATGCCAGCAATGTCCACAAATCGAGCGGAATGAGACGGGTGAAGAAACCGGCCGTGCTCCAGGCCGCCGCCGAGGCAACCGCCAGGGCGACGCCGAGCCGCCAGGCCGAGCGTTCGGCCAGGGCCGTGTCCGCCGCCATACTGTCCATCGCCTCACCGCCTCCGTTTCGCCGGCCAGCATAGGAGGGCGGTGCTGACAGCGTGGTGTCAGGAGGGAGCGGCCGCGCGGCCTTGTTTCCGGCCGCCCGGATCGGCTAAGCGGACGACGGCGCCAGCTGCGGCGCGGCCTTTTCGGGGATTTTACATGCAGGAACCGCTCTATCTGGACGATTTCAAGGTGGGCCAGCGCTTCGAAAGCGCCACCCACGCGCTCGACGCGGCGCAGATCAAGCGGTTTGCCGCCGAATTCGACCCGCAGCCGTTCCATCTCGACGAGGCGGCGGCGGAAAACTCCCTCTTCGGCGGGCTGGCGGCGAGCGGCTGGCATGTCGCGTCGCTGACGATGCGGCTTCTCGTCGACGGGACGATCCCCATCGGCAGCGGCAATATCGGCGCCGGGGTGGACATCACCTGGCCGAAGCCGACCCGGCCCGGCGACGTGCTGCAGGTGTTCAGCGAGGTTACCGAGGTCAGGCCGTCGAGATCGAAGCCGGACCGCGGCATCGTGACGATCCGCAGCGAGACGCGCAACCAGCATGGCGACGTGCTGCAGGTGCTGACATCGAGGATGCTGGTGCTCAGAAAGGCGGAGTGAGGTCCGTTCCCGGCCGACCTGGCGCCCGTCGTTTCCGACGTCCTGTTTTCGCCAGTGGTCAAGGCTCGGAAATCCATGCCAGGGCTTTTCCGCCTCGCCTGTCGTCACCGGCTCGCCGGCGATCTCGAGCGTGACGGATTCCGGGCGGCAGGCCGAGAATGGCCGCGATGAGGCGGATGCGAAATATTTTATTGTATTTCTGGCCGCACTTTCCGTCGAAATTCTTGTTTGCTTGCGGTTGCAGACTTCAAATACCCAGGAAAAGCCAACCGGGGCGTTTAAAACCGTCCCTGAACACATCTCTTGATCAGTCACCCGCAGCAGAGGCCTCTGTGCTGACCCCACGGAAACAAAAAACCGAAACGGTTATTTGCCCTGCGACAGAAATTCACAGTGCAAATAAAGAGATTCGTAATGCCCATATGCTGAACTGCAAGTTCATCAGCCGTGGGCCATAGACCATGAAACTGGAGGCGCAACTCAAGCTCTCCGCTTTTCAGAGCACGATCCTCGAGGCCGTCGCGACCGGCGGAGATTTCGACTCCATCGCGGAGCTGTTGTGCACGGGCGCCGAACAGCTCGCTCCGGGCACGATCTGCACCATCGTGCGCATCGACGGCGAGGGGCTCATCCGCCCCGTTTCGGCACCGAGCCTGCCGGACAGCTACGGACAGGAGCTGAACGGCGTGGCGATCGGCCCCGATGTGGGCTCCTGCGGCACCGCCGCCTATTACGGCAAGCCGGTCCAGACCACCGATATCGAGACCGACCCAAAGTGGCAGCCCTATCTCGAACTGGTGCGGCCGCTCGGGCTGAAGGCCTGCTGGTCGACGCCGATCAAGGCGCGCGACGGCCGCACGGTGGCGACATTCGCGTTCTACTTCCGGGAAAAGCGCGGCGCGACCGAGATCGAGCGCGAACTCGTCAAGCGCTGCACGCATCTGTGCGCCATCGCCTACGAGCACACCGAGATCAACGCGCGCAACGAGTACCTCGCCTATCGCGACCAGCTGACCGGGCTCGCCAACCGCCGCTCCTTCGACGCGACGTTCAACGCGCAATCCCTTTTCGACACGCCGTTCGGGCTGCTGGTGGTCGACATCGACAATCTCAAGATCATCAATGACAGCCTCGGACACTATGCCGGCGACAAGCTGATCGACACGGTCGCAAAACGGCTGAACGGGCTGGCCGGGCCCGACGGCGCCTACCGGCTGGGCGGCGACGAGTTCGCCATCATCTGCCGCGACTGCCGCGATCACGACGCGCTGCAGGAGAAAGCGTGCAAAGTGCTCAACACCGTGATGGACCCGTTTGTCGCGCAGGGCACCACGATCACGCCGAGCGTGACGATCGGCGGCGTCGTGAGCGGCGTGGACGGCGACACGCCGGAACAATTGCGCCAGAACGCCGACCTCACGCTCTATCACGCCAAGGAGACCATCCGCGGCTGTTACCTGCGCTTCGATCCCTGCCACAAGACGTCCATCGTGCGCCGGATCGACCAGTCGCGCCAATTGCTCGAGGCGCTCGACGAGGACCGGCTGATCGCCTATTTCCAGCCGGTCGTACGCCTCGATACCGGCCGGATCGCCGGCGTGGAAGCGCTGGCGCGCATCCGCGGCCGCGACGGACGCATCGCCGAAGCGCGCGAATTCGAATTGGCGTTCGCCGATTCGCGCAACGCCACGCGCCTGACCGACCGGATAATCGATCTCGCCGTGACGGAATACCGGTCGTGGCTCGACGCGGGTCTTCCGATCGAACACATCGCCATCAACCTGTCGCCGGCCGACTTCCAGTCCGAGGACCTGAACGAGCGGCTGGCGAGGCCGTTCGACCGCGCCGGTATCGCGCTGTCGCACCTGCATCTGGAAGTGACCGAGACGGTGCTGATGGATAACCGCCTGATTCCCCCGCTGGCCGCGCTGCGCGCGCGCGGCGTTCGCGTGGCGCTCGACGATTTCGGCACCGGCTTCGCGTCGCTGACGCATCTCATCAGCTTCCCCGCCGACGTGATCAAGATAGACATGTCCTTCGTCAGGCGGCTGCTGACCGACCGGCCGAGCGCCGCGATCGTCGAGGCGCTGATCGATATCGCGCGCAAGATCGGCGTCGACATCGTCGCCGAGGGCGTCGAGACCATCGCGCAGGCCGAAAGGCTGGCCGCGCTCGGCTGCGATTTCGGACAGGGTTACCTGTTCTCGCGGCCGACCGATGCCGCGACAATCGCGCGGCTGTTGCGCGCGAGCATGCCTGCGGCCAGGGTCCCCGCGAAAAAGCGCCGCCGCAGCAGTGCCTGACAGGCCTTACATCGGGACCGGGTATTGCTTGTAGACCTCGAGGATGTCGTCCAGCACGGCGCCGGAGAGTTCGACATCGACCGACGCGATGTTGGTCTTCAGCTGATCCATCGAGGTGGCGCCGATGATGACGGCGGTCATGAAGGGGCGCGACAGGCCGAAGGCGAGCGCCATCTGCGCCGGATCGAGACCGTATTTGTCAGCGATCCCGATATAGGCGTCCAGCGCCGGCTTCGAGCGCTCGGTGTAACGGCCGTTGATGTCGCCCTGCAATTCGAGGCGCGAGCCGGCCGGCACGACCCCGCCGCGATACTTGCCCGACAGCAGCCCGCCGGCGAGCGGCGAATAGGCGAGCAGGCCGACATCCTCATGCGCCGAGAGTTCGGCGAAATCGGTGTCGTAGATGCGGTGCAGCAGCGAATATTCGTTCTGCATCGACTGGGCGCGCGGCAAGCCCCGGTCCTCTGCGAGGCGCAAATAGTTCATGGCGCCCCAGACAGATTCGTTCGACAGACCGAAATGGCGGACCTTGCCCTCCTTTATCAGCGCGCCGACGGTCTCCAGCGTCTCGGCGAAATCGTCCTTCGCCCTGTCGCCGTCATGGGTATGCGGCGCCCAGGTCCAGGTCTGGCGGAAGTGGTAGGAGCCGCGGTTCGGCCAGTGGATCTGGTAGAGATCGATATAGTCGGTCTGCAGCCGCTTCAGCGAGCGTTCGCAGGCGCGGCGGATCCTTTCGGCCGACAGCGGCGCCGCGTCGTCGATATGCGGCCGGCCCGGGCCGGCCACCTTGGTCGCCAGCACGATGTCGTCGCGCTTCTTCCTGCTGGCGAACCAGCTGCCCACGATCTCCTCGGTGCGGCCATAGGTTTCCGGGCCTTGCGGCGTCGTCGGATAGAGTTCGGCGGTGTCGAAGAAATTGACGCCCTGGCCGGCGGCATAGTCCATCTGCTCGTGGCCTTCGGCCTCGGTGTTCTGCGAGCCCCAGGTCATGGTGCCAAGGCAAATCGCGCTCACGTCCAGGCCGGTGCGGCCGAGCTTGCGGTATTTCATCGTTGAAGATCCGGATTGTTCGAAACGGGAGGTTTTTCGCGACGACACTATAAGGCGGCAAGGCGCGAGCGCAAGTTACGCCGGTGTGGCGGATTTGCGGGCCAGGTAGACGGTCTGGGTGAATTTTCGCTCGCCCTGGAGAGGGTTTCTGAAGGTAACGAGCTCGGCGCGCGCCTCGCCAAACACGGATGCAAGCAGCGCGGTGAAGGTGTCGTCGGGCCGGTCGTCCGACCAGAGGCCCATGATGCCGCCCGGATGCAGATGGGCGGCGAGACGGGTCAGACCTTCCGGCGAATAGAAACTGCCGGAGCGCTGGTCCAGCAGGCGGTCGGGCGCGTGGTCGATGTCGATGAGGATGGCGTGAAACCGGCGTCCCGGCGCGTCGGGATCGAAGCCCTCCGGCGAGGCGGCAAGGGCGAAGAAATCGCCGCGCACGAAACGGCAGCGCGGATCGGCGGCGAGCGGCGGATCAAGCGGCACCAGGTTTTCCTCGTGCCAGTCGACGACCGGGTCGAGCATCTCGACGACGATCAGGGAGCCGACAGTGTCATGTTCGAGGACCGCTCCCGCCGTGTAACCGAGCCCGAGTCCGCCGACGATCACATCGACGGTCTCGCCGGCGAGACCGTCGAGGCCAAGCCGGGCAAGCGCGATCTCGGACGCCGTGAACAGGCTCGACATCAGATGTTCCTCGCCGAGCAGGATCTCGAAGACATCCTCGCCGAGCGAAAGAATGTGGCGGCGGCGCAGGATGACCGGGCCGATGGGCGTCGGACGATAATCGAGTTCCTCGAAGAGTTTGCTCATCCGAAATTCCGATCTTCGTGACAGGCCGCATGCGGCGGCAGGTTCCCGGCCTGTCACGGCCGGGTTTCAGTCTTCGCCGATGCCGAGCGAATCGCGCCACTGCTTCAGGAACAGGCGGCGCTTCATCTGGTCGAGACCGACCATCAGCGCCGGACCGAGCGCGATCGGACGGATGGTGCGGTTCTGGCCGCCGCTGGCGCCAAGCTCGCGGAACAGGTGTTCGGCGCCGTCAATCGGCGAGAACAGCAGCGCCTCGTCATTGAGGATGCGCCGTCCCTCGGTCGCTTGCGTGAATTCGAGGAAGTCGGCGGCATCGGTCCTGTTTTGCGCCTGGCGCGGAACATAGGCGGCGCGGGTCAGGACCAAGGTGTAGTCGGAGGGCACAGCGACGGCAAGGTCGGGCTTCTCCCGGGCCTGGGCGAGCGCATAGGAACCGAGGACGTTGTAGCCGAGCGTCAGGCGGCCGTCGGCGACGCGGTCGAGGATTTCCGAAGTGCAGCAATAGAGCTGGACGTCGTTGCGGCCCATGCCCTCGATCAGGCGGCCCCATGTCGATGAGCGTTGGTCGTCGAGCGTGGCGAAGAGATAGCCGAGGCCGGAGGATTCAATGTCGTAGGTGCCGATGCGGCCGCGAAAGCGCTCCGGCTGGCGCAGCAGGTCGAGCAGCGCGAAGTGGTCGACCGGGGCTTCCCAGGACGCGATGGCGCGGCGGTTGTAGACGATGACCGAGGGCTCGTAGGTGAGGCCGAAAAGCTGACTGCGCCAGCGGGCGTAATCGGGCAGCGCATTGAGGCCCGGCCGGTCGACCGTGGCGGCGCAGCCGTCATTGACGAGCTTGACCTGCAAATCCATCGCCGAGGACAGGACGACGTCGTCGGCCGGCTTGTCGCCGGCGCAGGCGGCCTGCGCCTCGGCGAACAGGACGCGGGTGGTCAGTTCGCGGTAACGGATGGCGACGGCGGGATTGGCTTTCTGATAGGCCGCGATGACCGGGCGGATGATGCCGATATCCGTCGTCGAGCCGATGGTGAGCGTGCGCGCGGGCGAGATTTTCGCCGGGAAATCGTAATCGTCGGCGCGCGCGGCCGGACTGGTTGCCAGCAGCGCCAGAAGCACCGGGACGACGAGGCCGCGGATCATGGCAACGCCTCCACCAGCGGCAGCGACAGCGAGACCTCGAAACCGCCATCCCCGACGTCGCCGAATTGCAGTTCGCCGCCATGCGAGACGGCGACCTCGTGGGCGATGGCGAGGCCGAGGCTGGCGCCCCTGGAGGACGCGGCGCGGTTGCGGCGAAAGCGGGTGCCGGCCGATGCGCGCTCGACAGGCGGGATGCCGGCGCCGTGATCGACCACCGCGATGCGGGCGCTGCCGCCGCCGGCCGTCACGCGGATGGCGACCGGCGGTTTTCCATGTTCGAGCGCGTTGTTGGCGAGATTCTTGACCGCCTCGCGCAACGAGAAGCGGTCACCGGCGACGATGACGGGCTCTTCCGGTAAATCGAGCAGCGGCAGTTCGGCATCGGCGTCAGCGAAGCGGCGGGTTTCCTGCTCGGCCTCGATGGCGATGCGGCGCAAATCGACCAGTTCGCGCGGCTCGGCATCGGTGCGATGCGTCACCATGGCGTGACTGAGCAACTGGTCGGCAAGCCGGCTGACGGCGACGGAACGGTCGAGGATGCGCCGGTTGATGCGCCTGAGGCGGTCGGGCGATTCCTCGCCGGCGGCAAGCTGGGCCTGGGCGCGGATGGCGGTGATCGGCGTGCGCAACTGGTGGGCGGCATCGGCGACGAAGGACTGCACGGCGGAAACGCGCCTGTCGAGGCGGCGGGTGAAGCGGTTGATCGCGTCGACAACGGTCTCGATCTCGCGCGGCGTCTCGATGTCGAAGGGCGAGAGGTCGTTGGGATCGCGCGACAGCAAGGCCCGCTCGACGCGGGTCAGCGGCGCCAGCGCATAGCGGACGGCGAACCAGGCGAGCAGCACGATCGCCAGCGCGGCGGCGCCGACGAGGATCGCCGCCTTGGTGGCGATGTCGCGGGCGAGCGCGATGCGCGCCTGCACGGTGTGGGCGACGACGACGCTGACATTGCCGCTCATGCCGCGCTCGGCGATCGGCCGCGTCGTCATCACCGCGCGCACGGTCTCGCCGGAATAGGTGGCCTCATAGGCCGACTGGCCCGCCGCGCCGACGTCCGACGGCAGCGGCAGGTCGGGATAGCCGGTCAGCGTTTCGCCGTCGGTGCCGATGACGCGATAGAAGACGCGGTCGTTGCGGGCGAGCGACAACAACTCGAAGGCGGAGGACGGCAGGTCGACCAGCACCTCGCCGTCGGCGACGCTGACGCGCTCGGCGATCTGCAGCGACGCGCCGGTCAGGAGCCGGTCATAGGCCTCGTTGGCGGCCTGGATGCCGTAGTTCCAGGCCGACCACAGCGCGGCGGAGGCGGCGAGCAGAAGGATCAGGGTGACGGCGAGCGTCAGGCGCAGCGCGATCGACGGGCGGCGGCGGGCGTGAAGGGCGGGCGCTGCGGCCGGAGCGTCAAGCACGGCGGGCGGTTCCGGAAACGAAGGCCTGGTAGCCGAGACCGCGCAGCGTCCGGATTTCCAGCGAAGCGGACGGGAGCTTCTTGCGCAGGCGCGCGATGTAGAGTTCGACCGCGTTTAGACCGGCCTCCTCGCCGAGGCCGAAGAGGCGCGAGTGCAATTCCTCCTTGGCGATGACGCGGCCGCGCGACGACAAGAGGATTTCGAGCAGCGATTGCTCGCGCCGCGTCAGCTCGCAGATTTGTTCTCCGACGGTGACCTGACGCGTCGCGGTGTTGAACCGAATGTCGCCGGCTTCGAGGATGGCGTCGGTCTCGCCGTGACGCCGCCGCGCGACGGCGCGCAGGCGGGCCTCCAGCTCGCGGATGTCGAACGGCTTTACGAGATAGTCGTCGGCGCCGGCGTCAAGCGCGTCGACGCGGTCGTCGACGCCGAGACGGGCGGTCAGCATGATGACCGCCAGCGTCTCGCCGCGGGCGCGGATTTCCTTCAAAAGGTCATAGCCGGAGCCGTCGGGCAGGTTGATGTCGAGGATCATCAGGTCGAAGGGCTGGACGCCGAGGAACTGGCGCGCGTCGGCCAGCGTGCGGGCCTTGTCACAGACATGGCCCAGCCGCGACAGGCTTTCGGCAATGGCATCGCAGACGTCTTCGGCGTCCTCGACAATCAGCAGCCGCACTCACTCCTCCCACCGTGTCTCCCGCCGTGACAGCTGGGTGACAGCTTCATGCACTATACGGATCGCCAGCAACGGTGCGCAACGCCCGTTCGCACGATGGGAGGATTACCTATGAAGAAACTGATCGGCCTCGCGGCCGCTTTCACGCTTGCATCCAGCATCGCGGCTTTCGCCTTCGAGCCCGGCAACACCGAGTGCATCGCACCGGCCAATCCCGGCGGCGGATGGGACTTCACCTGCCGCCAGGTGGGTAAGACCATGCAGGACCTCAAGCTCGTTCCCGGCACCATGCAGGTGACCAACCTCGCCGGCGGCGGCGGCGGCGTGGCCTATGCCGAAGTCGCCAACAAGCGCATGGACGACAACAATCTGATCGTCGCGGCGTCGTCGGCGACGGCGACCCGCTTGGCGCAGGGCGCCTATCCGGGCAACACGATGGACCAGATGCGCTGGGTCGGCGCTGTCGGCGCCGATTACGGAATCATCGCGGTGGCGGCAAATTCCGACATCAGCACGCTTCCGGAGCTGATGGACAAGATCAAGGCCGACCCGACCTCGGTGTCGATCGCGGGCGGCTCGGCCGTCGGCGGCTGGGACCACCTGAAGGTGCTGCTCGCGGCCCAGAAGGCCGGCATCGATGACGTGCGCCAGATCAAGTATGTCGCCTTCGACGGTGGCGGCGAGGCGGTGACGCAACTTCTCGCGGGTTCGGTGCAGGCGTTCACCGGCGACGCGTCGGAAGCCAAGGGCTTCGTCGACTCGGGCGACATCAAGGTGATCGCGGTCCTTTCGCCGGAACGGCTGGAAGGCGACTTCGCCTCCTTCCCGACGGCGAAGGAACAGGGCATCGACGTGATCGGCGCCAACTGGCGCGGCTTCTACGCCCCGGGCGGCATGTCCGACGACGCCTACGCGTTCTGGACCGACGCCGTCAGCAAGGTCTATGCTTCCGACGAATGGAAGCAGGTCATGGCCCAGAACGGCCTCGCGCCGCTCAAGCTGTCGGGCGACGAATTCGAGGCCTTCGTGGAAGAGTCGGTCGCAAGCATCACCGATCTCTCCAAGCAGATCGGCCTGATCAAGTAAGCAACGACTTACGGATACAAGCCGGCATCCGGCGGCTGCGCGCTGCCGGATGCCCTTTCAGATCCAACGGGAGGGGATCATGGGCGACCGTATTTTCGGCATTATCGGACTGCTTCTGGCCGGGTTCTACGCCTGGCGGGGCACGCTGATCCAGGAAAGCTTCATCCAGGATCCGGTCGGCCCGAAAGCCTTCCCCTTTATCATCGCGGGCGTGCTCGCGCTGTCGAGCCTCGTCTTCGTGCTGAAACCCGACCCGGCGCCCGACTGGCCGGCGGCGGGCCGCATCTTCGAAATCGCGGTCTCGGTCGCCATGCTCATCGCCTATGCGCTGGCGCTGCCCGAAGCCGGCTTCGTTCTCTCGACGGCGGTGGCCGCGAGCTATCTGTCATGGCGGCTCGGCGCGGCGCCGTTGCATTCGATCATCGCCGGCATCGCGATCGCCGTCGGCATCTATGTCGTCTTCCATCTCATTCTCGGCCTGTCGCTGGCCAGAGGTCCCTGGGGGTTCTGAGCAATGGACGCACTTTCCTCGCTTGTCGACGGGTTCGCCGTCGCCCTGACCCTGCAGAACCTGCTGCTGGCGCTGCTCGGCTGTTTCCTCGGCACGATCATCGGCGCGCTGCCGGGCCTCGGGCCCTCCAACGGCGTGGCGATCCTGATTCCGCTCGCCTTCACGCTGGGCCTGCCCGCAACACCGGCGCTGATCCTGCTCACCAGCGTCTATTACGGCGCGATGTATGGCGGCCGGATCTCGTCGATCCTGCTCAACATCCCGGGCGACGAACCGGCGCTGATGACGACGCTGGACGGCTATCCGATGGCGAAACAGGGCCGGGCCGGCGAGGCGCTGGCGCTGTCGGGCATCGCCTCCTTCGTCGGCGCGTTCTTCGCGACCTGGGGGCTCGTCTTTCTGGCGCCGCAACTCGTCAAGGTGGCGCTGCTGTTCGGCCCGGCGGAATATTTCGCGCTGTTCACGCTGGCCTTCGCGACGCTCGGCGGCATCTCAAGCCGCAACCAGGCGAAAGCGGCATTCGCCGCCGCGCTCGGCCTCGGCATCGCGACGATCGGCGTCGACGGCCAGACCGGGGTGCCGCGCTTCTCCTTCGGCGAGGTGCATCTCTATGACGGGATCGATTTCCTGGTCGCCATTGTCGGGCTGTTCGCGCTGTCGGAGGTCTTCGTCTTCCTGGAAAATCACCATGGCGCCTCGGACGCCGATTCCAGCAAGATGAAGATCGGGCGGGTCACGCCGCCGCTGAAGATGCTGCGCGAGACATCGGGCGCGATGGCGCGTTCGACGGTGCTCGGTTTCATCGCCGGCGTGCTGCCGGGGGCCGGCGCGTCGCTCGGCTCGTTCATGGCCTATTCGGTGGAGAAGCGGCTTTCCGACAAGAACGGCACTTTCGGCAAGGGCGATCCGCGCGGCGTCGCGGCGCCGGAAGCCGGCAACAATGCGGCGGCCGGCGGAGCACTGGTGCCGATGCTGGCGCTGGGCGTGCCCGGTTCGGGCACGACGGCGGTGCTGCTGGCGATGCTGCTGGCGCTCAACATCACGCCGGGGCCGCTGCTGTTCCAGCAGAACCCGGACGTGGTCTGGGGCCTGATCGCGGCGCTGTTCATCGGCAATTTCATGCTGCTCCTGATGAACATCCCGATGGTGAGCCTGTTCGTGCGGGTGCTCCTGATCCCGCCGAAATACCTGATGCCGGCGGTGGCGATGATCTCGTTCGTCGGCATCTACGGAATCTCGGGCTCGACCTTCGACCTGATGGTGATGGTGATCTTCGGGGTGCTCGGCTGGGTACTACGCAAACTCGACGTGCCGCTGGTGCCGGTGATCCTCGGCGTGCTGCTCGGCGACCAGATGGAGAAGAACCTGCGCCGGGCGATGACGATTTCGGACGGTGACTGGACGGCGCTGTTCCACTCGCCGCTGGCGATCGGCCTGTGGGCGTTCGCGATCCTCGGCTTCGTCGCGCCGATCCTGTTCGGCCGGTTCTTCCGGGTCAAGAAGCGCGACGAGGAGTTCGTCGGCGACTGATCATCCGTGAACTTGCCGCAGTTCGACCCTATATGAAGCGAGTGGACGGGCGGAGCGCGCCGGTCCATACTCGCCCATGGGTTGCAACCGACGCGCGATACAATCATGGATACAAAACCGCAGTCCTTCGTCCCGCCGCATCCGACGCCGCGCACCGAACCGCCGACGCGGCTGGAAATCGTGCGCACGGTCATGCGCAATCCGCTCGAATTGTGGGGCGAGATCTCCTACACGAAGCCGTTCATCCAGGCGAAGTTCCTCGCTGACCGGACGCTGATCGCCAACCACCCGGCGCTGATCCGCCACATCCTGATCGACAACGCGAAGAACTACCGCATGGCGCGGGTGCGCCAGCTGATCCTGCGGCCGATCCTGAAGGACGGGCTGCTGACGGCGGAAGGCGAGGTGTGGAAACGGTCGCGCAAGGCGATGGCGCCAGTGTTCACGCCGCGCCACATCCAGGGCTTCGCCGAGATGATGCAGGCGCGCGTCGAGACCTTCCTCGAACGCTACCGCAACGGCGCGGGCGCGGTGCATGACATCAGCCACGACATGACGGAGCTGACCTACCAGGTGTTGGCGGCGACGCTGTTTTCCGACGAGATTTCCGCCGACGGCACGGATTTCGCCGACGACGTCGACAGGCTCCTGTCGACCATGGGCCAGGTCGATCCGCTCGATCTCCTCAAGGCGCCGGAATGGCTGCCGCGGTTCCGGCGGATGCGCGGACGCGGCGTGCTGGCGAAATTCCGCGGCGTGGTGCGCGACACGATGGCGGCGCGGCGGCAACGGATGAAGGACGACCCGGACTCGGTGCCGGAAGACTTCCTGACGCTGCTACTCAACGCGGAAGGCCCGGACGGGCTGACGGCGGACGAGGTCGAGGACAATCTGATCACCTTCATCGGCGCCGGTCACGAGACGACGGCGCGCGCGCTCGGCTGGACGCTCTATTGCCTTGCCAACGCGCCGCATGAGCGGGCTCTGGTGGAAGAGGAAATCACGAAAGTGCTGGCGGACAACCCGCCGCCGGTCGAATGGCTGGACCGGATGCCGAAGACGCGCGCCGCCTTCGAGGAGGCGCTACGACTCTATCCGCCGGCGCCGACGCTCAACCGCGAGGCGATCACCGACGAGGTCTTCACCTTCGACGACGGCACCAAGCTCGAGATCGCGAAGGGCACGACGGTGCTTGTGATGCCCTGGGTGCTGCATCGACACCGGCTCTACTGGGACAATCCGAACGCCTTCCAGCCGTCGCGCTTCTGGCCCGAAAACCGCGACAGGATCGACCGGTTCCAGTATCTGCCCTTCGGCGCCGGGCAGCGCATCTGCATCGGCGCGACCTTCGCACTGCAGGAGGCGGTGATCGCCTTGGCGCTGCTGCTCAACGAATTCCGCTTCGAGGCGACGCCGGGGCTCAATCCCTGGCCGATCCAGAAACTGACGGTGCAGGCGCGCAACGGCCTGCCGATGCGGGTGGTGAAGCGGTAGCGCCTATTCCGCCACGGCGGCGCAGGTCTGCTCGCCGACATTGTCGCAGGGCCTGTAGACCATGACATCGCTCTCCGTGCCGTCGTCCCAGACGACCTGGACGGCGACGGTTTCGGCTGTGCCGGGGGCCAGGGTCAGATAGACCTGTCCGGGCTTGACGTCCGGCGGCATGGCGAAGGCCATTTGCGGGTTGCAGGGCACCAGCTCGAAAGTCTTGTCGAGCGCGTTCGAGTTGATCGAATAACGGATCGCGGAAAGCCGGCAATGCATGGTCTGCAGCGCGGTGAAATAGACGAGCTGGTTGCCGCCGTAGTTGCGGAAGGCTACCCAGCCCGAGGCGCGATTGGCATTCAGCATCGCCTCGTAGACCGCCTTCGGCGGCAAATCCTGCGCCAGCGCCGGGGCCGTCGCGGCGAACATCAGGGCAAGGGCGGCAAGACGAACCGGGTGACGCGACATCGGAATCCTCCTCGATTTCCCCGATCCTAACCGGCGACGCCACGGCAGCAAAGCCATTGCTCTTCGCTTCCGGCGCCCGTAAGGGAGCGCACCAAACCGGAACGAACCTCGCATGTCTCTTTCCCTCGGCATCGACACCGGCGGCACCTATACGGACGCCGTCATTCACGACGCGGCGCGCGGCGTTCTCGCCAAGGCGAAGGCGCTGACGACGCGGCATGACCTTTCGATCGGGCTCGGCGAAGCGATGGCGGCGGTAATCACCGCGGGTGGCATCAACGCGTCCGACATCGGCCTCGTCTCGATCTCGACGACGCTTGCGACCAACGCGCTGGTCGAGGGCCAGGGCGGACGCATCGCGCTGGTGATGATCGGTTTCGGCGAGACCGACCTCGACAAGGCCGGGCTGAAGGACGCGCTCGGCGGCGACCCGGTGATCTTCGTGCCGGGCGGCCACGACGCGCATGGCCGGGCGGCACTGCTCGACCTGTCGGCGCTCGAAGCGGTTCTCGACGATCTCGCCACCCAGGTCTCGGCCTTCGCCATCGCCGGCTATTTCGCCGTGCGCAATCCGGAGCACGAAATCGCGGCGCGCGACCTGATCCGGGCGGCTACCCACCTGCCGGTGACGGCGAGCCACGAGCTTTCGGCCAAGCTTGACGGACCGCGCCGGGCGCTGACGACGGTGCTCAATGCGCGGCTGATCTCGATGATCGACCGGCTGATCGACGCGGCGGACAACCGGATGGCGGCGAGCGGCATCGACGCACCGCTGATGGTGGTGCGCGGCGACGGATCGCTCGTCTCGGCGGCGTTCGCGCGGCAGCGGCCGATCGAAACGATCCTGTCAGGGCCGGCGGCGAGCCTCGTCGGCGCGCGGCATCTGGCCGATATCGACGACGCGATCGTGTCCGACATCGGCGGAACGACGACCGATATCGCGATCCTCGACAACGGTCAGCCACGCATCGACCCGCAAGGCGCCACCGTCGGTGGTTACCGGACCATGGTCGACGCCGTGGCGATGCGGACCTTCGGGCTCGGCGGCGACAGCGAAGTGGCGATCGAGGACGGGGCGCTGAGGCCGGCGATCCGGCTCGGGCCGCGTCGACTGGTGCCGCTGTCGCTGCTGGCGCATCTGCACGGCGAAACCGTCATCCGCGATCTCGACCGGCAGCAGCGCGCGACGATCCCGGTGCGCAACGAGGGCCGGTTCGCGCTGCGCGCCGGCGTGCCGGACCGGCTTGCTGCCGGCCTGACACGCTCGGAGAACGATCTCTTCAGCCGGCTAACGGATATGCCGCAACCGCTCGACAAGCTGCTGTCGGCGAATTCGGAACTGGCGACGCTGAGCCGTCTGGCCGCGCGCGGCCTGGTACTGGTCTCGGGCTTCACGCCATCGGACGCGCAGCATGTGCTCGGGCGTTTCACGCATTGGGACCGCCAGGCGGCGGCGCTCGGCGCGGCGCTGTTCGCGCGCAAGAAGGATGGCTACGGCAATCCGCTGGCGGGCGACGCCGAGACGATCAGCGCGCGCGTCGTCGACCGGCTGATCCGGCTGTCGGCGGAAAGGGTGCTGGAAACGGCCTTCGCCGAGGACGGGCTCGACGGCGCCGCGGTGGCGGCATCGGTGCTGGCGCAACGCGCGCTCGACCGGACCGCCGGCATCGCGCGGCTGGCGCTGTTCCTCGACCGGCCGGTGATCGGGCTCGGCGCGGGCGCGGCGGCCTATTATCCGGGCGCAGGCGACGTCCTGGGGGCGCAGGCGATCATCCCCGACCATGCCGACGTCGCCAATGCGGTCGGGGCGGTGGTCGGCCAGGTCCGCATCGTGGTAACGGCGGAGATCGTCCAGCCTGTCGAGGGCCGGTTCGAAATCGCGGGGCTCGCGGATGCCGGCCACCTCGCCTTCGCGGACGCGGACGCCGCTATGGAAACCGCCGAGGCGCTCTGCCGCACGGCCGCCGAAAGGCGCGCCAACGAGGCGGGCGCGGCCGAGGCGACGGTTTCGGCCACGCGCGACCTGAAGACGGCCATGGTGGAGGGCCGCGAGTTTTTCGTCTCCGCGACGGTAACGGCGATCGCCGGCGGACGGCCGGCGACGACGTCCTGACCGGCGGACGCCCGACCGGTCCGCGGCGATGCCATCATGATTAACCAATGCTTAATGCGGCGCCTCTAAATTTCCCTTCGGGCAATTGCGGGGACGGCGCCGATGCACATCAATTCCTTCCACATGCGCGCGACGGCGTCGGGCGATATCGCACGGCTGTTCGGATCGAGTAACAACGATGCGTCGAAATCCGACGAGATGTCCAAGTCGCACGGTCATCGCCATGGCATGCCCGACCGGGCGGGGTCGTCGCGGGCGATGCGCGAGGCGGTCAATACCATCTTCGACGTGCTGACGAGCCAGAATCCGAACGGCATGACCGCGGTGACGGCGACGCGCGGTGACCATACGTTTACCGCCGTCAAGGGATCCGGCGGCGCCGATACGATCAGCTATGCCAATTCGGACACGTCGCGCGTGGTGTCGGCCTATATCGATGCCGGCGGCGGTGACGACGTCATCTCGTTTGCGTCCACGTCCGAGGGCTCAAACCGGATATATGGCGGCGACGGCAACGATGCGATCGGCGCCGCGGCGCCTCGCATCCGGACCGTGGACGGCGGAGCCGGAAATGACGTCATCTCGGTGGCGGGTGAACGGATCGGCTCCGTGCGTGGCGGGTCGGGCGACGACACGATCGCGGTCGCCGGGAAAAGCGTTTCGCGGGTGTCGGGCGGCGACGGCAATGACATGATTTCCGTGACCGGCAGCCGTGTCGGCCGGATTTATGGCGGTGACGGAGACGACACGATCGCCGTGACGGCCGACCGCGCCGGATGGATTTCCGGCGGTGCCGGCAACGACAATATCAACCTGAACGGCGAAGGCCTCGTGGCATTCAAGGCCGGCGACGGCCAGGATATGGTGACGATCGCGGACCGGACGGAGTTCGCGATCTTCGGCGAAAGCTGGGGCGACGACGTCATGACGCTCGACAAAGCCAACTTCACCTTCGAGAACGGCGCGCTGACCGTCAGTTTCGACGGCAGGGACGAGACGATCACTATCCTGTCGGGCGGCGGCGACATGAAGCTGGAAATGACCAGCGACCGCACCTTCGTCGTTACGCCGGGCTGACGCCTCTCTCGGTTGCGCGCGCCATGGCCGGGCGCGTCGTAGAATGGCTGACTCTCGGGCATAAAACACCGGTCATTATTTCCCTTTTGGAAAAGATCCTTGTCACTTTGTCCAAGTTGACTCGCCAAGACCGTCCATGCTTTGCCGCAGGCATTGAAAAAGCGGAGAGAACGGCATGGCCGAGACGGTTACGATTGACGGTTTGACGATCGACAAGGGTCTTTACGATTTCATCACCGACGAGGCGATGCCCGGCACGGGCGTCAAGGCGAAAGACTTCTGGCCGGCGTTTGCGGCAATCGTGCACGATCTGGCGCCGAAGAACCGCGAACTGCTGGCGAAACGCGATGACCTGCAGGCCAAGCTCGACGCCTGGTACCGCGACCATCGCGAAGACGGTTACGAGATGCCGGAATACAAGGCGTTTCTGGAAGAGATCGGCTATCTCGTCCCCGAGGGCGACGCCTTCGCGGTGACGACCGAAAACGTCGATCCGGAAATCGCCGATGTCGCCGGGCCGCAGCTCGTCGTGCCGATCATGAATGCGCGCTTCGCGCTGAACGCGGCGAACGCCCGCTGGGGCTCGCTCTACGATGCGCTCTACGGCACCGACGCGCTGGGCGACCTGCCGCAAGGCAAAGGTTACGACCCGGAACGCGGCGGCCGCGTCATCGCTTGGGCGAAAGCGTTTCTCGACGAAGCCGTGCCGCTTGCCGATGGTTCCTGGGCCGACGTGACGGAAATCCAGGTGGGCGAAAGCCTCGTAATGAATACAGCCGGCGGTGAGACGGCGCTTCTCCAGCCCGGGAAATATGCCGGACATGCCGAGAATGGCGATTGGAAGCACATTCTGCTGAAGAACAACGGCCTCCTGATCGAAATCCTGATCAACCGGGACCACGAAATCGGGAAAACCGATCCCGCCGGTATCGCCACCGTCAATCTCGAAGCGGCCCTGACGGCGATCATGGATTGCGAGGACTCTGTCGCCGCGGTCGACGCAGAGGACAAGACGCTGGTCTATCGCAACTGGCTCGGCCTGATGAAGGGCGATCTCGAAGAGACGTTCGAGAAGGGCGGCAAGACTGTCACGCGCAAGATGTATGACGACTTCGTCTACACGGCGCCGGACGGAACGCCCTTCCCCGTCAGATGCCGTTCGCTGATGCTGATCCGTAATGTCGGTCACCTGATGACCAATCCGGCGGTCGTCGACCGTGACGGCAACGAGGTGCCGGAAGGCATCATGGACGCGATGATGACGGCGCTGATCGCGCTGCACGATATCGGGCCGAAGGGGCGCAAGGCCAACTCGACGAAAGGCTCGATGTATGTCGTCAAGCCGAAGATGCACGGGCCGGAGGAAGTGGGCTTCGCCGTCGAACTGTTCTCCCGCGTCGAGGACGCGCTCGGCATGGCGCGCAACGCCATCAAGATGGGCATCATGGACGAGGAACGCCGCACCACGGTCAATCTCAAGGAATGCATCCGCGCCGCGAAGGAGCGGGTCGTCTTCATCAATACCGGCTTCCTCGACCGCACCGGCGACGAGATCCACACCTCGATGGAACTCGGGCCGATGATCCGCAAGGGCGACATGAAGCAGGCCGCATGGATCCATGCCTACGAGAACTGGAACGTCGATATCGGGCTCGAATGCGGCCTTTCCGGCCATGCCCAGATCGGCAAGGGCATGTGGGCGATGCCCGACCTGATGCACGACATGCTGGAACAGAAGATCGGCCATCCGAAGGCCGGCGCCAACACGGCATGGGTGCCCTCGCCGACGGCGGCGACGCTGCACGCGACGCACTACCACCAGGTTGATGTCAAGGCCGTGCAGGAGACGCTGAAGTCGCGCGGGCGTGCCAAGCTCGACGACATCCTGTCGGTGCCGGTCGCGCGTCGTCCGAACTGGACTCCGGAAGACATCCAGCGCGAGCTGGACAACAACGCCCAGGGCATTCTCGGCTACGTGGTGCGCTGGGTCGACCAGGGCGTCGGCTGCTCCAAGGTGCCGGACATCAATGACGTTGCGCTGATGGAAGACCGCGCGACGCTGCGCATCTCCTCGCAGCACATGGCGAACTGGCTGCATCACGGCATCGTCGCCGAGCACGAGATCGTCGAGACGATGCAGCGCATGGCCAAGGTCGTCGACCGCCAGAACGAGGGCGACCCGGCCTACCGGCCGATGGCGCCCGACTACGACAAGTCGATCGCCTTCCAGGCGGCGCTCGATCTGGTGCTGAAGGGCCGCGAACAGCCGTCCGGCTATACCGAGCCGATCCTGCACAAGCGGCGCCTCGAACTGAAGGCGAGCGAAGCGTAACAAAAAAGCGGGCCTTTCGGCCCGCTTTTCGTTTCAGGCGATGCCGTTCACGGCCTCACATAGGAATAGCCTTCCGACTGCAGTTCCATCAGGCGGACGACGCCGGACGGGACGACATTGGCTTCCGACAGAAGCGCGATTTCGTGGCCGGCCTTCTCGGTCATCTTCTTGAGCGTGTTGCCGCAGGCCGAGAAATGCATCTCGGGATTTTCCAGCGCCATGGCGGAAATGCGGTCCTTCACCGGGCTCTTGGCGAAATACATGTTGAGGCCGGGCCCGTAGGCAACGATCTCGATGTCGACCGCCTCGCCCTTGGCGGCGTAAAAGGCCTTGACGTTGGCGGCGTTGTTGAGCGCCAGGTTCATCACCGCCGGGTCGTTCTGGTCGACATGGATGGCGAGCCTGTGGGGATCGGCGGCGAACGCCCCGGTCACGGACAGAAACAGCGCGGCCAGCGCCGCAATCGAAATGCGCAAATTCATGATGGTCTCCTCCACTTTGCGACAATCGCACATGCAAACATGCGCTTTCATCTATGTGAAGGCAAGCGGCCGGTTGCGCGCCGGCATCTGCGGACGAACCAGCGGCGTTCGCGATAGCGCGGGGCATCGCCCGCTTGCATGACGGCGCAAGGGCGGTAGAAATGGGCGCTGCCGCCGCGCAATCGATCCGCGAGGGCGCCGTCCATCTGCGACTGCGGGCCGACCGCGGTCCAACCGAAAGACCCGGAATGTATCTGTGCTGCGGCGATAGCCTTTTCGACATGTTCTCGAGCCCGTCCACCGATCCGCACGGGATCGTCCTTGACGGGCATGTGGGCGGATCGCCGCTGAACGTCGCGCTGGGGCTGGCGCGCATGGGCAACCATTCGCGCTTCTTCACCCGCATCTCGACCGACATGTTCGGCCGGCGCATCGCCGCCTTCATGGCCGATAACGACATCGATGCCGGGCCCTGCGTGACGACAGAGCAGAACACGACACTCGCCATGATCGGACTGAAAGAGGACAACAGCGCCGATTACGTCTTCTATACCGACGGGACGGCCGATTGCTCGGTGACGGTCGGCGACCTTCCCGCCACTCTCGACGCGTCGGTGCGGGTGATCCATTTCGGCTCCTATTCGACCGTGATGGAGCCGACGGCCACGGCGCTCGCGACGCTGGCGGCGCGCGAGGGAAAGAGCCGCTTCGTTTCCTACGACCCGAACCTGCGCACCATGGTCGAGCCGGATATCGACCTCTGGCGCGAACGGGTGAAGACGATGTCCGAGGCGGCAAGCTTCATGAAGGCGAGCGACGAGGATGTCGCGCAGCTCTATCCCGGCAAGACGCCGGAAGCGTTCGCCGCCGAGGCCATCGCGCGCGGCGTCGAACTGGTCTGCGTGACGCTCGGACAGGACGGCGCGTTCGCCTTTTCCGCCGACGGACGCGAGATACGCGTGCCGGGCCTTGCCGTCTCCGTCGCCGACACGGTCGGGGCGGGCGACACGTTCCAGGCCGCCTGCCTGCACTGGCTCGGCGCGCAAGGCCTGACGAAAAAGGGCGCGGCGCGCACAGCCGATCTCGCCGCGATGGCGAATTTCGCCGTCAAGGCGGCGGCGCTGACTTGCTCGCGGCGCGGCGCCGACCTGCCGACGCTTGCCGACATCGACGCGTTCAATCCGTGACGCGTCGATTGCATGCCATCGGCCGTTCGCATAGATACGGACACAACGAGAGCACAGTTCTGATTCCATGTTGCTGTTCCACCATCCGATTTCCGCACCGTCCCGTTTCGTCCGGCTGTTGCTCGACGAGTATGGCGAGACGCCGGAACTGCAGGAGGAACACCCCTGGGCGCGGCGGCCGGAATTCATGCAGCTCAACCCGGCCGGAACGCTTCCCGTGCTGATCGGCGACGCCGGCGTGGCGATCGTCGGGGCCTTCGCGATCTCCGAATATCTCGACGAAACGCGCGGCCCGATGATGCGCGACCGCCGGCTGATGCCGGGTTCGTCGCTGGAACGCGCCGAGGTGCGCCGCCTGATCGACTGGTTCCTGGCCAAGACGGAAGCCGACGTGACGCGGGCGCTGGCGCGCGAGCGGGTGTTCAAGCTGCAGATGTCACCCGCCGAAGGCGGCGGCGCGCCGGATTCGGCGGTGCTGCGCGCGGCGCGCAGCAATATACGCCAGCACATGCGTTATCTCGGCTGGCTGGCGCAGAGCCGCAACTGGCTTGCCGGCGACGCGTTCACCTGCGCCGATCTTGCCGCGGGCGCGGCAGTCAGCGTGCTCGACTATCTGGGCGAGATCGACTGGGCGTCCGAACCGGCGGCGCGCGAATGGTATTCCCGCGTCAAGTCGCGACCGTCCTTCCGCGGCCTGCTCACCGACCGGGTGCGGCGGCTGCCGCCGGCCTCGCATTACGCCGATCTCGATTTCTGATCCCGATGACCCGGGCAGTTGCCCCGCGCCCGCTCCGGCGGGCATGATCGCGCGATGACGGCAAAGACAGCCAAAGACCGACTGATCGATGACCTCAAGGCCGAGGGTTTCACGGCCGTGGGGGTGACCCGCGCCGACGCGATTCCCGAGGCGCGGGACCGGCTGCACGCATTTCTCGCCGGGGGCTTGCACGGCACGATGGCCTGGATGGCGGAGACGGAAGCACGGCGCGGCGATCCACTGGTGCTGTGGCCGGCGGCGAAATCGGTCGTCATGGTGGCGATGAATTACGGCCCGGAGGACGATCCGCTCGAGGCGCTGACACGGCGCGACCGGGTGACGATCTCGGCCTATGCGCGAAACCGCGACTACCACGACATCGTAAAGGGCAAGCTGAAACAGGCGGCAGGGCGCTTCGCGGTGAAGACGGGGGCGGACGTCAAGGTGTTCGTCGACACCGCGCCGGTGATGGAAAAGCCACTCGGCGAGGCGGCGGGGATCGGCTGGCAGGGCAAGCACACCAATCTGGTGAGCCGCGACCTCGGCTCGTGGTTCTTCCTCGGCGCGATCTTCACCGACATGGACCTGCCCGCCGACGAACGGGAGAGCGACCATTGCGGCTCGTGCCGGAACTGCCTCGACATCTGTCCGACCGATGCCTTTCCGGCGCCCTACCGGCTCGATGCGCGGCGCTGCATCTCGTATCTGACGATCGAGCACGCGGGGCCGATCCCGGTCGAATTCCGAAAACCGATGGGCAACCGCATCTATGGCTGCGACGACTGCCTTGCCGTCTGTCCGTGGAACAAGTTCGCCGCCGTTGCGTCGGAAGCGAAGCTGAAAGCGCGCGAAGACCTGAAAAGCCCGGCGATCATCGAGCTTCTCGGCCTTGACGACACGGCGTTCCGCGCGAAATTCTCCGGCTCGCCGATCAAGCGGATCGGGCGCGACCGCTTCATCCGCAACGTGCTGATCGCGGCGGGCAACAGCGGCGACGAAACCGTGGCCGGCGCAGTCGAAGCGCATTTGCGCGATCCCGACGCGACGGTGCGCGGTGCGGCGGTGTGGGCGCTCGGCGAACTGACGGACGAGAACCGTTTCGCCGCCGCCCGCGAGGCGCACCGGAAACAGGAAACGGCCGAAACCGTGATCGGGGAATGGGACAGGATGTCAGGATGACCGGCACCGTAAAGAGCTTTTTCATCTTCGGCGCCGGCTATTCCGGCCGCGCCTTCGGACGGCTAATGGCGGCGCAGGGCATCCCGGTCGCTGGCACGACGCGGTCACCGGACAAGGCGGAGGCCCTACGCGCTGAGGGGATCGCGCCACATCTCTTCGACGCGACGGGCGTTTCGCCCGACCTCCTTGCCGCGCTCGCCGCGACGACGCATCTCATCGTCTCGATCGCGCCGGACGAAAACGGCGACCCGGTGCTCAACGCGCTGCGCGGCGTACTCGAAGCGCTGCCGCTGCTGGAATGGACCGGCTATCTCTCAACCGTCGGCGTCTACGGCGATCATGACGGCGCCTGGGTGGACGAAGAGACCGAATGCCGGCCGGTGTCGCAGCGCTCGATCCAGCGCCTCGCCGCGGAGATGGCGTGGCAGGACTTCGCCGACAGCGTCGGGAAACCGCTGGCGATCCTGCGGCTGTCGGGGATCTACGGGTCCGGCCGCAACGCTTTCGTCAACCTCGACAGGGGCATGGCGAAACGCCTGATCAAGCCCGGACAGGTGTTCAATCGTATTCATGTCGAGGATATCGCGCGGGCGCTGGAATTTCTGTCCGGGCGCCATGCAGAAGGCATCTACAATATCACGGACAACGAGCCCGCACCGCCGCAGGATGTTGTCGAATATGCAGCCTCTTTAATGAAAATTGATCCGCCGGCGGCAATCGACTTCGAAACCGCCACAATTTCGCCCATGGCCCGCTCCTTTTACGGAGAAAACAAGCGCGTCTCGAACGCAAAGGTCAGAAAGGCCGGCTTCGAATTCCGTCATGGCGATTACAGGAAGGCCCTGGATCGCATGTGGGCGGAAGACAGCTGGCGATAGAGCGGAACCCGTATCCATCGGAAACGGTCCGCCCAAACCGGGGTCAGAAATTGAAATCGAGCATTACCGGCACGGCCCTCGTGGCCGCGACACTTTCTCTTTGCGCATGTTCAACGATCACACCCGCTTCCGCCCAGTGCGGCGGGGCCTCCTGGTATGCGCTGCATTCGCGCACCGCATCGGGAGAAATGATGAACCCGGCCCAGATGACGGCTGCGCATCGCAGCCTGCCCTTCGGCGCCAAGGTGAAGGTGACGAATTCGCGTACCGGAAAATCTGTCATCGTGCGGATCAACGACCGCGGCCCGTTCGTGAGGGGCCGGATCATCGATCTGTCCAAGGCCGCGGCCGGCAAGATCGGCATGGTGCGGTCGGGCCACGCCCCGGTCTGCATCGCGGCGCTCGGCTAGCGCCACAAACATCTCAAGGCCATAGTGACGATCATCGTTTCACAGAGCCGATGATCGTCTCCAGCTGTTTGTTTTGTCGCAATTGCGGACGGAAAACCGGTTTCCGCTTTTCCTGGAATTGCTTTAGGAGTCGGCGCTCTCGCGCACCTTGTGCAGGGCTTCCAGCGCCTTTTCGAGATGGCTGTCACGGCCATAGATGTCGGCGAAATACTCGACCTCTCCGGTGTCGGTCGGCCAAGCCGTGAAATAGGCAACGAAGACCGGAACCTGCTGCGGCAAATCCTCCGACGTTTCGCGGCCGCCGCCGATTCGCGACGATATGTAGTCGACATCGGTGCCGAGCACCGCGGCCGCCATCTCGCGCGGCTTCTGCAGGCGCACGCAGCCGTGGCTGAGGGCGCGCACATTGCGCGAGAACAGGTTCCGCGACGGCGTGTCGTGCATGTAGATGTCATGCTTGTTCGGGAACAGGATCTTGATGTCGCCGAGCGCGTTGCTCGGGCCCGGCAACTGGCGAACGTTGAACGGCACCTTGCCGCCATATTGCCACCAATCGACGCTGGAGGACGACACACGCTGGCCGGACGCGGTCGTGACTTCATAGCCGGCACGGTCGAGATAGCTCGGGTCCTGGTACAGCTTCGGCAGCATCTCGTTGACGATGATCGATTGCGGCACGCCCCAATAGGGATTGTAGACCACCGTTTCGATCTTATCGAAGAAGAAGCTGGTCTGGTTCGTCCGCTTGCCGATGATAGCGCGCGTCGACAGCTTGACGTGATCGTTCTCGTAATAGCTGGCGCGGAACGCCGGCTGGTTGATCACGACATGGCGGGTGCCGAATTCCTCCGGATGCCAGCGCAGGCGCTCCATCGCCAGCTTGACGCGCTCGACCTTGGAGGAATGCGTGTCGTTGGCGAGGTGGCCAAGTGTATTGCGACCGATAATGCCGTCGGCCGACAGGCCGTTGTCACGCTGGAAATCCTTCACCAGGGCGGCGATCGCATCGGTATATTCGGGGGTGCCGAAATATTCGGCGAACGTCGCCGCGTGCTTGTCGCGGGTCTCCTCCGTGACATGCTTGCGCAGCGCCTTCATGATCTGCGGCAGCGCCTCGTCCGATCCGCCCGGCTTGAGCAGGATCTTGTCCGGCAGGACGATATCCTCGACGTCCAT
The DNA here is from genome assembly GCF_014904745.1 of Oricola nitratireducens. GTDB lineage: Bacteria > Pseudomonadota > Alphaproteobacteria > Rhizobiales > Rhizobiaceae > Oricola > Oricola nitratireducens. The sequence continues at coordinate 111,627 of NZ_JACZCS010000001.1, forward strand.
GGCCTCGAGCGCCGCCAGTTCCTTCTTCAGCGCGGCGTATTCGGGCTGGTGCGGCTCGAGCGTCTTCATCCACTGCACCGGATCACCCGCTTCGGCGAGGCCCTCAATGGCCTTGGCCGCGGTCATGCGCGGCAGCGGGAAGTCGTGATAGCCGGACAGCTTGTTCGGATTGATCTCGCCGTCCTTCATGTCCATGGCGTAGCGTATCGCGCGCGCCGAAAGGGCAATGTCGAAGGCCAGGAGGTTCGCCGTGCGGGCGGCCGGATTGTCCATCGACCAGCCGTCGCTCGGCACGGTCACCGTATATTCTGTCGTCGAGAGGCCGTGTTCGTCGGCGGCCTGCATCAGGGCGACGAGGCTCTTGGCCTGATCGGTGACGCTGTTGCCGCGCGACCACAGGAAGGCCGGATGCTTCGCGTAATGCGCCTTGAGCGCATCGGCGATGTCCTTTTCCATGGCGATGGCGGTATCGGGCGCGAGCCTCAGCGCTTCGGCGAAACGGCTGGCCTCGAAATCGAGGCTCGGCTGCAACGTGCCGTCGGCGGACGGCGCGGGCAGAAGCGACGCGACCGTGACGGTCGTCAGCGCGGCGGGCTTGTAGGTGTAGTAGCGCGGGCTCGACACGCGCCTGACCTGCGGCGGGGCTTGCGGAACTTCCTGGACCTGGCGCTCGCGCAGGCTGCGCCGGTTGCGGCCGAAGAGAAAGTCCTGCAGCGTCATCGTCTGGGCTTTCCCGGAAACCGTCATGGCGGGCACCACCGGAATGGCGACCGTCATGGCCAGGAATAAGCTCAAAATACGTCTCGATTTCACGGTCAACCCCGTCATGTTCGCTGTCTGGCCCCTATGCTGGACAATAACCAACCAATTAGGGTTTAAAAAGGGTAAGCAATAGAGACGAATTGATCACGATTTCTTTAGATCCCGCCTTTCAGACGGCCGCGTTTTCCGTGGACGCCCCTGCCTGCCCGCGCTATGGCTTTGCCCCATGAAAAAAGACGATCACCTGTTCCTGGTCGACGGATCGGCCTATATTTTCCGGGCTTTTCATGCACTTCCGCCGCTGACCCGCAAATCCGACGGGCTGCCGGTGGGCGCAGTCGCCGGTTTCTGCAACATGCTGTGGAAGCTGCTGCAGGACGCGCGCGACACCGATGTCGGGGTGACGCCGACGCATTTCGCGGTGATCTTCGATTATTCGTCGAAGACCTTCCGCAAGGAACTCTACCCCGAATACAAGGCCAACCGGTCCGAACCACCGGAGGATCTGGTCCCGCAATTCGGACTGATTCGCGAGGCGACGAAGGCGTTCAACCTGCCCTGCATCGAGGTCGAGGGCTATGAGGCCGACGACATCATCGCGACCTATGCGCGGCAGGCCGAGGCCGTCGGCGCGCATGCGACGATCATCTCGTCGGACAAGGACCTGATGCAGCTCGTCACCGACCACGTGTCGATGTACGACTCGATGAAGGACAAGCAGATCGGCATTCCGCAAGTCGTCGAGAAATTCGGCGTCGCGCCGGAAAAGATGATCGACCTGCAGGCGCTGACCGGCGATTCGACCGACAACATTCCGGGCGTGCCCGGCATCGGGCCGAAGACGGCGGCGCAATTGCTCGACGAATATGGCGATCTCGACACGCTGCTGGAGCACGCCGCCGAGATCAAGCAGAACAAGAGGCGCGAGAACCTGATCGAGTTCGCCGACCAGGCGCGTCTGTCGCGCGAGCTGGTGACCCTGAAGACCGACACGCCGCTCGACATCGATCTCGACGGCCTGAAACTGGAGCCGCAGGACGGGCCGAGGCTGATCGCGTTTCTGAAGGCGATGGAGTTCAACACGCTGACGCGGCGCGTCGCCGAGGCGACGGGCACAGAGGTCAACGAGGTGGAGGCGGCGTCTGTCGAAGTGGAGGCCGGGCGCGCGGCGCACGGGCCGGATCTCGACGAGGGCACGGCGAAGGAACCGAAGCCCGCCGAACCAGAGGAGATCGAAAGCGGCGCGCTGACGCCGGCGACGCACGCGGCCGAACGCGCGAAAGCCGCCGCTTCGGCGAAATTCGACACGGACGCCTATGTCTGCATCCGCGACACCGAGACGCTGGACGCCTGGATCGCCAGGGCGCGCGAGGCCGGCGTCGTCGCCTTCGACACCGAAACAAATTCGCTCGACGCCATGCAGGCCGAACTGGCCGGCTTCTCGCTGTGCTCGACCCCCGGCGAGGCGGCCTATGTGCCGCTCAACCACAAGTCCGGTAACGGCGACCTCCTGGGCGGCGGACTGGTCGAGAACCAGATCCCGGCAGACGATGCCTTAAGCCGGCTAAAGATGTTGCTGGAAGACGATTCGATCCTCGTCGTCGGTCAGAACCTGAAATATGACTGGCTGGTGATGCGGCGCTACGGCATCGAGATCGCCTGCCTCGACGACACGATGCTGCTCTCCTATGTCGTCGACGCCGGAACCGGCGGGCACGGCATGGACGCGCTGTCGGAACGCTGGCTCGGCCACCAGCCGATCGCATTCAAGGACATCGCCGGGACCGGCAAGAAGGCGCTGACCTTCGACATGATCGACCTCGAAACGGCGACGCGCTACGCCGCCGAGGACGCCGACATCACGCTGCGCCTGTGGCAAGTGCTGAAGCCGCAGGTTCTCACCAAGGGCCTGATGAATGTCTACGAGCGTCTGGAACGGCCGCTGGTGGCGGTATTGGCGCGCATGGAGGCGCGCGGAATATCGGTCGACAGGCAGATCCTTAGCCGGCTATCAGGCGAATTCGCACAGAAGGCTGCTGCGATCGAGGACGAGATCTACGAGCTGGCCGGCGAACGCTTCAATGTCGGGTCGCCGAAGCAGCTCGGCGAAATCCTGTTCGGAAAAATGGGCCTGCCGGGCGGCAGCAAGACGAAGTCCGGGCAATGGGCGACCGGCGCGCAAATGCTGGAAGACCTCGCCGCCGAGGGTCACGAACTGCCGCGCCGCATCGTCGACTGGCGCCAGCTGACCAAGCTGAAATCGACCTATACCGACGCGCTGCCGGGCTACATCAACCCGGAGACGAAACGCGTCCATACCTCCTATTCGCTGGCCGCGACCTCGACGGGGCGCCTCGCCTCGTCGGAGCCGAACCTGCAGAACATCCCGATCCGCACGACGGAAGGAAGGCGCATCCGCACCGCCTTCGTGGCGGAAAAGGGCAACAAGCTGATCTCGGCCGACTACAGCCAGATCGAATTGCGCGTGCTCGCCCATGTCGCCGACATCGCGCAGCTGAAACAGGCCTTCGCCGACGGCATGGACATCCATGCGATGACGGCGTCCGAGATGTTCGGCGTGCCGGTGGAGGGCATGCCGCCGGAGGTGCGCCGGCGGGCGAAAGCGATCAATTTCGGCATCATCTATGGCATCTCGGCCTTCGGGCTGGCGAACCAGCTGTCAATTCCGCGCGAAGAGGCCGGGCAGTACATCAAGACCTATTTCGAGCGCTTTCCGGGCATCAAGGACTATATGGACGCGACCAAGGCGTTCGCGCGCGAGCACGGCTATGTCGAGACGATCTTCGGACGGCGCGCGCATTACCCGGAGATCAGGGCCTCCAACCCGCAGGTGCGCGCCTTCAACGAACGCGCGGCGATCAACGCGCCGATCCAGGGATCGGCCGCCGACATCATCCGCCGCGCGATGATCCGCATGGAGGACGCGCTTACCGACGCTAGGCTGTCGGCGCGGATGCTGTTGCAGGTGCATGACGAACTGATTTTCGAGGCGCCGGAAGCGGAAGTCGAAAAGACGATCGAGGTGGTGCGCCAGGTGATGGAACACGCCGCCCTGCCGGCCATCCAGATGGCCGTGCCGCTGCATGTCGACGCCTCGGCCGCCGACAACTGGGACGAGGCGCATTGATTTGACCATCGGGGACTGAACGGCGATGGACGCGGGGGCGATCTTCCAGACATTTTCGGTGCTGCTGTTCGCGCATCTGCTCGCGGACTTTCCGCTGCAGCCGGAGCGGATCGCGATCAACAAGGGCAAGATACCAGTCCTGTCGGTGCATATCGCGATCGTGACAGGCGCCGCGCTGGCCGCGCTCGGCTATTTCGCCCCGGCGATCATCATCACCATCGCGGCCACGCATTTCACCATCGACCTGTTCAAATCGCGCAAGGGGACGTTCAACCTCGCCTGGTTCCTCGCGGACCAGGGCGCCCATATCGGCGTCGTCGCCGCCGTGTCGCTTCTATGGCCGGCGGACCTGTCGCATTCCTTGATCTACCGGCATCTGGCGCCGGACCAGCTTGCCGCCGTGCTCGGCGTCATGATGCTCGGCTCGGGTTTCATCATCGCCGTGCTGGCGGGAACCTACGCGATCGAATTGTTTCTCAAGCCCTTCGGCAACGCGGCCGGGGTCGCCCCGGGCTTGCCAAAGGGCGCGCGGGCGATCGGCCAGCTGGAACGGCTGATGATCTTCGTCTTCACCGTTATCGGCGCGCCGGCGGCCAACGGCCTGCTGATCATCGCGAAGGCAATCCTGGTGTTCGGCGACATCCGTGCGCAGGGGCAACGCAAATACACCGAATATGCCGTCATCGGCGCGCTCGCCAGTTTCGCCTGGGCGATCGGGATCAGCCAGCTGGCGGTGTGGGCTTCGCGTTACTTCCTGCCCGGCTAAGCGATGGCCGGGCAGCAATCGAGCTCGCCGGCCTTCCACGCCTCGATGCAGGAGTGGACGTGGTTGGCGACGGCCCTGACCGCGCAGTCGTCGACATCGCGCGTCATCATGCGGATCTGGGTGGTTTTCAATTCCGGCAAGCCCTGGGCATGGCCGAGGCGCACCAGCGCGCCCTCGACCAGCAGCGCCGGGATCGGCGCGATGGCGAGATCGGCCTCGATGGCGGCGATCTGGACCGCGTAGTTGCCGCTCATATAGGCGACGCGATAGGGAATTCCGGCGTCATCGAGCGCCTCGACGGCGCTTGCCCGCCAGGCGCAGCCATGCTCCCACATGGCAAGCGGCAGCGGCGAGCAGGCATGCGCCTTGCCGCCACGCACGCCGGTCCAGACCAGCGGCTCCTCGAGCAGGACTTCGGTGTCGCCGTCAAGCGGATTTCCGGGCATGGCGTTCATCAGTGCGACGTCGAGCGTACCGGCGCGGAAGCGTTCGGCTATGCGCGACGAGGAATCGATGACGACATCGACCATGACGTTCGGATGGCTAACCGAAAACTTCTTCAAAATGTGCGGAATGAGGCGGGTGCCGTAATCGTCCGGCGCGCCGAAGCGCACGGTACCGGCCATGTCGGGCGTCACGAAACGCGCCATCATCTCCTGGTTCAGCGCAAGGATGCGGCGCGCATAGGACAGCAGGACCTCGCCATTGGGCGTCAGCGTCACGGAACGCGAATCGCGGTCAAAGACCGAGACGCCGAGAAGCTCCTCCATCTTCTTGACCTGCATGGAGATGGCGGACGGCGTGCGGAACACGCGCTGGGCCGCTTTCGAGAAACTTCCCGACTCGACGATGGCGACGAAGGTGCGCAGCAGATCGCTGTCGAGCTGCAGCGGAATGACCATGTTTTCGAGTTTTCCCGGTGCATTCATCCCGTTTTCCAATCATCAAAATCATTGATCGAGAAGGTCAAATCTATTCGTTTGATTGAACCACGACTCGTCGGCATTGTCCATCCCGCAGCGCGGCCATTCGCAACGAAGGGTTCGCGGCAGTGAAAAAAGGAGACTGGAAATGACCTCGATCGAACTGCAGACCCACCATGAACGCCGGCACGGCCGCAGCGCCGGTTCCATGCTCGGCCGGCTCGCCGCCGCGACCGTATCGCGCATCGCGCACGCGGTTGCGACATGGGACAGGCATCGCCGCAACCGGGCCGCCTTCCGCGCGCTTCTCGGCAAGGAAGACTGGGTTTTTCGCGACATGGGCATCCACCGCGGCGACGTGGAATGGGCATCGCGTCTGCCGATGCACCTGAATGCGTCGGAGGAACTGGAAAAGCTGCGCGCCCGCAGCATGATGGGCCGGTGACGCATTCCGCAGATGCCGGTACGCTCGACAATCCCCAATGCCAAAGGCACACGCCAAAGCGCCGCGGCCGGCACGGCCGCGGTTTCCTGATTCCACACGATCCAACTCCGGATCGCGCATAGCCCGGGCGGCCTGACGCCCCTCCCAATCCACGCCCAAACGCTCCGGATGGCGGTCATGCAGATCGCGGACGACGCCCCGACGCGCGCGACGCCGGGCCCATCGGGCGGGAACCCGTTCGTCGTTCAGGATATGTCGCAGGCTTCAATAGGGGCAGGAATTGTCGGTGATGAAGTCGTGGACCTCGATCGCGCCGGAGACGATCCTGGCCCTGGCGTCCTCGACGGCAGCCAGCATGTCGTCGGTGACGAGCGGCTTGTTGTTGGTATCCATGGCGTAGCCGATACCATTCTCGGCGAGGCCGAGAATCCGGATGCCCGGCCGGAAGGTCTCGTCGGCGCCAGCCTTGAAGACATTGTAGACGGCGACATCGACGCGCTTGAGCATGGAGGTCAGGACATGGCCCGGCTGCAGGCCGTTCTGGTCGACCTCGGCGCCGATGCCGAGCTTGCCCGCCTCGGCGGCGGCCCGCAGGACGCCGACGCCGGAGTTGCCGGCCGCGTGAAAAATGACGTCGGCGCCGCGGGCGATCTGCTCGCGGGCGACCTGGCCGCCCCTGACCGGGTCATTCCATGGGGCCGGCGTATCGTCGACATAGCTCTCGATAACCGTGGCATCGGGAATTACCGACTTCACGCCGCCGAGATACCCGCACGCGATGCGCGCGATCAACGGAATGGACAGGCCGCCGACGAAGCCGACCGTGCCGGTTTTGGAGGCCTTCGCCGCCATGACGCCGACGAGCCAGGCTCCTTCCTGGTCCTTGAAGACGACCGACTGCACGTTCGGTGCTTCGACGACCGAGTCGATGATGCCGAAGTCGGTGCCGGGGAATTCCTTCGCCACGGTCTCGATCGCCGGCGCGAAGGCGAAGCCGGTTACGACGACCGGCGAATTGCCGTCGCGGGCGAATTTGCGGAGAACCGGTTCACGTTGGGCGTCGTTCCGGATCGCGAATTCCCGATAGGAGGCGCCGGTTTCGGCCTTGAACTTCTCGGCGCCGACCAGGGCCGCCTCGGCGAAGGACTTGTCGAACATGCTACCGAGGTCATAGACGATGGCCGGCTCCGCGGATGCGGAAACGGACATTGCCGTTGCGGCCATCAGGCCAAGTGCGATGCGCTTCATGCGCCTCCCCATGCCGGTCGCGCCAAACGCGCCCCACGGCCGGGCCGGCCGCGATCACGTGCCGGGACAGGAAACGCCGGTTCCGCGCAGGCCGCAATAGCCGCCGGGATTCTTCGCCAGATATTGCTGGTGATATTCCTCCGCGTAATAAAATTCCGGCGCTTCACGGATCTCGGTGGTGATCAGCGCGCCCGATCCGCTTTCGCGCAGCGCAGCCTGGTAGGCGTCGCGGCTCGCCTCGACGGCGGCGAGCTGTTCCGGCGACGTGGTGTAGATCGCGGAGCGGTAGGTCGTGCCGATGTCATTGCCCTGGCGCATGCCCTGGGTCGGATCGTGCTCCTCCCAGAAAGTCTTGAGAAGCGCCTGCAGCGAGACCTTTGCCGGATCGAAGACGACAAGGACCATCTCGGCGTGACCGGTCAGGCCGGTCGTCGTTTCCTGGTAGGTGGGGTTGGGGGTCAGGCCGCCGGCATAGCCCACCGCCGTCACATAAACGCCGTCCGTCTTCCAGAACAGCCTTTCGGCGCCCCAGAAACAGCCCATGCCGAAATAGACCGTCTCCATGCCGTCCGGCCAGGGGCCCTTCAGCGGATTGCCGTTGACGAAGTGATGGGTGGCCGTCGGCAGCGGCTCGGCGCGGCCACGCAGCGCATGCGCCGGATCCGGCATCTTGGTCTTCTTCTCGAACATGCTGGCCAGAAACATCATCCGTCTCCCGGTTTTGGCGTTGGCGGATCAGCGCTTCAGGCGCTGCAGTCCGCGCAGCCGGGGCTTGCGCCCGATCACATAGAACACGAAGGCAAACCCGGCGAACACAGCAAATGTGGGCAGACCGAGCGCCGTTGCAAGCATGCCGCCGGTCACGAATTCGGGAGCGTTTTGCGCGAACCACGCCCGGAAGCTCTCGAGCAGTTGCGGCGCGGCAAGCTCGAAGCTTTCGGCAAACGGCGTGAAGACAAGCTCGGAGACGCCGATGGATCGCGTCGCGTCGACGACGACGAACATTACCGCGATCGCGAAGCAGACAAGGGCAAGGGTTCGAAACAGGAGACGAATCATGAGCGGGACCGGAGCGGCGCTGGTGCAATTCCTGAAAAACGTGCGGCCGGACCCGGTGCATACGAAACACGGACGCCGATGACAATGCGGCTTCAACCGAGGCGCGGCGAAATGACGGGATTTCGCGCAAAAAAGAGATGAAATTGCAGTTGAACGCCAAGGCGTTCTGACTATAGTGCCGCCACCGCGGACGGGCCCTGCCCGATCGTTCCGCCCGGCTGCAACCATCCGGGCATCATGGATTACGGTGAGGTGGCCGAGTGGTTGAAGGCGCACGCCTGGAACGCGTGTAGGCGGGAAACCGTCTCCAGGGTTCGAATCCCTGTCTCACCGCCATTTTTTCTTTTTTTTTACTTTTTTCAATTCGCGGGCCGCAGCTACCATCCCGGCTTTCCAAGCCATGCGGAAGCTGCCCGAAATGCGCCGAACTACAAGCCGGAGCGTTGCAATGCAGCAAGCTGCCTGCCTTGTCCGGTCAATGAAGCAGGGATCTGTCGGGCATGCCGATCACCGCGTCTTCGAGCAGACCCAAAGCGAAATTGCTGGACAGGCCAACAAGCGCATTGGCAATTTCCTCCTCCGCCCAACCGATCTTCAACGCATGCTCGATCAGGGCGCGGAACTCTTCGAGGATTTCGGCCTCGCAATCGATGTCACCGTCGCCGTTGGCTTTCGTACAGCTTACCGTTTTCATGGTCTTCGACCTCGCGAATCGCGCTGCAACTTCCGCAAGGTAACATCGACGCTCTCCATAGCAAAATCCTGCAATCGGGAGGCAAGACGGACCGCATATCCCGGTACGCATTCGGGCCCAGCACAATTTCGGCCGTAACCTCACCTGTTCTCACGGCATAAGAAATAGGCCGCAGAACGTCTCTCGTTGGGGGCGATAGAGACGAACTGCGGCCTGTGGAGGTCAACCCCTCTGACAAGGCGCCGAACCGATAACGACCATTGCGGATACCTGACGCAACGTAAAGCATCTATCCCAGTATAAAATGCGGCGCGATTTAATCCGGTTTCTCCGGGCTTCGAGAGGCGCCGGGTTAAACCGCCGTCGCCAAATACGCCGCCACGCCGCCGCATATGAAATGGGCCGCAGCCGTGCTGTGACCGGGTAAAAACCTGCGGCCCGTGGATAAACGCTACATTCAAATGCACGCCCCCCCGTGGAGGCCGTCAGCTTGCAGCTTCTTACGCCAAGTAAGTCAGGCTGTTCACATTCGACCGGTTCGCAAATCGCCGTTTCCCGGCGCAGGAAGTCCCGTCCAGGCGGTCATTCTTCACGAGCCCGCAAGCGAAAATCCAGGGGTAATCGCCCTCCCGACAAAAGCAGTCGAAGAAACCCGAATCGGGAACACGGGCAGCCTCAGACGGGCGCGCATTAACCTAGATTAGATTCCCGGTTTGAGTTAACCCGAAAAATCTCATATTTTAATAAAGTTCTAACCATAGAACGGCAGGCCCGGCAGTGCCCCTTACCCAGCCCTGCGCCGCCGGGCCTGATCCCAGTATCAGGCAGTTCTGCAGTGTTTCTCTCAGGATATTCAAAGAGCAACGCCACGCATTACGTGGGCGCACAACGCCCGAATCCGATTTTACGCCTGGCGGGCAACAGTTCAACAAGCCATTTCGCCAATCGCCGTCTTCCTGTGAATTGCGTTAACTGGATGTTGCCGAGGCACGAGGCGGCGGCTTTTTCCCATGCATCGGCGCGCGGCGCGGGACGGGCGCAAACGACAAGACTGCAGTGCGCCGCCGTCGCTCAACGGTAGACGCTGCGGCCCGTGAGGTCGGCCAGGGTCAGAGATGCGACCCTGTCGCCCAATATCGCGCATACCTCACCAAGCGTAAGGCAGAGCATTGCGCGCAACCGGGACCAGGCGAATCCCGACACATCGCGGTTTTCGCCTGTCAGGACCGATAGAAGATGTGCCGGCCTATCTTCGACAGGCGCGTCATCTTCGGCGCCCAGTTCGGATTCACATAGGCAGCATGGTAGTGGGTCGCCGCGCCAAGAGCCGGGATCAGGCCATGCCCCTCGAGCACCTCCTCGGCGTTTTCCTTCGCACGCAGCCAGGCGCGCCTCTCCGACGGCTCGTCCGAGCGGCCGTCGCAGGCAAAGGAGAACTGGCAGGCATTGCGCCTGTCCTCGTTCTGGAAAACAACGCCGCATATCGTATCGGGATAGGCATCGTCCCTGACCCTGTTCAGGATCACCTGCGCGACGCCGACCTGGCCGCGCCGGGATTCACCGCGCGCTTCGAAATAGATCGCGGTCGCAAGGCATTTCTTCTGCTTTTCGGAAACATGCACCGCGCCGCCCAGATGGCCGCGGCTGTTGGGATAGCCCGCATGGGCGGGCGCGGACATGCCAAAGGCGGCGCAGAAGACAAAGGCCAGAGGCAATATGGAAAGATGGCGCGGGGAAGAGCGCCCGGTTTGTTTTTGAAACAAGGGAACCATTTCGCAGACTTGATTGTTGGTTGTTGTTGCGCGCGAAACGCGGCGTGACCGGCTTTGACACGCCGGAAATGGGCAGAGTGAGGCGGTGTTCGGGCTAAACGAGGGAATTTCCCTGGCGCAAATAGGGCACCGCGGACAGGCGAAGACGTACCGGCGCGGGCCTTGTCAGGCGCGGCGGACGGCGCTCCTCGCCGCTGGCGTTAATTAACCTATGTTAAGTAATTGTTGAGCGACAGGCCGTAACGCCGCAATTCCTCAAGGTTCCCGGTCAAGTGCGCGACAGGCCCGGCGACAGCCATCCGTCAAATCCCGTAGCGCATGCCTGCCCGGCGGCTGCGCAAAAGCAAAGCGGTGCCCCTCCCTGGGGCCGGGAGGAACACCGCGAAAAGGCGTGATCACTAAACCTTCACTTTATCTTACGCTACGTAATATTCAGGTCAATCCGCGCAAAGCCGCCGGAACGCCATATCGTGCAGCCTTGTGGAAAACGGGCGCCGTGCCGACGCCAGGAGGGGATGGTTTTCAACCGTTGGACGCGGCGCTCATGCGCTGCCGGTCGGATCCAGATCATCCAGGTCCGTTCCACGCTCGATGAGGGTGCTTCCATACCGTTTCCGGATGATCGAGGCGGCTTCTTTCAGCACTTCAGCTATTTCCTCGACCTCGAAGTCTTCGGGGAATTCCGCAATATATTCGAGCATGTCGGCAATTTCGATTTCGTCCGCCATATGGATTTTTCAGCCTTAAGAAATTCGCCCCCGCGACCGTGGGCAGCAAATCATTAACCACTAACCAGCCGATTAAACCGCGGCGTAAAATTTTACGGGCCGGAGGGCATCCCACAGCATTTCCTCGCGGCGGATGCGCGGCCTCGCAGCGGTGTCGCCGGTTCACAGGATCAAGGCGAAAACCGGGATCGCCACGGCGGTCATGACCAAATTTCCGGCACTATCTGCGCGGGGCGTGGATAAATCTGGATTAATCCCGGAATCGGCCGCCAACAATGCACCGAAAACCGCCTCTTCGGCGTTGCGCGCGAGCGTGAGTGGGCCTCGCATTGACATTCATCATCGCGGTGTCACTTATCTTGGTTAACGTTCTAACCGAGGTGTTCAGAAGCTGAATTCGCCTCCTATGCGGAGTTCCTTCCAGCCCCGAGGGAGGAACTCCGCAACGATTCTGCCGGAGGCTTTTAACGGTGATAACCGCGCCTGCCAGTCCTTCCGAATATCCCGACAGAGATCTCGATTGCGAACTCGCCATCGAGCCCTATTTCAACGAACTGATGAATTTCGCGGAGTTGACCGGACGCAACAGCAGCATCATTGCGATATCGATGTTGCGCCACTGTTCGGTCGGGCACCTGCCGCCCCAGGCGGATCTCGATTCGGCGATCCACGAGGCCTTCTCGACCCTGGAACTGGTGGCGCTCGCATCCGGCTGGCAGAGAGCGGAAATCCTGGCAGCGCTTGCCGGGTTGTGCCGGCGGTATCTGAGACGAAAACCGGGAACGCCGGTCGACCATGCGACCGGAAGCACGGCGCGCCAGCCGAAACTCTGAACCGGCGGGCGCGATGCGCGGCGGACCGGCTCGCGTTTCAGGGCGCCGTCCGCTCAGCGAAGAGGTACCGACCGGACGGCTTGCGCGGAATTCCCCGATATTTGCGGGAGGAACTAGCCCGCCGGCTTGAAGTGGGACGCCAATTGCCCCGCCTTCTTCTGGGCGGCGGTGAATTCCGCGCTGGTATAGGCACGGATCGTCTTGAGATTGGAAACGGTGCCCGACGCCCCTGCGACCATGAGCGCGGGGACGATGTCGGCACTGTCCGGGCCCTCGACGACCATCATGAAATCATTGTCGCCGCTGGTCAGGAAATAGGACTCAAGCTTCGCGCCCGCCGCTTCGACAAGAGGCCGGGTCGAGGCCTCACGGTCGGAGGGATTGGCAATCATCCCCTTCATCGCTGCGGACGTATAATTTCCCGTGATAATGAAACGCGGCATGTTTAATCCTCCCGTGTCCCCGGCGTTCGGCGCCGGGAGCATTTTTCTCGTTCCGCGTGATTGCGGAACTCGGAATCCTATCACGACCGATCTGGTTTACCTAACGGAAGACCAGGCATGCCAAACGCCGGGTCGGCGGAAGTCATCCGCATGCCCGGCCAGTTCAAGCCGTATCACATTCACTCAATGTTCGAGTACGTCACGGTCGACGGCGGGGGCAAGAAACCGAACCTCCGGAAGGCCCTTGGCTGCGGCCGGCCAATCGCCGATCCTGGGGCGCAAATCTGTAACAGGCACCGGCCAACAATGGAATTTCCCGATCCTGCCGAACCGTGGGGATTAGCCGCAGCAGCGCTACTGTGCGTCAATCTTTTCGCATTCGGAGCTTTCGCCTGGGACAAGGCGGCAGCGCGGCGTGGCGCCTGGCGAATCCGCGAAAGCACCCTGCTCGGACTTGCATTGGCCGGCGGCATATTCGGCGCGCTCGCGGGCCAAAGGCTGTTGCGCCACAAGACGCGCAAGGAGCCTTTCCGCACCAAGCTCTATTCGATCGCGGGGCTGCAGGCGGCCATCGCCCTCCTGCTCGCAGTGCCGCAGAGCCGGACCTGGATTTTCGAGACCGTCGCCCGCGCGGCGGGTTAGATCATGCCGGCGCCCGACATCCGAGCAGAAAGGGTCGCGGCCTTTCAGCTGTTTTCCAGCGACCGGATATAGGCAACAAGGGCATCCAGATTCGCCTTCATCATGTATTCGTGGAATTCCGGCATCAGGACGCTATGGCCCGGATTCAGGATCCGCATGCGAATGATGTCAGGGTCCATGTAGATGGCAATGGCTTTAAAGCTCGGCGGAAAAAGCTTGAATGCGCCGCCTGGCGCAATGTTGTGGCACTGACTGCAGTTCGCCTCGGCGAGTGATTTACCCAACCCCACATCGCCACTGTCTTGTGCGTGAGCAACCGATGTCAGGCACATAACCGCTGCCAAAGCCGATACAAATCTAACCATTCCATCCTCCCGTTTTGTGCGCTGTTCTTGCTGGCAACGGAAGAATTGGTAAATTTACCCTAGAGGTCATTGACCGCCATCAATGACGTGGCGCAGCGTTCGCCAAGTCATCCTGACCGCTCGACAGGCGAAATATCTTACTCCGTCTCCAGATCGGCGACGAAGATACCCTCATAACCGCCCTTGCAGGCAGCGATCAGCATCGAACCGGCGCGGACATGGACTGGATGTTCCTCATAGGCGAGGTGGGCATCGCGGTCCTCGAAGACGGCGACAAAACCGAAGTGATAGTCCGGCGACTTGCCCTCGTAATCCATGTTCGGACCCCAGGACAATTCGACCATGCCGTCGATCTCGTCGACGAGGCCCGAGAGCAACTCCATCGCCTCCTCGACCGGCCGCATCTGCAGCGGCGAATGCAGGGAGAGGAAGACGCAGTGCTGGATCATGGTTTTCTCCGGAGGATGGCGGTTCAAAGGCCGAGGCTGGACTGGCGGGCAACGAGCCCAACGCTGGCGAAATCCTTTTCGGGCGGCCGTTTGCCGGTTTCCAGCCATTCAAGCATGGTTGCCGCGGAGCGCCGTCCGAAGCTGCCGACGTCGCAACGCACCGAGGACAACTGCGGATAGACCAGCGCGCATTCCTCGATGTCGTCGAAACCGACGAGGCGGAAATCGCTGCCCACCTCGACGCCGCATTGGGCAAAGCCCGACAGCATGCCGAGGGCGGCGAGATCGTTAAAACAGACGGCGGCATCGATATCCGGATGGTCACGCGCGAGCGTCAGCGCGATGTCGCGGCCGAAGCCGCGCGACGGGCGGCCGTGGAAGGTCACCGGCTCGATGCCGTGTTCGGCCATGACCGCCAGATAGCCCGACATGCGCTCGGCCGTGACGGGCCGGTCCTGCAGCCCGCCGACAAAGGCGATGTGCCGGGCGCCGAGATCGACGAGATGGCGCGCCGCCAGCCGGCCGCCGGTCGCGTAATCGAGCGAGGCGAAGGGAAAGAGGTCGGTGCGTTCGTCGATCATGCGCAGGACCTGCAACGCCGGGATGCCGGCGCGTTCGATCCGCGTGAAGATCGCGCCGTCGTCGCCATAAGCGGGCGAGATAACGAGCGCGGAGACGCCATGCTCGATCATCGAGCCGATCACCTGCGCCTGGATCTGCTGATCCTCATCGGTGTTTGCGATGACGGTGGCGAAGCCGTGGCTGGCGAAGGTCATCTGCGCGCTGGTGGCGAATTCGGTGAAGAAGGGGTTGCGCAGGTCGTTGATGACGAGGCCGATCAGTCCGACATCGGCGCCGCGCAGGTTCGCCGCCGAGCGGTTGTAGACATAGTTCAGTTCTGCCATCGAGCGCTCGACGGTCTCGCGCGTCTCCTTCCTGACCAGCGGGCTGTTCTGCAGGACGAGCGAAACCGTCGACTTCGACACGCCGGCGTGGCGCGCGACATCAACGATGGTCGGCCGCTTGTTCATTGTCGTTGGCCCTCAGCCCATTCCGTGCAGGCGCAGAAGCGTCGTCATGCGCTCCACCGCCAGATCGGGCTGCGTCAGCAGCCGCGCCTTGTCGGCGAGACGGAACACCTCGGCATAATGGGTGATTTCGCGCGAGGATTGGAAGCCTCCCGGCATGATGAAGTGGCTTTGTGCGCCGTTTAGCCACGCCATGAAGGCGATGCCCGCCTTGTAGAAGCGCGTCGGCGCCTTGAAGATCTCGCGCGACAGCGGAACCGTCGGCGCGAAAAGCGCGTGATAGGTTGCCATGTCGCCCTTCGCCAGCGCCTCGAGCGCCTGGCTCGCCGCCGGCGCGATCGCCGCGAAGATGCCGAGCAGGGCATGGGAATAGTGGCTGCCGTCACCGGCGATCAGGTCGGCATAGTTGAAGTCGTCGCCGGTATAGAGGCGGACGCCTTCCGGCAGTCGCGCGCGGAAGGCTTCCTCGTGGGCCTGATCGAGCAGCGATATCTTGATGCCGTCGACCTTGGCCGGGTTGGCCTGAATGATCGCCAGCACGGCGTCCGAGGCTTTCGCCACGTCGGTCGAGCCCCAGTAGCCGGACAGCGCCGGATCGAACATGTCGCCAAGCCAGTGCAGGATGACGGGTTCGGCGGCCTGGCCGATTAGCATGCCGTAGACACGGGCATAGGTTTCCGCATCGGCGCCCATCGCCGGAAAGGCGCGCGAGGCCATGAGGATGACCTGCCCGCCGGCCGCCTCGATGGCCTCCATCTGCTCCGAATAGGCGGCGATCAGCGCCGCTTCGTCCTTGAGGTCCGATAGCTCGACGTGATCGGTTCCCGCGCCGCAGGCGACACGGGGTTTCAGCGGATGGCCTTTCGCATCGCGCATGGTGCGCTCGATGAGTTCCTTCGCCGTCAGCCAGTCGACGCCCATGCCGCGCTGGGCTGTGTCCATCGCCTCGGCGAGACCGAGACCCTGGTCCCACAGCCAGTGGCGGAAGCGCAGCGTGTTGTCCCAGTCGACCGCCGGGCGGCCTCCGGCCCAGGGATCGCGCTCGGCGAGCGGGTCCGACACGACATGCGCGGCGGCAAAGGCGGTCCGTGTCAGCGGCACGGCGGGCGCGCGCGGGACGAGCGCATCGCCGCTCGGCGTATAGTCTTCGAGGGTTCCGGCATAGGTTGGCAGGCGCATGGTTCAGGCCCCGTGATCAGCGCGGATCATGTCGGCGGCTTTCTCGCCGATCATGATCGCAGCGGCATTGGTGTTGGAGGAAATGACGGTCGGCATGATCGAGGCGTCGGCGACGCGCAGTCCCTCGATGCCGTTGAAGCGCAGGCGGGTGTCGACCACTGCGGCATCGTCAGGACCCATCCGGCAGGTGCCGGCGGCATGGTGCGACGTTTTCGAATGCTCGCAGATGAAGGCGAAATAGTCCTCGTCGCTTTTCACGCCGGGCCCGGGCAGGCGCTCGGCCTTGATGAAGGGCTTGAGCGGCGCCTGCGCCAGGATCCTCTGCGCAAGCTTCAGCCCCTCGATGGAAAGTTCGCGGTCGCGCGGGTCGGCGAGGTAGTTCGGGTCGATCAGCGGCGCGGCGGACGGATCGGCACTTTGCAGCCGGACCGAGCCACGAGAGCGCGGGCGCAGGTAACAGGCGTTGAGCGTCACGCCGCCATCGGGCATTGCGGCGACGCCGGACTCGATGCCGGTGCCGAGGCCGAGATGGAGCTGGACGTCAGGCGAACGCGCCTCCGGATCGGCGTACCAGAAGCCGCCCGTCTCGAAGAGCGAAGACGCGACGGGGCCGCGCTTCGTCAGCAAATACTGGATGCCTGCCACGGCGGACCATAGCGGCTTCGCGTAGCGGTCGTAGGTATGCGGTCCGGTGACCTCGCAGATCGCGTAGAGGTCGAGATGGTCCTGCAGGTTCGAACCGACTTGCGGCTGATCGAAGACGACGGGAATGCCGAGGTCGGACAAGTGATCCGCCGGGCCGATACCGGAAAGCTGAAGGATGCGCGGCGAACCGATGGCGCCGGAAGACAGGATCACTTCCGACGATGCCGTCAGCCGTGTGCAGTCGGTCAGCTCGACACCGACGGCGCGCCCGTTCTCGACAACGATGCGGCGAACCTGCGCCCCGGTGCGCACCGTCAGGTTCTTCCGGCCCCGGTTCGGCGCGAGATAGGCCATCGCCGCCGACGAGCG
This sequence comes from Oricola nitratireducens, assembly GCF_014904745.1. Classification (GTDB taxonomy): domain Bacteria; phylum Pseudomonadota; class Alphaproteobacteria; order Rhizobiales; family Rhizobiaceae; genus Oricola; species Oricola nitratireducens. The sequence continues at coordinate 129,125 of NZ_JACZCS010000001.1, forward strand.
TCGGGCATTGCGCTGGGTGAGCTGGTAAAAACAGACGCCGTCCTGCTTTTCGCCGGTCACGTCCTTGTTGCGCGGGATACCGAGTTTCGCGGCGGCCTCGAAATAGGCCTCGCAGATCGGCAGCGGCGCACGCGGCTGCGACACGCCGAGCGGCCCGCCCTTGCCGTGATATTTGTCGTCATATGTATCGTTGTCCTCGGCTTTCCTGAAAAAGGGCAGCACATCTTCGTAGCCCCAGCCGTCGCAGCCCATCTGCCGCCACTCGTCGTAATCGAGCGCGTTACCGCGGGTGTAGATCTGCGCGTTGATCGCCGATCCGCCGCCGATCACCTTGGCCTGGGTGTAGCGGAAGACACGATTGTTCATGTGGCGCTGCGGCACGGTGGACCAGCCCCACGAGCCGATGCCCTTGGTCATTTTCGCGAAACCTGCGGGCAGATGATAGAACGGATGCCAGTCGCGGCCGCCGGCTTCGAGAAGGAGGACTTTCGCGGCCGGATTCTCGGACAGCCGCGCGGCGAGAACACAACCGGCCGAGCCGCCGCCGATGATGATGAAGTCGTAGGTCTCAGCCATTGCCGTTGATCCTCACAGCCGCGATATCGACAAGCCGCCGTCGACCGGTATGACCGCACCGTTGGCAAAGGCCATCTGTCCGGTGGCGAGCGGAACGACGACCGAGCCGATATCGGAAGGCTGGCCCCAGCGCCCGGCCGGCACCAATCCGCCCTCGATGCGCGCGGTGTATTTGTCCTTGACGCCCGCCGTCATGCCGGTCTCGATGATGCCGGGGCGCAGTTCGAAGACGCCGATGCCGAGCGGCGCGAGCCTCACGGCGAAGAGCTCCGCCATCATCGCCGCGCCGGCCTTGGAGATGCAGTACTCGGCGCGCTCGATCGAAACCATGGCTGCGCTGACGGAGGTGACGAAGACGATGGAGCGATATGTACCGGTCTCGCGTGCAGCCATGCGCTTCGCCGTCTCCTGGGCGAGGAAGAAGGCGCCGCGCAGATTGACGTCGAGGACGAAGTCGAAGTTCTCCGGCGCGATATCGAGCATGTCGCCGCGCACCTTCGCCGGGACGCCGGCGTTGGACACGAGGCAATCGACCGCGCCGAGATCGGCTTCGACGGAGTCGAGCAGAGCGGGGACATTTTCGATCTCCCGAAGATCGTGGCAGTAGTAGCGCGCGTCCGCTCCCAGTCGTTGCAGAGCCGAAACGACTCCTGCATCATCGGGCGTGCTGCGCGACGCGAGGGCGACGGAGAAGCCGGCTTCGACCAGCGCCTCGGCGATGCCGAGACCGATGCCCTGCTGGCCCCCGGTGATGAGTGCGACCGGCTTCATGCGGTAAGATCCTTCCTGATTGTGTCGGCGGCGCGCAGCGCCATGGCGGCGACGGTCAGCGCCGGATTGACGGCGGCCGATGTCGGCAGGCAGGCGGCGTCGGCGACAAAGAGATTGGGGTGATCCCAAGTGCGGCACTCGGGATCGAGCGCCGAAGACGACGGATCGGAGCCGATGCGGACCGTGCCGCACTGGTGCGACGGCACCCGGCCGTCGAAAAGGCGGGAGAGCACGACCGGGAAGCCGGCGGCACGCATCGTCGCCTTGATCCTTGCGACAAGGCGATTGTGGGCGACCATGTTGGAGCGACGCCAGATCAGCTGGATATCCGATCCGTTCAGGACGATGCGGCTTTCCGGATCCGGAATGTCCTCGGAGATGGCGTAGAGATCGATGGCATGGCCGGATATGTAGCCGGCTACAGGTTTCGGCAGAAACTTGACATTGGCCCGCAGGATGTCAGGCACGACACGGCCAAGCAGCTGGATATTGCCGAGCGGCGGGCCGCCCTCGCCGTCGGATAAATACCAGTCATTGATGCCGAAGGTCTTCTGGTAGACAGAATCGTTGCGGAAGCGCGGATCGAAGGCAATCAGCGCGCTGGCATTGTGGTTCATGAAGCAGCGGCCGACCTGATCGGACGTATTGGCGAGACCGGAGGCCAACAGCAGCACCGCCGACTGGACGGCGCCGGCGCAAAGCGCGACGACGCGCGGCGTCAGGCTATGCGTCTCGCCGTCCTTCTCGTAGACAACCTCGGTCACGCGTTTGCCGTCGGGACCGGTCTTCAGGTGGGTGACGCGGGCATTGGTGACGAGTTCGACATTGTCATGCGCGAGCGCCTCGGCGAGGCCGCAGGTCTCGGCGTCCATCTTGCCGGATCGGGTATCGGGATAACCGTCCCAGCCGGTCATGCCGCCTTTCAGCCAGCGGTCGATATCGATGCCGAGCGGCAGGGTGAAGGGATGGACGCCGGCCTTTTGCAGACGGGCGCGCACCGTTGCGATCGCGGGTTCGTCGGGGACCGGCGGAAAGGGGAGCGGGCCGGCATGTTCGGGCTCGGTCGGGTCGGAGACGACGTCGCCATGCACCCGGTAAAGCGCCTCGGCCTTGTCGTACCAGGGCGCGAGTTCGTCATAGGAAAACGGCCAGGCCGGCGAGACACCCTCGGCGTGCTGCATCTCGGCGAAATCCTGCGCCCGGTAGCGGATCAGAACCGCGCCATAGAGCTTGGTATTGCCGCCGACGTGATAATAGTTGCCGGGCGAAAAACGCCTGCCGGCTTCGTCAAGCCAAGTCTCGTCGGAGAGGAAGGCGCTATTGCGGAAGATCCGGTTCGGATCGCGCGCCGGAGCGTCGTCGGGGATTTGGCGGCCACGCTCGAGGATGACGATGCGCGCGCCCGTCGGCGCGAGGCCGGCGGCGAGCGTCGCGCCGCCCATGCCGCTGCCGATGACGACGATTTCCGGGGAAGAGTGCATGGACGGTCAGCCGATGCGCTGCTCGGTTTTCGGATCGAAGGCGACGGCCTTTTCCATGTTGACGGCAAAGGGGAATGTATTACCCGGACGCACGTCGACATCGGCGCGGAAGCGGCCGGTTACCTCCTTGCCGCCGAGATTGGCGACGACGAAGGTGTCGGAGCCGGCGGGCTCGGTGACCTCGACGCGGGTCTCGATGCGGTGGATCGCCTTCGAGTTGCGGTCGGCGCCGTCCTCGTCGGTGATCGCCTCGGGGCGGATGCCGAGGACGATGTCGCGGCCGTCATGGGCGGCCATGGCGTTGCCGGGCGGAAAGGGCAGCGACGCCGCGGCGCCGTCGGCGAGATCGATTCTCGCGATGGCGTTGCCGTTTTCAACCGCGACCCTGGCCGGGAACAGGTTCATCGATGGCGATCCCATGAAGCCGGCGACGAAGATGTTGGCCGGATTGTCGTAGATCTCCTTCGGGGTGCCGAGTTGCTGGACGTGGCCGCCGAACATGACGGCGATGCGGGTCGACAGCGTCAGCGCCTCGATCTGGTCGTGGGTGACGTAAACGATGGTGGTGCCGAGCTTCTGGTGCAGCTTCTTGATCTCGGTGCGCATGTCGACGCGCAGCTTGGCGTCGAGGTTGGACAGCGGCTCGTCGAACAGGAAGACATCGGGATCGCGCACCAGCGCGCGGCCCATGGCGACGCGCTGGCGCTGCCCGCCCGACAACTGCCCCGGCTTGCGGTCGAGCAGCGGCTGGATCTGCAACAGGTCCGCGACCTGCGCCACCGCCTTGTCGCGTTCCGGTTTCGGGATGCCGTGCATCTCGAGGCCGAAGGCCATGTTCTGCGCGACATTCATGTTCGGATAGAGCGCGTAGGACTGGAACACCATGGCGATGTTGCGGTCGGCCGGGCGCACGCCGTTCATCGAGCGGCCCTTGATGGCGATGTCGCCGCTGGTGACCTCCTCGAGGCCCGCGATCATGTTGAGCAAAGTGGACTTGCCGCAGCCTGACGGTCCGACGAGAACGAGAAACTCGCCCTCCTCGACGGAGATGTCGGTCTCGTGCAGGACCCGGACCGAGCCGTAGGACTTGGTTGCCTTCTTGATATCGAGAAATCCCATGGTCTTACCCTTTCACGCTGCCGGCCATCAGGCCGCGCACGAAGTAGCGGCCGGCGACGATATAGACGATCAATGTCGGCAGGGCCGCCATGATCGCGCCGGCGAAATGGACGTTGTATTCCTTCACGCCCGTCGAGGACTGGACGAGATTGTTGAGCGCCACCGTCATCGGCTGGCTGTCGTAATCCGAGAAGCTCGCGCCGAAGAGGAAGTCGTTCCAGATATTGGTGAACTGCCAGATGATGCAGACGACGGCGATCGGCCCCGAGGACGGCAGCATGATGCGCCGGAAGATGGTGAAGAAGCCGGCGCCGTCGATCATCGCCGCGCGCACCAGTTCGGTCGGGAACTGCTGGTAGTAGTTGCGGAAATAGAGGGTCGAAAAGCCGATGCCGTAGACGAGATGGACGAAGATCAGACCGGGCACGGTGCCGGCAAGGCCCATCAGGCCGAGCATGCGCGCCATCGGGATCAGCACCATCTGGAACGGTATGAAGCAGCCGAACAGCAGCAGGCCGAAGACGACCGTGTCGCCGGTGAAGCGCCACTTGGTCAGCACGTATCCGTTCAGCGCGCCGAGCACGGTGGAGATCGCGACAGCCGGGACGACCATCAGGATCGAATTGAGGAAATAGGGTTTCAGGCCGGTCGCCGCGACGCCGATCTGCGCCGTCGACCAGGCGCTCCTCCACGGCGCGAGCGTCCATTCGTGCGGCAGGGACATCATGCCGCCGGCCTGGATCTCGGAAAGCGGTTTCAGCGAGTTGACCACCATCACGTAGAGCGGCAGCAGGTAATAGATGCAGAACAGGGCGAGCAGCGTGTAGATCACGAAGCGGGCGCCGCCGCCGGTGCGGATGACGTTTGCGGAAGCGTTGGTCGCCATCACTTCTTCTCCCTGAGTTCGGACCAGATATACGGCACCATGATCGCGGCGATCGACATCAGCATGATCGTCGCCGAGGCGGCGCCGATGCCCATCTGGTTGCGGGTGAAGGTGTAGGAATACATGAAGGTCGCGGGCAGTTCCGTCGCGGTGCCGGGGCCGCCGCCGGTCAGCGCGATGACGAGGTCGTAGGACTTGATCGCCATGTGAGCGAGGACCACGAAGGCCGACATGAAGGCCGGGCGCAATTGCGGAATGACGATGCGGCGGTAGAGCGACCAGTTGGACGCGCCGTCGATCTGCGCCGCCTTGAGGACCTCGTTGTCGATGCCGCGCAGGCCGGCGAGAAACATCGCCATGACGAAGCCCGAGGTCTGCCAGACGGCGGCGATGACGATGGTGTAGATCGCCATGTGGCTGTCCTTGATCCACTCGAAGGTGAAGCTCTCCCAGCCCCAGGAGCGCACGACCGCCTGCAGGCCGATGCCCGGGTCAAGGAACCATTTCCAGGCGGTGCCGGTGACGATGAAGGACAGCGCCATCGGATAGAGATAGATCGTGCGGATGAAGCCTTCGGCGCGGATCTTCTGGTCGAGCAGGATCGCAAGCGCGAGGCCGAGCACGCAGCAGATGACGATGTAGAGCGATCCGAAGATCAGCAGGTTGTCGATGGCGATGCCCCAGGCCCGCACCGAGAACAATCGTGAATAATTCTGCCAGCCGACGAGGCCGTAGCTCGGCAGGATGCGACTGTCGGTGAACGACAGGTAGAAGGTGAAGAGAATGAAGCCGTAGACGAAGACCAGCACGATCGCGAGGCTGGGACTCAGCACGATCTTCGGCAGGGCATCGCGCAGCCAGTCATTGCCGGAGCGGCGTGTTGCGGTCATTGACATCGGACTTCCTCCCGAACGGGGAGAGCGCGAACGCTCTCCCCCACTTTATGCCAGGATATTATTGGGCCAGCGCGACGGCGTTGACCATTTCCTTCACGGCGGTGTCGGAATCGTACTCACCGTTGAAGTGCGCGGTGATCACATCATACATCGCGTTCTTCACCGAGGCCGGATTGGCGTGGCCATGCGCCATGGATCCGAACAGGTTGCCCGATTCGGAGGCGGCGGCCAGATCCTTCATGCCCTGCTTGCCGCAGGCGTCGAAAGCCTCGTCGGAGACGTCGATGCGCGCCGGTACCGACCCCTTGACGACGTTGAAGGCCGACTGGAAGGACGGCGACAGGATCGCCTTGGCGAGCGCAGCCTGTTCAGGGGAGACCGTGTCGCCCTGCTTGAACATCGCGAACTGGTCGGAGTTGAAGGTGACCTGTTTCTGCGTTCCGGGGAAGCGGAAGCACAGGAAGTCCTCGCCCGGCTTCTTGCCGGCATTGAGGAATTCGCCCTTCGCCCAGTCGCCCATGAACTGGAAGGCGGCGTCGCCCTTGATCACCATCGCCGAGGCGAGGTTCCAGTCGCGGCCGGAGAAGTTGTCGTCGACGAAGGAACGGATTACCGACATGCGGTCGAAGACCTGCTTCATCGTGTCGGAGCCGAGCGCGTCCGGGTTCAGGTCGATGAAGGCCGACTTGTAGAATTCCGGTCCGCCGGTCGACATGGCGACGGCGTCGAAGATCGTCGCGTCCTGCCAGGCCTGGCCGCCATGGGCGACCGCGATCTTGCCGGAATCCTTGACCTTCTGCATGGCCGCGACCAGTTCGTCCCAGGTGGTCGGCTGGGCGATGCCGAGCTCGTCGAGAATGCCCTTGTTGGCCCAGACCCAGTTGGTCGAGTGGACGTTGACCGGGGCGGCGACCCACTTTCCGTCATATTTGGAGAATTTCTGCAGCGCTGCCGGCACGACGGCGTCCCAGCCCTCGGCCGACGCGATGTCGTTCAGGTTGGCGAGTGCGCCTTCCTTGGCCCAGTCGGTGATGTCGAAGCCGAGCATCTGCACGGCGGTCGGGGCGTTGCCGGCAGTGACGCGGGCACGCAGCACGGTCATCGCCTGGGTGCCGCCGCCGCCTGCGACCGGCATGTCCTGCCAGCCAATGCCCTGTTTTTCGAGATCCTGCTTGAGCACGTTGAGCGCCGCGGCCTCGCCGCCGGACGTCCACCAGTGCAGGACTTCGACGTCGCCGGCATGGGCGAAGCTCGCGGATGCGGCCAGAATGGCGGCCGCCGCGATGGTCTTTCCGATAATCGAACGCATGGGGTTTCCTCCTCGGTTTGCGTTGTCGTCCGCTGACCCGGTTTAAAAAGCGGTCAGCGTTTGCGGACCCAAGGCGCGCGCGTGCGGCCGATCCGCATCGCCACGGTCTTCACCTCGAGAAATTCATCCAGGCCGTAAGGCCCGATCTCGCGTCCCTGACCGGATTGCTTCATCCCGCCGAAAGTCAGTTCGGGAAATCCGTCCATCCAGGTGTTCGTCCAGACGGTGCCGGCCTGCGCGCGGCGGGCGAAATCCAGACATGTATGGATATTCTCACTCCAGACACCGGCCGAGAGGCCGTAGGATGCGTCGTTCGCCAGCGCGATGGCTTCATCGGCTGTCCTGAAGGTGAGCACCGACAGGACCGGCCCGAAGACCTCCTCGCGGGCGATCGCCATCTCCGGCCGTACTCCGGCGATCACGGTCGGCTCGTAGAACTGCCCGTCGAGACCGGGTACCGACAGGATGCCGCCGCCAAGGCGGACATTGGCGCCGTCGGCGACCGCCTGACGGACACAGGCGTCGATCTTCGCCTGGTGCTCGGGCGTGACGATGGCGCCGACCTGGGTCTCGGGATCGAGCGGATCACCGAAAGCAACCTGGCGGGACAATTCGACGACACGGGCGACGAAGTCGTCCGCGATGTCCTCGTGCACGATGATGCGGCTGGAAGAATTGCAGCACTGGCCGACGTTGAAATAGACGCCGAAGGTGACGGCGTCCGCGGCGTTTTCCAGATCCGCGTCCGGGAAGATCACCTGCGGGTTCTTGCCGCCCAGTTCCAGCGCGACCTTCTTGAGCGTTGCCGAGGCAGCGGCGGTGATCGACTTGCCGACCGCCGTGGAACCGGTGAACGTCACCATGTCCACATCGGGATGCGTGGTCATCAGGCTGCCGACCGGCTGGCCGTATCCCAGTACGATGTTGACGACGCCCGCCGGCAGGCCGGCCTCGATCAGCAATTCGCCCATCATGACGGTCGTCGCCGACGTCATCTCCGACGGCTTGATGACGCAGGTGCATCCCGCGGCAAGCGCGAAGGGCAGCTTCTGGCTCAGAATCCAGAACGGGAAGTTCCACGGCGTGATGATCGAGACGACGCCGATCGGTTCCTTCAACACGACGCCGAGCATGTCCTCGCCGAGCGTGTTGTGGCTGTCGCCATGCAGGGTGCGGGCCAGCGACGCTGCGTATCGCCAGAGATCCGCCGCGCCCGCGACTTCGCCGCGCGATTGCGTGATCGGCTTGCCGCTTTCAAGCGTTTCGAGCAGCGCCATGCGCTCGACGTCGCGTTCGATCAGGTCGGCGACCCTGAGCATGACCGAAGCGCGTTGCTTGCCGGAAATGCGGCTCCACACACCGCTGTCGAAAGCGGAACGCGCCGCTGCGATCGCGGCATTCGTCTCTGCCTCCCCGCCCTTCGCGGAGCGGCTGACGAGGACGCCATGGGCCGGCGAATGACGCTCGAAGGTCTCGCCGTTTGCGCTGCCCTGCCATGCGCCGCCGATCAGATGGCGGACGCGGAACGGTTCGGCGGGAATCCCGATGGCATCGGTTGCAGCAATGAGAGTGAGGTCGTGCGTCGTCATGGTCATTTGCCCGAAAAATCCGGTTTGCGTTTGGCGCGGAAGGCGGCGACGCCCTCGGCCTTGTCGGCGCTCGCCGCGATCATGCCGCTGCCCAGCGCCTCGATCATCGCGGAACTGTCCTCGCCGACGGCGCCGTGGATCATGTATTTCGCCACCTCGGTGGCGCGCGGCGACTGGCCCAGCGCCTTCTCCGCGATGGCGCGGGCGGCGGCGGGGGCGTCGTCGGCGATCTCGGCGACGAAGCCGAGGGCCAGCGCGCGCTCGGCGGACAAACGGCGGCCGAACAGGGCCATTTCCTTCAGCACCGGCTCGGGCAACAGGCGGGCGAGACGCTGCGTGCCGGACCAACCGGGCACGATGCCGACGCCGGCCTCGGGCAGCGCTAGCGTCGCGGCCGGCGCGATGACGCGGATGTCGCAGGCGGAAGCCAGCTCCAGCCCGCCGCCGAAGGCATGACCGGAGATCGCGGCAACCGTCGGCCTGGAAAGGCGTGCGAGACGGTCGAATATCCGGTGACCGTCCCGCACCCAATGCCTGGCGAAGTCAGCAGGAGGAAGGTCCGACCAGGCATTGATATCGGCGCCGGCGCAGAAGGCGCGGTCGCCCTCGGCGGTGACGATGACGGCGCGGATGGCGGGATCGCGCTCCAGTTCGGCGCAATGGGCATCAAGCGCCTCGAGCATCGGGATCGTCAGCGCGTTGAGCTTGCCCGGATTGTCGAGGCGCAGTTCGGCGACCGCGCCATCGCGGATGAGATGCAGCGCGCTCATAGCGTAAGCCCCATCTTACCTTCCGACAGGAGGGCGACCGGCATGCGGACCGCGTCGGGCGCGACGCGTACGCGACCCTGCGATGCGGCGACGATATCGGCCTCGGGATCGATTCCGGGCATGATCTCGGTGGCAACAAGGCCGTCGGCTTCGAGCCGGATGACGCAGCGTTCGGTGACGTAGAGAATTTCCTGGCCGGTCTCGCGGGCGCGCTTGCCCGAGAAGGTGACGTGCTCGACGGCGTCGACCATCTTGGTGAACTTGCCGGGCTTGATGACGCGCAGGCTTTGCTCGGTCAGTTCGAGCTCGGCGCTGGCCTCGAACAGCCCGCCGAAGACGATCTTCTTCGCATGGGCGGTGATATCGACGAAGCCGCCGCAGCCCGCCGTCAGATAGGGTTTCTTGCCGAGCTTGGAGACGTTGACGTTGCCGTTGATGTCGACCTCGAGGAAAGACAGGAAGGAGACGTCGAAGCCGCCGCCCTGGAAATAGGTGAACTGGTTCGGCGACGGCATGAAGGCGTCGGCGTTGGACGCGCAGCCAAAGGCGAAGCCGGTCAGCGGCATGCCGCCGACTGCGCCCTGCTCGATCGCCCAGGTGACCGAGCCGGCATGGCCCTCCTCGAGGAGGACGCGCGGCACCATGGCGGAAATGCCGAAGCCGAGATTGGCCGTCTGGCCGGATTTCAGCTCCATCGCGGCGCGGCGCGCGATGACCTTTTCGATACCGCGCTCGGCGAGGTGGAAGCTCGACAGCGGCCGGATGATCTCGCCGGAGATGGCGGGATCGTAGACGGTTTCCGTCGTCTGTTTCTGATCGGGATCGACGACGACGAGATCGACGAGGTGGCCCGGCACGCGCACGTCGTGCGGGCGCAGAGATCCGGCCGCGGTGACGCGCTTGACCTGGGCGATGACGAGGCCGCCATGATTGCGCACGGCAATCGCCTGGTCGAGGCCGCCGAGATAGGCGCCCTCGTGCTCATAGGTGAGATTGCCGCGCTCGTCGGCGGTGGTCGCGCGCAGGATCGCGACGTCCGGCACGATGTTGGGGAAATGCAGCCATGTCTCGCCGGCGAGTTCGACGCGCGCGACGATGGGCTTCGCGGCGGCGGCCGCATTCATGGCGCAGCCCTCGCGGACGGGATCGGCGAAGGTGTCGAGGCCTACCTTTGTCAGCACGCCCGGCCGGCGGGCGGCGACGTCGCGATGCATGTCGAACATGATGCCGGACGGCACGTTGTAGGCGGCGACCCGGTCCTCGACGATCATGCGCCAGATCTCGGGCATGGGCAGCGAAGACGGGCCGCTCGGATAGGAGCCGCCGATGATCGTCGAGAGCAGGCCGTCCCTGGCGATGTGATCGACGCCCTTGATGCCGTACATGTCGCCGGCGGCGATCGGGTGCAGCGTCGTTAGGTTCCTCGGATGGCCTTCGCGCTCGAAGCGCGCACCGATGGCTTCCAGAACCTTGTCCGGGCAGCCGAGGCCGGAGGAGGAGGACACGGAAACGACCGCATCATCGGCAATGCGCGCGACGGCGTCCCCGGCGGTGACGATCTTCGAGACCATTGGTCAAAGGCCTCCGTAATCGACGGTGACGGCGCGGCCGGTCTGGGCGGCCTCGCGAACGGCAAGCGCCACGGCAAGCGACTTGACGCCGTCGACTCCATCGGCCGAGGGCCTGCCGTTTCCGGCGACCGCATCGGCGAATAGCGACAGGGAGCGGGCATAGAGATCGTGTTCCGGGAAGGCGACCGCATGGCGTCCGTCGCCGTTGATCAGTTCGACTTCGCCGACGGGGCGCTGGGTCATGACGTTGCGCGCGAAGACAGAACCCTCGGACCCGTGGACCTCGATGCCGGTGCCGGCGAAGGGATGGGTGAAGCTTTCATGTGTCTGGACCATCACGCCCGACGGCATCGTCCAGGCCGACATGACGCTGTCCTCGACGCCCTCGCCCATACCGGACGCCCCCGCCCTGGCGACAACCGTCTCCGGATCCTCGCCAAGATAGAAGCGAACCGTGTCGGCGTCATGGACCGTGATGTCGGGAATCACGCCGCCGCCGGCGGATGCATCGTTGATGCGCCAGCCCTGCAGATGCGCAGGCAGATGGACGGCATGGAAGACGCGCACCGAGAGGATGCGGCCGAGACGGCCGGAAGCGATGAGGTCGCGGACGGCCAGATGCGAACCGGCATTGCGCAGATGATGGTTGGTGGCGAAGACGACGCCCTTTTCTTCGGCGACGCGGACCATCTCGACCGCATCGGCCAGCGTCATTGCCAGCGGTTTCTCGCAGAGAACATGCTTGCCGGCCGCGATCGCCGCCATGGCCTGAGGGAAATGCTTCTCGTTGGTCGTCGAGATATAGACCGCGCCGATAGCCGGATCGGAGAGAAGCGCGTCGAGGTCTGTCATGCTCTCGGGAATTTCATGCTTTGCGGCATAATCGGCGCCGCGGGTCGCGCTGGAGCTCATGACGGACCTGATCGTGTGGCCCGGCTGCGCGCGGATCGCGCCGATCACATGTTCGGATGCGATGGTACTTGCACCGATAAGTCCCCACTGCATCCGTGTCCTCCTTTTTGGCACGTTCCAAATTTGTTTTACAGCGATTTATTGGATCGTTCCAAACGAGTCAAGCGGATTCTTGGCGAGAACGGCATTCCCGCTTCCGGAACGGCTGGCCCGGCCGCGTGCGCGCATTGATGTCGCATGAAAACCACTGTTGCCGAATTGCCACGCACCGGCCTGATTCGTCCGACCCCCCTTTGCCCGGGAGCGGCTTGTGGTAGATTGGAACTCAAGGAATATCCCAAGATTTTGGGGGTCGGGTAGATTTAGTTTTCGCTTCCGTAATTTTTGAAACGTCCATGTTCGACGACGGCGAAGCCTACGCCGGTACGGAAGATTTGAAGCACGATTACTGATCGGTTGGACGGGCCAATCGGCAACCGGGAATCCCGGGCTCTCGAGCCCGGGATTTTCGTTTTCCGATCAGGCTGTTGCCGTCAAACGAGCGGCCAGACCCTGGGAATGACGAACATCGCGGTCGCGAAGGTGGTCAGGTCAAGCAGAAAGCCAAGCCGCAGGAAGTCAGTGAACCGGTAGCCGCCGGCATTATAGACCAGCGTATTGGTCTGGTAGCCGATCGGCGTCATGAAGCTGGCGCTTGCCGCGATCATCACCGCGACGACGAAGGGGCGCGGATCGAGCCCGAGCGAATGCGCGAGCCCAACGGCGACCGGCGTAACGATGACGGCGACGGCATTGTTGGTGACGATCTCGGTCAGCACCGTCGCCAGGACATAGACGGCGGCGAGCGCCACCAGCGGCGAAAACTCCGCCAGCAGCGGCGTGACATAATCGACAAGGATCACCACCAGCCGGGTCTCCTGCATCGCCACCCCGATCGACAGCATGGCGAAGATCAGGCCGAGAATGCGCCAGTCGACGGACTGTACCGCCTCCTCGACCTCGACGCAGCGCAGAACCAGCACGAGCACGGCGCCGATCAACGCGAGCGCGGCGATCGGCATGACGTTGAAGGCGGCGCCGACGACGACAGCGCCGGTGATGATGATCGCGGCCGGCGCCTTGGAGCGGCGGAAGCCGCGCTCGGACGGCTCGGCGACATTGACGAGATTGTTGTCCTCGGCGAAGCGGGCGAGATCCTCCGGCGCGCCTTCGACCAGAAGCGTGTCGCCGACTTCCAGCGGCGTCTTTTCGAATCGGTCGGCCATGTTCATGCCGCCGCGGTGCAGCGCCATCGGGTAGACGCCGTAGCGCCGCCACAGGCGCAGATGCCGGAGCGTCCGGTTCAGCACCCGCGCGCCGGGGCCGATCAGGATTTCGACCACCTCGGAGGAGCGCGCCGCGGTCTGCTGCAAGTGGCTGGCGGCGCCGAGCGTCAGTTCGCCCTCCTCCTTCATCGACAGGATTTCGGCAATCGGCGTGCGCAGCACGAGGATATCGCCGGCCTCGAGCACCGTGTGATCGAGTTCGCGCCGCAGCGAGACGTCGCCGCGGATGACGTCGACGAGGCGGCGGTCGGGCCGGTTGAAGACGGGGATGGAACGCACCGGAGCGCCGATATGCGGCGAGTTGGTTTCGATCACGGCCTGGACAATGAATTTGCGCCCAGACGTCACCGCCGAGATGCTGCTTGCCGTCTCGCGATCGGGCAACAGCTTGCGGCCGAGCATCATCGCGGTGATGCCGGCAAGAGTCGATACGATGCCGACAGGGGCGATTTCGAGGATGTGAAAGGGCGCGATGCCGAGATCGCGGGCGACGCCGTCGACGAGCAGGTTGGTCGAGGTGCCGATCAGCGTGCAGGTGCCGCCGAGAATGGCGGCATAGGAAAGCGGTATCAGGATGCGCGACGGCGATTCGCCCATCTCGCGCGCCATCGAGGTGGCGACCGGGATCATCAGCATGACCAGCGGCGTGTTGTTCATGACCGCCGAGGCGACCGCGACCGCGATCAGAAAGGCTGCATAAGCGACCATCGGCGAGGTGCGTGCATGCGCCGTCACGATGCGGGCGAAATATTCGACGGCGCCGGTGCGGATCAGCGCCGCCGACAGCACGAACATCGCGGCGATCGTCGCAGGCGCGCTCGACGACAAAACGCCGAGCACGTCGGAGATGTCGAGAATGCCGACCACCAGAAGCAGGGCGACGGCGACGCCGGCGGTGATTTCCGGCGGCCGCCACTCGGCGACGAAGGCGATCAGCATCGCCACGATGACCAGCGCGACGACTGCCGGCGCCAGAGAGCCAAGATCCAGACTAGAAATCACGAAGGCGGTATCCTCGACCTACCAATGCGGCGGTTTGGTTACGGGAATGTCGGCCTGCACTTGTTCCTCGACGGCCTGAAACCGTTTGATCAGCGCCTCGACCAGCCGCTCCAGGCGCTCGATCTCCTTGGCCTGGCGGACGACGGTCTCATTCAGGTCTTCGAGCAGGCGCGCCTGATGGGCGGCCATGATTTCGAGTTCGTCGAAGCGATCGTCGGCGCCATTCGCCATGCCAGTCTCCCTGCGGTTGGGTAACAGTCTAGCGGCGGCGAAGGGTTCCGAAAAGGCACAAGCTTTGCGTACGGGGAACCATAACGGGCAAAGCCTTCATTTCGCGGCTGGATAAACGGAAATGCCATGCTAGTTTCGGCCCCTTGTTTGGATTTGCATGCCGGGGGCGGCCCATCCCCCGCGAAAGGAATGCCCGGATGACGGTACTCGACCAGCTCTTCGACGCCGCGCGCACGGCGATGGCAAAGACCCATTCGCCCTATTCCAAATTCCCGGTCGGCGCGGCGATCCTGACCGAGGAGGGGAAGATATTCACCGGTGCGAATATCGAGGTGGTCAGCTTCCCGGAAGGCTGGTGCGCGGAGACGACGGCGCTGTCGCATTACGTCATGGGCGGCGGCGGCCGGATCACCGATATCTGCGTGACGGCGGAAAAGCTGGACGAATGCACGCCCTGCGGCGGCTGCCGGCAGCGGCTGGCCGAATTCGCGCCGGCGGATGCCCGCGTCCACCTGACCGACCAGCGGGGCATCACCAAGACGATCAGCATGGCCGAGTTGCTGCCGCTCGGCTTCAAGACGGAGATACTTTCACAATGAAGACGGCGAGCGATGTCATCGTGGAAGCGTTGAACGGGCTGGTTCCGCGCGTCGCGCTGGTGCTGGGCTCCGGACTCGGCGGCCTCGTCGACGCGGTCGAGGACCCGGTGCGCGTCTCCTATTCGAAACTGCCGGGATTTCCGGAAAGCGGCGTCAGCGGCCATGCCGGCGAAGTCGTCGCCGGCACGATCGGCGGCAAGCCGGTGCTGCTGCTGTCGGGCCGGGTGCACTACTACGAGAAGGGCGACGCGGCGGCGATGCGGCCGGTGCTGGAGGTTCTCAAGGGGCTCGGCATCGAGAAGCTGATCCTGACCAATGCGGCGGGATCGCTGCGCGAAGAACTCGCGCCCGGTTCGGTGATGCTGATCGAGGACCACATCAATTTCTCCGGCACCAATCCGCTGATCGGCGAGGAGGACGACGCGCGTTTCGTCGGCATGACGAGCGCCTATGATTCCGGGCTGCGCGAGACGATCTCCAAGGCGGCCGAGGCCGAGGGCATTGCCCTCGACGCGGGCGTTTACATGTGGTTTTCCGGGCCGTCCTTCGAAACGCCGGCCGAAATCCGCATGGCGCGCATCATGGGCGCGGACGCGGTCGGCATGTCGACGGTGCCGGAAGTCATTCTCGGCCGGTTCCTCGGCCTTGCCTGCGCGGCCTGTTCGGTGATTACCAATTACGGAGCCGGGATGACCGGCGGAGAATTGTCGCACGCCGAGACCAAGGACATGGCGCCCATCGGCGGCAAGAAACTGCAAGCGATCCTGACGCGCGCGATCGCCGACATGCAATAACCCCCTGGAGTAGTCCCTTGGCTTCACAAAAAGAGATCGCCAGCCGGGCCCTCGGCCTGATCGACCTGACCAATCTGAACGACGACTGCACGCCGGAGGCGATCGACGCCTTGTGCGCGCAGGCGGTAACCTCATTCGGCGACACGGCGGCGATCTGCATCTGGCCGCGTTTCGTCGCGCAGGCGCGCAAGATCTTCGGGCCGGACAGCGCCGTGAAGATCGCGACGGTGGTGAATTTCCCGTCGGGCGACGGCGGCGAACGGGACGTGCTGCACGAAACCAAGGATGCGATCGCCGCGGGCGCCGACGAGATCGACCTCGTCATGCCCTATCGCGCGCTCGCCGCCGGGGACACCGAAGCGGCGCGCTCGATGATCGCGACGATCCGCGCCGCGACCGAGGGCGTGGCGCGGCTGAAGGTCATCATCGAAGCCGGCGAACTCGGCGATCCGGCGCTGATCGAGGCGGCATCGCAGATGGCGCTGGAGGAAGGCGCGGATTTCATCAAGACCTCGACCGGGAAAGTCGCCGTCAACGCAACGCCGGAAACAGCGCGGATCATGCTGACGGTGCTGAAGACGTTCGGCGACCCGGCGCGCGGTTTCAAGCCGGCGGGCGGCATCCGCACGGTCGAGGAAGCGGGCCAGTATCTGGCGCTTGCCGACGAGATCATGGGCAAGGACTGGGTGTCGCCGAAAACCTTCCGCTTCGGCGCGTCGAGCCTGCTCGGCAACGTGCTGGCGACACTTTCGGGCGACACGCCGGCCGAGCCGGCATCGGGATACTGACCCGTGCTGCCACAGGAATTCATCCGGCAAAAACGCGACGGCGGTACGCTCTCCACCGAGACGATCGCGGAATTCGTGCGCGGTATCACCGACGCCTCGGTGACCGACGCGCAGATCTCGGCCTTCGCGATGGCGGTCTACTTCAACGGCCTGAACGCCGACGAGACCGTGGCGCTGACGCTCGCCATGCGCGATTCCGGCGACGTGCTGGAATGGCCGGAAATCGAACGGCCGATCTGCGACAAGCATTCGACCGGCGGGGTCGGCGACAACGTCTCGCTGATGCTGGCGCCGATCGCAACAGCCTGCGGGCTGGCGGTGCCGATGATCTCGGGACGCGGCCTCGGCCATACCGGCGGCACGCTCGACAAGATGGATTCGATCCCCGGCTACACGACGCAGCCCGATAACGCGCTGTTCCGCAAGACCGTGGACGAGATCGGCTGCGCGATCATTGGCCAGACGGCGGATCTCGCGCCGGCCGACAAGCGCTTCTACGGCGTGCGCGACGTGACGGCGACGGTGGAGAGCATCCAGCTGATTACCGCGTCGATCCTGTCGAAGAAGCTCGCCGCCGGGCTCGGTTCGCTGGTGCTCGACGTGAAGTTCGGCAACGGCGCCTTCATGGCGGATTTCGACAAGGCGAAGGAACTGGCGCAGACGCTGGTGCGGGTCGCCAACGGAGCCGGCACGAAGACGACGGCGCTGATGACCGACATGAACGAGCCGCTGGCATCGGCGGCGGGCAACGCCGTCGAGGTGAAGAACGCGGTTGAATTCCTGACCGGCAGGCACCGCGACCCGCGGCTCGAGACCGTGACGCTGGCGCTCGCAGCCGAGATGCTGGTGGTATCGGGGATCGATGACGATCCGGCCATCGCGCTGGGGCGGGCGCGCGAGGCGCTGGAGACCGGCCGCGCGGCCGAGATTTTCGGCAGGATGGTGTATAGGCTGGGCGGTCCGGCCGATTTCGTCGAGAATTACGACAACCACCTCGCCAGCGCACCGCTGACGGCAAGCGTCGAGGCGCCGCGCGACGGCCATGTCACGGCGATCCGGACGCGGGCGATCGGCGTCGCGGTGGTGGAACTGGGCGGCGGACGGCGCAAGCGCGAGGACGAGATCGACCACGCGGTCGGCATCACCGGCCTGCAGCCGGTCGGCACGAGCATCGCGAAAGGCGATCCGCTGGCTCTGGTCCATGCGCGCGATGAAGCAACGCTGGAGGCCGCCCGCGAGGCGGTGCTGGCGGCCTATGACATCGCGGACGAGAAACCGGAGATCAGGAAACCGGTCGCCGAACGGATTCCCGGATAAGCGGGATCAAAGCTTCATCACCAGCGTGCCGTTGGAAAATTCGAAATTGCGCAGGCGCTTGAGGAAGCTCATGCCGATCAGCACGATGTTGAGCGAATCGTCTTCCATGACCATCGCCTCGACATTGCGCACGCGGATCGTGCCGATGCGCACCTCGTCGACGATGACACGGGCTGCCATGACGACGCCGTTGGCGGTGCTGATCTTGTAGACGAACTCGTTCGGCGCGACCTGGATGCCGGCGCGGCGCGCTTCCGAGCGGTTCATGGCGATGGTGGTCGCGCCGGTGTCGACGACACCGGTGACACGGCGCGAATTGACGCTGAATTCCGCGATGTAGTGGCCGCGGGCATCGGCGCGCAGGCGCTCGGTGCCGGAATAGATGCGCGTCGGCTGCTGCGCGACCGCCTCGCTCGCCTGGCGCGATTCGAGCTTGTCCTTGACGACGGTCGCCGCCGTATCGACGAATTGCGGATTGTCGTTCAGGAACGCCACCGCGGTCAGCGCGGAGAACGATACCGAAACCACCATGATCAAATAACGCAGCATGAGGCAGCCTTTCCAGCGGGCGAAATAGTCGCACAAACCGGTGTGGCGGGCGTTAAATGCGCGGGCCAAATCGGCGGCGCGGTTAGCGAGGCGTGAAGGGTTTCGCTAAAATTGTAACGGGCGGGGCGTCGTTCACACGCAATCGCGCGGGATCGTGACATTCCAGTTGCGGGAATAGACGCGGTTGCCGTTTTCGTAGGCGTCGAGATCGGCGTTGATGCGGAACTCCGTTTCCGTCGATGTCAGGACCGTGTGGGCGACGGTGCGCACCGACCAGTCGCCGCGCTTGAGACCGCGGATCAGCCGCGTTTCGCCCTTCGGCGACAGGAAATCGTCGTTGTAGGAGGAATACCACTCGAAGGCGCGGTTCTCGACCTCGAGGTCGATGTCTTCCAGATAGACCTTGCCGTTGTCATTGATGACTTCGAGCGTGGACTTGTCGCTGGCAAGGTCGCGATGGAGCAGCCAATTGTGGTGGCCGGGCTCGACATGGCGGCGCGGCGCCGGCGCCGCGCCCTCCGGCGCCTCGAGTTCCCGCAAATGTTCGTCCTCCGCCCGGCGGCCACGCACGGGCAGATCGACGAAGCTCGATCCGGCACGGATCGTCAGGCGCACCGGCGACGGCGACGGCCAGGCGAGCGGCCAGTAGGAGGTCGAGATCGAAACGCGGATGCGATGGCCCCGCGGAAAGACCTGCGCCGCATCGTTGAGCTTTACCCGGACACGACAGAATTCGCCGGGCACCATGGCCTCCGGCCGCTCGCGCGAATTGCGGTGCGTCAGGTTGAGGAGGCCGTAGGTGACACGCGCCACCTTGTCGTCGGGCGCGACATCGGACAGACGCACCGCGACCATGGCGAGCGGCTTGTCGCTGGCGACGTCGAGTTCGACCACCGTCGCGCCGAGGATTTCGAGCGGATCGTCGAGCGGATCGCTTTCGAAGACGAGCGCGCCGCCATCCTCCTGGCGCTGATCATGGGCGAGATCCGGGCCGGCGGCATAGGAACACCATTTGCCGGCAAACAATCCGACGGTGAGCGGCGACTGGATCGTCACCGGCACCTGCTCGACCTCCGCATCGGCCGGTTCGAGGCCATGTTCGGCGAGCCGGAACCTGCGCGGCGAAACGTTTTTCGACGGCCAGTCCGGTTCGCCGACCCAGCGGCCCGGCCGGTGGGTATAGCTGGTCGTCGGCGGAACGCTGTCCTGCATCCAGACGCGCAGCATCGGTTCGTCCATCACGCCGGTGTCGATATCCTTCAGCCAGGTATCCCACCAGCGCACGGTCTCCTGCAAGAAACCGATCGCCGGACCGGGCACGGCGATGTGGGGATATTTGTGGCTCCAAGGCCCGACCAGCCCCTTGCGCGGAACGCGCAAGTATTCCAGCAGGCGAAAGACGGCGTTGGAATAGCCGTCGGTCCAGCCGGACACCGCCATGACCGGACACTGGACAGCGGCGTAGTCCTCGGCGACGGAGCCGTGCTTCCAGTAATCGTCACGGCGCTGGTGACGCAACCATGTCTCCAGCCACAGGCCGCTTCCCTCCAGCCTTTGCCGCCACATGTCGCGCCAGCGGTCGCCGACGACCGCCGGGTCCGGCGGCAGAGAATTGTAAGAGAACATCACCGAGGACCAGGACAGGTTGTCGCCGAGAAGGCAGCCGCCCATGTGGTGGATGTCGTCGGAATAGCGGTCGTCGGTGGAGCACAGCGAGATGACGCCGGCCAGCGCAGGCGGACGGAGCGCGGCGACCTGCAGGCCGTTGAAGCCGCCCCAGGATATCCCGATCATGCCGACCTTGCCGGTGCACCAGTCCTGGGCCGCCAGCCATTCGATGATATCGCAACCGTCCTGCAGCTCCTGGGCGAGATATTCGTCGGTCAGGACGCCGTCGGAATCGCCGCTGCCGCGCAGATCGACGCGGACGCAGGCATAGCCGTGACCGGCGACGTAAGGATGCATGACGGAATCGCGATGGCGGGTGAAATCGCGCTTGCGGTAGGGAATGTATTCAAGGACGGCTGGGACCGGCGCGGTTTCGGCATCCTCCGGCAGCCATATCCGGGCAGCGAGCCGGGCGCCGTCGCGCATCGGAATGAAAACATTCTCGATGCTGCGCACCTTGCGTGGAAAATCCGTTCGAATGCGCGGTTCCGCAGTCATGCCCAGGCCTCTCCGTCCTTTTCGAACCGGATGTCCATAGCATCCATGATCGCGTGAAAATCGTCGCGCAGCGCGGCGCGGGTATTGGCGCCGATGAAGATCGCGGCCAGTTCGTAACTGTAGGCGTCGTGATGAGGCATGTCGCCGAGACGCATGCCGTCCTGCAGATGCAACTGGATCTCCGCGCCCGGGAACCGGCTTTCTATCGCGCTGATTTCTTCCGACGCCGGCGCGTGCGCGACCTTCACCTCGTCATGGTGGCCATAGAGGCGCGGCATGAATTTCGCGGCATAGCGGAAGCGGCCGCGCTTCGCCGGATAATCCGGGCGCTTGCCGAGCGCGACGTCGATCATCACCTCCTTGTGCGGCACGCCCTCGACCTTGTCGAAGAGCGGGCTGTGCGACTTGGATATGCGAGCATTAATCTCGAGCAGCGCCAAGCTGTCGTCTTCCTCGCGATAGAAAAACTCCATGTTGAAGGGCGTGTTGTCGAGACCGACGGCGCGGATCACGGCAGTCGCGGATTCCTTCATGCGCTTCTGGACGCATTGCGGCAGGCTCGACGGATATTCGTAGCGCTCGAGGCTGGAATGGTTGGGTCCACGGATCGAATCGACGATGCCGTAGATCTCGATGTCGCCCTCGAAGGCATAACCCTCCAGCGTGCACTGACGGCCATGCGAGATGATCTCCTCGGCAATGCATTTCGTGCCGTCGACGGCGGCAATCTCGTCGGGCAGGTCCGCGTAACCCATGATCACGTCGAGCGGTTCGGAAAAGCGATAAATGCCGGCGCGGACCTTCGTCAGCGCGAATTCGAGCTCGGCGCGATTGCCGATCCGAAATCCGAACAGCGACGAATGCGCCTTCACCGGCTTGATCCAGAACGGGTAGTCGAGACCGAGTTTGCCGGCGGCCTTGTCGTCGAACGGATCGACCAGTTCGAAGCGGGGCACTTCGTCGGGAACCACTTTCGCCTGTTCGATCCGGGCCCAGTATTTGTGCTCGCAGCGCAGCACGCTTTCGAGCGAGGGGCCGCGCAGGCCGAATTCCTCGCGCAGGATCGGCATCATCAGGACGGTCGGAAAATCCCAGTAGCCGACAATCGCATCGACCGGCCCGGGAAACGCCTTCAGCGTGTGGCGCGCCTTGTCGAGAAGGGCCTCCATGTCGAAGCGCCCGGCGGTTGCGATTTCTTCGTAGTCGAGCAGGCCGTGAAAGGCGTAGTCATCCGCATGGCGCACGGAGCGCAGCAATTTCAGATTGAACGGATCGAGCCCGACGACGAAGATGTTCTTTTTTCCGGCTTCCATGTTCCAAGGCGGTTCGTTACGGTGCGATCGCCGCCAAGCCTAGGACAGGGAAAGCCGAGACTCAACGCGGCCGGAAGCGATCTATTTCGTGCCGTACATGCGGTCGCCGGCATCGCCGAGGCCGGGGACGATATAGCCCTTGTCGTTGAGCTTCTCGTCGATCGCCGCGGTGAAGAGCGGCACGTCGGGATGCGCCTTGGTGAACTTCGCGATGCCTTCCGGCGCGGCGAGCAGGCAGACGAAGCGCAAGTCCCTGGCGCCGCGCTCCTTCAGCTTCTGGACGGCGGCGATGGCGGAATTTGCGGTCGCCAGCATCGGATCGACGACGATGATCAGGCGGTCGGGGAGGTTCTCGGGCGCCTTGAAGTAGTATTCGACCGGCTCCAGCGTCTCGTGGTCGCGGTAGAGGCCGATATGGGCGACGCGGGCCGAGGGAACCAGATCGAGCATGCCTTCAAGCAAGCCATTGCCGGCACGCAGGATGGAAGCGAAGACCAGCTTCTTTCCCTCAAGGACAGGCGACTCCATCTCCGCCAGCGGCGTCTCGATGGTTTCCATCGTCATCGGCAATTCGCGCGTCACCTCGTAGCAGAGCAGAAGCGAGATCTCGCGCAAAAGCCGGCGGAAGCCGGCGGTCGAGGTCTCCTGCTTGCGCATGAAGGTGAGCTTGTGTTGCACGAGCGGGTGATCGACGACGGTTACGCTGTCCATGGGATGCCTCTTTGACTGTGTGGCGGACACAGTAGCGGGCGGCGGGGGGCGGGAAAAGCCGTCGCCGCGCAAACCCGCACTCTTTCCATAGCCAGTATCGTCAGGAGAGCCGTGCGAGGAGGGCGGCCCGCGTCGCCTCGTCGACGAAGGCGGCTTCGATGGCTGTGCGTGTGACGCCGAGAAGCGCCGCCTCGTCCATGCCGAAGTGTTCTTCGGCGATCTCATATTCGCGCGCCAGCGAGGTGTGGAAGAAGGGTGGATCGTCCGACGACAGCGTCACCCTGATGCCGGCATCGCGCAATTTCGGGAAGGGGTGCTCGTCATAGGACGGGAAGACCGAGAGCGCGATGTTGGAGCCGGGGCAGACTTCCAGCACGACGCCCTCGTCGGCAAGCCGCGCGACCAGCGCCGGATCCTCGATGGCGCGCACGCCGTGGCCGATGCGCGCCGGCTTCAGCCAGTCGAGCGCATCGCGGACGCTCTGCGCCCCGACCAGCTCGCCGGCATGGACGGTGATGGCGAGACCGGCGTCGCGGGCGATGTCAAAGGCGCGGGCGAAATCCTTCGGGTGATACGTGCGCTCGTCGCCGGCCATGCCGAAGCCGGTGACGAGCGGGTGCGGATTTTCGGCGACCCAGCGCGACGCCCTTTCGACGCCTTCCGGGCCCTCGTGGCGCAAACCGGTCGCGATCATGCGCGATTCGATGCCGTGTTTCTCGCGGGCGCGGCGCATGCCCTCGGCGAGGCCGGCGACATAGGCGTCAGGCGTCAGGCCGGCATGGATCGCGTGGTCGGTGGAGATGAAGAATTCCGAATAGATGGCGCCCTGGGAGGCAAGGTCGGCCAGATAGGTCTCGGCGAGCAGCGCGTAATCGTCCTCGTTGCGAAACAGCATCGAGGCGACGTCGTAGCAATGCAGAAAGGAGGTGAAATCGGACCAGACATAGGAGCCGTCGCGAATGATGACGGAGACGTCGGCGCCATATTTCGCCGCCTGGGCCTCGACCAGAGCAGGACTGGCCGCGCCTTCGATATGACAGTGGATTTCCGCTTTCAGGACCATGGATGACGACTCCGGCAGTGAAGGGGAGACCTCCGTGACACGATGGCACGGCTTGCGCAATGGCCCCGTTTGACGGCATAGGCTAGGCTCGAAACGAAACCGGCAACGCCATCACCAGACGGACGGGACCCATGTCGCAATCCAGAACCACCGCAGGCAGCGCGATGAAGACGTCGTTCGGCTTTGCCGATGTGGGCGAAGGCGAAAAGCAGGGCCGCGTCAACGACGTGTTCCACAAGGTGGCGCAGCGCTACGACGTGATGAACGACCTGATGTCGGCGGGCATGCACCGGGTCTGGAAAGACGCGATGGTGACATCGCTCAACCCGCCGAAGCGCGGCCGCTGGCGCTCGCTCGATGTCGCCGGCGGCACCGGCGACATCGCGTTCCGTATCGTCGAGGCGTCGCGCCGCAATGCCGACGTCACCGTGCTCGACATCAACGGCTCGATGCTGGAAGTCGGCCGCGACCGGGCGGTCAAGCGCGGCATCGCGGACAATCTCACATTCGTCGAGGCGAATGCCGAGGACCTGCCCTTCGAGGACAATTCCTTCGACGCCTATACGATCGCCTTCGGCATCCGCAACGTGCCGGACATCCCGAAGGCACTCGGAGAGGCCTGGCGGGTGCTGAAACGCGGCGGGCGCTTCCTGTGCCTGGAATTTTCCGAGGTCGACGCGCCGCTCCTGGAGACCATTTACGAAAAGTGGTCGTTCAACGCGATCCCGCGTATCGGCCAGATGGTGACCGGCGACGGCGAACCCTATCGCTACCTGGTGGAATCGATCGCCAAGTTCCCGAACCAGGAGAATTTCGCGCAAATGATCCGCAATGCCGGTTTCGGCCGCGTGACCTACACGAATTATACCGGCGGGATCGCCGCGCTGCATTCCGGCTGGAAGCTCTGATTTCATGAACCGAACCATGGCCACACTCCGGCTGATGCGCGCCGGCTGGGTGCTCGCCCGCGAGGGCGTGATCGCCGGCCTGCCCGCTCAAGGATTGACCGGCTCGGCGGCGACGGGACACCGCATCGCCACGGCGCTGGCGCGGCGGCGCAGCCAGAAACTCGACAATGCCGAACGCATGTCGAAGGCGATCGCGCGGCTCGGGCCGTCATACGCCAAGCTGGGGCAGTTCCTCGCGACGCGTCCGGATGTGATCGGCCTCGACCTGGCGCTCGATCTTGCCCATCTGCAGGACCGGATGGAAAGTTTCCCGAAGGCCGACGCGATGACGCGCATCGAGGATTCGCTGGGCAAGCCGGTCAGCGAATTGTTCGAGGAAATCGGCGAGCCGGTCGCCGCCGCATCGATCGCGCAGGTGCATCAGGCGACGGTGCGTGACGAGACCGGCGAGACGCACAAGGTCGCGGTCAAGGTGATCCGGCCGGGTGTGCGGCGGCGTTTCGCGCGCGACCTCGATGCCTTCTTCCTGTTCGCGCAGTTGCAGGAAAAGCACATTCCGGCCTCGCGGCGACTCAGGCCCGTGGCGATCGCCGAGACTCTGGCGCAGACGACGAAGATCGAGATGGATCTGCGCCTCGAGGCCGCCGCGCTCGCCGAATTGCGCGAGAATACGCAGGACGATCCGGGTTTCCGGGTGCCAAAAGTCGACTGGCAGCGCACCGGGCGCGACGTGCTGACGCTGGAATGGGTCGACGGGATCAAGATGTCCGAAATCGACGCGCTGCGCGAAGCGGGCCACGACCTGAACAAGCTCGCAGACACGGTGGTGCAGAGCTTCCTGCGCCACGCCATGCGCGACGGCTTCTTCCATGCCGACATGCATCCCGGCAACCTGTTCGTCGATCCGAAGGGCGATATCGTCGCCGTCGATCTCGGCATTGCCGGGCGGATCGGGCTGAAGGAGCGGCGGTTCCTGGCCGAGATCCTGTACGGCTTCATCAAGCGCGACTTCCGGCGCGTCGCGCAGGTGCATTTCGAGGCCGGCTACGTGCCGCCGCATCACGACATCGAGGCCTTCGCGCAGGCGATCCGGGCCATCGGCGAGCCGATCCACGGCCAGCCGGCCGAGACGATCTCGATGGCGAACCTCCTGACGCTGCTGTTCGAGGTCACCGACATTTTCGACATGCAGACGCGGCCGGAATTGCTGCTGCTGCAAAAAACCATGGTGGTGGTCGAGGGCAATGCCCGCGCGCTCAATCCGCGCTTCAACATGTGGAAGGCGTCGGAGCCGGTCGTCGGCGAATGGATCGCGCGCAACCTCGGACCGGCGGCGATCCTGACCGACGCGCGCAGCGGGCTGGAATCACTCGGCCGCCTCGCCCGCGCGCTGCCGGAACTGGCCGACCGCACCGAGAAACTGTCGCTGGAAATCGAGGAGATGGCCGAAACCGGCATGAAGCTCGATCCCGGCACGGTCGACGCCATCGGCAAGGCGGAGGCGCGCGAATCGCGCTCAGGTCGCGTGGCGCTCTGGATCATCGCCGCGGCGGCGGTCTGGATTGCCTGGCAGCTGAGCTGAAGCTTTACGCGAGCCGGGCAATATGATTGGATAATTCCAACTAAATTGGAATATTCCCATGTCCGAGATCGGAAAATTCGTCGAAGAACGGCTTTTCAAGCTGAACAAGCGCCCAATTACGGCGGCGACCGAAGCCGGGTTGGAGCGATCCTATCTGCGCGACCTGATTGTCGGCAAGAAGCAGACGATCCGCTCCGACATGGTGGAAAAGGTCGCCGAAGCGATCGGCGCAACGCCGCAACAGCTGATCGCGCTGCAATCGGGCGGCGAGGCCGAGGCATCGCCGAACCCCGCAGCACCCGGGCAAAGCCCGGTCGACGGCAAGCGGATCCTGCTGATCATCGGCGGCGGCATCGCGGCCTACAAATGCCTCGACCTGATCCGGCGGCTGCGCGAGCGCGGCGCAAACATACGGCCGGTGATGACAAAGGCGGCGACGGAATTCGTGACGCCGCTCTCGGTCGGCGCGCTTGCCGCCGGCAAGGTGTTCACCGAACTGTTCGACCGCGAGGACGAGCAGGATGTCGGCCATATCCGCCTGGCGCGCGAGACGGATCTGATCGTCGTCGCGCCGGCGACGGCGGACCTGATGGCCAAGATGGCGGCGGGACTCGCCAACGACCTCGCCTCGACGATCCTGCTGGCGGCCGGCAGCCCGGTGCTGCTCGCCCCGGCGATGAACCCGCATATGTGGAACCACGCCGCGACGACGCGGAACCGGCAAACTCTCGCGGCGGACGGGATCCGTTTCGTCGGACCGAATGCCGGCGAAATGGCAGAGGCCGGCGAGGCGGGCAAGGGCCGGATGGCGGAGCCGCTGGAGATCGTCGCGGCGATCGAGGCAATTCTTGACGTCGCGCCCAAACCGTTATCCGGCAAAAGGATTGTCGTGACGTCGGGGCCGACGCATGAGCCGATCGACCCGGTGCGCTATATCGCCAACCGGTCTTCGGGCAAGCAGGGCCATGCGATCGCGGCGGCGCTGGCGCGGCTCGGCGCCGACGTCCGGCTTGTCTCCGGGCCGGTGACGATCGCCGATCCGTCCGGCGTAACCGTGACGCATGTCGAGACGGCGCGGCAGATGAAAGAGGCCGTCGAAAGCCTGCTGCCGGCGGACGCGGCGATCTTCGCCGCCGCTGTCGCCGACTGGCGAGCCGCGACCGAAGCCGGCGAAAAGATGAAGAAGGAAGGCGGCAAGGGGCCTTCCGCGCTGCCGCTGACCGAGAATCCGGACATCCTCGCCGGTATTGGCAATCATGAAAGCCTGCGCCCCGGTCTCGTCATCGGCTTTGCCGCCGAGACCGAGAAGCTGATCGAGCACGGCACGGCGAAGCTGAAACGCAAGGGCGCGGATTACATCGTCGCCAATGACGTGTCGCCGGACAGCGGCATCGGCGGAACCGGCGTGATGGGCGGCGACCGCAACCGGATCACGCTGCTGTCGCGCGACGGCGCCGACCCATGGCCGGAGATGAGCAAGGACGAGGTGGCGGCGAAGCTCGCAGCGCTAGTTGCGGAGCGGCTGGCGGAATGAACGCGGTCAGGCGGCCCTTGCGGCCTTTTCGATGCAGAAGGGCGTGAGCGACAGGTTGCCGTCCTCGACCGTGACGAAGCTCGACGGCGGGACCGGCTGCCATTGGCGGCTCGCATCCTCGAAGGGTTCCGACACCAGACAGATGGACCGGCAAGATTCGAGTTTCGCCCAGAACAGGGTCGGGGCGTGTTCGTCGCTCGCATAGCGGATGGCAAACAGGCGACGGCCGCAGGAGAAGGCCGCGGTGAACCGGATAAAGGGCGTCACGCCCCTTTTGCGCGCCTCGTCTCCGACGAAACGGATCGTGCGGGCGAAGGCGGCCTGCGGGTCCTTGTCGAGGCCGAATTGCAGCGCCAGCAGAAACAGGATCTCCGAATCCGTCGAGCCGGTGCGGGCGTTGTAGAGCGTATCGTCGAGCGCCAGTTCGAGCGGACGGCGCAAGACGGCGAAATCGCCTATCTGGCCGTTATGCATGAACGACCAGTTGCCCATGACGAAGGGGTGGCAGTTGACCCGGCTGGTCTCGCCGATGGTCGAGGCGCGGACATGGGCGAGGAACAGGCCGGAACGGATCTGGCGGGCGAGGCTTTCGAGATTGCGGTCGGCCCAGGCGGGCAGGATGTCGCGATAAAGGCCGGGCTCGTCGCGGTCGCCGTACCAGGCCACTCCGAAACCGTCGCCATTGATTGGCGTTTTGGCCTGGCGGGCATGATGCGACTGCTCGATCAACGAATGGGCCGGCGAGAGGATCAGATCCTCCAGATAGACGGGATCGCCGCTATAGGCGGCCCAGCGACACATGCTCAGTTGGCCCCGAAGCGATTATGGATGCGGTGGTGCATCCGATTGATCGCCGACGAAGCAGTGCGCTCGAACAGGAAGGGCAGGACGGCATGGACGGCCGCCGCCGTCGCGGCCAGGAACAGCGTGCCGGCGAACCAGCCGGCGAAGCGCATATGCTCGAAATAGGTCTCGTCCACCGACGCCGGATGATCGAGAAAGAGTTTTGCAACCTGTTCGCGCATGTTCGCCTCCGTTTCCAACGGGCCGGACCTTAACCGCGATGCTAGGCGATCGTTTCCCAATTTTTCGTTTATTTTTTCGATTTTTGGGATAATTTCCCGACATGACAGATATCGATGCGACAGACTGCCGGATTCTTGCCATCCTGCAACGCGATTCGTCCGTTTCCATGGAGGAACTGTCGGAACAGGTGAACCTGTCACGCAATGCCTGCTGGCGGCGCGTGAAGAACATGGAAGCGGCCGGCGTGATCCGCGGCCATGCCGCGATCCTCGATGCCGAGAAGCTCGGCTGCGGGCTCGCCGCGCTGGTGTTCATCCGGGCGGCGAACCACGATCCGGACTGGCTCGAGAAATTCCGCCGCGCGGTCGCAACGATCCCGCATGTGGTCGAGGCCTACCGGATGAGCGGCGATCTCGACTACATGCTGAAGGTGCAGGTCGCCGACATGCGCGCCTATGACCGGTTCTACCAGAAACTGATCCGCACCGTGCCGCTGGCCGACGTCTCGGCCTCCTTCGTGATGGAGGAGATCAAGGAAAACCGCGGCCTGCCGCTCGAGCCGGTATGACAGAAGTCTTCAGGCGGTGAACAATGCGTCTCCGGCGTGCGAAATTGTGAACGTGCCGTCCGGCGCCCTATCTATGCGTCAACGAAGGAGACGACCCATGTCCATACGACCCGTCAAGCATATCTCCGGCACGCAGACCACGATGGAAGGCGCGGGCGTCAAGCTCGAGCGCGTCTTCGGGTTCGGCGACCCGTCGATGACCGATCCGTTCCTGATGATGGACGATTTCCGCAACGATCGCCCGGAAGACTACAAGGCCGGTTTTCCCTGGCACCCGCATCGCGGCATCGAGACGATCACCTATGTGCTCGAAGGCTCCGTCGACCATGCCGACAGCCTCGGCAATGCCGGCACGCTCGGGCCGGGCAGCGTTCAGTGGATGACGGCCGGTTCCGGCATCATGCACCAGGAAATGCCGAAAGGCGACTTCAGGGGGCGGATGCACGGCTTCCAGCTGTGGGCGAACCTGCCGTCGAGCCTGAAGATGACCACGCCGCGCTACCAGGATATCGGCGCGACCGACATTCCCGAAGTCGTCGACGATGACGGCACGCGGGTGCGCGTCGTGGTCGGCGAATTCTGGGGCAAGCGCGGCCCCGTCGACGGCGTCGCCGCCGATCCGCAATATCTCGACATCTCGGTTCCGGCGAACACGCGCAAGGTGTTCAAGGTGGACGCCTACCGCTCGACCTTCGCCTATATCTTCCAGGGCTCGGCGTCGTTCCGCGACGCGTCGAAACCGTTCGGCGTGCTGGTCGAAAAGGAGGTCGACGGCGAGGAAGTCCATATCCGCGACATGTCGGGCAACCGGACGCTCGTCGTCTTCGACACCGGCGACAAGATCGTCGTCCAGTCGGGCGAGCAGGGCGTGCGTTTCCTGCTGGTCTCGGGCGCGCCGATCAAGGAACCGGTCGCCTGGCACGGGCCGATCGTGATGAACACGCGCGAGGAGCTGGTGCAGGCATTCGACGACCTGCGTAGCGGCAATTTCATCCGCGAGGGCGCGACGCTGTAACTGCCCGACCGCCCGTCCCGCCAATACCGGAGATCCTGCCGGCATTGGCGCAGGCCGCATCGACAATCCGTGCGCCAGTGCTATCTTCCACCGACCATTCGGATGAGGTGTGAAGATGGCGCGTTCCGTTCTCGAAGACCTGCAGACGCGCCTGAGCGCCGCCCGAAAAGAGGTCGAAGCGGAAATGGAGACGCAACTCGCCGAACAACGCGAGCGTTTCCGCTACAGCCTGCAGCGCGGCAAGGTACGTTTTGAACGCGATGTCCGCGAATTGCAGCGCCGCTATCGTGTCGGTCTGCTGAAATACATCGTCGGGGCCAGGCTCGGCTATATTCTGTCAGCCCCGGTCATCTACGGGTTGATCGTGCCGCTGGTCTTCCTCGATCTGGCGGTGACGATCTACCAGCACATCTGCTTCAGGATCTACAAGATCCCGCTTGTGCGGCGGAGGAACCATATCATCGTGGACCGCCAGCATCTCGCCTATCTCAACGGTATCGAGAAACTGAATTGCGTCTATTGCGGCTACGCCAACGGCCTGATCGCCTACGCGCGGGAAATCGCCGGGCGGACCGAACAATTCTGGTGCCCGATCAAGCATGCGCGCCGCAGCGCCGATCCGCACGATCATGTCGACGCCTTCTTCGATTACGGCGATGCGGAAGCCTATCGCTCCAGCCTCGAGGATCTGCGCGGGCAGTGGAAAATCTGAGGCGAAGACAAGAGGCCGGTACGATGCCGTGCCTAGACCGCTTGTCCCGCGGCCCAGCCGGACGACCACGCCCACTGGAAATTGTAGCCACCGAGCCAGCCGGTGACATCGACGGCCTCACCGATGAAATAGAGGCCGGGAACTGATTTCGCTTCCATCGTTTTCTGGTCGAGCCCGCCGGTATCGACGCCGCCGAGCGTGACCTCCGCCGTGCGGTAGCCCTCCGAGCCGGACGGCTTGACCTGCCAGCGATTGACCGCTTCGGCCAGACGGCGCAGGACGGCATCGTTCTTGTCCGCAAGCGGGCCGGCAATGCCGGCCTCGGCGGTCACGAATTGCGCCAATGCCTTCGGCAGCGTTCGGGCAAGGACGGTTTGCGCTTCCTGCCTGCCGGCCTGCCGGCGCGCCCCGCGCAGGGCCGCGAACATGTCGGCTCCGGGGGCGAGATCGACGCTTATCGCGTCGCCTTCGCGCCAATAGTTGGAGATTTGCAGGATGGCCGGTCCCGACAGGCCGCGATGGGTGAACAGCAGCGCCTCGTCGAAAGCGGTCTTGCCGCAACCGACGCGCGCCTTTGTGCTGACGCCGGCCAGAGGCCTGATGCGTTCCAGCAGATGCGGCTCAAATGTCAGCGGCACGAGGCCCGGCCGGGTTTCGGTGACGGCGAGACCGAACTGTTCGGCAACGCGGTAGGCAAAACCTGTCGCGCCCATTTTCGGGATCGACTTGCCGCCTGTCGCGATCACCAGTGACGAACAGGCCACCGGCCCCGATGACAGGCGGACGTCGAAACCGGTCCCGGTCCGCTCGATCCCCTCGACGGCGGCGCCAAGTTCCAGCGTCCCGCCCGTTTCGGCAAGATCGTCGGTGAGCATCGTCACGATCTGCGTCGCCGACCCGTCGCAGAACAACTGGCCCAGCGTCTTTTCGTGAAAAGCGATGCCGCGCGCCTCGACCCGCGCCACGAAATCGGCGGCGGTAAACCGCTTCAGGGCCGAAATGCAGAAATGCGGATTGGCCGACAGGAACTGCTTCGGCGATGCATGGATGTTGGTGAAATTGCAGCGGCCGCCGCCGGAAATTCGGATCTTCTCGCCGGGAGCCCGGGCATGGTCGACAACCAGCACAGACCGGCCGCGCCGGCCCGCTTCCGCCGCGCAGAACAGGCCGGCGGCGCCGGCGCCCAGAATGACAACATCGAAGCGGCGAAGGTTCATCCCGTCCCTTTAGACTGAATTTGCCGCACCGTCAGACGCGGACACAAAAAAACCGGCGGATCGCTCCGCCGGTTCGTTTTCCAGTCAGCAGTCCGGATCAGGCGGCCGGCTGCTTGGTCTTGCGCAGATAGGGCAGGATCGTGTCGATCTCGCCGAACTTTTCCTTCGCCTCGTTGTCGTTGAGCGACAGGGCGACGATGACGTCCTCGCCCGGCTTCCAGTCGGCCGGAGTCGCGATCGGCGTGCCGTCGGTCGCCTGGATGGCATCGAGCGCGCGCAGCACTTCGGCGAAGTTGCGGCCGACCGACATCGGATAGGTCATCGACAGGCGCAGCTTCTTGTCCGGACCGATGATGAAGACCGAGCGCACGGCCGCGGTGTCGGCGGCGGTACGGCCATCCGGCAGGTAGGCTTCGGCCGGAAGCATGTCGTAGAGCTTGGCGACCTTGAGGCTCTTGTCGTCAATGATCGGGAACTTGGCCGGCAGGCCGGCATAGGATTCGATGTCGCTTTTCCAGCGCATGTGATCGTCGACGTCGTCGACGGAAATGCCGATCACCTTGGTGTTGCGCTTGGTCCACTCGTCATCGAGGCGGGCGACGGCGCCGAACTCGGTGGTGCAGACCGGCGTGAAATCCTTCGGGTGGGAAAAGAGAATGGCGTAGGAATCGCCGATCCAGTCGTGAAAGCTGATCGTGCCTTCGGTGGTCTCGGCGGTGAAATCCGGTACAATGTCATTGAGGCGGAGGCCCATGTTCAATCTCCTGTTTTTGCAAACGTAACGCGTCTTAGCGCGGCTTCTTAATACCGGCGTGACATAGTATTCCTGCCAGTGCCGTTAAATGGGAAGAATCTCCTTTTTGCCGCGTCACTTTGGCGCTCTTGCATCTCATTCAAGGGAATGCGGCCATGTGTATCGACGGACAGTGCCATTGCGGCGGAATCGCCCTGCCGCGGAAGAAAACGATCCGGGCCGCACTATAAGTGCCGGGAACAAACGCATGAAGACAAGCAATCCCTTTGCCCGTGGCGGCTTCATCCGAGCGGCGACGAAGCCGTGGCGCCGGGAGGCCGCGCGCCGGCTGGACATTGGCTTTTTCAGCGCACTCTCCCGCCTGAACCGCCCGTTTTGCCGCGGCCGCTTCATCGCGATCACTGGAAGCTCCGCCAAGACGACGACGGCAAGCCTGCTTGGACATGTCCTCTCGGGGCACGGCCGGGTTAGATCGCAATTCGTGAAAAACACGATCGAAACCACATCCAGGACGGTCGCCAGCGCCCGCTGGAAGGACGATTATGTCGTCATAGAGGCCGGAACGTCGGGAAAAGGCAGAATTGCCGAGATCGCGCGCGTCATACGTCCGGATGTGGCGATCGTGACTCTGATAGGGCTGGACCACTATTCGGCGTTCCGCACCCGCGAGGCGGTGGCCGAGGAAAAAGCCAGCCTTGTCGCCGCCCTGCGAAAAGACGGGCTCGCGGTGTTGAACGCCGACGACGATTTCGTGCGCCGCATGGCCGGGTCGACCGAGGCGCGCAGCGTCACCTACGGCCGGGCGGAAGACGCCGATTTCCGCGTCACTTCAGTGATATACGAGTTCCCCGGACCGCTTGACATGGAAATCGCCTGGCAGGGTCGCACCCAGAAACTGTCGATACCGCTGGCGGGCGAGCATTTCGCGGTTGCCGTCGCGGCCGCCTTCGCCGCGGCGATCGAACTTGGAGTGGCCCCGCAGACAATCGCCGAACGAATGTCCAGTTTCGAGCCGGTCTTCAACCGCTGTCACGTGTACAGGACGGAAGGGGGGCCGACATTCCTGCTCGACGCCGTCAAGTCTCCCCTTGGCACCCTCGGTCTCGCCATTGACGTCGTGGCGCGGGCCAATGTCACGAAGAAGCGGATCGTTCTCGGACACCTGGCCGACTATGCGGGCAGTTCGAGGCCGGCGTACCGGAAGGCCTATCGCATGGCGCGGGAAGCGGCCGATCAGGTCATCTTCACCGGCCCGGCATCGCACCGGTCGGGAGCGAGCGAGGAAGACCGAGCCAGCGAACGTTTCCTGGAACTCGCCGACGCCCGGAGCGTGTACGAATATCTTCGCAGCTCGGCCGGCGAAGACGAGCTGGTTCTCCTGAAGGGATCGGCGAGAGACCATCTGGAACGCGTGGCGCTTGCCTACAGCCATGACGTGAAATGCTGGGCCCAGGGCTGCGGTTTCACGATTGGCTGCCGCGAATGCGGCATGTACGAGTACCCGCTGGAGGAACATGCCAGAATCAGGCGACGGAAGAGGCGCGAAAATTGGAAAAGACATTTCCTATTTCCCGTCCGCGGCCCAAATTAGGATATCGACAAATCGCTCGCGAATGAAAATTGCCAGCGAACAGGAGAATTCCGTTGCGCATTGCGAAGAGGCTGGGCCACATCTGGATCGGACCGAAAGAAGCGCCGGTCGAGTGGATGCGGACGTGGACAGACCTGCATCCCGACTGGGAATACACGTTTTACGACAATGCCTGGCTCGCGGCGGCGGATTTGGAGACGCGGCCCCAGATCGACGAATACATCCGGCGCGGCTGGTATCACGGCGCGGCCGACCTCATGCGCTACGAAATCCTTTATCATCACGGCGGCTATCTGGCCGGCTCGGACAGTGTCTGTATCGCACCTGTCGATGAGTTGTTCGAAGACGAGGGGACGATCTACACGGTCTATGAAAACGAGTTTCTGCGCGGCCAAATGGTGGCGCCGATCGTCGCCGCGGTACCCCACCACCCGTTCCTGCGGCTGTTGATCGACGATCTCAAACAGGTGAAGCCGCGGGATCTCGACTATCCGTGGCGACAAACCGGAAATCTGTTCGTTTCCGAGATGATCGAAAAGCACAATCCCGACATCGTCATCTGGCCTTCGTACACGCTGATTCCCGAGCATTTTACGGGCCGGAAATACACCGGCGAGGGCAAGGTCTACGCGCACCAGATGTTCGGCGAAACCACCGGCCGCTATAAGGCAGCGACGTGGAAAGCCAAGCTTCTCGAACGCCAGCGGGCGCTTTATGCCTCGATGGCGCGCAAGCGGCTGCGGGCCGCGGGAAGACTCAAAAAGCTCTAAGCGGTCTATGCCGCAGCGCGGATCTGGTAATCCTTGATCTCGTCGAAGACCATACCCGGCGCGCGGTCGGCCTCGTAATTCAGCGAGAAGCCGTTTTCGGCGAGGAAGACCGGATCGCCGTCGAGATCGCGGGCGATGGCGGCACGGTGCTTGCCCATGAAGGCGTCGAGCTGGGCGCGGTCATCATGCGAAATCCAGCGGCAGACGCTGAAACGGGCGGCCTCGAAATCGACCGGCAGACCGTATTCCTGCTTCAGCCGTTCCTTGAGCACGTCGAGCTGCAGCGCGCCGACGACGCCGACGATGGCCGGCGAGCCGTCCTCGGGCACGAAGAGCTGGACCACGCCCTCCTCGGCCATCTGTTGCAGCGCCTCCTTCAGCTTCTTGGCCTTCATGGCGTCGCCGAGACGGACGCGGCGCAGGATCTCCGGCGCGAAGTTCGGCACGCCGCGGAACAGCAGGTCCTCGCCCTCGGTCAGCGTGTCACCGATGCGCAGCGTGCCGTGATTCGGGATGCCGACCACGTCGCCGGCGACCGCGTTGTCGGCCAGCTGGCGCTGGTGGGCGAAGAAGAACATCGGCGCCGACAGCGTCATCAGTTTGCCGGTGCGCACGAGCTTGGCCTTCATGCCGCGGTTGAGCGAACCGGAGCAGACGCGCACGAAAGCGATGCGGTCGCGGTGGTTCGGATCCATATTGGCCTGGATCTTGAAGACGAAGGCGGTCAGCGCCGGCTCGGTCGCCTCGATGACGCGCTTGTCGCTCTCCTGGGCACGCGGGCTCGGCGCGTAATCACCGAGCGCCTCGATCAGGTCGCGCACGCCGTAATTCTTCAGGGCCGAGCCGAAATAGACCGGCGTCAGATGGCCTTCGAGAAAGGCCTCGCGGTCAAAGGGGCGGCAGGCCTCCTGCGCCAGCGAGGCTTCCTCGATGAAAGCGTCGCGCTCGTTTTCCGGCAGCATGCCGGAGACGGCGTCGGATTCCGGGCCGTTGACCTCGACCGGTTCGAGCTGCGCATCGTCACGGCGCATGGTGCCGGCGGCCATGTTCCAGGTGCCGGAGAATGTCTTGGCGCGGCCGATCGGCCAGGTGACGGGCGCGGTGTCGAGGGCGAGCTTCTGCTCGATCTCGTCGAGAATCTCGAAGGGATCGCGGCTCTCGCGGTCCATCTTGTTGATGAAGGTGACGATCGGGATGTCGCGCAGGCGGCAGACCTCGAACAGCTTCAGCGTGCGCGGCTCGATGCCCTTGGCGGCGTCGATGACCATCACCGCTGCGTCGACGGCGGTCAGCGTGCGGTAAGTGTCATCGGAAAAGTCCTCATGGCCCGGCGTGTCGAGCAGGTTGAAGACATGGCCGCCATATTCGAAGGTCATCACCGACGTGACGACGGAGATGCCGCGTTCCCGCTCGATCTTCATCCAGTCGGAGCGGGACTGGACGCGGTTGCGCTTCGCCTTGACCTCGCCGGCAAGCTGGATCGCGCCGCCGAACAGCAGCAGCTTTTCGGTCAGTGTGGTCTTGCCCGCGTCGGGGTGCGAAATGATCGCGAATGTACGGCGGCGCGCGACGGCGTCCTTGAGTGTCTCGGCCATAGAACTGTCCATGAAAACGTGCCGCGCTTCTGGCAGGCGCAAGGGCGGCTGTCAAACGGTGCGGATATACGTTGATATCAATCTAATTTCAGGATATGGTTCTCGCGACACCTGTCACAGCCCTCGAACAACGATCAGCACGTGCCGAAAGGAGCCCTCATGGAACCGACCGTCTACCTCTACTTCAACGGCAATTGCCTCGAAGCAATGACGTCCTACGCCGAGGCGCTTGGCGGAGAGATCACCGGCGTGTTCAAGAACGGCGACGCGCCGAATCCGGAAAGCCGCATGCCTGGCGGGGACGACCTCGTGATGAACATGAACATGCGGCTCGGAACCGCCAATGTCATGGCATCGGACGCGCCGGGCGAGTGGTACAAAAAGCCTCAGGGATTTTCGGTCTCCATCGCGCCGGAAAGCCCCGAAGATTTCGACCGCATTTACACCGCACTAGCGAAAGACGCGCAATCGGTGTCGATGGCGCCTGCTGAAACCTTCTGGGCGGAACGCTTCGCCATGTTCACCGACCGGTTCGGCACGCCCTGGATGCTGAACTACACCGGCTCGAAGGCAATGGGCTGAGCGCCCGCGCGGGACGAGGAGGAGAGAGCATGAGCGCCAAGGTGAAAACCTGCCTGTGGTTCGACACCCAGGCACTACCGGCGGCCGAGTTCTATTGCTCGCTGCTGCCGGATTCCGAGATCACCGAGGTCGGGCGTTATCCCGAAAGCGCGACCATGGCGGAGCCAGGTTCGGTACTGATGGTCGAGTTCACGCTTGCCGGCACGCCCTACCAGGCGCTGAACGGCGGGCCGCATTATCAGCTCAGCGAAGCGGTTTCGATCTCGGTGCGAACGCAAGACCAGGAAGAGACCGACCGGCTGTGGAACGCGCTCATCGCCGAAGGCGGGGCTGAAAGCCAATGCGGATGGTGCAAGGACCGGTTCGGCCTTTCCTGGCAGATCGTGCCGCAGCGTTCCGCAGAGCTGCTTTCCGGGCCTCAGGCACAAAAAGTGTGGCCGGCGCTGATGACGATGCGCAGGATCGACATCGCCGCGCTGGAGGCCGCCGCGGCGGCGTGAACGAGCCCCCGCCGGCAAAACCCCGCCGGCAACGATACAGTTTGTATACATGACGCCAGGAATCCCCCGGAAAATGGCGGATGTCCGCTTGCGCAAGGGAATGCGACACGCCATTTAACCGGCCATGGAAAAACCCGCCGATACCCCCCGCCTCACCCTGATCCGCCTGCCGCATGGCGAGGGCCTGCCGTTGCCCGGCTACGAGAGTGCCGAGGCCGCCGGCATGGACCTGCGCGCCGCCGTCGCCGACGATGCGCCGCTGACACTCGCCCCGGGCGCGCGGGCGCTGGTGCCGACCGGTTTCGTCTTCGAGATCCCGTCCGGCCACGAAGGCCAGGTCAGGCCGCGTTCGGGCCTCGCCTTCAAGCACGGCATCACCTGCCTCAACACGCCCGGCACGATCGACGCCGACTATCGCGGCGAGGTGCAGGTCCTGCTGATCAATCACGACACGGAGGCCTTCGAGATCACCCGCGGCATGCGGATCGCGCAGATGGTGATCGCGCCGGTGATACAGGTCCGCGTGGCGGAGGGCGATCTTGCCTCCGAGACGGCGCGCGGCGCGGGCGGCTTCGGCTCGACGGGGACGCACTGACATGGCCCCGCCCGAACTCGTCATCTTCGATTGCGACGGCGTGCTGGTCGACACGGAATCGATCGCCAACAGGCGGCTTTCGGAAATCCTCGCCGAACACGACCTGGCGCTGTCGATGGAGGAATGCCGGCAACGCTTCATGGGCCGTTCGATGGCGAGCATCCCGGCGCTGGTCATGGCCGAGGACGGGATCGATCTCGGGACCGATTTCGCCGAACGCTGGTACCGCGAACTGCCGGGCATGTTCGCCAACGGTGTCGAAGCGATCCCATTCGTGCGGGAAGTGATCCTCCTGTTGCAGATGATCGACACGCCCTATTGCGTCGCTTCCTCGGCCAAGGTC
Source organism: Oricola nitratireducens (assembly GCF_014904745.1). Classification (GTDB taxonomy): domain Bacteria; phylum Pseudomonadota; class Alphaproteobacteria; order Rhizobiales; family Rhizobiaceae; genus Oricola; species Oricola nitratireducens. The sequence goes on from NZ_JACZCS010000001.1 coordinate 168,155, forward strand.
GAGAAGATGCACATCACGCTCGGTTCCTCCGGCCTGCTGCCGCTGCTCGGCGACGTGCTGTTCAGCGCCAGCATGGTTGAGAAGGGCAAGCCGGCACCCGATCTCTTCCTGCATGCCGCGCGGACGATGAACCATACGCCGGAACGCTGCACCGTGATCGAGGACAGTGTCGCCGGCGCGATCGCCGGCCGGGCGGCGGGCATGCGGGTTCTGGGCTATGCGGCCGATCCGCTCACCGATGCGCAAGGGCTTGCGGAAGCCGGCGCACAGGTGTTCGATGACATGCGGGCGCTTCCCGCCCTGCTCGGGCTCTTGTGACGTGATTTTGTTGCCATGACTTTTACCGGATTTCTCACCTATGCGCTGGCGCTCGGCATCGCGGCGGCGATTCCCGGCCCCGGCGTGATCGCGCTGGTGGCGCGCGCGCTCGGCTCCGGCTTCCGGCCGACCCTGCCGATGCTGTTCGGCCTGGCGCTGGGCGACATCGTCTACCTGGCCTTCGCCGTGCTCGGCCTCGCCTATGTCGCATCGACCTTCGGCACGGTCTTCATCGTCATCAAATATCTCGGCGCCGCCTATCTCGTCTGGATGGCGATCTCCTTCTGGCGCGCCGGCATCACCACCGAGAAGGTCTCGGGCGAAGCCGCGGGCAGCCCGTTCTCCGCCTTCCTCGCCGGTTTCATGGTGACGCTCGGCAACCCGAAGGTGATCGTGTTCTACCTGGCGCTGCTGCCGACCTTCCTCGATCTCTCGTCGGTGACGCCGGTCGATTTCCTGCTGCTGATCGTCCTGACCTTTATGGTGCTGATCGCGGTGCTGATGCCCTATGTCGGTCTCGCCGGCCGGGCGCGGCACATGCTGCAGTCGCCGAAGGCGCTGAAGATCCTCAACCGGACCGCGGCGACCTTCCTCGCCGGCGCGGCAGCGGCGATCGCCTCGCGGACCACCTGACCTGAAGGCGCACTTCATCGGGGCCGCAGATCGTTTTCATAATTCGTCCATGTCAAAGAACCCGGGCAAAGCCCGTAAGCGCGGCTGCGCGCCGGCGACGTTTTGCCGCCCATGCGGAGGCGTTCACGCGCAGCGGGAACTGCCGTGAGCTCGAATATGTGGAAGACGGGCGGCCGCAGGATCGCTCTGTCTAATTGTGTATGTGCGATCTTACGACCGCCCGTTCGGTGGTCTTGCGACCGGACTCACCAGCCCGGATCCATCCGGAACTGCGCGCCCGCTGCCGCCCTGCCGTGGGGGCTCATCACCCAGCGACGCACCTCTGCGCCACCCGACAGGCACCGTCCCTCTCCCGGATGGTCGGTTCTAGACCCGGCTTCCCGAAAGGGCACGTAGAAGGATACCGGAGCCCGTGAAAGGTTGGATAAGGAAAGCGAAGATTTTTTACGGCCGGGTTCGCTTCGCGGCTGCCCTCATCTCCCATTATCCTCGGGTCATGCCCGGGATAACGTCCTGCGATCCACAGCCAGTCACGCCGCCGACGCCAGCCGTTCTCCCGCGATACGATAGGAAATCGCCTCGGCGACGTGGATGCGGCCGGTCTGCGCCGCGCCATCGAGATCGGCGAGGGTGCGCGCGACCTTCATGATGCGGTGATAGGCGCGGGCGGAAAACTTCATCTGGTCGGCGGCGTTGCTGAGCAGTTCGAGCCCGCCGGCATCGACATCGGCGACCTGTTCGATCAAGGCCGTCGGGCAATGGGCGTTGGTGGTGACGCCCTTGATGCCGAGCGCCGCATAGCGTTCCGTCTGGATGAGGCGCGCGGCGGCGACGCGCCTGGCGACGGAGGCGCTCGTCTCACCGGGACGCGAGCGGATCAGGTCGCCCGGCATGACGGCCGGCACCTCGACACGCAGATCGATCCTGTCCATCAGCGGACCGGAGATACGCGCCTGATAGTCAGCCTGGCAGCGCGGACCGCGCGCACAGGTGTGGCCCGGCTCGCCGGCCATGCCGCAGCGGCACGGGTTCATCGCCGCGACCAGCTGGATACGCGCCGGATAGGAAACGCGGTGATTGGCGCGGGCGATGACGCATTCGCCGGTTTCCAGCGGCTGGCGCAGCGCATCGAGCGCCTGCGGGGTGAATTCCGGGAACTCGTCAAGAAAGAGCACGCCGTTATGGGCGAGCGATACCTCGCCCGGCTTCACGCGCAGGCCGCCGCCGACCATCGCCGCCATGGAGGCCGAGTGATGCGGCGCGCGGAAGGGCCGGCGGTCCGACAGCTTGCCGCCGGCAAGATGGCCGGCGACCGAGGCGATCATCGAGACGTCGAGCAGTTCGGCAGGCGAGAGCGGCGGCAGGATCGAGGGCAGGCGCTGCGCCAGCATGGACTTTCCCGAGCCGGGCGGGCCGACCATCAGAAGATTGTGCCCGCCGGCAGCGGCGACCTCGAGGGCGCGCTTGGCCGTCTCCTGACCCTTGATGTCGGAGAGATCGGGCAGGTTCGCGGGCAGTTCGCGGCGCGCCGGTTGCGGCCGCGACAACACCTGCGTGCCGCGGAAATGATTGGCGAGCGAGATCAGGCTGGCGGGCGCGATGATGTCGACCTCCTCGCCGGCCCAGGCGGCCTCGGGGCCGCAGTCGCGCGGGCAGATCAGGCCCTTGCCTTGCGCGTTGGCCGCGATCGCCGCGGGCAGGACGCCGGCAACCGGCGCAATGGTGCCGTCGAGCGAGAGTTCGCCGAGCACCGAATAGCCGGACAGCGCGTCGGCCGGCACGGCGCCGAGCGCCGCCATCAGGCCGAGCGCGATCGGCAGGTCAAAATGCGAGCCTTCCTTGGGCAGGTCGGCGGGCGCCAGATTGACGGTGACCTTCTTGGGCGGCATCGACAGGCCGGAAGCATGCAACGCCGACTGGACCCGCTCGCGGCTCTCGGCGACCGCCTTGTCGGGCAGGCCGACGATATGCATGTTCACCTTGCCGGGCGCGACCATGACCTGGACATCGACCGGCACGGCCTCGATGCCCTGGAACGATACTGTCGAAATGCGCGAAACCATGAGCCTGCCCCCGCTGGATGGGGCTATTAAGACTCAGAAAACGGAACAAGACAAGAACAAATTTGCAACCTTTGCACGCAACGCGTGATTCCGGGTTGTGCCCGGTTGCAGCCGTGGAACAAAAGGTTAAGGCGCGAGCGTCAGCGCTTCGCCTCGACCGCATCCCAGAACAAAGCGGCGATGTCTGTAATTATCGACAATTCAATCGATATCTATAAAAAGTACCTCTCGCTAAAAAGGGGTTAGATGATGAATGCTTCACGTCTTCGGGGCCTGCTTGACCACTTAATAGAGCTAAATTCGCGTCATCGGATCGCGAAATTATTATCGGCGGCTCACGGCCAACTCAGCAATCTCGCGGGTGAGCCGAGCAATGCATCTCATCAACAGGCATTGGTTGCATCAATTGTGAGTCTGGAAAATGCAGAAAGCGAAATGCTTTCCGAACTTACGCCCGCGCAGTTAGATTTCTTGGACGAACTGGATGGCCATACCTACTTCGATGGATCCATCGCTGATTTCATTCGAGAAATTTTATCTGAAAATCCCGCCACACCTTCAGTCGCGCGCGACAAATTAGGTGAGTTTCAGACTGAACGAAATACATACCTCGAAAACATCACGAAGTTACGCGACTCGATGGAGCAACTGGGCATTGTTTCCGAGCCGTTGGAAGAGGGTCAAGCTGAGGTTGGTTTCTTAATACCGAGAGAAGTTTTCGAAAGCGAATTGAACAAGCTAATCGCTGAGTTGCGGATTCTGCGAAGAATGGTCAGGGCGTTTTCTGAGGCCTCAACGGGTGGCGCAGAAGAGATCGAAGTCCGTAGCATCTCAACATCAGATCCGTTGTTTTTCTTTGGACTTGGCGTCCCCACTATAATTGCAATCGGAAAAGCGACCACATGGGCGCTGAGTACTTGGAAGCAGGTTGAAGAAATCCGAAAGATTCGCGCGGAAACAGAGCACGTAAATGCGCTGAAAGACGGAGAAGTGGCGAAAATCCTTGACGCAAAAATCACGGAAACAATTGAAGCGGAAGTTAAAAAAGAGGCTGATAGAATTGCGAAGGCTTCACCCACTGATGGAGCTCGTAAGAATGAGCAGCGAACTGACCTCGAGTGGACGCTCAAATCGCTTCTTGCCCACATTGAACGAGGTGTCACGATAGATATTCGCTTGGCGAAACCATCTATGGAAGTAAACGAGGAAGGTGAACCGAGGGAGCCGCCTGAAGCCTACCAAACACTTCAAAAGCTCACCACCGAACTTATTTTCCCACCTATTGGCGAAAGCGAACCGATCCTACAAATCCCGGCGCCGCCTGGTGATGACAACACAAGCAGCAGAAATGCATCAACGCGAAGAAGGCGCCCTACCGCAAAGGAATAGGCCACCGGGCGATTAGTTAAGCGCCATTTTTTTTAGCGCTTCGCCTCCACCGCGTCCCAGAACAAAGCGGCGATGTCGGCGCCGCCGAAGTTCTTCACCTCACGGATGCCGGTGGGAGACGTGACGTTGATTTCCGTCATCAATCCGCCGATGACGTCGATGCCGACCAGGATGAACCCGCGTTCGCGCAATGACGGGCCGATGCGCTCGCAGATCTCCAGCTCGCGCGCGGTCATCTCGGTCGCCAGCGCCTTGCCGCCGACATGCATGTTGGAGCGGGCGTCGTTCTCGTCGGGGACACGGTTGATGGCGCCGACGGGCTTGCCGTCGATCAGGATAATGCGCTTGTCGCCGCCGCGCACGTCGTCGAGATAGCGCTGGACGATGATCGGCTCGCGCGTCAACTGGCCGAACATCTCCATCAGCGAGGTCAGGTTGCGGTCGCCGTCGCGCAGGTGGAACACGCCGGCCCCGCCATTGCCGTAGATCGGCTTGAGGATGATGTCGCCGAACTCGCGGCGGAAATCCCAGATCTCCTCGATGTCCTTGGTGATCATCGTTTCCGGCATCAGGTCGGCGAACTCGGTGACGAAGATCTTCTCCGGCGAATTGCGCACCCAGGCCGGATCGTTGACGACCAGCGTCTTCGGGTGGATGCGCTCGAGCAGATGCGTCGTGGTGATGTAGTTCATGTCGAAGGGCGGATCCTGGCGCAGCAGCACCACGTCCATTTCCGACAGGTCGGTACGCGCCGCGGCGCCGAGGGCGTAATGATCGCCCTGCACGTCGCGCACGGTCAGCGGTTCGATGCGGGCACTGACGGCGCCGTTGCGCATGGTCAGGCGATCCGGCGTGTAATGGAAAAGTTCGTGGCCGCGCGCCTGCGCCTCCAGACACATGGCGAAGGTCGAATCGCCGGCAATCCGGACAGTTGAGATATGGTCCATCTGGACGGCGACCTTGAGAGCCATGATTTCGTTCCCGTTGAAAACCGACCGCTTAAGTGGCGGGTTCGGAGCGGAAAATCAATCAGGGATAAATCGCGATGACGTGAACCGGCCAGCGGCGGGGCAATACTGCGACCAGATCGAAGCGCATGGACAGGCGGGCATGGTCCGGCTGGCGCGACAGCCAGATGTCCGCGGCAGCCTCGATGCGGCGCAGCGCCGCCGGGGTGACGGCGTCCATCGCCTGCGTGAGCGTCGGGCGCGCCTTGACCTCGACAATGGCGACGAGATCGCCGCGCCGGGCGATCAGGTCGATCTCGCCGGCAGGGGTCTTGAAACGGCGGGCGAGGATGCGGAAACCCTTGAGGCGGAGCGCCCAGGCGGCAAGGATCTCGCCGCGATGGCCGAGGCCATAGGCGGCGCGGCGCTTTTGTTTCGCCGGCTCACGGCTCATTGCTCGTCTTGCCATCGCCGCCCTTCAGCTCCAGCAGGCGGGCATAGAGATCGGCCTTGGACAGGCCGGTCGAGCCGGCCGCCTCGCGGGCGGCGCGGGAAACCGGCATGGTTTCGAGCAGGTCGCGCAACAGCGCGTCAACGCGTTCCGGCGTCCATTCGGCATGGTCGTCCGGCGCGGGCGCGATCAGCAGAACGATCTCTCCCTTGATCGTTTCGGATGCGAACTGATCCATGACCTCCAATGACGGACCGGTCCGGATCGTCTCGAAACGCTTGGTCAGTTCGCGCGCGACCGTGACCATGCGTTCCGGGCCGAAGACGTCGGCAATGGCGGCGAGCGCGGCTTTCAGGCGGGCGGGCGATTCGAAAGCGATCAGCGTCGAGGGGACATGCGCCAATTCGGCAAGGCGGGCGCGGCGCGCGGCGTCCCTGGCCGGCAGGAAGCCGATGAAGCGAAAGTCGTCGCTCGGCATGCCGGAAGCGGCGAGCGCGGCAAGCGGCGCCGAGGCGCCGGGGATCGGGATGACTCGGAGTCCTTCCTCGCGCGCGGTCCTGACGAGACGGAAGCCGGGATCGGAGACGAGCGGCGTGCCGGCGTCGGAAACGAGCGCCACCGTCTTGCCTTCCTTCAAGGCAGCGATCAGCCTCGGGCCAGCGCTGTCTGCATTATGCTCGTGATATGCGACCGGCCTGGCGCGGATGCCGTAGCGGTCGAGCAGGCGGCGGGTGATACGGGTGTCCTCGCAGGCGAGCACGTCGCAGGCGGCAAGCGTCTCCAGCGCGCGGATGGTGATGTCACCCAGATTGCCGATCGGCGTGGCGACGATATAGAGGCCGGGCTCAAGCGGCGGCGCGGTCAGCTGATGACCGCCGATCAGGAAAGTACGGTCGTCCGCGCTCATGCCGCCAACTCCGCGACAAGCGCGTTGAGGACAAGGCGGCCGCTTTGCGTCGCGCGGATGCGGCTGTTGGCAACCGGTTCGACCAGCTTCTCCTCCTGCAGCATGGCGAGGCGGGCGGGATCGAAGCTGCGGCCCGACAGCGCCTCGTAGCGCGCCACATCGATGCCCTCGACAAGCCGCAGGCCCATCAGCAGCATCTCGTCGCCCTGCGCTTCAGCGTCCAGGCTTTCCTCCTCGACAATGCCATGGCCGGTTTCGGTGACTTTTTCGGCCCATGTCTCCGGAACGCGCTCGGCGATGGTGACGCGTTTCTTGCCGTCCTCGACGCAGAAACGGCCATGTGCGCCGGGGCCGGTTCCGACATAGTCGCCATAGCGCCAATAGGTGAGGTTGTGGCGCGATTCCGCGCCAGGGACGGCATGGTTGGAGATTTCGTAAGCCGGCAAACCGAGCTCAGCGGTCACGGTATTGGTGAGTTCGTAGAGATCGGCGGCGCGATCCGCATCGGGAATGCCAATCTTTCCGGCCTCGAACAGCGCCTTGAACGGCGTGCCGTCCTCGATGGTCAACTGGTAGAGCGAGAGATGGTCGGCGGCATGGCCGATCGCCGCGCGCAATTCGGCCTCCCATGCCTCGAGCGTCTGGCCGGGGCGGACATAGATCAGGTCGAAGGAGAGGCGCGGGAAGGTGTCGCGCGCCATGGCGATGGCTTTTAAAGCCTCCTCGGTATTGTGCAGCCGGCCAAGGAATTTCAAGTCGGCATCGTTCAGCGCCTGGACGCCGAGCGACAGGCGGTTGACGCCGGCGGCGCGATAGCCGGCAAAACGTACTGCATCGGCGGAAGACGGGTTGGCCTCCATCGTGATCTCGATGCCGGCGGGCAAGGTCCAGAGCCCGTCCGCCGTCTCCAGCAGGGCGCCCACGGTTTCCGGCCGCATCAGCGACGGCGTGCCGCCGCCGATGAAGACGCTCGTCACGTCACGCGGACCGGTCCAGCCGCGCATGGTTTCCATCTCGCGGCGAAAGGCCTCGACGAAGCGGGCCTGATCGACCGGCTGATGGCGGACATGGGAGTTGAAGTCGCAATAGGGGCACTTGGCCGCGCAGAACGGCCAGTGGATATAGACGCCGAAACCCGGCGACCCGTCGTCGCCGTTTACACGGGATGTCTTCGCCCTATGCAACGCCGAGGCATTCATGGGCGAATGTCCGGAAAGCGCGGGCGCGGTGCGACAGTGCCTGCGCGTCGCCCGGCTTCCAGCCGTGTTTCTGTTCGGCGGTCATCTCGCCGAAGGTGATGTCGTAGCCGTCCGGTTTGAAGACCGGATCATAGCCGAAACCGAGCGTGCCGCGCGGCGGCCAGACCAGCGCGCCCTCGACCTCACCGCGGAAAAATTCGACGTGTCCGTCCGGGAAAGCGAGGCACAATACCGAGACGAAGCGGGCGGTGCGGTTCTTCGGATCGGACGCGCCCTTTTCGGCCAGCTTCTCCTCGACATTGCGCATCGCCATCGCGAAATCGCGGCTGCCGTCCGGCAGTTCAGCCCAGTCGGCGGTGTAGACGCCGGGCTGGCCGTCAAGCGCGTCGACACAGATGCCGCTGTCGTCGGAGAGCGCGGGAAGGCCGGTCGCCTGCATGGCGGCCACGGCCTTGGTCTTCGCGTTTTCCTCGAAGGTGGTACCGTGCTCGGGCGGCTCGGCAAGGCCGAGTTCGCCGGCCGAGGTGACCTCGAAGCCGAAGGGTCCGATCAGATCGCGCATCTCGCGCAGTTTGCCGGCATTGTGCGTGGCGAGCACAAGTTTTCCCGGTTCGAGCTTGCGTGTCATTCCAGTCCCCAGAGTTTCGGCTCGGCGATTTCGAGGCTGTTGCCGTCGGGATCGCGGAAATAGATCGATCGGGCGCCGTTCGGCCAGCGGAAATCGGCCTCGATTGCGACGCCCTTGTCCTCAAGCTGCCGCCGCCATTCGGTCATGTATTCGGCACCGACCCTGAAACAGACATGGCCGGGGCCGGTGGCGCCGTGGGGCGGCACCGGCATGGCGGGATTTCCGGGCGGTTTGGATGTCTCCCCGGCCACGAACAGCAAGAGCATGCCCCGGCCACAGCGGAAGAAGACATGCCGTCCCTCGACCTGCACCACCCGTTCCAGTCCGAGCACGCCGGCATAGAAGCGCTCCGCAATGTCCAGATCGGCGACGTAGAGTGCCGTTTCAAGGACGCCTTCCGGATGCAACATGGCCGTTCAGGCCCCGACGGCCTGTTTCTGCAGTTCGACGATCTGGGCGATGGCCGCATGCGCCTGGTCGAACAGGGCGTTGAACTCGTCGCGGCTGAACGGAGCGCCCTCACCCGTACCCTGGATTTCGACGATGCCGCCGGAACCGGTCATAACGAAATTGGCGTCGGTCTCGGCCTGCGAATCCTCGGCGTAGTCGAGGTCGGTGACCGGCGTGCCCTGATAGACGCCGCAAGAAACCGCGGCGACGTGATCCTTGAGAACGCGGGTCTTGGAGGCCATCTGGCGCTGGTGCATCCAGTCGAGGCAGTCGTGCAGCGCGATCCAGCCGCCGGTGATCGAAGCGGTGCGGGTGCCGCCATCGGCCTGGATGACGTCGCAGTCGATGGTGATCTGGCGCTCGCCGAGCGCCTCAAGATCGACGACGGCGCGCATGGAGCGGCCGATCAGGCGCTGGATTTCCAGCGTGCGGCCGCCCTGCTTGCCGGCGGACGCCTCGCGGCGCATGCGGTCGCCGGTCGAACGCGGCAACATGCCGTATTCGGCGGTCACCCAGCCGCGGCCGGAATTACGCATCCAGCCGGGCACGCGCTCCTCGAGACTGGCCGTGCAAAGCACATGCGTATCGCCGAACTTGACGAGGCAGGACCCCTCGGCATGTTTCGAGACACCGCGCTCGAAAGATATGGTACGCATCTGGTCGGGCATGCGTCCGGACGGTCTTGCCATGGATAAACCTCGCTTAATCGAATTTCGGTTCTTCTAGGCCGCTATGGAAGCCGGCGGCAATATGTTTGTTTGCAGGCAAGCACATTATATATGATTAGAAGAAACCAGGTTTCGGCCGACGACAATGCTGTCCAGTAACGAAATAAACTCCGAACTCGACGAACGGTCGCGCGATATCTTCCGGCTGATCGTCGACAGCTATCTGCAGGAAGGCGAGCCGCTGGGTTCGCGGACCCTGTCGAAAAAGCTGCCGATGTCGCTCTCGCCCGCCTCTGTGCGCAACGTGATGAGCGATCTGGAAGCGCTCGGGCTGATTTATTCGCCGCATGTCTCGGCCGGGCGGCTGCCGACCGAGCAGGGGCTGCGCTTCTTCGTCGACGCCTTCATGGACACCGGCGAAGTCAGCGACAACGAACGCGAACTGATCGAATCACAGATCCAGCGCGACAACGCGCCGAAATCGGTCGAGAAGCTCCTGACCGACGCCAGCCAGATGCTGTCCGGGCTGTCGCGCGGCGCGGGCCTCGTCCTGACCTCCAAGCGCGAGGGCATCCTCAAGCATATCGAGTTCATCCGGCTGGAGGAAAAGAAGGCGCTCGCAGTGCTGGTATGGGAATCCGGCGAGGTGGAAAACCGCGTCATCGACCTGCCGGCCGGCACCACGGCGTCGCAGCTGTCGCAGGCGGCCAACTATCTGAACCATTACGGCCGAGACCGCAGCCTCAACGAGGCGCGCCGAGTGATCGAGGAGCGGCAGACGGCGCTGAAATCCGAGGTCGACGCGGTCAGCGCCGACCTGATTGCGCGCGGGCTCGCGGTGTGGTCGGGCAGCGAAGAGGGCCAGCCGGCGCAACTGATCGTACGCGGCCGCTCCAACCTGCTCGAGGACGTGCAGGACAAGGAGCAGATCGAACGGCTGAAACTGTTGTTCGACGAGCTGGAGCGCAAGGACGAGATCATCCGCATGCTCGACCTGACCGAGACCGGTTCGGGCGTGAAGATCTTCATCGGCTCCGAAAACCGGCTGTTTTCGCTGTCGGGGTCGTCGCTGGTCGTCGCGCCATATCGCGACTCCAGCCGCAACGTGGTCGGCGCGATCGGCATCATCGGGCCAACGCGGCTCAATTATGCGCGTATCGTGCCCGTGGTAGACTATACGGCACAGCTGATCGGCAAACTGATGGAGAGGGGTTAGGCGAATCCACGCCCTGCCCTTGATTTTTAACGATCAAACCTCGATATCGCCGTCAAACGATTTCCCATACGAATATGGATGACATGAGATGGCTGACGAAAAAAAGACGGCTGAAGACATCGCGCGCACAACCACCAACCCCAGGGACCGGGATGCGCTGAAGCGCGCCGCCGACGAAATCCTGAAGAAGGGTGGAAAGGCAAGCGCCGGCGAGAAATCCGCCTGGGCGAATGGCGACCAGCAATATTCAAGCGACGACGAGGCCACCGCGGACGAAGAAGCGCTGGTGATCGAGAAGGAGATCGTCGATCTCCAGTCGGAAAACACCGACATGAAGGACCGGCTGCTGCGGCTCGCCGCCGACATGGAGAACCTGCGCCGGCGCACGGAACGCGAGGTCAAGGACGCACGGGCGTTCGCGATCTCCAATTTCGCCCGCGACATGCTCGGCGTCGCCGACAATCTGCGCCGGGCGCTCGACCACGTGACGGAAGAGCAGCGCGCCGCCGCCGACGAGACGTTGAAGACCCTGCTGGAAGGCGTCGAACTGACCGAACGCTCCATGCACTCGACCATGGAACGCCACGGCGTCCGGAAACTCGAGCCGGACGGCCAGAAATTCGATCCGAACTTCCACCAGGCGATGTTCGAAGTGCCCAATCCCGAGGTGCCGAACAACACGGTCGTCCAGGTCGTGCAGGCCGGTTACCAGATCGGCGACCGCGTGCTGCGTCCGGCAATGGTCGGCGTCGCAAAGGGCGGCCCGAAGCAGACCGCCGAGGCCGAGCCCGGCGCGCCCACTCCGGAATCCGAAAAGGACGCCTGACACGTTTTCCGCCGGTGCGCGCTGTGTGCGAATGCACAGCGGCGCGGCCGCCGATCCGGAAGAATGGCTGCATGAACTGGCACCATCTTCCGGAGCAGGACATGACCAGGATTATCCGACTTCTCGCAGCCGCCGCAGTATTTATGGGCATGGGTTTCACGGCCCAGGCGGCAGACAACGACTATATCAGCGCCGCGCCGCCGGTTTACAGCTGGCAAGGCTTCTATGCCGGCGTACAGCTCGGCGGCGGCAATTTCCACGTCTCCAACGGCAACAGCGACACCGCCGCGGTCGGCGGCGTGCATGCCGGATATCTGTGGCAGAACGGACAGTTCGTCTTCGGTCCCGAATTCGATGTCGACGCAGCCGGCTGGACGATCGGATCGACACATATGGACGCCGTCGCGCATGCCAAGTTCCGGGCGGGTATCGCGATCGACCGCGCGCTTTTCACCGGCACGATCGGATACGGCCACGCCTGGGCGTCGAATGGAAGTTCGAAAGGAGATGACGGCGGCCTCGTTGCCGGCGCGGGCATCGATTTCGCGGCAACCGACCGCGTCATCGTCGGCGCGGACTACCTCTATCACCATATCGATGCGTTCAATCCCGGCACCGTCGATACCGATTCCCACACGGTGCGGGCACGGTTGAGCTTCAAGTTCAACTGAGCGGGCGATCTGAAGGAAGAAAGGGCCGGAAATCCGGCCCTTTTCGTGTCAGCCCTTCAACCGGCCGGCGTCGATCGCCGCCTGGCGCAACGAGACCTGCGGGCGCGGGCCGATCTGCTGGATGACGATGGACGCGGCGATCGAGCCCAGATGGGCGCAGTCCTCCAGCGAGCGGCCTGCCGTATAGCCGAACAGGAAGCCCGCGGCATAGAGATCGCCGGCACCGGTGGAATCGACCAGTTCGTTGATCTCGTGCGCCGATACGCTGGCGGTTTCGTTGCCGCGCATGGCGACCGAGCCCTTTTCCGAGCGGGTCACGATGGCAAGCTTGCAATCCTCGCGCATCGCCGCGATGGCGGTCTCGAAATCCGCCGTCTGGTAGAGCGATTTCGCCTCGTCCTCGTTGGCGAAGACGATATCGACCGTGCCGGAACGCATCAGGTCGAGGAACTCGTCGCGATAGCGGTCGACGCAGAACGGGTCGGACAGCGTCATCGACATCTCGCGGCCATTGGCATGGGCAATCTCAGACGCTTTTCGAATCGCGTCCTTGGCGCGCGGCGGATCCCACAGATAGCCCTCGAAGAAGGTGACCTTGGAGCCGGCGACCTTGTCTTCCTCGATGTCCTCGGGGCCGAGTTCGACGCAGGCGCCGAGATAGGTGTTCATCGAGCGCTCGCCGTCCGGCGTCACGAAGATCATCGAGCGCGCGGTGGGCGGAAAACCGTTCAGCGGACGGGTGTCGAAAGCGACGCCCTGGGCGCGGATATCGTGGCGATAGATACCGCCGAGATGATCCTCGCAGACCTTGCCGAAATAGGCGGCGCGCGCGCCGAAGCTGGCGACGCCCGCGGCCGTGTTGCCGGCGCTGCCGCCCGAGGCTTCCACCGCCGGGCCCATGCGATCGTAGAGCAGTTCGGCGCGCTCGGCGTCGATCAGGTTCATTGCACCCTTGATGATGTCGTTTTCGTGCAGAAAATCGTCTTCGGCACGCGCGATGATGTCGACAATGGCGTTGCCGATGCAAAGGACGTCAAATTCGGACATGGGTTCCCCGGAAGTTTCGTTCTTTCGGCGTTTAGCCTCTCAGAACCCGCTTGAGAAGGCCGGGCGATGAAAAGACGCATCTTGCGAATCGGCGCAGGCATCGCCATCTCCTTCGCATGATCTTTTCCTCCGCGACGAAAGCACTGCGCTCGCTGGCCGATCCGGGCATGCGTGGCGTGTTCTGGAAAACGCTCGGGCTGACCATTCTGGCGCTGGTTGCGGCATGGTTCGCGATTTCCTCGGGCTTTACCCATCTGGCGCTGCCGTGGGTGGAAAACCTGTTCCAGTTCGATTTCAAGCTGCCGCAATGGACCGGCTGGATCTCGTTTTTCGCCCTCGTCGCGGCCGGCGCGGGACTGGCGGCGGCGCTTGCCTTCCTGCTCGGCCCGGTCAGCGCGCTGATCGCCGGCATCTTTCTCGACGACGCGGCCGACAGCCTCGAAAAGTCGGAATATCCGGACGATCCTCCCGGAAAAGCGATGCCGATCGCCGAAGGCATCTGGCTTGCGGCCAAGTTCACGGGCGTCGTCATCCTCGGCAATATCGTGGCGCTGATCCTGCTGCTCGTTCCGGGGATCAACCTCGTCGCCTTCTTCGTCGTCAACGGCTACCTGCTGGGGCGCGAATTCTTCGAATTCGCCGCACTGCGGTTTGCCGGTGAAGAGCATGTGCGCATGCTGCGCTCGAAATATGCCGGTACGATCTTCGGCGCGGGGCTGGTGATCGCGGCGTTCCTCGCCGTGCCTCTCCTCAACATCCTGACGCCGCTCTTCGGCGCGGCGCTGATGGTGCATCTGCACAAGGCGATCCAGGCGCGTGAAGCGTCACGTACAAGGGCCTATTCGCAACGCCAGCCGGCCTGACCTGTTTTCCTAGCCAATCACCTGCTGCGGCAGCTCGACCAGCGGCGCAGGAATATCGGTGGTCTTTTCCTTCGACTTGCAGATATCGGCGATGACGCAGGCCTCGCATTCGGGCTTGCGCGCCTTGCAGCAATAACGCCCGTGCAGGATCAGCCAGTGGTGGGCGTGGAAGAGATACTCGTCCGGGATCACCCGCATCAGCGTCGCCTCGACCTCGTCCGGCGTCTTGCCCGGCGCGAGGCCGATGCGGTTGGCGATGCGGAAGATATGGGTGTCGACGGCCATGGTCGGGATGCCGAAGGCCATCGACATGACCACATTGGCGGTCTTGCGGCCGACGCCCGGCAGCGTGACCAGTTCCTCGCGGGTACGCGGCACTTCGCCGCCGAACTCGTCGACCAGTTTCTGCGACAGGGCGATCACGTTCTTCGCCTTGTTGCGCCAGAGCCCGATGGTGCGGATATGGTCTCCGAGCTTCGTCTCGCCGAGCGCCAGCATTTTCTGCGGCGTGTCGGCGATCTTGAAGAGTTCCCTCGTCGCCTTGTTGACGCCGGCATCGGTCGCCTGCGCCGACAACGCGACGGCGACGACGAGCGTGAACGGATTGACATGGGCCAGTTCGCCCTTCGGCTCGGGCCGCTGCACCGAAAAACGGCGGAAGATCTCGTGGATTTCGTCTTTTGTGTATTTCGTGCGCGCCGGCCGGCGCTTGCGCGGTTTCGGCCTGGCTTCCGACTTGGCTCCCGGCCCGGCTTTTCCGGCCGCCCCTGCGGCAATTTTGGACTTTGGCTTTTGCATCCGTCCCCTATAATGACCCGTCATGACCGACACAACGCATGAACATGGCGCCGACGAGGACCACGCGGAACGACCCCTGTTTTCCGCGCTGCTGACACCGCACCGCTCGCTTTCCAGGAACGGATTCACGATCCTGATGATCATGGCGGGCGGCGTGCTGTTCGTGCAGGCGCTCTTCTTCTTCGTCACGGGCGCGTGGCCGATCGCCACCTTCTGCGGCCTCGACCTCGTCGCGCTCTATGTCGCCTTCAAGCTTAATTACCGAGCGGCGCGGGCGCATGAGGAAGTGCGCGTTTCGCGTTCGGAGCTCTTGATCCGCAAGATCAACCCGGCCGGACGGGCGACCGATCACCGCTACAACCCGTTCTGGGCCCGGTTCCAGGTCGACCGGCACAAGGAAATCGGCATCACCGCGATGCGGGTGACCGGCGAGGGGCGCACGACGCCGATCGGTTCGTTCCTCAATCCGGACGACCGCGAAAGCTTCGCGGACGCGTTCAGCCACGCGCTGGCGGCCGCACGCCGATAGATCCGCACGGCAAGAATCGGGTGGCAGGGCCGTCATCTTCGTGATGGAGTCCGCTAGCAAGAGGATTTCGCCATGAATGCCATGACACAGCCGCAAACCGTCCTGACCGACGAAATCACCGCCGGCGCCGACTACGAGATCGTGCGCCGAGTGATCGAGGATATCTCCGAGAATTATCGCGACCAGCCGTCGCTGGAAGAGCTGGCGGCTTCCGTCGGGATGGAGCCGACGGCGCTGCAGAAACTGTTCACCCGCTGGGCCGGGCTGTCGCCGAAGGGTTTTTTGCAGGCGGTCACGCTCGATCATGCGCGCCGGCTGCTCGCCAGCGACCTGCCGCTACTCGACACGGCCTACGAAGTGGGCCTGTCCGGACCGGGCCGACTGCACGATCTGTTCGTGACGCATGAGGCAATGTCGCCCGGCGAATACAAGACGAAAGGCGCCGGCCTGACGCTGCGCTACGGCTTCCATGTCTGCCCGTTCGGGCTGGCGCTGGTGATGGTGACCGAACGCGGACTTGCGGGTCTCGCCTTTTGCGATCCGGGCGGCGAGCGCGCCGCTCTGGAAGACATGACGGGCCGCTGGCCGAATGCGTCCTATATCGAGGACATGAGCGCGACCGTGCCTTATGCGGCGCGGATCTTCGACCCGGCCAACTGGCGCGCCGACAAGCCGCTGCGCGTGGTGCTCATCGGCACGGATTTCCAGGTGTCGGTGTGGAACGCGCTCCTGAAGATCCCGATGGGCAAGGCGCTCGCCTATTCCGATATCGCGACAAGGATCGGCAGGCCGGACGCGCCGCGCGCCGTCGGCGCGGCGGTCGGGGCCAATCCGATCTCCTTCGTGGTGCCGTGCCACCGCGCGGTCGGAAAATCCGGCGCGCTGACCGGCTATCACTGGGGCCTGACGCGCAAGCGGGCCATCCTCGGCTGGGAAGCCGGGCAGCTCTGCACGGACTGAATCCTAGCTCGCGATCAGGCGAATGCCCGCATATCCGAAGACGGCGGCGAGCGCGCCCTCTATGTAGCGGCGCAATTTCAGGTACTGGCGCATCATCACCCGGCTCGCGAAAATCACCGCATAGCCCTGAAAGACGACGATGCCCAGCAGGAAGCAGCCCGCCAGCGTAAACACAAGCGCCGCGCCGTTGCCGCCATCGGACTGCGTGATGCCGACAATGGCGATCCAGGCGAGGATCGCCTTCGGATTGGTCAGGTGCAAGAGCGCGCCACGCCTATAATACTGCACAAGCGTCGCGGTCGGGGCCGCCGGGAGATCGCCGGAGCCGGCCGTCAGCATCGACCGCAAGGACTTCAACGCGAGCCACAGGAGATAGAGCCCGCCAGCAACCTTCAGGACGACGAGGCCGATGGCGAAAGCCCGGAGCCATGCCGACAGCCCTATGGCGGCAAGAAGCGCCCATGTCATGGAGCCGGTCAGCACGCCGGCAGCGAACATCATCCCCGCCTTCCGGCCAGCCGCCATCGAGGTCGCCATGATGCCGAGAACCGCAGGCCCCGGGCTCGCTGTGGCGACGACGAACGCCGTGAAGACCAGCGCCATGTGCGGCCAGTGCACGTGCAGCTGGGTTAGCAAGCCGTCCACCCTGGCCTGTCCTCAGTGCGCGCCGGACATGTCGCCGAGGATTTCCTTGGATGCGACGGTAGAATCGGGATTGAGCTTGTAGACCATCGGCACGCCGGTCGCGAGATTGAGCCTGGTGATCTCGTCGGAAGTCATGCGGTCGAGGATCATGACGAGGGCGCGCAGCGAGTTGCCGTGGGCGGCGACGAGCACCTTTTCGCCGCGCAGCACGCGCGGCAGGATTTCCATCATGTAATAGGGCCAGACGCGGGCGCCGGTATCCTTCAGGCTCTCGCCGTCGTCGCCGGGCGGCGGCACGTCGTAGGACCGGCGCCAGACATGGACCTGGTCCTCGCCCCATTTGGCGCGGGCATCGTCCTTGTTGAGGCCGGCGAGATCGCCGTAATTGCGCTCGTTGAGCGCCTGGTCGTGGATCGTCTCCAGGTCCGGCTGGCCGATGATGTCGAGAATGATCTGGCAGGTCTTCTCGGCACGCTTGAGGACCGAGGTGAAGGCAATGTCGAACTTGATGCCGTAATCCTTCAGCGCCTTCGCGCCCTCTTCCGCCTCCTCGATGCCGAGCTCGGTGAGACCGGGGTCGCGCCAGCCGGTGAAGAGATTGAGCTTGTTCCACTCGCTTTGGCCGTGGCGGACCAGAACCATTGTACCGGACATGAACGGGTTCCTCTTTGTCGGTCTTTCTTGTCGGTCTTGCGTCGTTGTTACCGGGCGAGGCCCAGCACGTCATACATGGAATAGAGGCCGGGTTCGCGGCCCTTTGCCCAGAGCGCGGCCTTGACCGCGCCGCGCGCGAAAATCATCCGGTCCTCGGCATGGTGGGAGAGCGTGACGCGCTCGCCCGGCCCCGCCAGAATGACGGAATGGTCGCCGACGACGGAGCCGCCGCGCAGGGTGGCGAAACCGATCGAGCCCGTCTGGCGGGCGCCGGTGTGGCCGTCGCGCACGCGCACGGCGTTCTTTTCGAGATCGATGCCGCGCCCCTTCGCGGCCGCGGCGCCGAGCATAAGCGCGGTGCCCGACGGCGCGTCGACCTTGTGGCGGTGATGCATTTCGAGGACTTCGAGATCCCAGTCGGCGGCTTCGAGCGCCCGCGCGGCTTCCTCGACCAGCACCGAGAGCAGGATGACGCCCATGCTCATGTTGCCGGACTTGACGATGGCCGTCTTTTTCGCGGCCTCGGCGATGACGGCATCGTCGTCCGCCGACATGCCGGTGGTGCCGATGACGTGGACGATGCCATTGTCGGCAGCATGGCCGGCGGTCACCACAGTCGCCGCCGGGGCGGTGAAGTCGAGGATCGCGTCGGCGGCGCCGAAGGCTTCGTCCATGCTGGCCGTCACCGTCACGCCGTTGGGCTCAAGGCCTGCAAGAACGCCGCAATCGGCGCCGATCTGCGGCGATCCCTCGCGTTCGAGTCCGCCGGCAAGTTCGGCGCCGTCGGTTTCCGCGATGGCGCGGACGAGATTGCGGCCCATGCGGCCGCCTGCGCCGACAATGGCGATGCGCATCGTATCCATCGGTTCTATCCTGTCTTGCGACGGCGCCGGCTGTTGTCCTTCGGTTCGGCCGGTGCAGCGTCTTCTTCCGGTTTAGCGGCCGGATTTTCAAGCAAATCCGGCGCGCGCTCGCCCTGGAGTGCGTAGAAGCGGGCATAAATCCCGCCCTTCTTGCGGATCAGCGAGGAATGGATTCCGGTTTCGACGACGCGTCCGGCCTCCATGACGATGATCTTGTCGGCGTCGACCACGGTGGACAGGCGGTGGGCGATGACGATCGTCGTGCGGCCCTTCATGACCCGGTCGAGCGCATCCTGGACGAGCTTTTCGGAATCGTTGTCGAGCGCCGATGTCGCCTCGTCGAGGAGCAGGATCGGCGCGTTGCGCACGATCGCGCGGGCGATCGACAGGCGCTGGCGCTGGCCGCCGGAAAGCGTGACACCGTTCTCGCCGACCGGCGTGTCGTAGCCCTGCGGCTGGGCGAGGACGAAGTCCTCGGCATTGGCGAGGCGCGCGGCCTCCTCGGTTTCGGCGTCGGTCGCGTCCGGACGGCCATAGCGGATGTTGTCGCGGATCGATCCCTCGAAGAGGTAGGGCTGCTGCGAAACATAGGCGATGGCGCCGCGCAGCGACGCCTTGGTCACCTGGCCGATGTCCTGCCCGTCGATGGCGATCATCCCGCCCGCCGGATCGTAGAAGCGCTGCAGAAGCCCGATCACGGTCGACTTGCCGGCGCCCGACGCCCCGACGATCGCCGTCGTCTTGCCGGGCTCGGCGACAAAGGACAGTTCGTGCAAAACCGGATTGCCTTCGTGATAGGCGAAATCGACGCGGTCGAATTCAATCCGGCCAGCCGAGACTTCCAGCTTTGACGCGCCGGGGACGTCACTCTGACGGACATCCATATCGAGCAGTTCATAGATCATGCGCGCATTGACCATGGCGCGCTCGAGGTTCACCTGCAGGCGCGCAAGCCGCTTGGCCGGTTCGTAGGCCAGCATCAGCGCGGTAATGAAAGAGAGAACCGAGCCCGGCGGCTGGTCAGCGTTGATGGCGCGAACACCGCCATAGGCAATGACGCCGGCAATGGCGAGGCCGGCCAGAATGTCGGAGAGCGGCGTGACGCGTTCGGAAATACTTGCCAGCTTGTCGGCGCGTTCATGCGCCCGGTCGATCAGCCCGCCGATGCGCGACGACAACTGGTTTTCCATGGTGAAGGCCTTCACCACGGTGATGCCTTGCGCGACTTCCTGCATGGTCCCGATGACATGCGAATTGAGCAGGACCGTTTCGTGCACGACACCGCGGATACGGCGCGAAACATAGACGACGGACAGGATCAGCGGCGGCGCGATCAGAAGCGCGATCAGCGACAGGAGCCAGTCCTGCGACACCATGACGCCGACAAGACCGACAAGCGACACGAGGTCGCGCGCGACCGAGGTGACCGTGACCGACAGGATATCGCGAATGCCGCCGATGTTCTGGTTGATGCGCGCGGCGAGCGCACCGGAACGGGCATCGGAGAAAAAATTGACGCCGAGATCGAGCAGTTTGGCGAAAACGCGTTTCTGGTAGCGGGCGACGATGTCGTTGCCGATACGCTGAAGCAGGATCGCCTGCATGTAGCTGGCAAGACCGCGGATCAGAAAGGCGGCAAAGACGGCACCGCAGATCAGCCAGATCAGGTCCTCGCGGCGGCGGTAGAAGATCTCGTTGATCACGTCGCGCATGATCCAGGCCGAAAACGCCGTCGTTCCCGCCACCAGAAGGAGGCAGAGGATCGTGAACGCGTAGGTCCATCGATATTCGCGACCGTTCTCGGCGATGACCCGCTTGAGCAGCGGAAAGGCATTCTCCGCCGTCACCAAAACGTTTCTCTGTTTTCCGCTCAACGGCTTTTCCGTATCGTGCTGTCTTGAAAACCGCGCGACCTATACATGACGCATTTGCGAAATGATACCGGTGATGTGCGCGTTCCGGTCAGTGTTGCCTTCAGTCTTCCTGCCACCAGCGGCCGGCCACATCAACGCCAAACCGCCCCGGCATGCGGGCAAAAGCCGACAAGCCCTCGAGCGGCGCCTGATCGTGCATGATCACGTAAACCGGCGTCTGCTCCAGAAGGTTGCGGTGCGGCTCCTTGTTGTCGAAGGCGGCGCGGAACCGTTGCTCGTCCAGAACCGGCAAGATCTTCTGGGTGATGCCGCCGGTGAGATAGATGCCGCCCCGCGCCATGAAGACCAGCGCCATGTCGCCGGCGACGCGCGCGAGATACTCGATGAACAGCTGGACCGCCTCGACGGCGACGGTGTCGCTACCGTCGAAGGACGCAGAGGTGATGTCTTCCGGCTTCGACAACAGGGCCGGCCGGCCGTCGGCCTTGGCGATCGCCTGATACAGATTGACCATGCCGCGCCCGCACAGGATCTGTTCGCCGGAAACCCGGCCGCCGATCGTTTCGAGATGCGGAAAGATCGCATAGTCGCGTTCGGTGCGCGGGCCGAGATCGACATGGCCGCCCTCGCCGGCAACCGGAATCCAGGTGTTGGCGCCGTGGACGATGCCGGCGACGCCCAGTCCGGTTCCCGGGCCGATGACAACGCGATTGGCGGATGTCACCCGGGTACCACCGCCGATGGGCTTGAGATATTCGGCATCGAGGGCGACGACGGCAAGCGCCTGGGCCTCGTAATCATTCATCACCAGGACATCGCTGAAACCAAGATCCGAAATCAGCCGTTTCGGCCGGACGATCCAGTCGCAATTTGTCAGGTCGATCTCGTCGCCGTCGATCGGACCGGCGACGGCGAGCACTGCCGAGCGCGGCATGATCGAAGTCTTGTCGAGCACGACCTGCTGGATCGCCGCATCCAGCGTTGCAAAATCGGCGGTCTTGATGGAGGGGAAGCGCTTCGGCTCGGCATTGGAATCGACAACGATCGCAAACCGCGCATTGGTGCCGCCGATATCAGCGATCAGAACGGGAAACGGCATTCTCACCTCTGTTTCCGAATGACCGTCAGGCATGGGCCTCTCCTTCCTCCAGCGCCGGCAAGGACGCAAGCAGCAATCCGGTTGACTTCCGGTTTAACGCGAGTGCGATGTCATAAACAATGGCCAGCCGCGTCAACGCCTTCACGTCAGCGTCATGCGCGCTTAAATCGTTTGAACCGGCATAATCCAAATGCCGGACGGATAAAAGACCGAAATCGGCGGCGACCGCCTAATTCGGCCGCTTGGCCGGGATCGGAGGGATCACCGGCAATCGCGACGCCGCCATCCGCGACAGGGCCGGAACAGGCACCGCCGTGGCGCGCGCCATTTCGGGATCGTATCCGGCGGTCAGTGTCACCAGCGACGCATCGGCGGGCGCCGGCGCTTCGAGCACGGCGGCGCAGGCTTTGGGCAGGTCGTTCAGCGTCACGACATGGGGCTTGGCGGGCTTCTTGCCGGATTTCGGTTTCTTCGGCGCCCACGGCTCGGAGGTGAACCACCAGGCGAGGCTCTTGCCGCAGCCATTGCCCGAACCGGTCGATTGCTGCGGCTTGCAGCCCGGCGAGCCGTCCTGGCAAAAAAGGCGGACGTGGAAGTGGTAGTAGTGGCCCCAATAGGGCCGCAGCTTGTTCATCCAGTAATCGTTGGCGTGCGACGCGCCGTAGGTGTCGCACATCGCCTTCTTGATGCCCGGATGGACGAAGATGCGCTGGACCTCCGGATAGGAGGCGGCGCGGGCGAGCAGTTTGCCGCGTGCCGGGGACCATTTCTTCGGATCGACGTAGAGCGAATTCTTCTTCAGCATCGAGACCGCCGACATGTTGGCGCGCTCGGCGACGGAAAGCCGGCGGTTCGGCATCGGCGTCAGCCAGATATCGGCGTCGAGGCCGATCTGGTGCGAGGCGTGGCCGGACAGCATCGGTCCGCCGCGCGGCTGCGAAATATCGCCGATCAGGAGCCCCGGCCAGCCGTCCTGCACTGCCTCGCGCGACAATTTCTGCAACAGCGAGATCAGTTTCGGATGGCCCCAGCGGCGATTGCGTTCAAGCCGCATGACCTGCCAGGTCGGCCCGTCGACGGGCATGGCGACCGCGCCGGCGACGCAGCCCTTGGAATAAAAGCCATAGGAGGCGGGCGCCGATACCGTCGGCAGGGAGGCGCGCCCGAAGAGTTGCTTGGCTGCCTGCTGGGCCGCGGCGCCACCGCACCCGGCGGTAACTGCCGCCGTGGCGACGACGAGGGCGGAAACCGCCTTGCGCAGGGAGACGCCGGAAAATCCGGCTGGAATTCCAAGGTTCATCATCAAGCTGCCTTCTTGCGCCGATCGCCCGAGATAGTGGTCCCGACCGTAAACTGATTTGCGGACCGCACCAAGACCCGGGCATCCGGCCATGCCGCCCGCATTGCTCACCGCCGGACCCGGTAAAGCACCAGTGGCTCGCCGAGCGTCGACTTGACCGGCTCCAGCCAGTCCGGAATCTGTCCGCTGCGCAGGGACGCCTGGAAACCGTGTGGCGCGGCGCGGATGAAATCCTTGCCGTCCGCCGCATTGACGCAGTCGGCGACGATCGTGACGCCCTTGTCATGCAGCATGGCGCGCGCGGTTTCCGGCGCCGCCAGCATGGTGTCGATGAGAAAGAGATTGCCCGCCATGTTGCGATGATAGGGCCCGGCGATGGCGCGATGATGCGTGTAAAGCAGGATGCTTGCGCCGATGTCGGTCGCACCGAGAACAACGCCATCGGGTTCGGCGGCGAGCGGCGCGTAGAGATCCGGCGTATAGCAATAATCGCGCGCCGAGGCGGTGGCGGCCTGCTCCTGCAGCGTCGGCGCGGCGGAAAACAGCTGCGCGGCCTGCGCGCCGCCGATCCACCAGACGAGATTAATCGACACCAGCCATGCGCCGGCCAGGCGCAGGGTGTCGCCGGCCGAGCGTTTCGCCGGCATCGCGGCGCGCATCCGGCCTATCCAGAAGCCGAGCGGCAGAACGGCGAAGGCGGCGGCAAAGGTAAAGCCGCGCTGCTGCCAGGCCGTGACCGCGATGCCCATCGCGAGGAAGGCGGCGAACACGACCGCCTGGCCGCGCGGCAGGGGGCGGCCGGCCGCCATCGCGACGAGCGACAGCACAAACGCGCAAACGGCCATACCGTAAAGGCCGAAGATCGCGAAGGGGTCGCTTGCCCACAGATCGGCCAGTGACCGGGTCTCGACGACGCCTTCCAGCCAGAAGGTCTTCAGGCGCGGATCGAGCGAGGCAAGCGGGTTGTCGAGGCAATGGGGGAAGAACAGCGCGACGACCGCGAGAAAGCCCGCCACCAGGACCGCAATGCCCGCGGCGCGCAACGCCGGACCGCGCGGCAGGAAGGTCACCGCGGCAAGGCCGAGCCCGCCGGTCATGCCGGTGACGAGGTGGAAAGAGGAATAGGCGTCGCAGGCACTTGCCGCCCAGTTGCGCGGCGCGACGGTGGCCAGGAAAATGCCGGCGGCGGAGACGGCTACAGTTGCACCGAACGCACGCGCCTGAACCGGCGTCACGGATCCGGCGACGTAACCGAGCGAGACGACGGCGCCCGCTGTGGCGACGTAGGGCAGGACCTCCATGCCAATCGCCAGCATGGCGACCGCGACAAGGCCGGCGGCCGCATAGGAGGCGACGGGGCGGCTGCCTGGCAGGAGCAGCGCCAACAACCACAACGACAACGACACCTGGATGTTGTGATGGTCGAGCGCGCCAGGCGCGAAGACACCGATCGTCCAGATCGCGACGGCGCCGATCACCGCGACCGGGAGCCGGTGGGCCGTATTGCCGGTGCGCGCGCAAGCCGTCATCAGGGCCATGAGGGCGACAAACACCGTCGTGGCGGGCCAGAGGATCTTTGCCGCCGCCTCGCCGAATGCGGCGTCGCCGGTGATCCAGGTCGCGACCGCGACGATCGCCGCGATCGGCGCGTCGACGAGACGCGACCAGTGCATCAGCGTGCCGCCGTCGAGGCCGAGCCGGTACTGGGTCAGGTCGAACCAGCTCTGGCCGGCGAGAAGATCGCGCACCTCGACGAGGCGAACGAGATCGTCGGAATTCGGAATGCCGGTGCCGGCGGAGCCGCGCAGGCCCATCATGGTGACGAACAGGGTTCCGAGAAGCGCCAGCAACAGCGCCCTGGCCGGACCGCGACTGCCGTCACGCGCGCCGACACGGCGCGCAACGGTCTCACGAGGCTCGGAAAATACGGTCATCGGCAGGAAATCCGCGGCTGAAAGGTCCCGCTAAACCTAAACTTAACCGGATCAAGAAAAGGTAAAGCAAACCACATCGAGGCCGATCCATGCCCGCACCCATGCCCTTCGACGCGCTCGATATCGCCGTCATCCTGCCCTGCTACAACGAGGGGATGACCATCGGCGATGTCGTCAAACGGTTTCGCGCCACGCTTCCGACGGCGCGGGTTTTTGTGTTCGACAACAACTCCAACGACAACACCGCGATCATGGCGCGGCTTGCGGGGGCGACCGTGGTGCGGGAGCGGCGGCAGGGCAAGGGCCATGTCGTGCGCCGGATGTTTTCCGACATCGAGGCCGATCTCTACATCATGGCCGACGGCGACGGCACCTATGCGCCGGAAGACGCGCCGCAGCTCGTCGCCACGCTGCTCAGCGAACGCGTCGACATGGTGGTCGGCATTCGCGCCGGCGTGAAGGACGATGCGGGCCGCGCCGGGCACGCCTTCGGGAACCGCGTCTTCAACGGCCTCTACCAGTATATTTTCGGGCGCGATTTCACCGACATCCTGTCCGGCTACCGCGTCTTCACGCGGCGCTTCGTGAAAAGCTTCCCGGCGATCTCGCACGGTTTCGAGATCGAGACGGAAATGTCGGTACATGCCGGCCAGCTCAAGCTGCCGGTCGCCGAGGTCGAACTCGATTACGGCCGCCGGCCGGAAGGATCCGACTCGAAGCTGTCGACATTCCGCGACGGGCTGAGGATCCTGTTCATGTTCGCGCGGCTGATGAAGGAAACCCAGCCCTTCCGCTTCTTCTCGATCATCGCCGGGGTGCTGTTTGCGGCAAGCGTGTTCTTCATGGTGCCGCCGGTCTACGAATATTTGACGACCGGACTGGTCGAGCGGGTGCCGACCTGGATCGGCGCGATCGGGCTCCTGATGCTGTCGATGCTGATGATGGTGACGGGACTGGTGCTGGATTCCGTGGCCGCCGGCCGCGTCGAACAGATGCGCATGGCCTATCTCAACCAGCCGCCGCATGACGGCGAAGCGCGCATGACGGCGGGCCGGAAAAACCATCGACGCGGCACGAATGCGGGTGTATCCAGCGCGAAAAGAAAACCGGGAAAGCGGGCGGAAGAGACCGCCGCGGGCTGACAATGCGCGACATCGTTTCGAAACGCCTGATCATGCGGCTCGCGAGCTTCGCGGTCGCAGGAGGAACCGGTTTCATCGTCGATGCCTCCGTCCTGATGCTGTTGATGAAATTCACGCCGCTGGGGCCGTTCACGGCGCGCATCTTCGCCATCGCGGCGGCGATGTGCACGACGTGGACGATCAACCGCACATTCACCTTCGGCAAGAGCGGCCGCCACGTCGTCAAGGAAGGCGCGCGCTACGGCTTCGTGGCGATCATCGGCGCGTGCCTCAACTACGCGATCTATTCCGGGCTTCTTCTGGCCGCGCCGGGGGTGATCACGCCGCTGATGGCGCTGGTGATCGCGGTCGCCATCGTCACGGTCTTTTCCTATCTCGGCTATTCGCGCTTCGTCTTCAAACGTGCGTGAGGGACTCACATAAGCGCCATTTCATTCCCATATTAGGTGCATGAACATGTCGTTCCTGCATCACGACCACATCATCCTGCGCCAGCACCGCGCGCTGAACGCGCTGCACACGTGGATGCTGACCGCCGGAAGCCTGGCATTGCTCGCCGTCACCGCCTGGACCATCGCCGGGATGACCGGGATCATCTATGCCGTCGTCTTCGGCGGCATCACGCTTGCGGCGGCCCGGCGGATCTCGCCGAAAATGGTGCTGCGGATGTACAGGGCGCAGCCGGTCAACGCGCATAATTTCCCGGCCGGGTTCCGGCTGATGCGCGAACTTGCCGACCGCGCGGACCTGCCGGCGGTGCCGCGGCTCTATGTCATTCCCTCGAAGATGATGAACGCGTTCGCCGTCGGGCGGCGCGAGGATTCGGCGATCGCGGTCACCGACGCGCTATTGCGGACCATGAGCATGCGCGAACTCGCCGGCGTGCTGGCGCACGAGATGACGCATATCTCGAACGAGGACATCAAGGTGATGTCGCTTGCCGACATGGTGTCGCGCATGACCTCGACGCTGTCGACGGTCGGCTTGTTCGCGATCCTGTTCAACCTGTCGGGCTTCTTCGGCCATATTCCGTGGCTCGGCGTGCTGACGATGATCGCCGCGCCGACCATCGGCGGGCTGTTGCAGATGGCCTTGTCGCGGACGCGCGAATTCGACGCCGATTACGGCGCGGCGCTGATGACCGGCGATCCGGACGGATTGTCGCTGGCGCTGGTCAAGCTGGAACAAGCCCAGGGGCGGCGCTGGGAGGGCGTGGTGCTGCCGGGCAGCCGCATTCCGGACCCGTCGATGCTGCGCACCCATCCGCGCACCGAGGACCGCATCGCCCGGCTCAACGAACTGAAGCGCGCGCTGCATCTGCGGCCGCCGGCCGGCGAACCGCCGGCGTCGGACGGATTCCACCTGCCGCGCGGCCATTCGCCGGTGCCGAAGATCCGGCTCGGGCGGCGCGACAGCGACCGTTTCGCGCACTGGATGTCGCTTGCCGGCGCAATGCCGGAACGCAAGCCGCTGACCGACGATCCGGATTGCGCCGACCCGGCCTGCGCGGAAAGCCTGAATCCCTGGGAAAAGCACGGCAAGGGGCCGCGCATCCGCATTCGAGGCGGCGGCGTCTGGTGGTGACCGTCAGCCGGCCGAGGACCAAATCCCCCGGTCGCGGCTAGACATTCTGCCAGCCGCCCGATTCCCCGGCGCGGTAGACCGCGTCGATGAATTTCTGATTAGCGATCGAATTGGCCAGATCGAAAACCTCGACATCCTCGCCCCGCGCCTTGCGCGCGAAGGCCTCGACTTCCAGCTTGTACTGGCGCACGCCCGGAAAGCGGAAGATCTGCGCGCCGTCATGGCCGGCATTGTGCAGCGTAATATAGGGATGGTCGTAGTCGCCGGCGTTGAACGGGCCGTGCACCTCAATGTAGCCCTTGTCGCCGTGGAAGACCATCACCTGGCGCAGCGCCATCTGGGTCGAGCAGTAGAAGGCGAGTTCGAAACCATCGAATTTGGCGCGCACATCGGCATAGATGTCGGTGCCGAAGACGGGATCGCGCTCGACCGTCGCCGAGACGGAGAGCGGCTCCTTGCCAGTGACGAAGCGGGTGGTGACCGTCGGATAGACGCCGATATCGGGCAGGGCGCCGCCGCCAAGCTCGGGCTTGTTGCGCATGTTGGCCGGGTCGGTGTTGAAATAGGAAAAGGCGCCCTGGACCTGCCTGAGGCGGCCGATTGCGCCTTCGGCAACGAGCTCGCGGACCTTCGCCCATTGCGGGTGATAGGTGACCATGAAGGCCTCGGAAATCACCACGCCGTGCTTCTTTTCGGCCTCGACCAGCGGCGCGATATCACCAGCGTCGAGCGCCAGCGGCTTTTCGCAGAGCACGTGTTTGCCCGCTTCCGCCGCCTTCAGCGCCCACTCGATATGTTGCGACGTGGGTAACGGCACGTAAACGCCGTCAACCATGTTTGAAGCCAGCAATTCCTCGTAGGATCCGAAGGCATGCGGCGCGCCGAAGCGGTCGGCGAGCGCGCGGGCGCGAGCCTCGTCACGGCTGGCAATCGCCGAAAGAACGCCGTTTTCCGCGTCGCAAATCGCCGGAATCACTTGCTCGCGGCCGATTTTCGCCGTCGACAACACACCCCATCTGAACATTGCAACTCTCCTCGTAACTGATCGGTTACCTTAACCGGTGGTGACCGCGCGGGCGAAAATGCCACCACGCAAAACCACCGAATGGAAATTCGTGCGCCTCACACTTTCCCGATCAGTCTCGGGGGGCATGGCTCATGAAGCGTTTTCTGACCCAGATCGGCGTTATCAAGACGGTTTTGCTGATTTTTGCAACGCCATGCCTGGCGGATCCGTCGATCCTCGCCGCGCTCGACCTGCAGGACGCCCGGACCATCGCCCAGCCATTTCCGTTTGCCACTATCGAAAAGACCGTCGAGACCATGCTCGACACCGAATCCACATGTCTCGCCGCGGCGCTCTATCACGAGGCGCGCGGCGAAACCATCACGGGCCGGCTGGCGGTCGCCCGGGTGATCCTGAACAGGGAGCGCAGCGCCGCCTATCCGGACACGATCTGCGGCGTCGTCTACCAGGGGGCCGAAAAGCCCTTTCGCTGCCAGTTCTCCTTCGCGTGCGACGGAAAGCCGGATTTGCCGCGCGAGAAACGATCTTTCCGCAAGGCGATGACGCTGGCGCATGCGATCCTCAAGAAACACCTGACGGACTGCCTGAAAGCGGTCGATCCGCGCGAATTCCGGAACGGCAATTTCGACCAGATCACGCATTACCATACCGCGTCGGTGAACCCGTCCTGGAGCAGCAAGCTCGACCGGATCGGCGAGATCGGAAACCACATTTTCTATCGCAGCGCGCGGGTGGCGCGGACGCTGTAAGACCGGATACCGCTACCAGCTCTCGACCGTGACCTGCGGCCAAAGCGAGCAGGCGCGTTTCGCCTTCGCCATATGGGTTTCGCGGTTGTCGAGCGCGCGATTGGGGACGATCACCAGCGAAAAGACATGATCGAGCCCGAACGGGGCGGTGACGGCGAGGCTGTCGTCTCCGAGCAGGCGCACGCCGACCGCATGCGTTTTAGAGGCAAAGTAATGCAATGAATGGGCGCTGCTTTCGTAGGCCGGACACTGGCGGCCGAAGCGGCTTTCATACCACAGATGCACACGCGCCTGGTTGCGGATCTCGGCCGGGACGGCAAGGCCGGCAAAGCGGTCGCCGCCGGCCTTGATGACCGCGTCCTCGGCTTCCCAGGACAGGTCCGAGCCGTCGAAATAGAAAAGATCGATGTCCTTGATGCCGTAACCGGGTTCGCGCCCGGTCAACGCGTTCCAGACGCTGTTGTAGATCGCGCCGGAAACGATCATCCAGTCGGGGAGATCGAAATCGCGGGCGCGTTGCAGCGCGTCGCGGACAAGCGGATCGGCCAGCAGGATCGCCTCCAGCTCACGGCGCTGGGCGTCATACGGCAATCCGGCGAAACGGCGAGGGTCCATTGCCGCATAAGGAAGCGATTCGCCGCGCCGATCAATGGCCGGGCGGATCGTCCCTAAAGAACCCAGACCGCCACCATGGCGATCGCCGCCGGGACCGCCTGCACCCACAATATCCGCCGCGAAAAACTCAGCGCGCCGTAGAGGCCGGCGGCGATGACGCAGGCGAGAAAGAAAGTGGCGATGGCCTGCGCGGCGTCCGGCGCGCCGACGGGAAACAGCGACCAGACAAGGCCGGCGGCCAGAAAGCCGTTATAGAGGCCCTGATTACCGGCGAGCACCTTGGTCGCGGCGGCCGCTTCCGGCGTGTTGCGGAAGACCTTCATGCCCTGCGGCTTATCCCAGAGAAACATCTCCAGCACCAGGAACAGCAGATGTTCGAGGGCGACGACAGCAACGAGTATTTGCGCCAGGGCGGACATGGTCTTCTCCCGAAAGGTTCGTATGAAGCCTAGCCGGGAACCGAAAATCGGGGAAGGCGGAAGCGCATCGCTCCGCCTCCCGGTGCCGAATCAGCCGCGCAGGACGCCGCCGGCTTTTCCGACATTGTCGACGATCTTCGCCGACAGCGCCTCGAGGTCCTCGTCGGTGAGCGTGCGGTCGACCGGCTGGATGGAGACTTCCAGCGCGACCGACTTCTTGCCCTCGCCGAGAGAAGCCCCTTCGAAGACGTCGAAGACGTTGACACTGGTGATCAGCTTCTTGTCGGCGCCGGAGACGGCACGCAGCAGCGCCTGCGCCGTGACATCCTTGTCGACGACGAAGGCATAGTCGCGCCGGAGCATCTGGAAGGGCGAAATTTCCAGTACCGGCTTGGTGCGCGTCGCCTTCTTCTTCGGCTCGGGAATGGCGTCGATATAGACCTCGAAACCGCACAGCGCCCCGGAAACGTCGAGGGCTTCCAGCGTGCGCGGATGGAACTCGCCGAAGGTGCCGAGCACCATTTTCGGGCCGAGCTTGATGACGCCGGAGCGGCCGGGGTGATACCAGCCGGGCGCGCCGGTCTCGATCTGCAGGTTGGCGACGGGCGCACCGCAGGCTTCGAGCACGGCGATCGCATCGGCCTTGGCATCGAAGACGCCGACCGGCGCACCGTTGCCGGCCCAGTGACGGCCGCCGCCGGCGAGAGCGGCGGTGCCGCGGCGGATACCGCCGGCAACACGGCGTTGCGCCTCGGGCGTATCGCCCTCATAGGTCGCCGCGACCTCGAACAGCGCGACATCGCCGATGCCCTGGTCGGCATTGCGCTGGGCAGCGGCGAGCAGGCCCGGCAGCAGCGACGGGCGCATGTCGCTCATGTCGGCGGCAATCGGGTTGGCGAGTTTCAGCGCGCCGCTGCCGCCGCCGAAGAGTTCGGCATGTTTCGCCGGAATGAAGGACCAGGAGACGGATTCCATCATACCGCGCACGGCGAGCGCGCGCTTGGCGGCACGAGTGCGGATCTGCAGCGTCGTCAGGATCTTCGCATTGACCGCGCCATGGCTCGGCAGCGGCTGCGGGTCGATGTTGTCCTCGCCGTGGATGCGCATGACTTCCTCGACCAGATCGGCCTTGCCCTCGACGTCGAACATTCGCCAGGACGGCACCGAAACGTCGACCTCGACGCCGGAGCCCGAGACGCCGAAGCCGAGACGCTTGAGGATCGCGGTCGATTCCTCGGCGGGAACCTCGATGCCGATCAGCCGCTTGACCTCGGAGAAGGGGAAGGAAATCACCTTCGGCTCGTAGTCCTTGTAGCCGACAATCTCGGGCTCGGTGGGCGTGCCGCCGCAGAAATCGAGCACCATCTGCGTCGCCAGTTCCATGCCGTCGACCATGAATTGCGGATCGACGCCGCGCTCGAAGCGGTAGCGGGCATCGGTGATGATGCCGAGATCGCGGCCGGTGCGGGCGATGTTCATCGGGTTCCACAGGGCGGACTCGATCAACACGTCGGTGGTGTTCTCGTCGCAGCCGGAATGCTCGCCGCCCATGATGCCGGCGATGGATTCGACGCCATTCGCATCGGCGATCACGCACATCTCCGGCGTCAGCTCGTATTCGCGCTCGTCGAGCGCGAGGACCTTCTCGCCCTCCTTCGCCCGGCGGACCGTCAGATTGCCGGCGACCTTGCCGGCGTCGAAGACGTGCAGCGGGCGGCCGCGGTCGAAGGTGACGTAGTTGGTGATGTCGACCAGCGCATTGATGGGCCTGAGGCCGATGGCGATCAGGCGCTGCTGCAGCCAGGCCGGCGACGCGCCGTTTTTCACGCCCGTCACCATGCGTAGGGCGAAGCCCGGGCAAAGATCCTCGTCCTCGATCATCACCTCGATCGGGCATGCGCCCTCGCCGTTGGCCGGCTTCACGTCCGGTGTCTTCAGTGTGCCGAGGCCGGCGGCGGCGAGATCGCGGGCGATGCCCGACACGCCGGTGCAGTCGGCGCGGTCGGGCGTCAGCCCGATCTCGATGACCGGATCGTCAAGGCCGGCATAGGCGGCGAAGGACGTGCCGACCGGCGCGTCTTCGGGCAGGTCGATAATGCCGGTATGGGCGTCGGAGATCTGCAGTTCGCGCTCCGAGCACATCATGCCGTGGCTTTCGACGCCGCGGATCTTGCCGACAGCGAGCGTCACGTCGATGCCGGGAACATAGGCGCCGGGCGCGGCAAAGGCGCCGATCAGGCCGGCGCGCGCGTTCGGAGCGCCGCAGACGACCTGGATCGGCTTGCCGTCACCGGTATCGACGGCGAGCACGCGCAGGCGGTCGGCGTCGGGATGCTGTTCGGCGGTGAGGACCCTGGCGATCACGAAGGGCTTGAAGACCGCCTTGTCGTCGACGGCCTCGACCTCGAGGCCGATCTGCGTCAGCTTCTCGACGATCTCGTCGAGCGTGGCGTCGGTGTCCAGATGGTCCTTCAACCAGGAAAGGGTGAATTTCATCGATCTGTCCTGTCTAGCTGCTCAGGCCGCCGAACAAGGTCGGCATGTCGAGCGGGCGGAATCCGTAGTGGGAGAGCCA
Source organism: Oricola nitratireducens (assembly GCF_014904745.1). Lineage (GTDB taxonomy): Bacteria > Pseudomonadota > Alphaproteobacteria > Rhizobiales > Rhizobiaceae > Oricola > Oricola nitratireducens. Next base: position 201,198 of record NZ_JACZCS010000001.1, read on the forward strand.
GCGCACGTCGGCGTCGAAGAAGGCGCGCAGGTCGGGCATGCCGTATTTCAGCATGGCCAAACGGTCGATGCCGATGCCCCAGGCAAAGCCCTGATACTCGTCGGGATCGAGGCCGCCGAAGCGCAAGACGTTCGGATGGACCATGCCGCAGCCGAGGATCTCCATCCAGTCGGTGCCCTCGCCGAAGCGCACTTCGCCGGGTTTCGAGCGGTCGCACTGGATATCGACCTCCATCGACGGCTCGGTGAAGGGGAAGAAGGACGGCCGGAAGCGCATATTGATGTGCTCGACCTCGAAGAAGGCCTTGCAGAACTCGGTCAGCACCCATTTCAGGTTGGCGACATTGGCGTGGCGGTCGATCACCAGCCCCTCGACCTGATGGAACATCGGCGAGTGGGTCGCGTCGGAATCCTGGCGGTAGGTCTTGCCCGGAATGATGATGCGGATCGGCGGCTTCTGCGTCTCCATGGTGTGGATCTGCACCGGCGAGGTGTGGGTGCGCAGAAGCTTGCGCTCGCCGTTCTCGCCGGGCGGGAAGAAGAATGTGTCGTGCATCTCGCGCGCCGGGTGGCCTTCCGGGAAATTCAGCGCGGTGAAGTTGTAATAGTCGGTCTCGATATCCGGGCCCTCGGCGATGGAGAAGCCCATGTCGGCGAAGATCGCGGTCAGCTCGTCGGTGACCTGGGTGATCGGGTGGATGCGGCCGGTCTCGGCCGGCGACGGGCGAACGGGGAGCGTCACGTCGACGGTCTCGGTCGCCAGCCGCGCGTCGATGGCGGCGTCGCGCAGTTCTGCCTTGCGGGCATTGATCGCCGCCGTCACCCGGTCGCGCAGGCCGTTGATCGCCGGGCCCATGACCTGGCGCTCCTCCTGTGTCATCTTGCCGAGCGTCTTCAACTGCTCCGACACGGAGCCCTTCTTGCCGATGGCGCCGACGCGCACCGCCTCGATCGCCGCCTCGTCGGCAGCGGCGGCGATGTCGGCCATCAATCCTTGTTCGAGGCTTTCCAGTTCCTGAAGCATGTTCCGTTTCCGGTTTCGTTTGCGGCGTTCCTTAGCGCCGCCATATCAAAGTTCAAAGAAAAACCCGCGTCTGGACCGGCCAGCGCGGGTTTCTCATGATTGCGATCGAGAAAGCGCTGACTTAGCGGACAGCGCTTTCAAACGCGTTCGGCGTGGTATCCTTGAGATAGGCGAGGGCTTCCTTCGCCTTGCCGACCAGCGCCTCGAAGGCCTGCGGCTCGTGGATCGCCATGTCGGACATGACCTTGCGGTCGAGTTCGATGCCGGCCTTGTTGAGACCGTCGATCAGGCGGCCATAGGTCAGGCCGTGCTCGCGCGCGGCGGCGTTGATACGCTGGATCCACAGCGAGCGGAAATTCCGCTTGCGCACCTTGCGGTCGCGATAGGCGTACTGCATCGACTTGTCGACAGCCGCCTTGGCGGTGCGGATCGTATTCTTGCGGCGGCCGTAAAAGCCTTCCGCCTTCTTCAGAATTTTCTTGTGCTTGGCGTGGGCTGTCACGCCGCGTTTTACACGTGCCATGGGTTAACTCCTTGGTTCCGGTCGTGACGGCTCAGCTGCCGTAGGGCATCATTTTCTTGACGATCTTGGCATCCTGATCCGACAGCACCATGGTGCCGCGCGCATCGCGGATGAACTTGTTGGACCGCTTGATCATGCCATGCTGCTTGCCTGCGGCGGCAACCTTGACCTTACCTGTGGCCGTGATCTTGAAGCGCTTCTTCACAGAAGACTTCGTCTTCATCTTGGGCATTTTGCTCTCCGTTTTTATCTGCGCCATCGCGGCTTCTCGAGGTCCGGTCAAAAACCGGTTGCCCGCCTGCCGGACTTGCCGTCGCGGAACTTGCCCTCAAACGATGTACGTTGTTTTGCATTCGGAACGGACACGGCATGCCCTGCCGGACCGTTCGGGACGCGGCTCTATAGACTCGAAGCCCCCCAAATGCAAGCATTCAGGTGCATTGTGAGAGGGCAGACACACAATGACCGCCAAGGAACGATTCCTTTCGAACGCCTATTCGGTCAAGACGGATGAAGAAACCCGCGCTTTATACGACAGATGGGCCGAGGTCTATGACGAGGAACTGACCGAAAACAGCTACCGTCAGCCGGCGCGATGCGCCGAGGCTCTGCGCATCCTGTGCGATCCGCAGGATTGCGAAGTCCTCGATGTCGGCTGCGGATCGGGCCTGTCCGGCCTGGCGCTCAGGGCAACCGGATTCGACTTCGTCGACGGTTGCGACTTTTCGCCGGGCATGCTCGCCAAGGCCGAACAGTCCGGCCATTACCGGCGGCTGTTTGCGACCAATCTCAATGAACCGCCGATGGACGTCGAAGACGCTTCCTATGACGCGGCAACCTGCGTCGGCGTCTTCTCCTTCGGCCATGTCTCGCCGGATGCGCTCGACGACATATTGCGGGTCGTGAAGCCGGGCGGCGCGCTGGTGATCGGGCTGAACGACCATTTCTACCAGGAAGGCTCGCTGACGCGGAAACTCGCGGCGCTGGAAAACGCCGGCAAGCTCAGCGTGAAGAGCAGCGAACATGGCGAACACATCCCGGGCACCGGGCTTTCGGGCTGGGTGATCAGCGCACAGAAGGCGGGCTGAGACCGGTCGCGTCTCAGGCGGGGCTGGTCCTGCGGGCCGCCGCGGCGGCCGGCAGGACGATGCGCGCCAGAAGCCCCCCCTCGGGCGAACGCTCCAGCGCCAGCGACCCGCCATAGGCTTCGGCGATCTCGCGTGAGATCGTCAGGCCGAGACCGGTCTCGCTTTCCGGATCGCCGGCATGCACGCCGCGTTCGAGAATCCGCTCCAGATCCTGCGCGGCGATGCCCGGTCCGTCATCCGCGACCTCGATGACGATTTCCGAATGGCGACGCCGCGCCGTCAGACGAACCTCGGACTTGGCCCATTTGCGCGCGTTGTCAAGAATATTGCCGAGCGCCTCGGCGAGATCGGCGGTGTCGATCGGCGTCGCGAGGCCGTCGGCCACGTCGACCTGCCACTTTAGCTTGCGCGAGGCGGGTATCGCCGCAATCACGTTGACCAGCTTGGCGGCGATAACATCGAGGGCGCCGCCCTCGCTCCGGCCCACGCCCATGCGGGCGCGCTGGAGCTGGCGGTCGGCGCGACGGCGGATCATCGCGACATGTTCGGCGATCGGGCCGCCGGTATCGGGCGGCAGGGTCTCCGCGACCTGGAGGATCGCGGTGAGCGGCGTTTTCAGGCCGTGGGCGAGATCGGCGGCGCGGGCGCGCGCACGATCCAGCGCCTGTGCCTTCTCGTCGAGCAGATCATTGATCTCGGCAACCAGCGGCTTGAGCTCGCTCGGGACCTCCGAGCGCAGCTTGTTGGCGGCGCCGGTGCGGACATTCGCGACCTCGGCCTGGAGCATGGCCAGCGGCCGCAGTCCGACCAGCACCTGCAGGGCCGCCGCCAGCATCAGCAGCAAGGCCGTCAAACCGAGCATGGTGGCGAGTTCGCGCCGGAAATCGGCCAGGGCCGAATCGATTTCGGCGACAGGGAACGCGGCGAAGAAATCGACCGCGCGCGGGCCATCGGACGCGTCGAAGGACAAGATGCGGTCGAGCACCAGCATCGGCTCGCCGTCCGGTCCCTCGCCGGTGCGGAACGCGCGGTAGGACGACGGCGCAAGACTGGCAGCTTCGATGGAAGTATCCCACAGCGAGCGCGAGCGGAGTTCGACGCCGTCATCGGAGCGAACCTCCCAATAACGGCCGCCAGCGGGCAGGGAAAAGCGGGGATCGGGCGGCGTTCCGTCGAGCACCGGCGCGCCGCCGGAAAATTCGAGGCCCGCGGCAAGCGTGTCGATCACGGTCGTCATCTCCCGCTCGTACTGGGCGGCGACATAACCGGAGAAGATCTGCTGCAGGCTGATCCATGTGGCGACGATGCCAAGGGCGATGAAGAAGAAAGCGCCGGCAAACAGGCGGAATTTCAGCGACCCGCTCACGCTTCCTCCCCGCCGAGCGTGTATCCGAAGCCCCGCCTCGTCTGGATCGCGTCGGGCGCGGTCTTGCGGCGTATGCGCTTGACCATCGCCTCGACGGCGTTCTTGGCGGAATCGTCGTCGCGGCCCTGAACGTGACGGGCCAGGTCATAGGCGGAAACGACGGCTTGCGGATCGGCCATCAGCAGGACCACCGCACGGTATTCCTGCGGCGACAGGTCGACGGGAGCGCCGTCGAACAGGATGACCTTGCGCACCTCGTCGTGCCGGAACCGGCCGACCTCGGCGGGTTGCGCCTGTGCGGGAGCGCTGCGGCGCAACAGTGCTTTCAGGCGCGCGAGCAGTTCCTCGTTGCGGAACGGCTTCGGCAGGTAATCATCGGCGCCCGCGTCGAACCCGTCGACGCGCTCCATCCAGGAGCCGCGCGCAGTGAGGATGAGAACGGGAATCATGTTGCCGCTTCGGCGCCAGCGCCGGAGCAGGGTCAGCCCGTCCAGTTCGGGCAGACCGAGATCGAGGATGACGGCGTCGTAGCCGCCGAGATCGCCCTTTTCCCATGCTTCGAGGCCGTTGGCGCTGTGATCGACGACATATCCCTCGCGGCTCAGCGCCTCGATCACATGGCCGGCAATGACCGGATCGTCTTCGGCAAACAATATCCGCATGGCGCTACCGGAACAGGGCCCCAAAACCGAGGAAACGGCCGGATTTCGCATCCATACGGATCGAGCGAACCGAGCCGCGGTCGGTTATGATCTTGAAGCGGTATTCCAGACGCCTTCCCGTCGAACGCAGCGTCACGCCGATGACCGATCCACCATAGGATTCCTCGACCCGCTGCAGAGCCACTTTGAGGGGCATCGCTTCGCCGCTCTGGACCGCACGGGCGGCATCGGACTGGTCGAGCGATCCGCGGTTGAAGTCGCTGTCGTGGTCCGTACCGGACGACGGCTCGCTGTCAGATCCCCCGTCATCGCCACCATCGTCTCCGCCACCGTGGTCGCCGCCGTGATCCCCGCCACTGCTTTCGCCGCCGGAATCGCTTCCACCGGAATCATGCCCGCCGGACTCGCCGCCGCCATCGGATTCCCCTTCGCCATCATCGGCGAAGGCATTGCCGGCCGGCATCAGCCAGGATGTCAGGAACATGACGCAAAATACCGCGCCGGAACCCTGCAACAGGCCCCGGCGGGACAAGGCGATTTCCTCTGCCGATCGCTTTTCCATCTCGTGGAAACTACTCCACACACAAAAACAGACAAGAGCGGGCCGAGGCCCGCTCTTGTCGCCGGTATTGCCAGAGGGACGCGCGGCAAATACCGGGGGCGGGGGCTCTTTATTTCGTAAGCAGATCCATCAGCGTCTTGGGACCGCTGCCGTCACCGGAATCGTGGCCGGCGCCATCGTCGGACCCGCCACTCGAATGATCGTTGCCGTGGTCATCGCCCGAATCATGATCGCCCGAACCATGATCGCCGGAATCATGCCCGCCGGAATCGTGGTCGCCGGAATCATGATCGCTTCCGCCGCCATCGTGACCGTCTCCACCACCATCGTGACCGCCTCCGCCGTCGCTCTCGCCCTCATCGGCAAATGCGGCGGACGAGAACACCTTGGCCCACGACCCGACCTGCGCTTCGTTTCCATGCAGCGGAATGAGCGCGGAAGCGAGGAAATAGGCGAAGGCGCCTGAAAGGATCGTCACGTTTTTCGTAAGTTTCATCGTAGTCTCTCCCAAATGATCGGCGGGGTGCGCGATTCATTGACAGGGACAATAGCGATGGCTGCCTGACAGATCGCTGAGTCCGGTTGTCAGTCTTTTGTCAGGGAAGAGCGGCGGCGAATGCGGGCAATAAAAAAGCGGGCATCTCGCCCGCTTTCAGAAATTCCCAAAGGCGTCCGGCTTAACGCGGGGCCAGCACCATCATCATCTGACGGCCTTCGAGCTTCGGCTCGGCTTCGACCTTGGCGATTTCCTCGGTGTCGAGCTTGACCTTCTGCAGCAGTTCCATGCCGAGATACTGGTGCGCCATCTCGCGGCCGCGGAAACGCAGCGTGACCTTGACCTTGTCGCCTTCGTCGAAGAATCGGCGCATCGCCTTCATCTTCACCTCGTAATCATGGGTGTCGATGTTGGGACGCATCTTGATCTCCTTGATCTCGACGGTCTTCTGTTTCTTGCGCGCGGCGGCGGCTTTTTTCTGTTGTTCGTATTTGAGTTTGCCGAGATCGACGATCTTGCACACGGGCGGCGTGGCATTGGGGACGATCACGACGAGATCCAGACCGGCTTCCTCTGCGATGCGCAGGGCTTCCTCGGTATCGGTCACGCCGTGGTTCTGGCCCTCGGCGTCGATCAGCTGGATTTGGGGGTCGCGAATGTCGCGGTTGGATGTCGGGCCTGTTTTTTGAGCCGTGGTGGCTCGGAATGGACGGCGAATGGTCGTTGTCTCCCGTGTTGTTTCGGAATCGGTTGCAGTCGAAAGTCCGCGCAATGTCGGGATTTCGGCCGCCGAGTCAATAGCATGGTCCGAATGAAAAATCACCATCCCGGACCCAAGAGCCTCGCCGGGGCTTCACATTGTCCGCCCGCCCGCGCAAAACACACCCGGCAAGCAACCGAAAGGACCGCCATGACGCAGAAACCCGAAACGCTCGACGTCGACGGCGCGGCAATCGCCGTGCGCCACCGCGACGGCGCCAATCCCGGCATCGTCTGGCTCGGCGGATACCGTTCCGACATGCTGGGAACGAAAGCCGAGACGCTGGATACGCTGGCCGGAGATCTCGGTCTCGCCTATACGCGGCACGATTATTCCGGCCACGGCGAATCGGGCGGCGTCTTTGCCGAGGGCACGATCTCGAAATGGCTGGCCGAGAGCATCGCGGTCTTCGAGCGCTTCACGTCGGGACCGCAGATCCTCGTCGGCTCGTCGATGGGCGGCTGGATCGCGCTGCGCATGGTGCAGGAACTGAACAAGGGCAAGGCCGGCGACAGGGTCGCAGGGCTGGTCCTGCTGGCGCCGGCACCGGATTTCACGCATGAGCTGATGATGCCGGAGCTGACGGAGGCGCAGAAGGCCGACCTCGAAGCAAAAGGCTATTTCGAGGAATTCAGCGACTATTCGCCCGAACCGAACATCTACACGCGCGCGCTGTTCGAAGACGGCGAGAAAAACCGGGTGATGACAGAGCCGCTCGATACCTGGTGCCCGGTCCACATCCTGCAGGGAATGGCCGATCCCGACGTGCCCTTTACCCATGCGCAGAAGCTGATGGAATTCCTGCCGAAGGACGACGCCACCCTGACGCTGGTCAAGGACGGCGACCACCGCCTTTCGCGTCCGCAGGATCTCGATCTCCTGAAACGGACCGTGACGGCGATGGCCGAACGGGTGAAGACGCGCAGCTGATGCGGCCTTGCGGGGCTTTCCAGCGCGCCTCGCAAAATTTTTTCATCCCTCGCCGTGTGGAGAAAACTCCAGTGAGTCGGCTCCGGAAGCCCGGAACTCCGGGCTTTTCGGCTTGCAAAGACGCATTCCAATTCCCAACTCGAATACAGGCAGCGACGACCGCCGCCAAAAACTCGAAAGGGGTAGCGAATGACACAAACCGCTCTAATACGCCCGGCGTGGACTCCCGCGACGATCGCGCTGATGGTCCTCGGTTTCATCATCTTCTGGCCGCTTGGTCTGGCGATGCTGGCCTACATCATCTGGGGCGACCGGCTGGACGACTTCAAAAGGGACGTGAACATGAAAACCGACGAAGTGTTCCGCGGATGCAGCGGCATCGGCCGCCGGCGCCGTCACCACCAGCACCATGCCCGCACCGGCAACGTCGCCTTCGACGACTGGCGCGAAAAGGAACTGGAACGGCTGACGGAAGAACGCCGCAAGCTCGACGAAATGCGCGAGGAGTTCGACTCCTACATGCGCGAACTGCGCCGGGCCAAGGACCAGGAAGAGTTCGACCGCTTCATGCGCGATCGCAAAAGCGGCCAGAACAATGGCGGAGACAACGCCGGTCCGTCTGTGCCGAATGTCACAGACTACAACTAACCCCTGAGCCTAAATCATGGTCTGACCTCCAAACTGACCTTATGGCTCACCGCCCGCGGTTCTCACGAACCGCGGGTTTTTTCTTTTCGCGTGAAGCCGTTTCACGGCGGCTATGCACGGATATCGCGGATCGTCAGCAACGCGATGACCTGGCCCGTCATCAACGCGCACAATATCCAGTATCCCGTTGCGGGAGATACCGGATCGAGCGCGCCGACCATCAGCGGACCGAGCACATAGCCGAGCGCCCAGGCGAAATAGTAACCGCCGGAAATCGTTCCCTTCAGATGTTCCGGCGCAATGTCGTTCAGTTTCGCCAGCGAGGCGACGCAGAAGACGCCGAGACCGAAGCTGGAAATCGCAAGCGACACATAGGTCATCACCGCCGGCGACAAGAGGAAGGCGGCAAGCCCGACAACGGCAAGGACCAGCCCGCCGATCATGAAAGGCGTGCGGCCGTGGCGATCCGAAAGCGGTCCGGCCACCAGCTGCGAGACGCTGATCGCGGCATAGAAGACAACGAAAAACATGCTGATATCCCGCGGCCCGAAACCCTTCAGGGCCGCCGCCGTGATCGGGAGGACGCTGAGAAAGGCGCCGTAACACCCGCCGTAAAGAACGATCCCCGCCAGCACGACAAGCGACGGGCGGTGAACGAGCAGACCAACGGTGCCACGCAGGGCCTGCCTGCCGGTCTTCGCCAGCACCGGTCCGGCACTCATGCGGGGCAGGAAAACCGCCACGACGATCGCCCCGGCAACGCAGAATGCCGAGAATAGCAGGAACGGCGTTCGGCCGAGACCGGACGGATCCAGCAGCAGGCCGATCACCGGCCCCATCGTCAGCCCGATATGGATCGCGGCGTTGTATATGCCTATCGCACGGCCCTTCGCTGCCGGGTAGGCGAGCGAAAGCACGGCGGGACCGAGCGCCCAGACAGGCGCTTCGCCGAGACCCTGCACGGCGCGGCCGAGATAGATCCCTCCCGCCGTGCCCGAAATCCAGAACATGACGCCCGCAACGGCGCACAGGGCGTAGCCGGTCACGAGCAAGGGTTTGGCGCCGAACCGGTCCGCCAGGACGCCGGCGGGCAGTTGGGCGAGCAAATAAGCGAATGCGAAGACGGATGCGACCATGCCGACGCTTTCGAGACTTCCGGTCTCGGCGTGCACCCTTTGCGGCAGCAGGGCGACGATCATGCCGACGCCGATCATCAACAGCGTCGCCGCCGCACTCAATACGATAATGGTTCTGTTCCCAGCCATGGGGAGTTGACCTCTCAGACAGCCGCGATCGCGGGACGCGCCGGTATCCGAACCGGGCAGGTCGGCCGCGGGATCGCGAAAAAATGAAAATGGAGAGGTTGGCGCGGAAAGCGGGATGCGACCGGGATCCGGCGCTTGCGACACAAGCCCGGCCCGGTTCCGGCAACCTCCCGATGTCGGCGGATGCGCGCGGTCAGAACCGCGCCGCGATCCTCACCGACCGGGAGGCGGAGGCGAAACCGTGAAAAGAATGGTGCTGCGGTAGATCATCGGAGTTCGGTCCGTTTCAGCTGCGGCGCCGAAGCGCCGGGCGGACTATGGGCCGGGACCCCCACGATTGCAAACACCGGCACATTTTTTCCAAATTTTCGCGAGAATCGGCTAAATCGCCTCGCATGGCATTCGGTTTTTCACGCAAGCGCATTTCCGGGAAGACCGGTTCGGCCGTCCAGCACCTGACGCACGACGTCGCCGGACGGACGCTGTCGTTGCGCATCGCCGAAAATCCGCGCGCGCGGCGGCTGACGCTGCGCATCAAGCCCGGCGCCACGGGGCTTTCGGTGACGACGCCGGTCGGCATCTCGATGCTGGAAGTCGAGCGCTTCCTCTTCCGCAACCGCGACTGGCTGGAGGAAAAGCTCGGCAAGCTGCCGGAGCGGCCGGTGGTCAGGCCCGGCATCAAGATCCCGATCCGCGGCGTCAACCACGAGATCGTGCACGAGCCGAGGCGCGGCGTGACGGAGGCGGTTCGGACCGGAGACGGCGCGCAACTGATCGTGCGTGGCGAGCGCATCCACCTGCCGCGGCGCATCGCCGACTATCTGAAGAAGGAAGCGAAGGCCGAAATCGGGGAGCTGGTCGCGCGCCATACGGACACGGTCGGCCGACCGGCGAAGTCGATCCGCTACAAGGACACGACCAGCCGCTGGGGGTCGTGCTCGTCGGAAGGCAACCTGTCGTTTTCCTGGCGGATCATGATGGCGCCGAAACCGGTGATCAACTATCTCGTCGCGCACGAGGTGGCGCATCTGGTGCACATGAACCACGGCAAGGACTTCTGGGCGCTGTGCGAGGAATTGTGCCCGGACACCGAGCGCTGTCGGGCTTGGCTGAAGAAGAACGGCACGGCGCTGCAGGCGATCGGGTTTTAGCCGCGCGCTGCGCATTATCCTCGACTCTTTGCCCGCACGGCATTATCTCGCCCCCATGACACTCGACATCAAGATATGCGGCCTGAAAACGCGGGAGGCGGTCGATGCGGCGATCGCCGGCGGGGCGACGCATGTCGGCTTCATTTTCTTTCCGCGGAGCCCGCGCAATATCGACGTGGAGACGGCGGCCGACCTGGCGACGCGCGCCCGGATGTGGGGGCTCAAGGCGGTTGCCGTGACGGTCGATGCCGACGACGCCTATCTCGACTCCATCGTCTCCATGGTCAGGCCGGACATCCTGCAGCTGCACGGCTCGGAAACGCCGGAGCGGGTCAAGGAACTGAAAGCCCGCTACGGCCTGCCGGTGATGAAGGCTTTCGCGATCCGGGAGGCCGCCGATTTCGCCAAATGCGTGCCCTATCTGATGGCCGCCGACCGCTTCCTGTTCGACGCCAAGCCGCCAGCGGGCTCGGATCTGCCGGGCGGCAACGGGCTCGTCTTCGACTGGCAGCTGCTGGCCACGCTTGACGCTGGCATCGATTACATGCTTTCCGGGGGCCTCGATCCCGAAAACGTGGAGCAAGCCTTGGCCATCTCGGGCGCAAGGGCGCTCGACGTGTCGTCAGGCGTTGAAAGCGCGCCGGGCGTGAAGGACATCAACAAGATCACCGCCTTTCTCGAGGCGGCGCGGGCGGCCGACGCCCGAAACCGGGAGTAATGCCATGAACAAGCCGGTCGAACCGAATTCCTTCCGGACAGGTCCGGACGAACAGGGCATGTTCGGCATCTTCGGCGGACGCTTCGTCGCCGAAACGCTGATGCCGCTGATCCTCGACCTGCAGGCGCACTGGGAAGAGGCGAAAAACGATCCCGCGTTCAAGGCGGAGCTGGAAAACCTCAATACGCATTACACCGGCCGGCCGTCGCCGCTCTATTTCGCCGAGCGGCTAACCGAGCATCTCGGCGGCGCAAAGATCTACTTCAAGCGCGACGAGCTGAACCACACCGGTTCGCACAAGATCAACAACTGTCTCGGCCAGATCATTCTGGCGCGGCGCATGGGCAAGACCCGCATCATCGCCGAAACCGGCGCCGGCCAGCATGGCGTGGCGTCGGCAACGGTGTCGGCGCGGTTCGGCTTACCGTGCCATGTCTATATGGGCGCCACCGATGTCGAGCGGCAGGCGCCGAATGTGTTCCGCATGAAGCTGCTCGGCGCCGAGGTTACTCCGGTCACCTCCGGCCACGGCACGCTGAAGGACGCGATGAACGAGGCGCTGCGCGACTGGGTCACCAATGTCGACGACACTTATTACCTGATCGGCACCGCGGCGGGCCCGCATCCCTATCCGGAGATGGTGCGCGATTTCCAGTCGGTGATCGGCACGGAGACCAAGGAACAGATGATGGCCATGGAAGGCCGCCTGCCGGACATGATCGTCGCCGCCGTCGGCGGCGGATCGAACGCGATCGGCTTGTTCCACCCGTTCCTCGACGACAAGGACGTGCAGATCGTCGGCGTGGAAGCCGGCGGCAAGGGACTGGAAGGCGACGAGCATTGCGCCTCGCTGACGGCCGGGTCTCCGGGCGTGCTGCACGGCAACCGCACCTATCTGCTGCAGGACGGCGACGGCCAGATCAAGGACGGCCACTCGATCTCGGCCGGGCTCGACTATCCCGGCATCGGGCCGGAGCATTCCTGGCTGAAGGAGTCCGGCCGCTGCGAATACGTGCCGATCATGGACGCGGAAGCTCTGGAAGCGTTCCAGCTTCTGTGCAGGCTCGAGGGCATAATCCCGGCGCTCGAGCCGTCCCACGCGCTCGCCGAAGTGATCAAGCGGGCGCCGAAGATGGGCAAGGACCAGATCATCGTGATGAACCTGTGCGGGCGCGGCGACAAGGACGTCTTCACGGTCGGCAAGATCCTGGGGCACGAGCTATGACGGCGTTCGAGATCTACCAGTCGAAGCAGAACCCGCTGCACTATGTCGCCATCGCCGAAGGCGACGAGGGCGAAAATGCGCAGGGCGTGCGCACCAGCCAGAACCTGCAGTTCCTGACCCGGGTGCCGGACGATGGCGAACCGCGCATCGCCTTCGACCCGAAGGAAGCGGTGTCGCGGATCGCGAAGAACGGCTTCTATGCCTTCAACGTGACGATCACCATCCGGGAGTCGGCGGAAGGATGACGGTCACGATCTACCATAATCCGAAATGCGGCACGTCGCGCAACGTGCTGGCGATGATCCGCGAATCCGGCGAGGAGCCGGAGGTGGTCGAATATCTGAAAACGCCGCCCGGCCGCGACAGGCTGGTCGAGATCATCGCGGCGACCGGCCTGCCGGTGCGCGCCATCCTGCGCCAGAAGGGGACGCCCTATGACGAGCTCGGCCTCGGTGATCCGAAATGGACCGACGACGAGCTGATCGACTTCATGGTCGCGCACCCGATCCTGATGAACCGCCCGATCGTGGTCACGCCGCTCGGCACGGCGCTCTGCCGGCCGTCGGAAAAGGTGCTGGAGATTCTGCCGAACGCGGCGGCCGTCGGCGATTTCACCAAGGAAGACGGCGAGCGCGTGAAGGCCCGTCAGAAGGAACAGACGCAATGACAGCACGCATGGATGCACGTTTCGCCAAGCTGAAGGAAGAGGGCCGTCCGGGTCTCGTGACCTTCGTGATGAGCGGCGATCCCGATTACGAGACTTCGCTTGCGATCCTGCGGCGGCTTCCGGCCGCCGGCGCCGACGTGGTCGAACTCGGCATGCCGTTCTCCGATCCGATGGCCGACGGCCCGGCGATCCAGGCCGCGGGGCTGAGGGCGCTTCGCGCCGGCCAGACGTTGCGCAAGACGCTCGCCATGGTGAAGACCTTCCGTGAAGAGAACACCGACACGCCGATCGTGCTGATGGGCTATTACAACCCGATCTATGTCTACGGCGTCGACACCTTCCTGAAGGACGCCAAGGACGCCGGCGTCGACGGGCTGATCATCGTCGACCTGCCGCCGGAAATGGACGAGGAACTGTGCCTGCCGGCGCTGGCCGCCGACATCAACTTCATCCGCCTCGCCACGCCGACCACCGACGACAAGCGCCTGCCCAAGGTGCTCGCGAACACGTCGGGCTTCGTCTACTACGTGTCGATGACCGGGATTACCGGCGGGGCGATCGCCTCGACATCGGCGGTGGCGGATGCGGTCAACCGGATCAAGCGGCACACGGAACTGCCGGTCTGCGTCGGCTTCGGCGTCAAGACGGCGGAGCAGGCCAAGGTCATCGGCCGCGATGCCGACGGCGTCGTCGTCGGCACGGCGATCGTGCAGGCCGTCGCCAACACGCTCGACAAGGACAACCGCGCGACGGGCGACACGGTCGAGGCCGTGGCGACGCTGGTCGGCGGGCTTGCCGCCGGCGTTCGCGCCGCACGCCTTGAAGCCGCCGAATAGACGCGCCACATTGTCCTGACTGACATTCACGGGATCAATCCATGAACTGGATCACCAACTACGTCCGCCCGCGGCTGAACTCGATGCTCGGCCGGCGCGAAATGCCGGAAAACCTCTGGATCAAGTGCCCCGAAACCGGCGAGATGGTGTTTCACCGGGACCTGGAGGAAAACCAGTGGGTGGTGCCGGCCTCCGGCTATCACATGAAGATCTCGGTGCGCGAGCGGCTGCGCCATTTCTTCGACAATGGCGTCTTCGAGATCCTCGACAATCCGGACGTGCCCGTCGATCCGCTGAAATTCCGCGACCAGAAGAAATACACCGACCGGCTGCGCGAGAACAAGAACAAGACCGGTCTCGACGATTCCATCGTCAACGCGCTCGGATCGATCGAGACCCTGCCGATCGTCGCCTGCCTGCACGAGTTCAACTTCATGGGCGGCTCGCTCGGCATCGCCGCCGGCGAGGCGATCATCAAGGGGTTCATGACGGCGATCGAGAAGAAGCGTCCGCTGGTCCTGTTCGCGGCGTCCGGCGGGGCGCGCATGCAGGAAGGCATCCTGTCGCTGATGCAGCTTCCGCGCACGACCGTCGCCGTGGAGATGCTGAAGGAAGCGGGCCTGCCCTATATCGTCGTGCTGACCAATCCGACGACCGGCGGCGTCTCGGCCTCCTATGCGATGCTCGGCGACATCCACATCGCCGAACCGGGCGCGGTGATCGGCTTCGCCGGCGCGCGGGTGATCGAACAGACCATCCGCGAGAAACTGCCGGAAGGCTTCCAGCGCTCCGAGTACCTGCTCGATCACGGCATGGTCGACATGGTCGTCCACCGGCACGAATTGCGGCCGACCATCGCGCGGCTTTTGCGCATTCTCCTGAAGCAACCGGCGGCGACACCGAAACTGGCGCCGCCCGCACCGGAAAAGCCCGCTGACGGCAAGGCCGAGAAGAAGACCGAGGAAACGGTCGCGGTCGAAACCGTCGGAGCCGAGCCCGGCGCAGAGACCTCCCAGAAACCCTCGCCGAGCTTCTGATCGGACCGAAATTGACGACACCGGCAAACCGCCGATCCGACCCGCCGCACGCAACCGGTGACGGCAGCGCCGCGGAACGCGAAATCGACAAGCTGATGAGCCTGCATCCGAAGGGTTTCGACCTTTCGCTGGGGCGCATCACGCGACTGCTCGAACGGCTCGGCAATCCGCAGGACCGCATGCCGCCGGTGATCCATATTGCCGGCACCAACGGCAAGGGCTCCTGCGCCGCCTATTGCCGGGCGCTGCTGGAAGCCGACGGCAAGGCCGTGCACGTGCATATCTCCCCGCATCTGGTGCGCTGGCACGAACGCTACCGGATCGGACGCAGCGGTGCGCCGGGCCAATATGTCGAGGACGACGTGTTCGCCGAGGCCGTGCGCCGCGTGGCAGAGGCCAATGGCGGCGAGCAGATCACGGTTTTCGAGATCCTGACGGCGGTGATGTTCATCCTGTTTTCCGAACACCCCGCCGACGCGGCAATTGTCGAGGTCGGGCTCGGCGGACGGTTCGACGCGACCAATGTGATCGAAAAACCGGCCGTCAGCGTCATCATGCCGATCGGACTCGACCACCAGGCCTATCTCGGCGACCGGATCGAGCTGATCGCGATGGAAAAGGCCGGCATCATGAAACCCGGCGTTCCGGTGATCATCGGGTTCCAGGACAACGAGGTGGCGCGCGAGGTGCTGATCGACACGGCGGAGCGACTCGGCTGCCCGCATGCGGTCTACGGACAGGATTTCCTCGCCTATGAGGAGCACGGACGAATGGCGTTCCAGAGCGATGCAGGGTTGATGGATCTGCCGCTGCCGCGCCTCTCCGGCCGTCACCAGATCGCCAATGCCGCGGCGGCGCTTGCCGCGGTCAGTGCGGCGGGATTCGACATTTCGCATGAAACCGCCGAGCGGGCGATGGAAACGGTACAGTGGCCGGCGCGCATGCAACGGCTGACGGAAGGCCCCCTGCCGGCGCTTCTGCCGGAGGGCTCCGAACTGTGGCTCGACGGCGGCCACAATCCGCATGCCGCCGCGATGATCGCAGAGGCGCTCGCCGGCATGCAGGACCGCACAGAACGGCCGCTCTTCCTGATCGCCGGGATGATCAACACCAAGGACGCGACCGGCTATTTCCGCGCCTTCGAGGGCATGGTGCGGCACGTCTTCACGGTGCCGGTGGAAGACAGCGACGCGAGCGTCGACCCGCGGGAGCTGGCCGAGAACGCTGTCGCCGCCGGGCTGACGGCGCAGCCGATGACGAATGTGGAGGAAGCCCTGCGCCTGCTCGGCGAGGGCTGGAACCGGCTGGAGCCGCCGCCACGCGTGCTGATCGGCGGCTCGCTCTATCTCGCCGGAGAGGTGCTGCGCGACAACGGCACGCCGCCCGTCTGAATCCCGACAACAAAAAAGCCCGGCCAAAGCCGGGCTTATTTCATTCGAGCCGGATCCGGATCAGGCGGTGGCGCTCTTGATCCAGTCCATCAGCCGCGCCTTCGGGGCGGCGCCGATCATCTGGTCGGCAATCTCGCCGTTCTTGAACATCAGCAGCATCGGGATCGAGCGGACACCGAACTGCACGGCGAGATCCTGGTTCTCGTCGACATTGACCTTGGCGATCTTGACCTTGCCTTCCATCTCGGTGGAGATTTCTTCCAGCGCGGGCGCGATCATCTTGCAGGGGCCGCACCATTCGGCCCAGAAGTCCACAACAACCGGCTCCGAGGAGCCCAGCACGTCGCTCTGGAAGTTGCTGCCATCGATTTTTACGGTCGCCATATCCGGCACTCCTTGATTCTGAAATTCGAGCTACATTTGGGTATCACCACAGGCGATTCAAGACCAGCGCATGATTTGCCGCAGGGTCACGTTCGCGTGAAAGATTCATGCGCGGCATCGAGCAGCGCCGGCGGCAGGGCGATCATGCGCGGCCCGGCCGTATAGAGCAGCCAGGCCTCCACCGGGCGGTCCGGATAGAGCGGCGCGACAAGGGCGCGGTAGAGCACCATCTGGCGCAGATAGACATCGGGCACCTCGGCCGGCGTTTTCGGCGGAAAGGCGTTGGTCTTGTAATCGACGATGAGGACGCGGTCCTCTTCCACGGCGATCCGGTCGATCACGCCGGAGACGGCGCGCTCCTCGCCGCCGAGGGTCAGCGTTCCCATCACCGGGACTTCGGCGGCGGTGTTTTCGCCGAACAGGCCGGCATGGGCGGGGTCCTCGATGATCGCCAAGGCCTGGGCGACGATCTCCGCGACATCGTCGTCGCTCCAGCGGTGATCGAAACGGCGGCAATAGTCGCCCGCCTTGGCGCCGCGGTCGCCGGGCGCGACAGAGGGCAGCATCTGTAAAAGCCGGTGCAGCGCGATGCCGCGCCGGACCGCCAGCGACGGCGCCATGTCGCCGGCGCCCGGCTCGAGGATGGAGGGCGCACCCTTTGCGCCGGCGGTATCCTTCTCGCGCTCGATGGCGATTCCGGACGCGCCCGACGGCGCCAGCGGGCGCGGCAAGGGCGGCTCGGGGCGGACCGGCTCGCGGAACCATTCCGGTAGCGCAACAATGTGCTTTTCCGCAGGCGTTTCTTCCGGCTTCGCCGTCACGGCGGGCGCCTGCGTCACCTGGAAGCGGATCGCCCCGAAATCCGGATAGCTGACCGGTTCGCTCGCTTCCAGAAGCGCGCGCTCGACCACGCCGTGCCAGGTGTTCTCGCCACCGCCGCGCGGACCGGCATAGCCGGCGACGATCAGCCTGTCGGCGGCGCGCGTCATGCCGACATAGAGCAGGCGGCGGTACTCCTCCTCCGCCTTGCGCGCGATTTCGGCCTTCGCCGCCTCGGTGACGCTGGACTTTACTATGTTGGTTGCATTCCACAGCGGGATGGAATCATCGTCCCCGGTCGGAATTTCGAGGAAACGATCCTCCTTCTGTGATCTATGTGGCGGCGACCCGCGGTCGACCAGGAAAACGACCGGGGCTTCGAGGCCCTTGGCGCCATGCACGGTCATGATGCGGACCTGGGCCTGCGACGGATCCATCTCGCGCTTGATTTCGGGACTTGCCGCCTCGAGCACCGAGACGAAATTCTGCAGCGAGGGCACGCCCGCCTGTTCCTGGGCAAGCGCGAAGCGCATGAATTCGTCCAGCATGTCCGGTGTTTCCGGGCCGAGCCGGCCGACGAGCCGCTCGCGGCCGCCCTCACCGGACAGGATCGAGGCGTAGAATTCGTAGACCGGCAGTTGCGCGGCGCGCGCGCGCCAGCCGGCAAGCACCGCATGGATCGCGCGCAGGCGCGTGTCGTCAGCCGCAGCCTCTTCAAGAGCCTCGTAAAGCGTGGCCTCGCCGCGGTCATGGGCGAGATCGAACAGCGCTTCCTCGGACAGATCGATCAGCGGCGATCGCAACAACGCGGCCAGCGAGAGATCGTCAGCCGGCTGAAGAACGAATTTTGCGATGGCGAGAAGATCGAGCACGGCGATGTGGTCGGTCATCTTCAGCCGGTCGGCGCCGGCCACATCGACGCCCTTGTCCTTGAGCGCGCGCGACAGGGTGGCGATGAAACTGTCGCGGCTCCTGACCAGGATCAGGATATCGCCCGCGGTCACCGGCCGGCCGAGACCCTCGATGATCTCGCCGTTTGCGATCCAGCCGGAAATGACGGAGGCGACGCGTTCGGCGACGGTGACGGCGGGTGCGGGCGGCGTGTCGACCGGCGCGGTCCAGTCTTCGGTCTCGGCGTGCTCCTGCGCGCGCTCCAGTTCCCAGACCTCGACCCAGCCCGGCTGGCCCTCGCGCAGCGACTTGTGGCGGATGATGCCGGTGCCATAGGCGACACCACGGCGGTTCATCTCGGATTCGAAGACGACATCGACGGCGGAGAGCACGTCCTGCGTCGAGCGGAAGGAGGTCTCCAGCGGCACGTCTCGGAAGCCCTCCGGCCCGAAGACGGCGATCGCCTTTTCGCGCACGTCCTCGCCCGCCTTGCCGAAACTCGCCGGATCGGCACCCTGGAAGGAATAGATCGACTGCTTCTCGTCGCCGACGGCAAACAGGGTGCGGCGAACGTCGCGCGCGGCCTCGCCGGAAAAGAACTCGTCGGACAGCGCGCGGATGACCTGCCATTGCCGCGGGCTGGTGTCCTGCGCCTCGTCGACGAGGATGTGATCGATGCCCTGATCGAGCTTGTAGCGCACCCAGGCGCCGACCTCGGGGCGGGCGAGAAGATTGGCCGTTCGATCGATAAGATCGTCGAAATCGAGATAGCCGCGCACATGCTTCAGCTTTTCATAGCCGGATAACAAACGGTCGACGATGACGAGCGCGGCAAGCGTGTTTTCGATCTGCGCCAGAAGCGCGATCCGGTCGCCCACTTCGATCACACGGTCTGCCGCCGAGAGAAAACGTTCCTCGTAGTCAGGAAGTTCGCCCAGCACTGCGGCGGGAAACATGTTGTGCGTTTTCGGCGTTCCGTCGGCTTTAAGGAATGTCTTTACAAGCAACTCAAACCGCGCCAACGGACTTCCCTCAGCGGCGCATTGCTGCAGCCCCTCTCCGACGTTGATTACTAAGTTTTTTCCGCTCCGCCGGCCTGTACCTAAAACGGCCTCTACATATTCGCTTTCGAAGCCTGGAAGTGGCCATAACTCAGACGCGAGCCCAGCGGTGCTTGTAGTTACTTCGAAGCCGAATGCTTCGCGATAAAAATTTCGGCGTTCGTTAGCCGGATTCATGTCCCGGAGGAAGCCGACCAGCTTCGAGCGCTTCTGCACGGCTTCATCGAGAAGGCCGTCGAGGCCGGATTCGCCGGTCAGTTCGATCACGGTGCGGAAGGCGTCGGCGACATCTTCGATATCGCCGCGATCGATGCGGGCCAGCATCTCGGCGCGCGCCTCGCCGATCAGCGCGGCGATCATGTCGTCGTCGAGCTGTTCGAAATGGCCGGGCACGTTGGCCTCGAGCGGAAAGCGGTGCAGCAACGCGTCGCAGAAGGCGTGAATGGTCTGGATCTTCAGGCCGCCGGGCGTCTCCAGCGCGCGCGCGAAGAGGCAGCGGGCGAAGGCCAGCTTGTCCGCATCCGGCGTCCTTCCCTCCAGATCGGTCAGGACCTTGCGCAGTTCGGCTTCCGGCATGGTGACCCATTCGCCAAGCCGCTTGAAGACGCGGTCCTTCATTTCGGCGGCAGCCGTCTTGGTGTAGGTCAGGCACAAAATGCGCGACGGATCGGTACCGGCGAGCAGCAGGCGGATGACGCGCGTCGCCAGCACATAGGTCTTGCCGGAGCCGGCATTGGCGGACACCCAGACGGATTTGTCGGGGCTCGCCGCCATCGCCTGGCGCGACAGCGTATCGGTGTCGGGAACGAGTTTGCGCGCCCCCTCAGTCATCGCCGTCTCCGCCGGCGCGCCACTCATGCATGCGGGCGAGATGATCGTAGTCGCCAAGCCGGTCGCGCAGCTTCTGCGGCATGCGCTGCGACAGGAAACCATTCGTTTCGATTCCGTAATAGCGCAGCATTTCCGCCAGCTTGTCCCATGCCGCCTCGCTGAGATCCAGCGGGTTGGCATCGCCGGTCTTTCTACCGCCCTTGAGGACATTCGCTGGCTTCACTTCACCGCGCGCGCCAACTTTGACATAAAACATGCTGGCAGGATCGGCCTTTCCGATATCCGCGAAAGCACCACGACGCAGAAGCGCCCCTTCGAGTGGCAATTGCGGCGCTAAAAGCGTTTTGACCATTTCCGCACTTGGCTGAACACCGGTCTTGAAATCGATAATTTCGACCGTGCTGTCGGGCAAGAGATCCATGCGGTCGGCGCGGCCGGTGAGGCGGACGCCGGTTTCGGCGATCTCGGTCGCATCGGCGTCGATCTCGGCAAAGCGTTTCGACACCGCCGGCGCGCGGTCGGCCTCCCAGCCGGCAATGCCGGTGACGCCCGCCTCGACGCGAGGCCACCAGATGGCGCGAATGTCGGGCGGCAGGCTCTCGCCGTCGAAGAGCCGGCGGGCAACGGCGAGCGTGCGCTCCAGCGCGTCGGGTGCGAGCGGATCGACCTCCTCCCTGACGACATGCTCGAAAATAGCGTGGAACAGCGACCCGCGCTCGGCGGCGCCGGGGTCACGGACCAGTTCCTCGATCGGGCGCAGGCGCAGAACCTTTTTTGCGTAGATCGCGTAAGGGTCGCGGATCAGCGTCTCGACTTCGGTGACCGACAGGAAGCGCGGCCGGGCGGCAAGCGGCGGCGCCGGTTCGGGGCGCGGCGCGGGTTTTGCCGCGACACCTTCCTCTATGGCGCGGGCAAGCGCGATGTAACGGTCGCCGGCGGTCGTCATCGCTTTCACCGCCCCTTCGCCGGCAAAGGTCGTCAGGCGCTGCAGCCAGCGCGAGGCAATCGACGGCGCGCCCTCTGCGCGTTCCGAGCGCGAGAGGATGACGCGTTTCTGGCCCATTGCCATCTGGAAATCATGCGCGGACAGGCCGATGCGGCGCTCGGGCGGCTCGAGGCCAAGTCCGGATTTCATGCCGCGCGTCAGGAACTGGTCGTTCTGGGTCTGCGACGGCCAGACGCCCTCGTTGAGGCCGCCGAGAATCATCAGGTCGACCGTCTGGAGACGCGCTTCCAGCGTGCCCCAGATGTTGATGCGCGGATGGCCGCCCGGCGCCGGCTTGACCGCGATATCGGCCATCAGCGCCTGCACCGCCTGCGGCCAGACCGAAGGTTCGAGATGCAGCGGCACGTCGCCGGCGACGAGGCCGGAGAGGAAACTTCGGAAGACGGCGCCGGCCTCGTCTTCGTAGAGGGCATCGTGAAAACCGGTTTCGTCGCGGGCCAGCGCTTCCAGCGTTTCGACCGTCGCCGATACCAGCGAAGCAAGCGGAACCTCCCCGCCACGGACAGCAAGCTCGGCCAGAGGAGCCAATGCCTGCTCAAATCGTTCCGTGAACGCAACGATTCTGCCGGTGTCGTCTTCGGTCAGGGATTTCAGCCATGGAGACAGGCGGATGTCGGTCCGCTCCCGGTCCGCCGCGCGCTGGCGGACAAGGTCGGCGATCGCCTGCGGGCCGACCCGGCCGGTGCCGCCGCGCAGGATCGCCATTTCGAACAGGTTGACGGTTTCGGCGTGATTCTCCGGCGCGGCGGAGAGCGTCACCAGCGGATGCTTGGCGAGCGCCAGCAGGGTCGACGGATCGCCGGGATTGAAGACCGTCTCCAGCGCCAGCGCGAGGAGCCTGCCCTGATGTGTCGAAGCGGCCGGCGTGCCGCCGGTATCGGTCGCGGCAATGCCGTAGCGCGCGAGCTCGGCGGCGACCCGGCGGGCGAGCGTCCGGTCCGGCGTCACCAGAGCGGCGATCGCGTCGGGTTCGGCGATCGCCTCGCGCAGCGCCGCGGCGATGGCGGCGGCTTCCAGATGCTCGTTCGGCGCGGTCAGCAGCGCGACATCGCCGAAGGCCATGTCAGAAACCGATTGCCGGGTTTGCGTCCAGCGGTCGGTGACCGCCGAGGGACGCAGGCTTTCCGACACCCAGAGCCGGCGCTGGCACATCGCGTCCGGCTCCTCGCCGCCGAGCGCCTCGACGGCGTCGGGCGCGACGCCGATGCGTCCGGCGAGCCTCTGCAGGCCATATTGCGGATGGCCGATCACCGAGGCGACATCCTCGTCGGAGGCGAGCAGGGCGCGCGACGCCTCATCCATGTCCCGGTCGAAGCCCGGCAGGACGACCGCGCCCATCGGCAGACGGGCGATGGCCGCGATCAGCTCCGCGGTCGCCGGAATCGTGCCGGTGGAGCCGGCGACCACGACCGGCCCCTTCGGCGGATTGCGTTCCAGGCGGCGGGCTTCGGCAAGGATGCGGCGGTTGCGGTGTTCGCCGGGATCGAGCGCGTTGCGCTCGGCGAGGATATCCGGCCATTCGCGGCGCATGATCTCCAGAAAGGCGCGCGTGACCTTCCACCAGTCCGACAGTTCCGCCGTATCGAGATCGGTCAGCGCCGAAACGGGGACCTGCCCGGTCGAGAACTGGTCCATCAAGGCGGCAAGATCGCGCGCAAGCCAGAAGGCGTCGGCCACCGAGACCGGCGTGAGGATCGCCTCGCCGCCATAGAGCTTGCCGATATCGATCTTGAGATGCCTCGTCCATTGCCGGATCAGCGCGCCAAGCAGCAGCAGCCGCTCGGTCGGCTCGATGGCGGGCGGGATGTCGATCGCGGCGGCATCATCGCCATCGAAGAACTCCGCGTCCTCGTCGAATTCGCCGAGCGGCCGGATCTGCGGAAGCAGAATTGTTTTGCCGCCTAAGTAATCGAGGAAGGCCGAGCGCATTTCGCGCGCGGCACGGCGGGTCGGCACATAGATCGACACCGCCGACAGCTGTAGCGGATCGCCCGTATAGCGAAAACCCGGCACCAGATCGCCGTCGCACAGCGCATGCGTCACCGCCGGCAGAAAGGGGATGCCGGGAGCGACGGAATAGACGCGCGGTTGGACGTAACCGGCCACGGGAGGCCTTTCGGTTGAGGAGCTGGACTGATTCCCGGTGCAGTTTCCATCGCCGGACGGCGGCGGGTCAATCGGCGAGTGCCGATTGCAGCTCTTTCAGCCTGGTTTCGGCCGCGGGCAGCGCCTCCGGCGTGCCGACCGTGAACCAGTGGCCGTCCTGCATGACGTGGCCGAACAGGCGGCCGGCGGCAATGGCGCGGTCGTAATAGAGATTGAGCGAGTGCGGTTCGGCGTCCGCGCCGGCGAATATAGCCGGATTGTAGATCGTCGCGCCGGCATAAAGCAGGCCGGAAGGATCGGACTTGTCGGCAAGCCGGGCCAGGCGACCGTCGCCGTCCATCGAGAAGTCGCCGCCGCCGCCATGCCCGGTCGTGTCAGAGAGGCGGCAGAGCATCAGCAGGATGTCCATCCGGGCGGGATCGAACATCTCGATCATCGCGCGCAAGTTCGGCTTTCCCCATTCGACCCAGAAGGTGTCGGCGTTGAGCAACAGGAAGGGATCGGATCCGAGCAGCGGCAGGGCCTTCACCACGCCGCCGCCGGTCTCGAGAATCCTGTCGGTTTCGTCGCTGATCGCAATCGCGGGCGCCGCGCGGCGGGCGCAGTGATCGACAATCTGCTCCGCAAGGTAATGGACATTGACCACGGCCTCGGTAATGCCGGCGCCGACTGCGAGATCGAGGCTGCGGTCGAGCATGGTGCGGCCGCCGACCGGGACGAGCGGTTTCGGCACGGTGTCGGTGATCGGCCGCAGCCGCGTGCCGAGGCCGGCGGCGAGGATCATCGCCTTTTTTACCGAATTCACCACCTAGCGGGGCTCCACTTCGGCATCGAGAATGCCATGTTTTTCATACCATTTCGCCAGCCCGGCCAGCGCGGGATGGGCG
The DNA here is from genome assembly GCF_014904745.1 of Oricola nitratireducens. GTDB lineage: Bacteria > Pseudomonadota > Alphaproteobacteria > Rhizobiales > Rhizobiaceae > Oricola > Oricola nitratireducens. The sequence goes on from NZ_JACZCS010000001.1 coordinate 225,531, forward strand.
AGGCTCGATTTCAGGTAGGCCCGAAGCCTCGGAATATGGCCAAGATAAGCCGGCTTGCCGTCACGCTCGTCGAGGCGGACAAAGATGCCGAGAATCTTGGTCGCGCGCTGGGCGGAAAGGACGGCGAAGGCCAGGCGGAACGCTTCTTCGTCGAAGTCCGGCGCCCGGGCACGGACCTCGCAATAGCGGTCAAGCAGGCGATGCCGCAACGCCGGCGGGACATCGACGCGGGCGTCCTGCACGATCGATGCGACGTCATAGGCGGTCGAGCCGATCATCGCATCCTGGAAATCGATCAGCCCGACACGGGCGACACCCTTCGCCGCCCCGTCCCAGATGATGTTCGGCGAATGGAAATCGCGCAGAAGCAGCGTCTTCTCGCCGGCGTCGACGATCGCGAAAAGATCGGTCCACAGCGCGCGGAATTCGGCGATTTCGTCATCGAGCAGTTTTTCACCGCGAATGCGCGGGACATACCAGTCACTCAGCAGTTCGGTCTCGATCAGGAAGGCACCGAGATCGAAGTCCGGGACCACATGGCGCGCGCCGTCGACATCGATCTCGCGTGGCCAGGATACGGCGTGCATCGCGGCAAGGCACTCGACGGACGCCGCGTAGCGATCGGCGATCGGCACCCGGTTTTCGTCGAGGATGCCATCGCCGCCGAGATGTTCGAGCAGGACGATGCCCCGGTCGAGATCGAAGGCGAATATCTCGGGGGCCCGGAAGCCCTTGTCCTTCAGGGTGCGGCCGATGGCGACGAAGGGCAGGACGTCCTCGGCGAGATGGGCGATCTGCGAATAGGGCTTGCCATCGCGCACCGGCGGGCCGTCGGGCCGTTTCGGCGCGTTCATGAGGATCGCCCGTTCGCCATCGCGGTGGACGGTCTCGTAGGCCCGGGTCGACGCGTCGCCAAGAAGATATTCCCGGAAGGCGGTTTCCCAGCCGTGACTTTCGAGGAAGGCGCGCAAGGCAAGGCTGCGCTGCAGGCGCTGCGCGAAATCCGGCGGCGCCGTTATTTCCACATCCCGGGCATCGGGATCATCCGGCGGTTCGGCGATTTCAAACCGGATCGCCCCGCCCGGAAGATGGCCTTCGGCGCGCTCCGGCCACTCGATGAAGGCAGCGCCCGTCTCAAGCGCCTCCGGCAGGCCGAGTTCGTCGATCTCGGCGGGGTCGGCGATGCGATAGAGATCGAAATGGGCAATCGCCAGGCGCAGATCGTAGTTCTGGACCAGCGTGAAGGTCGGGCTCGGCACTTCCAGCCTTTCGGCCCTGTCGCCGGCAACGGCGCGGATTGCGGCGCGGGCAAATGTCGTCTTCCCGGCACCGAGATCGCCGGCCAGCAGCACACAGTCGCCGAGCTTCAGCGCCATGGCAAAGTCGTCCGCGAAGCGGACAAGGGCCTGTTGGGAGGGAAAGGAGAGTTTCACGGGAGGAGGGCCCGATGCCACGCGGCGTTCACACGGCGCGGCCTATTCGGCGGCGACCCGGACGCCGGGCGGAACCTGCGGAAAATGCAGAACGACCTCGGTGCCGCGTTCCGGCGACGAATCGATGACGACCTCGCCGTCATGCAGGGTGACGAAGCTTTTCACCAGCGACAGGCCGAGGCCGGCGCCGCGGCGGCGGCCGGGCTTTCCGGTTTCGAACGGATTGAAGATCTCGTCCATCGCCTCGGGCGGTATGCCCGGCCCGCGATCGCGGACCTTGAAGACCACGCCGCCATCCTCGCGTTCGCAGGTGAAGGTGACGGTGGAAGCCTCGGGCGCGAAATCGGCGGCGTTGGCGAGCACATTGAACATAACCTGCCTGAGCCGCGCCGAATCGGCAAAGATCGACCCCGTGTCGGGCGCGATGCGGACGGCCAGATCGATACCGTGTTCGCCGAACCGGGAGGCAAGGCCCGCGGCCACTTCGCGCATCATCGGCTCGATCTCAACCTCGGAGAAGTCGAGCTCCATGATACCGGCGTCGATCGTCGCCAAGTCGAGAATGTCGTCGACGATCAGCATCAGCGCGTCGGACGACGAGGCGATGTGATCGATGTAATCGTGCTGTTTCTGGTTGAGCGGGCCGGTCGCCGGGTTCTGCAGCAGGTGAGTGAAGCCGGATATGTTGGTGAGCGGCGTGCGCAACTCGTAGGAAACATGCTGGATGAAGCGGCTGCGCAACTGCGCGGTGCGCATCAGCGCTTCGTTGCGATCGCGCAATGCCCGCTCGACCTGGTCGGACGCGGTCACATCGACGAAGGTGATCATGGTCTGGCCATTGGGCAAAGGCGCAACCATCCAGGACAGGATGGCGTCGCCGACCGCGCAGCGGCCCGCCTCGTCGGAGCGGTCGTCCTCGAAGCCGGTGACGACGCCGGCGAAATAGGACCACGGCTCGCTGTCGCCGAGACGCGTCTCGCAATGGCGGGCGATCTGCGAAATATGCAGGGACTGGCCCTTTTCGGGCTCCTGCAAACCCCAGAAGCGCAGGAAGGCCGGGTTCGACAATTGCAGCCGGCCGTCCGAGCCGAACACGGCGACGCCTTCGGCCAAATGATCCAGCGTCTCGCCCTGGACGCGCACCAGCGTCTTGAAGCGGCTTTCCAGGTCGATGCGCTCGGTCAGGTTTTCGAAGACCCAGGTCAGGCCGCCCTTGGGGTGCGGATTGGAGACGACGCGCACGGTCTGGCCGTCCGGCAGGTGCCACCAGTGTTCCTGCGGCTCGACCGCGCGATAGGCGGCGAGGATCCCGTCCTTCCAGCGGCGCCATTCCGGTTGCTCGGGCAATTTGCCCTCGGCGCGCAGCTTGTCGAGGAACGCCGCATTGTCCGGCCCGGAGTCGAGGAAGCCCTGATCGAGGCCCCACAGCTTCTGGAAGGCCTGGTTGTAGAAACGCAGCCGGGCGCCCTCGTCGAACATGGCCACCGCCGTCGTCAATTCATCGAGGGTTTCCTCGTGACTGCGGATGGTCTTGCTCAACTCGTTGCGCATGGCGTCGTAGTCGGTCTTGTCGATGGCAAGTCCGGCGGAGCCGAACGGGCCCTCGGCCTCGGCGACGTCGAAGACCAGACGGTCGCCGTGAACGACCGTCGAGACGGACGCCTTGTATTTTCCGCCGGTTGCGCGGCCGGCGGCGATCTTCTGCAGCGCCTGAGAGCCGAACAGCTCCGCACCCGACTGGATCGTTTCGGCGGAAGAGGCCTGGCCCGTCGCGGCGGCAAAGGCGCGGTTGACCCAGGCGAGCGCTCCGTCGGCGCTGCGCAGCCAGACCGGCGCGTCGAGCGTGTCGAGCAGCTGTTGCAGCGTTTCCAGCGTCTCGACGACGCGGCCGTGCTCCAGTGCAAGGCGGGCATTGCCCGCGCGCTCGCCGGAGAGATTTTCGAAACGAACCACCGCGCTCGATCCGTTGGTGCGGCCGATGACCTCGAGCGGCACCCCGCGCCGCGTCTCGATGGTGTCGTTGAAGGGTTTCGCCTCGTCGCGCAGTTCAGCGACGAGATGCTCGATGCGGGCGGCGGAACGCGGCTCAAGCCAACGGCCGAAGGCGAGAAAGGCGCCGCGCTCCGGCGGCGCGCCGCAACTGGCGTCCAATGTGCCGATGATCACCGGCTTCTGGTCGCGATCCTCCCAGATGACGGCACGCTGGCCTTCCGTCGTCGCCAGCGCCTCGAGCTTGCTGACCTGGGCATTGAGGGTGACGACCCGGGCGCGCAGCAGATCGTTCTGGCGCGCTATGCGGCCGCGCTCGCGGATCAGCCAGAGCGCGGAGGCAAGCGCCGCCGTCATCGCGCCGGCAAGGAGCGCGAACTGCACCACTTCGGGCGTTCCGAGGGAACCACCGAGAATCTGGCTTACGATGCCGGTATTTTCTTCAGCGCCGGCAATCGACGTGCTCGCCCCGAGCGCGACAGATGTCCACAGAAGCGCAAATCGCCCGCGACGGAACATCCGTCCGCCCGGTCTTTTTGCCCTTTCCGAATCCGGCATCCTTCGTCCCCTCGCCGCAGGCACGGGAATTCGCCACGTTCATGTGGATTCCACGCAAACTTCGCGATTTCAGCGCACGCGCACGCATTCACGAATCACCCCAAGATACCCGCAGCGGGATTCCGCGTGAAGCGTCAAGACATCAAAAAAGAGGCCGGGGAACGCTTGGCGTTCCCCGGCCACTAGATGTTGTGTCGTAAGGTAAAGTAATCAGTACCTGTAGTGTTCCGGCTTGTAAGGACCCTTCGGCGTGACGCCGATATATGATGCCTGTTCCTCGGAAAGTTCGGTCAGGCGGGCGCCGAGCTTGTCGAGATGCAGGCGGGCGACCTTCTCGTCGAGGTGCTTCGGCAGGATATAGACCTCGTGTCCGTACTGATCGCCCTTGGCGAAGAGTTCGATCTGGGCCAGCACCTGGTTGGTGAAGGACGCGCTCATCACGAAGCTCGGGTGGCCGGTGGCGTTGCCGAGATTGAGCAGGCGGCCTTCCGACAGCAGGATCATGCGGTTTCCCTTCGGAAACTCGATCATGTCGACCTGCGGCTTGATGTTGGTCCATTTCAGGTTCTTGAGCGCGGCGACCTGAATTTCGTTGTCGAAGTGGCCGATATTACCGACGATCGCCATGTCCTTCATCTCGCGCATATGCTCGATGCGGATGACGTCCTTGTTGCCGGTGGTGGTGATGAAGATGTCGGCCGAAGAAACGACGTCCTCGAGCTGGACGACCTCGAAACCGTCCATGGCGGCCTGCAGGCCGCAGATCGGATCGATCTCGGTGACCTTGACGCGGGCGCCGGCGCCGCGCAGCGACTGGGCAGACCCCTTGCCAACATCGCCGTAGCCGCAGACGACGGCGACCTTGCCGGCCATCATCACATCGGTCGCGCGGCGGATGCCGTCAACCAGCGATTCCTTGCAGCCATATTTGTTGTCGAATTTCGACTTGGTGACCGAGTCGTTGACGTTGAACGCCGGGAAGGGAAGCAGGCCCTTCTTCTGCAGCTGGTAAAGCCGGTTGACGCCGGTCGTGGTTTCTTCGGTGACGCCCTTGATGGCGTGGCGCTGCTTGACGAACCAGCCGGGGCTTGCCGCCATGCGCTTCTTGATCTGGGCGAAGAGATATTCCTCTTCCTCGGACGCCGGCTTGGAAAGGATGTCCTCGCCTTCCTCGGCGCGGGCGCCGAGCAAGATGTACATGGTCGCATCACCGCCGTCGTCGAGGATCATGTTGGACAGGCCGTCATCGGGCCACTGGAATATCTGGTCGGTATAGGACCAGTAATCCTCAAGCGACTCGCCCTTGACGGCGAAGACGGGTGTGCCGGTCGCGGCGATGGCGGAGGCGGCATGGTCCTGGGTAGAGAAGATGTTGCAGGACGCCCAGCGGACGTCGGCACCGAGCGCCTTCAGCGTCTCGATCAGCACGGCGGTCTGGATCGTCATATGCAGCGAGCCGGAAATGCGTGCGCCCTTCAAGGGCTGGGATTCGCCGAATTCCTCGCGGCAAGCCATCAGGCCGGGCATTTCGGTTTCGGCAATATCGATTTCCTTGCGGCCGTAATCGGCGAGCGCGATATCTGCGATCGCGTAATCGTTCGAATTGGACATGTGCAACTCCGTTCGGTTTCGGCGCTCCGTAGCAGAGACCGGCCAAACTGACAATCACAATATAAGGAAATCTTTATATCCTGATTTGACAAGGGCCCCGACCCCTCGTCACTCACCCTCGCCGAATTTGTCGGCAAGAAGGTCGGCGACCGCGTCGAGCGCCTTCTCGGCATCCGGCCCGTCGGCGGTCACCTCGATCCGGCAGCCCGGACCGGCGGCCAATAGCATCAGCCCCATGATAGAGGTGCCGTGAACCGACAGGCCATCCTTGGAAACGGTCACGGTCGCATCGAATTCATCGACCAGCTTGACGAATTTGGAAGAGGCGCGCGCATGCAGGCCACGCTTGTTGGTGATCACAAGCGCTCGCGTCAATTTGGAAACCTCTTTGGTCAAGCGCGGTTACTTTCCCGCCAGGATCTGGCTTGCCACGTTGATGTATTTGCGTCCGGCCTCGCAAGCCTGCGACAGGGCTTCCGCCATCGGCTGGTCCTCGCGCACACGGGCAAGCTTGATCAGCATCGGCAGGTTCATGCCGGCGAGGATCTCGATGCGCCCGGTCTCCATAACCGAAATCGACAGATTGGAGGGCGTACCACCGAACATGTCGGTGACGATTATGACGCCTTCGCCGCTGTCGACATCCGCGACGCGGGCGAGAATATCGCGGCGACGCTGCTCCATGTCGTCCTCGGCACCGATGCAAACGGTCGCGAACTGTGCCTGGGATCCAACAACATGTTCGACGGCGCTTTTAAATTCGTCCGCCAGGTTTCCGTGCGTTACAAGCACGACGCCAATCATCCCGTCATCTCTCCCGTTCAGCCCGACGGCCTTGTTTCGATTACCGTTCGAAGCGTCCCTTAAGGGCGGCCCGCATCTTGATCAGCAAAATTTTGCCATGACAAGGCTTTTCGGGCGTTTCCGGTCTAAAGCGCCCGATCCGAAAGGCCGAGCCAACCGAGGATGGCATAGGCGCAGGACACCGGAGAACGCTCCAGAAGCGCCAGTTCCGGCAGGGCGACACCATCGAAGATGGCGCCGCGATCGGGATCGGCCACCCTGTCCGCCTCGTCCGGCGGCGAAAGAAACACGGAAAGAACAAGCCGCGTGTCCGGTTTCCACCGGGCGTGGCCGACATTGACGATGCCGAGACCGCGGAATTCTATCAGGCCCCGGATGCGTTCTGGCACGGATGCGACGAGATCTCCGGTCGTTTCGTTTCGCGCCACGAAGGCGTAATCGTCGGCGATCAGGGCGGACGCTATGTCGCAGGCGCGGCAGCGCGACAGGAGTTCGATGGCGAGCGCCGTCTTTCCGGACCCGGACGGGCCGCGGATCAAAACGCCGCGATGATCGATCTCTACGACGGTGGCATGTTCAAGAGACCCGGCGCCGCTGCTCGTGGCGTCAGCCGTCATTCGCGTGGCAACCGGATCGTGAACCGCGCGCCGGCCGGCTTGCCGCCCGGACCGTCCGGAATGTTCTCGGCGGTCAGCGTACCGCCGTGGGCTTCGACGATCTGGCGGGAGATCGACAGGCCGAGGCCGGAATTGCGGCCGAACTGGTCGGGTCCGGGCCGGTCGGTATAGAAGCGCTGGAAGATCTTCTCGATATTCTCGACCTCAATGCCGGGACCATTGTCCTCGACCCGGATCACGACATGGCGGGGCGTGGCCGACAGGCGGATATCGATCCGGCCATCCTGGTCGGACACGAAGGAAAAGGCGTTCTGGACCAGATTGGTGATGACCTGGCCGATACGCAATTCATGCCCGTTGACGAAATAGCCCTTGGCATTGGCCGGCAGCTTGTCGACATACAGGCGAAGAACGCCCGTGGCAGAGCGGTTTTGGCCAAGGATGGAGATCAGTTCGCGCAACAGTCTGGCGAGATCGACCGTGGCCGCATCCTCGCGCACCAGTTCCGCATCGAGGCGCGACGCGTCGGAGATGTCGGTGATCAGCCGATCGAGGCGCTTGACGTCGTGCTGGATGACGTCGGTCAGACGCTTGCGCATCTCGTCATTCTTCGCCAGCGGTAGCGTCTCGACGGCGCTGCGCAACGAGGTCAGCGGATTCTTGAGCTCGTGGCTGACATCGGCGGCGAAGCTCTCGATCGCATCGATGCGAGCATAGAGCGAATTCGTCATGTCGCGCAGCGCGACCGAGAGATTTCCGATCTCGTCCTGGCGGTTCGAGAAATCCGGGATCTCCTCGCGCATCTTGATGCCGCGACGCACGCGTATGGCCGCGGCGGCTAAGCGCCGCAGCGGATTGGCAATGGTTCCGGCGAGCGCGACCGACAGGATGATGTTGACGATCACCGCCACGCCGAAGACGCGGAGCATGGCAAAGCGTTCGGCGCGGACGATCTTGTCGATGTCGCCGCCCTGGGTCGACAATTGCAGCACGCCGAGCACGGCGCGGTAGCGCTGGATCGGGACCGCGACGGAGACAATCATCTCGCCCTGCTGGCTGATGCGCACGATCTGGGACCGGCCACCGGCCAGCGCGCTCATCACTTCCGAATAGGCCGTGCCGCTGCCGCCGGGCTGTTCGGTGTAGAGGGTCAGATCACGGCGCCGGAAAACACGCGAGACAATCTTGTCGAGCCAGTCGAGAAAACCCGTTTCGCCATTGTCGACCGGCGGCAGACCGTAACGCAGAACCTGGCCACCGGAATAAAGGTGGCGCGAATCGAGCAGCAGGTTGGCGTCGCGGTCGTAGATGCGCGCGCGGGTGCGGGTCGGCGAGATCAGCCGGCGCAGGACCGGGGCGACCTTTTCCGGATTGATGGGAAAATCGAGATTGTCGAACCGGTCGGCATTGGGGACGATGCTTTCGCCGGCCTGCAGTTCGAGCAGCTTGTCGGGATCGATCAGGATGGCGTTGGTCTCGACATTGGCCGAGGCGGCGATGGCGCCCGCGATGATTTCGCCCTGGGTCATCAGGCTTTCCACGCGGGCATCGATCAGGCCATCGCGGAACTGGTTGATGTAGAGGATGCCCGACATCAACACACCGAGGGCAGCGAGGTTCAGGAAAAGGATGCGGCGGGTAAGCGAGGAAAAGATGAAACCGCCGAACAGGCGGCGAAACGGCCGCAGCAGGCGGGACAGGGTCCCGCTTGCCTCCCGCGGCGCAGGTTTCGCCCCGGCCATCCCGGCCCGGTATGCAATGTGATCCGTTTCCGCCGTCATCGCATTTCCGGTTTCCAGCCCGCGTTCTGTCCGCCCGCGGTTCCGATCAGGTCTCGCGGAAACGGTAACCAACGCCATACAACGTCTCGATCATGTCGAAACTGTCGTCGACCGCCTTAAATTTCTTGCGCAGGCGCTTGATATGGCTGTCGATCGTCCGGTCGTCGACATAGACTTGATCATCATAAGCCGCATCCATCAGCGAATCACGGCTTTTCACGACGCCGGGGCGCTGCGCCAGGGCATGCAGGATCAGGAACTCGGTGACGGTCAGCGTTACCGGCTGATCCTTCCAGGTGCAGGTGTGGCGTTCCTGGTCGAGCACGAGATTGCCGCGCACGATGGATTGCGCCTGGCCGGCGCCCTCGCCCTTGACCATGACCTCGCGCGCCGCGGTGCGGCGCAGGACCGCCTTGACCCGTTCGACCAGCAGCCGCTGCGAAAACGGCTTGGTGATGAAGTCGTCCGCGCCCATCTTCAGGCCGAACAACTGGTCGATCTCGTCGTCCTTGGACGTCAGGAAGATCACCGGCAGGTCCGACTTCTGGCGCAGGCGGCGCAGCAGTTCCATGCCGTCCATGCGCGGCATCTTGATGTCGAGAATGGCGAGATTGGGCGGACGCGCGACAAGGCCCTCCAGCGCGGATGCGCCGTCGGTGAAGGTCTCGACCCGGTAACCCTCCGCCTCCAATGCGATCGAGACGGATGTCAGAATGTTCCGGTCGTCATCGACCAGCGCAATCGTCTGCATGCTGAAATTCTCCCCAGCCATGGCGTCGTGTCCCTTGCTCGTCAGTGAAACCGAGCCGTTGACGCCCAAACTTGGCGCAAAATGTGGCACAGAACACATCTGGTGTCATGGCGGGCTCATTTCCACCCCGCATGCCGATGGCTTATGCGCTCATACAAATTGCCTAATGACAGGAACGGTGGCCTGTGACTAACACGACGAGTTGAACCGATTAAATTGTTTTTTGAAAACTTAAATCGATTAATCATTTGAAATGGCACGCAATTTCTGTTTCAGGCTCTATTCTGTTTAAACGCAAATTTAAACGGGATTAAAAATTTCGCAGGCTTTTTCGAGCTTTAACACACGAAACGCACAGACCACCGGTGAGGACAATGAAAACACAAGGCTTGTTCAATGCAGGGCACGGATTGGAGAAACACGGATTTCGCGCGCCTGCTGCCGTCTACTACAACCTCACCGAGGCTGAACTCTACGAAGAGGCGATTGACCGCCGCGAGGCGCAGCTGAGCGCCCATGGCGCGCTTGTCGCCAAGACCGGCGTTCACACCGGCCGCTCGGCGAAGGACAAGTTCATCGTCAAGGACGGCACCGTCGACGACCACATCTGGTGGGACAACAACAAGGCGATGTCGACGGAAGACTTCGACCGGCTGCATGCCGATTTCCTGACCCAGGCGCAGGGCATGGAGCTGTTCGTGCAGGATCTCGTCGGCGGCGCCGACAAGGAGCACCAGCTCAAGGTTCGCGTGGTAACGGAAAATGCCTGGCACTCGCTGTTCATCCGCAATCTGCTGATCCGGCCCGAACGCGATACGCTTTCCTCTTTCGCGCCCGAGATGACGATTATCGACCTGCCGTCCTTCGAGGCCGATCCCGAGCGGCACGGCTGCCGGACCGGCACGGTGATCGCCGTCGACCTGACCCGCATGATCGTGCTGATCGGCGGCACGTCCTATGCCGGCGAGATCAAGAAATCGGTCTTCACCGCACTCAACTACGTCCTGCCAGCGAAGGGCGTGATGCCGATGCACTGCTCGGCCAATGAAGGCCCGGACGGCGACGTCGCCGTGTTCTTCGGCCTGTCGGGCACCGGCAAGACCACGCTGTCGGCCGACCCGAGCCGTACACTGATCGGCGACGACGAGCATGGCTGGAGCGAAAACGGCGTCTTCAACTTCGAGGGCGGCTGCTACGCCAAGACGATCAAGCTGTCGCGCGAGGCGGAACCGGAAATCTACGCGACGACGGAACGCTTCGGCACGGTGCTGGAGAACGTCATCCTCGACGACCAGAAGATGCCGGATTTCCATGACGCATCGCTGACGGAGAACACGCGCTGCGCCTATCCGCTGCACTTCATTCCGAACGCCAGCGCGACCGGCACGGGCAGCCAGCCGCAGAACATCATCATGCTGACGGCCGACGCCTTCGGCGTGATGCCGCCGATCGCCAAGCTGACTCCGGCGCAGGCGATGTATCACTTCCTGTCGGGCTACACGGCCAAGGTCGCCGGCACCGAAAAGGGCGTGACCGAGCCGGAAGCCACCTTCTCGACCTGCTTCGGCGCGCCGTTCATGCCGCGCCATCCGTCGGAATACGGCAACCTGCTGCGCGACCTGATCGCCAAGCACAATGTCGATTGCTGGCTGGTCAATACCGGCTGGACCGGCGGTGCCTATGGAGTCGGCAGCCGCATGCCGATCAAGGCAACGCGCGCGCTGCTGAAATCGGCGCTTTCCGGCGAACTGAACAGCGTCGAATTCCGCACCGATCCGAATTTCGGCTTCGCCGTGCCCGTCGCCGTCGAGGGCGTCGACAGTGCGATCCTCGACCCGCGCAGCACCTGGGCCGATGCCGAGGCCTATGACCGCCAGGCCGAGAAACTCGCCGCCATGTTCACGGCGAATTTCGAAAAATTCGCCGATCACGTCGACCTCGACGTGATGGACGCAGCGCCTCGATTTCTCCAGGCCGCTGAGTAACAGCGACCCGCAAGGGTGAGTTCACGGCGTTTGCCTTCGGGCAGACGCCGTTTTTCGTTTCCGCGGAGGCTTTTTTCGCGCCGCCGCCAGGCGTATCGTCCGGCCGCATGAACGACCCGAGACATCCGGACCACACAATATGAGCGTCGAAAACCTGCCGATCCGGTACGGCCTGGATCTGCCCGGCTGGTCGATGACCGAGGAATTCGTGCTTGCCTCCGGGCCGGGCGGCCAGAATGTCAACAAAACGTCGTCGGCCGTTCAGCTGCGGTTTTTCGCCGGCGCGGCCGGCGTTTTCACCGATGCGCAACTGCACCGTCTGATGCAGCTTGCGGGAAAACGCGCCGGCAAGGACGGCTCGATCCTGATCCAGGCGAGCCGTTTCCGCGCCCAGGAGCGCAACCGCGAGGATGCGCGCGAACGGCTCAGGCAACTGGTCCTCAAGGCGCTGGAGCCGCCGCCGCCGCCACGCAGGAAGACGCGACCGACGCGCGGTTCCGTCGAGCGGCGGCTGAAGGCAAAGGCCGGCCGGTCGCAGGTCAAGAAAATGCGCGGTTCGGTGGACTCAGAGGACTAGCGCCGCCGACCCGACGGCACTAGAGTTTTCCCGCGGTGCCGCCTGGCGCTTTTTTCGGTTCATTTTGGAAGGATGTTGCGATGGGATTTTTCGATTTCGTGAAATCGGCCGGCAAGAAGCTCGGCTTCGGCGATGATGACGAGGACAATGCCAAGGCGCTGAAGAAGGAGCTCGATTCCTACAAGCTCGGCACCGATGCGATTCAGGTCGAGGTCAAGGGCGATACCGCGATCATCAAGGGCGCTGTGGAAGACCAGTCGATCTTCGAAAAGGCCGTCGTCGCCATCGGCAACACGCTCGGCATCTCCAAGGTCGAGGCTTCCGAACTGAAGGTCGTGCCGCCCGAAAGCGGGCTGAAGCTCGACGCCGGCGCCGACATGAACGCGATCATCGCCGCGGCAACGCCCGCCAAATCACCGAAATTCCATACGGTGGAAAAGGGCGACACGCTGTGGGCCATCGCCGAGAAGGCCTATGGCAACGGCTCGAAATACAATGCCATTTTCGAGGCCAACCGGCCGATGCTAACCCATCCGGACAAGATCTATCCGGGCCAGGTGCTGCGCATCCCGGATCTCGACGCGGCCTGACGCAAATTCCGCCGGCGGCGCATGGCGCTTTGCCGGCGGCACACTACATCCGACCCATGCTGGTTCTTCCCAAGGGCGTCCGCCACATTCCGGGCTGTCTTTCGCCCGACGCGCAGCGGGCGCTTCTCGACGATATCCGCGCGGTCGTGAAAGACGCACCGCTCTACACGCCGACGATGCCGCGCACCGGCAAGCCGATGAGCGTGCGCATGACCAATTGCGGATCGCTCGGCTGGGTCACCGACAAGGAGCGCGGCTACCGCTACCAGGACACGCACCCGGTCACGGGAAAGCCTTGGCCTGCGATCCCGCGGGCGCTTCTCGACCTGTGGGCCGAATACAGCGGTTATCCGCATCCGCCGGAAGCCTGCCTGATCAATTTCTATGACGAGACGGCGAAGATGGGCCTGCACCAGGACCGCGATGAGGAGGATTTCGACGCGCCGGTGGTGTCGATCTCGCTCGGCGACACCTGCCTGTTCCGGATCGGCGAGACGACACGGTCGGGGCGCACCGTCTCGCTGAAACTGGACAGCGGCGATGTCGTAGTGCTCGGCGGCGCGGGGCGGTTATGCTTCCACGGCGTGGACCGGATCTATCCGTCGACCTCGGCGCTTTTAAGGAATGGCGGGCGGATCAATCTGACGCTGCGCCGGGTGACGAAGCCGTAGCGCTCGCCGCCTGCCAAGCCGGCAGGAGATCGGAGCGAAGCGCCAGGCTGGCGCGCTTGTAGCGGAACACGACCCGGTAATTCGAGAGCAGCGTGGCGAACTCCGGATCCTCCAGTATCGGCGACGTCCAGCCCGATGGAGCGGAATCGAGCATCACCACATCCGGCGGCATGGCTTTCCACTCGGAGATCTTGCGCTCGACCGCTTCCTCGATGATCGCGTCGAGATGGGCGCGCCGCTCGTCAGACATGTCCGGGTCGGCGATTTTCGCCTTCACGCCGCCCGCCACGATCCAGTCGGCGCAGTCGCGGCCGACCCACACGCCACGAAGGCTTCGCGCCCATGGATGACCGATACCAATCTCGTCCGACACGCTGGCGACGGCCGGATGAGGCGCGATCGCATTTATGCGATCTGCCAGCCATTGCGGCGGATCATAGCGCTGCCACGTCACCAGCGTACCGGCAACAGCCATGCTTGTAGCGGCGACGATGCCGGCGAAGACGATTCTGTTGCGACCGCCACCGGACGCGGCCTCCTCGCCAAGCCAGCGGCGCGCGCCAATCAATGCGATCGCCAGAAGGGTAAATGTGAGGGCAGGCAGCAGATGATAGACCCAGCCCTTGCCAAGATAGAGGAACACGCAATAGGCCGCAGCCGCGGCCGCGGCGAAAGTCCAGGCAAGCGGGTTCACTCGGCGTGAGACGCCCGTCAGCATGACGACGAGAAGCCCGAACAGCAACAGCTCCGACAGACTTGCCGTGAACAACAGCGTGTAAAGATCGTGGCGATCGCCATAAATGTCCAGCAGCGCCGGAAGAACGGCCGATATGTATTCAGGATACGCGACCCAGACCCACATACCATAGGCAATGACGGCAAACGCGGCGGTGAGGATTTCCGGGCCAAACAGCAGACGCGGCGAACGGGCGGTCCAGGCGGCGAGCAAGTAGGGCAAGAGGAACAGGAGCGCATAGTGCGGCTTGACCATCATGGTGACCGCCGCGCCGGCTCCCGCCACAATCATCCATGCAGGCGGAAGCACCGGGCGAACCTCGCCCTTCATGCGCCATGCCGCAATCACCAGCATCGGCAATGCCGCCGCGACGGCAAAATGCTCACGCTGGGAAAAGGTCGTGGGCGCCAGAAGAAGAAGCAGGTAAAGCCCGACCGGCGTAATCGCCAGCCGTTCGGCGGCGGTTGCGAGGCCGAGGCGCCTGGTCATACGCAGGGCAAATGCGCCGAACGCGATCGCCCATACGTAGGTGCCCAGAACTGTCCAACTCTCCGCGGAAACAGGCGTGACGCGACCGAGCCAGACCATCGGAAGATAGAGGTAGATGGAGAAAGGCGGATTGTTCTCCAGTACATCTACATAGAGGCGTTCGCCGTCAAGCATCCGGTTTCCGACAAGAATCAGCCAGCTGACGTCCGGATGAGTGCCACCGGTGAACATATGCCACGCCGAAACCGCGAGAATGACGGCGGAGAGCGCCACCGCGCCGGTCCGAAGTCGGGAGAGCAGCATCCCGCTCTCGGCAAAGGCGGATGTTTCTATTGCCTCGGCCGACATCGGTCCATCCATCCTCAACTTGTCCTGCTGCGTCGCCGTCAGGCGGCGGCGCGCATGTTGCCGGCCTGCGCGTCCTCGCCGGTGCGCGCGGGCTGCACAACCGCGAGAAGCCCCAGCCCCATCGGCAGATCGAACCGGCCGAGAAGGTGCCTTTCGGATCGAAACAGTTCCTTCATCACGGCATTGGCGAATTTCGGCGGAATGTCCGAACCGCTCGAAGCGGCCTCCTTGTCCTTCGACAGGCCGCGATCGAGAAGCCGCGCGGCCGCCGCCGCCGGAAACAGGGCGGAATTGGTGAAGGTCAGGCGCTGGACCTCATAGCCGGCATCACGAAGCACGCCCGCCAGGCCCGATCGTGAATAGCGGCGAAAATGATGCAGAACCTCGTCATGATGGCTCCACAGCCATTGATGCGCCGGCACGGTCAGGACGAGACGGCCACCAGGTGCGAGCAAATCGGCGATGGTCTCCAGCGCGGCGTAATCCTTCTCGACATGTTCGAGCACATCGAACATGCAAATCAGGTCGAACTTGCGATCGAATTTCGGCAAACCGTCCGGGAGATGGCCGGCCAGAAATTCCATGTCAGTCTTTTCGGCCGCGATGTGTCGCGCACTGTCATCCATCTCGACGGCGGTCACTGCGCCGTAGCGCGACAGCATCGGGATGTTGCCGCCGGTCCCGGCGCCGATTTCAAGAACGGAGATATTCGCCGGAAGGCCCAGCGAGTCAATCACGGCGCTCGCCACCGCCCGGCGACCGCAAAACCACCAGTGCCGGTCCTCGGTTTCCGCCATTTTTCGATAGGCTGCCGGTTCCATTATTCCTCACCTTCGTAGATCTTGCGCACAACGTAGACGGGGCGCTGTTTGACTTCATCGTAGACGCGGCCGAGATACTGGCCGAGCACACCGATGCCGATCAGCTGGACGCCGCCAAGGAACAGGATGCTCACCATCAGCGAGGTGTAGCCCGGCACGTCGGCGCCGAAGAAAATCGCGCGGCCGGCAAGCAGGCCGCCATAAAGAAAGGCCAGCACCGAGATGGCGCTGCCGACATAGCCCCAGATCTCCAGCGGAATATTGGAGAAGCTGGTGATTCCCTCCAACGCGAGGTTCCACAGCTTCCAGGGCGTGAAGGTGGAACGACCACCGGAGCGGGCGGCGCGCTTGTATTCGACAACGGAGGTTTCGAACCCCACCCAGGCGAACAGGCCCTTCATGAAACGGCGGCGTTCGGGCATGTCCTTCAGGACATCGAGGACCGCCCGGTCCATCAAGCGGAAATCACCGACATTTTCCGGTATTTGCGTGTGCGACAAGGCATTGTGGACGCGGTAGAATAGACCTGCCGTCTTGCTCTTCACCAGCGTATCGGTGGAACGGTCGGCGCGCTTGGCGATAACGACCTCCGAGCCGTTTTGCCAGTGTTCGAGCATTTGCGGGATGACTTCGGGCGGATCCTGCAAGTCGACATCGATCGGGATGGCGGCATCGGCGTCGCAAGCATCGAGACCCGCCGTCAGCGCGGCTTCCTTGCCGAAATTGCGCGACAGGTCGACGATGCGGATACGGCTATCGGCCTTTTGCGCCGCAATCAGCGTCTCAAGCGTCGCGTCGGTGCTCCCGTCATTGACGAAGAGCAGCGTGAAGCCGAGCTGATCGGATTCCAGCGGGTCGATAATGCCGCGGGTTTCACGGAGAAAGGCGGCGACCGAGCCGGATTCGTTGAAAACGGGGATGATCAGGGCAACCATCGTCCTGCGCAGCAGGCCAGACGACTTGTCGACAACGTTTTCAAGCTTTTTCTGAAGTGCTATCGCGGTCAAACCGGGACGTCTCCCTTTTGCAGGGAAGACTAGTCGCGCAAAGCCTAAAAAACGATTACGGCGCGCCTCTACAGTTTTCTCAACAATACTTCCTCGACGAGGTGGTCGGAGCCCTTCTTGAGGATCAGGTCGGCGCGCGGGCGCGTCGGCTGGATGTTTTCCTTCAGGTTCTTCAGGTTGATGTTGGTCCAGAGACCCTCGGCGATCGAGCGCGCCGCCTCGGGCGACAGTTCGGAATAGCGGTGGAAGAACGACTTCGGATCGCGAAAGGCGGTCTGGCGCAGCCGCATGAAGCGCGTCACGTACCAGTCGTGGATCTTGTCCTCGTCGGCGTCGATATAGATCGAGAAATCGAAATAATCCGAGACGAAGGGCACCATCTTGCCGTCTTCCGGCAAGTCCCGGACCTGCAGCACGTTGATGCCCTCGAAGATCAGGATGTCCGGCCGGTCGATGGTGACATACGCGTCCGGCAGCACATCGTAGACGAGATGCGAATAGAGCGGCGCGCGCACCGAATGCTCGCCCGCCTTGAGCTGAGACAGGAAGCGCAGAACCGCGCCGACATCGTAGCTTTCTGGAAAGCCCTTGCGCTCCATCAGCCCCTGTTCGCGCAGCACGGCGTTGGGAAGCAGGAAGCCGTCCGTGGTGACCAGATCAACCTTCGGGCTCGACGGCCAGCGCCCGAGAAGCTCCTTCAGGATACGCGCAGTGGTCGACTTGCCGACCGCGACCGAGCCGGCGATGCCGATGATGAAAGGCGTCTTGATCGCCTCGTCGACGTTGAGGAAGTGCTTGCGCTGCTCGAACAGGCTCTGCGACGCCTCGACATGGGCGTAGAGCAGGCGCGACATCGACAGGTAGATGCGCCGGACCTCGTCGAGATCGACCGGGTCGTCGAGGGAACGCAGCCGCATCACCTCGTCGGCCGTCAGCGTTAACGGGGTGTCGGCGCGGAATTCCGACCATTTGGCCGCCGAAAACCGCCTGTAGGGCGACAATTCGCTGCCGGAAAGCTGGTCGAGGGGATCGAGATGCGCTGCCGAGTTGCCGCGCCTGACGGGCTGGTCCATGAATACGCCTGTGACTACTCCCTTGCGCGCGCTGCTTTTTCCTGCAGCCCGGTCTGTCCGGTGCGCTTCTGCAACTCTGTCATGACATCGTCCAATGCCACGCCGCGGATGTGCAGAACAACGAGCAAATGATATAGCAGGTCCGCGGTTTCCTCCACAAGCGCGTCCCGATCGGGCCCGATCGCGGCGATCACAGTCTCGACCGCCTCCTCGCCCAGTTTCTTCGAGGCCTTCGCAATGCCGTTGGCGACGAGTTTCGCCGTCCAGGACTGCTCGTCGCCGGAAGTGGCGCGAGCCGCGACGATGCGCTCGAGGTCATTCAGCGAAAAATCAGGCATGTGATGAATTCCGATTTCAGGTGTCGCGGCGCACGGCAATGCCGGCCGCGGCCATGTGGTCCTTGGCTTCGGCGATCGTATAGGTTCCGAAGTGGAAAATCGAGGCGGCGAGAACGGCGGTGGCGTGACCGTCGCGGATGCCCTCGACCAGATGATCGAGCGTTCCGACACCGCCAGACGCGATCACGGGCACGCGCACCGCGTCGGCGACGGCGCGTGTCAGCGGGATGTTGTAGCCGATCTTGGTGCCGTCGCGGTCCATCGAGGTGAGCAGGATCTCGCCGGCGCCGAGTTCGACGACCTTTTGCGCGAACTCGACCGCATCAATGCCGGTCGGCACGCGGCCGCCATGGGTGAAGATTTCCCAGCGCGGCCCGGCCTCGCCCTCGTCGACCGTCTTGGCGTCGATGGCAACGACGATGCACTGGTTGCCGAACTTGTCGGCGGCTTCGGCGACCAGTTCCGGGCGTTTCACCGCCGCGGTGTTGATCGACACCTTGTCGGCGCCCGCGAGCAGGAGCTTGCGGACGTCCTCGACGGCGCGCACGCCGCCGCCGACGGTCAGCGGCATGAAGCACTGCTCGGCGGTGCGGGCGACGACGTCGTAGATCGTGTCGCGGTTTTCCGACGAAGCGGTGATGTCGAGAAAGCAGAGTTCGTCGGCGCCGGCGGCGTCATAGGCCTTGGCGGCCTCGACCGGATCGCCGGCGTCGATGAGATCGACGAAATTGACACCCTTGACGACACGGCCGTCCATGACATCGAGGCAGGGAATGACGCGGGCCTTGAGAGTCAACGGACGGCCTCCTTTTTTATTTGCGCGTCCTCGCCGCCATGCGGCTGCGGGCGACGCGGGCCGTCCATCACGTCGAGACAGGGAATGCCGCGGGCTTTCAGTGCCATCAGTCCAGCCTCTTGCCCGAAAGGATCGCCAGCGCCTCGTTCGGATCGATGCGGCCGTCATAGAGCGCCCGGCCGGAGATCGCGCCTTCCAGTTTCGCCGCATCCGGCATCGTCATGCGCACGATGTCGACGATGGAAGCAAGCCCGCCGGAGGCGATGACGGGGATCGAGACGGCGTCGGCGAGATCGATGGTCGCTTCCCAGTTGATGCCGGTCAGCACGCCATCGCGCTCGATGTCGGTGTATATGATCGCGGCGACGCCCGCGCCCTCGAATTTCCGTGCCAGTTCGATGACGCCGAGTTCGGACGCTTCCGCCCAGCCCTCGACGGCGACCTTGCCCTTCTTTGCGTCGATGCCGACGGCGACCCGGCCCGGAAATTCCCTGCAGGCATCCTTCACCAGGTCGGGATCACGCACGGCCACCGTGCCGAGAATGACACGGGCGAGACCCCTGGAGAGCCAGTTCTCGATATGGGTGAGCGTGCGAATGCCGCCGCCGAGCTGTACCGGGTTCTTCGTCGCGGCGATAATCGCGTCGACCGCCGTCCCGTTGACCGAATGGCCTTCAAACGCGCCGTTCAGGTCGACGACATGCAGCCATTCGAAACCCTGGTCCTCGAAAGCCTTCGCCTGGGCGGCCGGATCGGCGTTGTAGACGGTCGCCCTGGCCATGTCGCCCTTGACGAGGCGCACGCACTGACCGTCCTTCAGGTCGATGGCGGGAAAGAGGATCTTCTTTGCTGGCATGGTCTCACGGCTTCCATTTGAGGAAATTCGCGATCAGGGCGAGACCGAGCGTCTGGCTCTTTTCGGGGTGAAACTGGGTTCCGAACATGTTGGCGCGCGCGACGGCAGCCGTCACCGGCCCGCCATAGTCGGTGCGCGCGACCACATCCGCCTCGTTTTCGGCGGCGAGATGATAGGAATGGACGAAATAGGCATGCAGCCCGTCGGGGCCGGTGCGGATGCCGTCGAAAAGCGGGTGCGGGCGGACGAGGTCCAGCGTGTTCCAGCCGATCTGCGGGATTTTCAGCGACGGATCGGACGGCGTCATCTCGACGACGTCGCCGGCAATCCAGCCAAGGCCGGGCGTGACGGTCTTTTCCAGCCCGCGCGTCGACATCAGTTGCATGCCGACGCAGATGCCGAAAAAGGGGCGGCCCATGTTCACGACCGCCTCGTTCAACGCGTCGACCATGCCGGGGACCGCGTCGAGGCCGGCGCGGCAATCGGCATAGGCGCCAACGCCGGGCAGGACGATGCGGTCGGCCGTCGCGACGCGCCCGGCATCGGACGTCAGGTCGATCTCGGCGGATATGCCGGCTTCGCGCGCCGAGCGCTCGAAGGATTTCACCGCCGAGCGCAAATTGCCGGAACCGTAATCGATGATCGCGACGCGCATGGCCGTCACCGTCCCGTCTCGTTGAAGCCGAACAGCATGTCGGATTGCGGCGGCAGTGGCGGAGGCGCCGGATCGGCTTTCAAGGCCGCCGGACGCACCGGTTCGGCAGGCTTTTGCGCCCCGTGGCCGGCGAACCAGCGCAGTTCCGCTTCCTCGAGGCCGGGCGCGACGATCGTTCCGGCGTCGACGTAGCCGTCGCGGCGATAGCGCGCGAGGCGCCAGGACGGCCCTTCCAGCGCGACGAAAAAGCTGACGACGATGCCCGCGAACCCGATCGCCGCGCCTGGTGCGAGAAACTCGCCAACCAGACCAAGCGCGCCGGAGAGCAGAAACAGCATCAGCGCCGCGAACCAGAGCCGGTACCAGAGCAGCCAGACCAGCGGGAAGACCAGCGCCAGAAACGAGAACTCATCGCGCACGAAAACCGTTTCCGGCCGGGTCCCGCTGACCGGCATGCGTTCCATGACGACATAACTTGCCATGATGTCCGCCTATCCGTTGAGGGAACCCTTGGTCGAGGGAATGACGCCCGCCTGGCGCGGATCGATCTCGACCGCGGCGCGCAGCACCCGCGCCACCGCCTTGAAGCAGGTCTCGGCGATGTGGTGGCTGTTGGCGCCATAGAAATTCTCGACATGAAGCGTGATGCCGGCATTCTGCGCGAAAGCCTGGAAGAATTCGCGCACCAGCTCGGTATCGAACGTGCCGACCTTGGCGGTCGGGAACTCGACCTTCCAGACGAGGAAGGGACGGCCGGACACGTCGATGGCGGCGCGCGTCAACGCCTCGTCCATCGCAAGGTCGAGGCTGGCATAGCGGGTGACGCCGCGACGGTCGCCGAGCGCCTTGGCCAGCGCCTGACCGAGCGCGATGCCGGTATCCTCGACGGTGTGGTGGTCGTCGATGTGGAGATCGCCCTTCGCGCTGACCGTCATGTCGATCAGCGAATGGCGCGAAAGCTGATCGAGCATGTGATCGAAGAAACCGACACCGGTGTTCATGTCGTGCTTTCCCGTTCCGTCCAGATTGACGGTAACGTCGATTGCGGTCTCGTTCGTCTTGCGGCTGATCCCGGCCGTGCGCGCAGTCATTGGCGGATGCCCCTTTTTCTCGGCGACTGCGCCTCATAACAAGGGTTTAGCGCAAATGCCAGCCTGCCGGGCCGGCGTTTGCAATTGTCGGTTACCCGCTTACATAGCGGGAACGAACGCGCGGGCGCATCCGCGGAAAGGACAAGTGATGAGCGAGAAAGAAAACCCCTACGGCACCATGCATGCCACCACGATCGTCACCGTGCGCAAGGGCGGCAAGGTGGTCATCGCCGGTGACGGGCAGGTCAGCCTCGGCCAGACGGTGATCAAGGGCAATGCACGCAAGGTGCGCCGGATCGGCAAGGACAATGAAGTGATCACCGGTTTCGCCGGCGCGACCGCCGACGCCTTCACGCTGCTCGACCGGCTGGAAAAGAAGCTGGAACAGTATCCGGGCCAGTTGATGCGCGCCGCCGTCGAACTCGCCAAGGACTGGCGCACCGACAAATATCTGCGCAACCTGGAAGCGATGATGCTGGTCGCCGACAAGTCGATCTCCTTGTGCATCACCGGCAATGGCGACGTGCTGGAACCCGAACACGGCGTGATGGCGATCGGGTCGGGCGGCAATTACGCTCTTGCCGCTGCCCGCGCGCTTGCCGACAGCGACCTCGACGCCGAGGCCATCGCAAGACGCGCCATGGAGATCGCCTCCGACATCTGCGTCTATACCAACGGCAACGTGATCATCGAAACGCTGGATGCCGAGTAGCCGGGACATCACCTTCACGCCGGTCACGCCGGCCGATTACCCGATGTTGCGCCGCTGGCTGGAAAACCGGCACACACGCGAATGGTGGGGCGAGGCGGAGACCGCACTCGGCCGGATCCAGGACAAGGTGGAGGGCCTCGACAGGACGCGGCCTTTCGTTTTTTTCGTCGCAGACGAACCGGTCGGCTATATCCAGTCCTGGTCCGTCGGAGACGAGGTCGATGACGGCCAGGCGGCGAAAGCGCCCTGGCTGCGCGACCTGCCGCGTGACGCCGTCGGCGTCGATCTCTTCATCGGAAAGCCGGATGCGCTCGGTCAGGGGATCGGCACAAGCGTGCTGCGGGCGTTTCTCGCCATATTGTTCGCCGAGGGAGTCACCACCATCGTCATCGATCCGGACGAAGCGAACGGGCGCGCCGTCAAGGCCTATGAAAAGACGGGGTTTGTGGCCTATGACCGCTACGAGAACCCATCGGGCGTGACGCTTTTGATGACGATCACCCCGGAACGCTTCGCGGAGACCGGCTCATGATTTCCAGGGATACGCTCGATCTGGCGGTCGATCGCGCCATCATCTCCGCCGATCAGCGCGACCGGATCGTGGCGCTCGCCGTCGCACCGCCACCATTGCCCCTGGATAACGAGGCGGCCGCGTCCGGCGACGAACCGATGCGCCTCGTCGGCGGCGGCAACGACTTGTTCGTCACCGTCGGCATCGTGCTTCTCTTCGCCGGGTCGCTGTTCGCGCTGCAATCGTTTTCCGGCATGACGGTCCCGGCGACCGCGGCAGCGCTCGGCGCGTTCGGCTGGCTGGTGGCGGAATTCGTCACCCGGCAGCGGCGCATGCGATTGTCGAGCACCGTTCTCGGCCTCGGCTTCATCGCCGCCATCATCACGCTGCTCACCACCTATCTGCAGAACCGGTCCGGGATTTCCGGCATCGACAATCCGATGCAACTGGCGGCTCTCAGGCCGCAGGCCATAACCTATGCGCTGATCTTGTTCGGCGGGACCGCGATCGCGGCGGTCGTCTATTTCGCGCGGTTTCGCGTGCCGATCATGGCCGCGGTGCTGGCACTTTCCTTCACCGGGGCGGCATTCTTCTTCACGACCATCCATTTCTACGACGGCGTGGTGAATGGCCAGGTGATGCTGCCGAGCCTGCAACAGATCCCTGACGTCATCGCGCGGGCGCTCTACGTGCCGCTCCTGTGCGGATTCGCGGTGTTCGGGACGGCCGTCGCGCTCGATCTGCACGACCGCGAGCGCTTCACGGTGTGGTCGGATTGCGCCTTCTGGCTGCATGTGATTTCGGCGCCGTTGCTCGTCCACCCGCTGTTCATTCTGGCAACCGGGCAGGAGGTCGTCTTCGGCGAGATCGAGCCGGGCGCTTCCGCTTCGGTGATGCTGGGACTGCTGATCGTGGCGTTCGTCTATGTGGCGCTTGCGATCGACCGGCGGTCGCTGCTGATCCCGACGCTCGCCTATTTCGGTTCGCTCGGCATCTACTACCTGGTCAACAGCGCGGCAAACACCACGGGAATCCCGCCTTTTGCCCTGATCCTGCTGGTCATCGGAGCGCTGATCATCCTGTTTGGCGCCGGTTGGCAGCGCATCCGGCGCTTGATTGTCGGTTCGACGCTTCCCACATCGGTGCTGACGAAACTTCCTCCCATGAAACCGTGAGTGCATATGTCTGATTTCTCTCCGCGGGAAACCGTATCCGAACTCGATCGCTTCATCATCGGCCAGAAAGACGCCAAGCGTGCGGTCGCCATCGCGCTGCGCAACCGCTGGCGCCGTCAGCGCCTGGAAGGCGCGATGCGCGACGAGGTGATGCCGAAGAACATCCTGATGATCGGGCCGACCGGCGTCGGCAAGACGGAAATTTCACGCCGCCTGGCGAGACTCGCTGGCGCGCCTTTCGTGAAGGTCGAGGCGACGAAATTCACCGAAGTCGGTTATGTCGGCCGTGACGTCGAGCAGATCATACGCGACCTGGTCGAGGTCGGTATCGCGCTGGTGCGCGAAAAGAAACGCGAAGAGGTCAAGGCCAAGGCGTTTGTCAACGCCGAGCAGCGCGTGCTCGACGCGCTTGTCGGACCGACCGCGAGCCCGGCGACCAAGGACAGTTTCCGCAAGAAGCTGCGCGACGGGTTGCTCGACGACAAGGAAATCGAGATCGAGGTCGCCGACAGCGGACAGGGCGGCATGCCGGGCTTTGAGATCCCGGGCATGCCCGGCGCCAATATCGGCATGATCAATCTCAACGACATGCTGGGCAAAGCTTTCGGCGGCGCCAAGACGAAGACGATCAAGACGACCGTGCGCAATTCGCATGACATCCTGCTCGCCGACGAATCCGACAAGCTGCTCGACCAGGACCAGATCATCCAGGAAGCGTTGCTTGCAGCGCAGAACGACGGCATCGTCTTTCTCGACGAGATCGACAAGATCGCGGCCAGCGAAGGCCGTTTCGGCGCCGGCGTCAGCCGCGAGGGCGTGCAGCGCGACCTGTTACCGCTGGTCGAGGGCACGACGGTCTCGACGAAATACGGGCCGGTCAAGACCGACCACATCCTGTTCATCGCATCCGGCGCGTTCCACGTCTCCAAGCCGTCCGACCTGCTGCCGGAGCTGCAGGGCCGCCTGCCGATCCGCGTCGAATTGCGGGCGCTGGAACGCGAGGACTTCAAGCGCATCCTGACCGAAACCGAGGCAAGCCTGATCAAGCAGTATATCGCGCTGATGGCGACCGAGGAGGTGACGATCAGTTTCACCGATGACGCCATCGACGCGATCGCCGACATCGCCGTCGATCTGAACGCCGCGATCGAGAATATCGGCGCGCGGCGGCTACAGACGGTGATGGAGCGGATTCTCGACGAGATTTCCTTTTCGGCACCAGACAAGGCTGGCGAGGAATTTGTTATCGACGGCGATTATGTCCGCAACCAGATCGGCGATCTGGCGCGAAATATCGATCTTTCGCGCTACGTACTGTGACCGATCGGCCATAGTGGGGAAATCGTTGCGCAAGGCTCTCGACTTAGCCTGGCGCTTTTCCTACTAGCGTTGCGGGGCACACAGGCAGAATTTCGAGACGATGTCGTCATTTCGTATCATCGCTGTTGCCATGCTCTGGCTCCTGTTCGGATCCGTCGCACCCGCATTTGCGCTGACGGTCGTCCCGCCAGGCAACCGCCATGTCGAACAGCCCGACATTCCCGGTGCATCGAGAAACCGCACCCGCGCGCTCAAGACGACCTTCGAAGCGAAATACGAGAAGGTCATGGGCCTGCTTCAGCGCGACAAGCGCCTGATCGCCAACATCAAGCGCACGGCGGAGAAATTCGGCATCGATCCGATCCACATGGTCGGAGCGATCGTCGGCGAGCATACCTACAATGTCGACGCCTACGACCGCGCCCAGACCTATTACGTGAAGGCGATTTCCTATCTCACCGGACGCATCAACTTCGACTATGACGGCGAGGATATCGACGACTTCATCGCGCGGCCGCAGTTCGAGCCCTGCAATGCCCTGCAGGACAGCCGCAAGCTGTGGAGCTGCCGTGAAGCGATCTGGAACGAAAAGTTCCGCGGCAAGACGGTGGACGGAACATCATTTCCGAACAACCGGTTCAGCGCCGTGTTCTTCCAGCCCTTCTATGCCGGCCAGACTTTCGGCATCGGCCAGCTCAATCCGCTAACCGCGCTGATGATGACCGACAGGGTCAACGCGGTGACCGGGGCGCGCAAGCTTTCCGAAAGGAACGGCAAAGAGGTCTACAAGGCGATCATGGATCCCGACGAGACGCTTCCCTATATCGCGGCGACGCTTGCCGCGGCGATCGACGACTACCGCGAGATCGCCGGCTTCGACATTTCGGACAATCCGGGACTGACGGCGACGCTTTACAATACCGGCGATTCAGCCGGGCGGGCGCGCGCTCTAGCCAGACGCAATGCGCAATCCAGCCACGTGATCATGCCGGAAGAAAACTACTATGGCTGGATGATCAACGACAAGGAGTCCGAGCTGCGCGCGCTGCTCGACGAGTGAATCCCGTCATTTTCGCCGCGGCACCTGGCCGGACCGGTTCAGCAACACTCGGATGCGGTGGTTGAGATGCTCGAGATCGTCGCGGGTCAGGTTTCCGACCGCCTGTTGCAGGAGATTGGCGAGTTCGGTCGCCGCCGGATCCATGCCCGACGTATCGATCGTGACCTTCGGCGCCGATTGCATCGCGAGGCGCTGCAACTCGTCGGCATCGTCCCAGATGATGTTCAGGCAGGCGATGATGCGCTGCAGCAGCGCCCAGCCCGGGACACCGCGATGGCCGTGTTCGAGAGCGGACAGATAGGCGGCGGACACACCGACCTGTTCGGCCATCTGCTTCTGGGTCATGCCGCGCTCGGCGCGCAGTTCCCGCAATCGGGCTCCGAAGGGAGTCATCCGCGCAGACTCCCATCGGCGCGCGCAAGCTTGCGCAGGCGGATATAGATCGCGCCTTCGCCGCCATGCTGCCGGCTTGCCGAGGAATAGCCGCTGACAAGGCCGGAAAAACGCGGACTGTTGAGCCACACCGGCACCATGCGTTTCAGAACGCCTTCGCTGCCGAGCGACCGTCCCTTGCCGGTAACAACGAGGACATGGCGGCAGCCCTGCGACCGGGTATCGGCAAGAAACGCGTAAAGGCGGTCGTGGGCCTGGTCCTGCGTCATGGCATGCAGGTCGATGCGGGCATCGATGGTGATCCGGCCCCTGGCGATCTTGCGCGCGGTTGGACGGTCGATCTGGCGCTCGGGGCGCGGTGCCGGTTTCGGCGCGGGCGCCGCGCGGCCATGCGACAGCGGCGACCGGATGTCGGTCTCCTGCGCCGGCGGTTTCCCTGCCGGGCGGGGCGCGCCATCCATCGCCTCGAGAAAATCGCGCTTCAGCGCCTCGTCGGACGCACCCGTCATAACGACAGAGCGGTCGCGCAACGGCGTGACGGTGCGGCCGACCCTGTGCCACAGGATGGTTTCTTCCTCGGTTAGCTTGCGGCGCGGGCGTTTCGTCGTCATCGCGCCACTCCGGCG
The DNA here is from genome assembly GCF_014904745.1 of Oricola nitratireducens. Taxonomy (GTDB): domain Bacteria; phylum Pseudomonadota; class Alphaproteobacteria; order Rhizobiales; family Rhizobiaceae; genus Oricola; species Oricola nitratireducens. The sequence continues at coordinate 252,905 of NZ_JACZCS010000001.1, forward strand.
CCGGGTTCTATGCGGACGGTCTTCGGAACCAGCAGGACAAAATCGGCAGACGAGCGGACCGCCCCCGCGCGATCACCGGCTTTGGAACCCGATCCCATGAAAAGATCGCCGCGCGACGGGCCGACAATGGCGCTGCCGGTATCCTGCGCGATCATCAGCCGCGACCAGGGCGCACCGTCGACCGCGTCGGCGTTGACGAAGACGGGCGTCCCGAATGTGTGTACCAGACGGTCGATGGCGAGCGAGCGTTCGGCGGTCAGCGGCACTTTCGCGGCGGCGACCGGTCCGCTGCCGGCATCGTTCACGGCCGCTTCGCGAAAGAAGATGTAGGACCGGTTTTCCTCCATCAGCGGGAGAGCGTCGTCCGGATGTTCGGCGAGCCATTCGCGGATCGATGCCATGGACACCCGGTCCGGATCGATCTCGCCGCGCTCAACCAGGAGGCGGCCGATCCCGGTGAAGGCATGGCCGGTCTTGCCGTCATAGGTGACGCGCACCACCTCGCCGCCGCCGAGGCGCAGCCGCGCCGCGCCCTGGACATGGGCGAAGAACGCGTCGACCGGGCTTTCGACATAGGCGATCTCGAGGTCGCGGCCATCGAGCCATCCGGCATTGATCGCGGCGCGGTCGGGATAGGCGAGCAGCGTGCCGTCCGCCGCGATGCGGGCAAAACGGATCTCTTCGTCCCATCCGAGCGGGCGGTTATCGTCGGTGACCGGAACCAGATCCTCGGGGCGGCGGTAAAACGGCACACAGAACCGGTCCCTTCTCTCGTGTGACGCTTCGATCTCGGGTTCGTAATAGGCGGTGACGAAACCGCGTTCACCGATGGATTCCACCAGGGCAAAGGGGTCGAAGTTGCGTTCGAAAAAGCCGCGCGGATCGGCTCTGGCCGTATCCGACGCGGCTTCTGAAAAAAGCGCATCGAGGCGTTCCGGAGGAATCCCCGCGTCGCCACGACGGTAGGTTTCGCCCATCGGCCGGTTGGCGTGACGCGCGAATGCGCTCAGCGCGGCGCCATGATCGTCCGCGGCCCATCCGGCGAGATCGCTAAACGGGAGCGGTCGCAGCGTCCACATCGGAAGAGCGGATCACTCTTCGGATTCGGTGGCAACGAGACGCCAGTTCGGATCGCGGCTGCGGGTGTCGCGCGAGAAAGTCCAGACATCCTTGACCTCGACGACGGCTTCCGGATCGCCGTCGATGACGACGCCGTTCTTGTCCTTGGTCGCGGAAATCAGCTGGCTGACGAAGCGGATCGTCACATAGGCTTCCGCATCGCGCATCTCGGCCGTCGTGATGGCGGCCTTGTCGATGCCGACGAAGCTCGACTGCACCGTCTCGCCGCGCGCCTCGCGCTCGTCGAGCGCGGTGGCGAAGCCGTCATAGACATCCTTGGACAGGAGGTTTTTCAGCGTTTTGCGGTCGCCGTCGGCAAACGACATGACGATCATCTCGTAGGCCATCTTGGCGCCGGAGAGGAATGTCTCGGGTTCAAAATCGCGCGCCTGGTCGCGAATCGCGCGCAGGCCGGCATTGAGATCCGTGCCCGGTTTGGCGTAGCGATCGATCTCGCGATAGGCGTCGGCCTTGGCTTCGCCGCGGCCCGGCAAGGTGATCACATTGTCGGAGTCGGAATCTTCCGCTGCGGCATCGGTGCCCTTGTCGGCCGGTGACTCGCGGGTTTGCGAATAGGGATCGAAAGGCGGCCTCTCGTGGCCGGTGCGTTTCCCCAGCACGCTGCGCAGCTGCAGAAACACGAACACCGCGGCGACGATGAAGATAAGTGTGACAAGGTTTGAGCCTTCCATAAAACGTCCCGCGCTAAAGCTGTTTTTCTTCGACTTCATATAACCACGAATGGCGCGCATTCAAATCGCGCAATGAATAACTACATTGTGGGTGCAACATCGAGAAAAGAAACCGATTCCATGCCGTTTACGCTCCTGCCTTTCATCCTCCTGATCATTCCGCTGCTGGAAATCGGGGTATTCATCGCCGTCGGCTCGCAGATCGGGGTCCTGCCGACACTTGGCATGGTCGTTCTGACGGCAATCATCGGCTCGGTTCTGCTCCGGGTTCAGGGATTCGGGCTGCTGAACCGCATGCGCAGCGAAATAGACCAGGGCCGGATGCCCGGACGGGATCTCGTGCACGGGGTCATGATCCTCGTCGCCGGCATCCTGCTGCTGACGCCGGGCTTCGTGACCGATACGCTTGGCTTCCTGTTGTTCGTTCCGGCGCTGCGCGATCTCGTCTGGCATTTCGTTCGGCGCCGCATACAGGTCGTCTCGGCAACAAGTTCCGCGCATTACGAAACCCGCCGTTCCCAGGGCCCGCGCACGATCGACCTGTCCGAAGAGGATTATACCGAAGGCCGGGACGGCACGAGCCCCTGGTCGAAGGACGACTAGAGCGGGCCGCTCTTCGGCCTTGCGTTCTTGCCAGTCAACAAGGGCCGTGCTAGCCAGCCGCCAGATTTCAGCGAGCGCAGGTCAACCCCGCGCCAATATCCATCCGAGAGGCTTGAACGATGGCAGACGACAAACAGAACGGCGGCACACAGCCCGGAAGCACGGAACAGGCAAACGGCGCCGCGCCGCAGCTTTCCGTCCTGACCCAGTATGTGAAGGACCTGTCCTTCGAAAGCCCGGGCGCGCCGCTTTCGCTTCGCCCGCGCGAAAAGTCGCCGGCCATCAACATCAACGTCAATGTCCAGGCGAATCCGCTTGCCGAAAACGATTTCGATGTCGGCCTGACGCTCACCGCCAAGGCCGAAGACGAAGGCAATGTGCTGTTCAATGTCGAGCTGGTCTATGGCGGCGTGTTCCGCGTGGCGAATTTCCCGCAGGAGCATCTCCTGCCGATCCTGTTCGTCGAATGCCCGCGGCTGCTGTTCCCGTTTGCCCGCCAGATCGTCGCCGAATGCACGCGCAATGGCGGTTTCCCGCCGCTGATGATCGACCCGGTCGATTTCGCGCAGATGTTCCAGCGCCGCATGGCGGAAGAACAGGCCAAGGCACAGGTCAACGCCTGATCCGGATTTAACACCGGGACTGAAAAGCAAAGGGCGGCTCAGCCGCCCTTTTTCGTGTCCGCGCGCCAGATCGCGTTTTCGCCGAGCCCGTCGACCAGCGCGCGGTGCGCCTCGACTTCCGCGGGCGTGATGCGGGACGGCAGCGGAACCGGCCGTGGCCGGAGCGTTATCGAACCGGCATCCGACGGCCCGCCATTGCCGCTCCGATTCGCTTCGCCGGTATCCAGCCCGAGCGCCGCCTGCTTGCCGCCGACCAGCTCGATATAGACTTCGGCTAAAAGCTCGCTGTCGAGGAGCGCGCCGTGTTTCTCGCGAATGGAGTTGTCGATGCCGTAGCGCTTGCACAGCGCGTCGAGCGAATTCGGGCCCATCGGGTGACGGCGGCGGGCAAGACCGAGGCTGTCGACGATACGGTCCGGGTCGATTGGCGGAAAGCCGATCCGGGCAAACTCGGCATTGAAGAATCCGACATCGAAACCGGCATTGTGGGCGATCAGGGTCGCGCCCGCGGTGAAGTCCAGCCAGTCCTGGACGACTTCGACGAATTTCGGCTTGTCGGCAAGTTGCTCGTTCGAGATCCCGTGGACGGCCAGCGCCTCGGGATGAACCTCGCGCCCGTCCGGATTGATGAAGACATGGAAATTGCGCCCGGTGATGAACCGGTTTTCCAGTTCGACCGCACCGATCTCGATGATCCGGTCTGCGGAGGAATCGAGCCCGGTCGTCTCGGTATCGAAAATGATTTCCCGCATGATCTCGTTCCGGCGTTGGCGTTTCGCCCATGATGACCGGCGCGGTGCGCCATCTCAATGGTCAGGCGCTGCCGTCCAGTGCTTCTTTTTTACTGTTCCTGGCTGCAAGCACGCGCACGATATCGCGCACCTTGGCGCGCGCCGCCTCCATGCCGAGCGAAGTATCGACGAGGAAATCGGCGCGGCGGCGTTTTTCTGCGTCCGGCATCTGCTTGGCAAGCAGGCCTACGAAGCGTTCTGTCGTCATGCCCGGCCGCGCCATCACCCGCTCGCGCTGAATATCCGCCGGCGCGGTGACAACCACCGTGCAGTCGACGCGCCGATCGCCACCGGTTTCGAAAAGCAGCGGAATGTCGAGCACGACGACGGGACGGTTTTCGGCGCGCGCCTTGTCCAGAAACGCGATTTCGGCCTCGCGGACCAGCGGATGAACGATCTTTTCCAGTCTCGCCATCGCCTCGGCATTGCCGACAACGCGTTTGCCAAGCTCCGCCCGGTCGACAACGCCATCCTTTACCGTTCCGGGAAAAGCCTCCTCGATCAGCGGCGCGGCCTTGCCCGAATAAAGCAGATGCACCGCGGCGTCGGCATCGTGGACCGGCACGCCTTCCTCCGCGAACATCTTTGCGGTGGTCGATTTGCCCATGCCGATCGAACCGGTGAGACCGACGATGATCATCAGCTGTGCACCTTGTTCAGGTCGGCGATGACGAGATCGCGCAGGGTATCGTCGACATCCGGCCAAGTACCGAACCAGTGCGAAAACCCGGGTGCCGCCTGGTGCAACAACATGCCGAGACCGTCGGCGGTTCTCAAACCCGCCTCCGCGGCGAGTTTCAGGAACGGCGTCTCGAGCGGCACATAGACGATATCGGTCGCCATCGCATCCGGTCTGACATCCGCCATGTCGAGAACAAGCGGCGGCTGGCCGTGCATGCCCAGCGACGTGGTGTTGACGATCAGGTCGGCGGATTTGAGAAGAGTGCCGGCGGCATCCCAGCCATAGGCCGCGGTCTTTTGGCCGAACCGGGTCGCGAGCTGATCGGCGCGCTCGACGGTGCGATTGACGATGTCGATACGGGAATATCCGGCTTCGAGCAGAGCGTGGATGACCGCGCGGCTGGCGCCGCCGGCACCCAGCACCAGAGCGGTCTGTCCGTCGCGCCAGCCCTGCAGACGCTGATCGAGATTTGCCGCGAAGCCAAAGGCGTCGGTATTGCCGCCGACGAGAACGCCGTTTTCGAGCCAGAGCGTGTTGACCGCGCCGATTGCCTCGGCGGCGGCATCGCGCCGGTCGACCAGATTAAAGGCAGTTTCCTTGTGCGGGATGGTGACATTGCCGCCGATCCATTCGCCGGCGCGCAACGCCACGGTGAGCGCGCGGAATTCCTCAGGCGGCACGTCGATCGCGGAATAGGAGCCGTCGATGCCATAGCGCATCAGCCAGGCGCCATGGATGAGCGGAGACCGCGAGTGGCCGATCGGGTGGCCGGCGACGAAGGCGCGCGGCGCGTCAGCCATCGATCTCGCCCAGGTCGCGCAGCTTTTTAAGCAACGGTAGAATCGGCAGGCCGACAATGGTGAAATAATCGCCGTCGATACCGTCGAAGAGCTGGATGCCGAGGCCTTCGTACTGATAGGCGCCGACGCTTTTTAGCGCAGCGTCGCCGGTACGCGCGAGATAGCGGCCGATGAATTGCGGCGACAGCGGACGCACACGCATGTGCGCGACGGAGACATGACGCCACACCGCCTCGCCATTGCGGACAAGCGAGAGCGCGCTCCAGAGCTGATGGGTCTTGCCGGAAAAGGACAAAAGATGGAACCGCGCCTCTTCCATGTCGGCCGGCTTGTGAAACAGCTTGCCTTCCAGCGACAGGGTCTGATCGCCGCCAAGGACGAGAGCACCCGGATTGCGCTCGGACACATCCATTGCCTTGGCTTCGGCGAGGACCGCGGCGATGTCCTCGGCGGTCGCGTCCGTCTCGAGTAGCGGCGCCTCGACGCTACGCTCATCGATCCCGGCGGCTTCGGCTCTGAAGTCGAGACCGGCGTTTTTCAGGATCGCCGCACGAAACGGGCTCGTGGACGCGAGGACGAGGCTCATCGGAACTCCCTTTGCAATGCGGCCAAGCGGTTAGACGCTCGCAAGCCGGTTGGCAAGGTTATCAAGGAGCAGACGAATACCGTCCGCGCGTTTCGGTTCCGCCTGTGGGGTACTGTGGATAATCCGGACGCGCTCCGGCGGGTTTTCCCCGGAGGCGATTTCAGTGCGACTTATCCACTCTTCACAGGCGGAGCCTGCCGGTTTTGCAGGGCTGGGGAACAGCGGGGAAAAACGATGCTGTCCCGATTAATACAGAACAATCCACAGGACGGTCGATTATAAACAGGCCAAAGTACTGAAAAAGCTAATGAATCTCTTCCACATTGATTCACAGGCACTTTTGACATTGTTTCCGCACGCCTGCGGCAATCCGTGTCTGGCCGTGATCTCTGCAAAACCGGAGATACCTGCTATTCACAGACTCATAGAATCATCAAATAGCTTCGCAGAAGTTTTTAGAAGACAGGTGTGGAGCGGGGAAACGGGGATAATGGCAACCGAACGCAAGATCATGAAGGTGCTGAACGGGGAGACGGTGACCCCGCCACCGATCTGGATCATGCGTCAGGCAGGACGCTATTTGCCGGAATACAGAGCAACGAGAGCGACGGCGAAAGGCTTTCTCGATCTCTGTTACACACCGGATCTGGCCGTGGAAGTGACGTTGCAGCCGATCAGGCGATACGGCTTTGATGCGTCGATCCTGTTTTCGGACATTCTCGTTCTTCCCGATGCGCTGAAGCGCGGCGTGCGTTTTGTCGAAGGTGAAGGACCGCGGCTCGATCCTATTACGTTGGAGGAGATCAGCTTGCTTGATCCGTCCGGGATGCATGAACATCTGGCGCCGGTCTACGAGACGGTGCGGCGGTTGCGCGGCGAATTGCCGGAAGAGACAACGCTGCTCGGATTTTGCGGTGCGCCCTGGACGGTAGCGACCTACATGATTGCCGGACGCGGCACGCCCGACCAGGCGCCGGCGCGGCTGTTCGGCTATCGCGAGCGCGCGGCGATGGAAAAACTGCTCGATCTTTTGGCCGACATGTCCGCAGATTATCTTCTTCGTCAGCTCGAAGCGGGCGCGGATGCGTTGCAGGTCTTCGACAGCTGGGCGGGCGTTCTCGACGAAGAGACGTTCGAGGCGTTTTGCGTGAAGCCTGTCGCGCGTATCGTCGAAAAGGTCCGTGCGGTTCGGCCGGATGCAAAGATCATCGGCTTTCCGCGTGCAGCGGGCGCGCTTTATCGCGGCTATCGCGAAAAGACGCAGATCGATGCGCTGGGCCTCGACTGGACGGTGCCGCTCTCCTTTGCGGTGGAGCTGCAGAAGGAAGGCCCGGTGCAGGGCAATCTCGATCCGCTGCGTGTCGTTGCCGGCAAGGAGACGATCCGTGACGGTGTGGACCGGATCCTCGATGCGCTGGGTAATGGTCCGTTGATCTTCAATCTCGGCCACGGGATAACGCCGGACGCCGATCCGGAGAATGTCGGCTACATGGTTGACCGGGTGCGCGGAAAGGCGTGAATGCGATGAGCGATCCGGATAGCGAGATCTCGAAACGGAGCGGCAGGATAGCGGCGCGGCGCGCGGCGATCGCCATCGTGGTGCTGCTCGTCTTTACCGGCTTCATCTTCTGGCTCGATCCAACGGATCTCTATCTCTGGATCAAGGCGGTGCATGTCATCGCTATCATTGCCTGGATGGCGGGGATGCTCTATCTGCCGCGGCTGTTCGTCTATCATGCCGATGCCGAGAAGGGCTCGGTACAGAGCGAGACCTTCAAGGTGATGGAGCGGCGCCTGTTGCGCGTCATCATGAACCCGGCGATGACCATCGCCTGGGCGCTCGGTCTGTGGCTCGCTTGGACCGGTGGCTATTTTGCGTCGCCATGGTTCCACGCGAAACTGTTGGCGGTGATCATTCTTTCGGCGGTACATGGCATGTTTTCGAAGGCGGTGCGGCAGTTTGCGGAAGACCGCAACGACAAGCCGCCGCGCTACTGGCGCATGATCAACGAAGTGCCGACGCTGCTGATGATCGTCATCGTCATTCTCGTCATCGTCAAACCCTTCGGCTGAGGGCAAACGCGCCTTTCCGATTGTGACTTGAAGTAAAGCGCGCAAAAGCTTATGTGAGGAAAAACTCGGCCCGGGATTCCCGTCCCCTTTCTAGGGCCTCTTTCCTCCATTTCTCTATTCCAAAGACAAAGCGTGTTTTCATGCAACAAATGAAACTACAGGACCTCCAGAACAAATCCGCCACGGATCTCGTCGAATTCGCCGAGAGCCTGGAGGTCGAAAACGCCAGCACCATGCGCAAACAGGAGCTGATGTTTGCGATCCTGAAGCAGCTGGCGGCCGACGACGTCGAGATTATCGGCGACGGCGTGGTCGAAATCCTGCAGGACGGCTTCGGCTTCCTGCGTTCGGCGAGCGCCAATTACCTTCCCGGCCCCGACGACATCTACATCTCGCCGTCGCAGATCCGGCGGTTTTCGCTGAAGACCGGTGACACTGTGCAGGGCCCGATCCGTGGACCGAAGGAAGGCGAACGCTATTTTGCGCTTCTGAAGGTCAACACGATCAATTTCGAAGACCCGGAGCGGATCCGGCACAAGAGCCATTTTGACAATCTGACGCCGCTCTATCCCGACGAGCGCTTCAAGATGGAAGTCGACGTGCCGACGTCGAAGGACCTGTCGGCGCGTGTCATCGATCTCGTGGCACCGCTCGGCAAGGGCCAGCGCGGCCTGATCGTCGCGCCGCCGCGCACCGGCAAGACGGTTCTGCTACAGAACATCGCCCACTCGATCACGGCCAACCATCCGGAATGCTACCTGATCGTTTTGCTGATCGACGAGCGTCCGGAAGAAGTGACCGACATGCAGCGTTCGGTGAAGGGCGAAGTTGTCTCCTCGACATTCGACGAACCGGCATCGCGCCACGTGCAGGTTGCCGAGATGGTCATCGAAAAGGCCAAGCGCCTGGTCGAGCATGGCCGTGACGTCGTCATCCTGCTGGATTCGATCACCCGCCTTGGCCGTGCCTACAACACCGTGGTGCCGTCCTCCGGCAAGGTGCTGACGGGCGGCGTCGACGCCAATGCCCTGCAGCGGCCGAAGCGCTTCTTCGGAGCGGCACGCAATATCGAGGAAGGCGGGTCGCTGACCATCATCGCGACCGCGCTGATCGATACCGGCAGCCGCATGGACGAGGTGATCTTCGAAGAGTTCAAGGGCACCGGCAACTCGGAAATCGTGCTCGACCGCAAGGTCGCCGACAAGCGCACCTTCCCGGCGATCGACGTGCTCAAGTCGGGTACCCGCAAGGAAGACCTGCTTATCCCGCGCCAGGATCTGCAGAAGATCTTCGTGCTCCGCCGGATCCTTGCGCCGATGGGCACCACGGACGCGATCGAGTTCCTCATCGACAAGCTCAAGCAGACCAAGAACAATGCCGAGTTCTTCGACTCGATGAATGCCTGACAGAGCGGATCCGGTTATTTAGCCGGATTCGTAAGTCGGATTCATATCCCTTCCTGTAGCAGGACTTCGAGCTCGCCGTCGGTTGTCACCGGCGGCGAGCATCGCTTTTCGGCGCAGAGATAGGCGCCGTTTTCGGGAAACTGTGTTCCGCCAGCTCCGGAAGAATGGAAAATGTCGGTCCGGCGTGGGTCGGGGTGGCGTGTCGCATAAGCCCAGAGCGGATCGCCCGAGGGGTCGTTTCCGACGACGACGAGCTTGCGTGCCGCCGATACGGTGTCGGCGGCGTTCATGAATCCGGCCTGGCCGAAACGGCTTTGCATGATCCGGCCGGCGGCATGGGCGGTCAGGTTGTCCACATGAGCGGTCAGGTCGGCATCGTCCGTGGCGAGCGCCAGCCGGGCGAGCGCCTCGATGACTTGGGCCGTGGCGGAAGGATTGGCCTCGTCGAGGTCATTCCATGCAAGCATCGGCGTATCGGCCCGATCGCGCTCGGACATCCAGTATGCCCGACTCGATTCGAAATCGAAATGATTCCGTTTGAGCGAATCGGCCAGCTTCTTCGCCTGGTCGAGGAAAGCGGTATCGCCGGTGGCTTCGGCGAGCGAGAGAGCGGCACTGATCATGGCGGCGTAATCGACGGCGAAACCGAAAGCGCTCGGCTTTTTGCCGTCATGGACGTGGGAGAGCCGGTCGCTGGCAAACAGCGCCGCCATCAGGGATTGGAACCGGGCGCCAGCAATGTCGAGCCACGATTCGGAACCGAAATAACGGCCGGCCTCGGCGATGGCGCGGATCGCATAGCCGTTCCAGTCGGCCAGGACCTTGGTATCGCGACCGGGCGGGACGCGTCTGTAGCGTTGCTCCAGAAGAATTTTTCGGCTTTCGGCATGGCGGGCGATTTCGGCTGCGGCCTGCGCCGGGTCCTTGCGAAAGGCGGACAGGTTGGGGATGTTCTTTCCTTCCCAGTTCCCGCCTTGGGTAATGTCATAGGAAGAAGCGAAGGATCGAGCGGCCTGTTCGCCGAGGAGGGAGATGATCTCGTTCAGCGACCAGATATAATATTTGCCCTCCTCGCCTTCCGAATCGGCGTCGAGACTGGCTGCATAGCCGCTGCCCGGGATCGCCATGTCGCGCTCGAGCCATGCGATCGTCTCGTCGATTCGAGTCCGGAACAATTCCTGGCTGGTCTCCGAGTGGGCCCAGACGCAATGGCGGATGAAATGGGCGTTGTCGTAGAGCATCTTCTCGAAATGCGGCACCAGCCATCTGCCGTCGACCGCATAGCGGGCCAGCCCGCCGCCAACATGGTCGTAAATTCCGCCGAGGCCGATCGCAGTGACGGTTTCGAGAAAGCGGTCGCGTGCGGTTTCGTTGCCGTCGCGCAGCCATGCGCGCCACAGTGTTTCGAGAAACGGCGCATTTGGGAATTTTGGCGCGCCCTGAAGACCACCGTGGTCTGGGTCGTAGAGGCCAGTAATGCGGTGCGCGAAATCGCCGATGGTCTCCGGGGTCAGCATGCCGGGCGCTGCGCTGCCGGCGAGTTGCTCCTGCAGATGGTTCTGCAGCCTGCTGGCGTTGGCGTCGATATCGGCGCGGCGCTGGCGCCAGGCGGCTTCGACCTGGACCAGAACGTCCGTGAATCCGGGCCGGCCATAGCGGGGCTCCTTCGGGAAATAGGTGCCGCCCCAGAAAGGCTTGCCGTCGGGCGTCAGCACCATGGTCAGAGGCCAGCCGCCCTGCTCTCCCATGGCGGTCAGCGCGGCCATGTAGATCTGATCGATATCGGGGCGTTCCTCGCGGTCGACCTTGATGTTGACGTAGAGCCCGTTCATCAGCTCCGCGACTTTGTGGTCCTCGAAGCTTTCATGCGCCATGACATGGCACCAGTGGCAGGCGGCGTAGCCGATCGACAGCAGGATCGGCCGGTCGAGTTCCCGGGCGGCCTGCAGCGCCGTTTCGTCCCAGGGCTGCCAGTGGACAGGATTGTCCTTGTGTTGCAGTAGATACGGGCTTGTGGTGCTGGCGAGCCTGTTTTGCGAAATGGCGGTCACGCGATCATCCTTCTTCGGTCGGGTCTTAACGATATGGATACCATCTTTGCGTTGTCGAGCGGGGCGTTGCCGTCCGGTGTCGCGGTCATCCGCGTTTCCGGCCCGCAAGCGCGTAAGGTGACTGAAGCGCTCGCCGGAATTCTTCCAGAGCCGCGGAATGCGGCGCTACGCTCGATTCGTACCCGGAACGATTCGATCATCGACGCCGGCCTGGTGTTGTGGTTTCCGGGACCGGCCAGTTTCACCGGCGAGGACAGCGCCGAATTTCATCTGCATGGCGGGCGCGCGGTCGTTGACCGGATGCTGGAGGAGCTGGCGGTTTTCGACGGATTGCGGATGGCGGAAGCGGGAGAGTTCTCCCGGCGGGCCTTTGTCAACGGCAAGTTCGATCTCACCGAAGCGGAAGGCTTGGCCGACCTGATCTCTGCTGAAACCGAAGCGCAACGGGTGCTGGCGTTGTCGCAAGCCTCCGGCTCGCTGAAGGATCTCTATGAAAGCTGGCAAGCGCGGTTGTTGCATGCGCGCGCCATGATCGAGGCGGAAATCGATTTCGCCGACGAGGAGGACGTTCCCGGCTCGGTCGCGGATCGGGTCTGGACGGACATGGCGGCGCTGGCGGACGAGATGCGAACGCATATGGCGGGCGCCGGGCGGGCCAATGCCGTGCGCGAGGGGTTCCGGATTGTCATCGTCGGTGCGCCGAATGCCGGCAAGTCGAGCCTGATGAACGCGCTCGCTGGCAGCGACGTGGCGATCGTGTCCGAAGAACCGGGGACCACCCGGGATGTCATTGAAACGCGCCTGTCAATCGGCGGGCATCTTGTGATTGTCACCGATACGGCCGGGATCCGTGAGGGGGCCGGCAAGATCGAGGCGGAAGGCATTCGGCGCGCGCGTGCGCGCGCTGCGGAAGCCGATCTGGTACTGCATCTGTCGGAAGATGGTGTGTGGGCGGCGGATTTCGATTCTGGCGATGTTGCAGTCTGGCGGCTGGCGACCAAGCAGGATCTGGCAACGGTCAAGGCGCCAGGCGGCGTCATAGAGGTTTCGTCTGTTCGGGCTGGCGGACTGGACCGGTTGTTTGACGCACTGGAGGCGCATCTCGCCACGGCGCTGGGGAAAGACGTGTCCTCCCTGCCCACGCGGCAAAGACATATCGACAATCTCCGTTTCTCTCTGGCGGAACTCGACAAAGCGAACAGGGAAGAAGGCTTGCCGCTGGAATTGCGTGCCGAATCGCTTCGACTCTCGGCATTCAACCTGGGGAGGATCACTGGGCAGCACGGGGTCGAGGATGTGCTGGGTGTCATTTTTTCCCAATTCTGCATCGGGAAATGATTCACGTGAAACATTGTCAGGGACGCGGTATTGCGGGGATTCACGTGAAGCGCCGCCGCTGGAGACTTCTTCGGTGTTTCACGTGAAACATGGCCGGCCTTGACGCCGCCGCTTTCCTGCGTCATTCGGGCGCGATCCAGAAAGATGAAAACCATGAAGCGTGAATTCGACGTGATAGTCATCGGCGGCGGCCATGCCGGCTGCGAAGCGGCGCGCGCCGCGGCGGCTGTCGGCGCGCGGACGGCACTCGTCACCCATTCCTTCGCGACGATCGGGACGATGTCCTGCAATCCCGCCATCGGCGGATTGGGCAAGGGACATCTCGTGCGCGAGATCGACGCGCTTGACGGTCTCATGGGCCGGGTCGCCGATGCGGCCGGGATCCAGTTCCGAATGCTAAACCGCCGGAAAGGTCCGGCGGTTCGCGGGCCCCGCACCCAGGCGGACCGCAGGCTTTACCGGGAGGCGATGCAGGCGGAAATTGCCGCGATCGGCAATCTCGCCGTTGTCGACGGCGAAGCGGTTGACCTCGTTCTCGACGATAATCGTGCCGTGAGCGGTGTTATGCTCGCCGACGGTTCCGGGATTGCCTGTCGCGCGGTTGTGCTGACGACCGGCACATTCCTGCGCGGTCTGATCCATATAGGGGACAAGACGACGCCTGCGGGCCGGATGGGCGAAAGGCCGAGCATCGGCCTGTCGGCGACGCTGGAACGCCTTGGCGTGCCGCTCGGGCGCCTGAAGACGGGGACGCCGCCGCGGCTCGACGGACGGACGATCGCCTGGAGCACGCTCGCGATGCAGGCCGCGGATGACGATCCGTTTCCGTTTTCGACACTGACGGATGCGATCACCAATCCGCAGATCGAATGCGGGATCACGCGGACGACGCCGGCGACGCACCGGATCATCGAGGACAATCTCGGCCGTAGCGCAATGTATTCCGGCAATATCAAGGGTGTCGGCCCGCGCTACTGCCCGTCGATCGAGGACAAGATCGTCAAGTTCGGCGAGCGAGACGGCCACCAGATCTTCCTCGAGCCGGAAGGTCTCGACGACGACACGGTTTATCCAAACGGGATTTCGACCTCCTTGCCCGAAGAGGTGCAGCTGGAGATCCTGAAAACGATTCCGGGTCTCGAGAAGGCGGCGATGCTGCAGCCGGGCTATGCGATCGAATACGATCACGTCGATCCGCGCGCCCTGGATACGACGCTGCAATTGCGCAGCGTAGAGGGTTTCTTCCTTGCGGGTCAGATCAACGGGACGACCGGATATGAAGAGGCCGGCGCGCAAGGTCTTGTTGCCGGCTTGAACGCGGCGCGTCTGGCGGGCGGTATGGAACCGGTCGTGTTCAGCCGTACGGATTCCTATATCGGCGTAATGATCGACGATCTGGTATCACGCGGCGTTTCCGAACCCTACCGGATGTTTACCTCGCGGGCGGAATACCGGCTGTCGCTCAGGATCGACAATTCCGATCAGCGGCTGACGCCGCTGGCGATCGATGTCGGCCTGGCAGGCAAAGAACGACGCCGGCATTTCGATTCGATGACGGAACGACTTGATGCCGCGCGGGCGCTGGCGCAGGACCGGGCGATCTCGCCGCAGGAGGCGCATCGATTCGGACTCGAAATCAATCGCGACGGCGTGCGGCGGTCGGCCTATGACCTGCTGTCATATCCGGATATCGGGATGAAGGACATCGTCCGCATCTGGCCGGACATGGCAGCGTTTCCGGCTTCGATCTTGGAACGGCTGGACATCGAAGCGCAATATGCCGTCTATCTGAAACGCCAGGCGGCGGATATCGCCGCAGTGCGCAAGGAAGAGCAGACCGTCATTCCGGATGATCTCGATTATGACCGGATCGCCGGGTTGTCGAACGAGCTGAAGCAGAAGCTGAAAGCGCGCAGGCCGGAAACGCTGGCTGCGGCGCAGCGCATCGAGGGGATCACGCCGGCGGCGCTCGGCCTGATCATAGCGCATGTGCAACAGCGCCGCCGCGCTTCGAGCCGCGTCGCATGACAATCGAATCTTTTTCAGCGCAAAACGGCCATGACCCGCTGGCGGATGTTTCACGTGAAACGCGCCGGAGGCTGGAGGATTTCGCGGCGCTTTACGGGAAATGGTCGCCGCGTATCAATCTGACCGCCCCGTCGACGCAAAAGGATTTCTGGCGCCGCCATGTCGCGGACAGCGCGCAGCTTCTCGAACTGGCGCCCGATGCGCTGCATTGGGCCGACCTCGGATCGGGCGGCGGATTTCCCGGCATGGTGATCGCGATCCTGCTGCAAGATCGCCCGGACGCCCGGGTCGAACTGGTCGAAAGCAACCGGAAGAAGACCGCATTCCTGCAGGCGGTCAAGGCGCAATGCGCGCCGTCGGCGATCATCCATGCCGAGCGGATCGAGCAGGTCGTCGGCCGGATCGCGGCGCCGCAAATCGTGACGGCAAGGGCGCTTGCCGCCTTGCCCGCGCTGCTTTCGATGACAGCTCCCTGGCTCCGCCACGGAAGCCGGGCGCTGTTTCACAAAGGCCGTGGATATGCAGCCGAGATCGAAGAAAGCCATGCAAATTGGGATTTCGATCTGTTAATACATCAGAGCCGGATCGACGCAGACTCCGTTATTCTGGAAATATCCAATCTGCGGCCGAAACCGGACTGAACCGTTCCTGTATTCGAGGGCTTTCGCATGGCGGAAACGTGCCGCGTGATCACGATAGCGAATCAGAAAGGCGGCGTGGGCAAGACGACCACGGCGATCAATCTGGCAACCGCGCTGGCCGCCATCGGCGAGCGGGTGCTGATCGTGGATCTCGATCCGCAGGGCAACGCCTCGACGGGGCTGGGGATCGATCGCGAGGATCGCGAGATTTCATCCTATGACGTTTTGCTCGGCGAGGCCGACGTGGTCGATGCCGCGATCCCGACGGCGGTGCCGAATCTTTCCATCGTGCCCTCCACGATGGACTTGCTCGGCGTCGAAATGGAAATTTCCGGCGCTCAGGACCGGGTGTTCCGGCTGCGGTCGGCGCTTTCGCGCGTCTCGTCGCGGTTTTCCTATGTGCTCGTCGATTGCCCGCCATCGCTCAACCTACTGACGCTGAACGCCATGGCGGCGGCGAATTCGATCCTGGTGCCGCTGCAAACCGAGTTCTTCGCGCTGGAGGGCCTCAGCCAGCTGCTGAACACGGTCGACCAGGTGAAGCACTCGATCAATCCTGCGCTGGAGATCCAGGGCATCGTCCTGACGATGTTCGACAAGCGCAACAATCTGGCGCTGCAGGTGGTCGAGGACGTGCGGGCGCATCTCGGCGACAAGGTCTATGACACGATCATCCCGCGCAATGTGCGCGTGTCCGAGGCGCCGTCGCACGGCAAGCCGGCGATCCTCTACGATCTCAATTGCGCCGGCAGCCAGGCCTATCTGCAACTGGCCTCGGAAGTCATCCGCCGCGAGCGGCAGCTAACACCGGCCTGAAGCGATTCGATAACGAAACGAACGGAACTGAAATGGCAGACGACGCTTCCCGCAAACGGCTTGGACGAGGCCTGGCAGCCCTGATCGGGGAAATGGACAAGCCCGCCGAGGCCGCTCCGAAACCGCAGGCAAGCGACCGCAACCTGCCGATCGAGTTCGTGGTGCGCAACCCGAACAACCCGCGCCGGGAATTTTCCGAAGAAGAGCTGAGCGATCTCGCATCCTCGATCCGCGAACACGGCATCATCCAGCCGGTGGTCGTGCGGGAACAGGCGGGAAAGCCGGGCGTCCATGAAATCATCGCTGGCGAACGCCGCTGGCGGGCCGCGCAACGGGCCGGCCTGACCGAGATTCCCGTCATCATCCGCAATGTCGATGACAAGATCGCGCTGGAACTGGCGATCATCGAGAACGTGCAGCGGTCCGATCTCAATCCGATCGAGGAGGCCGCGGGCTACCAGCGGCTGATGGATGAATACGCCTATACGCAGGCCGATCTCGGCGACGTCATCGGCAAGAGCCGCAGTCATGTCGCCAACACGCTGCGGCTGCTCAAGCTTCCCGAACCGGTTCGCGACTATGTGCGTACCGGCGCCTTGTCCGCGGGCCACGCCCGCGCCCTGATCACCGCGGACGATCCCTTGCCGCTGGCGCGACGGATCGTCGAGGAAGGATTGTCGGTCCGGCAGGCGGAAACGATGGCACAGGCGAAGGAAGCAACACCGGCGTCGCACAAATCCGGCCATTCGGCGCCGAAGGAGAAGGACGCCGATACGCTGGCGCTCGAAAAACTGCTGACCGATCAGCTCGGGCTTCGCGTCGAGATCACCCATGGTCAGAATGGCGGGGAAGTGCGCGTCCGCTACAAGACGCTCGAACAGCTCGATTCGCTGTGCCACCGACTTCAGGGCGTCTGACGGGTTTCTTTCTTTAGCCGACTAACGACGACGTGCGCTCTGGATTGTAATCGCCAGCAGCGCCGTGCGCGCAACGGGCACCGTCAGCGCCGCATTCATCCGACTTTCCAGCACACAATCCTGCAACCGGCGCAATGCATGGCGAATGCCGGCCCTTGTCCAGCGGCTGAGCGCAAGTTCGACCGTCTTGCGCCGCGCAAAGAACACCGGAGGTCTGGCGCCGGCCACGACCGCGCCGGCCGGCCGGCCTGTCTGGTCCATGTCGGCGCGCAGCAGATCGAGCTGCTGGAACTGCCGAATAGCCGCGGCCAGCAGGGGCTGCGGATTGGAGCCGGACGCAATGAAGGCCTGCATCGCCTCGTCGAAATCGGCGAGCCTGCCGGTGATGACGGCATCGACGACATTGTCGAACGAGATCCCGGACGCATCGCCGATGCTCTCTCGCGCCATTTCAAGCGTGATTTCCTCCTCGCCATGGGCGTAGAGCAGGAGCTTTTCCAGTTCTCCGCGCGAGGCGCGCCGGTCACCGCCGATGTGGTCCTGGATGTAGCGTCGGGCGTCGAGCGACAGGCGCTGGCCGGTCTCGCCGAACGCCATGTCGATCAGCGTGTTGAGCGATTGGGCGCTGTCGGCATAGCAGGGAAGCGTCACGCCGTTCGGCGACTTTTCGACAATCGCCCTGAGTCCGGTCCCCTTCTTGAGATCGCCTGCCTCGATCAGAAGTTTGACCGCGTCGGGCGGCTCTTTCAGGATATTCTCGATATTCGCCGATATGTCCTTCTGGTTGCCGGCATTGCGGATCCAGATCAACCGGTCGCCGCCAAACATCGCCACCGTGTAGGCCTCGTCGACCAGGCGGACGGGATCGCCGGCGAGTTCGTTGGCATCGAGCTTGATCGTCGAAAAACTGTCGGCCAGATCGACACCGGACGACTTCGCGAGCGTTTCGGCGCGCTCGGAGACCAGGCCGCGATCCGGCCCGTAGACGAGATAGACGGTCTTCGACTGGTCCGGGTTTCTCAGGAACCGGTCGACTTCTCCGGCCTTGAGCTCGCTCAACGGCCTGTCCCCCTACAGTGCTCCCGCGCGCGACAGGTCGGCCGCGATCAGGGCACGAAGCTGCTCGGCCGTTTCGCGTGCGGCGCGTTTCTCGGCGTCACGTTCGGCCCTGGTGTTGGCGAATTCCTGCTGCGAGATGTCATAGGATGCCGTGGCGCTCGCGCGGCGGCTTCCGATCTCGGTCCCGTCGGCGCTGCGCGTCAGCTTGTAGGTGGCGGCAACAACGACATTGCTCGACGTCGGCTCGCCGTCGCGTGCGGACAATTGAACGATGAGTGCGCTCTCGGTGACCGACGTCACGTCCAGCGACAGCGTATAGGCGGGATCGGTGGGTTGCTTCGCGCCGCCATTCATCAGGAAAATCAATGCGTTACGCACTTCCTGACCTGGGCGTTCGTTAACCGGCTCAATATAGACCGAACCAAGCGCGGCGGACCGGACGGTTTCAGCCTTCGGCGATGGCGCATAGAGGGGCTGGACCGTGCAGCCGGCAAGCATCAGCCCCGCCAGGGCGGCGATCGCGAAGCGTGGTGCAGACTGTTTCATCGGTAGACGGCCCCTCATTCGGTCACGCGACAATGTTTACGATGCGGTTCGGAACCACAATGATTTTTTTCGGCGCCGCACCGCCCAGATGATGGGTGACGAAATCCGCGCCGAGCACCAATTCCTCGACCGCGGCCTTGTCGGCATCCTTGGGAACCACAATTTCGCCGCGCCGCTTGCCGTTGATCTGGACGGGAAGCGTGACCGAGTTTTCCTCGACGAGCGCCGGATCGAATGCCGGCCAGGGCGCCTCTGCGACCATGGTCTCGTAGCCGAGCGTCTGCCAGCATTCCTCGGCGAGGTGTGGCATGACGGGCGCGATGACCTGAACCAGGATCGACAGGGCTTCGTGCGCGGCCGCCTTGTCGGCGTTGGAGCCGGATGCGGCCTTTTCGACGACCGGCGCGATCTCGTTGACCAGTTCGTGCACGCGGGCGATGGCGCGGTTGAAGCCGAGCTTTTCGAAATCCTCGCCGATTGCCTTGAGCGCCTTGTGCGCGGCCTTGCGCATGGCGAGCCCGTCGCCGCCGGCGGCCGCGGCGTCACCGGGCGCGATGGCACCGGCCGCGCCGGACACGACGCGCCAGATGCGCTGGACGAAACGGTGCGCGCCCTCGGCGCCGCGATCGCTCCATTCGACATCGCGGTCCGGCGGCGAATCCGACAGCATGAACCAGCGGGCCGTATCGGCGCCGTAGCCCTGGGTGATTTCCTCCGGCCCGATCGTGTTCTTCTTGGATTTCGACATCTTTTCAAGATGTCCGATCTCGGCCTCTTCGCCGGTCTCGATCACCACGGCGCGGCGCTTGCCGCCGGATTCCTCTAGCCGGATTTCCGAGGGCGCGTGCCACTGGGCGCCGGAGCCGGAGCCGGTGCGGTAGGTTTCGTGGACGACCATGCCCTGGGTGAACAGGCCCTTGAACGGTTCGGCGAGATCGAGATGCCCGGTTTCGCGCATGGCGCGGGTGAAGAAGCGCGAATAGAGGAGATGCAGGATCGCGTGCTCGATGCCGCCGATATACTGGTCGACCGGCAGCCAGTCGTTTGCCGCCTTCGGATCGGTGGGCTCGTCGGCCTTCGGCGCGGTGAAGCGGGCGAAGTACCACGAGGAATCGACGAAGGTGTCCATGGTGTCGGTCTCGCGCCGCGCATCCTTGCCGCATTGCGGGCAGGTGACATGGCGCCAGGTCGGATGGCGGTCGAGCGGGTTGCCGGGTTTTTCGAAATCGATGTCGTCGGGCAATTTGACCGGCAGATCGGCTTTCGGCACCGGAACGACGCCGCAATCGTCGCAATGGATCACAGGAATCGGGCAGCCCCAGTAGCGCTGGCGCGAAATGCCCCAATCGCGCAGGCGGAAGCGGACCTTGCGCTCGGCCTGCGGCTGGTTGCCGATCGTCACGGCCTCCATCCGGCTGGCGACTTCCTCGAAGGCGGCATCCGGCGTCATGCCGTCGAGGAAGCGCGAATTGATCATCACGCCGTCGTCGACATAGGCTTCCTCGGTGATCTGGAAGGTCGCGGCGTCGCCGTCCTTCGGCATCACGACAGGAACAACCGGCAGGCCGTATTTGTTGGCGAAGTCGAGGTCGCGCTGGTCGCCCGACGGACATCCGAAAATGGCCCCCGTGCCGTAATCCATCAGCACGAAATTGGCGACATAGACCGGCAGCGTCCATGACGGGTCGAAGGGATGGACGACGCGGACACCGGTGTCGAAGCCCTTCTTCTCGGCGGTTTCCAGCGCGGCGACGGAGGTTCCCGCACGGCGGCATTCGTCGCAGAAAGCGGCGAGATCGGGATTCGTCGCGGCAACGTTCTTTGCCAGCGGGTGATCGGCGGCGATCGCCATGAAGGAGGCGCCGAAGATCGTGTCCGGGCGTGTGGTGTAGACCTCGAGCTCGGTTTCGCCGGCCGGCGCGGTCGCCTTGTCCAGCTCCCAGCGGATCTGCAGGCCTTCCGACCGGCCGATCCAGTTCCTCTGCATGACGCGGACCTTTTCGGGCCATTCGTCGAGCTGGTCGAGCGAATCGAGAAGATCCTGCGAAAAATCGGTGATCTTGAAGAACCACTGGGTCAGTTCGCGCTGTTCGACCGGGGCGCCGGAACGCCAACCGCAGCCATCGATGACCTGTTCATTGGCAAGCACGGTCATGTCGACCGGGTCCCAGTTGACCTTGGACTGCTTGCGATAGACGAGGTCCTTTTCCAGGAAATCGAGGAACAGCATCTGCTGGCGGTGATAGTAATCGACGTCGCAGGTGGCGAATTCGCGCGTCCAGTCGATCGACAGGCCCATCAGCTTGAGCTGTTCGCGCATGGTGTCGATATTGGCGTAGGTCCATTTGCCGGGATGGACCTTGTTCTGCATCGCGGCGTTCTCTGCCGGCATACCGAAGGCGTCCCAGCCCATCGGGTGCAGCACGTTGTAACCGAGCGCGCGGCGGTGGCGCGCGACGACGTCGCCCATGGTGTAATTGCGGGTGTGGCCGATATGTATGCGCCCGGAGGGATAGGGGAACATCTCCAGGACGTAATATTTCGGCCGCGGATCGTCGTTGTCGGTCTCGAAAAGCTTTGCTTCCGCCCAGGCTTTCTGCCACTTCGGTTCAGCTTCGCGCGGATTGTATCGTTCGGTTGCCATGCTGGTGAAACTCTTGAATTCTGCGCGGCGGCATGCAGGTTTGCGCCGCAAAACAAATCAACGGTCTCTTGCCGGTAAAAGGGCAAGCCGTCAACAACCCGCCGGAACTCCGACCGGCGGATGCGCCGGGAGACATAGATGTCCGCAGTCGATCGACTAAACGAGGTGAAAGGCCGCATCGCGGAGGCGGCGCGCGACGCGGGGCGTGCGCCGGGAGATATCGAGCTGATCGCGGTATCGAAGACATTTGACGCCGATGCCATCCGGCCGGTGCTGGAGGAAGGCCACCGGGTGTTCGGCGAGAACCGAGTGCAGGAGGCGCAGGGCAAGTGGCCGGACCTGAAGGACGAGTTTCCGGGGGTCGAACTGCACCTGATCGGCCCGCTGCAATCCAACAAGACCAAAGAGGCGGTCGCGCTGTTCGACGCCATCCAGACGGTCGACCGCGAGAAGATCGCCCGAACGCTCGCCACGGAAATGAAGAAGCAGGGCAAGACCATTCGGCTCTATGTCGAGGTCAATACCGGGATGGAGCCGCAAAAGGCGGGAATTGCGCCCGACGATTGCGCCTCTTTCCTGGCGATGTGCCGCGCCGAACTCGGCCTGACCATCGAAGGTCTGATGTGCATCCCGCCCTTCGACGAAAACCCGGGACCGCATTTCGCGCTGTTGCGCAAGCTCGCCGAGGAAAACGGGATCGCGAAACTGTCGATGGGCATGTCGGGCGATTTCGAGACGGCGGTCGCGTTCGGCGCGACCAGCGTGCGTGTCGGCACCGCGATCTTCGGCGCGCGTTAACCGGCTGTTCGTCATAAAAGCGTAACTGACTTTCACCCGGGAATCAGGCATTTTCCCGGGGGAGGAACAGCGCGCGCCCGGAGAAAAGGCATGATATCGAGACTGGCGAAATTCGCATTCTTGGCAATCGGGACAGGCATGATCCTGGCCGGACCGGCTCACGCCGCGCAATGCGGAAATACCGGTGCAGGCTTCGAGGTGTGGAAGCGGCAGTTCGCCGCCGAGGCAAAGGCGAACGGCATCGGCACTCGCGGGCTCAAGGCGCTGGCCGGCACCAGCTATTCAACCAGGACAATTGCCGCCGACCGAGGCCAGAAAAGCTTCAAATATTCGCTCGACAAGTTCATGAAGGTGCGTGGCGCCAACGCCATCGTCTCGCAGGGCCGCCGAAAAAAAGCCGCCAACGCGAAGTTCTTCGCACGTCTCGAACGAGCGTATGGCGTTCCGGCCGGTCCGCTGCTCGCCATTCACGGCATGGAAACGGGTTTCGGCCGGTTCATGGGCAACGCCAACACCATGTCGGCGATCGCGACGCTTGCCTATGATTGCCGCCGCACCGAGTTCTTTACCGGACATCTCTATGCCGCGCTGGATCTGGTCGACCGGGGAATCATCACGTCGAAGACGGTCGGCGCGATGCACGGCGAAATCGGCCACACCCAGTTTCTTCCGGGGAGTGTCATGAGATACGGCGTCGACGGCGACGGAAACGGCCGGATCGATCTGGCCGGGTCGCAATGGGATGCGCTTGCCTCGACAGCGAACTTCCTGCGCGCGCATGGCTGGCGGCGTGGCGCGGGCTATCAGCCGGGACAGCCGAATTTTGCCGCCATCCAGGGCTGGAACGCGGCCAGCGTCTACCAGCAGGCGATCGCGATCATGGCCGCGCAGATCGACGGCCAGGCCGGTTAACCGGGCATAGAAAAACCCGCGCTCGCAAGAGGCGCGGGTTTCTTGATTCAGACCACAATGGCAGGGAAGGTTTAGCCTTCCTTGGGCGTCAGAACCTGGCGGCCGCGATACATGCCGGTCTTCAGGTCGATGTGGTGCGGACGGCGCAGTTCGCCGGAATTCTTGTCCTCGACATAGGACGGGTTTTTCAGCGCGTCCGTAGAACGGCGCATGCCGCGCTTCGAGCGGGTCACTTTTCGCTTCGGAACAGCCATTTTAAGTCTCCATTTATGTCAGGCGTGCCCGGATGCTGGCCGTTTCGGCCGGCAGGCGTCCGACATGTGCTTGAAAAAGATTGCGCGCCTATACACGTTCGAATGCGTCTTGGCCAGACTCGGACGCAAAATTTATGCGCCACACGGTGCCGCCTAGTACAGGCATTCGATATAAGCACCGGACTGGCGGGCACGGCCCTCGATCATGCGGGCAAGGCGAATAAGCCCCTTGCCGGGCTTGCCGGGATCGCGCGCCAACGGATTGGGCAGGGTGACGGCGAGAAGCGCTGCCTGGGTGGCGGTCAGTTCGGAGGCCGGGCGGCCGAAATAGGTCCAGCTTGCGGCCTCGACCCCGTAGATGCCGTCGCCCCACTCGGCGATGTTGAGATAGATCTCCATGATCCGCTTCTTCGACAACACCGTGTCGATCCAGATCGCCAGCGGCACTTCCATTGCCTTGCGGATAAAGGAGCGGGCATTCCAGAGAAACAGGTTTTTGGCAGTCTGCATGGTAATCGTCGATGCGCCGCGCGTCTTTTCGCCATCGAGCGCATTGTCGATCACATGGTTCAGGGCGCCCCAGTCGACGCCGCCATGCGCGCAGAACTTTCCGTCCTCCGACATCATGACGGATTGAACGAGAACAGGCGCGATCGCGTCGAATTCGACCCAGTCGCGTTCGTAACCTTGCAGCGTGACAAGATCGCGCAGCATTAGTGTGGAAACGGGGTGGATGGCCTCGACGCGGTAAAACAGTGACAAGCCGGGCGGTATCAGAAGAAGGACAACGAGAGCCGCGATGCCGTAACGCAGCCAGCGTTTGAGGCGCGCGTGCCAGTATCCGCCGGACGCGGGTGTTTTTTTTCGCCGCGGTTTTGCCGGCGTTTTCTTCCTGCCGGTTTTCTTGCCGGCCGCTTTCGCGGTTTTCCTGCTGGATGCCAAATTGTCGATTGCCCGTTCGATGTGCCGGGGTAAGCCGGGTCGCGGTGTTCGCTTTTCCTAGGCAATAAGGCATTTTCCCGCAACAAGGATCGCAACCGATCCAATGCCGGACTTGACCGCAACGCCGCGAGCGGCCATCGGGAAGGAATGTTGCAGGCTGAATTCAATCAGGCGCTTGCCGCCCGCGCCGCCCAGGTGGAAGCGTTTCTCTCCGAAGCCTTCGCCGCGCCGGCGCTCGACGGCGAAATTGAGCGGCCGTCAACGCTGATGGCCGCGATACGCCACGGTGTCTTGAACGGGGGAAAGCGGTTCCGGCCGTTTCTGGTGCTCGAGACGGCGCGGCTGTTCGGGGCGCCGGACCGGTCGGCGCTTTACGTCGCCGGAGCGCTCGAATGCGTGCATTGCTATTCGCTGATCCATGACGACCTGCCGGCAATGGATAACGACGACATGCGCCGCGGTCAGCCGACGGTACACAAGGCTTTCGACGAGGCGACCGCGATCCTCGCCGGTGACAGCCTGCTGACTTTCGCCTTCGATCTCGTTTCGGACAAGGCGAACGGCTTGCCCGGCGACACCCGGGCCGAACTCGTCAATCTGCTGGCGCGGGCGGCCGGACTTGGCGGCATGGCCGGCGGCCAGGCGCTCGATCTTGCGGCGGCGACCGCGAAACCGGACGAAAACGGCGTGGTCACGCTGCAGGCGATGAAGACGGGTGCACTGATCCGCTTCGGCTGCGAAGCCGGCGCCGTCCTCGCCGGTGCGCCTATGGCGGACAAGAAGCGGATGCGTTCCTTCGGCGAGACGATCGGGCTCGCCTTCCAGCTTGCCGACGATCTCCTGGACGTCACCCAGACGGCCGCGGCGATGGGCAAGGCGACGGGCAAGGATGCCGGCGCCGGGAAGGGCACGCTGGTCAGCCTGCATGGCGAGGACTGGGCGCGCGGCGAACTGGACCGGCTGGTCGCCAGGGGAGAAGAGACATTGCAGCTCTACCAGCCGCGATCGCAGATGCTTTGCGAAGCGGCGCGCTTCGTCGCCAACCGGCAGTCCTAGAGCCTTTCAGGGACAGATAGAGACATTCTGTTTCTCGTCCGGTGCGGCGATCCGCGCGAAGGCGCGCGCGGCGCGTAGCGGGCTACGGGCAAGCGCGCCGACAAAGCGGGCGCCCGCCGGACGGAAACCCGAAGGGCCGGGCATGTTTGTCCCGATGCCTTCGGGCTCCGGCTTGACCGTGCCCGCGGCACGGCCTGCGCCAGATCCCTCGGTCTCGGGACAAACCTGCGCCGGCAGAATGCTTCCATCTATCCCTGAAAAGCTCTAGTTCTTCACCACGACGCATGAGCCGCCGGCGCGGCGGAGATTGTCGCAGATCTTCGTTGCCCCGCTGCGGTCGGGCGCGCCGATCTGCACGACATAGAGTTGCTTGCGGCCGATCGGGCTGCGGGCACGGAAGACGGCCGGGTCCTTGTCGCCGAGGATTTTCGCGTGGCGCGCGCGGACGCGTTTCCACTGCCTGAGCGCCACCGCCTGCTTGAAATGGCCGGCGATCTGGGCACCCCAGGCCGGTTTCGGCGTGCCGGCAAAGGGTGCGGCGGCCGTCCGCATGACCGGCAGGGCGCGGCAGGCTTCCTCGAAGGGCTTCTTCTCGTCGAGCGGCTTTTGTTCCTCATCGGTTGCCAGGTCGCGGAATTCGTCCGCCGGCCTGCCGAGGATCGACAGGACATAATCCTCGGTCTGGGCGGGCAGGAAGCCGCCCCCTGCGAGCCAGCCGGAAACGCGTTCCTCGCCGGCATTGTAGGCGGCGGCGGCAAGGCCGAGATTGCCGAAGTCGCGGCGCAGGTCGGCAAGGTATTTTGCCGACGCCGGGATGGCCTGTTCCGGATCGAAGGCATCGCGCAGGCCGCGCATGAAGGCGGTTCCGGGCATGAACTGGGCGACACCCTGCGCGCCGGTGGGCGAGACGGCATTGGTGTCGAAACGGCTTTCCTTCCAGATCAATCGGGCAAAGAAGGGGCGCGGAAGCCCGTGTTCGTCGGCGGAAGCGGCGATCAGATTGCAGATATCGGCGACATCAGGTTGTTTCGGCTCGGCGGCGCCGGGCCCGACGCGCTCGAAGGTGGTATCGGGCTTCGCGTCCAGCGGAAGCGGAAGGACCACGCGCACATTCCCGTCCTGCGCGACCGCGGCGGATGCGAAGGCAAGGAGCAGGAGGATCGCGGCGGTCAATCGGACAGTCATGACACCCTTTCTCCGGCTCCCTTGACCGTCAGCTCGCCTTCAAGCTCTTTTCCTGGCCGAAGCGCTGCTCGATATAGTCGGCGAGCATGGCCTGGAAATCGGCGGCGATGTTGGGCCCGCGCAGGGTCGCGGCCTTCTTGCCGTCGATGAAGATCGGCGCGGCGGGGGTTTCGCCGGTGCCGGGCAGCGAGATGCCGATATCGGCGTGCTTGGATTCGCCGGGTCCGTTGACGATGCAACCCATCACCGCGACCTTGAGGTTTTCGACGCCGGGATATTTGTCGCGCCAGACCGGCATCTGGCGGCGCAGATCGTCCTCGATGGTGCGGGCGAGTTCCTGGAAGACCGTCGACGTGGTGCGGCCGCAGCCGGGGCAGGCCGCGACGACGGGCAGGAACTGGCGAAAGCCCATGGTCTGCAGCAGCTCCTGTGCGACCTGGACTTCGCGGGTTCGGTCGCCGCCGGGTTCCGGCGTCAGCGAGATGCGGATCGTGTCGCCGATGCCCTGTTGCAGCAGGATGCCCATGGCGGCCGACGAGGCGACGATGCCCTTGGAGCCCATGCCGGCCTCTGTCAGGCCGAGGTGAAGGGCATGGTCGGAGCGCCGCGCCATCTCGGTATAGACGGCAATCAGGTCCTGGACCTGGCTGACCTTGGCCGACAGGATGATCTTCGAGCGCGGCAGGCCGATATCCTCGGCAAGGTCAGCGGACAGCAGCGCCGACTGGACGATCGCCTCTCGGGTGACCTCGCGGGCGGTCAGCGGCGCGCCGTTTTCGTGATTCTCGTCCATCAGCCGGGTCAGCAGCTCCTGGTCGAGCGAGCCCCAGTTGACGCCGATGCGCACCGGCTTGTCGTGGCGGATCGCCATTTCGACGATTTCGGTGAACTGGCGGTCGCGCTTTTCGCGGAAACCGACATTGCCCGGATTGATGCGGTATTTTTCCAGCGCCTCGGCGCAGGCCGGATGATCGGCCAGAAGCTTGTGGCCGATATAATGAAAGTCCCCGACCAGCGGCACGAAGACGCCGAGCCGTTCGAGGCGCTCGCGGATCTTCGGTACGGCGGCGGCGCTTTCGTCACGGTCGACGGTAATGCGGACGATCTCGGAGCCGGCGCGGTGCAGCGCCGCGACCTGGGCGACGGTCGCGTCGATATCGGCCGTGTCGGTGTTGGTCATGGACTGGACAACGACCGGCGCGTCGCCGCCGACCATGACGCCGCCGACATCGACGCCGACGGTGCGGTGGCGTTCAAGGGGTTCGCTCAGATAATCGCTCATCGGTGCCCTGTCCGTGCCATTCGCGGCTTCCATATCGTTTCGCCGGGTCATGCGCAATCGCGGCCCGGCAGGCTCAAAGAAAGGCGGCTTCCCAATCGGCCTGCTTGAATCCGGTCAGAACCGTCTTGCCGTCCGTGCCGACGGGCCGCTTGATGAGGCGCGGATCGGCGGCCATGGCGTCGATCTTCGCCTGATCGCTCGCGGAAATCGCCGCCTGCTCTTCCGGCGCCATCGTCTTCCAGGTTTGTGACCGGTCGTTGAAGACGGCGTCGATGCCGGCGGCGGCGACCCATCGCCCGATTTCCTGCTTCAGATCGGGAAGCTTGGAAAAATGGTCATATTGCGGCGCCAGACCGGTGGTTTCCGCCCATTCGCGGGCCTTCTTTACCGTGGTGCAGCCAGGATATCCGTAAATTCTGATCGTCATCGTTGCATCCCCCTTTTGAAGACTGACAGGCGTCCTAGTTCCGATTATGTTGCGCCGCAACAATACTGCAGGATGTAGGCATCGAAGGGAAATGATCCAATGAAGAAAATCAGGACTGCCGTGGTGACGGGATCGAATTCGGGGATCGGGCTCGGCATTGCACATGCGCTGGCCGCCGAAGGGCACAACGTTGTGATCAACTCCTATAGCGACCGCGACGAGGATCACGCGCTGGCCGGGGAAATCTCGGCGAAACACGGCAACCGGACGATCTACATCCCGGCGGACATGTCGAAGGGAGACGAGGCGCGCGCGCTGGTCACCAGGGCGGCGGAGGAATTCGGCCGGGTCGACATTCTCGTCAACAATGCCGGTATCCAGCATGTCGCGGCGATCGAGGAATTCCCGGTCGATGCCTGGGACCGGATCATCGCCATCAACATGAACTCGGTGTTTCACACCACTGCGGCGGCGCTGCCGGTGATGCGCGAACACAAATGGGGCCGCATCGTCAATATTTCCTCGGCGCACGGGCTGACGGCCTCGCCGTTCAAGTCGGCCTATGTCTCGGCCAAGCACGGCGTCGTCGGCATGACCAAGGTCGTGGCGCTGGAGACCGCCGAAGCTCCGATCACCTGCAACGCGATCTGTCCGGGCTATGTGCTGACGCCGCTGGTCGAGGCGCAAATCCCCGACACGATGGAGAAATACGGGATGGATCGCGACACGGTGATCCGCGAGGTGATGCTGGAACGCCAGCCGTCGAAGCAGTTCGCGACGGTCGAGCAGATCGGCGGCACGGTCGTGTTCCTGTGTTCGGATCGCGCCGAGCAGATCACCGGAACGACGATTTCCGTCGATGGCGGCTGGACCGCGCTTTGATTTCCAACGGACGTGGCAAACGCATGAAAACCATCAATCTCGCTCTGCAGGGCGGCGGGTCCCATGGCGCTTTTTCCTGGGGCGTGCTCGACGCGCTTCTGGAAGACGGGCGGCTGGAATTCGAGGCGATATCGGGCACCAGCGCCGGTGCGATGAATGCGGTGGCGCTTGCCGACGGCTGGGCGAAGGGCGGCCGCGACGGCGCGCGCGAATCCCTGCATGAGTTCTGGCAGGCGGTCAGCCGCAAAGGCCGCTTTTCGCCGGTGCAGCGCACTCCCCTCGACGTGATCTGGGGAAACTGGAGCCTCGACCATTCGCCGACCTACCGGTTCTTCGATCTCATGTCGCGGGTCTTTTCGCCGTACGACACCAATCCGCTCGGGCTCAATCCGCTGCGCGACGTGATCGAAGAGCAGATCGATTTCGAGCGGGTGAAGCGTTGTGGCGCGATCAAGACCTTCGTGTCGGCAACTAATGTGTGGACGGGCAAGGTGCGCGTGTTCGGCCAGGAAGAACTGACACCCGACGTGGTGATGGCCTCGGCCTGCCTGCCGACGGTTTTCCAGGCTGTCGAGATCGACGGGGTTCCTTACTGGGACGGCGGGTTCGGCGGCAACCCGGCGCTGTTTCCGTTTTTCTACGAGACGGAGACGCAGGATTGCCTGCTGGTGCAGATCAACCCGATCGAGACGGACAAGACACCACGCTCGGCGATCGAGATCCAGGACCGGATGAACGAGATCACGTTCAATTCAGCCCTGCTCCGTGAATTCCGGGCAATCGAGTTCGTGCGGCGGCTGATCGCCGACAGACGGCTGGACGGCACCAGCTACAGGGCGATCCGGATGCACCGGGTCGCGGCCGATGCGATCGTGGAAGAATTGTCCGCATCGTCGAAGGTCAATGCGGAATGGACGTTTCTGGAGTATCTGAAGGAGATGGGCAGGGCCGCGGCGGCCGATTTCCTTGAACAGAATTTCGACGCCGTCGGAGAACGCTCGACACTCGACCTGACGGAGGAAATCAGTGCGCATGTGCTGCCGCATACGTTGAAAAAGCCGGCCGGAAAACGCATGCGCGAAGCGATGAAACGCATGCGGCCGGGCCGGCCGGCGGCCTAGGAGGATGACTTTGCGGCAGTCAGCGCGCCGGCGACGAAGGACACCATCCTGCGCACGTCGTCCTCGATCGGATCGCCGCGCAGATATTTGCCCTTCATGCCTTCCATCGCCTGCATGACAACGGTCGCGACGGCCTTGGCATCGGTGCCGAGCGGTCCGAGCGCGATTTCGCCGGCCGCTTCTGCCGCGGAAATGCCGCTGGCGATGGCGCCGACCATCTGTTCGCACCATTTTTCCTCGATGTCGCTGGCGACCTCCTCGTTGACGCCCATCAGTTCGGCGCCGTGCGGCGTCGCGTCGATCTTGCGGTGCAGCGACAGGATGCTGCTGTCGAGCGAGTCGTAAAGCCGCTCGGCAAAGGGCTTGTCGCTTTCGAAAGCCGTTCTCGACTGATGGCCGAGCATATCGAGCAGGCTCAGGCTGGCGGCCCGGAAGATTTCCGTTTTGTTACGGAAAACCTGATAGAGCGCGGGACGCGACATGCCAGCCGCGCGCGCAATGTCGTCCATCGATGTCTTCTTGAAACCATAATTGATGAAGACCTCGATGGCCGCGGACACGATCAGGCCGCGTTTGTCAGGGGGTGTCTGGAGCATCATGGGTTGACGTTATGACATTTTTCGTTATTTTGTCAATTCGTCAGGATGCGATCTCCGTAGGGGTGCGGATGCGCGATCCTCAAAAGCAATCCGATAACGGAACCGGCCATGCAGCTCACGATTAATGGTGAATCGCGCGACCTTGACGTCGATCCTGAAATGCCACTGCTGTGGGCATTGCGCGACATCGCGGGGATCAAGGGTCCGAAATATGGTTGCGGCGTCGCGGCTTGCGGCGCCTGCACGGTGATCATCGACGGTATCGCGACGCGGTCCTGCGTGACCGCCGTCGGCGACGTGACCGGCGACGTGCGCACGATCGACGGCCTCGCACAGGGCGAAAAGCTGCATCCCGTCCAGCAGGCCTGGGTCGAGGAACAGGTTCCGCAATGCGGTTACTGCCAGGCCGGTCAGATCATGAACGCCGTCGCCCTGCTCGAAGAAACGCCCAATCCGACCGACGCCGAGATTGATGATGCGATGCAGGGCAATCTGTGCCGCTGCGGCACCTATCCGCGCATTCGCGCCGCGATCAAGCGCGCCGCCGCGCAGATGCCGGCGCAAACGGCGAGCGAGGGCTGATCCGATGGGCAAGATCCTGCGCCGCACCTTCCTGATCGGCACTGGCCTCGTCGCCGGCGGCCTGGCCGTCGGTTACTACGCCGCGAGCCGGCCGTGGCCCAATCCGCTCGAAGACGATCTCGCCGAGGGCGAGGCGACGCTCAATCCCTATGTGATCGTCGGCGCCGACGGCGCGATCACGATCATCGCTCCGCGCGCCGAAATGGGCCAGGGCGTCGCGACGACGCTCGCGGCGCTGGTCGCCGAGGAACTGGGCGTGCCGCTCGACGCGGTGACGATCGAACACGGACCGGCCTCGGGCGCCTACTACAATTCCGCGGTGCTGGAAGAATCCGGGCCGTTTCCGGTCTTTGCCGAGTCGTTCGCCGCCGAGGCAACGCGCAGCGTGTCTGGCAAGCTTGGGGAAGTGCTCGGTCTGCAGATCACCGGCGGATCGTCCTCGGTGCGTGACGGGTTCGACAAGATGCGCCATGCCGGTGCGATGGCGCGCCATCTTTTGCTTGCGGCGGCGTCCGAACACCTTGGCGCCACGCCGGCGAAACTAACTATCGAAGGCCGCGATATCGTCTCGCCGGACGGCGCGCGCGTTTCGATCGGAAAGATCGCATCAGCGGCCGCCGTGCTGACGCCGCCGGCCGAAATCGCGCTCAAGGATCCGAAGGACTGGATGATCCTCGGCAGGTCGCAGAAGCGCGTCGACCTGCATGCCAAGGTGACCGGCGCGCCGATCTTCGGCATCGACGTCGATCTGCCCGGCATGGTGTACGGCACCGTCCGCATGAACCCGCGACTCGGCGCCGGCATTCGCTCTGCCGACACGTCCGCGGCCGAAGCGATGCCCGGCGTCATCAAGGTCGTCCGGCTCGATACCCAGACCGGAACCGGTTTCGGCGTGATCGCGAAAAACACCTGGGCGGCGTTCAAGGCGGCGGAGGCGATCGAGGTCGTATGGGAGGAAGCGCCCTACCCGGCCGATACCGAGTCGATCATGAACGTCTTCCGGGAAACCGCGGCCGGGAGCTGGAACGGTTCCTCGTATCGCGACGACGGTGATGTCGAGCTTGCCTTTGCCGATGCGCCTGCGGATTCGGTGATCACCGCGGACTACGAGGTGCCCTATCTGGCGCATGCCACGATGGAACCGATGAATGCCACCGCGCAGTTCGGTAACGGAGAGCTTACGATCTGGGCGCCGAACCAGATGCCGACGATCCTGCAGACGGTCTGTGCCGGGATCGCGGGAATCAAGTCCGACCGCGTCACCGTCAACACGACTTACCTGGGCGGTGGTTTCGGGCGTCGCGGGGAAGTGGATTTCGCGATCTACGCGACGCTGCTCGCGATGCAGGCGGACGGCAAGCCGGTCAAAGTGACGTGGACGCGCGAAGAAGACATGACGCACGACACGTACCGTCCCGCGGCGGTCGGCCGGTTCCGCGCCCGGGTTGCCGACGGCGTTCCACAGGCGCTCGACATGCGCATCGCCACGCCTTCGATCATGAAGAGCATGGGGCGGCGGATATTCCCTTCGATGCCGATGGGCGGGCCGGAACGGCTATTGACCGAGGGCGCATTCGACCAGCCCTACACGATCGCCAATTACCGGGTGACCGGCATCGAGACGGCGATGGCGGTTCCGGTCGGTTCCTGGCGCTCGGTCGGCAATTCCTTCAACGCGTTCTTCCACGAATGCTTTCTCGACGAGATCGCGGCAAAAGCCGGTCAGGACCCGATCGCGCTTCGGCTGAAACTGATGGCGAACTATCCGCTTGCCGTGGCGGTGATGGAAAAACTCGCCGGGATTTCGCATTGGGACGAGGCCCTGCCGGACGGCAAGGCAAAGGGCGTCGCCTTTACGCTTTCCTTCGGATCGTGGGTGGGCGAAGTCGTGCAAATCGCGCAGGCGCCGGACGGCATACGGATCGAAAAGGTCTGGGCCGTGGCCGAAATTGGCCGCGCGCTCGATCCCGGCATCGTCACGGCGCAGATCGAATCCGGCATCGTTTTCGGCCTGTCCTCGGCGATCGGCCAGGCGATCACCTTCTCAGACGGCATGGTCTCGCAAGAGAATTTTTACGACTATGACGCCATGCGAATAAGCCAGTGCCCGCAATTCGAGGTGGCGATCCTGGAGAATTCGCAGAAACTCGGCGGGGTTGGCGAAATCGGCACGCCGCCCTCAATTCCCGCGCTGGCGAATGCCGTCCATGCGCTGACGGGACAACGGATAAGAAGCCTCCCCCTCAACAGGGAGGTGAATTTCGCGTAATCGGATGTCAAACGGCTTTGTGTGCCGAAGCATGCACACCGGAAAAGACAATCGATTCTGCAAATTTTCGAAAACGACCAGTCAAACGGTCGAAACTATTGAACAAGGACTGGCCTGCGGCCATTTGACACCAAATGCGCCGCGCCCGCCTTTTCCGATGACCTGTAGAGACGAACATGAAAATCAATCGTTATCTGGCCATACTTGTTTTCCTGGGCTCGGCCGCCTGGATCGCGACCGGCGAATTTTCCTTCGTGGGAAGCGCGGCGGGGAACGAAGGCGAGCAAACCGCGGAGACCGGAGCGGCAGCGACGGAGAATTCCGCTGATGCCGCCGAGGCGCTGCAGACGGTCGGCGTGGCGGTGATTCCGCAAATCCAGCACGCCCGTTCGATCAAGATTTCCGGCGTCACCCAGGCCGACAAGTCGACCACGCTGACGGCGCGCGCCGGCGGGATCATCGGCGAGCTCGACGTCAAGCAGGGCGATGTCGTCAAGCAGGGCGACGTGATCCTGCGGATCGCACCGGAAGGCCGCGACGCGGCGGTACGGACCGCGGCGCAGCTGCTCGAACAGCGCAAGGCCGAGGCGAAGGCGACCAAGAGCCTTGTCGCAAAAGGAACCCTGCCGACGCTGCAGGGCGATGTCGCGGTGTCGGCACTGCGTTCCGCCGAGAGCCAGCTCGAAGCGGCGCAGGCGGAACTCGACCGGCTCGACGTGGTCGTGCCCTATGACGGGGTGATCGACGTTCTGAGTGTCGAGGAAGGCGCATCGGTGGACGGCGGGACGCCGGTCGCTAAACTGATCGCGCTCGATCCGATCATCGGTGTCGGCGAAGTCAATGAAAGCGATCTCGGCGTGGTGCGTGTCGGCGCCAGGGCGGATTTGCGTCTGGTCACCGGCGAAATCGTGAGCGGCACGATCCGCTATGTCAGCCGCGCCGCACAGGCCGCGACCCGCACCTATACGGTCGAGGTCGAGGTGCCCAATCCCGATCTGAAGATTCCGGCCGGCATGACGACGGAAGTCATCCTGCGCGGCGATCCGGTGCTGTCGACCCCGGTGCCGCGCTCGGTTGTGGCGCTGAACGATGCCGG
This sequence comes from Oricola nitratireducens, assembly GCF_014904745.1. Taxonomy (GTDB): domain Bacteria; phylum Pseudomonadota; class Alphaproteobacteria; order Rhizobiales; family Rhizobiaceae; genus Oricola; species Oricola nitratireducens. The sequence goes on from NZ_JACZCS010000001.1 coordinate 287,725, forward strand.
CGAACTCGGCGTGCGGACGGTCAATGACAAGGATGAGGTCGAGTTCCATCCGATCGACATTGTCGACGATTCGACGGGCGCGCTGATTCTCGGCGGAATTCCCAAGGGCGCGCGGGTGATCGTCGCCGGGCAGAATTTCGTTGGCGACGGCGCGAAGGTGCATCCCGTCGAGGCCGATGGCGAAACCATCAAGCGGCTGGTCGAGGAAGCGACCACGGGAGCCATGTGACGATGATGAGTTTCCTCGAAATCGCCGTCAGGAATGCGCGCCTGACGATCACCGCGCTGGTGTTCTTCCTGGTCGCCGGCACGGTGGCCTATCTCAACATTCCCAAGGAAGCCGAACCCGACGTCCAGATCCCGGTGATCTATGTGAGTCTCGCGCTGCAGGGCATTTCGCCGGAGGACGCCGAGCGATTGCTGGTGCGGCCGGTCGAGACCCAGGTCAAGAACATCAAGGGCATCGACAAGATCACGTCCAACTCCTACCAGGGCGGCGGCAATGTGATCATCGAGTTCGAGCCGAGCGCGGATCTGTCGTCCGCGCTCGAGGACGTCCGATCCAAGGTCTCCAACGCCAAGCGGGAATTTCCGGCCGGGACCGACGAGCCGTCGGTCAATGAAGTCAACATCTCCGAATTTCCGATCCTCGTGGTGACGCTTTCCGGCAACGCGCCGGAGCGGGTTCTGACGCGTGCCGCCAAGGAAATGCGTGACCGATTCGAGGAAGTCTCGGGCGTCCTGGAAGCCAAGCTTCAGGGCTCGCGCGACGAAATGGTGGAAGTAAACATCGATCCGGTGAAACTCTCCTCCTACAATCTCCGGCTCGACAACCTGATCGGCGGCGTCAACGCCAACAACCAGCTGGTCGCGGCGGGCACGCTGCAGGGCCAGGAGGGCAAATACGCCGTCAAGGTTCCGGCGCTGATCGAAACCGTCGAGGACGTCGCCAACCTGCCGATCGCGGCAAGCGGAAACGCCGTCGTGCGCGCACGCGACCTCGCGACGATCCGCTCGACCTTCGAGGACGCGACGTCGATTGCCCGTCTCAACGGCAAGCCGGCGATCGCGATCGAGGTGTCGAAGCGCACCGGCGCGAACCTGATCGAGACCGTCGACGGCGTGAAAGCGGCGGCGGAGGAGTTCAAGTCGCTGCTCCCGGCCGGTGTCCAGGTCAGCTACAGCCAGGACAAGTCCAAGGACATCCGCACGATGCTCGAGGACCTGCAGAATTCGGTGCTGACCGCGGTGATTCTGGTTTTCATCGTCATCCTGTATTTCCTCGGCATCCGTTCTTCGGTCCTGATCGGTCTGGCGATCCCGACCTCGTTCCTGATCGGCATCCTCGCGCTCTCGGTCGCCGGCTACACGGTCAATATCGTCGTGTTGTTCAGCCTGATCCTCGCGGTCGGCATGCTCGTCGACGACGCAATCATCGTGACCGAATATGCGGAACGGCGCATGACGGAGGGCACGGCCTCCGGCCCGGCCTTTGCGGAAGCGGCGCGGCGCATGTTCGGCCCCGTCGTCGTGGCGACTGCGACCCGGATCGCGGCCTTTTCGCCGCTCCTGTTCTGGCCCGGCATCGTCGGCGAGTTCATGGGCTATCTCCCGATCACGCTGATCGCGACGCTTTCGGCCTCGATTCTCTACGCGCTGTTTTTCGCGCCGACGCTCGGCTCGATCTTCGGGAAGGCGCATGTCGAACCGCGCAAGCCGGACGGCCTCTACATGATGGTCGTCAAGAAGGCGGTGCGGCATCCGGTCATCACGCTTTCATTGGTCGCGATCCTGATGGTGACGATCGTCGTCGCCTTCGCGAAATACAACAAGGGCACGGAGTTCTTCCCGAACGTCGAACCGGATTACGGCCTGGTCTATGTGCATGCACGCGGCAACCTGTCGCTCGACGAGCAGGACGAAGCGGTGCGCATGGTCGAGAACCGCATGCTCAAATGGCCGGGCATCAAGACAGTCTATACCCGCGTCGGGGCCTCGAATGGCGGCGGCTTTGGCGGCAGCGTCGACGAGGACGTGATCGGCACGATCCAGTACGAATTCGTCGACTGGCGCGAACGCAAGGGCGCGAGCGAAATCCTGACCGATCTGCGCGGCGCGCTGCGCGGCCTGCCCGGCATCGAGGCGGAGGTCTCGGTTCCCGAAGCGGGCCCGCCGCAGGGCAAGCCGATCCAGGTGGAGCTTTCGGCCGAGAATCCGGAAGGTCTGGACGGCGCGGCGCAAACGGTGGCGAACTATCTGCGCACGCTCCCCGAGGTGATCGACCTGTCGGACGGCCTGCCGCCGCCGTCGATCGACTGGGAGCTCAAGGTCAACCGCGCCGAGGCCGCGAAATACGGCATCGGTCCGGGTTCGGTCGGCACCGTCGTGCAGCTCGTGACCACCGGCCTGAAACTCTCCGATTATCGCCCCGCGGGCGCCGACGATGCCGTCGACATCCGCTTGCGGCTGCCGGAGGACCGGCGCACGCTGTCCATGCTCGACCAATTGCGCATCGAGACGGCGCAGGGCGCGGTGCCGCTGTCGAATTTCGTCAGCCGTGAACCGGCGCGCAGCCTCGGCACGCTGAAGCGGATCAACACGACACGCACCATCACGGTTTCGGCGAATCTCGTCGAAGGCGTGCAGGACGCGGAGATGCAGGCCAAGGTCGCCAAGGCATTGCCGACCCTGAACCTGCCGGAAAACGTCCGCTGGAAGCTGGCCGGCTCGAACGAGGAAAGCGCGAAAGCCTCGGCCTTCCTCGGCCAGGCCTTCGGCGTGGCGATCTTCCTGATCTTCGCGCTGCTGCTGGCGCAGTTCAACCGCTTCACCTATGTGTGGCTGGTGCTGACCGCCGTGGTGATGTCGACGGTGGGCGTGCTGCTCGGCCTGCTGGTGATGCAGATGCCGTTCGTCATCGTCATGACGGCGGTGGGCACGATCGCGCTGGCGGGCGTCGTGGTGAACAACAATATCGTGCTGATCGACACCTATGTGCATCTGCGATCGGAAGGCTGGGACAAGCTGGACGCAGTGCTCGAAACCTGCCGCGAGCGCGTGCGCCCGGTCATGCTGACCGCGGTCACCGCGATCCTCGGCGTGCTGCCGATCGCCTTCGGCGTCAATCTGGCGATCCTCAGCCACGAGGTGACTGTCGGCGCGCCGTCGACGCAGTGGTGGATCGCGCTGTCGAGCGCCATCGTCTTCGGCCTCGCCTTCTCGACCATGCTGACGCTGGTCGTGACGCCGTCGGCGCTGATGCTGTTTACGCGCGACAACGCCTGGAACGCCGACGAGCGCAGCCTGCTCGCCAAGATGTTCCGCCGCAAGCCCAAGGGCGCGGCGCAGGATACCGAGGCGGGCGAAGCCGCACCGGCATCCGGCCCGGCGCAATCCGAGCCGGCGGAACCCTTCGAGGAATTTCCGAAGGCCGCCGAATAGGCGGAGCGCAAGATCAGAAGCAGGGCCGGCCGGGAAACCAGCCGGCCCTTTTTCGTGGCGAGATCGTCAGGACAGGTGGATCAGGTCGGCGCGCAGGCGGTCGGCGCTTTCGATCAGGCTTTCCAGATCGCGATGCGCGGCGCGCCACAGCGGGTAGGCCTCGGCGAGAAGCGCGTGACCCTTGTCGGTCAGGGCGAGGCGGCGGCTGCGGCGGTCTTTCGGATCGGGCGAGACCGTCACGAGACCGCGGCGTTCCAGCGGTTTCAGGTTCGCCGTCAGCGTGGTGCGGTCGATCGCCAGAAGCGACGCCACGTCGCCCATGACCGGCGGTTCCGGCCGGTTCAGCGACATCAGCAGCGAGAACTGCCCGTTGGTCAGGCCGAGCGGGCGGAAAACCTCGTCGAAACGGCGCGCGACGACGCGGGCGGCGCGCTGCAGATGCAGGCACAGGCAGTTGTCGCGGACTTCGAGCGTTGCTTCGCGGGGGAATGGGTGCTGTTTTGGCATTTTTCAACTATATTGATATCAACATAACTATCCAGCCCCTTCCCGGTTTTCCACGGGACTTGCTGCGGCTCGCCCGAGGAGGATGTCTATCTGTGCATCAACCAGGTCGCCCAGCACCTGCCGATCATCTTCCCGGTCGAGAAGGCGGTGGCGGAGGCATGAAAAAGGCCGGAAGGTTTCCCTCCCGGCCTGCGCGCTCTTTTTGTAAGCAATAACTTACGCTGCCTGCTTCTTCGGCTGGATCAGGTGCCGGTTGACCAGCAGTTCGGCGATCTGGACGGTGTTCAGCGCCGCGCCCTTGCGCAGGTTGTCGGAGACGACCCAGATGTTGAGGCCGTTTTCGACGGTCGCGTCCTCGCGGATGCGGCTGATGAAGGTCGCGTCCTCTCCCGCGCTCTCGTAGGGCGTGATGTAGCCGCCGTCCTCGTGCTTGTCGATGACGATGCAGCCCGGCGCCTCGCGCAGGATGTCGCGGGCCTCGTCGGCCGAGATCGGCTTTTCGAACTCGATATTGACCGCTTCCGCATGGCCGATGAAGACGGGAACGCGCACGGCGGTGCAGGTGACCTTGATCTTCGGATCGAGCATCTTCTTGGTTTCGGCCAGAACCTTCCACTCTTCCTTGGTGTAGCCGTCCTCCATGAAGACGTCGATGTGGGGGATGACGTTGAAGGCGATGCGCTTGGTGAACTTCTTGTTTTCCAGCGAATCCGAGACGAAGACGGCGCGGGTCTGCGTGAACAGCTCGTCCATGCCTTCCTTGCCGGCGCCGGAGACCGACTGGTAGGTCGAGACGACGATGCGCTTGATCGTCGCCGCGTCATGCAGCGGCTTCAGCGCGACGACGAGCTGGGCGGTCGAGCAGTTCGGATTGGCGATGATGTTGCGCTTGGTAAAGCCCGAGATGGCGTCGGCGTTGACTTCCGGCACGATCAGCGGAACGTCCGAATCGTAGCGCCAGGCCGACGAGTTGTCGATGACGACGCAGCCCTTGGCGGCGATCTTCGGAGACCATTCCTTCGAGACATTGCCGCCCGCCGACATCAGGCAGATATCGGTCTCGGAAAAGTCGTAGTTCTCCAGCGCCTGAACCTTAATCAGCTTGTCGCCATAAGAGACTTCCTGACCCATCGACTTGCGCGATGCGAGCGGCACGATCTTGTCGGCGGGAAAGCCGCGCTCTTCCAGGATATTGAGCATTTCGCGACCGACATTGCCGGTTGCGCCAACGATAGCGATTACGAAGCCCATGGCTTTTCTCTTTGCTCCTCTCTCCCCTTTGCATTGGCAAGCACCACTCATCCCGCCCCCGGGAGAGTGTGGGGCGGAGCGGTCAGATCGTCTTGGTGGTTTTCGACGCTGTAGTGCTCATGGTGGCCGCGTTTTGATGCAGTGCGGCGAAAAAGTCAATCGCCGAGCTGTGCGCGAGGGCACATCGGGCCGCGCCCGTCGATGGCACGCTGGGGCCAAAGCCGGCGGAAATCCGCCCGCACACAGGAGGATACCATGCGCCTATTTGCCAAAATTGCGATTGCCGCCGCGCTTCTTGCCGGAGCGACCGGTGCCGCGAGCGCCGATTTCCTGCGTTGTCCGCTCGAGCAGGCGCGCCGGACGATCACCGATCCCTTGCCGTCCGGCTGGTGGACGACACCGCAGGTCAACCGGCTGTCGGAGACGAAGATCCAGAATATCGGCGGCAATCCGGCCCTGTTGTGCATCTACGGATCGTCGGGCAGCGTCCAGCGCGAACAGCCGCGCGGCCAGACCTGCCGGGCGGCGCGCGGCGGTTTCAACTGCCAGGCCTCGGGCGGGGGCGGCGGTCCGCGCACCGTGGCGACCGGCGGCCTCGACATTCCGCAAACCTACCTGTTCGATCTCGACCGCGGCGCGGTGACCCAGGCGGGTGCGGATTTCTGGTTCCAGGCCGAAACGCGGGCCCTGCTCTATCTCGTGCCCCGCAACGGCGCCAAAATCGGCGTCGGCAACCGCTCCAACCGCGGCGCCGTCGGCTGCGCTGCGGCCCGGATGACGACCGAGCGCGTCTCGCTGAGCGATCTCCCGGTCGGCAGCTACATTTGCGCGCGCACCAATGAAGGCCGCGTTTCGCAATTCCGTATCAACGCGATTTCCGGCGGTTCGCCGAAGACCCTGTCGATCGGCTTCACCACCTGGCAATAAGCTTCTCAAAGGCGCCCGGCGTTTTCGCCGGACGCTTGCGTATTTGCCGCCCGGACTTCTCCGGCAAGCCGCGAAAGGCTCGCCGCATCGAGACGCAGGGCGACTTTTGTTTCTGAATAGCGGCGGCATGGCGCGCGTGGAAGCGGAACACGCCCTCATTCCATGTCCCGGTGGCGAGACAAGACCGCTTCTGCAACGTCAATCCGTGCCCTGTTGCCGGCGTCCCGGACAAAATACGCGGGGCGGCTATATTCCGTTGCGAGCCGCCCCATTTTGGGCAGACTTGCGTAATTGCCGCCGGAGGGGATGATCCGATGACCGATTTTCTGCTGCTTGCCTTCGTCTTTCTCGTAGCGGGGGTGTTGTCCGTTCCGGTCGCCACGCGCCTCGGGCTCGGTTCCGTACTCGGCTATCTGATCGCGGGGATCGCGATCTCGCCGGTGCTGGCGCTGCTCGGCGTCGACGTCTTGTCGATCCAGCATTTCGCCGAATTCGGCGTCGTGATGATGCTGTTCCTCGTCGGGCTGGAACTGGAGCCGAAACTGCTGTGGCAAATGCGGGCCAGGCTGCTCGGTCTCGGCGGCGTACAGGTGCTCGGGACAGCGCTCGCCGTCATGCTCGCCGCAATGGCGCTCGGCGAGCCATGGACGGTGGGGCTCCCCATCGGGCTGGTGCTGTCGCTCTCGTCCACCGCGATCGTCCTGCAGACTTTGAACGAGAAGGGGCTGATGCGCAGCGACGGCGGCCAGTCCAGCTTCGCGGTTTTGCTGTTCCAGGACATCGCCGTCATTCCCATGCTTGCGCTGATCCCGCTGCTGGCGCTGCCGGAGCTGGTCGACGCGCAACATGCGGCGGCGGGCGGTGCGGAAGCGGCCGGTCACGGCGACGCGATGAGCCTGGTCGCCGGGTTGAACGGTTGGCAGACGGCGCTCGTCACGCTGGCGGCGATCGGCGTCGTCGTCATCATCGGCAGTTACCTGACGCGGCCGCTGTTCCGCTTCATCGCAAGCGCGCAATTGCGCGAGTTGTTCACGGCGACGGCTCTGCTGATCGTTATCGGAATCGCATTGCTGATGTCGCTGGTCGGCCTATCTCCGGCGCTCGGCACCTTCCTCGCCGGCGTCGTGCTGGCGAACAGCGAATACCGGCACGAGCTGGAATCCGATATCGACCCGTTCAAGGGATTGCTGCTCGGCGTGTTCTTCATGAGCGTCGGCGCCGGCATCAATTTCGGCTTGCTTTCGGAAAATCTCACGCTGACCGTCGGGCTCACGCTCGGCCTGATGCTGACGAAAGCGCTTGTGCTGTATGTGCTGGCGACGGCATTCAAGCTGCGCGGCACGGATCGCTGGCTGTTCGCGCTCGGCCTCGCGCAGGCCGGAGAATTCGGGTTCGTGCTGCTCTCGTTTACGGTCGCCAACGCCGTCATACCCGCCGCGATCGGCGACCAGCTGCTGCTCGTGGTGGCGCTGTCCATGCTGCTGACGCCTGCGCTTTTTATCCTGTACGACCGGGTGATCGCGCCGAAATTCTCCGCGGATCAGGAGCGCGAGGCCGACGCCATCGACGAGGACAACCACATCATCATCGCCGGGCGCGGCCGGGTGGGCGGCCTTGTGGAGCGGATGCTCAATGCCGCCGGCTACAAGGCGACGGTGATCGACTACAATTCCAGGACGATCGAGAATCTCGGGCGCTTTGGCGTTAAGGTTTATTACGGCGATGCCACGCGGCCGGACCTGCTGCACTCTGCGGGCGTGGAGCGGGCCAAACTGTTCGTCATCGCCATCGACGAACGCGATCAGATCACCGAGCTGACAAAATATCTTCTCCAGAACTATCCGAACCTGCACGTGATGGCCCGCGCGGTTGACCGCGACCACGTCTACGACCTCTATTTCGCCGGCTGCCGCGACATCATCCGCGAAACCTATGACAGCTCCATCCGCATGGGCCGGTCGGCCTTCGAAGCGCTGGGCATCGAAAGCCATCACGCGCGGGCGATGGCTGCGGCTTTCGACGAGACGGACCGCAGGTCCATGGTCGAGGTGGCGGATGTCTACGATCCCGCGATCCCGGTCGCGGAAAACGAGGCCTATATCGCGAAAGTGCGCAAGATAACCGGCGAATGGCAGCCGGCGTTGCACAAGCAGATGGAAGAGATCCGCGGTTCCGGCTGACCGGCTCAGACGGCAGCGGCCGGCGCGTCGAACATTGCCTAGCGCGCTTTGCCCCGCGCGGCGGCCAGCCTTTCGAGGCTCGGCGTCTCGAAGCGCAGCGCGACCTTCTGGCGCTGGATCGCCGCGCCTTCGCGCTCGTAGAAACGGATCCCGGCATCATTGCCGGTCGCGGTGGTCAGGTCGATGCGCTCAATATTTTCGGCGAGGCAGAATTCCGCGAGGAAGACGAGCAGCTCGTGGCCGACGCCGCGGCCGCGCGCCGTCGGGGAAACGAACAGTTCCTTCAGGTAGAGCGCGGCGGCCAGCCCCATGGCCGGCGGCGTCACCGCGACGCTGGCATAGCCCTGCGCGGCGCCGCCGACGAAGGCAACAACGAAAAGGGCATTGCCCGGTTTCGCCTCGAGCCAGCCGGCGACAGCGGTCCCGATTTCCGCGGCGGTTTCCGTTTCCTCGCCATAGTGGCGCTTGGTCTGTTCCACCAGGCCGGCGATCGCGTCGCGATCGCTGGATTCCGCCCAGCGGACGGTGATGGCGTCAGGCGCCGGCATAGGCCTTCAGCACGGCGTCGCCCATCTCGGAGGTCGTCACCTTCGTGCAGCCCTCCGACATGATGTCGCCGGTGCGCAGGCCTTGGTCCAGCACTTGCGAGATCGCCTTTTCGAGGCGGTCGGCCTCGGCGATCATGTTGAACGAGTAGCGCAGGCACATCGCGAAGGAGGCGATCATGGCGATCGGGTTGGCGATGCCCTGGCCGGCGATGTCCGGCGCGGAGCCGTGCACCGGCTCGTAAAGCGCCTTGCGCTTGCCGGTGACCGGGTCGGGCGCACCGAGCGAGGCCGACGGCAGCATGCCGAGCGAGCCGGTCAGCATTGCGGCGACGTCGGAGAGCATGTCGCCGAACAGATTGTCGGTGACGATGACGTCGAACTGCTTCGGCCAGCGCACCAGCTGCATGCCGCCGGCGTCGGCCAGCATGTGGGTCAGCTCGACGTCGGAATATTTCGCCTTGTGGATCTCGGTCACGACGTCCTTCCACAGGACGCCCGATATCATGACGTTGTGCTTTTCCATCGAGCAGACCTTGTTGGAGCGGGTGCGCGCCAGCTCGAAGGCGACGCCGGCAATCCGCTCGATCTCGAAAGTGTCGTAGACCTGCGTGTCGATGCCGCGCTTCTGGCCGTTGCCGAGGTCGATGATCTGTTTCGGTTCGCCGAAATAGACGCCGCCGGTCAGTTCGCGCACGATCAGGATGTCGAGACCCTCGACGACTTCCGGCTTCAGCGACGAGGAGGCGGCAAGCGCCGGATAGCAGATCGCCGGGCGCAGATTGGCGAACAGGGCCATGTCCTTGCGCAGGCGCAGGAGACCGGCTTCCGGGCGAACCTCGTAGGGCACGCCATCCCATTTCGGGCCGCCGACGGCGCCGAACAACAGGGCATCGGCCGCCATCGCCTTTTCCATGTCTTCTTCGGAGATCGCCTGGCCGTGCGCGTCATAGGCCGATCCGCCGACGAGACCCTCGTCGATCACGAAACCCGTGTTCTCGGTTTCGTTCATGTGGCCGATCAGCTTGCGGACTTCGGCCATGGCTTCGGGACCGATGCCGTCGCCGGGCAGGAGAAGGAGGGAACGTGTCGTCATGGATGGGATACCTGATGGAATGAATGATCGGGAGACGGCATAGAGGCAGTGCGGCGGGAATTCAACCGCGATGGCGCAAGCATGGCGGAACAGGGCTTGTGGTGCGGCGTTTCGTCAGCCCTTGAACGCCGTGACCTCGATTTCGACCTTCATCTCCGGGCGGATCAGCCCGGCGACGACCATGGTCGCGGCGGGCCTGATGCCGGCGAAAAATTCGCCGAGGATCGGGAAAACCTTGTCGGCATAAGCGGGATCGGTCACGGTGTATTGCGCGCGCACGATGTCGGCGCGCGAAAACCCGGCCTCGGCGAGCGTCCGGTCGATCGTGGCGAGGGTGTTTGCCGTCTGTGTCTCGACGTCATCGGGCATCGTCATGGTCTCGTAATCGTAGCCGGTCGTGCCGGAGACGAAACACCAGCCGCCCTGGACGACGGCGCGCGAATAGCCGGCCTGTTTCTCGAAGGGCGAGCCGGTGGAAATCAGCCTGCGGTCGGACATGTCACTCACTTTCGGTTTCTTCGGCGGCGGACTGCATCTCCAGCAGGCGGGCAACGATGCGGCGCATCGCATCACCGACCATCTCGCACTCCTCGGGCGTCGTCGCCGACATCATGTCGTCGATGATCGCCGCCTGGATGACGATCGCGCGGTCGGCAAGCGCGCGGCCCTCCGCGGTTAGATAGAGGCGCAGCACGCGCTTGTCGGCGGGGTCGGCCCGGCGCTCGACGAGGCCGCGTTTTTCGAGCTGCGGCAACAGCATCGTCATGTTGGAGCGGCCGACGAACAGTTTCCGGGCGAGATCCTGCTGGCTGATGCCGGCGCTGCGCACGAGGTTCACCATGATGTCGAGATGGGGGGTCTTGAGATCGAGCGGCCTCAGTTGACGCGCGAGTTCCTGCTGGACGAGATGGCAGGCGCGCGCCACCGCGACCCAGTTCTTGAATCGCGAGTTCTCCCACATCGCCGGTTTCGTTTTGGCTTCTTGCTTTTCGTTCATGGTTGTACTATTCTGTTCAATATTGAACATAAAGGATCTGACGCGATGTTGCACGCGCGAGACCGGATTGCAAAGAGCCTGATCGCATATTGCGGAACGCGCTGGCCGAACGCCACGGCGGATTACGCGTTCCGGATCTTCAGCCGCACCGCCCGGCCGCGCGGCAGGGTGCTTGCCGGCGGCATGCCGGAAGGCATGGAGCCGCTGATGCTGCAGACGCCGAGCGGGCTTGTCGCGACATGGCATCTCCCGGCCGAGCACCCGGACGGCCGCAAGGCGTTGCTTGTTCATGGCTGGAACTCCCGCTCGCTGCACCTGCTGGCGCTGGCGAAATCGCTCAACGAACAGGGTATCGACGCCGTCCTCGTCGACCTGCCGGGCCACGGCGCCTCGACCGGGCGGCACCTGCATCTCGGCAAGGGCATCGCGGCGGTCGACGCGGCCTGGCGCCACTATGGACCGTTCGACACCTTCATCGGCCATTCCTTCGGCGGCGCGGTCGCGCTCAACGCGGCGCTCGGGTCGGCGATGTGCATCCCGGCGCGCCGGCCCGACACGCTGGTGATGATCGCCGCGCCGAATTCGATGCCGGCTTTCTTCCGCTGGTTCGGCCGGCGAGCCGGCCTGCCGCAAGCGGCGCAGGCGGCGCTGGAGCGCAAGGTCCTGACGATTCTCGGCCAGTCGCTGGATCTGTTCGTCGCGTCCGACCAGCTGAAGGATTACGACCGGCCGGTGCTCGTCGTCCACGACATGGACGATACCGACGTGCTCTATGCCGATGCGCTGCGCATGGCGCGCGCCGGACGGCATGTCGCCCTGCATACGACGAGCGGGCTCGGACACCGGCGGGTGCTGAAGGATCCGGGCGTGCATGCGGCGGTCTGCGATCACGTCAGGGGCGCGGCAAGGCCGGACCAGCCGCTGGCGCTCGTCGAGGATTGCGCCTGATCAGACGGCCTTGAAGGCGATCACCGAATTGGCGCCGCCGAAGGCGAAAGCGTTCGAAATGGCCACCGAGACCTTGCGCTGGCGCGCGACATTCGGCGTCACGTCGAGATCGCATTCCGGATCGGGCTCGGAGTAGTTCACCGTCGGCGGAATGATACCGTCGCGGATCGCCTGCAGGCAGGCGATGGCCTCGATCGCGCCGGAGGCGCCGAGGCAATGGGCGTGCATGGATTTCGTCGAGGAAACGGAGAGCGCGTCGGCATGCTTGCCGAAAACTTCCCGGATCGCCTGGGTCTCGATGCGGTCGTTACCCATCGTCCCGGTGCCGTGGGCGTTGATGTAGTCGACGTCGGCCGGGTCCAGCCCGGCATCGGCCAGGCAGTCGCGCATCGCGGAAGCCGGCCCTTCCACGGTCGGCGCGACGATGTCGCTGGCGTCCGCCGACAGGCCCGCGCCCGCGATCTCGGCCAGGATCGGCGCGCCGCGGCGCTCGGCGCTCTCGAGCGTTTCCATGACCATGACCCCTGCCCCGTCGCCGAGAACCAGGCCCTCGCGGTCCGCCGAAAACGGCCGGCAGGCTGTCTTTGCGAGGATGCGCATGGATTCCCAGGCCTTGACGATGCCGTAGGAAAGCGAAGCATCCGACCCGCCGGCGACGATGGCGTCGGCGCGGCCGGCACGCAGCATGTCGAGCGCGGTCGAAAACGCGTCATTGGAGGACGCGCAGGCCGAGGTGACGCCGTAAACGGGGCCCTTGAGGCCGTGGATCATGCTGGTGTGAACCGCCGCGGAGGCGGGCATGGCCTTGGGGACGGCGAAGATGTCGGTGCGTTTCTTGCCTTCAAGGAAGATGGCGCGATACGCCTCCTCGATCGCGTCGCCGCCGAAAACGCCGACGCCGATGACCGAACCGATGCGCATGTCCGGCCGTTCGCGCGCGTCCAGGCCGGCCTGGCGCAGCGCCTCACCGGCGGCGAGCGCCGCGAGCAAGCCGAAACGGCTGATCGAGACCAGCTTGCGCTTGTCGAAATCGTGCTCGGGCAGCTCCGCGATCTGGCCGGCGATGGCGGTTTTCAGGTCATGCTTGTCGGGTATCGTCAGCGGACCGATTCCGCAGACGCCGTTGCGCATGGAATTCCAGATTTCCGGGGCATTCTTGCCGAGGCAGCACAGGCCACCGATGCCGGTGACCACGACGCGTTTCCTGTTCATTCAGCTGCCTTGGCGACCATCTCCGCAACGGAATGGGCGACGTCGGACACCGTCTTGAGGTTGTCCCACGCGGTTGCCGCGTTCATGTCGATCTCGATGTCGTATTCGTCCTCGAGATCGAAAATGATTTCGGCGAGATCAAGCGACTGGATGTCGAGGTCTGTCAGAGCGGTGTCGGGCTTGATTGTCTCCGGCTCGATGCCGGCCTTGTCGGCGATAATGCGTATCGTCGTGTCCAGTACTGCCGTCATCCCTCACCTCGATTGTTGCAGCGGCCGGCAAAAGCCGGCCGTCCCCCCAGCCCCTTTTTGCGCTTAAGCAAAAGGCCGTGTCAATGTCGGTGGGCGGCTGCTTCCGCAGTGTCAGGGGATAGCGAGGCGCTTCAGTTCTCCGCGTGCCATATCGGGCCAGTTTGCGGGATTCGGCCATTGCGCGACCGCGTTGCCGCGAATCTGCGCAAACCATGCTTTCCGTGCATCGAGATCGACGACCAGCAGCGAATCCGCGCCGCCGCAATTGTGCGGCACGCAACCGGATGTCGCGTAAATTCCGTCGGCGATCTTTTCCATTTCGGAAGAAACGCGAAGCCCAAGCGCATATTCGGCGAGATCGGAACCAAGGGTTTTCAACGCGTAACCGTAGAATTCCTGGTTGGAGAAATATGCCTCCGGGTGGATCGCCGGTTTGGCGGCAAGGTCGTCCCAGCCGGTCCCGGGTTCGGGCACGAAGCGCAGCATGCCGGCGGTCCGGAAACCGTCCTGCGGCGTCCAGCGGCGGACCGGCATCTCCTCGCCGGGTCCGACCCAGGGCGCGAAGATGATCGCGTAGTCGGACACGGCCGGCAGCGGCCAGCCGCAATCGCCGGGCAGTGAATCGGTGTTGACGCCGCCGTTTCCGTCGGGCCAGACGATAAGCGTGTTGGCACCGCAGGCATTGCCGCCGGGACCGATCGAGATCAGGGCGACATCGGTGCCGGCGACATTCGCGGTGCGGTCGAAAAAGGCCTGGAAGTCGCGGCCGATTTCCTTGCCGTTGTAGCTGACGACCTTTTCGTAATCGGGAGTTTCGGCGATCGTGAGCGTTCCGCCGGCAAAGGGAAGTTCCTCGGGCGGCGTATCCTGCGCCAGGGCGGGCGACGCCAGCGCCATGCCGAGAAGGCAGGCGGTCACAAATCGTTTCGGTGTCTGCATTCCAGCCTCCTCTGCCGCGCGAACGGGGCCGCAAAAAAGACGGCCGGAAGGTGAATGCCTCCGGCCGTCCGGTAAAATCCCGATGATGCGGGTCAGGCCCAGGGGCGGTTTTCGGCCAGCTTCGCTTCGTAGCTGTCGATCTTCGCTGCCTTGGCCATGGTCAGGCCGATGTCGTCGAGGCCGTTCAGGAGGCAATGCTTCTTGAAGGCGTCGATATCGAACCTGACCACGCCGCCGTCGGGGCCGTGGATTTCCTGCGCCTCGAGATCGACCGTCAGCGTGGCGTTGGAGCCGCGCTCGGCGTCGTCCATCAGCTTGTCGAGATCTTCCTGGGAGACGACGATCGGCAGGATGCCGTTCTTGAAGCAGTTGTTGTAGAAAATGTCGGCAAACGACGTGGAGATCACGCAGCGGATGCCGAAATCGAGCAGCGCCCAGGGCGCGTGTTCGCGCGACGAGCCACAGCCGAAATTGTCGCCGGCGACGAGGATCCTGGCGTTCCGGTAGGCCGGCTTGTTGAGAACGAAATCCGGATTCTCGCTGCCGTCCTCGTTGTAGCGCATTTCGGCGAACAGGCCGGTGCCGAGACCGGTGCGCTTGATGGTCTTCAGATAATCCTTCGGGATGATCATGTCGGTGTCGATATTGACGATCGGCAGGGGCGCGGCGACGCCGCTCAGCGTGGTGAACTTGTCCATCGTTTTCGCTTTCCGTTCGGAATTGTTGGCACGGCCTTAGCAAAGCGCGCGGAAAAAATGAAGCATTCTCGTCGCGGTGGCCGGTCTTGATGCCAATCAGATGATGTTGCGCTCGGCAAATCGCCGGCCGGCGGCGATCCTGTCCGGTGAAAAGGCGGTGCAATCGGTCGTACGGAATTGCCCGAACAGGATGCGCTCGGCGAGCGCTTCCGCCGCCGAGGGCGCCTGCTGGACGCCGTGGCCGGAAAAGCCCGAAATCACGTAAAGCCCGCCACTCTCCGCAACCGGGCCGATCAGGGCGTTGCGGTCGAAGGGATTGTACTCGTAGTGGCCGGCCCAGGCCGATTGCAGTTTCAACGCCTCGAAGGCCGGAATGCGCGTCGCCAGCAGCGGCCAGATGCTGTCCTCGAAAAGCGGCCAGTCCGGTTCGAAATCCTGCGGATCGGCCGGGCCGTCTTCGTCGGGATGAGGCGACATGCCGGTGATGTAGCCGTCGCCCTCGGGCCGGACATAGAGGCCGGAGGGATCGACGGTAAGCGGCATCTCGGCGTAACGCTCCCGGGCATGGAAGAAAAAGACCGTGCGCTTGCGCGGTTCCACGGGCAGGTCGAGGCCGGATGCCCGCGCGAGCGCGCCGGAGGACGGACCGGCGGCGATGACGGCGGTATCGCAGGCCCAGCGGCTGTCATTGGCGAGCCGGATCCCCGTCACCCGGCCGGCCGTGTTCTCGATCTCGGCGACTTCGCCGGTGACCAGCGACACCCTGCAGTTCGCCTTCAGGGCGCGGCGGAAGGCGGACAGCAGCGCCATGGCGTCGAACCAGCCCTCGCCCGCAAGGCCGAGCGATCCGGCGGCGACGCCATCGGTGTTCAGCCAGGAAAACCGCTCCTGAAGACCGACCGGATCGAGCAGCACGACGTCGGCGCCGCATTGTTTCTGCACCGCGTGATTGGCGGCCAGCGTCTCGCGCCCGGCTTCGCTCGCCAGCAGCAGATAGCCGTTTTCGTGAAAACCGACATCCGTTTCGAATTCGAAATGATCTGAAGCCTTGTTCAGAAATTCGAGCGTGCGTCGCGACAGGGCGATGTTTTCGGCCAGCGAGAATTGTTGCCGGATACCGGATGCCGACAGCGCGGTGGCGGCCTGCGCAAAACCGGGATCGCGCTCGAAGACGGCAATATCGCCGTCATAGCCGAGCCGTGCCAGATGCCAGGCCGTCGCAGCGCCGGCCAACGCGCCGCCGATGATCGCGATGTCGCAAGTGTGATGCGTCATGAAACACCCCGTTCGTTCCGCCACTTGCGGCTCTCACCGCAATATTGTCAAACGTCTTCATGACCAGACGCCCGCTTCGCCTCCGCCGCTCCGTCCTCTATGTGCCCGCCTCGAACGAGAAGGCCGTGGCGAAATCGGAGACGCTTGCCTGCGACGCCATCATCTACGATCTCGAGGACGCTGTCGCACCGGCGGCCAAGGAGGATGCCCGCGAGCGATTGCGCGATCATTTCGGGGCGCATCCGCAAAGCGCCCGCGAACGGGTGATCCGCATCAACGCGTTGTCGAGCGAATTCGGAGCGGAGGATTTTCTCGCTGCCCGCGCGTGCAAGCCGGATGCGATCCTGATCCCGAAAGTGGACGTGCCGCGTGACATCGCCGATGTGGCCGACATGCTGACGGAGACGGATGCGGCCGACACGATCCGGCTGTGGGCGATGATGGAGACGCCGAAGGCGATCCTGAACGCCGCGGCGATTGCGGATTGGGGCGAAACGGAAGGCTCACGGCTCGATTGCCTGGTCGCCGGCTCGAACGATCTTGCCAAGGATCTGCGCCTGCCCGGACCGAACCGCGCCGTTCTGCAGCCGATGCTGATGGAACTGGTGGTCGCGGCGCGCGCCTTCGGGCTCGACATTCTCGACGGCGTCTTCAACGCGTTTCGCGACGAGGAAGGCTTCGCAGCCGAATGCCGGGAAGCCGCCGGCATGGGTTTTGACGGCAAGACGTTGATTCATCCGTTGCAGATCGAGGGCGCGAACGCCGCATTCGGCATATCACCCGAGCGCGAGGCGGTGGCCGCCTCCATCGTCGCCGCCTTCGACCGTCCCGAAAACAGGGACGCCGGGGTGATCAGCCTTGACGGGCGGATGGTGGAACGATTGCATCTGGAAGACGCCCGACGCACGCTGGCGCTTGCCGCCAGGCAGCGCGGACAGGAAGAGGATTGACGCCATGCAGCTCTATCGATTGCTGACCGGTCCGGACGACGCCACTTTCTGCCACAAGGTGACCGATGCCCTGAACAAGGGTTGGTCGCTGCACGGTTCGCCGTCCTATTCCTTCGACCCGGACACGCATGCGATGCGCTGCGCGCAGGCGGTGGTGAAGACCGTCGAGGGTAAGGAGTACCATCCGCTGATGAAACTGGGCGAGCAGTAGGAGCGGCGGCATCCAGCCGGCTCTCGCCATAGCGCTTGCCGTCCTTTTTTCCGGGACGGCGGCGGCGAATGCGCAATCGCGCTGCGGCCTGTCGCTGGTGCTTGCGCTCGACGTCTCCTCCAGCGTCGATGCCGATGAATTCACGCTGCAGATGAGCGGGCTTGCGCGGGCGATGCGCGACGAGACGATCCGGGGCGCGATCATCGAGGCCGGCGGCATCCAGGCGATGGCGTTCGAATGGAGCGGACGCTTCCAGCAGGTCGCGGTCGCGCCGTGGACATTCCTGCGCTCCGACGCGAACATCTTCGCCTTTGCCGACCGGATCGAGGCGCATGTGCGCGGCTTCGACGAATTCCCGACGGCGCTCGGCTATGCGCTCGGCCATGCGGCGATCCAGCTTTCGCGGGCGCCGCTTACATGCACCCGCACGGTTGTGGACGTATCCGGCGATGGCGTCACCAACGAGGGCTACGAGCCGGCGACCGCCTACCGCAATTTCGATTTTTCCAACATCACCGTGAACGGCCTTGTGATCGAGGGCGAGAAGCCCGATCCGGTCGCCTATTACCGCGCCGAAGTGATCCACGGGCCGGGCGCCTTCGTCGAGGTGGCGCGCGATTTTTCCGATTACGAGGCGGCGATGAAGCGCAAGCTGTTGCGCGAGATCAATGGTGCGGCGCTGTCGATGGCCGAATGAAAGGCGCCGGGTATCGCCAAAGACGTGCTGCGCATGCGTTTTCGGGGGCAAATTCCCCAGAGTAAGGTGGCTTCCTCCAAATTTATTTTTTCCGTATTGTTGGCACGAAATCGGATAAGAGCTTTCATCGGGCGGGAAAGTGATTGATTTCCAACTTAAAATATAATAGCTTAACTCTTAATTCACCACAAACATAAACTATTATAAACTACAATTATTGTCATTTTTAATATTTGTAATCTCTGTACTTCGTTCTTCTCTTAGACTGGTTGCCTTCTGATCCAGTCGCAGGAGGGAGCCATGCTGAACGAGTCGAGAATCCGGGAACTCAAATCCGTCGGGCGCTACGTCGAACTTGCGAAATCCGGCGATGACGACCTTGGTCCGCTGAAACTGTTGCCGGGCACCTGGAAGAATCTGCCGGATATGGCCGGCCGGGGCTGGAACATGATCGCCCTGCCGTTCTCGTCGGCGCCGGGCGGCCAGATCGACTATCGCCTGCTGGTCAACCAGTTCAACGAGGAACTGAAGTTCACGCTTGTCGACAAGGCGGTGCCGAATCGCGGGATTGAAGAAGGCACGCCTGCCACGAATACCGACCAGCTCGTCGTCACGCTCGACTATGAGCAGATGATCACGCAGATCGCGGCTGACGACCGACCGTCGAGCGGACT
The DNA here is from genome assembly GCF_014904745.1 of Oricola nitratireducens. Classification (GTDB taxonomy): domain Bacteria; phylum Pseudomonadota; class Alphaproteobacteria; order Rhizobiales; family Rhizobiaceae; genus Oricola; species Oricola nitratireducens. Next base: position 306,524 of record NZ_JACZCS010000001.1, read on the forward strand.
TGCTGGCGCTCCGAATCTGGCGATCCACCACGAGCCGGGCCTTTGGCTGCACATGACGAATTTCACCACTGGCGGCCTCGATATCGCTCGGCTCGCGACCATCCCGCATGGCGATAGCGCCCTCGGGCTCGGAAAGAGCGAGATTTTCAGCGGGCCTCCGACGATCCCGCCGGTCAACGGCCTGCCGATCGGCGTCCTGCAGGACCTTGCGGCCAATCCGTATCTCGGGCCTTACAAGGAATTCAACGACACGCCGTTTCCGGGCAACGTAACCGCGCCGGGCTTTCCGGGCTTCAATCCGGTTGAGCCGCATCTGCTTCTGACCGGTGGTGTGCCCGGCACCGTCGCGCGTACGACCAGGCTGGAGGTCAATACCACCGTCGAGACCGGCGGGATCTCGAACATTCCGTTCATCGTGAAACAAGCCAATGCAACCGAAATGACCTCGACCTTCTGGATCCAGGAGCTCGAAGAGACGGACGCTTCGGGCGGTCCGATTGTCATCCTGCAATATCTGCAGGTCGTGCTGCTGGATTTCTTCCCGCGCAGGGATGGCCAGGACGGGCTGATTCGGTGGCCGCATGTCAGCATCAACACGATGAAAAAGGTCGCCGAGCCCGATTACGGAAGGGCCGAAATGCCGGTCGCATAAGGCGCGCCGGCGTCTATTCGGCCGCTTCCTCGATGGCTTCCATGTCGGAGTCGCTCAGGCCGAAATGATGGCCGAGCTCGTGGATCAGCACGTGGGTGATGATATCGCCGAGCGATTCCTCGTTTTCCGACCAGTAATCGAGGATGGCTCGGCGATAGAGCGTGATGCGGTTGGCCTCTTCGCCGGTGCCGGGATTCCAGCGCTCGGCGATGCCGCGGCCCTCGAACAGGCCGAGCAGGTCGAAGGGGGTCTCGAGGCCGAGATCGTCGCTGATCTCGTCGGTCGGGAACTCGGCGACGAAAATCTGAATGTCGTTCGTCAGATCGCGGAATTCCTGCGGCAAATGCGCGTAGGCGGTCAGCGCGATCGATTCGATGGTGGCGAGATCGGGCGAAAGGCGGTCGGCCCAGTCGCCGCTCTGGTCTGTGCGGTCCATGGCGTTTTTTCGTTGTGTTTCCGGCCCTCTATATAGTGTCTTTGAGGAAGGTGCGAGGGGGTGGACCGCGTCGCGACATTCGAGGAATAAATTCTTTTTTGCCTTTCTCTTGACTCTCCGGCAGTTTGCCGGAATCAATAGGAACATAACAAGAACATGACTGGCATTGCGCGGGTGAAACGCGCGGGCCGGCAGGATTTTGAAACAGGAAAGACAGGACGAACGCCATGGCGTCAGCAGCACGCGCCACGGCGCGGGCGACGCTTTTGTCCTTGCGCCGGCAGATCGCCTCCATCGAGCAGACGCCGCCGGCCCTTGCCGGCGAAGAGCGGGGCTGGGCGGACGCGCAGGATGCGGAGCGGGCGGCCCTTCTCGCCACCGGCGCGGTGGATTTCGACCGGGAGCTTGGCGGCGGGATCGCGCTTGCGAGCCTCACCGAAATCCATGCCCGCACGGCGCGCGATGCGGGGCTCGCGACCGGGTTCGTTGCCGCGCTGCTGTCACTGACCGGGGCGCCGGCGTTTCTGGCGCGCGATCCGGTGCTGTGGATCGGCGCGCCGGGGGTCTTTGCCGAAGCCGGCGCGCCGCACGGACGGGGCCTTGCCGCGCTCGGCTTTGCGCCGGAGCGGCTGCTCACGGTCGAGCCGAAAAGGCTCGTTGACGCGCTCTGGGTCGCCGAAGAGGCGGCGCGCACGCGCGGGCTTGCCGCCACCATTCTCGACATGCGCGGCAATATCGGCGGGTTCGGCCTGCGCGAGACGCAGCGCCTCAACCGGCGCGCGCAGGCGTCGGGTCGTCTCGTCCTGCTGCTGCGCCAGTCGGCGGAGGCCGAGGCGAGCGCCGCGCCGCTCCGTCTCGTCGTCGCGCCCTCCCCTTCCGCGCCGCTGACTGTGCTGGCGGGCACGGCGCATGCGCGCGCGGTGCCAGGCGGAATCGGGCCGCCGGGCTTTGCCGTGACGATCGAGAAGAACAAGGCCGGTCCCGCCGGGCGGACCCATTTCATCCACTGGAACAGCCATGAACGCCATTTTTACACCGAACAGGCCCGCCGCGGCGGGACACGCCCTGCCGGAACCGCTGCGGACGGGCCGGGCGGCACGCTCGTCGCCTTCCCCCGCGCCGGTTCCGGGTCAGCGCATCCTGGCGCTGAGCTTTCCGTATCTGGCGACAGACCGCATCGCGCGCGGGCGCCTCGGCAAGGCCTGGCGGCAGAAGAAGCCTCCTGAGGCGGGGCGGCCGGCCCCGCCGCTGGTCACCGCGCACAAGGAGAAGAACGCCATGCGCATCGCCAGCCTCGACGAGGCGGCCGAGACGCGGGGCCTGCGCCGCGGTCAGGGGCTGGCCGATGCGCGCGCCGCCCATCCCGATCTCGACATCGTGCCCGCCGACGCGCAGGCCGACCGCCGCCTGCTCACCGCGATCGCCGACTGGTGCGACCGTTACACGCCGCTGGTGGCGCTCGATGCGCCGGACGGCCTCTTCCTCGACATTTCCGGCTGTGCGCATCTTTTCGGCGGCGAGCACGGTCTCGTCGCCGATCTTCTGGCGCGGCTGTTCGAACAGGGTTTCGCGGTACGGGCGGCGGTCGCCGCGACGCCCGGCGCGGCCTGGGCAACAACCCGTTTCGCATCCGGAACGCTCTGTATCGACCGGGGCGCGGAGGCGCCCGTTCTCGCCCCTTTCCCTCTGGCCGCGCTCCGGCTTGACGCCGAGACGCTGGCCGGGCTCGCCAAGGTCGGGTTGAAGACCGTCGGCCAGCTCATCGATGCGCCGCGCGCGCCGCTGGCGCGGCGTTTCGGGCGGCAGTGCCTGCTCCGGCTCGACCAGGCGCTGGGCGCGGTCGACGAAGCGATCTCGCCGCGCCTGCCGGTGCCGGCCCTGTCGGTGGAGCGGCGGCTTGCCGAGCCGGTCGGGCGCACGGAAGACGTCGAGCATTTGCTGATGGCGCTGGCGACCGGCTTGAAAACCGGCCTGGAACGCAGTGGCGCCGGTGCGCGGGCGCTGGAATACACGCTGTTCCGCGTCGACGGCGCGGTCTACCGGCTCTGTGTCGGGGCATCGCGGCCGGTGCGCGATCCCGAGACCATCGTCAAACTGTTCCGCGAACGGCTCGCCGCCATGGGTGACGAGATCGATGCCGGCTACGGCTTCGACGTGGTGCGGCTCAACGTGCTGGCCAGGGGAGAGCTTGCGGGAGAGCAAAGCGATTTCGCGCGCGCCGGCGAAGACGATCCCGATGTCGCCCTCTTGCTCGACCGCATCGCCGCCCGGCTCGGCGACGGCGCGTTTCCCGATACCCGGCATCCGGTCGGCCAGGCCGTTGCCGTCGAAAGCCACGAGCCGGAACGCGCCGAGACCCGCCGGCCGGCGAGCGCAGCGCGATTTCCTTTGCCGGCAAAACAAAACGTCCTGCAACCCGCTTCTCCGCGGCCCGCGCGGCTGCTCACCGTTCCCGAACCGGTCGAGGTCGTCGCCGGGGTGCCGGAAGGCCCGCCACTGCGTTTCCGCTGGCGGCGCGCGCTCTATCAGGTGGCGAAGGCGGAAGGGCCGGAACGCATCGGCGGCGAGTGGTGGGGTGACGAAGCGCCCGCCGATCTTTGTCCCGTGCCGCGCGACTATTACCGCGTCGAGGACGAGGCCGGGCGGCGCTACTGGCTGTTCCGCAGGGGGCTCTACGGCCCGGCCGGGCGCGGCGTCCAGCCGCAATGGTTCATGCACGGGATGTTTGCCTGATGGCGTCCGAGCCCGGCTATGCGGAACTGGCCGCCGCGTCGAATTTCTCGTTCCTGCGCGGCGCGTCGCATCCGGAAGAACTGGTGGTGACGGCCCGGCGTCTCGGTCTTGCCGGGCTCGGGCTTGCCGACCGCAACACGGTGTCCGGTACGGTGCGCGCCCACATGGCGGCAAAAGAGGCCGGGCTCGAATACCGGCCCGGCGCGCGCCTCGTCTTCTCCGACGGTACGCCGGACGTGCTCGCCTATCCGCGGGACCGGCGCGGCTGGGGCCGTCTCTGCCGCCTACTGACGGCCGGCAATCTGCGCGGCGAGAAGGGCGCACCGGTGCTTCTGCGCGCTGACCTGTCCGAATGGGGCGAGGGATTGTCGCTCGCCGTGCTGCCGAAACCGGACAGGCTCGACGAAACCTGCCTGTCTGTCCTGCAGGATCTGAAGGGCGCCTTCGGCCGCTCCGTCCGTCTCGCCCTGACTCCCGCCTATGACGGGCGCGACCGGATGACGCTGGAAGCCAGCCGCGCGCTGGCGCAGGCATCGGGGGTGAAGCTGATGGCCGTCGGCGATGTCACCTGTCACGATGCCGCGCGCCGCTCGCTTGGCGACGTGCTGGCCGCAATCCGCGAACATGTGCCGCTCACCGAGGCCGGTTACCTTCTTTCCGCCAATGGCGAACGGCATCTTAAGCCGGCTACTGAAATGGCGCGACTGTTCCGCGCCGAACCGGCGGCCGTCGCCGAAAGCCTCGCGTTTTTCGGCGAACTCGGTTTCTCGCTCGACGCGTTGCGCTACCAGTATCCGGACGAACCGTGCGGCGACAGCGCCTCGCCGCAGGAGGCGCTGGAGCGGCTTGCCTGGGAAGGCGCGCGGACACGTTACGGGGAAAATATTCCGGACCGGATCGCCGGCCAGATCCGGCACGAGCTCGCCTTGATCGCCGAACTCGATTACGCGCCTTATTTCTTGACCGTGCACGACATCGTGCGCTTTGCCCGATCGCAGAACATATTGTGCCAGGGGCGCGGTTCGGCGGCCAATTCGACGGTCTGTTTCTGCATCGGCATCACCGAGGTCGATCCGGTGCTGACCGACCTGCTGTTCGAACGCTTCATCTCGCCGGAACGGCGCGAGCCGCCCGATATCGACGTCGATTTCGAGCACGAGAAGCGCGAGATCGTGATCCAGTACATCTACGAGAAATACGGCCGTGACCGGGCCGGGCTGGCGGCGACCGTGATTACCTACCGGGCGCGGTCGGCGGCGCGCGAGGTCGCCAAGGCCTTCGGTCTGTCCGAGGACGTCTCGGCCGCGATCTCCGGCTCGGTCTGGGGCTGGTCGAACGTCGATCTCGGCGAGCGCGAGGCGAAGGCGGCCGGTCTCGACATGAGCGATCGCACGACGCAGAACGTGCTGAAGCTTTCCTCGGAGATCATGGGGTTTCCGCGCCATCTGTCGCAGCATGTCGGCGGCTTCGTCATCACGCGCGACCGGCTCGACGAGGTGGTGCCGATCACCAAGTCGGCGATGGACGGGCGCACCATGGTCGAGTGGGACAAGGACGACCTCGATTCGCTGGGCATCCTCAAGATCGACATCCTGGCGCTCGGCATGCTCACCTGCATCCGCCGCGCCTTCGACCTGCTCGAAGATCACTACGACCGGCCGCTCACCCTGGCATCGATCCCGAAGGAGGAGGCCGAAGTCTATGACATGGTCTGCCGGGCCGACACGCTCGGCGTCTTCCAGATCGAGAGCCGCGCCCAGATGACGATGCTGCCGCGGCTCAGGCCGCGCAACTTCTACGACCTCGTCATCGAGGTGGCGATCGTGCGGCCCGGGCCGATCCAGGGCGACATGGTGCATCCCTATCTCAGGCGCCGGCAGGGCAAGGAGCCGGTCTCCTATCCGAGCCGGGAACTGGAAGCGGTGCTCGGCAAGACATTGGGCGTTCCCCTGTTCCAGGAACAGGCGATGAAGATCGCCATCGTCGCCGCCGGTTTCACGCCGGGCGAGGCCGACAGGCTGCGCCGCGCCATGGCGACCTTCCGGCGTGTCGGCACGATCCACACCTTCCAGACCAAGATGATCGAGGGCATGGTGGCGAACGGCTACGAGGCGGATTTCGCCGAGCGCTGCTTCCGCCAGATCGAGGGGTTCGGCGAATACGGCTTTCCCGAAAGCCACGCCGCCTCCTTCGCGCTGCTGGTCTATGCGTCGTGCTGGCTGAAGGCGCATTATCCGGACGTCTTCTGCGCGGCGATCCTGAACGCCCAGCCGATGGGCTTCTATGCGCCGGCGCAGCTGGTGCGCGACGCGCGCGAACACGGCGTCGAGATGCGGCCCGTCGACATCAACGCGTCCGGCTGGGACAATGCGCTGGAAGATCGCGACGCCGACGAGCCGGATGCGCCCGCGCGGATCTCGCCGCGGCATCGCGAGATGCGCGACGTCATCCAAACGCAAAAAGCGGTGCGGCTCGGCTTCCGGCAGGTCAAGGGCCTGCGCGAGGACGAGATCGCCCACCTGATCGACCGGCGCGGCGGCGGCTACGATTCGGTGCGCGACCTGTGGCTGCGCTCGGGGCTTGCCCGCGCGCAGATCGAGCGGCTGGCGGATGCCGACGCTTTCCGCTCCATCGGGCTCGACCGGCGCGGGGCGCTCTGGGCCGTCAGGGCGCTGGACGAGAAATCGGCCGAGGAGCACCTGCCGCTGTTCGAGCGGCCGGCGCTGGTCCGCGATCCCGACGAGGCCGGCATCGAGATCGCCGGCGAGGCCGAGGTGGCCTTGCCGCCGATGCCGCCGGGCGAGCAGGTGGTGCATGACTACCGCTACCTGTCGCTGTCGCTGAAGGCGCATCCGGTCTCGTTCCTGCGCCGTCACCTCGATGCCATGGGCGTGCTCAGGCACGAGAAACTGGACGATATTTCCACCGGGCGGCGCGCCGATGTCGCGGGGCTGGTGCTGGTTCGCCAGCGCCCGGGCTCGGCCAAGGGCGTCATCTTCATGACGCTGGAAGACGAGACCGGTGTCGCCAATGTCATCGTCTGGCCGAAAGTCTTCGAGCGCTACCGGGCGCTGGTGCTGGGATCGCGGCTGGTGCGCGTCACGGGAAAGCTGCAGAACGAGATGGGCGTCATCCATATCGTCGCCGACCGGGTGGAAGATCTGACGCCGCTGCTCGCCGATATCGAGACGGAGGGCATCGGCGACGGGGGGCTGGCGAATGCCGACGAGGTGCGACGGCCGGTGATCGAGATCCGCGAGAAGCTGAAGCCACGCTCGCGGCTTGCCCAGCTCCTGAAGGAGGCGCCGCAGCTGCGCACCGATTACGAGACGCTGAAACGCTCGGAAGCCTCGGCCAGGGTTCTGCCGAAAGGCCGGAATTTCCATTGAGACCGGAGCCGGGCAATCATTCCCGGATGGCTGGCAAGCGCGGGCCGCTCAGTCGGAACTGCCGAAGCGCCGCATCAGGCGTTCGCGCTGCAGCTGCAGCCGCGTCCTGATTTTCCGGTCGGCCGTCAGCAAATTGCCCCAGATACTGCGCACAAGCCGGTAGGTTTTCGTCTGGTCGCGGTCGGTGTTGACGAGGCTGCCGCCGAGGCGTTCGCTGACCTCGGTCACCGGATTTCCCGGCACGGACCAGATATCCAGGCCGAGTTCCCAGAAATATTTCACATCCTCGTCGACCGGCCGGAAGATCCTGTCGCGGGCGAGAAACTTCTCCGCGCCGCGTCTCGAGATCAGATAGGCGACCATGCCGGCGGTCGGCGAGCGCCATTTGACCAGCTCGATCCCGTCTATGCGGCGGGAAAACATCGGCCGGTTGACCGCCCGTTTCTCGAAATCGAACAGCTTGACGATGTCGCGATCTTCAAGGACGGCGGGCCAGCTCTCCAGTACGCGCGACACCTGCCCGACGTCCCGGAATCCGAAATCGTCTTCCAGGATGAAGGCCGCCGCATGATCGCTGTCGAGAAGACGGCGCCAGGCCAGCCTGTGGCTCGCATAGACGCCGACCTCGGTGCGCGAGATCGGCCGCTTGCAGCGCCGCCTGTTGATTGCGGCGTCATAGAGCTCGTCGATGATCGTATCCTCGGCGATGAAGCCGTCCACGAACTCGGTCTCCAGCGCGATGGGCAACCGGTTCAGCTCCGCCATCGCCGAACTGCGGCGTTCGGCGGGCGATTTTCGGCAGGTGACGACCTGCACGACCAGCGAGCCCGGTCTTTCGTCAGCTTTTGACATGGAATATCTCGACATTCGGCAGGCCGCAGGGTGTCAGTCCGAAATCGCTGGCGAGCCGCCCGAAGGCTTCCGTCTCGATCAGGTCGTCATAAGGAATCGCCGGAAATTCCAGACCGGCGCGATGGACCGAAGCATGCACCAGAAGCATGGTCCCGCCCACCGACGACAGCGGCGCCTCATCGAGGAAGCGCAGGTCGTGCAGATGACGGCGGTTCTGGAAATCATCCGGTGGCTGGAAGATGCCGTCGATCATGTATTTGTAATAATGAGACTTTTTCGGCTTGCCGATTTCAAGGAAATTGTTGAGGTCATAGCTCCGGCCACCACTTTCTGTCACGCAGTTCGGCGTCACGATCTTGCGATTGCGCGACAGCAGGACCGTCAGGATGTCACGCGGGACATCGCACACGTCGACATCCAGCCACAAGACCCACTCGTCTCGCGCGGTCAATCCGTGCCGGATCAGGTGGTTGCGCGCACGGGCGATCGCGCCGCGCCGCTTCCTCTGCCATTCCGGTTTCCAGCGCTCCGCGCGCGGCAGTGCCAGGCCCGTGGCGTAATGCAGGATCTCGATGCCGCGAAAGGCGGATGCATGCGCGTCGCGCTGGCGCTCGAGCATCTCGCGCGAGCCGTCGGCGCTGTCGCCTTCGCAATAGACCAGCCGCAATTTTTCGGCCGGATAGTCGAGGGAGCGGATCAGTTCCATGTTGCGTTCGATGAAGGGCGCGCCGTCGCGCACCGGCACGAACACCGCCACATCCGGGCGATTGCCCGGATCGAAAGGCGGCAGGGGCGAGAGAAGCTGTCCGGCATCGATGCGAGACTGCGCGGCCGTGCGCGTCAGTCCTGCCGGCCTCGTCGCGTCGACGCGCCATTTCCGCAGCTTGCCCTTGAGCTTCTCGAATCGCGTCTCCTTGCGGTCATGGAACCATGTTCCGGCCCAGTTGTGGCGGGAGAGGCGTAAATGCGAATAGGGTCCGCGGGGCTTTTCGGGCGATTCCCGGCGTTCCTTGTCTGTCGGCGCGAACAAGTGGCAGGAATGCAACGCCAGTTCGTCGCGATGCGGATAGGCGGCGATCGCGCCGGAAAACATCAGCGGCCCGGTGGAACCGAGTACGTCCTTCGGCCCGGCGTGGCGGCACTTGCGCGTGTCGTCGATGACATGGCGCCAAAACGGATGGCCCGCCGGGCTCGCCATGGTGCCGTTGAAATACAGCCGCTTCATGCCGAGCGAGGCCGCTTGTTGCCAGTGGGTACCGGGTTCCTCGCAAAGGATCACGCGGTCGTCGCCGGCGAGGGGATCGAACCCGGCAAGGCAGTCGGTATCCATGTCGGCATAGACGCCGCCGAAGCGGTAGAGCAGCAGGTAGCGTCCGAGATCGGCGCGCTGCACCGCATTGGGATAGGCGTTGTAGAGTTCGAGCAGGTCGGGAAACTCGGCGCGCACGAAGGCCAGCAGGTCTTCATCCGTCCAGAGCGTGTATTGCCATCCCGGATTGCGGGAAATCCAGCTTTGCGGTGTGCCGCGGTTTTCCCGATAAGTCCGTTCATGCCAGGTCTGGTGAATTCTTTTGGGTATCATCAGGGAGTACGAAATCCGACGGCTTGTCCATTGGCTCTGCGCGAGGACATCGCGCCGCCATACGACAAATATCGACGGCCTGCCAGATCGTGGACGGTTAAATTCCGGTTCGGCCTGTCCGGCATCCGCGCACCGGCCGCCGCAAGGGCAGGGCTCGACTGTCGACATGGATGATCCCGACATCGGGCGCAAGCGTCGTCTGCCGCGGCGGCGCTCTGGCATCGTATGATTCTGTCTGGAAAATTGGAGCGGGCGATGAGATTCGAACTCACGACCCCAACCTTGGCAAGGTTGTGCTCTACCCCTGAGCTACGCCCGCTCGGCGAGCCGGAAACGGCTGCCGCGCTCTATGCCGCAAGCGCCGGGCGAATGCAACAGCAAATTTGGCATCCCGGCGCATGAGTTCTTGCCGCGCCCGGATGCGCGCCTTGCCAAGCGCCGCCGCATCCCCCTATTGAAGCGTCACGGCACGAATGGAAGCGGTTTGATGGACGGCAACGCCATGAAAACAAGAGATGACCTGTTTGCCTTTCTCGATGGCCTCGGCATCGCGGTCACCACGAAATACCATCCGCCGGTCTTTACGGTGGAGGAATCGAAGGCGCTGCGCGACGCCATCCCCGGCGGGCACACCAAGAACCTGTTCCTGAAGGACAAGAAGGGGCGGCATTTCCTGCTCACCGTCGACGAGGACGCGGTGATCGACCTGAAGACCGTGCATACGCTGATCGGTGCGAGCGGGCGGGTCTCGTTCGGCAAGCCGGACCAGCTGATGGCGTATCTCGGCGTCATTCCGGGCGCGGTGACGGCCTTCGGGGTCATCAACGACAGCGGCCATGCGGTGACGCTGATCTTCGACGAGGCGCTGATGGCGCATGACGTCATCAACGCCCACCCGTTGACGAACGACGCGACGACATCGATCGCGAGCGAGGACATGAAACGCTTCGTCGAGGCGACGGGCCACGATCTCCATATCTTGAAACTTGCATCCGAAAACGCGACATAAGCGAACGAAAAAGCACTCGGTGCGAAGGAAAAAACGATGAATTCGAACGATAATCCGTTCGCCGCCGGCCAGAGCGGCTACGGCGCGCAGCACGTGGAATTCGGCGGGGCGGGCAATGGCGCCGCCGCGCCGGCGATGGCGGGTGGTCCGGTTGCGTCCGGCGAGCTGATCAAGGACACGACGACGGCGGACTTCCAGCAGGACGTGATCGCCGAATCGCGCAACCAGCCGGTGCTGGTCGATTTCTGGGCGCCGTGGTGCGGCCCGTGCAAACAGCTGACCCCGCGTCTTGAGGCGGCGGTGAAGAATGCCGGCGGCAAGGTCAAGCTGGTGAAGATGAACATCGACGATCATCCGGCCATCCCGGGCCAGATGGGCGTGCAGTCGATCCCGGCGGTCGTGGCCTTCCACAATGGCCAGCCGGTCGACGGGTTCATGGGCGCGGTTCCGGACAGCCAGCTGAACGAGTTCATCGCCAAACTGGCCGGCGCCTCGAAGGGCGGCGAACAGGAAAAGGCGCTGGAACAGGCGCTTGAGGCGGCCACGGCGGCGCGCGAGGCCGGCGATCTCAACCAGGCGGCACAGATCTACCAGATGATTCTGCAGCAGGTGCCCGACAACGCGCCGGCCTATGCGGGCCTGGCCGGCATGCTGCTCGACGCCGGCGAGAGCGAACAGGCCAGGCAGATGGTCGAGCAGGCGCCGGAGGCAATCGCCGGCTCGACCGAGCTGGCGTCGGTCAAGGCGCGCATGGAGCTCGCGGAAAAGGTCGAGGGTCTTGGCGATCCGGCCGCGCTCGAACGGCGTCTCGCCGCCGATCCGGCGGATCACGACGCGCGCTTCGATCTCGCCCAGATCCGCAACGCCACTGGCGACCGTGAGGGCGCGGCGGACCTGCTGCTCGACATCATGGCGGCCGACCGTGAATGGCGCGAGGACGGCGCGCGGCTCGAATTGCTGAAGTTCTTCGAGGCCTGGGGCCCGACCGATCCGGCGACCGTGAAGGCGCGGCGGAAGCTGTCGAGCATATTGTTCCGCTGAGCGGGGTTGCCGAACGCCCTTGAGTTCGGCGGCTCGCGCTCCAGATTCGAAAGCGGATCGCGGTCAGGGAGGATCGCTACAGGGCAATGCAGGCAGGAAACATGACATATAGCACCGCAAGGGATGTGCCGGAGACGGTTCCTGTGTTCCCGCTGTCGGGCGCGCTGTTGCTGCCGGGCGGCCAGATGCCGCTGAACATCTTCGAACCGCGCTACCTGGAAATGATCGATGCGGCGCTGCGTGGCGACCGCGTGATCGGCATGATCCAGCCGAAATTCAGCGGCGACACCGGGAAGCCGGAAAAACCCAATCTCTGCGCGGTCGGCTGTCTCGGGCGTATCGCTTCCTTCGCCGAAACCGGCGACGGGCGCTACATCGTCTCGCTGCAGGGCATTTGCCGCTTCCGCATCGCCGAGGAACTCAACGGTCGCCTGCCGTTCCGCCAGTGCCGGATCACGCCGTTCGTGTCCGATCTCGATGACGGCCACGAGGCGGAATGCGTCGACAGGGAGGAACTGCTGCGGGTCTTCCGCGCCTATCTCGACGCCAACGAACTGGAGGCGGACTGGGACAGCGTCAAGCGCGCCGGCAACGAAACGCTCGTCAACGCCCTGTGCATGATGTCGCCCTACGGGCCGGCGGAAAAGCAGGCCCTGCTCGAGGCGCCGGACCTGAAAAGCCGCGCCGAGACGCTGATCGCGCTGACGGAGATGGCGCTGGCGCGCGACAAGGATGACTCCGGCAGAATGCTGCAATAGGATTTTCGCGTTCGGAGAGAACGGGACGGCAGATGATGCAGGACACCGAAAAGCAAAATACCGGCAAGAAGGAAGACCGCGGCGACGAGATCGACCCGAAGCTGCTGGATCTCCTCGTCTGCCCGCTGACCAAGACGCCGCTGCATTTCGACAGGGAGCGCTGCGAACTCGTCTCCGAGGCGGCGAAGCTCGCCTATCCGGTGCGCGGCGGCGTGCCGATCATGCTGCCGTCGGAAGCGCGTTCCCTCGACAATCCGTAATCGTGAGATAGGCTGGCGTCGAACCGAATCGGGAAAGCGGCAGGTGACTGACAAGCCAAGACGCAAGCGTGGCGAGGCAAAACGCGAGGCGCTGGTCCAGGCGGCGGCGGAACTGTTCTGGACGCGGGGCTACGAGGCGGCGAGCCTCGCCGATATCGCGGCGGCATCCGGCGTTCCGCTCGGCAATGTTTATTATTACTTCAAGACCAAGGCCGATCTCGCTCAGGCGGTCGCCGATCTTTTCGTCCACCAGACCGAAACGCTGATCGAGGAGGTCAGCGCCGAATCACCGGAGCCGCGCCAACGGCTGAAACTGCTCGTGGCGCGGCTGCAGTCGTCGCAGCAGAGCCGCGTGCGGCACGGCTGTCCGATCTTTTCGGCGACGCGAGATTTCCGGCCGACCATGGCCGAACAGTCGGCGCGGGCCGCGGAGAGCTTTTCGCTGCTGACCGGCTTCGTGGCGACGGAGCTCGGCCGGGCCGGGCTCAGGCCGGCGATCGCATTGTCGCGGGCGCGCGCCGTCATCGCCGACTGGCAGGGCTCGATCGCGCTGGCGCATGCGCTTGGCGAACCGCCGGTGCTGGCGGAGTGTTTCCCGCGCATCGAACGCACGCTGGGGCTGGCCTCCGCCTGATTTCGGCCACCATCTGTCCATCGCAACACCCCGAAATGACCCTCTTGCGGGCCGATTTCAGCCGCGATGATCACACTTCGTTACGGCCGTTCAACCTTCGGACCCGATGTGGAGGGAAGTCACATGGCCGAGACCGAAAGCTATGATGGTACAGTGCAAGGCGGCGCGGATGCCGCATCCCCGATTTCGCAGGCGGCGAGCATGGCGCCGTTCTTCATGCGCAGCCTTGGCGTGAAGTTCTTTGTCCTCGGCGTTCTCGTCGTCATGCTGTCCGTGCCGCTTTTCGCGGTATGGCTGCTGGTACAGGACCGCGAGGCGAATTTCCGCCGGGCAACGGCGGAGATCGGCCGGCAATGGGGCGGCGCGCAGACGCTTGCCGGCCCCTTTCTGGAAGTGCCGGTCACCGTGTTGCAGCCCGGCGGAAAGGAGGGCGAAGCGCCGCGCGAGGTGACACGCAAGGTGCTGATCGCGCCAAACCGTCTCTCGGTCGATGGCAAGGCGGCGACGGATACCCGCAAGCGCGGCATTCACGAGGCCGTCGTCTACCAGGCCGATCTCGCCATGTCGGCGACATTCACCGCGCCGGATTTCGAGACGCTGCCCTACCCAGCGGGCGGCGCCGACTGGTCGCGGGCGCGCATCGTTGCCGGCATATCCGACCTGAAAGGCATCGAGACCCTGTCGCTCAGGGCGAACGGGCGCGAAATTGAGGCTATCGAACCGGGACTGGGCGCCGTCTATGGCGATTCCCATTCCGGGCTCAGCGCGCCGGCCGGGCTGGACGCTGACTTTGGCGCCGGGGGCCGGACGCTGGCGGTCGATATGGCGCTCGGCCTGAAAGGGTCGCAGGAAATCCGTTTCGTGCCGGCGGGCGACCGGACGACGGTGACGCTCGCCTCGTCCTGGCCGCATCCGAGCTTTTCCGGCGCATTCCTGCCGCAGTCACGCAGCGTGGCGGAGGATGGTTTCAAGGCGAGCTGGAGCGTGCCGAAACTGGCGCGCGAGATTCCGCATCTGGAGCTTGCCGGCGCGCAGGTCTTTTCGCGGCAAACCGAAAGCGCCTTCGGCGTGCGGTTCTACCAGCCGGTCGATTTCTACAAGCAGGTCGACCGCGCGGTAAAATATGGCGTCCTGTTCGTATCGATGGCGTTTCTCGTCATCTTCGTGATCGAGATCGTCGCGAAGGGCCGGATGCATCTGGTGCATTATGCGATGACCGGCATGATGATCGTCGTCTTCTACACGCTGTTGTTGGGGCTGGCCGAATTCGTCGGCTTCACGATTGCCTATGCCGTCGCCGCGGGCGCGACCGGCGCGGTGATCGCGGGTTTCGTCGCCTCGCTGTTTCCCGGACGGGTGTGGACGCTGGCGGCCTTTGGCGGGTTTTCGGCGCTTTACGGCTTTCTCTATGTCGTGCTGCAGTTGGCCGAAGCGGCGCTGCTCGTCGGCAGCGTGACCGGCTTCGTCATCCTGACGGTGCTGATGTTCGCCACCCGCAACACCGACTGGAGCGGGCACAAGCCGCTCGCGGCCGGGGGCGTGGCGTCTCGGGCACACTGACAGAACCGTTCAGATCGGTTCGCCGCGCAACAGCCGCGGAGCGGGGCCGGAGAGACCCGCCGCCTGGCCGATGAAGAAGCCCTTCAGGCCGGGCATGCGGTCGACGAGGCCGAGACCGATGTCGCGGACCGCGCGCAGCGGCGTGAAGTCGTTGGAGAACAGCCGGTTCAGCACATCGGTGGTGACGCCCATCTGCCAGGTGTCGAAGCGCCGCCAGCGCTCGTAGCGCTGCAGCACGTCGAGCGCGCCGATATCGAGGCCAAGCCGGTCGGCCTCGACGATGGTTTCGGCCAGTGCGGCGGCGTCCTTGAAGCCGAGATTGAGGCCCTGGCCGGCGATCGGATGGATGCCGTGCGCGGCGTCGCCGATGAGCGCGAAACGCGGCTTGACGAAGTCGCGGGCCAGCGTCAGGCCGAGCGGATAAGCCCGCTTCTGGCCCTCGACATGGATTTCGCCGAGTTTCAGGCCGAAGCGCTTCTCCAGTTCGAAATCGAAGGTAAAATCGTCGGCCTTGAGGAGGCGCTCGGCATTTGCCGCCGTTTCCGACCAGACGATGGAGGAGCGGTTGCCCTTGAGCGGCAGGATGGCGAAGGGGCCGGCGGGCAGGAAATGCTCCTCGGCGCGGCCTTCGTGCGGGCGCTCATGCGCGATGGTGGCGACGATGCCCATCTGGCCGTAGTCCCAGTGGACCGTCTTGATGCCGGCAAGGGCGCGTAGCGCCGAGCGGGCGCCATCGGCGGCGACGAGCAGCCGGGTCTTCAGTTCCTCGCCGTCGGAGAGCGTCACGGTCAGCGGCGCGCCCGGAGCCTCCTCGGAAAATCCCGAGACGCCGACGCCCTGGCTGATCGTCACGCCGCAGGCCTCGCATTTTTCGCGCAGCGCCCCGTTCATGGTCACGTTCGGCACCATGTGGGCGAAGGGTTCGCCCGGCGCGACCTCGCCGTCGAAGGTCAGGAAGACCGGGCGCACCGGATCGCCGGTGCGGCTGTCGGTGACGATCATCTCGCGGATCGCTTCGGCATCGGGCAGGATCTTGTCCCAGCAGCCGAGCTCTTCCAGCATACGGATCGCGGCGGCGGCGATGGCCGAGGCGCGGCCGTCCTTCTTCCAGACGCCTTCGGGCGCCGGATCGACGATCCGGATCGAAAGATGCGGCGCGGCATGGGCGATCGCGGCGGCGGCGGCAAGGCCGACATAGCCGGCGCCGGCGATCAGGACGTCGAGCGGGCCGCTCGGTTTCCGGCGCGTTTTGGCGGCGGGTTTGCGTTTCGTTGCTGCCGGCATGGGCGTCTCCGTTTGCGGCCGGGCCGCGGCCGCGATCTTGACTTGTCCGGTTCCACCTGTAGCAAAGCGCGATGACATATCCAAACCGGATTACCCGCCATGTCTTCTGCCGTTGAGGAACTGATTTCCATTCTCGATCTGGAGCCGCTGGAACGCAATCTGTTCCGTGGTCGCAGCCCGCAATCGGGTTGGCAGCGCGTGTTCGGCGGCCAGGTGATCAGCCAGGCGCTGGTCGCCGCCCAGCGCACCGTCGAGCCGGACCGCCACGTCCATTCGCTGCATTGCTATTTCATGCGGCCGGGCGATCCGGAAGTGCCGATCATCTACGAGGTCGACCGGATCCGCGACGGAAAGAGCTTCACGACGCGGCGCGTCGTCGCTATCCAGCACGGCGAGGCGATCTTCTCGCTGTCGGCCTCGTTCCAGATCGACGAGCCGGGTCTCGAGCACGCGATCGAGATGCCGGAAGGGATACCGGCCCCGGAAACGCTGCTGTCCGAGAAGGATCTTGTCAGCCAGTTCATCGACCAACTGCCGGAAGCGCTGCGCAAATACTGGCAGCGCGAACGGCCGATCGAATTCAAGCCGGTGTCGCTGACCCATTACATGACGCGCGAGAAACTGCCGCCGAAGCAGCATATGTGGATCCGCGTTACCGGTCCGGTGCCGGACGACCGCGCGCTGCAGGCCGCGGTCCTGGCCTATCTGTCCGACATGACGCTGCTCGACACGTCGCTGTTTGCGCATGGGCGCTCGTTCTTCGACCGCGACATCCAGATGGCCAGCCTCGACCACGCGATGTGGTTCCACCGCCCGCATAAGCTCGACGACTGGTTCCTCTATACCCAGGACAGTCCGAACACGTCGGGTGCGCGCGGCTTCACGCGCGGAGCGATCTACGCCCGCGACGGCACGCTGGTCGCGTCCGTCGCCCAGGAAGGCCTGATCCGGTTGCGCGGCTAGTTTCCCGTATTCAGCGCATTCTGCCTAAGTTTTGTGCAAAAATTGAAATGACGCTCAATTCATGGGCGTTTTCAGTCCGATTTTTGATCGCGATACATAAAAAAGCCTTTCGCTTGTTCCGATGCGCGATTTGGCACGGGTTTTGAATCCTGTTCGCCGACCGGAATGTTTCCGGCGAGGTACGGTGTGCAACCGTCTCGAAAGGATGGGCGAATGAAAATCATCATGGCTATCATCAAGCCGTTCAAACTGGACGAGGTGCGAGAAGCCCTCACCGGGATCGGCATTCAGGGCCTGACGGTCACCGAAGTCAAAGGCTTCGGGCGACAGAAGGGCCATACCGAAATCTATCGCGGCGCCGAATATTCGATCGCCTTCCTGCCAAAGCTGAAGATCGAGGTCGCGGTTGACGACGACCTCGTCGAAAAGGTGATCGAGACCATCGCCGGCGCGGCCAAGACCGGCCAGATCGGCGACGGCAAGATCTTCACGATTTCCATTGAAAGCGCCGTGCGCATCCGCACCGGCGAAACCGATTCCGATGCGTTGTGATGCGCAGGAACAAGCGGGGCTTAAACCGATGATCTCACGATTCCGCACAGGCGCACTGGCGCTTGCAACTCTTCTCATCTCCTCGTCCGCCGTGCTCGCGCAGGAAGCCGCCGAGGTGGCCGGGCCGATCGTGGACAAGGGCGACGTCTCCTGGATGATGACGTCCTCGCTCCTAGTCCTGTTCATGATCGTCCCGGGCCTGGCACTGTTCTATGGCGGCCTCGTGCGCTCCAAGAACATGCTGTCGGTCCTGATGCAGTGCACGCTGATCACCTCCGTCGTCATGATCGTCTGGGTGCTGTGGGGCTACTCCTTCGCTTTCGGCGGAGCCGGCACCTATTGGGGTGGCATGTCCAAGCTGTTCCTCGCAGGCGTGACGCCGGATTCGACGGTGGCGACCTTCACCGACGGCGTCGAACTGCCGGAATACGTCTTCATCGCCTTCCAGATGACCTTCGCGGCCATCACCCCGGCGCTGATCGTCGGCGCCTTTGCCGAGCGCGCCAAGTTCTCCGGCGTGATGCTGTTCACCGTGCTGTGGGTGACCTTCATCTACTTCCCGATCGCGCACATGGTCTGGGGCGAAGGCGGCCTGATCCTGGACTGGGGCGCGCTGGACTTCGCCGGCGGCACCGTCGTTCACATCAATGCCGGCATGGCGGGCCTGATGTGGGCGCTGGTGCTGGGCAAGCGCGTCGGTTTCGGCAAGGACAACATGGCGCCGCATTCGATGACGCTGACCATGGTCGGCGCCGCGATGCTGTGGGTCGGCTGGTTCGGCTTCAATGCTGGCTCCAACCTGGAGGCGACATCGGGCGCCACCCTGGCGATGCTGAACACCTTCGTCGCCACGGCTGCGGCCGTCGTCTCCTGGTCGATCGTGGAAAGCGTGACGCGCGGCAAGGCCTCCGGCCTTGGCGCAGCGTCGGGCATGGTGGCCGGTCTGGTCGCCATCACGCCGGCCTGCGGCTCGATCGGGCCGGTCGGCTCCATCGTGCTGGGCCTGATGGTTTCGCCGATCTGCTACTTCTTCGTCACCACGATCAAGTCGAAATTCGGCTATGACGACAGCCTGGACGTATTCGGCGTGCATGGCATCGGGGGCATGGTCGGCGCGATCATGACCGGCGTGCTGACGGCTTCCAGCCTCGGCGGCATCGGCTTCGGCGAAGGCGTCACGATGGGCGCCCAGGTCATGGCCCAGTTCAAGGGTGTTATCGTGACCATCCTGTGGTCCGGCATCGGTTCGCTGATCCTGATCTACATCACCAAGGCGATCACCGGTATCCGCGCCACCGAGGAAGCGGAACGCGAAGGTCTCGACCTCGCCTCCCACGGTGAATCGGCGTATCACGCCTGAACCATCGGGCGACCGACATGATCAGACCCGGGCTCCGGCCCGGGTTTTTGATTCCAATGCCTGATTTTTAAGCGATATCACATATATGCCTGTTTTTATGGCACGATACGGACGCTGCATTGCAGCAATTATCGCGCTACTATCTAATATCCTATATTTCTCAGTGGGTTGTGCTTTTTCTGCGCGTTTGGCACGCGTCTTGAATCGTGAGGAGTGACGGCGTCCGGCAGGCTCTGCCGTGCCGCCATCACGACCACCGGCCCCATACGGCCGGCGCATTGAAAAAAGGGAAACACAGCGCATGAAAATAGTCATGGCCATCATCAAGCCCTTCAAACTGGACGAGGTGCGCGAAGCCCTCACCGGGCTTGGCGTCCAGGGCCTGACCGTCACCGAGGTGAAGGGGTATGGGCGTCAGAAGGGGCATACGGAAATCTATCGCGGAGCCGAGTACGCAATCAGCTTCCTGCCGAAGCTGAAGATCGAGCTCGCGGTGGATGACGACATGGTCGAGAAGGTTATCGAGGCCATCTCCGGCGCCGCGAAAACCGGCCAGATCGGAGACGGCAAGATCTTCACCTACGCCATCGACCACGCCGTCCGGATCCGCACCGGCGAGACCGATTCCGAGGCGCTTTAAGGCGCGAGACAGTTACTCAGGAGTTCATCTAACATGACTATGTCCAAAGGTTTCAAATATGGCCTGGCCGGTCTCGCCGCAGCCGCAGTGCTGTGCGCAGCGCCGGTGATGGCGCAGGAGACCGAGGCGCCGGCCTATGCGCTGGCAGCCGATACGGCCTATATCTTCAACACGCTGCTGTTCCTCATCGGCGGTTTCCTCGTGATGTGGATGGCGGCCGGTTTCGCCATGCTGGAAGCGGGCCTCGTGCGTTCCAAGAACGTCTCGATGCAGCTGTTGAAGAACATCGCGCTCTACTCGGTCGCCGGCCTGCTCTACTGGCTGATCGGCTACAAGCTGATGTATGTCGGCGTCGACGGCGGCTTCATCGGTTCGTTCGGCCCCTACAGCTTCGACCCGGTCGGCGGCGACGCCCTCGACACGGGCTACTCGACGGCGTCCGACTGGTTCTACCAGATGGTGTTCTGCGCCACCGCGGCCTCGGTCGTCTCCGGCACGCTCGCCGAGCGCATCCGGTTGTGGCCGTTCATGATCTTCACCGTCTTCCTGACCGGCCTGTTCTACCCGATCACCGGTTCCTGGCAGTGGGGCGGCGGCTGGCTGTCCGTCCAGGGCTTTTCCGATTTCGCCGGTTCGACGCTGGTTCACTCGGTCGGCGGCTGGGCTGCGCTTTCCGGCGCCCTGATACTCGGCGCGCGCAAGGGCAAATACGGCGCCGGCGGCGAAATCAACCCGATGCCGGGTTCGTCGATGCCGCTCGCCACGCTCGGCACCTTCATCCTGTGGCTCGGCTGGTTCGGCTTTAACGGTGCCTCTCAGCTCGCCATGGGCACGATCAGCGACGTCACCGACATCTCGCGGATCTTCGCCAACACCAACCTGGCGGCTGCCGCCGGCGTGGTCGTTGCGATGCTGCTCACCCAGCTGATCTACAAGAAGGTCGACGTCACCATGGCGCTGAACGGCGCGCTGGCCGGCCTCGTCGCGATCACCGCCGAGCCGCTCGCTCCGAGCGTCCCGGTCGCGATCTTCGTCGGCGGCGTCGGCGCAGCGATCGTGGTGTTTGCGGTGCCGCTGCTCGACAAGCTGAAGATCGACGACGTCGTCGGCGCGATCCCGGTCCACCTGCTGGCCGGCATCTGGGGCACGTTCATCGTGCCGCTGTCGAATGCCGACACCAGCTACGGCGTGCAGCTTCTCGGCATCGTCGCTGTCGGCATCTTCACCTTCGTTGCTTCCGGCATCCTGTGGTTCGTCCTGAAGGCGACCGTGGGTATCCGCGCAAGCGAAGAGGAAGAGGAAATGGGCATGGACAAGGCCGAAATCGGCGTCGAAGCCTACCCGGAATTCTCTCGCGGCTGAGGCCGCGGGCGAACACCGGGGACGGACGAAACCTCCTCCCTTCGTCCGTCCCCGCTATTGATCCCGTCGTGATGTTTATCATCACACCAACTGGCCCGGTCTTTCGACCGGCCCTTTTTTGTCCGGCGAAACGCGCTGGCGCCGCCGCGCTGATGGATGGTTAATGCCTGTTTAACCAAGCTTTACTAGGCTGCCGCAGGAAAAATGCGTCTGCCGTGGGGGCAGGCAAACGACGGGAATACGGGATGCGGGCCGATCACGCCATTTCAGTATCAGCGGACCGGGCGATTGGGCGGGGCCATCGTGGCGACCGCACGCTTTCCGCCGGAATGACCGCGCTTTTACGCCGCCAGCTGGAGATCGCGTCCGGCGCTCTGCTGTGGCTGCTGAGCACTTTTGTCTTGTTTTCTCTGGCCACGTGGAACGCCGGCGACCCGAGCTGGAGCTTCGCGGCGGACACACCCGTCAGCAACGCGATGGGCTATCCCGGCGCGGTCGTGTCGGATCTGCTGATGCAATTTTTCGGCATCGCCGCGCTGCCGGCGATGCTTCCGCTCGTCTTCTGGGGCTATGCGCGCATTCGCGGTCACTACTGGTCGCACGCGGCGCGCCGCCTGATGGCGTGGCCGGTGGCCGCAATTCTCGTCGCCGCGATGATCGGGTGCTTTTCGGTTACCCGCCACTGGCCATTGCCAACCGGTCTCGGCGGGGTTTTCGGCGACATGGTGCTGCGGCTTCCGGGCATGATGACCGGCGGCTATCCGACCGGCTGGGTGCGCTTCCTGGCCTTCCTCTTCCTGGCGCCGGCGGCGGTCTATGCGCTTGCCGTTTCCTGTGGCTTCCTGTGGCGGGGCGCCGAGGCAATCGACGAGGATGACGATGAGGAAACCGGCCGGGGCGGCCGCTTCGTCACCATCGGCGCCCTGATCCATGGCTTCTATACCGTGCGCGCCGGGCTGCGACGCGCGATTTTCGGCACGAAGCGCCATGCGAAGCCCGTGCGTAGTCGCGCGGTCCACCGCGAGGCCGGTCCGCGCGTCGAACCCGATTTTGCCGCCGGTCCCGAGGCCGCGTTCGATCCCGATTTCGACATCGGCGAAGACGAAGAGGACGATTGGGACGGCGCGCAGGACTGGGCGCCGGCATCGCCACGCGGCGAGGCAGTGCCGGCCGACGCGCCCGCAACCGGCCCGTCGGCGCGCGTCACCGCGCCCGCACCGAAGCCGAAACAGAGCGTTCGCGTGCAGCGCGAGGCGCAAGTGAGCTTCATCCATGACGGCGGTTTCGACCTGCCGTCCATCCATCTTCTCGCCGAGCCGAAAAACGTCGGCCGCGACGCGAGCCTTTCGCCTGAGGCGCTGGAACAGAATGCCCGGCTGCTCGAAGGCGTGCTGGAGGATTTCGGCGTGCGCGGCGAAATCATCCACGTCCGGCCCGGCCCGGTCGTCACGCTTTACGAACTGGAGCCGGCGCCCGGCATCAAGTCGTCGCGCGTGATCGGTCTGGCCGAGGACATCGCCCGCTCGATGAGCGCGATCGCCGCGCGCGTCGCCGTCGTGCCCGGCCGCAACGCCATCGGCATCGAACTGCCGAATGCGCGCCGCGAGACGGTGTTCCTGCGCGAACTGATTTCCTCGCAGGCCTATGACAGCTCCAAGGCGAAACTGGCGCTGACGCTGGGCAAGACGATCAATGGCGAGGCGGTGATCGCCGATCTCGCCAAGATGCCGCACCTGCTTGTCGCGGGCACGACCGGCTCGGGCAAGTCGGTCGCCATCAACACGATGATCCTGTCGATCCTCTACAAGATGACGCCGGAGGAATGCCGGCTGATCATGATCGACCCGAAAATGCTGGAACTGTCGGTCTATGACGGCATTCCGCATCTGCTGACCCCGGTCGTGACCGATCCGAAAAAGGCCGTCGTGGCGCTGAAATGGACCGTCCGCGAGATGGAGCAGCGCTACAAGAACATGTCGAAGATCGGCGTGCGCAACATCGACGGCTTCAACGCCAAGGTGAAAGAGGCGGCCAAGAAGGGCAAGGACATCTCGCGCACCGTCCAGACCGGCTTCGACCGGGAGACCGGCGAGGCGATCTACGAGACCGAGACGCTCGATCTGGAGCCGATGCCCTATATCATCGTCATCATCGACGAGATGGCCGACCTGATGATGGTCGCCGGCAAGGACATCGAGGGCGCGGTGCAGCGGCTGGCGCAGATGGCGCGCGCGGCCGGCATCCACGTCATCATGGCGACGCAGCGCCCCTCCGTCGACGTCATCACCGGCACGATCAAGGCGAACTTCCCGACGCGCATCTCGTTCCAGGTGACGTCGAAGATCGACAGCCGCACGATTCTCGGCGAGCAGGGCGCAGAACAGCTGCTCGGCATGGGCGACATGCTCTACATGGCCGGCGGCGGGCGCATCCAGCGGGTGCACGGACCGTTCGTCTCCGACCGCGAGGTCGAGGAGATCGTCGCCCATCTGAAGATGCAGGGCGTGCCGGAGTATCTCGAATCGATCACCGAGGACGACGACGAAGACGGCGGCGACGCCGGCGGTTCGGGCGGCGGCGGCGGACTGGAGGATTCCGACGATCCCTACGATCAGGCGGTGGCCGTCGTGCTGCGCGACAAGAAGGCCTCGACCTCCTATGTCCAGCGGCGTCTCGGCATCGGCTACAACCGCGCGGCCTCGATCATCGAACGGATGGAGCAGGAGGGGATCATCGGTCCCGCCAACCATGCCGGCAAGCGCGAGATTCTCGTTCCGACCGAAGATGACGAGATGTGAGGCCGGGCCGTTGCCGCGCTGTGGCACATGCCACAGAGAAGCCAAACTGTATGCCTAACCATCGCGGCAAACGGAAATGGAAGAGGCCAGGGAGCGTCTCATGACGATTCGGAAAAATACGGGCATGACGCGGCGGAGCGTGGTGTTCGGCGCGATCGTGGCCGGTGCCTTCGCGGCGATGCCGCTGTCGGCGGCGACCGCCGCCGCGGACACGGCCCAGCAGATCGCGGATCACTTCGCGCAGGTGAAGACCATGGCCGGCGAGTTCGTGCAGTTCGGACCGAACGGCGAACAGACCGGCGGCAAGTTCTATATCGAGCGGCCCGGCAAGATGCTGTTTCTCTACGAGAAGCCGTCGCCGATCCGCGTCGTCGCCGACGGCTCGTCGCTTGTCGTCAACAACAAGAAACTCAACACCTGGGACATCTATCCGCTCGGCAAGACGCCGCTGAAGGTGCTGCTCGGCGACAAGATCGACCTGTCCGGGAGCCGCGTGCGCAGCGTCAGGCAGGACGACGACCTGACGACGATCGTCATCGGCGACAAGCAGCTGTTCGGCGACAGCGAGATCACGATGATGTTCGATCCCAAGAGCTACGATCTGCGCCAGTGGACGATTCGCGACGCGCAGGGCAAGGACACGACCGTGATGGTCTACAACGTCCAGCAGGGCGTGAAATTCGGCGCCAAGACCTTCGAGGTTCCCTATGGGCGCATCCGCGACCAGCGGCAGAAGCGCAGCCAGTAGGCGCAAGCGAAATCGCTAAATTGTGGGCGGCCGGCGCGATTCGCGATCCGGCCGCTTGTCATTGCGGTGACCGGCTGAAAGAAGAAAGGGACCTTTTTCGGGGAATCCCATGACATTTTCAGTCGCTACCTGGAACATCAATTCCGTCCGCCTTCGCCTGCCGATGGTCGAGTCGTTTCTCGAAACCTACCAGCCCGACGTGCTGTGCCTGCAGGAAACGAAATGTCCGAACGACCAGTTTCCGTTCAAGGCGTTTCGAAAACTAGGATACGAACATGTCGAGATTCATGGCCAGAAGGGCTATCACGGCGTCGCCACGATCTCGAAATTCCCGCTCGAAGAGGTCGAAAGCCGCGATTTCTGCGGGATTGGCGACACGCGCCATCTCGACTGCATCGTCAAGGCGCCGAAACGGGCGGTGCGCATCCACAATTTTTACGTGCCGGCCGGCGGCGACGAGCCGAATCCGGACATCAATCCGAAATTCGCCCACAAGCTTGGTTTTCTCGACGAGATGCGCGCGATCACCGCGGATCCGGGTGCGGCCGACTCGGTGATCCTGGTCGGCGATCTCAACATCGCGCCGCTCGAAACGGATGTGTGGTCGCACAAACAGCTGTTGAAAGTCGTCAGCCATACGCCGATCGAGACCGAGACGCTGGAAGATCTGCGCAGAGCCGGCGGCTGGTCGGACCTGATGCGGGTCTTCATTCCGCCGGAAGAAAAGATCTTCACCTGGTGGAGCTACCGGGCGAAGGACTGGGACGAATCCGACAGGGGCCGCCGCCTCGATCATGTCTGGGGATCGCCGGATCTGGAGCCGTTTCTCTCCGACATCACCGTGCTGCGCGAGGCGCGCGGATGGGAAAAACCCTCCGACCATGTGCCGGTGATCGCGAAATTCGCGCTCTGCGGCTAATCAGTCGTCGCTGAAGCGTTCTTCGAGGTCGCCGATCTGGTCGAGCAGGTTGCACAGGCGCACCGAGAGCTGCTGGTGGAGCGCCGCCGCGGTTTCCGGATACTCCTCCAGCATGCGCCGGAACAGGCTGCGGTTGACGCGGATGACTTGGGTTTCCACTGCGGCACAGGCGCCGGTCAGGCGCTTCGTCTCGGTTATCAGCGCCAGTTCGCCGAGAATCATCCCCGGACCGACCTGCCTGATGACGAGGCGGCCGCGCGGTGTCTCGCGGAACAGGTCGATTTCACCGGACACGACGATATAGCCGCATTCAGCGTTCTGGCCTTCGCGATAGAGCTCGCGGCCGCGCGCGATGGTGAGGCGCTCGGCACCGAAGGCAAGCAGGCGCAGCTGCTCGGCGCTCAAATCCTCGAACAGCGAAACACCGGAAATAATGCGAATATCGTCTTCAAGCGACAATGGCTGGATCCGCCGGACGTAACATCAGTGATTGCCGCTGTTACATGACGGATTCGCGAATGAAAAGTCCACGCCCGAACATCAATCCGGCGGTGTATGCCGGCAAACAGTCAGGGATTGAGTTTGTAGCCGCCGCTTTCGGTGACGAGGATCGCCGCATTGGAGGGATCGCGCTCGATTTTCTGGCGCAGGCGATAGACATGGGTTTCCAACGTATGGGTCGTCACGCCGGAATTGTAGCCCCAGACTTCCTCCAGCAGCGTATCGCGCGTGACCACCTTCCTGTCGGCCCTGTAAAGATATTTGATGATCGCCGATTCCTTTTCGGTCAGCCGGATCTTCGATCCGTGGCCGTCGATCAGCAGTTTCTGGCTCGGCTTGAAGGTGTAGGGCCCGACGACGAAGGTCGCGTCCTCGCTCTGCTCGTGCTGACGAAGCTGGGCGCGGATGCGCGCCAGCAGGACAGCGAACTTGAACGGCTTGGTGACATAATCGTTCGCGCCGGCCTCGAGCCCGAGAATAGTGTCGGAATCGGTGTCGTGGCCGGTCAGCATGATGACGGGCGCCTTGAAGCCGGACTTGCGCAGGATCTTGACGGCCTCGCGGCCGTCCATGTCGGGAAGGCCGACATCGATAATCAGGAGGTCGATCACGCTACCGCGCGCCGAGTGGATGCCCTTGGTGGCGCTCCCCTCCTCCAGAACGACGAATTCCTCGTAGAGCGAAAGCTGTTCGACCAGCATTTCGCGAAGATCTTCGTCGTCATCGACCAGAAGAATTGTTCTTGGATTCATCGATTATCTTACCTCGGTCCCGGAGTGTCAGGCAGCCTCACACTATGCACAAGTTCCCTGTCATGAAAATGTGAACGATAAAAGCACCTCACGAAGCATTGCACCAAGATGTGATTGCCTAAAAAGGTGAACGAAAAAGGGCGGACGGAAAACCGGTGATTTCAACGATCCATGTGCGAAGGGCGCCGCGCGATGCGCGCCGGGGGCTGCTTTTGGCGGAAAACAGGGTCTTTGCCTGCGCGCTGGGACGCAGCGGCATGCGTCCGGTCAAGCGCGAGGGCGACGGGGCGACGCCGATCGCCGGCATGCGCATCGTTTATGGCTGGTACCGTGCCGACCGGCTGGTGCGGCCGCATTCCGGGCTTCGCCTGCGCGCGATCACGGCGCGCGACGGCTGGTGCGACGCGCCGGCGGACCCGAACTACAACCGGCCGGTGCGCCTGCCGTTTCGCGCCGGCCACGAGACGATGACGCGCGACGACCGGCTCTACGACGTCTGCCTCGTTCTCGACTGGAACCTGCCGCCATTCGGGCGCAAGCGCCATGCCGGGTCGGCGATCTTCCTGCATCTCGCCCGGCCGGATTTCGGCCCGACGGAAGGCTGTATCGCGGTCGCGCCGGAGGCGATGCGCTGGCTGTTGCCGCGCATCGGGCCGGAAACGGTCGTGAAAGTGATCGCCTAGACGCCGAAGGCGCCGATGATGCCGCCCATCAGGAGCGCCACGATCAGCCAGTGAATGCCGTCGATGATCGACAGGTTCCAGCCGAAACCCTGGTAGCGCTGGTTGACCGTCAGCGTGGTGGCCATGAAGCCGAGCCAGACGAGGGCGCCGGAGATCAGCCCGTTGCGAATCGTGATCTCGCCCTGGCCGAGATGGCCGATGATGCCCGCCAGGGTCCAGGCCATGATGAGTTCGCTGATGAAGCTCGTGGCGATGAGCGTGATCGACATCTTGGCATTGGCGGGCTCGATCCGCGCCGCCTTCATCCATGCCTTGCCGAATGCGCCGTAATAGATCGCACCGGCCAGAAAAGCCGCGACGGCTGCGACCAGAACCGCGACATAATTGACTCCGCCAAACGCCATTGAGTGTCCTCCCGAAATTCTCCCGTGGCGAGAAAACACCGGAGCGGCAAAAAACTCAAGCGAATCGCCACACGCTCGTCTTCTTGACCTCGGCGTCCTCCAGCGCCCGGGTGACGGGAACCTCGTAGGCGGCGAGCGGGAACAGGCGTTCGCGCGGCAGGTAGGAACGGCCGGGATCGCCGACGAGGACGGCGGTGCCGCGCGCGGCGAGCATCTCGAACCAGGGAACGACCGCCGCGCTCATCTCGCGGTCGAAGAACACGTCGCCGGCCAGAACGACATCGGCGTCGAGCGCCGTGTCGCCGACGAGATCGCGACCGTCATAGGCAATCGCGACGCCGTTGAGGCCCGCATTCAGGCCGACGGCGGTTTCGCAAAACGGATCGATGTCGTTTGCCGTCACTGCGGCGGCGCCGGCACGTGCGGCGGCGATGGCGACGAGGCCGGAACCGGAGGCGAAATCGACCACGCGGCGGTCCTTCACGCGGTCCGGATGATCGAGGACATAGCGGGCAAGGCCCTGCCCGCCGGCCCAGGCGAAGGCCCAGAAAGGCGGTTCCAGGCCGATCGCCTGCAACTCCTCTTCGGTGCGATGCCAGAGATCATGCGCCTCGTCGGCCAGATGCAGCCGGATTTCGGGCACATGCGGCGGCGCCATGATTGCGGTGTTGGCGCGGATGAACTCCGTCTTGTCCATCACATCGGCGGATTGTCGAGGCCGCCCATGCGGCAGACTTCCAGCCATTCCGCCTCGGTGACCGGCTGGACGGAGAGGCGCATGGAGGTGACCAGCGACATCTCGGCAAGCTTCGGATTGGCCTTCACGTCCTTCAGCGTCACCGGCTTCGGCATGTCGCAGACCGCCTTGACGTCGACGCACTCCCAGCGCGGATCGTCGGTGGTCGAATCCGGATGGATCTCGTTGCAGACCTCGGCGATGCCGACGACCTCGAGCCCCTCGTTGGAATGGTAGAAGAAGCCCTTGTCGCCCAGCTTCATCGCCCGCATGTTGTTGCGCGCCTGGTAGTTGCGGATGCCGTCCCATTCCTCGCCGGCCTCGCCCTTCGCCTTCAGCATCTCCCAGGAAAACTTGAACGGTTCGGACTTGAACAACCAGTAATTCGCCATGCGATGCCTCCGGGATTTCGTTTCGCCCTAGCTAGCGAAGCGGGCGGCGGCGTCAAGTCTCGGTCTTGAGCGGGCGCGACATCAGCCCGTCCACGGCCTGGTTGATGGTGATGTTGCCGGCGAGAATGGCGTCGACGGCGGCGATGATCGGCGCGTCGAGGCCGTGTTCGCGGGCCAGTTTCGCGGCGACCGAGGCGGTGAAGACGCCCTCGGCGAGCGGGCGGCGGGCGAGGTCCTCGCCGCGCGCCAGCGCCGCGCCATAGGCGAAATTGCGCGATTTCTCCGAACCGCAGGTGAGGATCAGGTCGCCGAGGCCGGAGAGGCCGGCCAGGGTCTCGGGCCTGGCGCCAAGCGCGGCGGCGACGCGCTGCAGTTCGGCGAAACCGCGCGTGGTCAGGGCGGCGACGGCGCTGGCGCCGAGACCCGCTCCGTGCACGATACCGGCGGCGATCGCCAGCACGTTCTTCAGCGCCCCGCCCAGTTCGACGCCGATCAGGTCATCGGCGGCATAACAGCGCAGCGTCCGGCTCGACAGGATTTCGGCAAGCGATTTCGCCCGTTCCAGATCGTGCGCGGCCACGGTCACCGCTGTCGGCAGTCCGGCGGCGACGTCGGCGGCGAAGCTCGGGCCGGACAGCACGGCGGAGCGGTCGCGCCCGGCGATCTCGTCGATGATCTCCGACATGGTCTGGCCGGTGGCACGGTCGATGCCCTTGGCGGTGGAGACGAAGATCGCGTCCGGCGCGGCCCTGTCGAGCATGCCGCCGAGGAAATCGCGCAGGGACTGCGCCGGCACGGCAAGGACGATTACGCCGGCGCCAGCGAGCGCGGCGCCGAGACCCGTCGTCGCGGCCAGATCGCCTGGCAGGGCGATATCGCCGAGATAGCGCGGATTTCGGTGCCGCTCGTTGATGGCGGTCACCGTTTCCGCATCGCGGCCCCAGAGCATGCAGCCGCGTCCGGTGCGCACGAAGGATGCGGCGAGCGCCGTGCCCCAGGCGCCGGCGCCGAGCACGGCGATGCGATCTCCGCTCATGTTCTCCACCTCACGCCGTCTCCCTCACGCTTTAGCCCCTCGCCGCCCGGCGCCGATCAGCGCCTCGGCATCCTGGTCGAGCGGCCAGCGCGAGCGCGGCGCGATGTCCATGCCGCTGACGGCGCCTTGCTCGAAATGTTCCAGTCCCGCCCAGGCGATCATCACCGCATTGTCGGAGCACAGGTCGAGCGGTGGCGCATGCAGCGTAAAGCCGTTCTGCGCACAGGCATCCGCCAGCATGGCGCGGATCGCGCCGTTGGCGGCGACCCCGCCGGCAATGACGAAATCGGCCGGGCCGTCCGAGACATCGGCGCGGTATTTGTCGAAGGCGCGGGTGACGCGGTCGCGTAGCGTGTCGGTGACGGCGGCCTGGAAGGAGGCGCAGAGATCGGAGACGTCCCGGTCCGTCAGGGGCGCAAGCGCGGTTGCCTCGCGGCGCACGGCCGTCTTCAGGCCGGAGAAGGAGAAATCGAGCCGGTCCTCGCCCTTCATCGGGCGCGGCAGGGCGAAGCGTTTCGGATCGCCGGTTGCGGCTTCGCGCTCGACGGCGGGGCCGCCCGGATAGGGCAGGCCGAGCAGCTTGGCCGTCTTGTCGAAGGCTTCGCCGAGCGCGTCGTCGATGGTCGTGCCCCAGCGGGCGTAGTCGCCGAGGCCCCGGACCAGCAGGATCTGGCTGTGGCCGCCGGAAACGAGCAGCAGCAGATAGGGAAACTGCAGGCCGTCGGTCAGGCGCGGCGTCAGGGCGTGGCCCTCGAGATGGTTGACGGCGACGAGCGGCTTGTTCCTGGCGGCGCAGATCGCCTTGGCGGTCATTACGCCGACGAGCAATCCGCCGATCAGGCCGGGCCCGGCCGTTACCGCGACGGCGTCGATGTCGTCGAGCGTGGTATTTGCCTCGGCGAGCGCGCGGGCGATGATCGCGTCGAGGCCCTCGACATGGGCGCGCGCGGCGATTTCCGGCACGACGCCGCCATAGGCGGCGTGGTCGGCGATCTGGCTGTAGACGGTGTTCGACAGGATCTCGCCGGGCGAACCGGGGCCGGCACGGCGGACGACCGCCGCCGCGGTCTCGTCGCAGCTCGTTTCGATGCCAAGCACGGTCGTCATGGGGTCCGGGCCGCTTCTCGGAATGCCGCGTCACCGGGCGCGGTTGCCGATGCGCGGAATTGGGGTTACCTGTCCGGCTTCGGGTAACACGGAACGGCAGGCTTGCAAACAGTAATGGCAGCGGACGAAAAGATCAGGATCGGCACGCGGGGAAGCCCGCTCGCACTGGCGCAGGCGCACGAGACGCGCGACCGGCTGATCGCCGCGCATGCCATCGCGCCGGAGATGATCGAGGTCGTCGTGATCTCCACGGCGGGCGATCGCATCCAGGACCGGCCGCTGGCCGAGGTCGGCGGCAAGGGCCTGTTCACGCTGGAACTGGAGGAACAACTCGCCGACGGGCGGATCGATCTCGCGGTGCATTCCTCGAAGGACATGCCGACCGTCCTGCCGGACGGGCTGGCGATCACGGCGTTTCTGGAGCGCGAGGACCCGCGCGACGCCTTTATCTCCAACAAGGCGAAGTCGCTGACGGACCTGCCGCAGGGCGCGGTGGTCGGTTCCTCGTCGCTGCGCCGCCAGGCGCTGATCCGCAAGCTTAGGCCCGACATCTCGGTGGTGCAGTTCCGGGGCAATGTGCAGACACGGCTGCGCAAGCTGTCGGAAGGCGTTGCCGACGCGACGCTGCTCGCCAATGCCGGGCTTCGCCGGCTCGGCATGGCCGACAT
This sequence comes from Oricola nitratireducens, assembly GCF_014904745.1. Taxonomy (GTDB): domain Bacteria; phylum Pseudomonadota; class Alphaproteobacteria; order Rhizobiales; family Rhizobiaceae; genus Oricola; species Oricola nitratireducens. Next base: position 338,335 of record NZ_JACZCS010000001.1, read on the forward strand.
CATCACCGACCTGATGGATCCGGACTTCTTTCTGCCAGCGCCGGGCCAGGGCGCAATATGCATCGAGGGACGGGCCGGCGACGTGCGCACCGACGCGCTGGTCGAGCCGTTGAACCACGATGTCACGGCAACGGCGCTTGCCTGCGAACGCGCCTTTCTCGCCGAACTCGACGGCTCCTGCCGGACGCCGATCGCGGGCCTGGCGACGGTCGACGGAAGCGGTGTCGCGTTTCGCGGCATGATCCTGACACCCGACGGGAGCGAGGCGCACGAGATCGCTCTTGCCGGCCCCGTTTCCGATTCCGCCGCCCTCGGCCGCGACGCCGGCCGCCGTCTGCGCCGGGATGCCGGCGACGCGTTCTTTTCCTCCTGGCTGTGAGCGCGGCTCGGCAATGAGCGCGGTGGCGAAACCCGTCATCTGGATCACGCGGCCGCAGCCCGGCGCGGACAAATCGGCTGCCGCGATCGCGACGATGGGGTTCCATCCGGTCGTCGTTCCGCTGACCGAAGTGGCGGCGACGGAGCCCGCGATCGACCCGGCGGAAGCGGCACGCGCCGATGCCGTCGTCGTCACCAGCGGCAACGCGGTGCGGCTCGTGCCCGACGCGCTCGTCTCGGCGCTTTTCGACAAGACCGTCTACACTGTCGGCGCGGCGACGAAGGCCGACGCGCTGGCGCGCGGATTTCGCGATGTCCGCTCCGCCGACGGGGCGGTCGACGATCTCGTGGCGCTGGTTTGCGCGCGCGAGAAACCGGGTTCGGCGCTGGTCTATCTGTGCGGCAAGCTGCGGACCGGCGACCTGGAAGGAAAGCTCGCCCGCAAAGGCCTGAACTGCCTCGTTTGCGAGGTCTATTCGACCAAAATAGTCAGTCATATGACTGATATTCTGGAGAAAAAATTGTCGGCCGGATCGCCCGACACGGTGCTTTTCCATTCGGCTCTTTCGGCCCGCGCCTTCGCGGAACATGCCAAGGCGCAGTCTCCGCAAGTTTATGAATATACGCGGTTTTTAACGATCTCCGAGCGAGTCGCCATGGCGCTTCCGGATTACCTGAAAGACCGGATTACCGTCGCGGAAGAACCAACCGAGCAATCCCTGCTCGCGGCGCTCTGCGACATCGTGTCCGCCGGCAGGGACTGATTCCCGATTCTCGCCCTTTAGCTTTGCGAAAGCCGTGCTAAGACGACGCGAAGCACTTCCTGCAGGAGTCTCCCGATGGTTCAGAAGCCGACCAGCCGGCGCAGCAAACCGACGCGCAAGCCCGTGACACTCGATCTCGAAGCCACCGAGGTCACCGAGGCGCCGAAAACGAACGAAACCGTTCCCGAAGCCGAACCCGTCGCGTTCGAATTCGGCCGTCCCGCAGAGGCGGAAATCGAGGCGGCGGCGGCCGCGACCTCGGGCGCCGCCGACGCGATGGACGAGGCCGCGCGCGGCGCGGTCGAAAGCAGTGAGCGGCCGGTGGACGAAAAGCCTGCCGACACTGCGGCCCCGGAACCGGCCATGGCTGCCCCGCCCGCGGCAAACGGCCGCGGCCTGTCGGCGCTTGGCGGCGGGATCCTCGGCGGACTCGTCGCGCTGTTGCTCGCCGGTGGTTTGCAGTGGGCGGGCATCATCCCGTCGCTGCGCACGGCGCCCGCGCCTGACCTGACGCCGCTGCAATCGCAGATCGACATGCTGACCTCCAAGGTCACGTCGATGGAAGGCGCCGCGCCGTCGGCGCCCGGCAATCTGTCCGACGAAGTCGAGGCGGTGCGTGGCGTGGTCGACACCCACGGCCAGGCGCTGGCGACGGTCCAGGACGATTACGCCGCCCTGAAGCAGCGCGTCGATTCGCTTGCCAATGCGGTTTCCTCGGGCGGCGCCGGTGAGGGCGCCGGTCTGAAAGCACTGTCCGGGCGCATCGGCGACGTCGAGACGCAACTTGCCGACCTGTCGGCCAAGCTCTCGGTTCTTGAAGGCGGGACGTCGGGCGTCGACGCGGCGGCGCTGGAGGCGGTTCGCGGCGAGGCCGGGTCTGCGGTCCAGGCGGCGAAAGACGCAAGCGACGCCATTGCCGGCCTGAAGACTGAAATCGGCGCGCTGCAGGAGCGCGTCGCGGGCGTCGAGCATGACATCCAATCCGGCGCCGGCAACCGCGTCGCCGCAGCCATCGCCGCGACGGCGCTGAAATCGGCGGCCGACCGGGGAACCGGCTTCATGAGCGAGCTCGAAGCCTATGCCTCGGTCAGCAAGGACGACGCCGGCGTCGCGGCATTGCGCGATTACGCGGCGACGGGCGTTCCGACGCTGGCGCAGCTGACCGAACGGTTTCCGTCCGTCGCCAACCAGATCGTCGCGGCGGCAAGCGGGGTTGGCCCCGATGCCGGAATCGCGGACCGGCTGATGGCAAGCGCGCGGTCGCTGGTCAAGGTGCGGCCGGTCGGCGAGGTCGAGGGCGACGATCCGGGCGCGATCGCCGCGCGGATGGAAGTCGCGCTGCATGACGGCGATCTCGATCGCGTGACGGCCGAATGGGACAAGCTGCCCGAGGCGTCGAAACAGGCGTCGTCCGGGTTCATGGCCGACCTGAAGGCACGCCGCGAACTCGACAGGCTGATCTCCAATGTGCTGACGGGCGCGGTCAAGGCCGGCGCGCCGGATGCGGGCCAATAGGGAGCGACGGGCATGTTACGCGTATTATTCTTCGTTATCGCCGTCGCGGTCCTGGGTTTCGGGTTCGCATGGGTCGCCGACACGCCCGGCATGATCGTGATGACGATCGCCGGACGCGAGATCACCGTTTCGCTGATGGTTGCCGCCGTGGCGCTGGTGACCATCGTGGTCGCGATCATGCTGACATGGTGGATCGTGCGCGTTCTCATCACCTCGCCGCACCGGGTGCAGCGTTTCTTCCGGGCGCGGCGGCGCGACCGGGGTTACCAGTCGCTGTCGACCGGAATCATCGCGGCGGGCGCCGGCGACAGCGTCACGGCGCGGCTCATGCTCAAGCAGGCCGGCGGGTTGCTCAATTCGACGACCGAGCCGCTGTTGCAGCTGCTCGACGCGCAGGCGAGCATGGTGGAAGGCCACAATGACGACGCCCGGCAGAAATTCGAGGCGATGCTTGAGGATCCGGAATTGCGCATTCTCGGCCTCCGTGGCCTCTACATGGAGGCCAAGCGCCTCGGCGACCGGGCGGCGGCGAAGCATTATGCCGAAAAGGCCGCCGAACTGGCGCCGCATCTCGGCTGGGCCGGCAACGCCGCGCTGGAACTGAAGACGGCCGCCAGCGACTGGGACGGGGCGATCCGGCTTCTGGAAAGCCAGAAGAAGGCCAAGCAGATCGACCGCGACGCGGCCAAGCGCAAGCGGGCCGTGCTTCTGACCGCGCTGGCGCTGGAAAATCTCGAGAAAGATCCCGCCAAGGCGAAGTCGGCAGCGCTGGAAGCGCACCGGCTGGCGCCGGATTTCGCGCCGGCCGCGGTTGCCGCCGCGCAGGCGGCGTTCCGGCTGAACGATCAGCGCAAGGGCGTGCATGTGCTCGAAGCGACATGGCGCAAGGCGCCGCATCCCGAAATCGCGCTTGCCTATGTCAATGCGCGGCCGGGCGATTCGGCGAGCGACCGCTACAAGAAGGCCAGGCGGCTGGCGCAGTTGAAGCCGAACAATACCGAATCCTCGATGATCGCGGCGCAGATGGCGCTGGAAGCGGGCGAATATTCCGATGCGCGCAAGGCCGTGGCCACGGTGCTGCGCAACGATCCGCGCGAGGGCGCCTTCATGCTGATGGCCGATATAGAAGACGCCGAAACCGGCGATCAGGGCAAGGTGCGCGAATGGCTCGCCCGGGCGGTGCGCGCGCCGCGCGATCCGGCCTGGACGGCCGACGGCTATGTCTCGGGAAGCTGGGCGCCGATCTCGCCGATCAGCGGACGCCTCGACGCCTTCGAGTGGAAGGTGCCGGTCGAGCGGCTCGGTCCGGTGCTGGAAAACGACCTCGATCCGATGGTGCCCGGGATTCCCGCCGGCAGCCCGGCCGCGCCGCCGGAGACGAAGCCGGCGAAGTCTGCGCCCGAGTCTGTCGAAGCCGAAGTGACCGAGGATACCGGGACCATCGAAGAGGCCACGGAGGATGCGGCATTCGGCCCGGTGATCGACGCGGTCGCGGTCGATGAACCGGCCAAACCGGCGGCGGAAGAAAAGCCGGCCGAAAAAGCCGCCGAAACGGAAACCGCGAAAGCGGCGCCCGAGCAAGCGGCAAGCGCGCCGGCGGAAAATCCGGATACCGGCAAGGCAAAAACCGTCGCCGAGCCGGAAATCGAGCAGCGGCCGCTTCCCGACGACCCGGGAATCGACGCCGATTCGGAGCCGGACGAATCTTCGCGCCGTTTTCGCCTGTTTTGAATGTTGCACTGCGGCGGGCAAACTGACAGTTTCCCGTCGAGGTAATTGGAATGTTTGAACGAATCGCTGCTTTTTTCAAAGGGCTGAATATCGACGCGGCGCATGACGGCGACCGCGCTTTTCCCCGGGACGATCCGAGACTGGCTGCGGCGGCGCTGATGTATCACGTCATCGGGGCCGACGGCGTCTACAGCGAGGCCGAGCAGGAGCGCTTCGCGACGGTCCTCAAGGAAACCTACGCGCTCGATACGGAGACGCTCGACAAGCTGATCGCGGCGGCGCGCGACGCCGACAACGAGGCCGTCGATCTCTACCAGTTCACCAGCGTCCTGATGAAGACCCTCGAGGCGGACGAGCGCGTGCATTTCATCGAGCTGCTGTGGGAAATCGTCTATGCGGACGGTTCGAACCACGAGCTCGAGGACAATCTGGTCTGGCGTGTCGCCGAACTGCTCGGCGTCGACGGGCGCGACCGCGTGCTGCTGCGCAACGCCGTTCAGGCGCGGGTCACCGGCAGCGGAGACGCCGAGGGATGACGGAGACCGCCGGCCGCGAACCGGTCCTGATCGTGCTGCATCAGGAAACCTCGTCTCCAGGCCGTGTCGGGCAACAGCTTTCGCGCATGGGATTTCCGCTCGATATCAGGCGGCCGCCGCTCGGCGATGCCTTGCCCGAAACGCTGGAAGATCATGCCGGCGCGGTGGTGTTCGGCGGGCCGATGAGCGCCAATGACGAGCACGACTACATCCGCTACGAGACCGACTGGCTGGCGGTTCCGCTGAAGGAGGACAAGCCGCTACTCGGCATCTGCCTTGGCGCGCAGATGCTGGTCAACCATCTCGGCGGCACGGTCGAAAGCCACCCGGACGGACTGGTCGAGATCGGCTGGTACAGGATCGACCCGACCGAGGAGGGACGGGCGCTGATTGAGTGGCCGGAGATGATCTACCAGTTCCATCGCGAGGGCTTTTCGCTGCCGTCGGGCGCCGTGAGGCTGGCGGCCGGCGAAACCTACGAAAACCAGGCGTTCCGCTACGGAGACAATGCCTGGGCGGTGCAGTTCCATGCCGAACTGACGCAGGCGATGATGCAGCGCTGGGTGGTGCGCGGCGCGCATCGCTTCGAATTGCCGGGCTCGCAGCAAGGCAAACAGCACCTGCAGGGCCGCTATCTCTACGATCGCGCCGTTTTCGCGTGGCTGCAGGATTTCCTCGATCTGGTGTTCCTGCCCGGCGACCGCGCCTGAGACAGGTTTTATCCCTGCCGGTGCAGGTAGCGCGCGTCGCGCAATTGCGGGAACAGCAACGCCCAGGCGACTGCGACGCCGATCGCACCGGCGCCGCCAAACACCACCGCGGGAACCACGCCGATCAGCGCCGCCATGAAACCCGCGCGGAACTCTCCGAGTTCGTTGGACGCGCCGAGGAAGACCATGTTCACCGCGTTGACGCGGCCGCGCACCTCGTCCGGCGTCCACAGCTGCAGCAACGTCTCGCGGACATAGACGCTGACCATGTCGGCGGCACCGATCAGCGCCAGCGCGCCGATCGACAGCCAGGTCAGCGACGACAGGCCGAACAGGGCGGTGAACAGGCCGAAAAGGCCGACGAAGAAAAGCAGGATGCGGCCGGCATGATCGGTGATCGGCGAGGCGGCGAGAAAGCCCGCCATGACGATGGCGCCGATGCCGGGCGCGGAGCGCAGCAGGCCGAGGCCCCAGGGGCCGAGATGCAAAATGTCGCGGGCATAGGCCGGCAGCAGCGCCACCGCGCCGCCGAGCAGGACGGCGAAGAGATCAAGCGAGATCGCGCCGAGAACGACCTTTTCCTTGCGGATGAAGCGCAGCCCGTCGAAGAGCGAGGAAAAGGTGACCTTGCGGGTTTCGCTGCGCACCGGCGGCCTGGGAATGCGGGTGATCAGCAGGAACGACGCCAGGAACATCGCCACCGCGACCGCATAGGCGACATTGGCGCCGACGCCGTAAAGGAGGCCGCCGGCGACCGGGCCGACGATGCTCGCCACCTGCCAGGAAGACGCGTTCCAGGCGACCGCGTTGGCGAAGTCTTGCTGCGGAACGAGGTTGACGACCAGAGACTGCGAGGCGGGGCCGAAAAAGGCGCGGGCCGTGCCCATTCCGGCGAGCGCGATGAAGATCGGCAGCGGGCCCGACAAGCCGCGTATCGAAAAATACAGGATCGCCCCGGCGCAGGCGCATTCCAGCGCCACGGCGGCGCCCATGACATGGCGGCGGCCGAACCGGTCGGCGACGGTGCCGGTGACGAGAACGAGCAGCAGCAGCGGCAGGAACTGGACGAGGCCGATCAGGCCCAGATCGAAGGGATCGCGGGTCAGGTCATAGACCTGCCAGCCGACGGAGACAGCGACGATCTGGACGGCGAAAGTGGAGAAGAACCGCGCCGTCCAGTAGTTGACGAAGGCCCCGTGAGCGAAAGCCGCAAAGCGCTTGGCGCTGATCGTTTCGGGGGAATCCGCTGTCATGTCGGCCACCGTTATTTGCTGGACGGCCGCTTGGCAAAGAAGAAATGCCGGCGATGGCGATTTTCATCCGCCGGCATCGTCTTGCAGGCGGCGGCCGGAACGCCTAAGTGATCTTCGGCTGTACAAAGGAGACTGCGCGTGGGCCTGACGATCATTCAAACGCTGTTGTTCGCGATCGGTATCTACAAGTGGATCGTGATCGCGATGGTCATTTTCTCGTGGCTTTACGCGTTCAACGTGGTGAACAACCACAATCGCTTCGTCGCGATGATCGGCGATTTCCTTTACAAGGCGACCGAGCCGCTGCTCCGGCCGATCCGCAGCGTCATCCCCGATCTCGGCGGCATCGACATTTCGCCGATCGTGCTCTTCGTCGCCATCTTCTTCCTCGAGCGCATCATCATCAACGTGCTGGCGCCCGCCATCATCTGATGGATTTGCCTGCGTTCGCCCGTGCCGGCGACGGTCATGTCGACATTTTCCTGCGCGTGACGCCGAACGCGTCGCGCAATGCGATCGAGGGTGCGGAGACGCGCGACGACGGCCAGGTCCGGCTCAGGCTGCGGATCACGGCGCAGCCGGAAAAGGGCAAGGCGAACAAGGCGGCGATCGCGATTCTGGCCAAGGCGCTTCACTTGCCGAAATCGGCCTTCAGCGTCATTTCCGGGGAGACCGCCCGCGACAAGACGCTGCGCATCGGGGCCGTCGACGGGATTGCCGTCGCGCTGAACGGGCTGGCGAAAACGGATTAGTTAAACCGGTCTCAGGCTTTCGCGGTCTTGGCGCGCTCGACGGCTTCCAGGATCAGCTGCTTGGCGGTATCGACATTCTGCCAGCCACCGATCTTGACCCATTTGCCGGGCTCGAGATCCTTGTAGTGCTCGAAGAAATGCTCGATCTGCTTGAGCGTGATGTCGGGCATGTCGACATAGTCCTTGACGTTGTCGTAGCGCTTGGTCAGGGCATGCGTCGGCACCGCGATGATCTTCTCGTCCTGGCCGGAATTGTCTTCCATCAGCATCACGCCGATCGGGCGGACATTGATGACGCAGCCCGGAATGAGCGGGCGGGTGTTGCAGACCAGCACGTCGATCGGGTCGCCGTCATCGGACAGGGTGTGCGGGACGAAGCCGTAATTTCCGGGATAGGTCATCGGCGTATAGAGGAAGCGGTCGACCACCAGAACGCCGGCATCCTTGTCCATCTCGTACTTGATCGGCTGGCCGCCGACCGGCACCTCGATGATCACGTTGATATCTTCGGGCGGGTTGTTGCCTATCGCAATCGCTTCGATGCGCATCCGGTTACTCCTTGGTGTCGGCGGCTGATACCGGTTTTTACTGTGCGGTGCAACAATACCAACGCCGCATTCCCTTCCCCCACGCTACATTGCCCCTTTGGCGGCGGGATGGCATTCTCGCCGGAACCGGAGATGGATGGCGATGACCGCAAGAGACCTGTTCCTGTCCTGCGCGTTGATGGCTTTTACGCTGGACGTGCCCTTGCCGGCGCATGCGGGCGGCGCGGTCGACAGCATCTACACCAGGATCGAGTTCGATACCGGCTGCATCGCGCTGTTGACGGACGAGGTCGGCGGCACGTTTTCGTGCTCCGGCCATGCCGGATACGGGATCCTGTTTTCCGAGGGGGATCTGCGCCAGACGGTGTTCTTCGGCTATGTCGGCGACTGGTATGCCGGCAATGCCTGGGAGAGCTTCGGCGCCTTCAACCAGGCAAACGACACGGTGGAATGGCGGCTGCGCGACGGCGTGCCGTTCGCGACGATCCTCCGTTGGTATATCGAGAATCCAAACCCGGATACGGGCGCGCCGGACGAGGCGCATCGCGGCCAGGTGCTGGTCGTCTCCAAGGTCGGCCAGCCGGGGATCGGCGACGCCTGCGTGGTCGGCTATGTCGACGCGCTGGCCAATCCGCAAGCCAATGACCTGGCGCGCCAAGTAGCGGACACGATGGCCGACGGCTTCGCCTGTCGTATCGACGAGCCGGCCTATCACGGCGTACGCGGGCCGCTCAGCGGCGATCCGACTCGGGTGTTCAGCAAGTAGGGCGCACCGTTCAGATCAGGCGGGCGGCATCGCCGGTGCGGCTCGTCCCGACCGGCCGGCGACTATCGCCAGCACCGCGAACAGCACCACCAGTCCACAAGACAGCCAGCCCAGCCAGTCGCCGAAGCGCCCGTAAAGTGTCCGAACGCCTCTCATCGGCACGTCGACATACATGATCCCGGGCACGCCGGTGCCGCGATGCATCTGTGCGAGGACGTGGCCATAGGGATCCATGGCATAGGTGATGCCGTCATAGGTCGGGCGGATATGGGTGAAGCCGTTCTCGATCGCCCTATAGGGATCGTTGAGCGTGATGCCCTTGGGAAATTCGTGCGATCCGGTCAGCATGATGTCGGCGCCGGCTCGGCCCGCCTGGCGGGCGAAGTCGGGAAAACTCATGTCGCGGCAGATCGCCAGGGCGATGCGCCCATAGGGGCTGTCGGCGGTCTGGATGATCTCGGCGCCCTTTTTGAAAACGGCGTTTTCGCCGAAGTCGCCGAATCCGAGCAGGAAACGTTTTTGGTAATCGGCCCGGACCGCGCCGGTATCGTCGATGAGCAGGTGCCGGTTCGCGCCCTTGCCGGTTTCCGGCACCCAGCCATAGGGGATCGCCAGCCACACGCCGTTATCGGCCGCGATCTTCGAGAATTCCGCGCGGGCGCGTTCATGGTTCGCCTCGGTGACGAGGATGGCGAATTCGTTGAAGGCGACGATTTTTGCGCCGTTGGCCGCGGCCGCGGCGGTCATGGAGCGGATATGGTTCATCGTCGGCCCGTAGGGCGAGGTCATCCGGTCCTCGAAGACCTGAACCATCGATGCGGGACCGCCTTCCTCCTTTGGCATCACGACAGCGGCAACCTTGACCGTTTGTCCGTCGGGCGCGTTCATGATGCGCAGGCTGCCCCATGCGTAGAGCCCGCCCGCGACCAGGACGAAAGCCAGGCCCGCCGCGACCGCCTGCCGGTGCCGGAAACCGCTCTCCCAGGCATGGTTGACGCAAGACGCAAGCCACGACCACAGGAACACGAAGCTCCACAGTCCGGCGAGCGCGTAGATCTGCAGAAGCGGCAGGGGCGCGGTGGAGAAGACGTTCTTTGCTGCGGTGCCGTCGATCGGCGGCGGCATAGAGGACAGGAACATCGACGCCGTCATCGCGGCGGGGAAGACGAGTGTGGCGTAAAGTCGTTTGCCCAAACGCGGCGCGACGAGCCGGTCGACCACAAAGGGCAGCGCATAATAGAGCGCGATGATCGTCGAGCGGATGACGTTGAACACCAGACTCAGGGTCGGGTCGCCCACGTCGAAGATACCCCACAGCGAAATATTGAAAGCGAGCACGAATCCCAGGATCGTGAGACCGATCGAACGGCCGGCCGGCAGCACGCGGCTGAACCGCAGGATGAAGATCGGCGCGACGACGATCATTGCCGGGATCATCGGCAGAAAGTCGCTGCGGCGGCAGAACATGAACAGGCCGAACCCGAGGACGAAAAGAACGGCGGCTTCAGTAAAACCTGCCCGGTGAGTGGCGTGTGCTGGACCCGGCATCGGCGGCTCTCCCCTTCCTCGATGCGAAGCGGCGCGATCAAACTGAAGACCCATCCTCCCCGCGCCCGCGTGATCGAAGCCTACCAACGGCGAAACCGGGGATCATTGACCCGTATCAAGTCCGGCGCCTAGCCGAACCGGCGCCCGGCCTCCAGGGCCAGGCCGATACCGACGCTGCCGAACCGGTCGCCGTCGACGACTGTCGCATCGGGAACGATGTCGAGCAGGGCCTGCCTCACCGCCGGTATCGCCGTGGTGCCGCCTGTCAGGAAGATCGTCGAGATCCTGGCCGGGTCGAGCCCCGCGTCCCCTATGGCGGTTCGCATCGCTTGCTGTATCGCGCGCGTTTCCCGGCCGATGATGTCGTCGAACCCGGCGCGGTCGATGCCCACGCGCAGCCCGCGTTCGACGGCCTCGAGATCGATTTCGGTCGCCGGCGCGTCGGTCAGGTCGATCTTTGCCGCCTCGACCGCCAGCGCCAGCCTGTGGCCCAGCCGCTCGTGTAGCACATGCGACAGCCGCTCGATGAGATGCGGGCTTTCGGACAGTCTCAGATAGTCCTTGACCTCGCGCATCACCGCCTTGTCGTAGAGCAGGTGAATCTTCTGCCAGGTCGAGAGCGAGACGAAGACGTGCCGGGGGATCGTTATCAGGCCGTCGCCGAAGTCCCTGTTGAGGCGGCTGTTCAGGCCGAGTTCCGGCATTACCTTGTCGAGGCTGGTCAGCCGATCCAGGTCGGTGCCGCCGACACGCACGCCGCCGGTCGACAGGATGTCGTTGCCCCTGTCGGCCCTGTTCCGGCCGGCGGGCGAAATCCGGACCACCGAAAAATCCGAGGTACCGCCGCCGAGGTCGGCGATGAGAGCGATTTCCTCGGTCCGGACAGCCCTCTCATAGTCCAGCGCGGCGGCGATCGGCTCGTACTGGAACGCCACATTCCGGAAGCCGGCGGCCCGGAATATCCGCTCGAGGGTCTGTTCCGCTTTCCTGTCGGCGCCGCCGTCGTCATCGATGAAATGGACGGGCCTGCCGGCAACGACCGTATCGATTTCCGACCCGCAGAATTCCTCCGCCTTCAGCCTGATTGACCGGATAAAGCCGGCGATGATGTCGACGAATGCCACCTTCGTTCCGTTGATATAGGTGTTTTCGTCCTCGAGGCTGGTTCCCAGGATGCTTTTCAGCGCCCGCATGAACCGCCCCTCGGTATCGCCGACATAGGCCTCGATCGCGCCGCGCCCGTATTTTCGCTGCCCGTCCTCGAAATCGAAGAACACCGTGCTCGGCATGTCGAACTTGCCGTCCTCGAGCGGCACCAGCACCGGTGTGGTGCCGTCGATGAATGCGGCCGTGCTGTTGGACGTGCCGAAATCCACGCCGATTGCGGTCTTGTTCATGTTGGAATTTCTTTTGCTTGAATTCGCGGGCGCCAAGGATCCTGGCGTCGAGGGTCAGATGGATATGACCGGTTTCATGACAGGGTCATGACACGGTGTCCGATGCGATGGCAATCGCGGGCGGGCGGGCGGACAGGGAGCGGCTTGAACCGGTTACTGCCAGACGAAGGCGACCTTGCGCAGCGGCTTGCTTTCGAAGGTCTCGAAACCCTGCGCGATGTCGCGGCCGCCATGTCCCTCGTAGAAGCGGATGGCCGTGGCGTTGTCTTCCAGCGCCCAGACGACGAGGCCGTCGCAGCCGTGGTTTTTCAGGCTCGCCTGCGCCGCGTCGAAAAGCATCGTCCCGAGTCCGATGCCCTGATATTCCGGCCGGATATAGAGCTCGTAGATCTCGCCTTCCTGCGGCAGGGCGCGGGCGCGATTGAGCCCGAAGGTGCAATAGCCGGCGATCAGGCCGCCCATGTCGATGACCATGACGGAGGTGCCGCGCGCGATGGCGCGTTGCCACCAGCCGGCGTGGCGGCGGCCGATCATCGATCGCAGCGACTTGTGCGGGATCAGGCCTTCATAGGCGTTGCGCCATGCCGCCGCGTGCACGTCCGCTATTTGATCGGCATCTCTGCTGGAAGCGGGCCGGATATCGACTGTGAGCGACGTCATGATCGAGCAAACATGCTTTACTGGAGGGGTGTGGGCAAGCATCAAAACCGTTTTGTGAACGTCTATTCACACCCTGGTGTTGATTACCTGTCGAAACGGCCCCGGCGATGGTCAGATTTCATTATTCGGATTGACAATGGATGGCGGTTTTTCTGTTCAGCTGCCGGTTTTTTCGCCCCGCAGCCGCGGCAGGATTTCGGTAGAGATCACTTCGGGTGTTAGCGGGCCGACATGTTTGTAGAGGATGGTGCCGTCGCCGGACACGATGTAGGATTCCGGCACCCCGTAGACCCCCCATTCGATCGCCGCGCGGCCTGACCTGTCGGCGCCGGCGATGGCGTAGGGATTGCCGAGGCCTTCGAGGAAGCCGATGGCGTTCTTCGGCTTGTCCTTGTAGTTCAGCCCGGCGATGATGACGCCCTCCTGCTTCGAGAGCGCCAGCAGCAGCGGATGCTCCTCGCGGCAGGGCGCGCACCAGGATGCCCAGACATTGACCAGGATCGGATGGTCGGGAAATTTCGCGGGATCGAAGCCGGCCACGGGCGACCCGTCGGGCGCGGTCAGGCCGGCGATGGCGGGAAGGGCCGTCTCCGGCGCGGGTTTGCCGATCAGCACCGAGGGGACGACCGAGGTGTCGCGGTGCGGCTTCATGAGCATGATCGCGAACAGGCCGGCCAGCGCGACGAAGGCCGCGACCGGAATGAACACGGCCCAGTTGATCTTCCTGCCGGACGGCTTTTGCGCGGTGTCGCTCATGCTCGGTGCCCGGCTCGGTCCTGCGAACGTCGGCGCACGCCGCTTTCCTCGAGCCGCTTCAGTTCGGCGAGGCGGGCGCGGCGGTCGAGCCAGAGCCACAGGCCGATGCCGCCGAGAACGATCGCGGTGAGCGTGTAGGAAACGAAAACATATTGCGCGTGGGTCATCGGTCTACTCGGCCAGAACCGGCTTGGCGGCCCCGCGCTGCTCGCGCGCGCTTGCGCGGCGCATGGAGGCGATGCGGCGGCGCCAGATCTCGGTGCGCATGGCGACCATGTGCATGAAGAAGAACAGGAGCGTGAAGCCGACCGCCATGACGAGGAGCGGCCACAGCATGCTCGGATCGATGGTCGGGCCGTCCATGCGGATGACGGCGGCGGGCTGGTGCAGCGTGTTCCACCAGTTGACCGAGAACTTGATGATCGGAATGTTGACCGTGCCGACCAGCACCAGGATCGCGACGGGACGGGCGGCCTTGACGGGATCGTCCATGGCGCGCTGCAGCGCGATGATACCGAGATACATCAGGAACAGGACGAAGACCGAGGTCAGGCGCGCGTCCCAGACCCACCAGGTGCCCCACATCGGCTTGCCCCAGAGCGAACCGGTGGCCAGCGCCAGAAAGGTGAAGGCGGCGCCGATCGGGGCGGCGGCCTTGATCGAGACATCGGCGAGCGGGTGGCGCCAGATCAGCGTGCCGAGCGCGGAGACCGCCATCACCATGTAGCCCATCATCGACAGCCAGGCGGCCGGCACATGCACATACATGATGCGCACCGTGATGCCCTGCTGGTAATCCGCCGGCGCGGTGAACGACATGTAGAGGCCGACAATCAGGATGATCGCGCTCAGCCCGCCGAGCCACGGCAGGATCTTCCCCGAATAGGAGAGGAAGCGGGTCGGGTTGGCCAGCGCCGTCAGGCTGAAACGTCGGGCCGGGGCGATCGTGTCACTCATGGGAGTTTACTCATGGGCGTTTCTTAATGGGTTCCGCGAAACGGCGCAATTCTTGGCTGCTGCGCAATTTGGCCGCGCCGGGTCAGTCGGATGATCCTTTCAGCGCCGCTCCGGCCGCCAGCGGCCCGAGCGCGGCAAAAAACAGGGTCAGCGCGCACATCAGCAGAAAGGGCTGCAGGAACGGCGCCGGGTCCTCGACAGCGCCATAGGCCGCCATCACGCCGAAAATAAGGACGGGAATGACGAAAGGCAGCACCATCACCGAGACCAGCAATCCGCCGCGCGGCAGGGCGACGGCGATGGCCGCTCCGGTCGCGCCGATGAAGGTGATGGCGGGCGTGCCGGCGAGCAGCGTCGCGGTGGTGGCGGCGATGGCCGCCGGCTCCATGTTCATCAGCAGGCCGAGCGCCGGCGACACGATGACGAGCGGCAGGCCGGTCGTCAGCCAGTGGGCGACGCATTTGGCGAAGACGGTCAAGGCCAGCGGGTGCTCGTGGCCGGCCATGATCAGGAGATCGAGCGAGCCGTCCTCGCGGTCGGCCTGAAACAGACGGTCGAGGCCGAGCAGCGAGGCGAGCAACGCGCCGATCCACAATATCGCCGGGCCGATGCGGGCGAGAAGCTTGAGATCCGGGCCGACGCCGAAGGGGACGACGGTAATCACGGCGAGAAAGAAAAGGATGCCGATCAGCATCCCGCCGCCCGCCCGCACGCCGATGCGGATATCGCGCAGGATCAGCGCCATCATGCGGGAAGCGCCTCGCCGAATGTGAGCCGTTTCATGCCGTCGACGGCGATCGGCAGATGCGTCGCGGCGACGACGATGCCGCCGGCCTTCATGTGATCGCGCACGAGGCCGGCGAAGTGGCGCTCGGAGGCCGCGTCGAGGCCGGAGGTCGGTTCGTCGAGCAGCCAGACCGGGCGCCAGTTGAGCAAGAGCTTGGCGATCGCGATGCGGCGGCGCTGACCGGTCGACAGATAGGAAAACGGCAGGTCGGCGGTGTGTTCCAGCCCGACGGTTTGCTGCACCTCGTCGATGGCCATCGCCGGCTTGCCCGCGAAGGCCTGCCAGAAGGCGAGGTTTTCGCGCACGGTCAGCGCCGGCTTCATCGCGTTGATCGGGCCGAGATAGTGGGACGCGGCGGCGAGGTCGGTCCATTCGCCGGTCTCGTCCTCGATGCGCGCCGTGCCGTGAGCGGGCCGGAGCAGCCCCGCCATGGCGCGGATGAGCGTCGATTTTCCGGCGCCGTTCGGCCCGGTCACGACGAGGCCCTCGCCGTCGCCGAGCGAAAAGCCAATGTTCTCGAATATCAAACCGGAGCCGCGGTCGGCGGCCAGATCGTCGACGACAAGTTTCATCGCTCGGCTACTCCCCGCCGGGCATGTGGCATGGAATGCACGAAATAGGCAACAACCCGTGCTTTTTTGACTTTCGACGGTCTGGAAAGGGCCTAAAAACTGATCTATACGGAGCGCGACGCACCAGCGGCCGGTGCGCAAACATATTGAGCCGACCTAATTGTCGGGCCTCTTCGCGTGGCCTGGCAGGGACGGACAGCGGAAATGGTCGCACCCGCATCTTCACGGTCGCACGTTCGATGTGCATGCGGAAGAGTTCGTCCCTCGCAAGGCCAACCGAACTCGAAAGGTTAAGACCGTGTCAAAGATCGACAGCTTCAAATGCCGCAAGACGCTCAATGTCGGCGGCAGGGACTACGTCTATTACAGCCTCGCCGAAGCCGAAAAGAACGGCCTCGAAGGCATTTCCAAACTGCCCTACACGATGAAGGTTCTGCTCGAGAACCTGCTGCGCAACGAGGACGGCAATTCGGTCAGGAAGGCCGACATCCAGGCCGTCGCCAACTGGCTGAACGACAAGGGCGCCGCCGGCTACGAGATCGCCTATCGCCCGGCGCGCGTGCTGATGCAGGACTTTACCGGCGTTCCGGCGGTTGTCGATCTCGCCGCGATGCGCGACGCGATGGTGTCGCTCGGCGGCGATCCGGAGAAGATCAATCCGCTGGTGCCGGTCGATCTCGTCATCGACCACTCGGTGATCGTCGACGAATTCGGCACGCCGATGGCCTTCGCCCACAATGTGGAGAAGGAATACGAGCGCAACGGCGAGCGCTACCGCTTCCTGAAATGGGGCCAGCAGGCGTTCAAGAACTTCCGCGTCGTGCCGCCCGGCACCGGCATCTGCCACCAGGTCAACCTCGAATATCTCGGCCAGACCGTCTGGACGAAGGACGAGGGCGGCGAGACGATCGCCTATCCCGACACCTGCGTCGGCACCGACAGCCACACAACCATGATCAACGGCCTCGGCGTTCTCGGCTGGGGCGTCGGCGGCATCGAGGCCGAGGCGGCGATGCTCGGCCAGCCGATCTCCATGCTGCTGCCGGAAGTCATCGGCTTCAAGCTGACCGGCAAGATGAAGGAGGGCGTCACCGCCACCGACCTGGTGCTGACCGTCGTGCAGATGCTGCGCCAGAAGGGCGTGGTCGGCAAGTTCGTCGAGTTCTACGGCGACGGCCTCGATCACCTGACGCTGGCCGACGCGGCGACCATCGGCAATATGGGTCCGGAATATGGCGCGACCTGCGGCTTCTTCCCGATCGACTCGGAAACCCTGAACTACCTCAACATGACCGGCCGCGACGAGGACCGCATCGCGCTGGTCGAGGCCTATGCCAAGGAACAGGGCATGTTCCGCGACACCGGCTCGGCGCATCCGGTGTTCACCGACACGCTGGAACTCGATCTCGGCGACGTCGTGCCGTCGATGGCCGGCCCGAAGCGTCCGGAAGGCCGCCAGGCGCTGGAAACCGTGGGCGAGAAGTTCTGCGAATCCTTCGAAAAGGAATACAAGAAGAACCCGGCCGAACTCGACAAGCGCTATGCCGTCGAGGGCGAGGATTACGATCTCGGCCATGGCGACGTCGCCATCGCCGCGATCACGTCCTGCACCAACACCTCCAACCCGTCCGTGCTGATCGGCGCCGGACTGCTGGCGCGCAACGCCAACAGGCTCGGCCTGAAGCAGAAGCCCTGGGTGAAGACGTCGCTGGCGCCCGGCTCGCAGGTCGTCGCCGAATATCTCGAAAATTCCGGCCTGCAGAAGGAGCTCGATTCGATCGGCTTCAACCTCGTCGGCTTCGGCTGCACGACCTGCATCGGCAATTCCGGTCCGCTCAACGGCCCGATCTCCAAGACGATCAACGACAAGGGCCTGATCGCCGCCGGCGTATTGTCTGGCAACCGCAATTTCGAGGGCCGCATCTCGCCGGACGTGCAGGCGAACTATCTCGCCTCGCCGCCGCTGGTCGTCGCCTACGCGCTGGCCGGCACGGTCAATATCGACCTGACGAAGGAGCCGATCGGCGAGGACAAGGACGGCAACGACGTCTTCCTGAAGGACATCTGGCCGACCAACAAGGAGATCCAGGAGTTCATCCTGAAATACGTCACCCGCGCGATCTTCGAGAAGAAATATGCCGACGTGTTCAAGGGCGACGAGAACTGGCAGGCGGTCAAGGTGCCGGCCGGCCAGACCTATGCCTGGGAAGACGCCTCGACCTATGTGCAGAACCCGCCCTATTTCGTCGGCATGGGCAAGTCGGCCGGCGAGATCGGCGACATCAAGGACGCCCGCATTCTCGGCCTGTTCGGCGACAAGATCACCACCGACCACATTTCGCCGGCCGGTTCGATCAAGGCGCAGTCGCCGGCCGGTTCCTACCTGATGGATCACGGCGTCGGCGTCGCCGATTTCAACCAGTACGGCACGCGGCGCGGCAATCACGAGGTGATGATGCGCGGCACCTTCGCCAATATCCGCATCCGCAACCACATGCTGGGCGAAAACGGGCGCGAGGGCGGCTACACGATCCATTACCCCTCCAAGGAGGAGATGCCGATCTACGACGCCGCGATGAAATACAAGGAAGAGGGCCGTCCGCTGGTCATCTTCGCCGGCGGCGAATACGGCAACGGCTCGTCGCGCGACTGGGCGGCCAAGGGCACCAACCTGCTCGGCGTCAAGGCGGTGATCGCACAGTCCTTCGAGCGCATCCACCGCTCCAACCTGGTCGGCATGGGCATCGTGCCCTTCGTTCTCGAAGAGGGAACGACGTGGCAGTCGCTCGGCCTCAAGGGCGACGAGACGGTGACCATCGAGGGCCTCAACGACGTCAAGCCGCGCCAGAAAGTGATCGCCAAGGTCACCTATGCCGACGGCGTCACCAGGGACGTGCCGCTGATCTGCCGCATCGATACCGCCGACGAGCTCGGCTACGTCCACAATGGCGGCATCCTGCAGACGGTGCTGAGGGATCTCGCGGCGTAAGCCGTAGCGGCATTGCTGAAATGACGAACCCGCCGGGCTGGAAAGCGCGGCGGGTTTTTGTTTGGCGGCGAAGGGTCATTTTGTGACCGTGTCGCGCAAGCAACTCGCCATGGCGGCGAGAAGGCGGTGAAGGCCGGTTCGCGTGAACGGTCTGCGGCTTTCTCCGCCGATTCTGACGAAGCGACATATCCCGCGCATGGGCGATGATCGTCGCGCAGATGTCGGCGATTAGCCACCAAGCTCACCTCTCCTCCGTCATCCTCGGGCTCGACCCGAGGACCCATTCCGTGAAGTTTCCGTCTGGCAGGGAGACGCAGGACGGTCACCAGCCGAGCCCCGATAGAGTTCTTCCCATTGGGGATTTACAGCTTCGATCAGGTCGATCTTCCATTGCCGCCGCCAGCGCTTGAGTGATTTCTCGCGCTGGATCGCATCGGTGATGTCGTCATGTTCCTCGTACCAGACGAGGCGGACGGCGCCGTATTGCGCGGTGAAGCTCTTCTTCTTGAGCCGCTGCTTGTGGTCGTAAATGCGCTGCGACAGATCAGCGGTGACGCCGATATAGATCGTGCCGCGCTTCTTGCTCGCCAGCATGTAGACATAGCCGCCCATCGTTTCAACTTCACGGAATGGGTCCTCGGGTCAAGCCCGAGGATGACGGAGGGGGGAGAGATCGCCGGTGCCCGATCTCCAGCAGGGGTATGAGAAAACTCGCCCCGAACTTATCCACCATCCTCCCGCAGCATTTATCCTTCCTCCGCACCGCGATTGGCGGCGATGGAGAAAAACATGAACTGGCCCCGGGCAATCGAACGCAACCGCGAGGCGCTTCTGCGCATCGTGGAAGCGCTGTTCGCCATGACCGGTTTATCCACCGACCTTGTCCTCGGGCCTGACCCGAGGATGCCCCGCCATCTCCACAATCACATCCTGCGCATTCTCCGTGCGGCCGAATCCGCCGTCCGCCGCCTGATCGTGATCGCCGCGCGCGATGTTGTTGTTGTGGTGGCGCCCCGCAAACAAGCCGCCACATCATCCACCACCACAACAACCACATCCGCCGCTATCGCCCTGCCCCTGCTCGATCCGCGCAAGCGCTTCGATTTCCGCCCGCGCCGCCGCGCGAAATCCTTCCCGCGCATCTGCGTCATCGGCGTTTCCGAACCGCGCCCGATCCCTGAAATCCGGATCCCCACGCCCGACGACGAGATCGACGCGACCCGCCTTTGCCGCCGGCTCGCGGGGCTCAAACGCGCGCTGGACGATCTCCCCGGGCAGGCCAAGCGCCTCGCCCGCTGGAAAGCCAGGCGCGACCTCGGGTTGAACCGCAGCAAATATGTCTCGCCGATGCGCCCCGGCTGGCCGCCCGGCCGCCGCAAGCGGGCGTTTCACGAAGTCGACGATATCCTCACCGAATGCCACGCGCTGGCGCTGGACCGGGAGAACGCGGCGTGCGCGGCAAGCGGGAGGGCGCATGCGCCACATGCGCCGTAAATGCAGAGCCGGCGGCCCTGCCGCCGCCGTGCCCGCGCGCCGCATGAATTTTTCTTCGCTAGCCACTAGACGACCGGTCTACTACTTCCTATATGCCCGCCATGACCGCAGAGAACAAAACCGGTAACACCCGCCAGCGCATCCTCGATACCGGCCGTGAGCTTGTGCTCAAGGGCGGTTTCGGCGGTGTCGGGCTGAAGCAGCTGCTCGATTGCAGCGGCGTGCCGAAGGGGTCGTTCTATTACTACTTCGCCTCCAAGGAGGCCTTCGGATGCGCGCTGCTGCAGGATTATGTCGACGACTATCTCCGGCGCATGGACGCTCTGGCGCAAGAGCCGGGCAGCGCGGGCGACAAGCTGATGCGCTTCTGGTCCGCATGGCTCGACGGCGACGAGGCCGGCGGCATCGCCGAAAGGTGCCTGGTAGTGAAACTCGGCGCGGAGGTTTCCGACCTGTCGGAGGAGATGCGCCGCATCCTCGACGACGGCGTCGCGCAACTGATCGGCCGGCTGGCGCAATTGCTTCGTGACGGCGCGGCGGACGGTTCGCTCCGGCCGCAGGCGGAGCCCGAGGTCGCGGCCCGCCTTCTCTATGCCCAGTGGCTCGGGGCGGCGATCCTGGCGAGGCTTTCGGCGGACAGGACGCCGCTGACGGATTCGCTTGAGGACATGCGCCGCCTCCTGCCCTGACTTTCAATTTTCATTCGCAATCCAAGGAGATACCCATGCGCACTCTCGTTCACGACCGTTTTGGCGACCCGGCCGAGGTTCTTCACCCGGCGGAAAGCCCCGAACCGGTTCCCGGCAAGGGCGAGGTGTTGATCCGCACCGTGCTGTCGCCGATTCACAATCACGATCTGTGGACCGTGCACGGGAGCTACGGCTACAAGCCCGAGCTTCCGGCCATTGGCGGAACCGAGGCGGTCGGCGTGGTCGAATCCGCCGGCGAGGGCGTCGATGCGGGTCTCGTCGGAAAACGCGTCGCGGTCGCCGGCGTGCACGGCACATGGGCGGAATCCTTTGTCGCGCCTGCCGCCGGGATCGTTCCCCTGCCCGACGCGATCCCGGACGAACTCGGCGCGCAGCTGATCGCCATGCCGTTCAGCGCGATCTCGCTGCTGGAGTTTCTTGCGGTCGAAAAGGGTGACTGGGTCGTCCAGACCGCCGCCAATGGCGCGGTCGGCAAGATTCTCGCGACGCTGGCGCGTGCGCGTGGCATCAATCTGCTCAATCTCGTGCGGCGCGACGAAACCGTCGCCGAACTCGAAGAACTGGGCATGGACAATGTGCTTTCCACCGCCACCGACGGCTGGAAGACGGCGGCGAAGGCGATCCTCGGCGAAGCCGGCGCGCGCGCGGCTGTCGATTCCGTCGGCGGGGAAATCGCGACCGACCTTGCCGATCTTCTCGGCAATGAGGGTCTGCTGGTGACATTCGGCACCGCGACGGGCGCGCCGCTGCAGCTCAATTCCGGCACGCTCATCTTCAAGCATCTCACCGTAAAAGGTTTTTGGGGCGCCAAGGTCAGCAATGAAATGGCGCCGCACGACAAGGCGCGCCTGATCGGCGAGCTGGTCGGGCTCGCCGCGCAGGGCGCGCTGAAGCTGCCGGCCGGCGGAATCTTCAGCTTCGACGATATCGCCGAAGCGGTGAGCGCGGCGCTGACCCCCGGCAGAAAAGGGAAAATCCTCCTGCGGCCGTAAACCGGACCGGCCCGGACGAAAAAGCCGGGAACACCCTTGACCTCAACCTTTGTTGAGGAATTATGGTCCGGCCATTCACGTCAAGGAATGGAGACAAGGATGAGTCAGGGTGTTCTCGAGCACGTCAATTTCACGGTCACCGACCCGGAGAAAACCGCCGAGCGGTTGTGCGACCTGTTCGGCTGGAAAATCCGCTGGAAAGGCGCCGCCAAATATGACGGCTTCACCGTGCATGTCGGCTCGGACGACAGCTACCTGGCGATCTATGCCAAGGGCACGCCTGGCGACCCGGCCGAGGAGACCTATTTCACCCGCGGCGGGCTGAACCATATCGGCGTCGTGGTCGACGATCTCGACGTCGTCGAAGCGCGCGCCAGGGCGATGGGCTACGAACCGCACAGCCACGCCGACTACGAACCCGGACGCCGGTTCTATTTCGACGACGAGGACGGGATCGAGTTCGAGGTGGTGAGCTACGCCTAGAGCAAGCCGCCCAGATCCAGCCGCCCTCTCGGCGTCCAGCCCAGCGCCTTCAGCCGCGCGCAATCCATCGCGTTATACGCCGAGGCGTCGGCGCGCCCGGGCAGCGGCCGGTTGCAGCTGGTCAGGCGGGCATGCTCGGCGAGCAGGTCGTGCCGGTCGAGCAGAATGTCGGAGACGTTGAACAGGGAACCGGCCGCGCGGATCGCTTCCGCGCCGCCTTCCAGCATCAGCCGGACAGCGGCGGCCATGTCGTTGCCATGGACCTCAGTGCCGGCGCGCGGCGCGATTGTTTTGCCGGATTCATAATCCGCGAACAGGTCCGCCCATTTGTGGGTCCGGCCCGGTCCGGCGGGGCCGTAGATGCCGGTGACGCGCAGCGAGACGGGCAGGAAAACATCGTCCGCCATTGCAGCAATGCCGCGCTCGACGTCCAGTTTGACCGCGCCGTAGAGCGTGTCGGGGTGCGGCTCGGTTTCCTCGGTCAGCATCGCGCCGGGCAGCTGTGTGCCATAGACCGCGCGGCTGGAGAGGAACACCGCGCGGGCGACGCCGGCCTGTTTCGCGGCCGCGAACAGCGCCAGCGAGCCGTCGACATTGAGCCGGCGAAAGGTCTCGGGATCGTCGCCCTCGCCGCCGCGGAATTTTCCCGGCACGTGGTGGAAGCCGGCATGGACAAAGCCGTCGACGCTTTCGAACTGGACGGCCGAGATGTTTGCCGGTTCGAGATCGCCGGAAATGAAATCCACCGGGTTTGAAAAGACCTTGTCCTCGGGTTTCGTCCGGCCCATCACGGTGACTGCGTGGCCCGCCGCCAGCAGGGCCTCGACGATGAAGCGTCCGGCATAACCGGTGCCGCCGGTAACGAGAACCTTCATTGCGAAACCGCCGGATTGGCCAGCGTGTCGATGTCGGGGATGTTCTCGCCGCTGCGGTAGGCCTGCCAGAGATCGATCAGCGGCCGCAGTTGCGCGCGCTTCGGGTGGTCTTCCTGCCAGGGTTTTTCATACTGGTAATGGACGACATTGACCGAGTTCCAGTCCCACAGTTCCGGCATGTTGAACCAGACATATTGCAGCATGTTGTCGAAGACCGGCAGACCATGCCACTGCGGGAAGAAATCCTGCAGGAAGGTCTGGTCGGTACGCCGCCAGAAGACGCCTGGCCGGTCGAGCCTTTGCATCATTGCCGCAAAGGTTTTCCTCGACGGCTTGGCGGCGAAGACGCCGGAGTTCAGGCGGTGGAAATCGGCGAGGCTCTCATAGACGTTCGGCGCGGCGGAAAATTCCGGATAATCGAACAGCCGGTCGATATTGCGCATGACGATGGCGTCGGCGTCGATGAAAACGCAGTTTTCGTATTGCTCGAGTTCCCACAGGCGCAGCTTGGCGAAATTGTCGAGCGGGGTGTGGAAGGCCGGCTTGTTGCCCTTGGTGAAGGGCGCGTCGGCATGCAGCTTGTCGCGCTGGTGGCGGGCGTTGAATTCCGGCGAGGTGTCGAGCAGCGCGGCCTCGACGCAGCGCGCGCCGAGCGCCGTCAGAGGTTCCAGCTCCGCCGCCCCGACCGCACCCGTATGCATGACGACGATATCGGCCCCGGTGCCGGTCAGGACGAGCGAGCGCACCAGCGCGATCGCCGCGTCGGCGTAGTCATGATTGGTAACGAGAGTGACATAAGCGTTGGCGGACATGGTATTCCTGTTGGCGGCGGCCGGCGAATATGATGATACGACCAAGGACGCGGCCGCTCGGGAGACGTTTCAGTGCATGTGATCGACAATATCAAGACCATTCATGACGGCTGGGGCCGGTTTCATCTGGTGACGATGGTCAGCCCCGACGGAACCCGGCATCCGCGCCAGGTCGAGGATCACGGCGACGCGGTCTGCGTGCTGCCCTACGATCCGGAGCGCCGCGTGGTTATGCTGGTCCGCCAGCCGCGCGTCGGGCCGCTGTTTGCGGGCAGGGACGCGTTGCTGCTGGAGGCGCCCGCCGGGCTGACCGACGGCGAGGAGCCGGCCGATGCGGGGCGGCGCGAAGTGATGGAAGAGACGGGAATCCGCCTCGGCGAATTGCAGCATGCCGGGTCGCTGTGGTCGATGCCGGGTTGCGCGACGGAGATGATGCATTTCTATCTCGCGGCCTATGTCGAGGCCGACAGGATCGGCGACGGTGGCGGCGTTGATGGCGAGGGCGAGGAAATCGAGGTCGTCGAGATGCCGATCGCCGTGGCGGCCAGACAGGCCGCCAGCGGCGGGATCACGGACATGAAGACAGTCTTCGCCCTGCAGGCGCTGCAGCTTCGCCATCCGGCCCTGTTCTGAGCGCCTGCCGGGAATTGCCTTAGCTGACGCTTTTCAGCCGCTTGCCTTCCGGATCCTTCTCGACGGTCTTGGCGATGTCCTTGGTCCAGGCCGAGACGGCGGGGACGCGGCTGCGGTCGACGCGATAGGCGAATTTCTTCGCCACCTCGACAACCTCGTCGAGCAGACCCTCTTCCAGCGTGATCGGATTGAGGCCGAGTTCGAGGAACTGCTCGTTCTTGACGATCAGGTCGTTCTCGGAGGCTTCCTTGCGCGGATTCGGCAGGTAGGCGACTTCGGCTCCGGTCATTTTCGAGATCATCTCGGCCAGATCGCGCACCCGGTGGGTCTCGGTCATCTGGTTGAAGATCTTCACCTTCTCTCCGGCTTCGGGCGGATTGTTCAGCGCCAGTTCGATGCAGCGCACCGAATCCTGAATGTGGATGAAGGCGCGGGTCTGGCCGCCGGTGCCGTGCACGGTGAGCGGATGGTCGATCGCCGCCTGGATCAGGAAGCGGTTGAGTACCGTGCCGTAATCGCCGTCGTAGTCGAAGCGGTTGATCAGCTGCGGGTGCTTGCGCGTCTGGTCGGTGTGGGTGCCCCAGACGATGCCCTGGTGCAGGTCCGTGATGCGCAGCCCGTCATTCTTGGCGTAGAACTGGAACAGCAGCTGATCGAGACACTTGGTCATGTGGTAGATCGAGCCGGGATTGGCCGGGTAGAGGATCTCCTGGGCGACCGTTTCGCCTTCCAGCGTCTCGATGCCGACCGGCAGATAGCCTTCGGGAATAGCCGCGCCGATGGTCGAGTAGCCGTAGACGCCCATGGTGCCGAGATGGACGAGATGGGCGTTGACGCCCGTTTCGACAATCGCGTTGAGCACATTGTGCGTCGCGTTGACGTTGTTGTTGACCGTGTAGTTCTTGTGCCGGTCGGATTTCATCGAATAGGGCGCTGCGCGCTGCTCGGCGAAATGGATGATGGCGTCCGGCCTGTGCTCGACGAGCCATTGCTTGAAGATCTCGTAATCCCTCGCAAGGTCGATCAGGTGGAACCGGATCTTGCGGCCCGTCTCCTCGTGCCAGATGCGTGTGCGCTCCTGGATCGAGTCCATCGGGGTCAGCGACTGGACGCCGAGTTCGGTGTCGATCCAGCGGCGCGACAGGTTGTCGATGATGTGAACGTCATGGCCCTTGTCGCTCAAATGAAGCGAGGTTGGCCAGCCGACGAAGCCGTCGCCACCGAGAACTGCGATTTTCATGTGCGTCTTCCTGATTCCTGGCGTCGTTGATGCCTGATAAAAGCGTTTTGTGACAGAAATGAAAAGGGACTGTCACATTTCTTCCCCGCCCACAGGATTCGATTGCACGCATTCGCGAAATCGGATATGCGGCGGCCATTGTCGCGCGGGAGAGACCGGGTCCGTACACGACCTGGCGCCGAAGGAGCAACCGCCCCGGAAACTCTCAGGCAGAAGGACCGCGCGAAAAGCAACAATCTGGAGAGTGGCGGTCCGACCGCCCACCGAAGGAGAAAGCCCTGCCGGATGAGCCGACACAGCGGTTTGCGGCCGGAAACGGCTAAGCCCGGGCAAAGCTCTCAGGTCCCTGACAGATGGGGTGCGAACCAAGAAGGCGCGCGTAGCGCCGGTTCGCCATGGTCATCTGAAGGGAACCGACATGACCCGAATTGCAGTCATTGGCGCCGGCATCGCCGGAACGACAACCGCATGGTCGCTCGTCAAGCGCGGCTACGACGTCACGCTTTTCGACCGGCAACGCTATGCGGCGATGGAAACGAGTTTTGCCAATGGCGGCCAGCTCTCGGCATCGAACGCGGAAGTCTGGACGCATTGGTCGACCGTGCTCAAGGGCATCAGGTGGATGCTGAAGAAGGACGCGCCGCTGCTGTTCAGCCCGGCGCCGAGCTGGCACAAATTGTCCTGGATCGCCGAATTCATCGCGGCCATTCCGCATTACGAGAAAAACACGGTCGAAACCGTGCGGCTTGCCATCGCGGCGCGCGATCACATGCAGGCCATGGCCCGCGAGGCGGGCATCGCCTTCGATCACGAGAAGCGCGGCATCCTGCACATCTACCGCAACAAGGCCGGATTCGATCACGCGGTGAAGGTCAGCCGTCTGCTCGCCAAGGGCGGGCTCGAGCGGATCCCGGTTGCACCGCAGGACATGCGCGCGCTCGAACCGGCGCTGACCGGGGATTTCCACGGCGGCTTCTATACCGAAAGCGATACGACCGGCGACATCCACAAATTCACCGCCGGGCTCGCCGATGCCGTCGAGCGCCTTGGCGGTCGGTTCGAGACGGGCGCCACGGTCACGCGGCTTGTCCGCGATGGCGACGGAGTAACGGTCCGGTTCGACAAGGGCGGGGATAGCCACGAGGCCCGTTTCGACGGCATCGTGGTCGCCGCGGGCGTCGCCGGCCGCGGCTTCGCGGCACAGCTTGGCGATCGGGTGAACATCTATCCGGTCAAGGGCTATTCGATCACCGTCAATCTCGACACTGCGGCAAGCCGCAACGCCGCGCCGCGCGTCAGTCTGCTCGACGACGACGCCAAGGTGGTGACCAGCCGTCTCGGCGCCGACCGGTTGCGCATCGCGGGCACGGCGGAATTTGCCGGCGAGAACCGCAACATCCGCGCCAACCGGATCCGTCCGCTTGTCGAATGGTGCGAGGACCTGTTCCCTGACGTGGCGACCGAAAATGTCGTGCCGTGGGCCGGTTTGCGGCCGATGATGCCGACCATGATGCCGCGCTTCGGCCGCGGCCGCCATGCACGCGTCTTCTACAATACCGGTCACGGTCATCTCGGCTGGACGCTTTCCGCCGCGACGTCGGAGGCGGTTGCCGCGGTGATCGCCGGCGATCTGCCGTCCGAGCGCGGCGCGCCGGTCTTGCGGCCGTCCCTGGTCGCGGCCTGACAGGCCGGGCATTCATGATCGCACCCCGCCGGGAAATCCCCGGCGAGGCGGCTCTCACCCTAAAGTGAATTCCCATTGAACACCCGCCTCCGTACATTTCATGCTCGGATGCCGGAACAGGTTGGACACGGGTGAAAAGACTTCTTTCCATGATGGCGCTTGCGGCGGGACTTGCCGCCTTCGCGCAAACCGACGCGGTCGCGGGCGATGCGCTTCCGGCGCAACCGCTCGGCGTCGTGGAACTGTTCACCAGCCAGGGCTGCAATTCCTGCCCGCCGGCCGATTCCGCGCTGATGGAGCTTGCGGCGCGCGGCGATGTCGTCGTGCTCGGTTATCACGTCGATTATTGGGACTATCTCGGCTGGGCGGACACGCTCGGCTCCGATGCCAATACCAAGCGCCAGTATGATTACGCGCGCGGGCTGAAACGGCGCGGGGTCTATACGCCGCAGGCCGTCATAAATGGGCGTTCGCACACCAATGGCGGCCATCTTCGCGAAATCCTCGCCGCGCTGAAGCAGGACCAGGCGCAAGGCAACGGCCTGACGGTGCCGCTGACGCTGAAGGATCTTGGCGACCGAATGCGGGTCACGGCCGCCGGGGCGCCGATCGGCGACGCCAAGGTCCACATGGTGCTCGTCTATTTCAGGCGGCACGCGGATGTCGCCATCGCGCGCGGCGAGAACGCCGGCAAGACGATCCCCTATGTGAATGCGGTCGTGGATTACCAGACGATCGGGATGTGGGAGGGGCGGCCGCTGACGGTCGATATTCCGAACTCGGAGCTGACCGCGAAAGACGCCGATGGCTGCGCCGTGCTTCTCCAGAAGGCCACGAAAAGCGGCGATCCCGGCGCGATCATTGGCGCAGCCATCCTTCCCCGCCAAACGAGCTAGGCGCGGTTCAGGGTCGCAAGGTGTGGACCGGTACGATGTGGTATCGGGGGGCTGGGGGGCTAGAGGTTTCCAATACCTGCACCGAACCGGTCCATAGGTGGCAAAGCCTAGCGCCGTGAACCGGCTGCCACCCTCACCCTGCTTATTGCGCTCCCCAGACATGTGTCGTGGAACACAATCGGCAACAGCCAGAGGTTCCATTCGAAACGGGGCCGCGATGTGTCGCAACTGCGGCGAAAAGGTGGCCGCTGGTCACTGATAGGTACATCGTGTTCCAAATTGTGAGTGGGTCGTTAACGACCTGTTAATGCAGGTTTGCGTCCTCTGGGTCTGCCTTTTCGGACGGTTGCTCTTGCAAGAACGCGAAAACACGGCAAACTTTACCGCGAAACAGCGGGAGCATGAATGGCCGAGGACGATTCGCATATATACGCGGTCCAGCCGCCGGATGACGGCCAGGACCGCTCCGACACGGTGATACCGCTCGCACCATCCCGGCAAAGCCGGCAGGATTTCGTCATGGTGCGGTTCGACCGGCGCGAACTGGACCAGATCCTTCGCATCTACAGCCTGATGGTCGGCGCCGGAGAATGGCGGGACTACGCCATCGACCACCTCAAGGACCGGGCCGTCTTTTCGGTGTTTCGCCGGTCTTCCGAAGTGCCGCTCTACCGGATCGAGAAGACGCCGAAATTGGCGCGCAGGCAGGGCGCGTTCAGCGTCGTCGCCGCGTCAGGCATGGTCCTGAAGCGCGGGCACGAACTCGCCAATGTGCTGAAAGTGTTCGACAAGCCGCTCAGGGTCGTCGCCTCAAACTGATTCGGTCTTCGGCCGGTACAGCGTTCCCGGAAACGCGTTTTCGTCGGGCAGGGTGTCTTCGCCGTCGCCGAGCGCCCTTTGCATCAGGACAGTGTCGAGCCACCGGCCGAACTTGAAGCCGGATCCCCTGAAGGTGCCGATCATCTCGAAACCGAGGCTTTCATGCAGGCGGATCGACGCCTTGTGCGAGGAGCCGCCGATGACCGCGATCATCTGGCGGAAGCCGAGCGCCTCGGCCCTGGCGAGGAGTTCCACCATCAGCGCCCTGCCGATGCCGCGGCCCTGCATCTCCGAATCGATATAGACGGAGTTTTCGATCGACCAGCGATAGGCGGGCCTGGCGCGAAAGGCGTTGGCATAGGCGTAGCCCGCTATACGGCCGCCGTCCGTTTCGGCGACGATATAGGGAAAACCGGGGTCGCGGACGGCCTCGAAGCGGTTGCGCATCTCCGCCTCGTCCGGCGGATCGAGTTCGAAGCTGGCGGTGCCGTGCAGGACGGCGTGGCGGTAGATGGCGGTGATGGGGGGAACGTCGGAAAGGGCGGCGTCCCGGATTTCGACAGGCGGCATGCAGATGACCTTGCAGATGTTGCGCCTGCCAGTAATCGGCATTTTTTCCCGCTGTTCAAACAAAAAAGGCGGCCGGGAGGCCGCCTTTCGCGTGTCTATGATCCGGTGCGTCAGTTGCGGTTGCCGAGGAACTGCAGCAGGAACATGAACAGGTTGATGAAGTCGAGATAGAGGCGCAGCGCGCCCATGATCGCCTTGCGGCCGGCAACGGCTTCGCCGTCACCCTCGTAATACATCGACTTGATCTGCTGGGTGTCGAAGGCCGTCAGTCCGGCGAAGATCAGCACGCCGATCACGGAGACCGCGAACTGCAGCGCGGAAGACTGCAGGAACAGGTTCACCAGCGATGCGACGATCAGGCCGATCAGGCCCATGAACAGGAACGAGCCCATCGCCGACAGGTCGCGCTTGGTGGTATAACCATAAAGCGACAACGCGCCGAAGGCGGTCGCGCTGATGAAGAACGTCTGGACGATGCTTGCCGGGGTGTAGACCAGGAAGATCGACGACAGGGAAAGACCCATCAGGCCGGCGAAGATCCAGAAAGCCGTCTGGGCGCCGGAAACCGTCATGTTCTGGATGCGGGCGCTCAGATAGAACACCATTCCGAGGGGAGCGAGCATGACGACCCAGCGCAGCGGGGAACCGTAAAGCGCCACGCCGACATTCGACAGCATCTTGCCATTGCCCAGCGTGGCGACAGCCGCGGAGGGATCGGTGGTGGTCGCGAGCATCATCGTGCCCAGCGCCGCAAGTCCGGTGATCACCAGGCCAAGCGCCATCAGGTTGTAGACGCGGATCATGTAGGCGCGCAGCCCGGCGTCGATGCTCGCATCATAGGTGCGAGCCTGGCCGGCGCGCGTATTCAGGTTTCGAAGTTCAGCCATTTTTACCTCTGTTGCTCACAAATCCCGTCGGGTGTCCGGCCGGCGCATTTGCTTCCGACCGCGGCGCCGCTGGCGGGACTCCAGCATGCCTGCGGATAATATGAGGTGTGAAGAGGGCACAAACAAGACCGGGAGACCATGATTAAGCGGCGGAAATGCCATCCGTTTTTATCTTAATAGCGTCCTGCGCGATCGACGGTTAACGAAACCTTGCGCAAATCGTTACAAGTTGCGCAAAACCGGCGCCGCCTTCTGGCCGAGGATGCGCCATGTGCCGGCGAGGCCGAAGCCGACGGTCAACACAAGCGCGGTGAGCAGCGTTCCCGCCGCGACGCCGGGAAGCAGCTGCCACGGCAGGTTCATGATCTGCGCGATCACGAACCAGGCGGCGACGCCGCCGGCAAACAGCGCGAACAGCGCCGTCGCCGTGCCAAGCATCAGATATTCCAGCGAGAAGGCGCCGATCAGCATGGTGCGGGTCGCGCCGAGCATTTTCAGAACCACCGCGTCGTGCACGCGGGCGCGGTTGCCCGCCGCAAGCGCCCCGCCGAGCACCAGCACCGAGGCGACGAGCGCGACGGCGGCGGCGGCCCGGATCGCGGTGGCGAGCTGGCCGATCAGCCGGTTGACGAGGTCGATCGCGTCCTTGACGCGCACCGAGGTGACCGTCGGAAAGGCCTGCGTCACGTCGCGCAGGATGGTCGCCTCGGTCGCGGTATCCGCGCCGGGCATCGTCAAAGTCGCGAGCCAGGCATGCGGCGCGCCGGCAAAGGTGTTCGGCGAGAACACCATAACGAAATTGATGGCGAGCGATTCCCACTGCACCTGGCGCAGATTGGCGATGCGCGCGGTGATATTGCGGCCGAGCACGTTGACCGTGACGGTGTCGCCGATGCCGAGCCCGATTTCATGCGCTTCCTCGGCGGAAAACGAGACCAGCGGTTCGCCGGAATAGTCCTTCGGCCACCATTTGCCCCCGACCAGAGTGGAGTTTTCCGGAACGGTCGCGGAATAGGTGACGCCGCGGTCGCCGCGCAGCACCCACGCGCCTTCCGGCGGCAAGTCCATCTTTACTACGTCCTGCCCGTTCAGTTCGACGATGCGGCCGCGCAGCATCGGCACGCGCTGCAGCACGGCGCCAGAGCCGGCCGTTTTCGTCACCAGCGCGGAAAAGTCGTCGATGATGGCGCCCTGGATGTCGACAAAGAAGAAATTCGGCGCCCGCTCGGGCAGGTTGCCGGCGATCTGGCGGCGCAGATTGCCGTCGATCAGGGCGAGGCTGACGAGCAGCGTCAGGCCGAGGCCGAGCGACAGGACGACCGACGGCGTCAGCGCGCCCGGCCGATGGATGTTGCCGATCGCGAGGCGAAGCGATGTCGAGCGCACCCGCGGCGCCCTTCTCGCGATCGCCTGCACGGCGACGGAAACGGCGCGCAGCACGCCGAAGGAGAAGGCGATGCCGCCCAGAAAGATTGCGGCGATGCGGCGGTCGAAGGACGTCTCGACAGCAAGCAGGGCGAGCGCGGCGATCAGGACGATGGCGGTGGCGAGATAGGCGAGGCGCGGCCGGCGGTCGCCGTCGAAGCCCTGGTCGCGGAACAGCGCGGTCGCCGGGATGTCACGCGCTCGGCCGAGCGGCAGAATGGCGAAGGCGAGGGTCGTCACGAATGCGAACACGGTGGCGAGCGCCAGCGCGCCGGGATAAAGCCCTTGGCTTTCCGGCAGCGGGATGATGTCGGCGAGCGCCCAGGCGGCGACCCAGGGCATGAGCGAGGCGAGAACGAGACCGGCGACGATGCCGACGACGGCGATCGCGAGGATCTGCATCAGATAGACCATGGTGACGAAACCGCCCGGCGCGCCGAGGCACTTGAAGGTCGCGATCACGTTGCGCTTGGAATCGAGAAAGGCGCGTACGGCATTGGCCACGCCGACGCCGCCGGTCACCAGCGCGGTGAGGCCGACCAGCGTCAGGAACTGGGCGAAGCGCTCGATATTCGCCGACAGGGCCGGCGCGGCGTTGGCGCGATTGCGGATCGACCAGCCGGCGGCCGGGAATTCGGTTCCCGCCCGCTCGCTCATGCGGCGCAGATCGTCCGGCGTCGTCGAGGGCGCCGCGCGGACCTTGTAGACATATTCGACCAGCGAGCCCGGCTGCACGAGGCCGGAGGCGTTCAGACCGTCCATCGAGACAAGCATGCGCGGCGCGAAGGCGAAACCGTCGGAGACGGCGTCCGGTTCGCGGGTCAGCACCGCCCGGATCCTGAAGGTCGCATTGCCGAGGCGGATCCTGTCGCCGACGGAAAGCCCGAGGCGTTCGAGCAGGATTTTCTCGACGGCGGCGCCGTAGAGGCCGTTCTTCACGTCGAACAGGTCGGCGCGCGGCAGGGCGGGGTTCGTTTCCAGCTTGCCGTAAAGCGGGTAGGACGTATCGACGGCCTTCAATTCGACAAGCGACTGGTCGGACTGGTCCTCGAGGCGGGCCATGGAGCGCATGTTCGCGCTGACGGCGACCTTGCCGAGGCTGTCGAGAAAGGCGCGTTCCGCATCGGTGGCGGTGCGGTGGACGAGTTCGAAGCGCAGGTCGCCGCCGAGGATGACCTGGCCTTGCTCGTCGATACCCTGTGTGACCGACTGCGAGACGGCGTTGACGCCACCGATCGCCGCTGTGCCGAGCGCGATGCAGGCGAGGAAAACATAGAAGCCGGACAGCCCGCCGCGTAGTTCCCGCATCGAAAAGCGCATCGCCAGCGCGATGCCGCGCGCAAGCGGCATGCGGGTCATTCCGCGGCCTCGTCGAGGGGATTTCGTTCGCGGACATGGCCGGAATCGACCATCACCCGGCGGTCGCATTCGCGCGCCAGATCGAGATCGTGGGTGACGAGCACGAAGGTCATGCCACGCTCGCGCTGTTTGGAGAACAGGAGTTCGGAAATCAGGTGGCCGGTATCGCCGTCGAGATTGCCGGTCGGCTCGTCGGCGATCAGGATCTTGGGATCGGGCGCGAGCGCGCGGGCAATGGCGACGCGCTGCTGCTCGCCGCCCGACAGTTGCCCCGGATAGTGGGTGACGCGGTCCTGCAATCCGACGGAAGCGAGTTCCCGTTCGGCCTTCTCGAAGGCGTTGCGCGCGCCGGCGAGTTCGAGCGGGACGGCGACGTTTTCGAGCGCCGTCATGTTCGGAATCAGATGGAAGGACTGGAAGACGATTCCGATGTTCTGGCCGCGAAAGGCGGCGATGGCATCCTCGCGCATCGCGTTGAGCGTCGCGCCGGCCACCTTCACGTCTCCGCGGTCGGGCCGTTCGAGACCGGAGAGAACCATCAGGAGCGTCGTCTTGCCCGATCCGGACGGCCCGACAACGCCGACCGATTCTCCGGCGCCGATGTCGAGATGCACGCTTTTGAGGACATGGACGGCGTTAACGCCACTGCCGAGCTTCAGATCGACGTCGGTGAGGGAAATGAGAGCTTCTGTCACGGATGATCGATCCTATATGAACGGCATTGGGACAAAATGGTGTCGGAGCGGCGATGTTCAAAGTCTGGTTACGTATTTTTCTCCTCGCCGGTTTGCTGTTTGGCGCCGTTCGCCTCGCCGAGGCGGGCGAAACGCTCTCCGGCGTCGGGTTCGGCGACAGCCTGATGGCGGGATATCAGCTTGGC
This sequence comes from Oricola nitratireducens, assembly GCF_014904745.1. Classification (GTDB taxonomy): domain Bacteria; phylum Pseudomonadota; class Alphaproteobacteria; order Rhizobiales; family Rhizobiaceae; genus Oricola; species Oricola nitratireducens. Next base: position 372,713 of record NZ_JACZCS010000001.1, read on the forward strand.
CCGGGCGAGGCCTTTCCCGACCGGCTGCAGGCGGCGCTCAGGTCCGAAGGCCACGACGTGACGATCGCCAATGCCGGGGTGTCCGGCGACACGACGGCGGACGGGCTGGCGCGACTCGACTGGTCGGTGCCCGACGGAACGGACTTCGTGATCCTGGAACTCGGCGCAAACGATGCGTTGCGCGGTCTCTCACCGGACATCACGCGCGCCAATCTCGACAAGATGATCAGCCGGCTAAAGGAACGCGGCATCGACGTCATCCTCGCGGGCATGCTGGCGCCGCCGAATATGGGCGAGGATTATGCCGCGAAATTCGATGCGATCTTCCCGGAGCTGGCCGAAAAGTACAAATTGCCTTTCCACCGGTTTTTCCTCGACGGTGCGATCACCGACCGCGCCAAACTGCTCGGCGACGGCATGCATCCCAACCCGGCCGGCGTCGATGCCATGGTGGCGAAAATCCTGCCCGTCATGCGGGATTATCTCGCCGCACGCGGCGACTAGAAAGGTTTCCGCCGCGCGTGCGGACAGGCCCTGCGCCAAAGTCCGATCCCAGTTTTAGCTTGCGCGGTCAGCCGGTCCGTGATTCGATTCGGGTGGGGACAAAGTGATTTGCCTGTCACACTTCCGAGCACGGGGGAGAGCGTCATGCCGCGTCTGTTTGCCGCCCTGGAAATTCCGCACAATGCGGCGATGTCCTTGTCATTGCTGCGTGGAGGACTGCCCGGCGCCCGCTGGATCGACGTCGAAAATTACCACCTGACACTGCGCTTTATCGGAGATGTGGAACACCATGTCGCCGACGAGTTCGCCGATGCGCTGTCGCGGGTGCGGCGGTTCGAATTCCGGCTGGGACTGTCCGGTCTCGGCGTCTTCGGCGGCAAGAAGCCGCATTCGCTGTTCGCGACCCCCACAGCCTCGCCCGACCTGACCGAATTGCAGGCGGAAATCGATCGCATCTGCCAGCGGCTGCGGCTGCCAGCCGATCCGCGCAAGTTCACGCCGCATGTGACCATCGCGCGGCTGCGCAACACGCCGCCGGAACAGGTGGCGCGCTATCTGTCGGGCCGCGGCAATTTCCATGTGCCGCCGTTCGCGGTGAACCGGTTCGTCCTGATGTCGTCGCGGGAATCGGTCGGCGGCGGACCCTATATCGTCGAGGAAAGCTATCCGCTGACGCCGCGCATTTCGGTTCCCAACGTGGCAAAAAACGCGCCGGCCGCCGAGCGCCTGGTACGGTGAGCCGGGAGAAACTCGACGCAGGCGCAATCGCCGCCGGGCTGGACAAGCTCGAGGGCTGGACCGTTGCGGACGACGGCAACGCGATCCGCAAGACCTTCAAGTTCAAGAATTTCCGCAAGGCTTTCGCCTTTATGACGGAGATGGCGATCACGGCCGAAAAGATGAACCATCATCCCGAGTGGTTCAACGTCTACAACCGCGTCGAGGTCACCCTGACGACGCATGACGCCGGCGGCGTCACGGAGCTCGATCTCAAGCTCGCCGGCGCGATGGATGCGGCGGCCGCTTGAAGCCGGCGGCACGGTTCACCACATTTGTCGCATGAAAAACGGACAAGACGGCATGGATGACGCGCTGATCGGCGAGATCCTCGAACCGGGCTCCGGCGAGGAGCAGAACCGTCGCGAGCAGCGTGTGCGCGAGCAGTTCTGGTCGACGGTCCGGAAGGCGGCGCGCAAGGTACCGTTCATGGAAGACGTCGTTGCCGGCTATTTCTGCGCGCTGGATCCGAAGACGCCGGCGCGGGTGCGCGGCATCCTTCTGGCCGCGCTCGCCTATTTCGTCCTGCCGCTCGATTTCATTCCCGATTTCCTGCTCGGCGTCGGCTTTACCGACGATGTCGCGGTGCTGATGGCGGCGCTCGGTGCGGTGCGCAGCAACATCACCGACGCACATCGCCTCGCGGCGCGCCGGGCGCTTGCCGATCACCGAAATGACGAGGCGGAAACGGATAATCCCGTAATCGACGTTTGAGCCCGTCCGACAGGCGCCGGTCAGGCCGACGGACCGTAAATCCCGGTATCGTCCAATGTGATCGAGGCAAGAACAGAGGCCGCACCCTGTGTCTGCCCGTCTTCACCCGCTTGCCGTTTTAGAGCGGCATCCAGCTTCTCGCCGTCATCACCCTGCGGATCGATAATGGCGTTGATCATCGAGTCGATCGACATACCGAGCTTGTCCAGCCCCAGGTCCTTTTCGATCCCGGCAAGGACGAGGGAACCGTCGTCTTGTTTCTTGATCTCCGAAACCACCCTGCGGATGGCAGAGCCATAAGACGCCTGGCTGTCGTAATCGTCCATCTTGATCCCGAACGCTTCTCCGACCTTCTCCATCAGATCGAGCTTCATTTTGGTGACATCGACATGGTTTACGCTGAAAACGGATTCGGAGGCCGCTGCACGCGCGTCGCGGAAAGGATCGCCGACACCGTTGGCGGTTGCGACGATGTCATTTCCGACGGGAGCGGTGTCGCCGACCGCAGGCGAAGACGGCTGATACTGCCGCATGATCTGCAGGGCGGAGGAATTGATCGAAGAAATAGAGGTCATGCCTGCTCCCGGCGGCAATATCGTCTGACAATCATTGAAACGGTTTGCCGGAATCTGGGGCCCGGTATCATGCCGGCGCGAATCGATTATTACTCAATCAAGTATTAATTTCCTACAAATTGTTTAATACTTTCACGCGGCCCCGGGCCGCGCGCCGATTACGGGAAATCGGTATCGATCCGCGCGTCGCTTTCCAGCGCGGCGCGCATTCGCGCAAAGGCGAGGCGGATCCGCGACTTGACCGTGCCGAGCGGCAGCCCGGTTTCCTCGGCGATCTGGCTGTGTGATTGGCCGAGATAGAATGCCTTCCGGACGAGCTCCAGCTGTTCCGTCGGCAGGTCTTTCAGGGCCTCGCGGACGCGTTCGTCGCGCTGTTCCGACTCGAGGATGACATCGGCGGATTCCGGCTCGTCGGGCTGGAAAACCGGATCGTCGGGATCGAGCAGCCCCGACTTGTCGCGGCGGACCAGATCGATACGACGGTTGCGCGCGACGCGGAACAGCCAGGTGCCAAGCGACGACTTCGCGGGATCGAACAGGTCCGCCTTGTGCCACAGCACCATCATCACCTCCTGGGTGAGTTCCTCGGCCTGGCCGGGCTCCAGCGCCATGCGGCGCAGGTAGGAATTGATGCGCGGGGCGAAGTGATCGAACAGTTCGGTGAAGGCTGTCCTGTCCCGGGACGTGGCAACTGCGCTTGCGAGCGCCGCAAAATGCTTGTGTTGCTTTTTGTCCATTCGATCCGTCGGTTGCCAGAATTCCCGTTTTAAGTAGATCGGGGCAGGATCAGGTCCCGCTCGGCAATGATAGTGCCGCGAGGGCAGGTCTGTCATCCGCTTTGCGGAATAAAGTCAAACTCTTGCCGCTTTCCCGCTGCAATCGTCACGCGTTGGGACAACGGTGTCGCGCATCACAAGGCGGGCGGGCGAAAAGGGTAAAATCATTGGCGTTCCGTTCACGGTTTGGTAACCCTAACTCGTCCAGATTGGGTTAACCAAATCCTCATGTTTCATGCGTGACCGACAAAAACCGGTAGGGAATATGTTCACAAGAGCGAAAGTCTTCGCGGGATTGCTGGCAGCGAGTGTGCTTGCGAGCAGTGCGGCAAGCGCCATGGCGCAGACGCCGACACGCATCGGCGAGTTTAACGACTGGGGCGCGTTCAGCTATGATTCGGGCGGCGGCAAGGTTTGCTATGCGCTGTCCGTGCCGACCTCGAAAGAACCGGCCAATGTCGACCATGGCGACAATTTCTTCCTGGTGACGCAGCGCACCAAGCAGAACGTCACCTATGAACCGCAGTTCATGGCTGGCTACACGCTGAAAGAAAGCTCCAAGGTCACGGTCAGCGTTGACGGAAAACCGTTTACGTTCTTCACCAAGGAAAATTCCGCATGGGTCGAGAATGCGGCTCAGGAACCGGCGCTGGTGGCGGCGATGAAAGCAGGCACCAAAATGATCGTGAAGGCGGTGTCGCGGCGTGGCACCAACACGACCTATGAATATTCGCTGTCCGGCGTGACGGCGGCGCTCGACGCCATTCAGAACTGCAAATAACGCACTATATACGCCGTAACGGACGATGCCGGGACCTGATCCCGGCTTTCGCCGTTTGAGGCAACGTGACGCGGCGTCCCCGGTATGATAAGGCGCGCATCTTGCAGACATGACGGATTGACCATGGGCGTTTCCATCGACCTGACAGAAAGCGCTGTGCGCGAGGCGCCCGGCGAGACCGCGCGATTGGCGGCGGCCGAAAAGCCGACGCTGATCGGCCTGACCCGCGCGCAACTCGGCGACGCGCTGAAGGACGCCGGCGTGCCGGAACGCCAGGTGAAGATGCGCGTCCAGCAATTGTGGCACTGGCTTTATGTGCGTGGCGTTTCCGATTTCGACGACATGACGAATGTGTCGAAGGACCTGCGCGCGATGCTGAAGGAGAATTTCTCCATCGCGCGGCCGGAAATCGTCGAGGAGCAGGTTTCCAACGACGGCACGCGCAAATGGCTGCTGCGGTTTCCGCCGCGCGGCGCCGGCCGTCCGGTCGAGGTCGAGACCGTCTATATCCCCGAGGAGGGGCGCGGCACGTTGTGCGTTTCGAGCCAGGTCGGCTGCACGCTGACCTGCACCTTCTGTCACACCGGCACGCAACGCCTCGTGCGCAATCTCACCTCCGAGGAAATCGTGTCGCAGCTGCTACTGGCGCGCGACCGGCTCGGCGATTTTCCCGACAAGGACACGCCGCAGGGCGCCATCGTTCCGTCGGAAGGCCGCAAGGTGTCCAACGTCGTGATGATGGGCATGGGCGAACCGCTCTACAATTACGACAATGTGCGCGACGCGCTGCTCGTCTTCGCCGACGGCGACGGGCTTTCGCTGTCGAAGCGCCGCATCACGCTGTCGACCTCCGGCGTCGTGCCCGGGATCGTGAAGATAGGCGAGGAGACCGGCGTCATGCTGGCGATCTCGCTGCATGCGACCAACGACGAACTGCGCGACGTGCTGGTGCCGATCAACAAGAAGTATCCGCTCAAAGACCTGCTCGATGCCTGCCGGGCCTATCCCGGCCTGTCGAACGCGCGGCGCATCACTTTCGAATATGTCATGCTGAAGGGCGTTAATGACGGCCTCGCCGACGCGAAACAACTGGTGACACTGCTGAAGGGCATCCCGGCCAAGATCAATCTTATCCCGTTCAACAAGTGGCCGGGCTCGAACTACGAATGTTCCGACTGGGAGCAGATCGAGAAATTCGCCGATTTCATCAACGCCAACGGCTATGCCTCGCCGATCCGCACGCCGCGCGGCCAGGACATCCTCGCCGCCTGTGGCCAGCTCAAGTCAGCGTCGGAACGGATGAAGAAGACCGAGCGGCTTGCCTATGAAGCGATGATGATCGCCGGGCACGGCGAATAGGCTGATCCCTAGCGCGACTGGGTAAGCAGGATCTTCACCGCGAAGGCGGAGAAGACGCTGGCCATCAGCCAGTCGATGACGCGGGTGACGACCGGCTTTTGCCTGAGCGTTGCCGACATCCAGCCGGCGGCCAGCACCATCGCGGAGGTGATCGGTATGGCGATGACCATGAACAGTGCGCCGAGGAAGAAGAACTTGCCGGTCGCATGCGGATCGCCGGCGGCGACGAATTGCGGCAGGAAAGTCATGAAGAACAGGATGATCTTCGGGTTGAGCAGGTTGATGCCGATGCCGGTCAGGAAACTGGCGCCGACATGCGGCGCCTGCCGTTTTTCCGTCTTCATCGTCAGCGAGGAACCGTTGCGGATCGCGTCGATGGCGAGCCAGACGAGGTAGCCAGCGCCGACGACCTTGAGTGTGGCGAAGGCGGCGGGCGCGGCGACGATCAGCGCCGACAGGCCGAGCGCGACCATGGACGTATGGATGGCGACGCCGGCATAGGCGCCGAACATGCAGGCGAAACCGGCGGCGCGGCCCTGGCTGAGCGTCCGCGACAGGAACAGCGTCATATCGGGTCCGGGCGTGATCGCGAGGACGATCGCGGCGACGGAAAATGCGGCCAGCGTCGGCCAATCGGGAATGAAGACAGGCATTGCGGCGTGATCTCGTTTGCGTCGATGCGCCCGGACTTGCAGGGTGTGGCGCACCATGCCACAGGGAACGCCGAACCAACAAGGACCGTGACACTCTTGCCGATACCGCGCGCCAACAATCCGTTCGGGCCGCTCGCCGATCCGCTCGTCGCTACCGTCGCGGCGGCAGTGTGGTTCGTGCTGCTGCTGCAGTTCCGCCTCGCGCCGCAGCTGGATCTCGCGGTGTCAGGCTGGTTCTTCGATTCGGCCGCCTGCGCGGCGACCGAGCGGGCCAACGGCATGGGCTGTTCGGGTTTCCCGTTCGCCGGCACGCCGGTCCTCTACAGCATTCGCGAAATCCTCCATCCGTTGCCGGCGATTCTCGGCATCATCGCCCTGATCGTGCTGGCGGCCGAATTATGGGCGGGACGGCGCTGGCGCAATGCCGCCGTGCGGCTGAAGACGGTGCTGGTGGCGGCCCTGATTCTCGGACCCGGTCTGATCGTCAACGGCGTTCTGAAGGCGCATTGGGGCCGTCCGCGGCCGTGGATGACAGAGGATTTCGGCGGCTGGCTCGCTTTTGTCGAGGCGGGCACCAGGACCAGTCTTTGCGCGTCGAACTGTTCCTTCGTCTCCGGCGAGGCGGCAGCAGCGGGATGGCTGATGTGTATCGCTTTGCTACTCGCCGTTCATCGCTACGTCTGGTCGGCGCTTGCCGTCGGGGTGGTTGCCGTCGCCATGGCCGTGCTGCGCGTCGCCTTCGGCGCGCACTATCTTTCCGATGCCGTTCTCGGCTTCACCATGACCATCGTGATCTTTCTGGTTCTGGCCGCATTCGCCGAATGGACGGTGGCGCGGCAGCGCTAATCAAAGCAAACCGCTTGCACCGCCGCGCAAACGCAATATGGTGCGCGCGATTTTCCCAATCCCGCAATCGACTGGAACAGAAGCGAAATGAGTGCCGCAAAGAAAGACGTCAAAAAGGTCGTGCTCGCCTATTCGGGCGGACTCGACACTTCCATCATTCTGAAATGGCTGCAGACCGAACTCGGCGCCGAAGTCGTGACGTTTACCGCCGATCTCGGACAGGGCGACGAGCTCGAGCCGGCGCGCAAGAAGGCCGAGATGCTCGGCATCAAGGAAATCTATATCGAGGATTTGCGCGAGGAATTCATCCGCGATTTCGTCTTCCCGATGTTTCGCGCCAACACCGTCTACGAGGGCGTCTACCTGCTTGGCACGTCGATCGCGCGGCCGCTGATTTCCAAGCGCCTCGTCGAAATTGCCGAGGAAACCGGCGCCGACGCCATCGCGCATGGCGCCACCGGCAAGGGCAACGACCAGGTCCGTTTCGAACTGTCGGCCTATGCACTCAATCCGGACATCAAGGTGATCGCGCCGTGGCGCGATTGGACCTTCAAGTCACGCACCGACCTGATCAATTTCGCGCGGGATCACCAGATCCCGGTGCCGAAGGACAAGCATGGCGAGGCGCCGTTCTCGGTCGATGCAAACATGCTGCACTCCTCTTCCGAGGGCAAGGTGCTGGAAGATCCGTGGATGGAAGCGCCGGAATATGTCCACATGCGCACCGTCTCGCCGATGGACGCGCCAGACGAGGCGACCGAGATCGAAATTGAGTTCAGGAACGGCGACGCGGTCGCGCTGAACGGCAAGGCAATGTCGCCGGCGACCCTGTTCGCTGCGCTGAACGATCTCGGCCGCGACAACGGCATCGGTCGGATCGACCTCGTTGAAAACCGATTCGTCGGGATGAAATCGCGCGGGGTCTACGAGACGCCGGGCGGCACCATCCTGCTCGCCGCTCACCGCGCCATGGAATCGATCACGCTCGACCGTGGCGCCATGCACCTGAAGGACGAATTGATGCCGCGCTACGCGGAACTGATCTATAACGGCTTCTGGTTCTCGCCGGAGCGCGAGATGCTGCAGGCGGCGATCGACCACAGCCAGAAGGATGTCGAGGGCACGGTCCGTCTGAAGCTCTACAAAGGCAATGTCATAACCACCGGCCGCAAGTCGCCGAAATCGCTCTACTCGGAAGAGCTTGTCACTTTCGAGGACGATCGCGGCGCTTACGACCAGAAGGACGCGGCGGGCTTCATCCGGCTCAATGCGCTACGCTTGCGCACGCTGGCGGCGCGCAAGCGCAACAGCTGACAGCGACTATTCCGCCGGCGCCGGTGTCACCGGCGCGGCGACCTCCTGCGGCATCGCCTCGCCGCGGGCCAACCTTGCCTCGACGCGCCGGTAGAACAGATAGGCGATGATGCTGACCGCGCCCATGGCGGGGATCACGATGGAAATCGAGGCCACCGGCGAACCGATCCAGGCGCCCACCGTTCCGCCGACCAGCCCCGAGCCTACTTGGAAGAAGCCGGTCAGTGACGAAGCCTGGCCCGCAATATGCGGAAACGGGCGCATGCCCGCCATCAGCAGGTAGGGCATGATCATCGCCACGCCGAAGGACATCAACGCTACCGATCCCATTACCGTCAGCAGCGACGGCCCGAACACATGCGGCGCAATCGCCATCGAAACGCTTCCGGCGAAGATGAAGCAAAGGCCGGGGGCGACCGCCTGGCGCGGCGTCATCCAGCGCATCATCACACGAAACGCCACCGATCCCAGGAAGAACACGCCCGACTGGCACAGCATCGAGAAACCGAACTGCATCGGCGTCATGCCGATGACATCGATCATCACGAAGGGCAGCATCGTCGCCAGGGCATAGAAGATGCCCGCCCCGAAGGCGACAGAGATGGCCGAGGTCATGAATTCGGCGCTGCGAAGAAGTTCTCCGTAAGAGCGCGCGATCCTGCCTGGGCGGAACCGTGACGGATCGGGTACGATCGTCTCCTTCAACGCGAACAGGCCGATCGCGCCGATGCCTACCCCGAAGAGCAGCATCAGCACGAACACCGCATGCCAGCCGGCGACCGCGACCGTGAAGCCGCCGAGCGCCGGCGAGATCGACGGCGCGACGGCGAGCATGATGCCGACGAGATTGAGAATGCGCGCACCGGCGTCGCCGGGAAAGAGATCGCGCACGATGGCGCGCGAAACGGTCACGCCGATCGCCGCGCCGATGCCCTGCACAAGGCGGGCGGCGATCAGCACATGGACGTTCGGCGCCAGCGCCGCGCCGAGGCTTCCGGCGATGTAGATCGCGATGAAGACCAGCGTCGACAAGCGCCGCCCGAATGAGTCGGCGACCGGCCCGGCGGCGAGCTGGAAGAACGCGAAGCCGGCGAAATAGGCGGTCAAAGTCGCCTTGATCACGGCGGGCGTCGTCTGGAACGCCTCGACGAGTTGCGGCATGGCCGGCGTGTAGAGCGCCATGGAGATGGGGCCGAGCGCCACCAGGACGGACGAAATCAACGTCGTGCGCCGAACGCTCATGATCGGGGCTGTCATTGCGGGTCCACCTCCGCCGTCTCGGAGGTCAGAAGGCCGTAGAGATTGGCGCGCACCTGCTTGAGCGCTTCCATCATCGTGTCGCGCTCGGCCGGGGCGAGGCCGGCAAACGATTGCTCGCGGATGGCCGCGGTTTGTTCGAGAATGCGGTCGATCAGTTTCTTCGCGGTCTCGGTTGCGACGACATTCTTGGCGCGCCGATCATCGGGATCGGGCGCGCGAGTGACGAGGCCCTGCTTTTCCAGCTTGTCGATGTAAACACATGCCGTCATCGGCTCGATGCCGAGGCGCTCCGCGATCTGGCTCTGCCGCGCGCCTTCCAGTGCCGCGATATGGAGCAGCGCGCGCGCCTCGCCCGGTGTGATGCCGAGGCCGGCGCTCGCAATGCGCTTCTCCAGCATCGCGCGCGTCATGCGCGCGATGTCGGTCACCATGAAGCCGAATGTCTCGGAATCGATCACGGGCAAGGTCTTTCATAAGTCATGCATATAATAAGTCCGACTTACTATATTTCCGGGGTCTGTCAAGCGCCGCTTTCGTTCTTCGGCGCCGGATCGCGAGAATGCATCTTGGAAACCGCGCATTCATCGCCTAGCTGAAACAGCAAACCATTTCCCGATCCCGCAAGGAGCCTCTATGACCGCGACTGCCACCATCTCGCCGCTGACCGACTGGACCGGCCCGCATGGCCTTCCGGATTTCACGGCGATCCGCGACGAGGACTTCGAACCCGTCATCCGAGCGGCCTTCGATGCGCATCTGGCCGAGATCGAGTCGATCGCCGCCGATCCGGCCGAGCCGACATTCGAGAACACGGTGGAGGCGCTGGAAAGGGCGGGCGAGAAGCTGTCGCGGGTGTCGGCGATCTTCTTCAACCGCGCCGGTTCGCACACCAACGATACGATTCGCGCGGTCGAGCGCACGGTGTCGCCGCTCTATGCGCGCCACCGCACCGCGGTTGCCATGAACAAGCCGTTGTTCGCCCGTGTCGACGCGCTGTGGAAAAAGCGCGATGCGTTCGGCCTGACGACGGAACAATACCGCGTGCTGGAACGGCGCTGGAAGGGTTTCGTGCGCTCCGGCGCGGCGCTGGAGGGCGCGGCGCAGAAACGCTTTGCCGAAATCACCGAGCAGCTGGCGACGCTCGGCACGCAGTTCGGGCAGAATGTGCTCAAGGATGAATCCGACTGGGTCCTGTTTCTCGAGGACGAAGCCGATCTCGAGGGCCTGCCGGGCTGGCTGGTCGATGCGCTCGCCTCGGTTGCCGAGGAGCGCTGTCATCCCGGCAAGCATGCCGTCAGCCTGTCGCGCTCGATCGCCGATCCGTTCCTGACCTATTCGACGCGGCGTGATTTGCGCGAAAAGGTCTACACTGCATGGTCCGCGCGCGGCGAAAACGGCGGCGAGACCGACAATACAAACGTTATCGCCGAGACACTGGCGCTACGCCAGGAGCAGGCGGCGCTGCTCGGTTACGAGACCTATGCCGCCTACAAGCTCGACGACACGATGGCCAAGACGCCGGGCAATGTGAGCAATCTGCTCGAAACCGTCTGGGAAAAGGGCGTTGCGCGCGCCGGGGAGGAAGCCGACGACATCGCGGAGCTGATCGCAGCCGAGGGCCACAATTTCGCGCCGGCGAAATGGGACTGGCGTTATTACGCGGAGAAAATCCGCCAGCAGCGCTTCGATTTTTCCGACGACGACGTCAAACCCTACATGCAGCTCGAAAAGATGATCCAGGCGGCGTTCGCGGTTGCGACGCGGTTGTTCGGCATCACTTTCCAGGAGGTGAAGGGTGCGCCGCTCTATCATCCCGACGCACGGCTGTGGGTCGTGAAAAACCCGGACGGCTCGCACAAGGCGCTGTTCATCGGCGATTATTTCGCGCGGCCCTCGAAGCGGTCCGGCGCGTGGATGAGCGGGCTGCAGAGCCAGTCGAAGCTTCTCGGCGAGCCGCCGATCATCCTCAACACGATGAATTTCGCCAAACCGCCCGCAGGAAAGCCGGCCTTCCTGTCCTTCGACGATGCGCGCACGCTGTTCCATGAATTCGGCCACGCGCTGCACGGCATGTTGTCGGACGTTACCTATCCGTCGGTTTCGGGCACCAGCGTCTCGCGCGACTTCGTCGAACTGCCCTCGCAGCTTTACGAGCACTGGCTGACGGTGCCGGAGGTGCTCAACACCTATGCGCTGCATGTCGAGACGGGCGAGCCGATGCCGAAGGAACTGCTCGACAAGGTGCTGGCGGCGCAGACCTTCAATGCCGGTTTCGAGACGGTCGAATACACCGCTAGCGCGCTGGTCGACATAGCCTATCACGCCAGGAAGAACGCTCCGGAAAAGCCGCTGGAATTCGAGGCGAAGGTTCTGGAGGATATTCGCATTCCCGACGCCATCGCGATGCGGCACCGCTCGCCGCATTTCCAGCACATCTTCGCCGGCGACGGCTATTCGGCGGGCTACTATTCCTACATGTGGTCGGAAGTGATGGATGCTGACGCTTTCGACGCCTTCGAGGAAACCGGCGATCCGTTCAACGCCGAGATCGCCGAGAAGCTGAAGACGCATATCTATTCGTCGGGCGGCACCGTCGATCCGGAGGACGCCTACAAGGCGTTTCGCGGCCGCCTGCCGACGCCGGACGCGATGCTGAAGAAACGCGGGCTGGTCTGATCCGGCCTATTTCTTCTCCAGATGTCCGCCGAAGGCGAAGCGCATCGAGGAGAGGAGACGGTCGGCGAATTCCGATTCGCCGCGTGACGTAAAGCGCTGGAAGAGCGCCGCCGACAGGACCGGAACCGGGACGCCGGTGTCGATCGCCGCATTGATCGTCCAGCGGCCCTCGCCGGAATCGGATACGCGGCCATCATAGCCGTCGAGGTTCGGATCCTGGCTTAGCGCCTGCGCCGTCAGGTCGAGCAGCCAGGACGAGATGACGCTGCCGTGGCGCCAGACCTCGGCGATGGACGCGACGTCGAGATCGAAACGGTAATATTCGGGATGGTCGAGCGGGGTGGTCTCGGCATCGGCGTCGCGGTCCCGCGCGCCGGCATTGGCCGCTTTCAGCAGGTTCATGCCCTCGGCATAGGCCGCCATCATGCCGTATTCGATACCGTTATGGACCATCTTGACGAAGTGCCCCGCGCCGGCCGGGCCGCAATGCAGATAGCCGCGCTCGGCGGGGGTTTCGCCTTCTCCGCCCGGTGCGAGCGCTGCAAAGACGGGGTCGAGCCGCTGCACGGCTTGCCGGTCGCCGCCGATCATCAGGCAGTAGCCGCGATCCAGCCCCCAGACGCCGCCGCTGGTCCCGACATCGACGAAGTGGATGCCGGATGCCTTGAGCCGTTCATCGGCGTCAACGGCCTCGCGGTAGGGAGAATTGCCGCCGTCGATGATGATGTCGTCCGGCGCCATCAGGGCGGCGAGGCTGTCGACCGTCTTTCCGACGATCGCCGCCGGCAGCATGATCCAGGCCGTGCGGGGCGGTTGCAGCAACTCAACAAAGCTTTCGAGGCTGTCGGCGCCTTTGGCGCCTTCGGCTTCAAGCGCGGCGACACTGTCGGGGTGAATGTCGTAGACGATGCATTCGTGACCGGCACGCAGCAGTCTGCGCACCATGTTGCCGCCCATCCTGCCCAGTCCGATCATACCGATTTGCATGCCGCCAAGTCCTTGCTGGTTTCCCGATCCAGTACCACTTAGATAGAAAGGGTCGCGTTGTCAGCCTTGCCGCAAGCCGGCTGGTCATCGCATCCCGGCCGGGACAAGCGAAAGCGGCGGCCGCCGCGCCAATCTGGAGTTCATGCGATGCAATGGTCATTTCCGGTCGCGAAGATTGCGGGAACCGAGATCCGCATTCACCTGACCTTCTTCCTGCTGCTGCTGTGGATCGGCATTGCGTATTACCAGCAGGGCGGCAGTTCGGCGGCGATAGAGGGCGTGGCGTTCATCGTCGCTGTCTTCGCCTGCGTCGTGCTGCATGAACTCGGCCATGCGACCGCCGCGCGGCGCTATGGCATCAAGACGCCGCAGATCACGTTGCTGCCGATCGGCGGTGTCGCGCAACTGGAGCACATGCCGGAAAAGCCGAGCGAGGAAATCGTCGTGGCGGTCGCCGGCCCGCTGGTGAATGTCGTCATCGCGGCCGTGCTGATCATTGCCTTGGGACGGTATCCCGACATCGCGACGATCTCGCAGATCGAAAACACGTCGCTCGGTTTTGTCGCGCGGCTTGCGGTGGTCAATATCGTGCTGGTGCTGTTCAACCTGATCCCGGCCTTTCCGATGGATGGCGGGCGGGTGTTGCGGGCGTTGCTCGCCATGCGGTATTCGCGCGTTCATGCCACCGAAATCGCGGCGCGCGTCGGCCAGGTGGCGGCCTTTTTCTTCGGTTTTCTCGGGCTTCTTTCCGGCAATGTCCTGCTGATCTTCGTGGCGATCTTCGTCTATGTCGCCGCCGCCTCGGAATCCCAGGCGACGAGCCTGCAGGCAATCGCCTCGAAGGTGAAGGTTCGCGACGCCATGATCACGCATTACGATGCGCTCGGTCCGGCCTCGACGCTGGGCGATGCGGCAGAGGCGCTGCTGCGCACGACGCAGCACGAGTTCCCCGTCGTCGATGGTGGCGGTAATCTGCGCGGCGTCCTGACGCGCGAAGGTATGGTGGCGTCGCTGCAGGAGCGTGGCCGGTCGGCGCCGGTGTACGAGGTGATGATCCGGGACATCCCGGTGATCGGCGAAACCGAAATGCTCGACGCCGCGTTCAAGCTCCTGCAGGGCGCGAACGCCCCGGCGGTCGGCGTGACGGACCGCGAGGGACGTCTCACGGGCTATGTGACAGCCGAAAACATAGGCGAACTGATGCTGGTTAGCGAGGCGTCCGGCAGAGCATCCTAGTCCGGGTAGCAGGCGAGCGGGATATCGGGCCAGCGCGCCAGGTCGCAGCCAGCGATCTGTCGCCGGGTTTCGAAACCCTTGCTGACCGGTCCGGTCACCATCGGGTCCACGCCGTAAGGCGCATCGGCGTAGGCCAGTTCGGCGGCGGTCGGGTTCGTGTCGGGCGCGGTCACGGCGTCGCCGGCAATTGCAACGGCCGCAGCAAGAGCCGCGGCGGACAGGATATGAAGTAATGCCATGGTTCGTTCTCCCGGAACGCAAACTGCGCCACCCGGGTTAACAATTCATTAGGCATTGGTTCGTGACGTCAAAACACGGACGGTCTTTCGCAATTGCGAAAAAGCCGGTATGAGCACCTCAACAACGCAATGCCGGGCCGAAGAGCCCGGCCTTTCATTTTCGGAATCAAGACATGGCAATCCGCAATATCGCGATCATCGCGCATGTCGATCATGGCAAGACAACGCTGGTCGACGAACTGTTGAAACAATCCGGTGTCTACCGGGAAAACGAGCGCGTGCAGGAACGCGCGATGGATTCCGGCGACATCGAAAAGGAACGCGGCATCACCATTCTCGCCAAGGCGACCTCGGTGGAATGGAAAGGAACGCGTATCAATATCGTCGACACGCCCGGACACGCCGATTTCGGCGGCGAGGTGGAGCGCATCCTGTCGATGGTCGATGGCGCGATCGTGCTGGTCGACGCCGCCGAAGGCCCGATGCCGCAGACCAAGTTCGTCGTCGGCAAGGCGCTGAAGGTCGGGCTCCGCCCGATTGTCGCGGTCAACAAGATCGACCGCTCCGACGCGCGCGCCGACGAGGTCATCAACGAGGTGTTCGACCTGTTCGCGGCGCTCGACGCCACGGACGAGCAGCTCGATTTCCCGATCCTCTACGGGTCCGGCCGCGACGGCTGGATGGCGCCAGAAACGGAAAAACCGGCCGACGCGTCGCTGGCACCGCTGTTCGATCTCGTCCTCGAGCATGTTCCCGAACCGACGGTCGCCGAGGGACCGTTCCGAATGATCGGGACGATCCTCGAAGCCAACCCGTTCCTCGGCCGCATCATTACCGGCCGGATCCATTCCGGTTCGATCAAGTCGAACCAGTCGGTCAAGGTTCTGTCTGGGGACGGCAAACAGATCGAAACCGGCCGGATCTCGAAGATCCTCGCCTTCCGCGGCCTGGAACGCCAGCCCGTCGAAGAGGCGCATGCGGGCGACATCGTCGCCATCGCCGGCCTGTCCAAGGGCACGGTCGCCGACACGTTCTGCGATCCGTCCGTGACCGAGCCGCTGCAGGCGCAGCCGATCGATCCGCCGACCGTGACGATGAGCTTCCTCGTCAACGATTCGCCGCTTGCCGGCACCGAGGGCGACAAGGTGACGAGCCGCGTCATCCGCGACCGGTTGCTCAAGGAAGCCGAGGGCAACGTGGCGCTCAAGATCGAAGAATCCGATTCAAAGGATTCGTTCTATGTCTCCGGCCGCGGCGAATTGCAGCTGGCCGTGCTGATCGAGACGATGCGCCGCGAGGGTTTTGAACTGGCCGTGTCGCGTCCGCGCGTCGTCATGCACAAGGACGAAAACGGAACGTTGATGGAGCCGATCGAGGAAGTCGTCATCGATGTCGACGAGGAGCATTCCGGCGTCGTCGTGCAGAAGATGTCGGAGCGCAAGGCCGAGATGACCGAGCTTCGCCCGTCGGGCGGCGACCGCGTCCGTCTGGTTTTCTATGCACCCACGCGCGGACTGATCGGCTATCAGTCGGAATTGCTGACCGACACCCGCGGCACCGCCGTGATGAACCGCCTGTTCCATGACTATCAGCCCTACAAGGGCGAGATCGGCGGCCGCACCAATGGCGTGCTGTTGTCCAACCAGCCCGGCGAGGCGGTCGCCTATGCGATGTTCAACCTGGAAGACCGCGGCCCGATGATCATCGAGCCCGGCGACAAGGTCTATCAGGGCATGATCATCGGCATTCACACCCGTGACAACGATCTCGAGGTCAACGTCCTCAAGGGCAAGCAGCTCACCAACATCCGTTCGGCAGGCAAGGACGAAGCCGTCAAGCTGACGCCGCCGATCAAGATGACGCTCGACCGGGCGCTGTCCTGGATCCAAGACGACGAGCTGGTGGAGGTGACGCCGAAGAACATACGCCTTCGCAAGACATATCTCGATCCCGTCGACCGCAAGCGCATGGAAAAGACGAAAGCCACCGCCTGAGCGCGGCGCAATCAAAAGGCGGAGGCACGTGCCTCCGCCTTTTTCGGTGCTGACAAGCCGACTTAACGCCGGCCGTTTACCTTACAGAATATTATATTTCAGCATACATACCCCGATTGACATGTATCAATGATCGGGAGGCGCTTCGCCGCTTGGATCGCGCAAGGGAGGAAGGGAATCGCCCCTGCCCCTACAGCGATCGAGGAGAAATTTATGATTCTGCTGAACAAAAAGAAAAAACTGCAAATCGCGTTGCTGACCGGTGTATCGGCTTTCGCCTTCCTGGTTGGCGGAATTTCCGTCGGAAGCCACAACCTGCTCGATCTGGGCACGCATACCGCGATCGCTGAAGGCAGCGGCGGCGGCAATGGCGGTGGCGGTAATGGCGGCGGCGGCAACGGTGGCGGCGGCAACGGTGGTGGCGGCCATGATGCCGACGGCGGCGATCATGGGTCGGGCGGTCAGGGCGGACGCCCCGACAATGCCGGTGAAGACTCGGACGGAAAAGGTCCGAAGGCCGGTCAGGCCGGCAAGGGTGATGGTGGCGGCAAGCCCGCCTGGGCCCAGGAAGGCATTCCGGAAGTCGAACTCGGCCGGCTGAGCGTCGCGCGCTCGCCCTCGAAGGTTCTCGCGCGCGCACTGGACGAAGTCCTCACCAACTGGGACCCGGCAACGGCCAATATCTACGATTTGAGCGCCAAGGCCTTCGCGGACTATGTTGCCGCCAACTGGGATTCGATCACCATCGTCGACTCGCCGCTGCAGAACCTGGCCATGCTGGAAGCTCTGTATGACGGCACGCTCAACCTGTCGTCCATGGGGATCAATCCGGCGAGCACAACCGATCTCGCCGCAATCTTCCTGGGCGTCGCATCGGACAAGACCGTTCCGATCAGCACCGACACCGTGATCGCGATCAACGTGATCATGGACCTCGGTCTCAACTCCGGCGAAATCGAGACCCTGGCTGACAAGGCCGAGGATGTCCGCGAAGGCGTTCTCGAAGGCCACGGCTGACGGCTGGCACAACCGGACCGATACAACCCCGGGCAATTGCCCGGGGTTTTTTATTCGCCGCGGCATAAACTCTGAGTTGAAAGTGAATTGCCCGATATTCGCACCGGGCCTATGCAATGCTGCCGACGTTTCCCGGAGTGCAGCGGTGCTTTCATCCTTCGTCATCATTTTTCGAGACCCGCTGCTGCGGCTGACGGTGACGGCGCTCTTCCTGACGGGCGTGGCCGTCTCCTCGGTGATGCCCTACGCCTCGCTGGTGGCGGTGGAACTGCTCGGCCTTTCGGACGCCGCCTATTCGGCGGTGCTCACAGTCGCCTCCTCGGTGATGGTGATCACCTCGGTCGTCGTCGGGATCGTGACCGACCAGCGCGCGAACCGGCGCCAGATGCTGGTGCTCAGCTTCGTTTTCGCGACAACCGGCTATTCGCTCGTCTGGCTCACGGGTTCGCCGGTTGCATTCGTCGTCGCGCATACCGTCCTGCTGCCGCTGGGCTTCAGCGTGTTCAGCCAGCTTTTCGCGCTGGGGCGGCTGGCGGGAAGGACCCGCGGCGGCGAGCATGCCGACCAGATCTTCGCGATCATGCGCGCCTCCTTCTCGCTTGCCTTCGTGATCACGCCACCGCTCTGGTCGCTGGCGCTCGCGTCCGGGATGGCGCTGATCGGCGTCTATCTTTCGGCGGGGGCTTCGGCGCTGATCTGTTTTATCCTGTTCGCCATTTTCTGGCCGGCCGGGCCGTCGGGCCAGCTCGAAGACCCGAAATCGGGATTGCGCTTCGTTGCGGCATTCCGGGAACTTGCCAAAGGCGGGATCGCCGCACGCATTCTGGCGGTCGGCCTGGTGACCGGTTCTAACCAGCTCTACATGGCGGTATTCGGCCTGCTGATCGTGAAGGAAATCGGCGGGGCGATGCCGGATGTGGGCCGGTTTCACGGTGCGATCGCGCTTCTGGAAATTCCGTTCATGCTGATGTGCGGACTGGCATTGCGGCGTGTTTCCAAGGCGGGGCTGATTGCGTTCGGCGGCGCGGTTTATGCCGGCTTTCTGTTCCTGTTTGCCTCGATGACCTCGATGGCGGCCACCTATGTTCTGGTGGTGCCGGCGGCGTTCGGCGCCGGGATCATCCTGTCGGTGTCGATCAGCTATCTGCAGGACCTGATGTCGGCGCGGCCGGGCGCCGGCGCGGCGCTGATGGCGGTGTCGAACTTCGTCGGCCAGATGGTGGCGGCGATGACCTTCGCGATCGGTACGGCGATCACGACCTATGCCGGCACGGCCGTGCTCGGCGGGATGCTGGCGCTGATCGGCGCCGGCGCGCTTCTCGCTATGGAGGGCTGGCGCAAGCCGCACCCGGCGACGGCGTGAACTATTCCCCGGCCGGTTTCTTTTCCGGCTCGTCCAGCGAATGCCGGGTAATCAACGGCATTTGCGACAGGGTGAAGAGAATGGCGAGGGGGGTGAAACCCCAGACCTTGAAGGCGACCCAGAAATCGGTCGAGAAATTGCGCCAGATGATCTCGTTGACGGCCGCCATGGCAAGGAAATAGAGCCCCCAGCGCAACGTCAGCTTGTTCCAGCCTTCCTCGTCGATGTTGAAGGCGCTGTCGAAAACATAGCGCAGCAGCGACGTGCGGAAAAAGAACAATCCGCCCAGCAGAAGCCCGCCGAAGATGGTGTTTATGATGGTCGGTTTCAGCTTGATGAAGACTTCGTCATGCAGCCACAGGGTCAGGGCGCCGAAAACGAGGACGACGACGCCGGAAACAAGCGGCATGATCGGCAGGGTGCGGGTCAGCATCCAGGAGGCGGCCAGCGCGATCACCGTGGCGGCCATGAACAGCGCCGTGGCGATGAAGATCGGACCGCCGACATCGGCGAGGACCGGGAAATGCCCGGCCAGCCACTCGCCGCGCGAATTGCCGAAAAAGAAGACGATGAGCGGCCCGAGTTCCAGCGCGAGCTTGAGCATCGGATTGATTTTCTCGCGTGCGGGATCGGAGGGGTCGCGTTCGAAGATCGGCTTTGACATGTGTTTTCCGGCGTTTCGTTCCTGACCGTGTTTCTCACCTAGGCGATCGGATGGGCAATTGCCAGTAAGAAGCGGCCAGCATAAGGCGGCGCATTTATGTTGCAGCGCAGCATTCGGGAGTATTATGGTTAATCGTTCGTCAATGAATCGGGCACACACTCGTCTGACGACCGTTCTGCTTCGGCAGAGCGACTGCCATCTGGGAGGAACCGGGCCGCCAAGCGAAGCCTGCCTCCCGCGCGCTTCGCCCATCGAAAGGAGCGCGCGATGCCCAGATTATCTTTTTCCCGAGTTCTCGCGGTTCTGTTTGTCTTGACGGCGTCTCCCGCCGCCGCCTGCGAATTCCTGACCGATGCCGGAAACGGCCCAGAAGCCGTGCAATTCGCCGACATCCAGCCCGGCATCGCACCCGGCGCGCTGCGGTGCGGAAGCGACCTCTTTCCCGGCTATCTCTGGACGCTTGGCGTCGATGGCCAACAGGCCGAGCTGGGCATCCGCGACGACAAGCTGTTCGACGCCGAGTCCACCGGTCCGCTCGTCGAGCTTCTTTCCGCCAAGGTGGAAGGCCACGCCCGTGTCACCGTGCACGAGCGCCGCGAAACGGCCGCCATGCCGCGTTCGCCGTTGCCGCAAGGCTGGTTCCAGTATCGCCGCTTCGTGACCTTCTGCGATGCGACCGGCTATGATGATCCGCTCGACTGTTCGCTCGGCAGGGCCCGCGTCAAGGCCCGCGCGACGGCCGCGGATTCCGACCGCGACGGCTATCTCGACATGTCCACTCACGAGATCAGCTTCTATGATGGCGCATCGAAGCTGCACGTGCTGAACTTCGTCACGCCCTGGACCGAAAGCCTGACGGCCGATATCGCGACCTGGATCGAGGCGATCAATGCGGTCAGTGACGCGCTGAAACCGAAAAAATTCGCTTCCGCCGACTGATCAGGCGGCAAGCCCGGCGATCGCGCGGGCGAAATCGTTGGCGCGGAACGGCTCGAGATCGTCGACGCCCTCGCCGACGCCGATGAAATAGACCGGCAGCTTGTACCTGGCCGAGATGGCGACGAGGATGCCGCCGCGCGCCGTGCCGTCGAGCTTGGTCATAACGAGGCCGTTGACGCCGGCCACGTTGCGGAAGATCTCGACCTGGTTGAGCGCGTTCTGCCCGGTCGTCGCGTCGAGCGTCTGCAGCACCGTGTGCGGCGCTTCGGGATCGTGCTTCTGCAGCACGCGGACGATCTTCGCCAGTTCGTCCATCAGTTCGGCCTTGTTCTGCAGCCGGCCGGCGGTGTCGATGATCACGACGTCGGAACCGTTCTCTTGCGCCGTCCTGTAGGCGTCCCAGGCGAGTCCGGCCGCGTCCGCGCCGATCTTGGTGCCGACGAAGGTGGAGCCAGTGCGGTCAGCCCAGATCTTCAGTTGCTCGATCGCTGCGGCACGGAAGGTGTCGCCGGCGCCGAGCGTGACCTTGAGTCCGGCATCGCGCAGCTTGGCGGCGAGCTTGCCGATGGTGGTCGTCTTGCCGGTGCCGTTGACGCCGACGACAAGAATGACATGCGGCTTGAAGGACAGGTCGAGTTCCAGCGGCTGGGCGACCGGTTCCAGTACCTTGGAGACCTCGCTCGCCATGATCCCGCGCACTTCTTCGCCTGACACTTCCTTGCCGTAACGGCCGGAGGCGAGCGTATCGGTGATGCGCATGGCGGTCTCGATGCCGAGATCGGCCTGGATCAGGACGTCTTCGAGATCCTGCAGCGTGTCGTCGTCGAGCTTGCGCTTGGTAAAGACGCCGGCGATGTTGTCGGACAACTGGCGCGATGACCGCGACAGACCGGTGGTCAGGCGGGCGATCCAGTTGCGGCGCTCCGGTTGCGGGGCCTCGTCGACACCGGGCGTGGGCCGTTCGTCGCCGATCAGCACCTTGCCTTTCGGTTCGGCAGGGGCCGCTTCGGCGGCGGGAGCTTCCGAAATCGGCTCTTCCGCCACAGGCACGTCCACTGCGGTCTGGACTTCGGGTTCGGCCCGGAGTTGCGTCTCAGGCTCAGGCTCAGGCTCAGGCTCAGGCTCAGGCTCAGGCTCAGGCTCAGGCTCAGGCTCAGGCTCAGGCTCAGGCTCAGGCTCAGGCTCTTGCGCGGCCACGGGTTCGATCACCGGCTCGGGCTGGGGTTCCGGAGCTGGCTCCGGGACAGGTTCTTCCGCCGGTTCCGGTGCTTTCGCCTCGGCAGAAGTGAATTCCGCCGGGAAATCGCCCGGCGGAATTTCGGATGGGGTATAGGGCGGAACCTCGTAAGGCTCCGGCGGAACCTCGGAGGGCGGCTCGTAGACCGGTTCGCGCACCGGCGGCGCCTCCGGCGGAGCGGAGGGCGGAATGTCCGGAGCGTGCTCCGGCTCGGGCGTATCCGGGCCGGGCGGCAGTTCCTCGGGGCTTTCGCCGGGAACCGGCTCCTCGGACGGCGGCGTTTCCTGCGGTGCGCCGGGCGCGGGCTCCTCGGAGGGCTGCGGCGGCTCGGGTTGCTCCGGCGGAGGCGGCGGAATATCCGGCTCGCCGGCGGCGGTCGCCGCTTCAGACGATGCAGCCTCGACGGCGGCTTCGGCTGCCGGCGCTTCGGTTTCTGTTGCTTGGGTTTCGGCCTCTTCGGCCGGGATTTCCTCGACGGCCTTCTTGCCGAAGGAGAAAATCTTTTTAACGAATCCAAATGCCATGGTGCGGACTATACTTACTCGGCCGCCAGCGCGAAAGCGGGATTTGCGGTCAGCATCGCGCCATCGTCGCCGTCGATCACGACCGGGACGATATTTCCGGGGCCGGCAGCCAGGCCAGCGACGCTGACCAGCGAGAAATCGGCGGTGCGGCCGATGCTGTCGCGCTCGATCAGCACATCCTGGCGGGTGCCTGCAAGGCGTCGCATGTGGCGCGTCCAGGCCTGATCGGCCTTTTCACGCAGGCGCTTCGCCCGCTGCTTGACGATCTCGCGCGCCACCTGCGGCATGCGCGCCGCCGGCGTGCCCTCGCGCGGCGAGAACGGGAAGACGTGGATATGGGCGAGGCCGCACTCGTCGACGATCCGCAGGGAATTCTCGAAATGCGCTTCGGTCTCGGTCGGGAAGCCGGCGATGATATCGGCGCCGAAGGCGGCGTCGGGCCGCAGGCGGCGGACGTCCTCGCAAAAGGCAATCGAATCCTCGCGGGCGTGGCGGCGCTTCATCCGCTTGAGGATGAGATTGTCGCCATGCTGCAGCGACAGATGGAAATGCGGCATCAGGCGCTGTTCGGTGGCGATCGCATCCATCAGGTCGTCGTCGGCCTCGATGGAATCGATCGACGACAACCGCAGCCGGTCGAGGTCTGGCACCTGGCGCAGGATCGTGCGTACCAGCTTGCCGAGCTTCGGAGAACCGGGCAGGTCCGGGCCGTAACTGGTCAGGTCGACGCCGGTCAGCACGACCTCGCGATAGCCGTTGCCGGCCAGGCGCTTCACCTGTTCGACGACCGCGCCCATCGGCACGGAGCGCGAATTGCCGCGGCCATAGGGAATGATGCAGAAGGTGCAGCGGTGGTCGCAGCCGTTCTGGACCTGCACGAAGGCGCGGGCGCGGCCCTCGATGGCGTCGACCATGTGCGACGCCGTCTCGGTCACCTCGAAAATGTCGTTGACCCGCACCTTCTCGAACTGGTTGATCCCGAATTCGGGCAGGGCTCGGTAGCTCTGCGCCTTCAGCTTGTCGTCATTGCCGATGACGAGATCGACCTCGTCCATCCCGCCGAAGGAGGCGGGCTCGGTCTGGGCGGCGCAGCCGGTGACGATAATGCGCGCGTCCGGGTTTTCGCGGCGCGCCTTGCGGATCGCCTGGCGCGCCTGACGGACGGCCTCGCCGGTCACCGCGCAGGTGTTGAAGACGATGGCGCCGCCGTCGAGTTCGCCAAGGCCGGCGGCCTCGGTTTCGCGGCGCATGACTTCCGACTCGTAGGTGTTCAGCCGGCAACCGAAGGTGACGATGTCGATGCCCATCAGCCGGCCTCCTGCGACGGGGCGTCCTCGTCGCGGACCCACTCGCCGGATTTCGGATCGAGATGGCCGGAAAATTCCCATTCCGCGGGGCCGGTCATGATGATGTGGTTGTCGTCGCGCCACTCGACAAGGAGATCGCCGCCCGGCAGCGTCACGGTCGCCTTGCGGCCGGTCTTGTCCATGCGCGCCGCGCAAACAAGCGCCGCGCAAGCGGCGGACCCGCAAGCTTCGGTCAGGCCGGCGCCGCGTTCCCATGTGCGGATGACAATGTGGTCGCGCGCAACGACATTGGCGATGGTGATGTTCGCCTTTTCCGGAAAGATCGGATGGTTCTCCAGAAGCGGGCCGAAGCGGGCGAGGTCGTGCGACCAGACATCGTCCGTCGCCCAGAAGACGGCGTGCGGATTGCCGATATTGGCGACTGACGGCGTATGCAGCACGGGATCGTCGATCGGGCCAATCTGCAATTCGATGCCGGTGGTGTCGTGGAATTCCTCTTCGAGCGGGATTTCGTCCCAGCGGAAGCGGGGCTTGCCCATGTCGACGGAAATCGTGCCGTCGGCATGTTCCTCGGCATTGAGGATGCCGCCGGGCGTCTGAAAGGTAAAATTCGGCTTGCCGGTTTCCGCCGACAACGCCTGGACGACGCAGCGGGTGCCGTTGCCGCAGGCCTGGGCGCGGCTGCCGTCGGAATTGAGGATGTCGATATAGTTGTCCGTGCCATCGAGGCGCGGATCGTGGATCGCCATGATCTGGTCGAAGCGGGTCTCCGGGGCGGCGTTGAGCGCGACGGCCGCCGCGGGCGCAATCGTGTCGGCGCGGCCGCGCATGTCGGCCACGATGATCAGGTTTCCAAGCCCGTTCATTTTCGCAAACGGAACGTCGAGCGCCATCGGTCTTCCGGTTTCCCCTGATTGTCGCTGCTATATGGCGGATCAGGGCTTAAAATGCCAGTGTCAGCAGTGTTCGGCCTGCGGCTTGCGTCCGGCCCGATTTCCGTTCCAGTCTCGCCGCAAATCCTGAACCATACGCAAACCATGACCGCCACGATCGACAACCGCACCGCCCGCCGCGCCTTTCTGGCCCTCCAAGGCCTTTCCGGGCCGCCGCAAACGGGCCAGACCAAGGCCGATCTGTTCGAGGTGATCCGGCAACTCGGTTTCGTGCAGGTGGACAGCATCAACACGGTCGCGCGCGCCCACCACCAGATCCTGTTTTCGCGCAACGCCACCTATCGCGAGAAACACCTGAAGGCACTGGTCGAGAAGGACCGGCACCTGTTCGAGCACTGGACGCACGACGCCTCGATCATCCCGTGTGAATTGTTCCCCTATTGGCGCCACCGCTTTATCCGCGAGGACGCGCGGTTGCAGAAGCGCTGGGAAGGCTGGCAGCGCGCGCCCTTCCTGCATGAATGCGATGGCGTGCTGGAGCGGATTGCGAAAGACGGCCCGGTGATGACGCGCGATTTCGAGGGCGACAAGCCGTCGACCGGCTGGTGGGACTGGCACCCGTCCAAGACGGCGCTGGAATATCTCTGGCGGACGGGAAAGCTCGCCATCGCGCGGCGCGACGGATTCCAGAAGGTCTACGATCTCGCCGAGCGAATCATTCCCGGCGCGCATCAGGCGGCGAAAGTGGAGCACCACGAGTTCGTCGACTGGGCCTGCCGCAGCGCGTTGCAGCGGCTGGGTTTTGCGACGCGCGGCGAGATCGCGGCGTTCTGGGGCCTGTTGAGGCCGGACGAGGTGGCGGAATGGATTGCGGAGAACGAGGTCGAACTGGAGACGGTGCTGGTCGAAAACGCGGACGGATCGAAGCCGCGCGCCGCGCTGCGCTTCAGGGACTATCCTGATGTGCTGGACGATCCGCCGGAGCCGCCGGGGCGCGTTCGCGTGCTCAGCCCGTTCGATCCGGCGTTGCGGGACAGGAACCGCGCCGAGCGGCTCTTCGGGTTCCGTTACCGGATCGAGATCTTCGTGCCGGAAGAAAAGCGGGTCTACGGCTATTACGTCTTCCCGATTCTGCGGGGCGACCGGTTGGTCGGGCGCATCGACATGAAGGCCGACCGCAATCGCGATATGCTCGCGGTCCGCAAGTTCTGGCCGGAGAAGGGCGTACGGCTGTCGAAGGCGCTGCTAGCCGATCTTGACGCCGAACTCGACCGCATCCGGAAATTCGCAGGCGTCGCCGGCATCGAATACGCCGGCGACTGGCTCGGTTCGGGCTAGCCTAGACGGCCGCCATCCGGGTTCGCCGGTATTCGCCAAACGAGATCATGCAATGGCGGGTCTCGTCCCAGAGCGCCAGGGGAATCGTCTTGAGGCTGTCGAGCAGCGTCATCCGGTTGATGTCGCGCAATTCGGGGAAATCGCGCAGGACGCGCGCTAGCCGGTAGAACGGGATGCGGGCGCACAGGTGATGGACGTGGTGGACGCCGATATTGCCTGTCATCCAACGCAGCGGCGCCGGCAGGTCGTAGTGCGAGCTGCCATGCAGGGCGGCTTCCTGGCGTTTCCATTCGGGAAGTCGTTCCCAGTAGGTTTCCTCGAACTGGTGCTGGACGAAGAACAGCCATACGCCGGCGGTCGCCGCAAGGATGGTGACGGGAAGCTGGATGGCGAGGAAAACCTTGATGCCGACCAGCCAGATGGCGGTCCCGACGACGGCGGCGATCGCCAGATTGGTGCCCATGGTGGAAAGCCATGGCTGCCAGCCGCGGCGCATCATGCCGACCGGCAGGCGGTGTTCGAGGATGAACAGATAGGCCGGTCCGATGCCGAACAGAACCACCGGATGGCGGTATACCCGGTATTTGAACCGTTTCCAGGGCGACAGGGCATTGTATTCCTCGACGGTCAGCGTCGCGATTTCCCCGAAGCCGCGATGGTCGAGACAGCCGGCGCCGGCGTGGTGCAGCGCATGGATGCGTTTCCACACGCTGTAGGGCGTCAGCGTCAGCACGCCGAGGACGCGGCCGGTCCAGTCATTGGCGCGCTCATTGCCGAAAAAGGCGCCATGGCCGCAATCGTGCTGGATCATGAACAGGCGCACCAGAAAACCGGCCGCCGGGACGACAAGCGCCAGCCCCAGCCAGTGGCCATGCATCAGCAAGAGAGCCATGGCCGCCCACAGGGCGGCGAATGGCAGGAAGGAGACGGCGATCTCGAGAATGCCGCGGGCGTAGCTCGGGCGGTTGTAGCTGGCGAGGGCCTTTGCCCATGCGCGCGCGTCTTTCGGGGCAGCTTGCGCTGCCGTGCTATCGGGTGTCTTGGACAAGCAATACGGCTTTCGTTCTGGATTTTCGCGGCGGGCGCGCCGTTGCGAGCGCGGCCTTTCCTTTCAAATGGGGGATTTCCGCGCCGGTTACCAGCTTTATTCGCGGATGCGGCGATTTGGTTGCGCGCGGCTAAGGTCCGATTGCCGGCACGTCCCATGCCTCGCCGGGGCTGAGCGGGCGGAATTCCTCGCGGGAAACGCCGTGTGTTTTCAGCGCTTCATCGAGTGCCTTCAGCGGTTCTTCGATGCCCTCGTTGGTCAGGTTGAACGTGCCCCAGTGATGTCCGGCCGTGCGCGCCGCGCCGCACAATTTGTGGCCGCGCACGGCCTCGTCGGGGTTCTGGTGCTGCGTTTCCATGAACCAGCGCGGCTCATAAGCGCCAATCGGCAGGATGGCGAGGCGGAACCCGCCGTGTTTTTCGGCGGCCGCACGGTAATTGTTGCCGTCATGAAAGCCGGTGTCGCCGACATGGTAGGTCTTGCCGCCGGGCGCATCGACGACGAAACCGGCCCATAGCGCCATGCTGCGGTCGGATCCCTTGCGCGCCGACCAGTGATGCACCGGCTCGAGGTGCAGCTTCACGTTCGCCGAGAGCGTGACGACATCGCCCCAGTCTCCGGTGACGATCCGGGCCGGATCGGCTGCATCTTTTATGATCGCGTCATTGCCCAGCGGCGTGACGAAGAGCGGGTCGTGCTCGCGCGCCAGCCGTTTCAGCGTCGCGAGGTCGAGATGGTCGTAATGGTTGTGGCTGACGAGCACCGCGTCGATTTTCGGCAGGTGCTCGAAGCGGACGCCGGGCGGATTGCGCCGTTTCGGTCCGAACCACTGGACCGGGCTGGCGCGTTTCGCCCAGACCGGGTCGAAAAGCAGGTTCAGGCCGGCGGTCTGCAGCAGCAGGGAAGCATGACCGATCATCGTGATCCTGAGGTCCGTGCCGTGAACCCTTTCCTCGGGAACATGGCCGTCGAAGGAGCTCGGATAATGTTTCGGCCAGGCGACATTGCCCGGACCCAATTGCCAGCGCAGCAGATCGAGGAAGCTGCGGGGCGGCGCGCCGCCCGGATTGAAGAAGACCTCGCCGTCGAAATGATCGCTGACCGGCCCGCTGTAATAGGGATTGGACGAGCGGGGTGAAGGGGTGGCTGTGCCGCCTGATCCGTTAAGCGTGGTCGTCATGGTGTGTTAGGTGGTCCCGGCCTCCGCGAAAGCAAGGTGGCGCAAGGGACGGCTGCCGCGAAAACCTTGACTCCTTCTGCCTTTTCCGCCATAGCCCGCCCGACTAGCGACGAGTTGAAACTCCGAGCCACCGACCGGGACGCCGCGAAGCGAACGATCCCGGAGGTCAACACCCGGCAGCGCGATGCGCCCCCGGGTGCTTTTTGGTTTTGGGGTTTTGGTCGCCGTTTCGGATCACTACCTTCCGGGAAACGCCGGAAGTGGAGAAAGACATGTTTGAATCGCTTCAGGACCGCCTCGGTTCGATCCTGAGTAACCTGACCGGACGCGGCGCGCTGTCGGACAAGGACGTCTCGGCGGCGCTGCGCGAAGTGCGCCGTGCGCTGATCGAGGCGGACGTGGCGCTGGAAGTCGTGCGCGATTTCACCGAGAAGGTGCGCGAAAAGGCCGTCGGGGCGGATCTGGTCAAGAGCGTCAAGCCGGGCCAGATGGTCGTCAAGATCGTCCATGACGAACTTGTCGAGATGCTGGGCTCCGAGGGCGAGGTCATCGACCTCAACGCGCCCGCGCCCGTCGTCATCATGATGGCCGGCCTGCAGGGCTCCGGCAAGACCACCACCACCGGCAAGATCGCCAAGCGGCTGACCGAGAGGCAGGGCAAGAAGGTGCTGATGGCGTCTCTCGACACGCGCCGCCCCGCCGCCCAGGAACAATTGCGCCAGATCGGCGAACAGACCGGCGTCGCCACTCTCCCGGTCATCGATGGGCAGGGGCCGGTCGAGATCGCCAAGCGCGCGGTGCAGGCGGGCAAGCTCGGCGGTCATGACGTCGTCATTCTCGATACCGCCGGCCGGACGCATATCGACGAGCCGCTGATGGTCGAGATGGCGGATATCGCCAAGGCGACCAATCCCCATGAGACGCTGCTCGTCGCCGACTCGCTGACCGGCCAGGACGCCGTCAACCTGGCGAAGAGCTTCGACGAACGCATCTCGATTACCGGCATCGTGCTGACCCGCATGGACGGCGACGGCCGGGGCGGCGCGGCGCTGTCGATGCGCGCCGTCACCGGCAAGCCGATCAAGCTGATCGGCACCGGCGAGAAGATGGAGGCGCTCGAGGAGTTCCATCCCAAGCGCATCGCCGACCGCATTCTCGGCATGGGCGACATTGTCAGCCTCGTCGAGAAGGCCGCCGAAACCATCGACGCGGAAAAGGCCGCGGCGATGGCGAAGAAGATGCAGGAAGGCAAGTTCGACCTGAACGATCTCGCCGACCAGCTTCAGCAAATGGCCAAAATGGGCGGCATGGGCGGCATCATGGGCATGATGCCGGGCATGGGCAAGATGAAGGACCAGATGGCGTCCGCCGGCCTCGACGATTCGATCTTCAAGCGCCAGCTCGCCATCATCTCCTCGATGACGCCGAAGGAACGCGCCCACCCTGAACTGCTCAAGCACAGCCGCAAGAAGCGCATCGCCGCCGGCTCCGGCACGGACGCCGCAGAGATCAACCGGCTTTTGAAGATGCACCGCCAGATGGCCGACATGATGAAATCCATGAAGGGCAAGAAGGGCGGCGGCATGATGGGCAAGATGATGGGCGGGCTTGCCGGCAAGATGGGCCTGCCGGGCGGTATGGGTGGCATGGGCGGAATGCCCGATCTTTCCAAGATGAGCCCGAAGGAACTCGAGGCGCTGCAGAAACAGGCCGAGGCCGCAGGTCTCGGCGGGGGCAGTATGCCGAAACTGCCGGGCCTCGGCGGTCCGGGCCTGCCCGGACTTGGCGGCGGCCTTCCCGGCCTGCCGAAGAAGAAGTGAGGGGGAGCGCCATGAACATGCCGGAAACCGCGGATCACGCGCGGGAGCTGTTGAAGGACCTTCGCCGCTCGATCGACAATTTCGACGCGATCCTGATCCACACGCTCGCCGAACGCTTCCGCTGCACGAAAGCCGTCGGCGAGCTGAAGGCGCTGCATGGCCTGCCGCCATCCGACCCCAATCGCGAAAAACAACAGATCGAACGGCTGCGCCGGCTGGCGAAGGATGCCGATCTCGATCCGGATTTCGCCGAGAAATTCCTTGCCTTCATCATTCGCGAAGTGATCCGCCATCACGAGGCGATCGCGGCGAAGAACGAGGATGTCGCCGGCTGAAAGCCGGCAAACGAAACCAGAAGACGAACATACAGCCTATCAGGAGTAAACCATGGCACTGAAAATCCGTCTGGCCCGCGCGGGCTCCAAGAAACGTCCCTATTACCACGTCGTCATCGCCGACGTCCGCTCGCCTCGCGACGGCCGCTTCATCGAGCAGGTCGGCGCGTGGAACCCGATGCTGCCGAAGGACGGCGAAGCCAAGCGCGTGACGCTGAACGAAGATCGCATCAAGCATTGGCTCGAAATGGGCGCGCAGCCGACCGACCGCGTCGCCCGCTTCCTCGATGAGGCCGGCCTGGTCAAGCGTGAAGCGCGCAACAACCCGAACAAGGCACTGCCGGGCAAGGCCGCCCAGGAACGCGTCGCGATGAAGCAGCAGAAGGAAGAGGAAGCCAAGGCTGCCGCCGAAGCTGCCGAAGAAGAAAAGAAGGCAGCTGCTGCCGCTGCGGCCGAAGCACCGGCCGAGGAGGCTGCAGCCGAGGAAGCGCCCGCAGAGGAAGCTCCGGCCGCCGAGGAAGAAACCGCAACCGCGGAATAATCGGCGCCTCGATCGACATGAAAAAGCGGGCTTCGGGCCCGCTTTTTTATTCTGCGGCCGTCGTCGGGTGGCCGGTGCGTTCAGGCCGGTCGAGCGCCGCAAACAGTTCGGCGTCATCGCCGATATCGGCATTGGGTGTCGTCAGCAGCGTATCGCCGTAGAAGACGGAGTTCGCTCCGGCGACGAGGCAGAGAATCTGCGCCTCGCGGTCAAGGTCCGAGCGCCCGGCCGAGAGCCGAACCGTCGAACGCGGCATGACGAGCCGGGCCGTTGCCACCATGCGCACCAATTCCAAGGGGTCGACGCGTCCGCGTCCGGCGAGCGGCGTTCCGTCTACCGGCACAAGGGCGTTGATCGGCACGCTTTCGGGATGCGGATCGAAATTTGCGAGGACATGAAGCATGGCGGCACGGTCCCGCACGGTTTCGCCCATTCCTATGATGCCGCCGCTACACAGTTCGATGCCCGTAGCGCGCACGGCCGCCAACGTTTCCAATCGATCCTGATAGATTCTCGTGGAGACGATCCGGCCGTAAAATTCCGGGCTGGTGTCGAGATTGTGATTGTAGGCGGTCAGTCCCGCCTTTGCGAGTCGTTCCGCTTGATGCGGCTCGAGCATGCCCAGCGTCACGCAGGCCTCCATGCCGAGCGCGCGAACGCCCTTGACCATCTCGATCACAGCATCGAACTCATCGCCGTCGCGCACCTGCCGCCAGGCGGCGCCCATGCAGAACCGCTCGGCCCCCGCCGCTCTGGCGGTTGCCGCCATGGCAACGACCTTCTGCGGGTCCATCAGCCTGTCACGGGTCAGATCGACTTCGCGATGATGAGCCGATTGCGGGCAATAGGCGCAATTCTCCGGGC
Source organism: Oricola nitratireducens (assembly GCF_014904745.1). Taxonomy (GTDB): domain Bacteria; phylum Pseudomonadota; class Alphaproteobacteria; order Rhizobiales; family Rhizobiaceae; genus Oricola; species Oricola nitratireducens. Next base: position 404,474 of record NZ_JACZCS010000001.1, read on the forward strand.
ATCCTCCGGTCTTGATCGACAGCAGACTCGCCTTCTGCACCCTGTTCGGGTCGTGATGCCGCCGGTGCGCTGCATTGGCCCGGCCGATCAGCTCGAGAAGTGGTGATTCATGAATCGCCACGATCTCCTCAACGGTCCAGTCGTGCCGCGTGTCGGAACCGTTCGCGGTCATCGGGAGGAGTCCCGCCCGGTCTTGCGGATGCCGGAAAGAAGTTGCGAACCCAGCGCGACAATACCGATCTTGATCAGGTCGCCGGGGAGAAACGGCGCGACGCCGACGGCGAGAAGCCGATCCGCGGGGACAAAAATCGTGAGCCATGCCAGACCGAGCGCATAGATTACCACCATGCCGGCCAGCATGGCGCCGAGGCGCGCGAACGCGGCCCTCCCCGCCGCCAGCATGCCAACCAGCCAGGACGCCACCAGGTAGCCGGCGAGATAGCCGCCGGTCGGTCCGGCCATATAGGCGAGGCCGATGCCGCGTTCCGGGGTGCCCGAGAAGATGGGAAGGCCGGCTGCGCCCGCGGCGAGATAGGCGAGGAAAATCGAAACGGCGAGGCGGGGCCCCAACGCGACGGCGAAGGCCATGACTGCCAGTGTGTGCAGCGTCATGGGCACGGGCCAGAACGGAATATGTATCTTTGCGGCCAGCGTCATAAGCGCGACGCCGGCAATGATTGTCAGGCCGGTTCGGGCGGCCTGTTTCCTTTGCCCGGCGAGTTTCTCGGCGATGGCGATCATGAGAGGGCTCCTTGCATATTATAGATAATTTAGAATCACTATCGCTAAAGAAGTCCACAAGAGCGCTGGATTTTCAAGATGCGAGAAAATTATAGATATTCTAGTGCTTGATTGCGGCCGGCTTGACGCCGGGCTGCCGCGGCTTCTGGCCGATCGTTTGCACGTGCCGGGCGAGAACGGAGGCGGCGGTCTCCACCTGTCCGGCACGCAAGGCGGCGAGAATTGCCCGGTGATCGCGGTCGGTGGGAGCCTCCCATTCCGCCCGCCAGCCGGAGAACAGGAACCGCGCGCTCGCCGTGTGCAGGTCATCGATGGTCTTCAACAGCCTTGGCATGCCGCAAGGCGCGAGAATGAGCCGATGGAAGGTCCGGTTCGCTTCCTCCCATGTCTGCACGTCGCCGGCCTTGTCACCGGCGCGCGTTGCTTCTTCCGCCTGGTCGAGAATGGCGCTAGTCAAGTGAGGTGCGGCGTTGCGCAGCGCCAGCGCTTCCAGCGCGGCGCGCATTTCCGCGACCTCGCGGACCTCTTCCGGGCTGAACCCGGCCACGCGCACGCCGCGACGCGGCTCGCTTATGACCAGCCCCTGGGCCTCCAGGCGGCGGAACGCCTCGCGCACAGGCACATGGCTCGCGCTGAATTCGGCCGCCACGTGATCCTGCCGCAACCGGGTGCCGGCCTCGATCGCGCCGGAGATGATGCGGTCGGCAAGGGTCCGGCTGATTTGCACCGCGAGGGTATCGTTCTTCGCTGTCGTCATGTTTTATAGATAATTCGTCCCGCCAGCGGCGTCGAGCCGCGGTTCGGGTTATCCGCGGGGTTCGCGACACATCGGCAAAGGCGCCGGCGCGGTTCCGGGCCGCCTTCTTCCTTTTCCACAACCGTCATCAAGCCGTCAGCAAAATTTCATCCAGCCGAGAAATGGCTGCCATGAAACGGGCCGATGTCTCCGCGCGGCGCGGAGTGCGCCTAACGGAGATCGTTCTATGACCAAATCACTGACCTTGTCGCGCCGCGCCTTCATGGCGAGCGCGGGCGCCGCCGGCCTCGTTGCAGGATCCGGCCTTGCCGTTCCCTTCTATTCGCGCGCCAACCAGCGCCCCGTCTTCACGCACGGCGTGCAGTCCGGCGATGTCGACGCCATGTCCGGCATGGTCTGGACGCGCACCGACCGCCCGTCGCGGGTGATGTTCGAGGTTTCGACCTCGGAGAGCTTCAAGGATGCGCGCAAGCTGGCGTCGCTCGACGCGCTGCCGGACACCGATCTCGCCGTGAAGCGCCTGATCGAGGACCTGCCGTCCGACCAGGACATCTTCTACCGCATGACCGCTCATGACCTCGCCGACGTCAATTCCGTCTCCGAGCCGATCACCGGCCGTTTCCGCACGGCGCCGATGTCGAAGCGCTCGGTGCGTTTCGCATGGTCGGGCGACACCGCTGGCCAGGGCTGGGGCATCGACGACGACGGCATGCTGACCTACGCCACAATCGCCAGGCACACGCCGGATTTCTTCCTACATTCGGGCGACACGATCTATGCCGACGGCCCGATGAAGGACGAAGTCGCGCTCAAGGACGGCAGCAAGTGGGTTAACAAGGTACTGATCGACGAGAAGCGCAAGGTTGCCGAAACGCTCGACGAATTCCGCGGCCAGTGGAAATACAACATGATGGACACGCATGTGCGTGCGCTGTCTGAAATCTGCCCGACCTTCTACCAGTGGGACGACCACGAGGTGATGAACAACTGGTCGGATTCCAAGGATCTTTCCGGTGACGACCGCTACACCGAAAAGTCGGTTCAGCTGATTGCGGCGCGCTCGGGCCGCGCCTTCCACGAGATGACGCCGATCCGCTACACGCCGGCCGAACCGGGCCGCGTCTACCGCAAGATCGCCTACGGGCCGATGCTCGACGTTTTCTTCCTCGACCTGCGGTCCTATCGCGGTCCGAACGGTCCGGCGATGGAAACCGAGATGACGCCGGAAAGCCGCATCCTCGGCGCCGAGCAGCTTGCCTGGCTGAAGCGCGAGCTGGCCAACTCCAAGGCGACCTGGAAGGTGATCGCCTGCGACATGCCGATCGGCCTGATCGTCTGGGACAACTGGAAGGAACAGGCCGGCGCCGAAGCCGTCTCCAATGGCGACAACGGCCCGGCGAAGGGCCGCGAGCTCGAATTCGCGGACCTGCTGCGCTACATCAAGACCGCCGGCATCACCAACACGGTCTGGTTCACCGCCGACGTGCATTACACGGCCGCGCATTACTACGATCCGTCAAAGGCGCAGTTCCAGGACTTCGAGCCGTTCTGGGAATTCGTCTCCGGCCCGCTGCATGCCGGAACGTTCGGCCCGAACGATCTCGACATGACCTTCGGTCCGCAGGTGAAGTACGTGAAGGCGCCGACGGCCGAGCAGGGCCAGAACCTGCCGCCGTCGATGGGGCTGCAGTTCTTCGGCCTGGTCGACATCGACGGGACGACCGAACAGATGACCGTTCGCCTGATGGACCGCGGTGACAGCGAACTCTACACGGTCACGCTCGATCCGGTGCGCAACGCCTGATTGCGTCGTCAATGCCAAGGAAGAAGCGGGCCGTTGCGCCCGCTTTTTCATTTCCGCCACGAAAATCCGCGCAAGACGCTTCCATTGTCTTGCCGAATCCTGCAATTGCACCCTTCGGGCAGCGGGCCATAATGATTAATGAAACCTGTAACCGTTGAGAAACGGTTGGCAGGGTTTTGTTAAGGTTGTGTTTTCCTTATTTCGCCATTTTATTGGTCAAGTGAAGGGCGCATCGGCTCGGAACGCGGTTCCGGGAATACAGGAGAATGTAATGCGGAAATCTGCGTTTGCAGCGGGTGTTTGTCTTGTCTCGGCGGCGATTGCCGTCAGCGGATGCACGAGTTCCCGTTTTGGAACTTTCGACACGCGCCCGGCTCCGGCCCCGATCATGCCGGCTCCCTCCGGAACCGTGACATCCGGCCAGTTGCCGCCGCCCGTACAGCCGGGAATGACGCCTGACGCGCAGGGCAACTTCCCGGCCGCGCCCGGCACGGAAGACCAGACCTTCATGGATCCGAACGCTCCGTCCGACGGCAGCAGCATCCAGAGTGTGACGACGGCGGCTCCGGTCACGCGCGAGGCGATGGTCGGCGCCTGGAAGGTCACCACCGGAGGCTCGTCGTGCCAAATGTTCATGGCGCTGACCAAATGGACCGGCGGTTTCCGCGCCGCCTCGCGCGGCTGCCCCGGCGACGCGGCGAACGTCGCGGCGTGGGACGTGCAGGGCCAGCAGGTGGTCCTGAGCGACTCCGGCGGCAACAAGGTCGCGACCCTGTTCTCGTCGGGCAACGGATCCTTCAACGGCCAGACGACGAGCGGCGCCGCGATCACGCTGTCCCGCTAGTCCCGCTGCGCGAGCCGGCCGATGGCTGAAACGCTTCACCCCGGCGACCTGGTACGGGCGCGTTACGACGCGCTCGCGGCCGAAGGCAAACTCGATCCCGATCCCGCGCAGGAAGCGCTGGCGAGCCGTTTCGACGCGCTGAACGAGGAAATCGGGTCGCTCCGGCTCGCCGCCAAGTCCTCGTCGCTCGGCTGGCTGTTCGCGCAGCGCGCGCCGAAACCGGGCGCGGTCAAGGGCCTTTACATCCATGGCAGCGTCGGACGCGGCAAGACGATGCTGATGGATTTTTTCTTCGCGGCCTGTCCGGCGAAGCGCAAGCGTCGCGCGCATTTCCACGATTTCATGGCCGACGTGCATGACCGCGTCGGCGCGCACCGCAAGGCGCTGAAGGCGGGACACGTCAAGGGCGACGACCCGATCCCGCCGGTTGCCCGCGCTCTCGCCGACGAGGCGCGCGTGCTCTGTTTCGACGAGTTCTCGGTGACCGATATCGCCGACGCGATGATCCTGTCGCGGCTGTTCAACGCGCTGTTCGCGCATGGCGTGATCCTGGTCGCGACGTCGAACGTGGCGCCGGACGATCTCTACAAGGACGGGCTCAACCGGTCGCTCTTCCTGCCCTTTGTCGACGTGTTGAAGGCGCATGCGCAGGTGATGAGCCTCGACGCCGACCGCGACTATCGGTTGGATAAGTTGTCGCGCACCAAACTCTATGTCGCGCCGCTCGGCGACGCGGCCGACCGGGCGCTGGATGACGTCTGGATGCGGCTCACCGGCGGCCTGACTCCGCACCGGGAAATGATCGAGGTGAAGGGACGCGAGATCACCGTGCCGGCGGTGGCGATGGGCGCGGCGCGTTTCGGTTTTGCCGATTTGTGCGAGAAGCCGCTCGGCGCGCGCGAATATCTGGCGATCGCGCGCAACTACCATACGATCTTCATCGAGCGCGTGCCGGTGCTGCACGACAACCGGCGCAACGAGGCCAAGCGCTTCATCAACCTGATCGATACGCTCTACGACAATCGCATCCGCGTCGTTGTCTCGGCGGAGGCCGAGCCGCAGGATCTCTACCAGGCCAAGACCGGCACGGAGGCCTTCGAGTTCGATCGCACGGCCTCGCGGCTGATCGAGATGCGGTCCGAGGAATGGGTGGCGCATGCGGGGCAGGCCGCGTGATGCCGCTCGAGTTCGCCTCACCGGCGGCACCGGATTCTGGCGATCCTTCCGGTAACGAAAGGGAACCGATTGAAATGGCGACGGCAGGCGATTGCGGCGGCCGCGGGACATATTTGTGACAAATCGGCGAAAAATTCTTACTTTTACGTAAGAACCGAATTATCTAACCGTTTGAAAATATTGATCGCGAAAGTTTCTGTTGATTTTTCTGCCGTACTGGTCCACCTCCCCGTCCGGCAGTAACGGCTCATGCGACCATGCGCCGCGCTTTGACAACCACTCTAGGTATTCAACGGAAGCATCCCACCATGGCACGCAACAAGATTGCACTCATCGGTTCCGGCATGATCGGCGGAACGCTCGCTCACATGATCGGCCTGAAGGAACTGGGCGACGTCGTCCTGTTCGACATCGCGGAAGGAATCCCGCAGGGCAAGGGTCTCGATATCGCGGAATCCTCGCCGGTCGACGGGTTCGACGCGTCGTTCACGGGCGCCAATACCTATGAGGCGATCAAGGGCGCCGATGTCTGCATCGTGACGGCGGGCGTGCCGCGCAAGCCCGGCATGAGCCGCGACGACCTGCTCGGCATCAACCTGAAGGTAATGGAACAGGTCGGCGCCGGCCTGAAGAAATACGCCCCCGACGCTTTCGTCATCTGCATCACCAACCCGCTCGACGCGATGGTCTGGGCGCTGCAGCAGTTCTCCGGCCTGCCGAAGAACAAGGTGGTTGGCATGGCCGGCGTGCTGGATTCGTCGCGCTTCCGCCACTTCCTCGCCGAGGAGTTCAAGGTGTCGGTCGAGGACGTCACCGCCTTCGTGCTCGGCGGCCACGGCGACTCGATGGTGCCGCTCGCGCGCTACTCGACGGTCGCCGGCATTCCGCTGACCGACCTGATCAAGATGGGCTGGGTCTCCAAGGACCGGCTGGAGGAAATCATCCAGCGCACCCGTGACGGCGGCGCCGAGATCGTCGGCCTGCTGAAGTCCGGTTCGGCCTATTACGCGCCGGCCGCTTCCGCCGTCGCCATGGCTGAAGCCTATCTGAAGGACAAGAAGCGCGTGCTGCCCTGCGCGGCGCATCTCGACGGCCAGTACGGCGTGAAGGACATGTATGTCGGCGTGCCGACCGTCATCGGCGCCGGCGGCGTCGAGCGCGTCATTGAGATCGAGCTCAACAAGACCGAGCAGAAACAGTTCGACAAGTCGGTCGATGCGGTTGCGGGGCTTTGCGAAGCCTGCCGCGGCATCGCGCCGAACCTGAAGTGATCCGACACCGGATCTCCCGCACACAGGCATGAAGGATTTGCCATGAACATTCACGAATATCAGGCCAAGCGGCTGCTGCACTCCTACGGAGCGCCGGTTGCCGGCGGCGTGGCGGTCTATTCCGTCGAGCAGGCGGAGGAATGGGCGAAGAAGCTGCCCGGACCGCTTTACGTGGTGAAAAGCCAGATCCATGCCGGCGGACGCGGCAAGGGCAAGTTCAAGGAACTCGGAGAGGACGCCAAGGGCGGCGTCCGGCTGGCCAAGTCGGTCGAGGAAGTTGTCGACAACGTCAAGGAAATGCTCGGCAAGACGCTGGTGACCAAGCAGACCGGCCCGGCCGGCAAGCAGGTCAATCGTCTCTATATCGAGGACGGCGCCGACATCGACCGCGAACTCTATCTCTCGATCCTGATCGACCGCACGGTCGGCCGTCCGGCCTTCGTGGTTTCGACCGAGGGCGGCATGGACATCGAGGCGGTTGCCGAGGAAACCCCGGACAAGATCGTCACCCTGGCGATCGATCCGGAAACCGGCGTCACCGATGCCGACTGCAAGAAGCTCAACAGGGCGCTTAAGCTGACCAAGGACGCGGCCAAGGACGGGATGAAACTGTTCCCGATCCTCTACAAGGCGTTCACCGAGAAGGACATGAGCCTGCTCGAGGTCAATCCGCTGATCGTCATGAAGGACGGCCATCTGCGCGTGCTCGACGCCAAGGTCTCCTTCGACGGCAACGCGCTGTTCCGCCACGACGACATCATGGCGCTGCGCGACAAGTCGGAAGAGGACGAGAAGGAGATCGAGGCTTCCAAGCACGATCTCGCCTATGTCGCGCTCGACGGCGATATCGGCTGTATGGTCAACGGCGCAGGCCTCGCCATGGCGACGATGGACATCATCAAGCTCTACGGCAAGGAGCCGGCGAACTTCCTCGATGTCGGCGGCGGCGCGTCGAAGGAAAAAGTCACCGCGGCGTTCAAGATCATCACCGCCGATCCTGCCGTCAAAGGCATCCTCGTCAACATCTTCGGCGGCATCATGAAATGCGACGTGATTGCCGAAGGCGTCGTCGCGGCGGTCAAGGAAGTCGGGCTCAAGGTGCCGCTGGTCGTGCGCCTCGAAGGCACCAATGTCGAACTCGGCAAAAAGATCATCAACGAAAGCGGCCTCAACGTCATCGCGGCCGACGATCTCGATGACGCGGCGCAGAAGATCGTCGCAGCCGTCGGAGAGGCCGCGTAGTGCACGCGTTGCGGTCAGTCGCTGTTGCAGCAGCGCTCGTAGCGGCGTCGATGACGCCGGTTCGGGCGCATGCGCCGGACGGCGCGGCCTTCGTGGCCGCGTTCCGCGCGGTCTGCCTGCCGCAGCGACTGTCCTATGACGGCATGATCGACCTCGCCGGATCACTCGGATGGCGGACTGTTGTCCCGGGCTCCAGCGAGGAACTCGCGGCCATTCTCAAACTGGCTGACGATGCGATCGCCAAGAATGACGGAGACGTCCGAATGGCGCGGTCCGCGTTCGAACGTGTCGTCGCCGGCAAGCTCCACCACCTGCTTCTCAGCCACATAGTCGCTCCGGAAGCCCCGGCGGTGACGAGCTGCGCGCTTTACGATTTCGGGGCCACCGAACAGATCGATGCGCAACTGGTCACCGATGTCGTCGGCGTCGAGCAAAAACGCTACTTCGTCAATGACGGCTTCCATGCCTATAGCTGGGGCGTCACGCCGGCGATGCCCGGCACGTTCCAGACCGTTCTCACTTTCGTTGCCGAGGACAGCCCGCATGTCGAAAAGACGGGTTTTTCCGGCCTTGTTCTGAAAATCGATTCCACTGACCCGGATGCCGTCAAGGCGGAACCGGACGCCAAGGATTAAGGGAGCTGCAAAGCACATGTCCATCCTCGTAAACAAAGACACCAAGGTTCTTGTCCAGGGACTGACCGGCAAGACCGGGACCTTCCACACCGAACAGGCGCTGGGTTATTACGGCACCCAGATGGTCGCCGGAATTCACCCGAAGAAGGGCGGCGAAACCTGGACCGCGGGCGAAGGCGCCGGCGAGGCGGCCGGTCGCGAACTGCCGATCTTCGCCAGCGTCGGGGAAGCCAAGGAAGCGACCGGCGCCAACGCATCGGTGATCTACGTTCCGCCGGCAGGCGCGGGCGCCGCGATCATCGAGGCGATCGAGGCCGAGATCCCGCTTATCGTCTGCATCACGGAAGGCATTCCGGTGCTGGACATGGTCAACGTCAAGGCGAAGCTCGACAAGTCGACCTCGCGCCTGATCGGGCCGAACTGCCCGGGCGTTCTGACGCCAGAAGAATGCAAGATCGGCATCATGCCGGGCTCGATCTTCAAGAAGGGCAATGTCGGCATCCTGTCGCGCTCCGGCACGCTGACCTACGAGGCGGTCTTCCAGACCACCAATGAAGGCCTCGGCCAGACGACGGCTGTCGGCATTGGTGGCGACCCGGTCAAGGGCACCGAGTTCATCGATGTCCTGGAGATGTTCCTCGCCGACGACGAGACCCAGTCGATCATCATGATCGGCGAAATCGGCGGTTCGGCCGAGGAGGACGCGGCGCAGTTCCTCAAGGACGAGGCCAAGAAGGGCCGCAAGAAGCCGATGGTCGGCTTCATCGCCGGCCGCACGGCGCCTCCCGGCCGCACCATGGGCCACGCCGGCGCGGTGATCTCCGGCGGCAAGGGCGGTGCCGAAGACAAGATCGCGGCGATGGAGGATGCGGGCATCCTCGTCTCGCCGTCGCCGGCACAGCTCGGCAAGACGCTTGTCGAAGTGCTGAAGGGCTGAAGAGACTGACCGGGGCGGCGCGTTCGCCCCGGACTCGACCAGGGGGCAAAGGCGGCTCGAGACCGCCATGGAAACATGAGCGCCAAGGCGCAACGGCAACCCAAGGATCGGGCCGGCACGGCCCGCACAAGGTGAAGCAAATGGCACGCACCGACGAACTGAACGACATATTCGCGTCGACCTCGTTTCTCTATGGCGGCAACGCCCACTATATCGAGGAACTCTACGCTCAGTTTCAGGACAATCCGGCCTCCGTACCGGTCGAATGGCAGACCTTCTTCGGCGATCTGCACGACAAGCCCGACGACGTGCGCAAGAACGCGCGCGGCGCGTCGTGGGAGCGCGACAACTGGCCGCTGACGCCGAATGGCGAGCTGACCTCGGCGCTCGACGGCAACTGGGCCGTCGTCGAAGACCACATGGGCGCCAAGCTGAAGGAAAAGGCGGCCGTCGCCGGCAAGCCCACCTCGGATGCCGAGATCCTGCAGGCGCAGCGCGATTCGGTCCGCGCCATCATGATGATCCGCGCCTACCGCATGCGCGGCCATCTGCACGCCAATCTCGACCCGCTCGGCCTGGCCGGCCCGAAGGAAGACTATAACGAGTTGCATCCCTCGGCCTACGGTTTTACCGAGGCCGACTACGACCGCAGCATCTTCATCGACAACGTTCTCGGTCTCGAATACGCGACCATCCCCGAGATGCTCGACATTCTGAAGCGGACCTATTGCTCCACGATCGGCGTCGAATTCATGCACATCTCCAATCCGGAGGAGAAGTCATGGATCCAGCAGCGCATCGAGGGGCCGGACAAGGGCGTCGCGTTCACCGCCAACGGCAAGAAGGCGATCCTGCAGAAGCTGGTCGAGGCGGAAGGTTTCGAGCAGTTCATCGACGTCAAGTACAAGGGAACCAAGCGCTTCGGCCTCGATGGTGGCGAATCGCTGATCCCGGCGCTCGAGCAGATCATCAAGCGCGGCGGCGCCATGGGCCTCAAAGAGGTCGTGTTCGGCATGGCCCACCGCGGCCGTCTCAACGTGCTCAGCCAGGTGATGGCGAAGCCGCACCGCGCGATCTTCAACGAGTTCAAGGGCGGGTCTTTCACGCCTGACGAGGTCGAGGGTTCGGGCGACGTGAAATACCACCTTGGCGCCTCGTCGGACCGCGAGTTCGACGGCAACAAGGTGCACCTGTCGCTGACCGCCAACCCGTCGCACCTGGAAATCGTCGATCCGGTCGTGATGGGCAAGGCGCGCGCCAAGCAGGACCAGCATGCGGGCGGCGCGCAGCGCGACGAAATCGTGCCGCTGGAGGATCGCGCCAAGGTGATGCCGCTGCTGATCCACGGCGACGCGGCCTTTGCCGGCCAGGGCGTGGTGCCGGAATGCCTGGGCCTGTCGGCGCTGCGCGGCCATCGCGTCGCCGGCACGCTGCATGTCATCATCAACAACCAGATCGGGTTCACGACCAATCCGCGGTTCTCGCGCTCCTCGCCCTATCCGTCCGACGTGGCGAAGATGATCGAGGCGCCGATTTTCCACGTTAACGGCGACGACCCGGAGGCGGTGGTCTACGCGGCCAAGGTGGCGACCGAATTCCGGATGCTGTTCCACAAGCCGGTCGTCATCGACATGTTCTGCTACCGCCGCTTCGGCCACAACGAGGGCGACGAGCCGGCGTTCACGCAGCCGCTGATGTACCGCAAGATCCGCGCCCACAAGACGACGGCGCAGATCTATGCCGACCAGCTGATCGCCGAAGGCCTGATCAGGGTCGACGAATACGACAAGATGAAGTCCGACTGGCGCGAGCATCTGGAGGTCGAGTTCCAGGCCGGCGACAATTTCAAGCCGAACAAGGCGGACTGGCTCGACGGCAAGTGGTCGGGCCTGTCCAAGGCGGACAACGAGGACGAGCGCCGGCGCGGCAAGACCGCCGTGCCGATGAAGGCGCTCAAGGAGATCGGCAAGAAACTGACGACGGTGCCGGACGGGTTCAACGCGCACCGCACGATCCAGCGCTTTCTCGGCAACCGCGCCATGATGATCGAGACAGGCGAGGGCGTCGACTGGGCGACGGCGGAGGCGCTGGCCTTCGGGTCGCTCGTCCAGGAAGGCTACGGCGTGCGGCTGTCCGGACAGGATTGCGAACGCGGCACCTTCTCGCAGCGCCATTCGGTGCTCTACGACCAGGAGACCGAAGACCGCTATGTCTCGCTGAACAACATCGCCAAGGGCCAGGGCCGCTTCGAGGTCATCAACTCGATGCTCTCGGAAGAGGCCGTGCTCGGCTTCGAATACGGCTATTCGCTGGCCGAACCGAACGGGCTGACACTCTGGGAAGCGCAGTTCGGCGATTTCGCCAACGGCGCGCAGGTCGTCTTCGACCAGTTCATCTCGTCGGGCGAGCGCAAGTGGCTGCGCATGTCCGGCCTCGTCTGCCTGCTGCCGCATGGCTACGAGGGCCAGGGGCCGGAACACTCCTCGGCCCGGCTCGAGCGCTATCTGCAGATGTGCGCGGAAGACAACATGCAGGTGGCGAACTGCACGACGCCGGCCAACTATTTCCACATCCTGCGCCGGCAGCTGAAGCGCGACTTCCGCAAGCCGCTCATCCTGATGACGCCGAAATCGCTGCTGCGCCACAAGCGCGCCGTGTCGACGCTGAACGAGATGTCGGGCGAAAGCGCGTTCCACCGGCTGCTGTGGGACGATGCCGAGATGATCAAGGACGGCCCGATCAAGCTGGTGACGGATTCCAAGATCCGCCGCGTCGTGATGTGCACCGGCAAGGTCTATTTCGATCTGCTCGAGGAGCGCGAGGCGCGCGGCGTCAACGACGTCTATCTGCTTCGCCTCGAACAGCTCTATCCGTTCCCGGCCAAGGCGCTGATCACCGAATTGTCGCGCTTCAAGAACGCCGACATGGTCTGGTGCCAGGAGGAGCCGAAAAACATGGGCGCCTGGGCCTTCATCGATCCCTACCTGGAATGGGTTCTCGCCCACATCAACGCCAAGCATCAGCGCGTGCGCTACACCGGCCGCGCGGCGTCCGCCTCGACGGCGACCGGCCTGATGTCGAAGCACAAGGAACAACTGGCGGCCTTCCTAGAAGACGCGCTCGGCGAATGACGCCGCTTTGAACCACGAATTTTGGAAAGACTGAACGATGGCTAAAGAAATCCGCGTACCCACCCTCGGCGAATCGGTCACGGAAGCAACGATCGGCAAGTGGTTCAAGAAAACCGGCGACGCCGTCGCCGACGGCGAAACTCTGGTCGAACTCGAAACCGACAAGGTGACGCTGGAAGTGCCGGCGCCCGCCGCGGGCACGCTCGGCGAGATCCTTGCGCCGGAAGGCGAGACGGTTGAGGTCAACGCGCTTCTCGGCATGCTGAACGAGGGCGAGGGCGCGCCCGCCGCCCCGGCCGAGGCGGCAAAGACGCAAGAGGCCGCGCCGGCGAAAGAAGAGGCAAAGCCCGCTCCCGCCCCGGCCGCGAAATCCGGCGACATGCCGCCGGCGCCGTCGGCCGCCAAGCTGATGGCCGACACCAATGTTGCCGCGGACAAGGTTGCCGGTTCCGGCAAGCGCGGACAGGTGCTCAAGGGCGACGTCATCGAGGCGATCGCCTCGGGCGCGACCGCGGCAGCGCAGCCGGAAGCGCCGCGCGCCGCCCGCGCGTCGTCGCCGGAAACCGATGCCGTGCGCGAGGAACGCGTGCGCATGACGAAATTGCGCCAGACCATCGCGCGCCGACTGAAGGATGCGCAGAACTCGGCGGCGATGCTGACCACCTACAACGAGGTGGACATGACCGCGGTGATGGACCTGCGCAAGAAATACAAGGACCTGTTCGAGAAGAAGCACGGCGTGAAGCTCGGCTTCATGGGCTTCTTCACCAAGGCGGTGACGCATGCGCTGCAGGAAGTCCCGGCGGTCAATGCCGAGATTGACGGCACGGACATCATCTACAAGCATTTCTGCCACATCGGCGTCGCGGTGGGCACTGACAAGGGCCTCGTCGTTCCGGTCGTGCGTGACGCCGACCAGATGGGCATTGCCGATATCGAGAAGGAAATCGGCCGGCTCGGCCTTGCGGCGCGCGACGGCAAGCTCGGCATGGCCGACATGCAGGGCGGCACCTTCACGATTTCCAATGGCGGCGTCTACGGCTCGTTGATGTCCTCGCCGATCCTGAACGCGCCGCAATCCGGCATTCTCGGCATGCACAAGATCCAGGAACGGCCGATGGCGATCGGCGGCCAGGTGGTGATCCGTCCGATGATGTATCTGGCGCTTTCCTACGACCATCGCATCGTCGACGGCAAGGAAGCCGTGACCTTCCTGGTGCGGGTCAAGGAGAGCCTCGAGGATCCGGAGCGTCTCGTTCTCGACCTCTAATCGCAAGGCGGGTTGCCGGTCGCTGCCGGCCATCCGCCGACCCGATCCGGGAGACCAATGCCGATGACCCAGTACTGGATTGAACTCGCCTCCATCATGGCCGTTTTCTCCTTCGCCATCGTGGCGCCGGGAGCCGATACGGCGATGGTCATGCGCCAGGCGATCGTCCACGGACGCCGGGCCGCGATCCTGACCAGTATCGGCGTCGGGGTGTCGCTGATGTTCCATGTCAGCTACACGATCCTCGGGCTCGGGCTGATCATTTCGCAGTCGATCCTGCTGTTCAACCTGCTGAAATGGCTTGGCGTCGCCTATCTCGTCTATATCGGCGTGCAGTCGCTGCGCGCAGGCAGGGTGACGCTTGACGCGGGCGTGCCAGACGCGTCGGGCAAGGCGCTTCCGCAGACCGCCTTCAAGGGGTTCGCGCTCGGTTTCCTGGCCAATGCGCTCAATCCCAAGCCGGTGTTCTTCTTCCTGTCGGTCTTTTCGGCGATCGTCAGTCACGAGACGCCGGCGGCGATCAAGTTCGGCTACGGTCTGGTGATGGCGGGCTGCCTGATCGCCTGGTTCGTCGGCGTGTCCTTCTTCCTGACGACGCCGCGCATGCGTGCCGCTTTCGAGCGGGCGAGCAAGTGGATCAACCGCGCGAGCGGCGCCGTCTTCATTGCCTTCGGCCTCAAGCTTGCCGCCGAAAAGGCGGGTTGACCTGACGGCCGCGTATACCAATTCGAGAAAAGGCGGGTCTGGATACAGCCGCACAAGCAGCAAGACCGCGTAAAAAAGGAAAAGTTCCATGGCATACGATGTTGTAGTGATCGGATCGGGACCGGGCGGCTATGTCTGCGCAATCAAATGCGCGCAGCTCGGCCTCAAGACCGCGATCGTCGAAAAGCGGCCGACGCTCGGCGGCACCTGCCTCAACATCGGCTGCATTCCGTCAAAGGCGCTGCTGCATGCGTCCGAGATGTTCCACGAGACCGAGGCGACGTTGCCGAAGCTCGGCGTCAAGGTCGGCAAGCCGAAGCTCGATCTGCCGGCGATGATGGCGCACAAGGACGCCACCGTGAAATCCAATGTCGACGGCGTCGCCTTCCTGATGAAGAAGAACAAGGTCGACGTGCTGCGGGGCACCGGCACGGTGCTCGGCGAAGGCAAGGTCTCGGTCGCCGACGAAGACGGCAAGACCAGCGAGATCGAGGCGAAGAACATCGTCATCGCCACCGGGTCCGATGTCGCCGGCATCCCCGGGGTCGAACTGGAATTCGACGAGAAGACGATCGTTTCCTCGACCGGCGCGCTCGACCTCGACAAGGTTCCGGGGCATCTGGTGGTGGTCGGCGCCGGTGTGATCGGGCTTGAGCTCGGTTCGGTCTGGCGGCGGCTCGGCGCGGAGGTGACCGTGGTCGAATTCCTCGACACGGTTCTCGGCGGCATGGACGGCGAGGTCTCCAAGCAGTTCCAGCGCCTGCTGGAACGGCAGGGGATGAAGTTCAGGCTCGGCGCCAAGGTCACCGGCGTCAAGAAGACGGCGAAGGGCGCCGACGTCACCTTCGAACCGGTCAAGGGCGGCGACGCCGAGACGGTTTCGGCCGATATCGTGCTCGTGGCGACGGGCCGCAAGCCCTATACGGACGGCCTCGGTCTGGAAAAGGCCGGCGTCGTGCTCGACGAGCGTGGCCGCGTCGAGATCAACGATCACTGGCAGACCTCGGTCACCGGCATTTATGCGCTGGGCGACGTGGTCAAGGGTCCGATGCTGGCGCACAAGGCCGAAGACGAGGGCATGGCGGTCGCCGAAATCATCGCCGGCCAGCATGGCCATGTGAATTTCGGCGTCATTCCCGGCGTGGTCTACACCGAGCCGGAGGTCGCTTCCGTCGGCAAGACCGAGGAGGAGCTGAAGAAGGAGGGCGTGGACTACGTCTCCGGCAAGTTCCCGTTCTCCGCCAATGGCCGCGCGCGGGCGATGCTGGCGCCGGACGGTTTCGTCAAGATCCTCGCCGACAAGAAGACCGACCGCGTGCTCGGCGTGCACATGCTCGGCAAGGGCGTCGGCGAGATGATCCACGAGGCGGCGGTGCTGATGGAGTTCGGCGGGTCTTCGGAAGACCTGGCGCGCACCTGCCATGCGCATCCAACCATGTCGGAAGCCGTGCGCGAGGCGGCGCTGGCGACCGCCTTCGGCAAGCCGATCCACATGTAGTCTTTTCCGCATCGGCATCGCGCCGTTGCGGAAACGGGAACAATCTCTTCACGGTTTTTCCGTAGACGGAACGGCGTGGATGGTCGCATCGTGCCAGGAGCATGCGGCGAGAAGGGACTTACCGATTTGATCAATCTGTCTAAATTCAGCGGAACGCTTGGCGCGGGCGCGCTCGCGGCCGTCTTGTTGGCTACGCCGTCGCTTGCGGGCGATTCCCCGCCCGGCATCGAGTTCGAACTCGGCGGCGGCGGTGCGGTCGCGCCACGCTACGAGGGATCGTCCGACTATCTCCTCAGCCCCTATCCGACGTTTCGCCTGAAGCGGCTGACCTTCTCGAACGGTTTCCAGATCGGCGGCGGCGACGGGATGGGCCTGTCCTTCTATCCCTCGTTCGCCTATCGTGGCGCGCGCAAGGCCGCCGACACGCTGGCGCTGACCGGTCTTGCGGATGTCGACGCGGCCGTCGAACTCGGTCTTGGCGCGTCCTATACGACGCCCGGTTTCAGGGTCTTTTCCGAGATCCGCCGCGGGGTGACCGGACATGACGGATTTGTCGGGGAAATCGGCGCGGATCTCATCATGCGGCCGGCGGACAAGCTGACGCTGTCGGCGGGGCCGCGCGCATCGTTCGCCGACGGCGCCTATATGGACACCTATTTCAGCGTCACGGCTGCCGAAGCCGTTGCGTCCGGGCTGCCGCAGTTCGACGCCGGGCCGGGCTTCAAGTCCGTCGGCGCGGAGGCCAAGCTGCGGTACGACTTTGCGCCCAACTGGGCGGTGGAAAGTTCGGCCAGCTACAACCGCCTGATCGGGGATGCCTCGAATTCGCCCGTGACGGGCATCGGCTCCCGCGATCAGTACGGCTTCCGGCTGGGTCTCGTGCGCAGTTTTCGGATCGACTTCCGGTAAGCGCGCGAGTTCGCCAAAACCGTTATTGTTCGGGCGAGGCCGGGATGATGTCATCCGGCACGTCGATCGTCACGTTGACGTCGTTGCTGTCGGTGAAGGCACCCGAATTATAGAGATAGAAGCCGCCGACCGCGAGCACGATCAGCAGAAGAATGGCGATGAACCAGCCGGCGCCGGTGCCGTTGGTGTAGACGACCCGGGTTTCACGATCCTGCGTTGTCATGTGTCATCTCCTGTTTGATTTCAGGGCGATAACGACGGGCGCCGCGAAGCGTTCCATCCTCTTTTTCGGCCATGACGAAACGAAAAAACCCGGCGTCTCAGAGGTACGCCGGGCGTGAAGTT
Source organism: Oricola nitratireducens (assembly GCF_014904745.1). Classification (GTDB taxonomy): domain Bacteria; phylum Pseudomonadota; class Alphaproteobacteria; order Rhizobiales; family Rhizobiaceae; genus Oricola; species Oricola nitratireducens. The sequence continues at coordinate 421,739 of NZ_JACZCS010000001.1, forward strand.
GTTTGGAGATCAGTCGGCGATCAGGCTTTTTGCCACTCGTCGAGGTATTTAATGAGCCAAGCATCGACCGGAATTTGCGCTACATCCATTGTCTTCAGCTTGGTGTAGTCGACCGGTGTTTTGCTTTCCGCCACGGTTTGATGAAAACCGCAGGCGGATGCGCCGGCGGTTACGAAGAGCGCGGCGGCAAGGCCAAGGGCCAGTGCTTTACAAGACATGCGCTTCTCCTTTTCCCTGGTCCGGATCCGGCCGGACAATTAAAAGTTAACGCAACGGCAAGATTTCGCCAAGGGCAAAGGTGATCACAAATTCGCGCGCGGACTACTCGTAGACCGGCGTGACCGTGTAGCCGGCGTCGGCGAGAAGCTTTGCGAGGCCCTTGTCGCCGGGCAGGTGCAGCGCGCCGACGGCGATGAAGACGCCGCCGCCCTTGTCGAGCAGCGGCGTGGCGCGTTGCAGCATGGTCCTGTTGCGCACATGGACCATTTTTTCCTCGAAGGCGGCGTAGCCGGCGGCGAGGTCCTCGTCGCTTTCCATCTCGGGCGTGACGGCGCGCAGCATCGGCCAGACCGCGCCGGTCCTGCCCTGCACATAGAGTTCGATCATCGTTTCTACGACGTCGTCGATCTTGTCGCCGAGCGCGATCGTGTCGATCAGGCCGCGGACATGGAATTCCATCGGCAGGGAGGCCATGGCGTCGAACTGCTCGACGATGGTTTCCAGGCCCTTCAGGTCCTTGCCCTCGCGCTGCGCATCCTGCGCCAGCTTGAGGTCGAGGAAGGACGCGCCGGCCTGCTTGCGGTCCATCTCGCATTTCGGCAGCGCAACCATGGCGGTGAGCAGCCAGGGCTTCATGCGGTCCACAAGGGCGAGTTGCATGCCACGCTTGGCGAGTCCGTCCTTCAGAATGTCACGCTGTTCGGCGGTCAGGTAGTCCGACAGCGCCTTGCCGTCGGTGAACATTGTCAGGTCGGGCTTGGAAAACAGCGCCATCTGCGCCTTGGCCGGGTCGAGAATCTCGGTCGATTCGATGGCGACGGTGTCCGCGCCCTCGAAGGCCTGTTTCGCCTTTACCGGAAGGTCGATGACGCGCTCGTCGGTCAGATGCATGGTTCCGAACAGCCAGGACGACGCGAGGCCCGGCTTGTCGATGCGGAACAGCAGCGTGTCGCCGTTGATCGTCGCGGCGGCCTCGTCCATCAACTTCCTGTAGCTTGCCGGGTCGTCGCGCTTCATTTGGTCGAGCACGTTTTCGCCGCGGCAGGTCTCGCCGGCGTGCGCGGGCAGCGATTGCATTGCCACGAAGAGCACGGCCAGAAAGCTCAGCGCGAACAGCGCGTTGGCAAGGCCAAGCGCGCCGAGAAGGGGGCCGGACAGGCGGTCCATACGGTCAAACAGGCGGTTCATCGCGCCAACCTCGCACAAAATGGCGACCATTCCGTTAAGAGCCTGCGCGAAATTGGGGCTTTCACGCGCGCGGATGGGCGTTCCGGTAGACGTCGAGCAGGCGGGCGGTGTCGACGCCGGTATAGACCTGCGTCGTCGACAGGCTGGCATGGCCGAGCAATTCCTGGATGGTGCGCAGATCGCCGCCGTTTCCGAGCAGGTGGGTGGCGAAGGAATGGCGCAGCGCATGCGGCGTCGCGGTTTCGGGGAGACCGAGCGCGCCGCGCAGCGCCCGCATGTCGCGCTGGAGGACGGCAGCCTGCAGAGGTCCGCCGCGCGCGCCGCGGAAGAGCGGCATATCGGCCGCAAGATCGTAGGGACAGAGGCGGCGGTAGAGATCGACGGCGTCGAAGACGACCGGCAGCAACGGCACAAGCCGTGTCTTGTTGCCCTTGCCGGTGACACGAAGCGCCTTGTCGCGGCGATCCTTCAGCGCGCCGCCGGAAAGCGCCAGCGCCTCGCCGATGCGCAGGCCACAGCCATAGAGCAGTGTCAGGACGGCGGCGTTGCGCGCCGCGATCCACGGCTCTCCGTTCAATTGTTCCGACGCGTCGACGACACGGCGCGCGTCGGCGGCGGTCAGCGGCTTGGGCAGCGATTTCGGCTGGCGCGGCGCGCGCAGGCTGGTCGCCGCCGCCGCATTGGCGAGGCCGTTGCGCTCCAGATGGCGCATGAAGGAGCGGATACCGGCCAGTCCGCGCCCGAGCGTGCGGGCGCCGGCGCCGGCGGCGCGGCGTTTGGTCAGGAAGGCGCGGAAATCGAGCGATTTCAGGTCGGCGACGTCGGCGATGCCGGGCGCGCCGCCGAGATGCGCTGTCAGAAAGGTGAGGAACTGGCGGGTGTCGCGCTCATAGGCTTCCAGCGTCTTCGGCGATAGGCGGCGCTCGCTCGACAATTGTTCCAGCCACGCGCTACGGGCGGCGGCGAGGTCGGGCTTTGCATTGACGAGGGGCGCATCGGTGTCGGGCATGGCGCCATTATCGCCCGGCAATGGTTACCGGGCGATTGCTTGCATTGCCGCGCTTGGCGGAAGACCGAAAAGCCTGTATCGCGGACCATCTTTTTTGGAGTGGCGAATGACAAAACCGGACAATCCGGTCCTGATGGGCGTGATCGGCGCGCCGCATGGCGTGCGCGGCGAGTTGCGCGTGAAGCCCTATACCGGCGATCCGCTGGCGCTTGGCGATTACGGCACGCTCTACGATGCGCAGGGCCGTGCCTTCGACGTGACCGACATAAGGCCGCAGAAGAATGTCGTCGTCGTCAGCTTCGAACAGGTGAAGGGCCGCACCGAAGCCGAGGCGCTGAACGGCGTCGAGCTGTTCGTCGACCGGAGCCAGCTGCCGGACGAGGAGCTGGACGAGGACGAGTTCTTCGTCGCCGATCTGGTCGGCCTCGCCGTCCATGACGAGGCCGGCGAGAAGACCGGAGAGGTGATCGCGGTGCATAATTTCGGCGCTGGCGACCTGCTGGAGATTGCACCGCTGACGCCCGGCGGCGGGCTGGCGCGCAAGCAGGCCTTCTTGGTCGAGTTCTCGCGCGAGACCGTGCCGGCGATCGATTTCGACGCCGGCAGGCTGACGCTGGTCCGCCCGGGCGAGATCGAGGCGCGCGGCCAAGAGGGCGGCGAGGAAGACGAATGAGCTTCAAGGCGACGGTGCTGACGCTTTATCCGGAGATGTTTCCGGGCACGCTCGGGCAGGCGCTCGCCGGCAAGGCGCTGGCGCGTGGCGACTGGGCGCTCGATGCCGTGCAGATCCGCGATTACGCGACCGACAGGCACCGCAGCGTTGACGACACGCCGGCGGGCGGCGGCGCCGGCATGGTGATGCGCGCCGACATCGTCGCCGCGGCGCTCGACGCCAGTGTGGAGGAAGACGATCCGCGTCCGCGCCTCCTGATGAGTCCGCGCGGCAAACCGCTGACGCAGGCCCGTGTCCGCGATCTGGCGGCAGGTCCCGGCGCGGTCATCGTCTGCGGCCGTTTCGAGGGTGTCGACCAGCGCGTCATCGAAGGACGGAACCTCGAGGAGGTCTCGATCGGCGATTACGTGCTGTCGGGCGGTGAACTCGCCGCGCAGGTCGTGCTCGACGCGATTATCCGACTGCTGCCGGGCGTCATGGGTAACGCGGAATCCGGCGAGACGGAGAGCTTCGAGGGCAATCTCCTCGAACATCCGCACTACACCCGCCCCGCTGAATGGGAAGGCCGCACCATCCCCGAGGTGCTGACCTCCGGCAATCACGCGAAGATCGACGAGTGGCGGCGCGAGCAGGCGGAGAAGCTGACGAAGGAGCGGCGGCCGGACTTGCTTGGCGAGTGATCCTTGCTGTCCGGCACGTCACTTCGCGAAGTAATACCAGCTCAGCAATAGCCCGACGGCGATCACCGCCATGCGGACGACGGATTGAGGCACCCTCTTGGCCATCCAGACCCCGGCATAGCCGCCGAGCGCGCCGGCCGGGATCATGATCGCGGCGGGAAGCCAGGCCACAACGCCGCCGCCGGAAAAGACGAGGATTGCCATGGCGGCGATCAGCACGGCGACGAAATTCTTGATCGCGTTCAACCGGTGATAGTCGCCGCCCTTCGAAAGGCCGAGCACCGCCAGCATCATGATGCCCATGCCGGCCCCGAAGAACCCGCCATAGACCGAGGTCGCGAACTGTGCCGCGAGCCCGGCCGGCCCCATCCGGTGATCGGGGCCGAGATGTTTCGGCTTCAGCCACGGCCCGGCGGCGAACAGGACTGTAGCTCCGAGCAGCAGCCACGGCACGATCTGCCGGAAAGTCGGGTTCGACAGCGAAAGCAGGATCAGCGCTCCGCCCAGGCCGCCGACCAGCGAGAGCCCGCCAATCGTCAAGGCCTCCCGCAGGTCGTTGCGGATTTCCTGGCGGTAGGCCAGCGCCGATGTCACATAACCCGGGAACTGGGTCACGGACGAGGTCGCGTTGGCGACGATCGGCGGCAGGCCGACCAGCGTCATCGCGCCAAAGGTGAGGAACGTGCCGCCGCCGGCAATGGCATTGACGGCGCTGGCCAGGAAACCGGCAGCAAACAGCAAAAGGGAATCGAAAAAAGTCATGGGGCCCAACATGTCGGGCCGAACGCCCCGCTACGGGCTAGCCGATCGGACGGTGCGCGCGCAAGAGAGGCGGCGTCGCGGTCTCGCGTGATCGTCCGAAAAATCGGCTTCGGGAGGTGACAAACGCTGCTTTCTCATGTATGCCCGCGCGGAATTCGGGCGAAAAGTCCTGATCTCAACAGCAAATACGATCTCGTGAATACGCTCCGGCCTGATGGCCAGGCATGACGGTCCTTGCACTTTCTGCCCTCTAAGAGCGCTCTGGCGGTTCAAAAGAACAAGAGGAATATCAACATGACGGACATCATCCGCCAGCTCGAAATCGAGCAAGCCGCCAAGATTCTCGAAAAGCGCACCTTCCCGGATTTCTCGCCCGGCGACACCGTCCGCGTCCAGGTCCGCGTCACGGAAGGCAAGCGTACGCGTCTGCAGGCCTATGAGGGCGTCTGCATCGCGCGCTCCGGCGCCGGCTTCAACGAGAACTTCACCGTGCGCAAGCTTTCCTACGGCGAAGGCGTGGAACGCGTGTTCCCGATGTTTTCGCCGATGGTCGAGGCCGTCGAGATCGTCCGCCGCGGCAAGGTCCGGCGCGCGAAGCTCTATTACATGCGCGGCCTGACGGGCAAAAAGGCCCGTATCGTCGAGAATACGAATGCCCGTTCGCGCAAGCTGAACGACGAAGAGCGCCAGAAGATGCTCGACGAGAAGGCGCGTCTGGAGGCCGAGAAGGTCGCCGCGGCGCAGGCACTCGCCGCCGAGAAGGCGGCCGAGGAAGCGGCGGAAGCCGCAAAGGCCGCCGCAGCGGAAGCGCCGGCAGATAACGCATAAAGCTTTTCTGCGTCTCGCAGGGATCGAAAGGCGGGTCTTTGGCCCGCCTTTTTTGCTTATGAATACTCCGATGAGCTGGCGATTACATCGCCTCGGTAAGTGCGCTGCCTCCTGAACTAGGCGCTTCGAAGCGCTGGATAACGGTCACCTCGCTATCGACATAATTTAATGATCGATTTGACGCGCCGAAATAAGTCTCTTCTACCTGACATGCGTGACTCCGCGTCATTTTTGGCGGGGTTGGGTCAGTCGCGTCAGCTTCATCACGGTCTGCTACCGCAGCGGTATTATGAATGCGGTGCGTAGCGGGCCAAAGGCGGTCCAACAATGGAAAATCTTGCGATCATCAAACAGCCAGCCGTCGCCCATGTGGCGTTCGGCTGGTTCAATCTTGCATGGCCCAACATCGCCTTCTGGGTCGCGGTGATCATCCTATTCTTCATCTTCGCCTGGGCCCGCATCCCGTTTTTCATGGAGGCGGATGCCCGGTCCCGCGAGCACCGAGCAGACAAATGAGCATCGACCAAAGGCTTCAGTCCTACCTGAAACGCAATCTGACGCTCGAAGATGCTTTGCCGACGAAAATGCCGGCTTACGTGAATTCGTTTGGCTATTTCTTCGGTACCATAACCTTGGCGGCGCTGGCGATGCTGTTCATGACAGGTATCTGGATGTCGATCTTCGGCCCGGCCTGGCGGCATGAGTCGTCCCTGGGGGCCTTCGTCAACGCTATGCATTTTTGGGCGGTCGAAGTGTTCTACCTCGCCGCTATCCTTCACATCCTGTTCAAGTTCTTTACCGCGGCCTGGCGCGACGGACGCTGGCGGACCTGGCTAGTCGGGTGGTTGATCTTTGCGGCCAGCATCTTTTCGGGAATCAGCGGCACGCTGCTGCAGCAGAACTGGGATTCCCAGTGGAACGCCCAGCAGGGCAAGGACGCCTTCGCCGCGCTCGGTCTCGGCTGGCTCAACTGGAACGACTATGCCAGTTTGCTGACGTTGCATATTGCCGTCTTTGCGCTGATGGTGGCGTTGCTCGCCGCGGCGCATCTCTTCCTGATCCGCCGCGAGGGACCGGTGCGTCCGATCGTCGATGGCGGTCAGGTCCGCATCGAGAATGAGGAGAGTGCGCGATGAGCGCGCTTTCCGACAAATATATGCGCGGCATTCCTATGAAGCCGTACGACATGATCCGCGAAGGACTGTTTATCCTCGCCGGAGTAGCCATTGTCGTCATCCTGCTCTCGGCGGTCTGGGGCTTTCCCCGAATCCCGCCGCTGACGTTGAAGCAGGTCGCCATCACCGCGCCCGTGGCCTTCACCGAGCGTACGCTGTCCTATTTCGACGGGCAGTCCGGGCTGCAGACTTATGGCCCGCCCTATACCGGCGACCGTGAGAATGCCCAGCGGGTCGGGCCGATCTGCCCAGCATGCTGGACGGGCGTTGCGCATCCGACCGACTTCCGTCAGGCGTTGGTGATCAATCCGCTCAAGAGCGCGGCCGTGTTGAACCCGGACATCGCCACCGCGCTTGACAGCTATGACAAGGCCACGCCCGCGCAGCAAAAGGCCTGGACCGACGCCTATGGCGCCGCGCTCGGCAAGGCGACGGCGAAGGATGGCAAGTTGATCCTGGCGACGGGTGACTACGGTCCGGTACCGACGCTGATGAACGGGATGCTGAAGCTCGCCCAGGCCGGCCTGCTGGAAGGGGCGCTGGTCCAGGGCGCGAATCCGAACTACGCTCCCTACAACACCGACTTCACGCTTCCACTCTATTATCTGGGCGGCGACCGGATCATGGGCACCGTCGCCGACCACTTCGACGAGCAGGGCGGCCAATGGGGTATGTCGCATGTCGCAGGACCCTATCCGGGTGCGTGGTGGCTGTGGCCTTACGCTTTCCTCTATCAGATCCCTGCGATCGGCAATGCCGACGCCGCCGACCTGATCGCGGGAATGATCATAGCGGCTTTCGGACTGATCCTGTTCTTCCTGCCGTTCGTGCCCGGGCTGAATCGGTTGCCCTATATCATCCCGGTCTACCGGCTTATCTGGCGTGACTGGTATGCCAAATACCCTTCTGGCGATCCGACGCGGGACCCGGCCAACTCAGGCTTCGATTCAGACCGAGGGCAATTTCCGTCAACTAAACCAGGCTGAGCGGATCACGACGCATAGCAGGTTCTCTTGTCCCGAGCGGATCATGTCTTGATCCGACGGCAAATTTGCTGCCACTCTCGGGAAATGTCCGGCGGGCGGTCTTCGTCGAACAAAAAGGAGGCTTTCATGATTTCGCGACGTTTCGTTCTCGGCGCGTGCGCCACTCTCGTTCTTTCATCCGTTGCCGCATCCGCGCAGGATCTGCCCGATCTCGCCGGCCGCAAGGTGGTGGTGGTCACCGAAAACGCCTATCCGCCGCTGCAGTTCATCGATCCGAAGACCGGCGACCAGATCGGATGGGAATATGACGCGGTGAACGAGATCGCCAAGCGGCTGAATTTCGCCGTTGAGTACCAGAACACCTCCTGGGACGCGATGATCCAGGCCGTATCCGACGGGCAGTACGACATCGGCATGACCGGTATCACCATCAATGACGAACGCAAGCAAAAGGTCGATTTCTCCGATCCCTATATGCGCTCGGAACAATTCATGCTGGTGCGCGGCGACGAAAACCGGTTCACCGACGCGAAGAGTTTCGCCGCCGACGAAAATCTGCTGATTGGCGCGCAGCCGGGCACGACGCCGTTCTATACCGCCGTCTATGACGTGCTGGACGGCAATGAGCAGAATCCGCGCATCAAGCTGTTCGAGACCTTCGGCGCCACCGTGCAGGCGCTGAAGACCGGCGACGTGGACATGGTGCTGACCGACGGCACCGCCGGCAAGGGCTATGTCGCGGCTTCGGACGGCGGCCTGAAACTGATCGGCGATCCGCTCGGCTCGGAGGATTTCGGCTTCATCTTTCCGAAGGGTTCCGATCTCGTCGCGCCGGTTAATGCGGCAATCGCCGCGCTGAAAGCCGACGGAACGATCGACGCGCTGAACAAGAAATGGTTCCTGGACTACAAGTTCGGCGAATAGTTCCGGATGTCACCAATGACCATGCCTCGCGCCGTCGAGACAGCCGGCGGCGCGCGGGAGGGCGGCCTTGGCGTCTGACGGCCGCAACGGCGAGAACGATTTTCCCTGGTGGCTGGTGACGCTCGGTGTCATCGGCGTGACCCTGGCCGTGGTGATCGCGGCGAACGATCTCTACACGCAGGTCTTCGTCACCGTCGCCAAGGGCGTGCGGATCACCATTTTCGTGACGCTTGTCGGTTTCGCGTTCGCCTCGGCGTTCGGCCTGTTGATCGCCTTGATGGGGCTTTCGGGATCGCTGGTCCTGCGCCAGATCTCGCGCTTCTATGTCGAGGTGATCCGTGGCGTGCCGATTCTGGTGCTCTTGTTCTACATCGCCTTCGTCGGCGCGCCCGGCCTCGTCTGGCTGATCAATTTCGTCACCCAGCCGCTGCAGGCGGCGGGCATCATGGGCGAAATGCTGGTACGCGACCTCTCTCTTCTGTGGCGCGCTGTCCTGGCGTTGACCATCGGTTATTCGGCCTTCATCGCGGAGGTATTCCGGGCAGGCATTCTCGCTGTCGACGAGGGCCAGATCGAGGCCGCCGAGGCGCTCGGCCTGAACCGCTGGCAGCGCTTCCGGCTGATCGTCTTTCCGCAGGCGGTCCGCACCATCTTGCCGCCGCTCGGCAACGACTTCGTCGCCATGGTCAAGGATTCCTCGCTGGTCTCGGTTCTCGGCGTCGCCGACATCACCCAGATGGGCAAGGTCTATGCGGCGGGATCCTTCCGCTTCTTTGAAACCTATTCCATCGTCGCCTATATCTACCTTATCCTGACGATCGGGCTTTCGATCGGGCTGCGGCGGCTGGAAAAGCGCATGCGCCGTGCCGAGGAGCGCGGCTGACCGCGCCGCGCGCAGGTCACGCTTTCGCCGCCTTTTGACTATGTGTCGGCGGAACACTATCTGACCGACGACATAACCCGACCGTCCATTTGGAGACCGACATGCGCAAACTCGTCCTGATCGCCCTCGCGCTTTTCATCGCTGCGCCGGCCGCCGCGGGCGACGGCACCAGCAGGGGTGGCGCGCGGCTGAACGCCATTACCTCCGGCCGTCTCTATGACCGCATTCTCACGCCGCAGCTCAATCCGAGCTTTTCGCTGGACCAGCGCGCCGAGGAGCAGCTTTTCGACGACGTTCGCGCCGGGCGCACCAATCTCAATGTCGTGCCTGAAGAGCAGCGCCGCTATTTCGAGTTGCAGATGGACATGGGCCGGTAGAGGCCGGTCGGGAGGCGCGTCGCCAGATTGCCCATGACCGGGAAAGTTGGTAAGAGCGCGCCGTGAGGAAGAATTTCGGACATATGGAATGCGAGGCATTCGTTCTGCAGGACAGAAAACGCCTGCCTTCGCGCTTTCATGCCCGCGTCGCGGTGTCGGCGCTGAACCGACTTCTCTGAGCATCATCCGCTCCCGGCCTTGAGCCGGTTCCGCCAATTTCGACAGCTTATCACGGACACCAGGACAATGACCGCACCCCGTACCCTCTACGACAAGATCTGGGACGACCATATGGTCGACACCGCCGAGGACGGCACATCGCTGCTCTATATCGACCGCCACCTCGTGCACGAGGTGACGAGCCCGCAGGCCTTCGAGGGCCTGCGCATGGCGCACCGGCAGGTGCATGCCCCGCAAAAGACTCTGGCCGTCGTCGATCACAACGTGCCGACGACCCCGGACAGGGTCGAGGGCATCAAGAACGAGGAGAGCCGTATCCAGGTCGAGGCGCTGGCGAAAAACGCCGCCGATTTCGGCGTGGAATACTATTCCGAGAAGGACAAGCGCCAGGGCATCGTGCACATCGTCGGGCCCGAACAGGGTTTCACCCTGCCGGGCATGACCATCGTCTGCGGGGACAGCCACACCTCGACGCATGGCGCCTTCGGCGCGCTGGCGCACGGCATCGGCACGTCGGAGGTCGAGCATGTGCTCGCCACCCAGACGCTGATCCAGAGGAAGGCCAAGAACATGCTCGTCCAGGTGGACGGCAAACTGCCGGACGGCGTGACGGCGAAGGATATCATTCTCGCCATCATCGGTCATATTGGCACGGCGGGCGGCACCGGCTACGTGATCGAATTCGCAGGCGAGGCGATCCGCGCTCTGTCGATGGAAGGCCGCATGACGGTCTGCAACATGACCATCGAGGGCGGAGCGCGCGCCGGCCTGATCGCGCCGGACGAAACGACCTTCGAATATATCAAGGACAAGCCGCGCGCGCCCAAGGGCGAGGCCTGGGACATGGCGCTCGAATACTGGAAGACGCTGAAGAGCGACGAGGGCGCGCATTTCGACAAGGTGGTCACTCTCGACGCCGCCAATTTGCCGCCGATCGTCACCTGGGGTTCCTCGCCGGAGGATGTCGTCTCCATCGAGGGCGTGGTGCCGAACCCGGACGATATCGAGGATGCCAACAAGCGCGCCTCGAAATGGCGTGCGCTGGAATATATGGGCCTGAAACCGGGCACCAGGATGACCGACATCGCGATCGACCGGGTCTTCATCGGCTCCTGCACCAATGGCCGTATCGAGGATTTGCGCGAAGTGGCGAAGATCGTCGAGGGCAAGAAAGTCGCGCCGACCGTCAGCGCCATGATCGTGCCGGGCTCAGGCCTGGTGAAGGAACAGGCCGAGAAGGAAGGCCTCGACAAGATCTTCCTGGAAGCCGGTTTTGAATGGCGCGAGCCGGGCTGTTCGATGTGCCTCGCGATGAACGACGACCGATTGGCGCCGGGCGAACGCTGCGCGTCGACCTCGAACCGCAATTTCGAGGGCCGCCAGGGCTTTAAGGGCCGCACGCATCTGGTCTCGCCGGCGATGGCCGCGGCCGCCGCGATCGCAGGCCACTTTGTGGACGTGCGCAAGCTCTAACATATTGCGATACCAACTGAATCAGCGGCGCCTTCGGGCGCCGTTTTCGGTTCAGCCGGGTACCATGTGGTGCAGCACATATAGCCAGACGGAGACCGTGGCAACGGCGAGCGTCGTCGCCAGCAGGAAGGCCGAGGCCGCGAGGCTGACCGCGCGGTCGTACATCACCGCGAAGACGTAGATGTTCATGCCGGGCGGCATCGCCGCCAACAGCGTCGCGGCGCGCACCATGTCGGGTGGCAGGTCGAAGACGAAATGCGACAGCGTGAACGCGATCAGCGGATGCAGCAGCAGCGACAGTGCCGCCACCATGCCGCTTTCGGCGAGATCGGCGCGCATCCGGTAGCGCGTCATCGCCGCGCCGATGCCGACGAGGGCCACCGGAATGGCCGCCGAAGCGATCATGTCGACTGCCGCCATGACCGGTTCGGGCAGGCTGAAGCCCGACAGGTTGAGCGCCGCGCCGGCGAGGATGCCGATCATCAGCGGATTGACGACGATCGAGCGCCCGGCGACGGCAAATGTCTCGGAAAGTTTGCGGCCGTCGCGGCGCATCAGTTCCATGGTGACGATGCCGACGGCGTAAAGAACCGGCGCGTGGAAGGCGATGATGCCGAAGGCGGGCGTCAGCGGCGCGGTTCCGAAGGAGCGTTCGACAATGGCGACGCCGAGCAGGACCGAATTCGAAAACGTCGCGGAAAAACCGACGGCGACCGCCTCGCCGGGCCTGCGGCTAAAGACCTGGCGCGCCAGGAGAATGCCGACCGCGAAACAGACGAATGCGCCGGTATAAAAACTGACCAGCATCGGCACCGAGAAGGCGCCGTGGAAATCGAGCCGCGCGAGCGCGCGAAACAGCAGTACCGGCACGGCGAGCTTCACCGCGAAACCGTTGAGCGCGTCGGCGATGGAAGCCGGCAGGTAGCCGGACCGCACCGCGCCCCAGCCGGTGGCTATGAGCAGGAAGACCGGTGCGACGGTGACGAGAATGGTGAGCATCACTCCGCTTTAGAGCGGATTTTGCGGTTGCGGAAGTGGATCGGACCGATTCATCGGCTTTCGAGCGTTCGTGCGTGCGCGAGGCCTGTTTCGGGAAAATTACGCGGCGCGGGAAAATCGGCCGGGCGGATTAACCTGAAATCAAACTCGTGCGTCTATCGTCCGCGCCAATGCATCACCGGCATTCTGCCGGGGAACGAAACAAGGTGCGGCGGTGCAAGGGCAATCCCTTTTCCAACTGATCAGTCCATTGATCTTTCTGGTGTTTTCAGTCGGTTTTACCGTCCTGTGGCACTATGCGCGCGATGTTAGAGCGCTGCAGTTCTTCGCGCTGTCATATTTCCTGGGCGCATGCGCCTTCGTGGGGGATTTCCTGCGCCCGCTGATGTCGCCGGTCGTCGAGATCTATGCCACCAGCCCCTTCTATATCAGCATGGCCCTGTTCTTTTGCGGTGCGACATTCCTGTTCTATCGCGGCCGGGCGCCCTGGAAGGCACTCTGGCTGACAGGCGCGGCAATGTTGGCGCTTGTCAGCTGGTATCGCTTCGGCAAGGACGACATCGTCGCCCGCACGGTAGTGATGCATGCCGGTGTCTTCGCGATGATGGTGTATACCGCGTTTTCCCTTCACCGCGACATGACCCGGAGGATCGACCGGGTTCTACAGGCGATCATCGTCATGAGCGCGATACAACTCGTCTGTCGCGGCGCTTTTATCGTATTTTTCGAAGGCCCGTCGCTGACGCAGGCGAATTATCCGAATTCGGTGTTGGCGTTGTTGGTGCATTTTTCGGTTTCGATCGTCGCGCTGGCGCTTGCGTTTAGCCTGTTCGTCATTTTCAGCATGGAAATCGTGACCCGGCTGACCCGGACCAGCGAAACCGATCCGCTGACCGGCGTTCTCAACCGGCGCGGTTTCGACAGCCGTATCGCGGCGCTTTACGAAGGCCCGAGCGTCGAGGGTCACTGCCATGCGGTCGTCATGGCGGACATCGACCATTTCAAATCGGTCAACGACCGCCATGGCCACGATGCCGGCGATGCGATCCTGTCGCGATTCGCCCGCATTCTCCAGGGGGCGGCGCGCGACAGCGATTTCGTCGTGCGCTGGGGCGGCGAGGAATTCATGATCGTTATCACCAATTCCGATGTCGCCGGCGGCCGGCTCTATGCGGAAACGGTGCGCGCGGTGTTCGAATCGCAGCGGCACGAGCGTCTCGGCGGCGACAGCGTCACGGCGAGTTTCGGCATCGCCGAGTGGCGGCAGGGCCAAAAGATATCCGAGGTCGGCCGCCTTGCCGATTTGGCGCTGTACCGCGCCAAGCGGGAAGGCCGGAACCGTGTCTGCATCCATCGGTCGGGCGTTCACGAGCACGGCGACGAATGGGCAGTCGCCTAGCGGCTTGTCCGTTACATTTGCCAAGCGTATCACCGAATCATGACAAAGTTCCGTACCCTGTTTCCGCTTGTTTTTACTGCCGTTCTCGCGGGGTGCGTTGGCCCGGGCTCCCAGGTTTCCACAAGCTCTCCCGTCCGCCAGGCCAGTTACCGGTGTTCCCACGACGCGACGCTGTCGGTCACCCGTTCGGGTTCGAGCGCGAGCGTCGTCGACAGCCGCGGCTTCGAAACGACCATGCCGGCCAGCCCGGCGGGCCAGTCGACGCGCTATTCGGAGGGTATTTACGCGCTGATTCTCGAAGGCCGTGACGCGACATGGTTCGTGTCGGGCGAGGTTCCCCTCGAATGCCGCCGGTGAGCGGTTTCGCTTTCCAAATCAGGCATTTGAAAAAGACCGGTGCAGTTTTTCGGGATCGAGCGACATTCCAATCGATTGAATATCGGGTGCGGTGTTGCATTGCACCCAAATCCCATTAAGGGAAGACGGTGAAGCCGGTGCGATCCTTTGACGCGGCGGTCAAGCCAGCCTATTAACGGGTACGTCCCCGCGACGCATACGCCCGTAATCCAAACGAGGAGCAGCCTGAACGTGAGCGCTTCCAGTCCCGCGAGCAAGACAAACCGGCCGCTGTCGCCGCATCTGCAAATCTACAAGCTGATCCCGACCATGGCCATGTCGATCGTGCACCGAATCACCGGCGCGGCGCTCTATTTCGGCACGTTGCTGGTCGCCTGGTGGCTGATCGCGGCGGCCAGCGGGCCGGGCTATTTCGATTTCGTCAGCGGCTTCTTCGGCTCGTGGTTCGGCATCTTGGTGCTGTTCGGCTACACATGGGCGCTGATCCACCACATGCTGGGCGGATTGCGCCATTTCGTGTGGGACATGGGCTATCTGTTCGAAAAGCACACCGCCACCAGGCTTGCCTACGCGACGATCACGGCCTCGGTCGCGCTGACGCTGGTGATCTGGATCGTCGGCGCCGTCGCGCGCTGAGGCAGGAGGAAGAGATGTCGATTCTGACCCCCTATAAACGCGCCGAGGGCCTCGGTTCGGCCAAGGACGGCACCGAGCATTTCTGGCGCCAGCGCCTGACCGCGGTGGCCAACGTGCCGCTGTTGATCGGTTTCGTGTGGATCATAGCGTCGTGCATCGGCGCCCCCTACGAAGAGGTGCGCGCCACGCTCGGCAATCCGCTGGTCGCGGTGATCCTGCTCCTGACCGTGGTGAGCGGTCTCTACCATGCCAAGCTCGGCATGCAGGTAATCATCGAGGACTATGTGCATGGCGAGGGCGCGAAATTCGCGGCCCTGATCGCCAATGTGTTTTTCACCTTTGTTGTCGGCGCGCTCGCCGTCTTTGCAATCCTGAAACTGGGTTTTGCGGGCTGAGACCAGCGCCGCGAGATCCGGTCCGCATTCCGGGGAACGATACCGATGAACACTGACGCTCCGAAAGCAGGGTCTGCCTACCGCACCGAGGACCACAAGTTCGATGTGGTCGTCGTGGGCGCGGGCGGCGCCGGCCTGCGCGCCACGCTCGGCATGGCCGAACAGGGCTTGCGCACGGCCTGCATCACCAAGGTCTTCCCGACGCGCTCGCATACGGTCGCGGCGCAGGGCGGCATCGCCGCCTCGCTGACCAACATGACGCCCGATTGCTGGCAGTGGCACATGTACGACACGGTGAAGGGCTCCGACTGGCTCGGCGACACCGACGCCATGCAGTATCTCGCCATGGAAGCGCCGAAGGCGGTCTACGAGCTCGAGCATTACGGCGTGCCGTTTTCGCGTACCGAGGACGGCAAGATCTACCAGCGCCCGTTCGGCGGCCACATGCAGAATTACGGCGACGGCCCGCCCGTGCAGCGCACCTGCGCGGCAGCCGACCGCACCGGCCACGCTATCCTGCACACGCTCTACGGCCAGTCGGTCAAGCACAAGGCGCAGTTCTTCATCGAGTATTTCGCGCTCGACCTGATCATGGACGAAGACGGCCGCTGCACCGGCGTCGTCGCTTGGAACCTCGACGACGGCACCATCCACCGCTTCTCGGCGAAGATGGTGGTGCTGGCGACCGGCGGTTACGGCCGCGCCTTTTTCTCCTGCACCTCGGCGCATACCTGCACCGGTGACGGCAACGGCATGATCGCGCGTGCGGGCTTGCCCCTGCAGGACATGGAGTTCGTGCAGTTCCACCCGACCGGCATCTATGGCGCGGGCTGCCTGATCACCGAGGGCGCGCGCGGCGAGGGCGGCTATCTGGTCAATTCCGAGGGCGAGCGCTTCATGGAGCGCTACGCGCCGTCAGCCAAGGACCTCGCGTCGCGCGACGTCGTTTCGCGCTGCATGACGATCGAGATCCGCGAAGGCCGCGGCGTCGGCAAGAACAAGGACCACATCTTCCTGCATCTCGACCATCTCGATCCGGCCGTCCTGGCGGAGCGTCTCCCCGGCATTTCGGAGTCGGCGAAGATCTTCTCCGGCGTCGACGTCACCAAGGAGCCGATCCCGGTACTGCCGACCGTCCACTACAACATGGGCGGCATTCCGACGAATTACTGGGGCGAGGTGCTGAACCCGACCAAGGACAATCCCGATGCCGTCGCTCCCGGCCTGATGGCCGTCGGCGAGGCGGGCTGCGCTTCCGTGCACGGCGCCAACCGGCTCGGCTCCAACTCGCTGATCGACCTCGTGGTCTTCGGCCGAGCCGCGGCGATCCGCGCCGGCGAGGTGATCGACCGCGAAGCGGCGATCCCGGACGTCAACGAGGCCGCCTGCGAAAAGATCATGGACCGCTTCGACCGGCTACGCCACGCCAGCGGCTCGACGCCGACGGCGGTGCTGCGCGAAAAGATGCAGCGCGCCATGCAGGAAGACGCCGCCGTCTTCCGCACACAGGAATCGCTCGAGCAGGGCTGCAAGCGCATCACGGAAATCTGGGGCGAACTCTCCGATCTCAAGGTGACCGACCGGTCGATGATCTGGAACTCCGATCTGGTCGAGACGCTGGAACTGGAAAACCTGATGGCCTGCGCCACGACCACGGTCCATGGCGCCGAAGCGCGCAAGGAAAGCCGCGGTTCGCACGCCCGCGAGGACTATGCGGAAGGCCCGCTGGGCGGCCGCGACGACGAGAACTGGCGCAAGCACACGCTGGCCTGGGTCTCCGAAGACGGCAAGGTCTCGCTCGATTACCGGCCGGTGCACACCGACCTGATCGCCGAGGGCATCGACATCAAGAAGATCGCGCCGAAAGCACGCGTTTACTGAGGACTGCAGGAATGGTTGAACTCGCACTCCCGAAAAACTCCAAGGTCAATGCGGGCAAGGTCTGGCCGAAGCCCGAGGGCGCGACCAATCTGCGCGAATACAAGATCTATCGCTGGAGCCCGGATGACGGGAAGAACCCGTCGATCGACACCTATTACGTCGATGCGGACGATTGCGGCCCGATGGTCCTCGACGGGCTGTTGTGGATCAAGGACAATCTCGATCCGACGCTGACGCTGCGCCGCTCCTGCCGCGAGGGGATTTGCGGTTCCTGCGCGATGAATATCGATGGCACCAACACGCTGGCCTGCACCAAGGGCACCGACGAGATCGACGGCGCGGTCAAGGTCTATCCGCTGCCGCACATGCCGGTGGTCAAGGACCTGGTGCCGGACCTGACGCAGTTCTATGCCCAGCACGCCTCGATCGAACCATGGCTGGAAACCAAGACGCCGGCGCCGGAAAAGGAATGGAAGCAGTCGCACGAAGACCGCGCCAAGCTCGACGGCCTCTATGAGTGCATTCTTTGCGCCTGCTGCTCGACGTCGTGCCCGTCCTACTGGTGGAACGGCGACCGCTATCTCGGCCCCGCCGCGCTGCTGCAGGCCTATCGCTGGCTGATCGACAGCCGCGATGAAGCGACCGGCGACCGGCTCGACAACCTGGAAGACCCGTTCCGGCTCTATCGCTGCCACACCATCATGAACTGCACCCAGGCCTGCCCGAAGGGCCTGAACCCGGCGAAAGCAATCGCCGAAATCAAGAAGATGATGGTCGAACGGCGAGTATAGCGTTACTCGACGTTGGTTATTTGGTGGGCGGTCTAACAAGGTCGTCATCCTCGGGCTTGACCCGAGGACCCATTCCGTGACGCACATTTCCGGTGCGACGATACAGAACGGTCGCCATCCCATCCCGATAAAATCCGCTCCACTCGGGATTCACGGATTTGATCAAGTCGATCTTCCGTCGCCGTCGCCAGCGTTTCAGCGATTGTTCGTGTTGGATTGTGCGGGAGCCCGTCGCTGTACGCCCACCCCTCCCCACTAAGGGGAGGTCGCGGAACTCGCGTGCACCCTTTCCCATCCAAGCCGGCTTCACCTGAAATTGTTGGGCTTGGCTGGTCGGATGAGTGAGTGCGCCAGCAGAGGGCATATTCCGTGCCGTGGATTATGCTAACGCTGATGCTTCTTTCAAGAGATCATGCAAATAGCAGAGACCGAGCTTTGCCACGGCTATTGGAGACGTGTCAGAAAGTGGTTTTCCGAGATGCTCTCTGGGAGGCTGATAGGTGATATTCCCGCGACCGGTTACGCTTTTGAGCGCGATTTCTGATGGCGTTCTTTTTGTTAAGACCGGCTTATTGTCGAGCGGTGTGACCTTTGCTCCCGGAGGTGGTGGGGCCCCCTCAAATGTAGCAGCGGCTTTGGTCGCGTTCTTGACTATTATGTTGAAGGACGGTCCTAGCTCGATGTTCATTTCATTTGAATATCCATCCTTCGTAACGCCAATTTCATGGCGCTCCGGAACGTAAGCGATTGATGTCTCTAGGCCGTGCTCTTCGTCGTCTCTTGCCTGGAATAGATATTGAAGTAGGGCATCCGATTTTCGTTCGGCCTTCTTTGCGCCAAACCATTGTCGAGATTTAGGGTTGCTTTTTGCCCCTTGCTCCAATGATGTGTAGACATTCTTGGCTGATGTCAGAAAGACGTACCAATTGTCGGTGAACGCACGGAAATCGTCTGTTACCGTTAGCTCGGAAAGGGCTTTTTCGGCCACTCTCAGCCGACTTGCTGCTTTATCGAGGGCTTTTTTATTCATGGTGGATACCGATAAGACCACAGACGAAAAAAAGTTCAACGAAACGCCTCCGGCGGATGCTGAAAAAGACGCCGGAGAAGCGCAAGACTAATCGCGAGAAACAGGAAAAGGAATGGCGCCAGTCGCACGAAGACCGCGCCAAGCTCGACGGGCTCTACGAGTGCATCCTGTGCGCCTGCTGCTCGACGTCGTGCCCGTCCTACTGGTGGAACGGCGGCTGATATCTCGGCCCCGCCGCACTGCTGCAGGCCTATCGCTGGCTGATCGACAGCCGCGACGAGGCGACCGGCGAGCGGCTCGACAATCTCGAAAACCCGTTCCGGCTCTATCGCTGCCACACGATCATGAACTGCACCCAGGCCTGCCCGAAGGGCCTGAACCCGGCCAAGGCGATCGCCGAAATCAAGAAGATGATGGTCGAGCGGCGGGTATAGGGCCTAGCGGCAGCCTTCCAGCCAGACGTCGCCGTGATCGAGCGGCGCGCATTGTCCCTCCACGAGACGGGCGATCCGCGACACTCTTTCACGCAACGCCGGATCCTCTCCGCGCAGATCATATTTGCCCGGTGCGATCATGACTGCGACAAGTTCGAGGAACTGTTCGTGGTCGATATTGGCCGGCGATTGCCCGAAAATCGTCTCGGATGCCTCGAAAAATCCTGTCATCCAGCCGTCCGGCCCGCGTCCCATTTCCAGCGTATCGAGCCAAAGCGCCAGGATCTGGCTCTTTTCCAGGCGCGCCTCCAGCCCGAGTGCATAACCGGTTTGCCGGATCTTGCCGACGCCCGGTCGGAAATTCTCGAAGGCCAGCCGCTTGGACGCCGACTGCGAGATCGTGGTGAGACCGGCGCCGGGGCTTCGAAAGTCGACGCCGCGGTGATCGAAAAAGGCCGGGTCCTGCACTTTCAGCAGATCGGCGAGGCGATCTTGTCCAAGGTCGTGTCCGCCGTGCCCGGCGGCGATCAGCCTGTCGGCGCGTTGCCGGAGAGCGTCCGCATCGCCAACCGCGTCGAAATAGCCCTTGCCCCCGTAGACCAGCGCTGCGGCGATTACCAGCACGACGGCGAACGCGACAGCTTTCAGAAAACGTTTCATGCGTCGATCTGATCCCGAAGACGATGTGACGGAATATGCGTTTTTAGCCCCGGATCTATGCGGCGAAGAGTGGTGGAACTTGGGCGGACCATTTTCACTCCGGCATCGTTTTCGTTTTCCCCCGATTTTTGATCGAGCGTGGTGGCGCCTGTCTTCGGCATGGTTGCGGTCCGGTTCTCATGCCACGTATGAGAACGAAGCCTATCGTCTTGTATCGCCGGTACGATTCGATAGGCTCTCGTATCGTGGTAAGTGAAATTCCAGATGAAACAGTGGCTTGCGGATCACCCCAAGGCGAAGCTCATGGCGCGCAAGCGCGTCGCCATCCTTGATGCCGCGCATGCGCAATTCCTGGCAAAGGGCTATGACTCGACCACGATGGAGGCTGTCGCCGCGGCCGCCGGGGTGTCGATCATGACGCTTTACCGCCATGCCGACGACAAAGCGGACTTGTTTCGCGCGGTGGTCGGCCGCGCCGCGGCCGCCGCTGCCGAGACGGCCCGGAACGATGCCGCCGCCTGGTTTGTGTTGCCCTTCGAGGCTGCGCTGCACGCCTTCGCCCTGCGGCACCTCACGCGGCTTCGGAGCGCCGAAACGATCGCGCTGCTGCGCGCGGTCATGACAGAGACGAAACGCTTCCCGGATATCGCCGGGATGGTCTGGAATGGCCTCGTTACCACGCAGGAGACCCTGCTCTTTGGCTTTCTGTCGTATTGCGAGGAAACCCGCCCTCTCGACGCGGGCGAACGCCGCAGGCTCGCCTCGATCTTTCTGGACCGTATCGCCGGAGCGGACATGCCGCGCGTCCTGCTCGGCCTTTCCGGCGAGACATTGGAGGAACGCGAGGCGCGCATACGCGCCGCGATCCGCACGATAATGGCCGCGCTTCCGCCCTATTCGCCCTGCGCCCGCATCGCGTAATGCCTTCTCAAGTACTGCCTTGGGTCCTTTGTCGTGAAGATGGATAGATCGCGCGCGTTTTTTAACGCCCGGGACGAAAAGGCGAGCCGAACCCGGCGGTTCCACGGTCATCGGCGCTTTCCCGGTCCCCGGCTTTTCCACCTTTTCCCAACCGCCAGTACCCTGTTTGCGCACAGGGGCCTGCCGGCGATGGGTATCGGACAGCGGCCTGCCGCTCACGAAGGAAAAGGCGAGGGGCGTAACGGTGGGACAAACAGCGGGCATGAACTGGGAACGGGTGATCGAACGCAACCGCGCGGCGCTTTCGCGCATCGTCGCGATGCTGTTCGCCATGGCCGGTCTGGCCGAGGGCGAAACAGTGGCCACCCTACCGCGCCATCTGCGCAATGCCGTCCTGCGCATCCTGCGCCCGGCCGAGGCCGCCGTCCGGCGGCTTGTGATGATCGCCGCACGCGATGTTGTGGTGGTTGTGAAACCGCGCCGGCCCGCCACCACAACATCCACCACAACAACAACCAACACCACAGGCAAAACTGATGCCACCATCCCGGCGCTCCCGCTCATCGATCCCCGGAAGCGTTTCGATGTCCGCCCGCGGAGACGCCGCGCCCGGTCCTTCCCGCGCATCAGCGTCATTGGCGTTTCCGAACCGCGCCCGATCCCCGACGACTGGTTACCCTCGCCCGACGACGAGATCGACGCCGCACGGGTCGGCCGCCGGTTGCACACGCTGAAGCGCGCGCTCGACGATCTCGACAGCCAGGCGAAACGCCTCGCGCGCTGGAAAGCGAAGCGCGATCTCGGTTTCAATCGCTCCAAATATTTCTCGCCAATGCGCCCCGGTTATCCGCCGGGGCGCCGCAAGCGGGCCTTTCACGAAGTCGACGATGTCCTGCGCGAATGCCACGCGTTGGCGCTGGATCTGGAGCGGCTGGATACATCGTGAGCCGTCGGGGACACGGCAGCGAGGCGTTTCAGGCCGGGGCAGGGAAGCCCGCGGCGGCGTTGGCGCGCGCGCTTGACGCTAATCAAACCGCCATCCGCCAATCCGCCGTAGGACAAGCCGAAACAGCAAAGGGAATACCGATGGCCGAGACCGACTGGATTGCATTCACCGACCAGACCAACAAGCGCATGGCGGAATTGCGCAAGGCGATGCCGGAGCCCTCGAAAGGCTTCGGTCAGCTGGCGCAAGCGGCGATCGCGCCCGGCGCGCTCGATTCCAGGACCAAGGAACTGATGGCGCTCGCCATCGGGATCACGGCACGCTGCGACGGCTGCCTCGCCTTCCATGCCAAGGCGGCGAAGAAACATGGTGCGACGCGCGAGGAGGTGATCGATACCATCGCGGTGGCGCTCTATATGGGCGGCGGACCGTCGATGATCTACGGGGCCGAGGCGCTCAGCGTGTTCGACGCGCTGCCGGACTGAAACAGGCCTGTGCCTGACGGGCTCAGGCGGCGGCCTGGCGCTTGCGCAGCGCGGCGGCGATGCGTTCCTCGGCGATCGTCCGGGCGACTTCGCCTGTCGTCGCGCCGGTTTCCTCCGCGCGGTCGAAAATGCGGGTGAGCGTGACCGGGATCTCGCGGACCTTCGCGAAGGCTGCGTCGCGGTCGTAGCCGCCGGGCGCGAGTTCGGCGGCGACGTTGATCAGCCCGCCGGCATTGATCAGGTAGTCGGGCGCATAGAGAATGCCGCGGCTCTTGAGGCGCTTGGCGTCTTGCGGCCGCGCCAGCTGGTTGTTCGCCGATCCGGCGACGACGGTTGCCTTCAGGCCGGGGATTGTCTGTTCCGACAGGACGCCGCCGAGCGCGCAGGGCGCGAAGACATCGGCATCGGCGGTCAGGATCGCGTCCGGAGCGGTCTTGCGGGCGCCGAATTCGGTCACCGCGGCTTCGACGCGCCTGGTGTCGATATCGGTCACGACGAGTTTCGCCCCGGCAGCATGGAGCTTCTCGCACAGCGACCAGCCGACCGCGCCGAGGCCCTGAACGGCGATGCGCAGGCCGTCGAGCGTATCCGAGCCGAACCGGCGTTGCACTGCGGTCTTGAGGCCGAGAAAGACGCCTTCGGCGGTGATCGGCGAGGGGTTGCCGCTGCCGCCGATGGAGGTGCCGGTGACGTTCGGCGTGCGGGCGCGCAGGAAGTCCGCGTCGTCGAGGGTCATCCCGACGTCTTCCGCGGTGATGAAGCTCTCCGTCAGCGTTGCCAGCATCTCCGTATAGGCTTCCAGCATCTGCGGGGTCTTGCCGGTGCGCGGATCGGCGACGATCACAGCCTTGCCGCCGCCAAGCGGCAGTTCGGAGATGGCCGCTTTCAGCGTCATGCCGTGCGACAGGCGAAGCACGTCGGTGAGCGCGTCCCCGCGCGTCGGGAAGGGCCAGATCCGGGTACCGCCGAGCGCGGGGCCGAGAACCGTCGAGTGGATCGCGACAATGGCGGTCAGGCCGCGTTGCCGGTCTTCTCCGAGCACGATGCGCTCATGAGCCGCAAAATCGGCCAGATTGCGGGCCTCGTCCGTGATGTCGCGGATAGAAAGTGACGCGGAAGGGACCGCTTCAACGGTTTTACGAATGCGCTCGGGCATGGCGGCGTCTCCTCACGAAATGTGGAGAAATGATACCGCCAAAGCCGAGACATATGGTTGTTATCTCGGGTGCCTGCGCGTCAGATTCCGCATTTTCCAGGCCGCTGCGCCGAAACAAAATTGCCCCGAGGCGTTTTCGCCGGTCAGACCAGTTTCGCGTCCAGCGTAATCGTTATGGCGGCCAGCGCCCCGGAAACGGGACATTCGGCCTTCGCCTTGTTGGCCAGTTCCTCGAACTTCGCCGAATCGATACCGGGCACGGTCGCTTCGAGCACCAGTGCCGAGCCCTTGATGCCTTCGCCGGGTTTGACCTCGACGGTCGCGGTCGCCTTCAACTCGTCGGCGGGCGTGCCGTTCTCGGCCAGGAAGTGGGAAAGCTGCATGGCGAAGCAGCCGGCATGGGCCGCGGCGATCAGCTCCTCGGGATTCGTGCCCGAGGTTCCGTCCTCGTCCTCGAAGCGGCTGCGGAAATCGTAGCGCTTTTCCTTCAGGACGCCGCTTTGCGTCGAGACGTTGCCGCGCCCGTTCTGCAGGTCGCCGGTCCAGATTGCGGTTGCGTGCCTTTTCATGATTGTCCTCCATGCCGGGCTGTTCGCTCGCCCACGCGCAATACCTGCGGCGCGGAATTTCCAAATCAAGGGGATCGGTCGAGAGTCGTTCCTCACGCAACCGTGTTCAAAACTGATTGGGCTCGCGCGGCGGCTTGTGGTTTCAAATGACGGTACGCTCCAGAAAAGGATCCGTCATGACCCGCCTGAAACCAGCTGCCCTCGCGTCCGTCCTCCTTGCAGCCTCGCTTGTGCCGCTTCCCGCGGATGCCGAGACAAAGTCCCTTGTTGTCGCCGGCGGCTGTTTCTGGTGCGTCGAGAGCGATTTCGACCATGTCGACGGCGTCGTCGCCACGACCTCGGGCTACGCCGGCGGCGAGATGCAGAACCCGACCTACCGAAATCACGGAAATCACCGCGAAGTCGTCAAAGTTGACTACGACGACACCAGGACCGATTACCGCACCCTGGTGACGACGTTTCTGCGCACGATCGACCCGACCGACCCCGGCGGCCAGTTCTGCGACCGCGGCCACAGCTACACCACCGCCATCCACGCCGCCAATGGCGAGGAAGCGGCAATCGCCCGCGAGGCGGTCGCGGACGCCGAAAGGCAACTGGGCCAAAAAGTCGTTACGGAAGTGGAAGGACCTGCGACTTTCTGGAAAGCGGAGGACTATCACCAGAACTATTACAAGAGCCAGGTCCGGCAGTTGACGCGTTTCGGCTATGTAACGCGGGCAAGCGCCTACAAGGGGTACCGGAAAGGCTGCGGCCGCGATCAGCGGGTTCACGAGGTTTGGGGCGACCAGGCCTACAAGGGTGTGCACAAGGCCGGCATGTAAGAACCTGCTCTTGACGTAAAGGCCTATTAATACTTTGAAAATCGGGCCGCGACACGTTATGCGGCAGTGCGGCACTTCAAACTTGCGCTGATGTGTCATACTATCGCTACACAAATCGGTGAGAGGACGGCTGACGCCCACCGGACACATGGCCATGGAATTCCAGAGCGCATCTTCGACATTTTCCGATATCGTCACGGGCCGGGCCGACGCGCGCGCCCAGCGCAACCTGCATATCGTGGATCAGCTGATCGAGGAACGCGGCCAGACGCTAGTCAAGCATCCGATGTGGCCGATGATCCGTCCGGCGCTCTACAAGGTTCTCTATTACGATCAGGCCGTGCGGATGGCCAATGATGTCGCCGAGATCAGCGGCATCGATTGTTTTGAATATATCAGCCGGTTGCTGCAGCTCGACATTTCGGTCGAGGGCAAGGAAAACCTGCCCCGGGACGGCGGCTTCATCCTCGTGTCCAATCATCCGACCGGCATTGCCGACGGCGTGGCCGCCTATGACATGATCAAGGATACCCGGCCGGACCTGATGTTCTTCGCCAACCGCGATGCCATTCGCGTCAGCCAGCGGCTTTCGGAAGTCATCATTCCGGTCGAATGGCGCACGACCGAGAAGTCGCACGCCAAGAGCCGTGAAACGCTGGTGCGCACCAGCCGCGCCTTCTCGGACGGCCGGGCGATCATCCTGTTCCCGTCCGGACGCATCGCCTACTGGGCGAAGGGACGGCTGAACGAGCGGCCCTGGCAGGCGACCGGCGTTCACATGGCGAAGCGCTATAACGTGCCGATCATTCCGATGCACATGAGCGCGCGCAATTCGAAGCTGTTCTACCTGCTGTCGCACCGCACGCCGGAACTTCGCGACATGACCGTGTTCCACGAACTGCTCAACAAGAAGGGCCAGCCCTTCAAGATGACGATCGGCAAGCCGATCGAGCCGGAGACGCTGGAAGGCGACGTGCAGGACCTCACAGTGCGCATGCAGAAACATTGCGAGCATGTGCTGCGCGACGATCCGGGCGCTGAATTCATCGGTTGATCAGCTCTTCAACGCAATTAGAAAGCCCGCCGGATCGGCGGGCTTTTTTCATGCGGCGGGTAACAGGATCAGACGATTTTCTGGCCGGTCTTCGCCCAGTCTGCGAGGAAGCCTTCCAGGCCCTTGTCGGTGAGCGGATGCTTGACCAGCGCCTTCAGCGTCGCCGGTGGAACGGTCGCAACATCGGCGCCGATCAACGCCGCTTCCTTGACGTGGTTCACGGTGCGGATCGAGGCGGCGAGGATTTCGGTCTGGAAACCGTAATTGTCATAGATCGTGCGAATCTCGCCGATCAGTTCCATGCCGTTGATGCCGATGTCGTCGATGCGGCCGATGAACGGCGAAATGAAGGTCGCGCCGGCCTTAGCGGCGAGCAGTGCCTGGTTGGCCGAGAAGCACAGCGTCACGTTGACCTTGCGGCCCTCGGTCGTCAGCGCCTTGCAGGCCTTCAGGCCGTCGAAGGTCAGCGGTACCTTGATGCAGATGTTGTCGGCGATCTTCGCCAGCACTTCGGCTTCCTTCATCATGCCGTCGAAATCGAGTGCTGTGACCTCGGCCGAGACGGGGCCGTCGACGATCCCGCAGATTTCTTTCGTGACCTCGGTGATATCGCGGCCGGCTTTCATGATCAGCGACGGATTGGTGGTTACGCCATCGAGCAGACCGATGTCGTTCAACTCGCGGATTTCCTTCACGTCGGCTGTGTCGACAAAGAATTTCATGGCTTCGCCCTTGGTTGTCCCGCGTCGCGGGGGTTTTCGATCGGGCTTCCGTTTAGACCAAAGAGTAGGCAAGGTCACGGGGTAATGAAGCAAGATTCGCCACGCATTTCCAACACTGTGCCGGTTCTCGTGCCGACGCCTTCGGAACGGCCATACACTTATGCCGTGCCGGAGGGCATGGCGGTCGAGCCCGGATCGATCGTCGCCGTGCCGCTCGGCCCGCGCATGGTGGCGGGCGTCGTCTGGGACGCGGAGAGCGCCGACAAGGTCGATCCGAAGAAATTGCGCGCGATCGAGCATCTGTTCGACTGCCCGCCGGTGGCGCCCGACATGCGCCGTTTCGTCGACTGGGTCGCACGTTACACGCTGTCGGCGCCCGGCATGGTCGCGCGTATGGTGCTGCGCGTGCCGGCCGCCTTCGATCCCGAGCCGTCGACGCCGGGCCTGCGCAAGACGGAAGCGCTTCCCGATCGCATGACGCCGGCGCGCGCCCGCGTCCTCGACCTTGCGTCCGACAGTCTCGGCTGGACGCGTTCGGGTCTGGCGCATGCCGCCGGCGTTTCGCTGTCGGTCGTCGACGGCCTCGTCAAGGCGGGCTCGTTTACGGAGATCGAGCTGCCGCCGATGCCGGTCGTCGCGACACCCGACCCGGATTACGACGCCGCCGACCTGTCGGGCGACCAGCAGGCCGCCGCCGACGCCTTGCGTGGCCAGGTGGCGGCGGAAGGCTTCTCGGCGACATTGCTGGAAGGCGTGACCGGTTCCGGCAAGACCGAGGTCTATTTCGAGGCGATCGCAGCGGCGCTGGAACAGGGAAAGCAGGTGCTGGTTCTGCTGCCCGAGATCGCGCTGACGCAGACATTCCTGGAACGCTTTCATGGCCGCTTTGGCGCGCCGCCCGCCGAATGGCACTCCGATCTCGCCCCGAAGACTCGCGAAAAGGTCTGGCGGCAGATCGCCGACGGGCGCGTCCGGGTCGTCGCAGGTGCGCGCTCGGCGCTGTTCCTGCCGTTTCGCGAACTCGGCCTGATCGTCGTCGACGAAGAGCATGACCCCGCTTACAAGCAGGAGGACCGGGTCTTCTACCACGCCCGCGACATGGCGGTGGTGCGCGCCCATATTGGCGGTTTTCCGGCGATCCTCGCCAGCGCGACGCCGTCGGTGGAGACGCGCTTCAACGCGGAATGCGGGCGCTATCGCCATGTGCGGCTCGACCGGCGTTTCGCCGAGGCTGCGATGCCGGAACTGCATGCGATCGATATGCGCCGGACGCCGCCGGCGCGCGGCAAGTTCCTGTCTCCGCCCTTGCTGAAAGCGATCGGCGCGACATTGGAGAAGGAACAGCAGTCGCTGCTGTTTCTCAACCGGCGCGGTTACGCGCCGCTGACGTTGTGCCGGGTCTGCGGCCACCGCTTCCAGTGCCCGGACTGTTCGAGCTGGCTGGTCGAGCATCGCTTCCGAGGCCAGCTTCTGTGCCATCACTGCGGCCATCACGAACTGGTGCCGGAAGCCTGCCCGGAATGCGGCACGCTCGACCATCTCGTCGCCTGTGGACCGGGCATCGAACGCATTGCCGAGGAGGTCGTCGAGGCGTTCCCGGATGCGCGCACCATCGTGCTGTCGTCGGACATGCTCGGTGGCGTGAAACGGCTGCGGCTGGAACTGGAAGCGATCGAGAAGGGTGATGTCGATATCGTCATCGGCACGCAGCTGGTCGCCAAGGGCCATAACTTCCCGAACATGACGCTGGTCGGCGTCGTCGATGCCGATCTCGGTCTGGCGAACGGCGATCCGCGCGCCGCCGAGCGCACCTTCCAGCTTCTCAGCCAGGTGACCGGCCGGGCGGGGCGGACCGGAAAGAAGAGCCTTGGCCTGATCCAGACCTTCCAGCCGGAGCATCCGGCGATGCGCGCGATCGTGTCGGGCGATGCCGAGGCCTTCTACCAGAACCAGATCGGCGAGCGCGAACGCGGGCACCTGCCGCCGTTCGGACGTCTCGCCTCGATTATCGTTTCCGCCAACAGCCGCGCCGAGGCGGAAAATCACGGCCGGGCGCTTCGCGCCGCCGCGCCGGCCGGCGAGATCATGGTGCTGGGGCCTGCCGAGGCGCCGCTGGCGCTGATCCGCGGGCGGCACCGGTTCCGGCTGCTTGTGCACGGGCCGGAGCGGGCCAATCTGCAAGCCTTCCTGCGTGCCATGATCGGTAGTGCGCCGCGTCCGCGTGGTTCGGTGCGCGTTAGCGTCGACATTGACCCGCAAAGTTTTCTTTGACAAGCAGTTGGCCCGGCGGCATGCACGGACCACTTCACCGAAAGCAGCCAAGTGTCTCCGACCACGTCCCGTACCGATGTCGATTCAGAAGCGATGCCGCCCGTCGCGCTGGCGCTGTCGCTCGGCATGTTTCTCATGTTCGCGTTGCTCGACACCTCGGCGAAATATCTTGTCACCTCAGGGCTGACGGCCTTTTTCGTTGTCTGGTGCCGCTTCGCCTCGCAGGCGTTCGTCCAATTCGTCCTGTCGCGCGCCTGGGTCAACGCCGATGTCTGGCGGATCCGCAATTTCCTTCTGCATTTGCTGCGCGGTCTTGCCCTGCCGCTGACGACCTATCTGAACTTCAAGGCGCTGGAGACGTTGCAACTAGCGCAAACGGTGTCCGTCTTGCTGTCGGCGCCGATGGTGGTCACGGCGCTCGCGGGCCCGCTGCTCGGCGAGTGGGCCGGGCCGCGCCGCTGGATGGCGATCATGGTCGGTTTCGTCGGCGTCCTCGTCGTCGTGCGCCCCGGAACGGCGATGTTCGACTTCGCCATTCTCTATTCCATCGGGGCGACCTTCGTTTACGCGCTCTATTCGATCCTGACCCGCAAGCTGGCCGGCACGGAAACCCAGGCGAGCCTTGTTTTTTACCCCTCCCTCGTCGGCGTCCTGCTGCTCGGGCCGCTCGCCTGGGCGGATGCGGCGCTGCCCACAACGCTCTTCGACACGGCGCTTCTCTGCGTGTTCGGGGTCTTCGGCATGATCGGCCACACCATGTTCATCAAGGCGAGCCGCATCGCCAGCGCGCCGAAACTGGCCCCGTTCGTCTACAGCCAGCTTCTGTGGATGACGCTGCTCGGCTTTATCGTCTTTGGCGATCTGCCGGACCGGTGGACTGTGGTTGGCGCGGCGATCATTTGCGCCAGCGGCCTCTATCTGATGTATCGGGAACGCGTGCTGCGACTGTCACGAATTACGGCGCCGGTCGAGCGCTGAGACGTGCCGGCGAGAACAAGGAAACGGGACGAACCATGATCTCCATCATCCCCCCGCAATCACCCGGCGAATGGCTTTCCTGGGCGTCGGCCATTGTCACGCTGGTCTTCGGCCTGATGTGCCTTCTTACGCCGCGGCTGTCGCTGCGCATCATGCGGCTGAGGCCTGTCGACGGCGTGCCGGAAGCCGTTTCGGAGAGCCGGGCGACAATGGCGGGCTTCTATCTTGGCACAGCGCTGACCGCGATCGTCTTCAACCAGCCCTTCATCTGGCTCGTGCTCGGGGCGGGCTGGGCGTTCACCGCGCTGGGGCGCCTTGTCTCGATCCTGTTCGATCGCGGCAACACCGCATTCAACTGGATATCGATCGCAATCGAGATCGCCCTGGCGGCGGGACCGCTCGTTTATGTCTTCGGAATCGTGCCGTAGAGTCAGGCGAATGCGGCCGGATTCCGCCGTTTCTGCGACAAAAGGCGGCCTTGGTCGTGTTGCGCACGCCAAATGCATGTGCTAGACGGCTCGCAATTCACAGACGGGGCGCGACTTTCGTGCCATTATGTGAATCAGAAATATCAACAAGATCAATGCGTTGCGCATAGCCAATCGGCCCGGCTCCGTGTGCGTGTTGGAATTAAACAGAGAAGCGATCGCCAGTGGCCAAATCATCTCGCACTTCCGGTGTTGCTTCCCGTTACGCACAGTCTCTTTTCGACATCGCGCTCGAGTCCAAATCGCTCGCCAAGGTCGAGGAGCAACTGACCGCGTTCGAGGCGCTTATCAACGAGAGCGAAGACCTGCGGCGCCTGATCGGCAGCCCGGTCTTTTCCACCGACGAGCAACTGCGGGCGATCACCGCGATTGCCGAGAAGGCCGGCCTCGACGGCCTGGTCGCAAATTTCCTCAAGGTCGTTGCCTCCAATCGCCGCCTTTTCGCGGTGCCGGGCATGATCGAAGCCTTCCGGGCAATTGCCGCCGAGCACAAGGGCGTCGTCGCCGCTGACGTGACCAGCGCCTTCAAGCTGACGGCAGTGCAGGAAAGGGAACTGAAGGCGACGTTGAAGGATGTCGCCGGAAAAGACGTGGAGATCAACATGACCGTCGATCCGTCGCTTCTCGGCGGTCTGATCGTCAAGATCGGCTCGCGCCAGATCGACACGTCGCTTCGCACCAAATTGTCATCAATGAAGCTCGCGCTTAAAGAGGTCGGCTGATGGATATTCGCGCCGCGGAAATTTCCGCAATCCTTAAGGACCAGATCAAGAATTTCGGACAGGAAGCCGAAGTTTCCGAAGTGGGCACCGTGTTGTCCGTCGGTGACGGCATCGCCCGCGTCTACGGTCTGGACAATGTTCAGGCCGGCGAGATGGTCGAGTTCCCAGGCGGCACTCGCGGCATGGCGCTCAACCTCGAAACCGACAATGTCGGCGTCGTGATCTTCGGGTCCGACCGCGAGATCGGTGAAGGCGACATTGTCAAGCGGACCGGCGCCATCGTTGACGTGCCGGTCGGCAAGGAACTGCTTGGCCGCGTCGTCGACGCGCTCGGCAACCCGATCGACGGCAAGGGGCCGATCAAGACCAAGGAACGCAAGCGCGTCGACGTCAAGGCGCCCGGCATCATGCCGCGCAAATCGGTACATGAGCCGATGTCGACCGGCCTGAAGGCCATTGACGCTCTGATCCCGGTCGGTCGCGGCCAGCGCGAGCTGGTCATCGGCGACCGCCAGACCGGCAAGACCGCGATCATCCTCGACACGTTCCTCAACCAGAAGCCGATCCATGACAACGGCCCGGAAAAGGAAAAACTCTACTGCGTCTACGTCGCCGTCGGTCAGAAGCGCTCGACCGTCGCACAGTTCGTGAAGGTGCTCGAAGAGCGCGGCGCTCTCGAATACTCCGTCGTCATCGCGGCGACCGCGTCCGACCCGGCGCCGATGCAGTATCTGGCACCGTTTGCCGGCTGCACGATCGGCGAATATTTCCGCGACAACGGCATGCACGCCCTGATCGGGTATGACGA
Organism: Oricola nitratireducens; assembly: GCF_014904745.1. Taxonomy (GTDB): domain Bacteria; phylum Pseudomonadota; class Alphaproteobacteria; order Rhizobiales; family Rhizobiaceae; genus Oricola; species Oricola nitratireducens. The sequence continues at coordinate 453,622 of NZ_JACZCS010000001.1, forward strand.
TCTGTCCAAGCAGGCCGTCGCCTACCGCCAGATGTCGCTGCTGCTGCGCCGTCCGCCGGGCCGCGAAGCCTATCCGGGCGACGTCTTCTACCTGCATTCGCGCCTGCTGGAACGCGCCGCGAAGCTGAACGAGGATCATGGCGCCGGTTCGCTGACCGCCCTGCCGATCATCGAAACCCAGGCCAACGACGTGTCGGCCTACATCCCGACCAACGTGATCTCGATCACCGACGGCCAGATCTTCCTCGAAACCGACCTGTTCTTCCAGGGCGTTCGCCCGGCCGTGAACGTCGGCCTGTCGGTGTCGCGCGTCGGCTCGGCCGCGCAGATCAAGGCGATGAAGCAGGTCGCCGGCTCGATCAAGGGCGAGCTCGCGCAGTACCGCGAAATGGCGGCCTTCGCGCAGTTCGGCTCCGACCTCGACGCCGCCACGCAGCGCCTGCTCAACCGCGGCGCGCGCCTGACCGAACTCCTGAAGCAGCCGCAGTTCTCGCCGCTGAAGACGGAAGAGCAGGTGGCGGTGATCTATGCCGGCGTGAAGGGCTATCTCGACAAGCTCGCCGTCAACCAGGTCGGCAAGTTCGAGCAGGGTCTGCTCAGCCACATGCGCACCGACGGAAAGGAAGTGCTCGAGGCGATCCGCTCGGAGCAGAAGCTTTCCGACGAGATCGAGGCCAAGCTGAAGGCGGAGATCGACGCTTTCGCGAAGTCGTTCGCGTAAGGCGCGGGTCGAAACCAGGGAACGGAACAGTCCGGCATGCCTTCACTCAAGGACCTTCGAAACCGCATTGCCTCGGTCAAGGCGACGCAGAAGATCACCAAAGCCATGCAGATGGTGGCGGCAGCGAAGCTTCGCCGTGCGCAGGACGCCGCCGAAGCCGCGCGGCCCTACTCGCAGCGCATGGGCGCGGTGCTCGCCAACGTCGCCCAGACCCTCGGCGACGGCGACGACGCACCGAAGCTGATGGTCGGCACGGGCAAGGACGATACGCACCTGCTGCTCGTCTGCACCGCCGAACGCGGCCTTTGCGGCGGCTTCAACTCGTCGATTGCGCGGCTTGCGCGTGAGCATGCTCGCAAGCTCCTCGCCGACGGCAAGACGGTCAAGATCATCACCGTCGGCAAGAAGGGCTACGATATCCTGCGCCGCGATCTCGGCAGCCACGTCATCGACCGGGTCGATCTGCGCGAGGTCAAGAACCTCGCCTTCTCCGACGCGAATTCGATCGGCAAGAAGGTGATCGACCTCTTCGACGACGGCGAGTTCGACGTCTGCACGCTGTTCTACTCGGAGTTCAGGTCGGTGATCTCGCAGATCCCGACCGCGCAGCAGCTGATCCCTGCCCAGGCCGAAGGGGCCGAGGCACAGACAGCCGGCGACGCGATCTACGAATACGAGCCCGATGCGGGCACGATCCTCTCCGACCTCATTCCGCGCAACATCTCGGTGCAGGTTTTCCGGGCGCTGCTCGAAAACGCCGCTTCCGAACAGGGCGCGCGCATGAGCGCTATGGACAATGCCACGCGTAACGCGGGCGAGATGATCGACAAGCTGACGATGAGCTACAACCGCCAGCGTCAGGCTCAGATCACCAAGGAACTCATTGAAATTATTTCTGGCGCGGAAGCGCTCTAAGGAAGGGTAACACGATGGCAAAAGCAGCAGCAAAGAAACCGGCCGCCGTGAAATTGGTCAAGGGCCCGGAAGGCAAAGTCGCCCAGGTGATCGGCGCCGTCGTCGACGTGCAGTTTTCCGACCATCTGCCGCAGATTTTGAACGCGGTCGAAACGATCAACAACGGCCAGCGCCTCGTTCTGGAGGTTGCGCAGCACCTCGGCGAAAATACCGTGCGCTGCATCGCGATGGACTCCACCGAGGGCCTCGTGCGCGGACAGGCGGTCGTCGACACCGGATCGCCGATCATGGTTCCGGTCGGTCCGCAGATGCTCGGCCGCATCATCAACGTCATCGGCGAACCGGTTGACGAAGCCGGCCCGGTCAAGGGTGAGGAAATGCGCGGCATTCACCAGCCGGCGCCGGAATATACCGAGCAGTCGACGGAAGCCGAAATCCTCGTCACAGGAATTAAGGTCCTCGACCTGCTGGCTCCCTACGCCAAGGGCGGCAAGATCGGCCTGTTCGGCGGCGCGGGCGTCGGCAAGACCGTGCTCATCCAGGAACTAATCAACAACATTGCGAAGGCGCATGGCGGTTACTCGGTGTTTGCCGGCGTCGGCGAGCGCACCCGTGAGGGCAACGACCTCTATCACGAGTTCGTCGAGTCCGGCGTGAACAAGGAAGGCGGCGGCGAGGGCTCCAAGGCGGCGCTCGTTTATGGCCAGATGAACGAGCCGCCGGGCGCACGCGCTCGCGTCGGTCTGACCGGCCTGACCATCGCCGAATATTTCCGCGACCAGGGCCAGGACGTGCTGTTCTTCGTCGACAACATTTTCCGCTTTACGCAGGCGGGTTCGGAAGTGTCGGCCCTGCTCGGCCGCATCCCGTCGGCTGTGGGTTACCAGCCGACGCTGGCGACCGACATGGGCGCGCTGCAGGAGCGCATCACCACCACCACCAAGGGGTCGATCACCTCGGTGCAGGCCATCTACGTGCCGGCCGACGACCTGACCGACCCGGCCCCGGCGACCTCGTTCGCCCACCTCGACGCGACGACGGTTCTCAACCGCGCGATCTCCGAGAAGGGCATCTACCCGGCCGTCGACCCGCTCGACTCCACCTCGCGCATGCTCGACCCGCAGGTCGTCGGCGAGGAACACTACCAGGTGGCCCGCGAGGTCCAGCAGACGCTGCAGCGTTACAAGTCGCTGCAGGACATCATCGCCATCCTCGGCATGGACGAGCTGTCGGAAGAAGACAAGCTGACCGTGGCACGCGCCCGCAAGGTCGAGCGCTTCCTGTCGCAGCCGTTCTTCGTCGCCGAAGTCTTCACCGGTGCGCCGGGCAAGCTCGTCGACCTCGCCGACACGATCAAGGGCTTCAAGGGCCTCGTCGCCGGCGATTACGACCATCTTCCCGAAGCCGCCTTCTACATGGTCGGCACGATCGAGGAAGCGATGGAAAAGGCACAGCGTCTGGCTGCGGAAGCAGCCTGACGCGCGCCGTAAGGCAAGCGGGGTAACGCCATGAACCGGTTGGTCGCAGTTGCAGAGATCGCTCTCGCCGGCGCGCTGACCGGGCTCGTGATCGGGCCGGATTCGCTCGATCAGTTCTTTGGCATAGACTTCGCCAATTCGACCGCGTTCAACGTGATCGCCGGGACGCTGATCGGGACGGTGCTTGGGTTCGTCGCGACGTTGTCAGAAAAACAGGCTGAGTGATCTGAGATATGGCTGACGCATTCAAATTCGAACTGGTCTCTCCGGAGCGGCTTCTGGTGTCGGAAGACGTCCTGGAAGTGGTCGTGCCGGGCCAGGAAGGCTATTTCACCGTCCTCTCCAGGCACGCTCCGGTGATGGCGACGCTGCAGCCGGGCGTGGTCGAGGTGAAGAACGCCGCCGGCAACATGGAACGCTATTGCGTCTTCGGCGGGTTCATCGACATCGTTCCGGATTCCTGCACGCTGCTCGCCGAATCCGCGGTCAATGTGAAGGACATCGACGCGGCTGATGTCGCCCAGCGGATCCAGCACGCACGCGAGGATCTGGCCGATGCGAAAGGCGACGAGGCGGTCACCAAGGCGCAGATGTATCTCGACCAGCTGACGACGCTGCAAGCCGCTGTCATTCCGGCATAAAGTCCAAATCCAAATGTGTTCGAGAGGCCCGCATCGCGGGCCTTTTTCGTTTCAGGCGTCGGAGAACGCGTCCGGATAGGTGACGGGTCCGCGATAGTCCGACACGGCGCCGGGAACCAGTTCGAGCGCCATGAAATTGGGTCCGGGCCATGGCGCCTTCACATGTTCGGCAAGCGCGGACTTGAAGCCGAAGCGGCCGTAATAGACCGGATCGCCGAGGACGAAGATCGAGTGCCAGCCCTCGTCGCGGGCCTTGGCGATGGCACGGTTGGTCAGTTCCGTTCCGATCAGGAAATCGCGCCATTCGGGATCGACGCCGAGCGGTGCAAGCGCGAGGCTCCTTTCCGGGCCGGCCAGCTCGGTCAGCAGGATGTGGCCGACGATCATGCCGTCGAGGTCCGCGACCATCGAAATGGTCTTTTCCGGACCTTCGATCAGCCGGTCGACCAGTTTTGCCTCCGCCTCGCCGCCAAAGGCGCGGCGCTGGACCGCCAATATGCCGAGGCGGTCTTCCGGTTCGCCCGCGCGAAACGCGATCTTTTCGAGGATCATGTCAACCTCGCTTTCCGGCGCCCGGTCCGGCGCGTCATGTCTTCAGGCCAAGCAACTCGCCCTGTAGCGATAGAGCGACGGCTGCCTGCGCATGCAAGGCCGTCGTGTCGAACACGGGCAGGGCGGCGGTGTCGGCGGAGACCAGCATCGAAATTTCGGTGCAACCCAGGATCACCGCATCGCAGCCGGCCCATTTCATGTGATCGATGACCTGGCGAAACCGGGCGGCCGACACTTCGCTGACGGTCCCGAGGCACAGTTCATCGTAAATGATGCGGTGGATGTCGGCGCGTTCGTCCTCGTCGGGGACGGCGACATCGAGGTGAAAGCGGCTTTCGAGACGGTGGCGGTAGAACCGCTCTTCCATGGTGAAGCGGGTCGCCAGCAGGCCGACCTTCTTGTATCCGGCCCTGACGATCGCCTCGCCGGTCGGATCGGCGATATGGAGCACCGGCAGGCCGGACCCTTCCTCGATCTCGTCGGCGAGCTTGTGCATGGTGTTGGTGGCGATCACCAGGAACGAGGCGCCGCCCGCTTTCAGCGACTTTGCCGCGTCGACGAGAATGCGGGCGCACTGGCCCCACTTGCCCTCGTGCTGGAGGTGCTGGATCGGCTCGAAATCGACGGAATGCATCAGGATGCGCGCCGAATGGTGGCCGCCGAGCGCGGCCCGCGTGGCCACGTTCATCGCGCGATAATAGATCGCCGTCGATTCCCAGCTCATGCCGCCAAGGAGGCCGATCAGCATCATGGGGTCTTCACTCCCGCCAGATGCCCGAAAACGCGCACCAGTTCGTCGTATACGCCGCGCTTGAACGGAACGATCAAATCCGGCAGCTCCGTCATCGGCAGCCACGCCCAGTCCTCGAACTCGCGTTCGTGGCCGTCCGGCGGCGGATCTATCCGGATCTCGCTCTCGTCGCCCGTGAAGCGGAAGGCGAACCATTTCTGCGTCTGTCCGCGATATTTGCCTTTCAGGCCGATGCCGATCATCTCGGACGGCAGATCGTAGTTGATCCATTGCGGCGCTTCCTCGATCAGTTCGACCGAGCGCATGCCGGTTTCCTCGTAGAGTTCGCGCAGGGCAGCCGGCAGCGGGTCCTCGTTCTTGTCGATGCCGCCCTGCGGCATCTGCCAGAGCTTCGGGTGGCCGGTATATTCGGTGTTGCCTTCCTTGGCCCGCTTGCCGGCCCAGACAAGTCCGTCGCGGTTCAGCACCATGATGCCGACACAGGGACGGTAGGGAAGATCCTGCGGCGTGCGTTTTGTCTTCGTCTTGGCCATGTCCGGTCCTATCGCGCCAGTGCCGAAACACCGACGATTTCGAATCCGCGTTTCTTGGCGCCGTTCGCCCAAGCCGCGACGGTGTCGACCGTCGCCTCGAAGGCCGATCCGGTGCCGATCGCATAGCCGTTCACTTCGGCGATCTTTTCCAGTTCCTTCAGCCGCGCATTGATGGCCGACGGATCCTGTGTCGTGTCGAGCACGACCTGCCCGGATACATAGGGAACATCATAGGCGCGGGCGAGCGATGCCAGCTGCTTGCCGCCGGCAGTGCCGTCGTTCATGTAGAGCAGCCCGCGTTCGCCGACCTCGCGCAGGACCGGCCCGATCGCTTTGTCGTCGGTCGCGAAGCGGCCGCCGAGATAGTTGACAATGCCGGTATAGTTGGTGATCCGGCCAAGCGCCCAGCGCAAATTGGCCAGATTGGCCTCTTTGGTCGCCTCCACGGTCAGGGTCTGCGGTCCGGGATCGCTTTGCGGATAGTCGAAGGGCTCCATCGGAACCTGGACGAGCAATTCGTGCCCGTCCTTGCGCGCCTGGCGCATCCAGCGTTCGAGGCTGTTGCCCTGCGGCGCGAAGGCAAGCGTGATTTCGGGCGGCAGGTCCTTGAGCGCGCGCAACGTGCCAGTTTGCGAAAGGCCGAGGCCGCCGATGACGACGGCGATGCGCTTGCCGCCGGCCGAAGACCATGGCCGCGCATAGATATCCATCGGCCGGCGTCCGTCCGGCGCGCGGACCGGCAATTCGCCCCATTTGCTCGATTCGAGCGCGGATTCCTCGGGCAGGTGAGCGACCTGCACCGGCTGGCCGACAGTTGCCGCGGACGGATCGCGCACAATGATGATCTTCGGGCCGCCTTCGGATATACGGCCCTCCGCGACGGGTGGACCCGCATCAGGCGTCGCGGCGGCCGCATCGGTGCCGGTATCCTGCGATCCGTCGCTTGGCTTGCCATAGACGATATTGACGCCGGACGTGTCGTTCTGGGCGGGTGCTGCGACCGATCCGGTTACCGGGCCCGTATCGGCAGATGGTTCGGCGGCCTGTTCCGCAAGCGCGATCGACGCCGTTTCGGGCAGGGGATCGCGCAGGAAGGCCGCATAGGCGTTGAGGCCGATGATGCAGACGAAGATGCCGGCGGCAACCGGAACGACACTGCGGCCGCTTCGTTCGCGGCGCGGCTTTTCGGGAGACGGCCGACGCCCTGCCGCTCCGGGAGGCTTCCTGCCGGACTGTCCGAGGGGTGCGTTGAGATCGGTCATCGTCTGTTACCGCCGCGAATCAAAAAGGCCACCGTAACCGGTGGCCTTTTGTAACATGGGTTTTCGTGCCTTTGGCAACGGATCAGTTCGGAAGCGCCTTTGCCGGATCCGGCGGATAGGACGGATCAGACTTCTCGCCGCGCATCAGGGCCAGCGCGAATTTAAGCTGGTCGTCCTTGTCGGCGTCCTGCGGCACATAGGCGATGGAGCCGGATCCTTTCGAATCCTCCTCGGCACCGGGGATGTGACCGCGCAGATCCGATTCGCCGCGGGTCAGGTCACGACCGAGCAGTTCTTCCGGAATGGTCTGGTTGACCTTGATGTCCGGCGTGATGCCCTTGCCCTGGATCGAGATGCCGGCCGGTGTGTAGTACAGCGCCGTCGTCAGGCGCAGGGCGCCGTTCTCGCCGAGCGGAATGATCGTCTGGACCGAGCCCTTGCCGAAGGACTGGGTGCCGATGACGGTTGCGCGGCGATGATCCTGCAGCGCGCCGGCAACGATTTCCGAGGCACTCGCCGATCCGCCGTTGATCAACACTACCAGCGGCTTGCCGCCGGTCAGATCGCCCGGCCGCGCCGAATAGCGGCGGCTGTCGCGGTCGTCACGGCCGCGCGTCGAAACGATCAGGCCCTTGTCGAGGAAGGCGTCGGAGACGTTGATCGCTTGGTCGAGCAGGCCGCCCGGATTGAGGCGGAGATCGAGGATGAAGCCCTTCAGCTTATCCTTGCCGATTTCCTCGGTCAGCTTGTCGATGGCCTGCTGGAGGTCGTCGAAGGTCTGTTCGGTAAACGAGATCACGCGCAGATAGCCGATGTCGTTTTCGGCGTGGTAGCGCACGGCCTGGACCTTGATGATGTCACGGACGACCGTGATGTCGATCGGCTTGTCGGCGCCTTTGCGCAGGATCGTCAGCTTGATCGGCGTGTTGACCGCGCCCCGCATCTTGTCGACGGCGTCCTGAAGCGTCAGGCCGCGGACTTCCTCGCCGTCGATCTTGGAGATCAGGTCGCCGGCAAGGACGCCTGCCTTTTCGGCGGGCGTGCCGAACATCGGCGTGATCACCTTGACGAGTTCGTCCTCCATGGTGACCTCGATGCCGAGACCGCCGAATTCACCCTTGGTCTGGGTGCGCATGTCGGCCGCGTCTTCGGCGTTCATGTAGGAGGAATGCGGATCGAGCGAGGCAAGCATGCCGTTGATCGCGCTTTCGATCAGCTTCTTGTCGCTCGGCTGTTCGACGTAGTTGGCGCGTACGCGCTCGAATACGTCACCGAAGATCGCCAACTGCTTATAGGTGTCGCTGCCGGCGGCATTCGCCGAAATCAGGCCATGGCCGGAAAAGGCCAGCATGGAGGCGGCCCCCATCAACGCGCCGGCGAACAGCAGTGAGAACTTTCGCATCATATCCTTCATGTCCTTCCAGAACCGATCGTTTCCCACCAGGGACCGGGATCTACCGGTTTGCCATTTTTCCTGAACTCAACATAGAGCGTCGGGTTTTCATTTGCAGCGGCTGCGGCCGAAACGCTAGCCAAATGTATCGTACCCATCGCGCCTACCGGCTCACCAGCCAAAACGAACTGACCTTGGCTGACATCGATGCGCTCCATTCCGGCGAGCACTACATGATAGTCGTCACCGACATTCAGGATCAAGAGTTGTCCGTAGGAGCGGAACGGGCCCGCATAGAGGACCCAGCCATCCGACGGCGCGGTTACATAGGCCCCGGGAGCAGCTTCGATCGTATCGCCCTGAGTCCGGCTACCATAGCCGTCATCGTCGCCAAATGCGGTAATTATGCGGCCAGCCACGGGCTTCGCGAGCTTGCCGGTGAGGTCCGAAAAGGCATAGGCAGGGGTGATGCGCGCTGAAGAAAGCGCTTGTTTTTCAGCACGTTCGCGGCCCTCGTCGATCCGGCGCTGGGCTTCGAGGCGCGCCGTCTGGGCAGCCTCGCGCGCCGACTGGATTTCCTGCTCGATCGAGCCGATCAGGTCCTGCAGGTTCGCCGCCTTCGACGCGAGTTCGGCGGCGCGCTGCTGTTCGGCGGCAAGAGCGCTGTTCTTGCTCCTTTCGAGTGTTTTTTTCTCCTCAAGCAAAAGTGAAAGCCGGACCTGCTCCTCCTTCTGCCCGGAGAGCGTCGTGCGCAACTGCTCGCGTTCGGCCTCGTAAGTTGCCTTCAGCCGCTTCAATTCCTTCAAATCGGCAACGAGAACGAGCATTTCGTCGCGCATGTCGGGCACGACCGCGCTCAGGAGGATGGAGCTTCGGACCGAGGACAGCGCATCCTCCGGCGTGACGAGGATCGCGGGCGGCGGATTGAGCCCCATGCGCTGTAATGCCGCGAGCACCTCGGCAAGCAGCGCCTTCCTGTCACGCAGGCTGGCATGCACCGTATCGACCTCGCGACCGGTTGCAACAAGCCGTTCCTCCAGGTCGAGAACATCGGCGGAGAGCTTTTTTTCGGTCTTGGCGGCCTGGATGATGGCGGTGTTGAGCGACTCGCGGTCCTTGCGGATGCGCGCCACCTCGGTTTGCAGTTCGTTGCTGCGCTTGGTCGAGATCGCCTGCTGGCGCAGGATTCCGGTCAGTTGCGTCGCGTTCTGCTCGAGGCTTTTCGCCAAGGCGTCGGTGTCGGACTTTTCCTGCGCGAGCGCGGCCGCGGGCGCGCCTGCGAGGCAGGCGAGCAGCAGACATGTGGAGCGGGACGGGAATCGCATCAGGCGTCGAAAAAGAATCGCTTTGTTTCCTGCGGCAAAGTCTATCCTAGCGCGCCGGCAATGGAACCGCGAAGTTCGGCCAGATGATGACCCCGCCGGTTCAATCGCGATGATAGGGATGGCCGGAAAGGATCGTCATGGTGCGGTAGAGCTGCTCGGCGAGCATGATCCGGGCGAGTTGATGCGGCCAGGTCTGGTTGCCGAAGGAAATCACGAGGTCGGCCCTTGCGCGCAATTGCGGGTCATGCCCGTCAGGGCCGCCGAGCGCGAAGACGATACGCGCGGTGCCGCGGTCGCGGAAATCGGCCAGCCTGTCGGCGAATTGGCGCGAGGTGAGGGATTTTCCTCGTTCGTCGAGCAAAACGAGCACTGTCGAGGCCTCACCGGCCAAAGCCGCGCATTTCCCGCTCTCCTCTGCCTTGCGCTGGTCGGCCGTCTGGGCCCGGCTTTCCTGGATCTCGGTCAGACCCTCGAAGTCGAAACCGAGTGATTTTCCGGTCTTGGCGAGCCGGTCCGCATAGCGCGACACAAGGTCGGCGTCGGGGCCGGATTTCATCCGGCCCACCGCAAAGATGGTCAACCGCATCGCGCTTCAGGTCTGGTGAAGCCGCAAACCCTAATGAAGGGTGCCCGGCGTTTCCTCAGGCTCCTGCCACATTTTTTCCAGCGCGTAGAAGTCACGGACTTCCGGACGGAAGACGTGGACGATCACGTCGCCGGCGTCGATCAGGACCCAGTCCGCAGAGGACAGGCCTTCGACCTTGGCGGTGCCGTAACCGGCCTCCTTCAATGCCCGCAGCAAATGATCGGCCACCGCGCCCACGTGACGATGGGAACGGCCCGACGCAATCACCATGTAATCGGCGAGTGCGGATTTGCCCTGGATATTGATGGAAACGATGTCTTCGGCCTTGGAGTCTTCGAGACTTTCCCGGACCAGTTCAAGAGCCCGATCTGCAGCGTGTGCTTCGCCGATGTCGGGCGTCGAAGGCGCAATATCGTCCTTCTTAAGTGTCGTTGTTCTCAAGTGCTTCCTTTCAATTCGGAACAAACGATGCGGAAGGTGATTCGCCTTCCACACCACAAAGATAGTCACGAGCCGTTAACACTTTCAAGACAGGCGCCTTCAAGCTTCGTTAACGGACGGTTTCGAGCCATTGCGGATCGCGGTCGAGGAGACCGGCGAACGGGGGCCGTGCAGGAACGTCCAGGCGGGCGCCGGAAGCGATGCGAGCAGTGCGGCGTCGCACTCGTCGACGCGGGCATAGTCGAAGGTTATCGCCATTTTCGACGACAGGTAGGACAAGGTCGCGCCAGGCCGGTCGACCACCGCGATGGGAAAGGTCGACGCGATGTCGCGCCAGTTCTGCCAGTGATGAAAGCTCGCCAGATTGTCGGCGCCCATGATCCAGACGAAGCGGACGCCCGGGTTGTAGCGGCGGACCACGGCGAGCGCGTCGGCGGTGAAGCGGACATCGTGCGAGGCTTCGAAGGCGGTCACCTTGACGCGCGGATCGGCATTGATCTTCTCCGACCAGGCGATGCGGTCGGCGAGCGGCGGCAGACCGCGGGTGTCCTTGAGCGGATTTCCCGGCGTCACCATCCACCAGAGCTGATCGAGTCCGAGCCGGCGCAGCGCGATTTCGGTGACGAGCTGGTGGCCGCTGTGCGGCGGATTGAAGGACCCGCCGAACAGGCCAACCGTCATGCCGGGCTCGACATGCGGCATGCGCAGATATTTGCGGGCGACGCCCGGATAACGTTCCCCCGGTCCTGTCATCGGGCGTTCAGGGGCGGATCTGACCGGTGCCCCGCACGCGGTATTTGAAGGAGGTCAGCTGTTCGACGCCGACCGGGCCGCGCGCATGCATCTTGCCGGTGGCGATGCCGATCTCGGCGCCCATGCCGAATTCGCCGCCATCGGCGAACTGCGTCGAGGCGTTGTGCAGCAGGATGGCGCTGTCGACTTCGTTGAAGAAGCGGTCGACGACGGTTTCGTCCTCGGCGATCACGGCCTCGGTGTGATTGGAGGAATAGCGCGCGATGTGATCGATGGCGCCGCCGATGCCGTCGACCAGCGCGACGGCGATGATCGGTCCGAGATATTCGGTCAGCCAGTCCGCCTCGGTCGCGAGCGTCGCCTTCGGCCAGAGCTTGCAGACATCGGCGTCGCCGCGGATCTCGCAATCGGCTGAATGGAGCGCATCGAGGATCGGGACGAGATGGGTCTCGGCGACGGCGCGGTCGACCAGCAGGGTCTCGGCAGCGCCGCATATACCGGTGCGGCGCATCTTGGCGTTGACAGTGATCGCCTTTGCCATTTCGAGGTCGGCGGACTTGTCGACATAGACGTGGCACAGGCCCTCGAGATGGGCGAAGACCGGCACGCGGGCATCCGTCTGCACGCGTTCGACAAGGCTGCGGCCGCCGCGCGGCACGATCACGTCGATGGCGCCGTCGAGGCCGGAGAGCATTTCGCCGACGGCGGCGCGGTCGGTCACCGGCACGAGCTGGATGGCGTCCTCGGGCAGGCCGGCGGTTTTCAGGCCTGCGGCGAGGCAGGCATGGATCGCCTGCGAGGAATTGAGTGAATCCGATCCGCCGCGCAGGATCACGGCATTGCCGGCCTTCAGGCAGAGCGCGCCGGCATCGGCCGTCACGTTCGGGCGGCTTTCATAGATCACGCCGATGACGCCGAGCGGCGTGCGCACGCGCTCGATCTTGAGGCCGTTCGGGCGTTCCCAGGCGGCGATCACGGTGCCGACCGGATCGGCGAGTTCGGCGATGGCGCGGATGCCGTCGGCCATGGCCGCGACGCGATCCGCCGTCAGCTTCAGGCGGTCCCTGAAGGCGGGCGTCAGGTCGGCTTCCTCGGCATTGGCCATGTCGATGGCATTGGCGGCGAGAATGTCGTCGCACCCCGAAACGATTGCGTCCGCCATAGCAGTGAGAGCGGTGTTCTTTTGTTCGGTGGATGCAATCGCCAGTGGCCGGCTCGCGGATTTCGCGCGCGCACCCATATCCGCCATCAAGGCGGCGATATCGACATGCTTATTGTCGGCCCTGGTCAGCATTGTTACGTGTCCTTTTCCGGAGCCGTTTCTTTAACGCTCAACGGGCCGGAGGGCAATGCGGCGGCGAGTGCCTATGCTTTCACGACCATGTCGTCGCGATGGACCATCGCGGCGCGCGGCGCATAGCCGAGGATCGCCTCGATTTCGGATGTCCGGTGGCCGGCGATCTTCGCCGCCTCGCCGGAATCGTAGCCGGCAAGGCCGCGGGCGATCTCCGCGCCGCTGCCTTCCAGAACGATCGCCAGCGTGTCTCCGCGTTCGAAGGTGCCGTCGACTCGCTTGACGCCGGCGGCCAGCAGGCTCTTGCCGGATTTGAGTGCAGTGTGCGCGCCGGCATCGACGACGAGCCGGCCCTGCGGTTCGAGTTGGCCGGCGATCCAGCTCTTCCAGGCGGAAACCGGCGCCGGATTCGGATGGAACAGGGTGCAGGCGCCGCCACTGCCGAGAACCTCGAGAGGATGATCGGACGATCCCCTGGCGATGATCATCGCCGTCCCGGCCTGGGTCGTGATCTTGCCCGCCTCGATCTTGGTGCGCATCCCGCCGCGCGACAATTCAGAGGCGGCATCGCCGGCCATCGCCTCGATCTCCGGCGTGATCGCGGCGACGTCCGCCAGATGGCGCGCGTCGGGATCGGTTGCGGGGGACGCGGTGTAGAGCCCGTCGACATCGGAGAGCAGCACGAGGAGGTCGGCATTCATCATCGTCGCCACACGGGCGGCGAGGCGGTCGTTGTCGCCGTAACGGATTTCCGAGGTGGCGACGGTGTCGTTCTCGTTGATGACCGGCACCGCCTTCATGCGCAGAAGCGCGCCGATGGTGGCGCGCGCGTTGAGGTAGCGGCGGCGCGATTCCGTGTCGTCGATTGTGACGAGGACCTGTCCGGTGGTGATGTCCTGCGCGCCGAGCGCCTCGTCCCATGCGCGCGCCAGCGCGATCTGGCCGACGGCGGCAGCGGCCTGGCTCTCCTCAAGTTTCAGGGAGCCGGCGCGCAGGTCGAGGACGGTGCGGCCCATGGCGATGGCGCCGGAGGAAACAACGAGGATTTCGTGGCCGGCCTTGCGCAGGCCGGCAATGTCGCGGGCGAGGCTTTGCAGCCAGCCGCGCTTGAGACCGGACTTCCGGTCGACGAGCAGGGCGGAACCGATCTTGACGACAATCCGCTTGTAGGGAGCGAGGCGGCCGGCCATGGCGTCACACCTGCCAGCGCGGATCGTCCTCGACCGGCTCCTCGTCCTTCCGCTTTTCCTCGATATGGGCCATCAGCGCGCGTAACACTTCCTCAAGCCCGTCGCGGCTGACCGAGGAGAACAGCATCGGCTCCTTCTTCGCCGCCTTTTTCAGCGCTTTCGCCTTCTCGGCAATCGTCCTGGCGTCGACGGCATCGATCTGCGACAGCGCGACGATCTCCGGCTTGTCGGTCAGGCCGTGGCCATAGGCTTCCAGTTCGCGGCGCACCGTGCGGTAGGCCTTGGCCGGGTCTTCCTCCACCGCCGAGACGATGTGCAGGATGACGTTGGTGCGCTCGACATGGCCGAGAAAGCGGTCGCCGATGCCGACGCCCTCATGGGCGCCCTCGATCAGGCCGGGGATGTCGGCGAGGACGAATTCGCGCGCGTCGATGCGCACGACGCCGAGATTGGGATGCAGCGTCGTGAACGGGTAATCGGCGATCTTCGGCTTGGCGGCGGTGACGCTGGCCAGAAGCGTCGACTTGCCGGCGTTCGGCAGGCCGACGAGACCGGCGTCGGCGATCAGCTTGAGGCGCAGCCAGATGGTGCGTTCCTGGCCTTCGAGACCCGGATTGGCGCGGCGCGGGGCCTGGTTGGTCGAGGTTTTAAAATGGGCATTGCCGAAGCCGCCATTGCCGCCCTTGGCGAGCAGGAAGCGCTGTCCTTCCTCGGTCAGGTCGCAAATCAGCGTTTCGTTGTCTTCCTCGAAGATCTGCGTGCCGACCGGAACCTTGAGCGTGACGTCAGCGCCCTTGGCGCCGGTCTTGTCGCGGCCCATGCCATGAATGCCGGTCTTGGCCTTGAAATGCTGCTGGTAGCGATAATCGATCAGCGTGTTCAGGCCCTCGACCGCTTCCACCCATACGTCGCCGCCGCGGCCGCCGTCGCCGCCGTCGGGGCCACCGAATTCGATGTATTTTTCACGGCGAAAGGATACGGCGCCGGCGCCGCCGTCGCCGGAGCGGATATAGACCTTTGCCTGATCGAGGAATTTCATGGTTCTGTTATCTAAGTGGTTCAGTTTCGGCCCCGTCTACCGCATTGCGGCAGAAAGCGCGAGAATGAAATCGGGAAACGGAAAATGACCATCAAGGTTGTCACTTACAACATCCAGTTCGGCATCGGGCTCGACGGCGCCTACGATCTCGAACGCATCGTCGATGCCGTGCGCGACGCCGACGTCATCGCCTTCCAGGAAGTGACGCGCGGCTTCATGCGCAACCAGGGCCGCGACATGGTCGCCGAGATCGAGGCACTGCTGCCGGACCGGTTTACCGTTCATCACATGCCGGCCGACATCGATTTCGGCAGCCGGGTGGCCGACGGGAAGGCGGTGCAGACCCGGTTCCAGTTCGGCAACATGGTCGTCTCGCGCTGGCCGATCCTGTCCTCGCGCGGCCATCTCCTGCCGCGTTCGGCGCGCACCGCCTCGCTCAACCTGCAACGTGGCGCACTGGAGGCCCTGATCGACACGCCCAAGGGTCCGATCCGGTTTTATTCCGTGCATCTCGATCACATCGACCCAGATGAACGTCTCGGCCAGATCGAAGCGCTGAAGCAGATCGCATTTTCGGCGCCGCGCACCGGCACCGCCGTCACCGGGATCGGCGAATTCGGCTACTCGGAATTACCGATTGCCGAGGACTTCATCCTGCTCGGCGACTTCAATCTCGAGCCGGATCTCGCCGAATATCGGGCCGTTGTTTCCGAAGACGGCCATCTCGTCGACGTGACGGCGTCCGATTCCGAGTGGAGCTGGACCGATCCGGAGAAAAAGCAGCCCAACAAACGGCTAGACTACGGCTTCGCCACGCCGGCGCTTGCCGAGCGGATGGGAGAGGCGCGGGTGGACCAGAGCGCGCGAGGATCGGACCACATGCCGGTCTGGATGCAGATCAACGCCTGAAATCGACCCTGACGCGGGCGACCGGTAAAAGCCCCTTGAAGACCCAAGCCGTGTTGGCGATGCGGCGGCCGTCGTCCGATAGTTCAAGCCGGTCATGAAAGCGGACAACATTACGCTTTTCGCCGGGATCGAGATCAACCCGGTAGCTGAAATAGGCGCTGTTTCCGTCGAGACGCACCTTTGTCTCGCCGATGACGTCTTCGCGGGTGCCGACATAGGTTTTCGGGCCGGTTTTCCTGAAACGCCAGGTTTTGGTGTCGCGCTCGCCGTCGGCATACCGGAAGTCTTCGCGCAACACGAGAGTCTTGCCGGTCCAGCGACCATGCAGGACGACGTCGAACTGGCGCCTCAAACCGGTGATCGACCGGAAACTGCCGGTCGCGGTTGTGCGGCCCTGAAAAAAGTCTTCCAGCCGCAGTTCGGTAGCGGAGGCGGGGCCTGCGACGAGAAGCGCCGCGATGGTCGTTCCGAGAAAGGTGCGCAGAAAAGACATGGACGATCTCCCTTTATCGCCCATACGTGTTTTCCGGCGCGCCGGATCAGGTCGGCTTTCCGTTCGCCTTGCGGGCGAGCCACGAACCGCGGTCGAGAACGTAGCGCTCCACCGGGACGCGGCCGACCGATATGGTGTCGGTCTCGTCGAGGCCTACGAAGGCGAAACCGCATTTGGCGATGACGTTGCGCGAGCGCGCGTTCACCGTGCGGCAGACCGCATGCACGCGTTCCGCTCCGGTCGAACGGAAGGCCTGGTCGACAAGCGCGCTGGCCGCCTCGGTGGCGTAGCCGGCGCCCCAATAGGCTTCGCCAAGCCAGAAGCCGATTTCGAAACCGCCGGACCGTTCGCGCTTCTCGAGGCTGCAAAACCCCATCAGATGGCCGGTTTCGGCCTGGGTGATGGCGTAGACATAGCCCTCATGTTCGCCACCGATGCAGCGGTCGATGAAGGTTTCGGCGTCGCCAAGACCGTAAGGGAAGGGCATGCGCGACGTCATCTCGGCGATCTGCCGGTTGTTGGCGATGGCCGCCAGTTCCTCGCGGTCATCGCGGTGCGGCGGGCGCAGCACGAGACGCTCGGTCAGCAGGACCGGCGTGTCGTAACTCAGATCGGTCAGACGATGCATGCTGTCATTCGGCGCTGTGTTGATCATCGGTCGGTCTTTTCAAACAAAAAAGGGAGATGGCGGTGTCCCATCTCCCCTCATCGTTTGGCCTGTGCCTGTTTCCGGGTTGTGAGACACCGGACTATGTTTGGCTCCGGCTTATTCTGCGGCTTCCTGCATCGGCATCACGGATACATAGGTTCGGCCATTGGCCTTCGCCTTGAATTCCACGGCGCCTTCGGTCAGGGCAAAGAGCGTGTGATCCTTGCCGATCCCGACATTGACGCCCGGATGCCATTTCGTGCCGCGCTGACGCACGAGGATGTTGCCCGGAATGACGCGCTCGCCACCGAACTTCTTCACGCCAAGACGTTTGGATTCGGAATCGCGACCGTTACGCGACGAACCACCAGCTTTCTTGTGTGCCATTTTCTGTCTCCTGCCGCGCACTTAAGCGCGTTTTCTGTCCTTATGGTGGCAAAGGGCCGATTTTACAACCCTGCGCACCGTGTTGTTGCTTACTTGATCAGGGCTTTTGCCTGTTCCTGCCAATCCTTGATCTGGTCGGCGCTGAACGGCATGTTCTCGTCCACCTTGGCGATGTCGTCCGCGGTGAGGGCGGCGATCTGCGCGTAGGTGATGATCCCCTGCTCGTTGAGCTGCTTTTCGGCGACCGGGCCGATGCCCTTGATCTTGGTCAGCTTGTCGGCCTCGCCTTCCGGCGCGGTGAACAGCGTCGCGGCAGCCGCCGGAGCGGCAGCCTCTTTCTTGGCAGGCTTGCTCTCCGCCTTGGGCGCTTCGGCCTTCGGAGCCGCAGCCTTGGTCTCTTCCTTCGCCGGCGCCGGCTTCTTTGCGGCAGCCTTCTTCGACGGCTTGGCGCCGCCGGTCAGGATCTCGGAGATCCGCACGGTCGTCAGGTGCTGGCGATGGCCGCGGGTGCGCTTGGAGTTCTGGCGGCGGCGTTTCTTGAACGCGATCACCTTGCGGGCGCGGCCCTGCTCGACGACTTCCGCCGTGACAAGGGCGCCGTCCACGAAGGGCGCGCCGACGGTCGCGTCAGCGCCTTCGCCCACCATGAGCACTTCGTTGAATTCGATGACGTCGCCGGCGTCGCCGACAACTTTTTCGATCTGCAGCAGATCCTGGGCGGCAACGCGGTACTGCTTGCCACCCGTCTTGATGACTGCGAACATCTTTATGTCCTTTCGTGTTCGGTCCGGCTCTTGCCATCCTCCGCATGCGCGGCGGGGCAGGCCGTCTTTTTGGTCAGTCGTGACGGTTTCGTTGTGATTTTGCCTCCGGTCTTTGCCGGACACAAACCAAAGCGGCGCGGAATTCCCGCGCCAGCGGCCTCCCTATGATCCGGGTGTGACGAAAAGTCAAGCTTTTCGGTGACGAAGGCTTGTGTTCGCCGTCATAGCCAGCTAATGACCGGCCCGCTTGTCAAAGCCGCCGCGGAGAGGTGGCAGAGTGGTCGAATGCACCGCACTCGAAATGCGGCATACGGGTGACCGTATCGGGGGTTCGAATCCCCCCCTCTCCGCCACTGTCTGTTTCTAAGTGCTTGGCCTTTAAAAGGTAATTTGCCGTTCTTCTTATCGGTGTGCACTATGGTATGCATTTAGAGGGCATGATGGCCGCCTAAGAGAAAACTAAATCCGCTGCATGTCGTAAGCCCAAGCGCACAGCATAGTGCATTCGGTCGATCGGTGATCCCGGAGAGCAAACCCTCGCTAGGGATGGCTATTTCACGCGCGTTCAGCCGAAATGAGCGGAAAACCGGCCTTCGTTACAGTTTGGACGGACGACCGGTTTGGGTCAAAAAACGGCCGGTCTTCCTGAATCTGGCTGACGTCAGCTTTGGCCCTGAAAGCAGACGCTCCTTATTGAAATTCGGCCTTTATCGGGCTCGAATTGATTGTTGGCCTTGAGGGCTATTGCCGGCACTTCACAATGACCCTGTTTGAAAAACAGGAGTTGTTGAAATGGAAAACACGAACCTCATTCGCTTCCTGCCTGCAAAAAAGCGTCCCTGGAACAAGGGAAGGCTGACCGGCCAGAAGCCGCCGCTCCAGCCAAAACATGTCTGGGCCATTCGCACTCGCCTTCAACTGGCCAACAAGATCCGCGACCTCGCATTGTTCAACATGGCAATCGACAGCAAACTGCGGGGTTGTGACGTGGTTAGCCTGCGAACCGAAGAAATCGCTCCCAGTGGTCAATGCATCGATCGGGCGATCATCAGGCAGAGAAAAACCGGCGGGCCCGTCAGGTTCGAGATCACGGAGCAAACCAGGCAATCGGTGCAGGCATATCTGAGAGCAAGGAAACACCAACAAAGCTCCTATCTCTTTCCAAGCCGTGACAATACGGATGCGCACCTTTCAACACGTCAGTATGCGAGACTGGTCTCCAGCTGGATCGCGAGCATCGGCCTGGACGCCACGTTGTTCGGCACCCATTCGCTCAGGCGAACAAAGGCGACACTAATCTATCGCCGTACCGGCAACATACGCGCTGTCCAGCTCTTGCTCGGCCACACCAAGATTGAAAGCACCGTTCGCTATCTCGGTGTCGAGGTGGATGATGCGCTCGCGCTGTCAGAGCAAATTGATGTCTGAAAACGGGGGTGGAGTGGACAGTTTCCGCTCCACGTCGAACCGGCCGCTTTGAACCCGAAACTGACTTCCGAGGAATATCCGGCATGCCCGATTGCATTTTCGGATCACGGCCGTATCGGCCGATAATTGCTTCATTTCCGGCTGCATCCCGGTGCTCGGATCGTATGCCGCTTCGCAGCTGATTCTGTTGGATGTCTGTCGGGCGTTGTTAAATTTCGCGTCCCACACGAAAAAGCCAAAGCAATCAGGCGAGCACTTTTGCCAGCACGTCATATGCATCGTCTATGTCGCACGCCATTGCAGCTTCCGCAGCGTCGCAATCATGGCGCGCGAGTGCGTTGACGATGTCGTTGTGGTGGACGTTTGAGGAGACGTAGTTCCCCGACTCGCGCAGGAGATTGAGATAGGGTCCGATCTGCAGCCAGAGATTCTCGATGATGCTGACCAGTGTAGGCGACTGCGCCGCTTGATAGATCGTGAAGTGAAAGGCGCGGTTTGCCTGCAGATATCCCTTGGTGTCCCCTGAGGCGGTGGCCTGTTCCATCTGGGTGAGGAGCCCGCGCAAATCGGCGATCGTCCTGTCGTCCACGTGCTTGGCCGCCCACGATGTTGCGGCTCCCTCCACCTGTATGCGCACGTTGCGAAGGTCGGTGAGCCGTTCGAGGGTCAGGGGAGGGATTCCGATGGAGCGGCCCGATACGATGGTGAGCGCATGCGCGGCGGTCAGTCGTTTCAACGCTTCGCGGACCGGCATTGCGCTGACGTGAAAGGCCTCGGCCAATCCCTGAATGGTTACTTGCTGTCCCGGCGCGATCCCGCCATCGAGAATCAGGCCGGCGACTTGCCGATAGACGCGCTCCTGGAGCGTGTCCCGCGTCAAGGGTTCGACGGACACCTCCAGCTTTTTGATCCCTGTTCCCATTTTTCCCTTTTCCATTCGGCGGTCGTCTCCAAATGCGGCACCGGCGACGTCGATACCTATTGGTCGGAGATTCCAAAGTCACCTTTTTATAGCAAATTCGGCCAAAACGGAACTTGCGTGATTATATATTCATGATCTATGATCAAAACATAGCGTTGTCCAGATCGAGGACGGTTCCGGCGTTATGAAAGGGAGGAAAGGAATGAAATTTTTCGCGAAATGTTTGAGCGTAGCGGCCGCGGTGGCCGTGGCTGGCGGGCTGACCGTCGGTACGACGCAGGCGCAGGACAAGTACAAGATTTTCCTGAGCATGAGTTACATCGGCAATGACTGGCAGGCCGAAGCCGCGAACATGGTAAAGGCCATGGCGGCGTCTTCCAGCATGGCCGACAAGGTCGATTTGCAGGTTCAGGTTTCCGGACCCAACGCACAGCGCCAGATCCAGCAAATCAACGCGATGGTTCAGCAGGGAGCGGACGCCATCGTGATTTTCCCGATTTCGCCGACTGCCCTTAATCAGGTGGTCAAGAATGCTTGCGACAAGGGCGTTCTGGTCTTCGCGTATGACGCCGAAATCACCGAGGAATGCGCTTACAACGTCCATATCGACCAGGAGGAAGCCGGGCGCGTGACCGCGGAATGGCTGGTCGACAAGCTCGGCGGCAAAGGCAATATCATCGCCATTACCGGCGTGCCCGGCACTTCGGTTGACACCCAGCGCACGGCGGCGGCGAAGGAAGTGTTCGCGAAGCATCCCGACATCAAGATCGTCGGCGAGGCGGTCGGGATGTGGAGCCAGGCTGTGGCGCGGACCGAGCTCTCCAAGATCATGGCCACGCAAAGCTGGGATGACATCGACGGGCTTTGGATGCAGGTCGGCTGCTATACCGCCAATGCAATGCAGCTCGAGGCTGGCAAGACGCCCGAAGAATTGCTCCCCTGTGCCGGTGAAGGCGCCAACGGTGGGCGAATCCAAATGCTGCCTTTGGGCACCGAGGTCGAAGGGGCGGCCAGCCCGTACGCGCCGCTTGGGGCGCCGCGTATTTCCTACGCCTCGCCGCCTTACTCCGGCGCCCTGGCTCTGAAGCTGGCGGTGCAGGCCCTCGAAGGCAAGGAAGTTCCGAAGCTTACCATCCTGCCGCTTCCGATTGTCACCAACGAGACGGTGCAGTTGTGCGAACAGGGCACTTGGGAGGAGATGAAGAATGGTTGCAATGCCTTCCTTCCTTCGCTTGTTCCCAATCCTGGCTGGTTTGCGTCAATCTTTTCGGCCCAAACCCCCGAGGTCGGCTTCAACGCCGCGCTCGTGGGTCAGCCCGAGCTCTGAGCCCAGCAGAGCATTTCGGGGGCGGCGTCGGCCGCCGCCCCC
>NZ_JACZCS010000002.1 GCF_014904745.1 Oricola nitratireducens
GGCCGTGGCCGTGTCAAACCTGAGCAAAGCTTTTGGCGCGACCGTCGCTGTTGATGATGTCTCTTTTCAAATCGAATCCGGGACCGTCCACGCCCTTCTGGGAGAAAACGGCGCCGGCAAGTCAACGGTCGTCAAACTGCTTTCCGGACTGATCGAGCAGGATCAAGGGCACATCAACGTATTTGGCGAGGCCGCCAGCCTCCGTAGCCCGCGCGCCTCACACCGCCACGGAATACAGACCGCTTTCCAGGAGATGACACTGGTGCCGGACTTGACGGTGCTGGACAATATGCTCCTGCCTTACGCGCCGATGGGGTTGACCGGGATGGTCCGGAGGCAGGCGGCGGAAGTGAAGGTGCGCGCGCATCTGGACGCGATGGGTTTCGATGTCGATTTGCACGATGAGGTCGGCGAACTCGATCTCGCTGTTCAGCAGAAAATCGAAATCGCCCGGGCCATTTTCCGAAAGCCGAAAATCCTGCTGCTCGATGAGCCGACGTCCACGCTTGCCGGGCGCGATGTCGATTGGCTCGGGGATGTCATCGCCCGGCTCAAGGCGGATGGCGTTACGGTCGTTTTCATTTCGCATCGGATGCCTGAAGTCCGGGCATTTTGCGACCATCTGACAATTCTGCGGAACGGGCAGCACATTTCGACCGGTGCGGTGTCCGATTTCACCGATGCCGAGATCATCGAAAAGATCATTGGACGTTCTATCAGCCAGACTTTCCCGGCGCGGCCGCCCAGCAAAGAAGTCGCGGACGAGGAAGTTTTCGGGGTCAGCGGTATGACCGCCGGAGCTAAGCTGCGCGGTGCGAGTCTTTCGCTCCGCAAAGGCGAGATCCTGGGCGTTGCCGGATTGCAGGGAATGGGCCAGCTCGATCTCTTCATGGCCTCGTTCGGCATGCGGGAGATCCGCGAGGGGAGCATTCGCATCGACGGCCGCGAGGTCGCCATTACTTCGCCAAGGGACGCGATCCGGCCAAATATCGCCATGGGTCTGTTGCCCGAAGACCGCAAGACCGAAGCGCTGTTCCTGAAGTTGACCGGCCGGCACAATGTTTCATTGCCGGTAATCGATCGCTATGGCCGCGGCGGTGTCATCGATACAGCGCGGGAGACGAAAGCGGTAAAACGTGTATTCGACCGGGTCGAAGTTGACCACCGCGCCCTGTGGACCAGAGTTGGTTCGTTCTCGGGCGGCAACCAGCAAAAGATCGCGCTTGCAAAATGGCTCTTTGCGGAGAGCCGCATATTGCTGCTTTTCGATCCGACGCGCGGCATCGATGTAGGCACCAAGCACGAGCTTTACGTGCTCATGCGAGCTTTCACGGAACTCGGCGGCAGTATTCTCTTCCATTCAACCGAGATACCCGAACTGGTGCATCTCTGTGACCGGGCGATCGTCCTCTATGCGGGGCGTGTCGTGGCGGAAATCGAGGCGGATGACTTGTCGGAGCACAACATCATGCGGGCGGCGCTCGGAGCCGACACGCCCGGCACGGAAGCGGTCGCATGAATACCCACGCAAAAAATGGCGGAATTCCTTCGCAGTCGAAAGGTGGCGTCCGTAGGCTTCGGCTCGGCAGGTTTCGCGGGCTGATAACTGCGGTCGTGGTTTTCGCGGTATTGCTCGTCGTAGTCGATCTTATCTCTGCCGGACCGCTCAGCTATTTCGACATCAGTTTCCTTTCCAGTGGCGGAGCGACCTTGGCGCTGACAGCGGTGGGCGAAACCATCGTCATCCTGTCCGGCGGATTCGACCTATCCGCAGGCGCCGTCCTTTCGTTGGTCAACGTGATCCTCGCGACGTCGATGGACCCGACGAATTTCGAAGCGTCCATTACGCTATGGACACTTGCCGGCATCGGAATTGGCATGTCCGTAGGGGCGTTCAACGGATTCTTCATTGCGTTTCTTCGCTTGCAACCGATCGTCGTTACGCTTTCGACGATGTTCATCATTCAGGGCATCACGCTGCTCATCCTCGACAAGCCGGGCGGCTTCGTATCGCCTTCGCTGGGCGGGTTTTACATGGGAGACCTCGTCTCCAACTGGATTCCGATGCCGATCGCGTTGCTCGTGGCCGTCGGATTGTTCTGGGCCTGGCTGAAGCGGACCCGGTTCGGGACAGCCGTCTACGCTGTCGGCAGCGATCCAAACGCCGCCGCATCGGCGGGATTGCGCGTCACCTGGGTGCGTTTCGGTGTGTATGTGGTCGCCGGCGGATTCTATGGACTGGGCGGGGTTTTCATCAGCGCACAGACCGGTTCGGGCGATCCCCTGGTCGGCAATCCGCTGCTCCTGTCGATCTTCGCGGCGGTCGTTGTCGGCGGAACGCGGCTCGGCGGCGGTCGAGGCGGGCCGATCGGCTCGATTCTGGGCGCTTATATCCTGATGATCGTCGTCAACATCCTCCTCGTACTCAACGTATCGGCCTACTACTCGTCGATCGCGGAGGGGCTGATACTGATACTGGCGGTTCTCGCAGGATCGTTGAGCCGGGACTCGACGCTTGCGCAACAGATCAGGAGTGCGACGACCCAATTTCAGGCATGGCGTGCCGGAACCTTGGCGTCGCAAATTGGCGGGGGCGACAAGCGTTTGGCCATGCAGGACGTGCATGCGCCCGCGTCGCGCGTCTCGGCCATGCCGTCATTTTGGAGCCGCCACGGTGAGACGCTGCGTTTCGCGCTTCCCGCCTATGTATCGCTCATCCTCGTTATCGTGGTGACGCAGGTCACGCTCGGTCACGCGATCTTCAACTGGACCTACTGGAATTCCCTAGCAGTCCTTTCCAGCTTCCTCGCTATCCTGGCGCTGGGACAAGGTACGGTCATTCTGACGGGTGGCCTTGATCTTTCCGTGCCGTGGACAATCGGGTTCTGCGGGATCCTACTTGCCGGCATCGTGCAGGGATCGGATGCAGCACTCATCTACGCGCTTCCTGTCGTCCTGGGCGTCGCGGTGCTTATCGGCCTGGTCAACGGACTCGGGATTGTCTGGCTCGGCCTTTCGCCGATTGTCGTGACATTGGCGACGAATGGCATCCTGCAGGGAGCGGCCCTGATCTACTCGGGCGGGACGCCGGCGGGATTTTCCTCGCCGCTGCTGCGCTGGTTCATGACGGCGAAGGTCCTTGGCGTGACCCCGGTCGTCTATTTCATGATTGGTTTTGTCGTGCTCGCGGTGATCCTGCTGTCGCGGACTTCTTTCGGACGGCAGGTTTACGGAATCGGCAACAGCATGCGCGCCGCACAACTGTCGGGAACGGCGACTGGCAGGGTACTGGTCGGCGTCTACGTCCTGTCGGCGGTTTGCGCCGGTCTGGTGGGAATGCTGCTCACCGGATTTTCCGGGCAGGCGAGCCTCGGCATGGGGGACGACTATCTCCTCCCGTCGATTGCGGTCGTCGTCGTCGGCGGCGCGCTGATTACTGGCGGCCGGGGACACTATCTCGGCATGCTGGGTGGCGCGCTTCTTCTTACCGCGTTGCAGACGCTCCTTGCCGGAACGACGCTCCCTTATGCCACCCGGGCAATCATTTTCGGCTCTGTCGTATTGGGCGCGGTCATCGCGCTGCGCGATCGGCGGGAAGCGAGTTAAGGAGGACCAGTGAATGGCAGATACACATTTGAATGATGATCTCGCCGGAGGCATTGCCGGGCAAAGGGTGCTGATTACCGCGGGCGCGGGCGGTATCGGTCTGGCCATTGCCGAACGGTTGGCCCTTCACGGCGCGCGCCTGTTCGTCTGCGATGTCTCCGATGAGGCACTCGATGCTTTCGGACGCAACTATCCGGAAGCCGGACGCATAAAGGCGGACGTCTCCGACGAAAACGACGTCGACCGGATGTTCGACGAGGTCGCCAGCAAGCTTGGCGGTCTCGATGCGCTCATCAACAATGCGGGTATTGCCGGACCGACGGGCGGCATCGATGAAATCGATCCGGCCGACTGGAGGCGGTGCATCGATGTGTGCCTGAGCGGACAGTTCCTGTGCGCCCGCCGGGCGGTCCCCATGCTCAAAGCGGCGGGAGGCGGTTCGATCGTCGCGATGTCTTCCGCAGCGGGACGGTTCGGATACGCTTTCCGCACGCCTTACTCGTCGGCGAAATTCGGGATCATCGGTCTCACGGAGAGCCTCGCCAAGGAACTTGGTCCGCACAACATCAGGGTCAACGCCATTCGTCCCGGTATCGTGGAGGGGCCGCGCATGGAAGGCGTCATTCGTGCCCGGGCCGAGCAGGTCGGCGTCCCTTATGAAGCGATGGAGTCCGAATATCTGTCGAAGATCTCGTTGCGCCGGATGGTGACGCCCGAGAACGTTGCCTCCGTGGTGGCGTTCCTGCTTTCCGACGCGGGGGCCAACCTTTCGGGACAGTCGATCGGCGTTGACGGAAACATGGAGACGCTCTGAAATGGCCAATGTCGCGATAATCGGAGCGGGTTTTATCGGACGTGCCTGGGCAATCACCTTCGCGCGCTCCGGACATACTGTCACGCTGTGGGACCAGGACAAGTCGGCCCCCGCAGGCGCCATCGGCTTTATCAGTGATGTACTGCCCGATCTCGCGGCAAACGATCTCCTGAACGGCCGGTCGCCCGAAGCGGTCCTTGGAAACATCCGTATCGAGGATGAGCTTTCGGCCGCCGTCGCCGGCGCGGAACATATCCAGGAGAATACGCCGGAACGCCTCGATGTGAAGAAGGCGGTATTTTCCGAGCTTGATGCGATCGCGCCAGAGGACGCGGTGATCGCAAGCTCGAGTTCCGCGCTCCTGCCGTCACATTTTACGGAGACGCTTGCCGGACGGCACCGCTGCCTGGTCGTGCATCCGATCAATCCGCCTTACCTCGTGCCCGCGGCCGAGGTGGTGCCCGCGCCGTGGACCGCGCCGGAGGTCGTCCAGCGTACACGGGAACTCCTGAACTCCTGCGGTCAGGCGCCCATCGTGATGAAGCGTGAACTGGACGGCTTCATCATGAACCGCATGCAGGGCGCGCTTCTCGAGGAGGCATTCCGGCTCGTCGCCGACGGATACGCGACAATCGAGGATGTCGATGTCGGCATTCGGGACGGACTGGCGTTGCGCTGGGCATTCATGGGGCCGTTCGAGACGATCGATCTGAACGCGCCGGGCGGCGTACGCGACTATGCCGAGCGCTACCAGGGCATCTACGAAAACATATTCAATCAAACGCAAAGACGCGTCGATTGGACAGGTCCGGTGATGGACACTGTCGAACACGACAGACGGCAAGTGCTGCCGGAAGAAAAACTGGCGGAGCGCCAGGCGTGGCGGGACAGGCGGCTGATGGCGCTGGTCGCGCACAAACGTCGCGCCGCAAAGGACATTGGCGAGTAGCGAGGGAACAACCATGGCATCCGACGGCAAGATCATCATCACATGTGCGATAACCGGCGCAATTCACACGCCGACCATGTCTCCGTATTTACCGATCACACCCGATGAGATCGCAAAGGAAGCGGTTGCGGCGGCTGAAGCAGGGGCGGCAATCCTGCATCTGCACGCGCGTGATCCCGAAACAGGAAAACCCGATCAGACGCCCGAGGCGTTCGCGCGGTTCCTGCCGCGGATCAAACAGGCAACCAATGCGGCGATCAATATTACGACGGGCGGCAGCCCCTACATGAAAGTCGAGGAGCGTGTCCGGCCCGCTGCCCAGTTCAAACCGGAGGTGGCGTCCCTGAACATGGGGTCGATCAATTTCGGATTGTATCACCTTCTCGCCAAGTACAAGGACTTCAAGTTCGACTGGGAGAGAGAGCATCTCGAAGCCACGCGCGATCTCGTTTTCCGCAATTCCTTCAAAGACATCGAGTACATTCTCGAGACGTGCTACAACAACGGCACGCGTTTCGAGTTCGAATGCTACGACATCGCGCATCTCTACAACCTCAGCCACTTCGCAGATCGCGGGCTCGTCAAGCCGCCGTTTTTCGTCCAGTCCGTGTTCGGCCTGCTTGGCGGCATCGGCAGCCATCCCGAAGACGTTGCCCACATGAAACGCACGGCGGACCGGCTCTTCGGAAAAGATTATCGCTGGTCCGTCCTCGGTGCCGGCGCCGCGCAGCTGCGCATTGCAGCGCAAGCTGCCGCCCTCGGCGGGAATATCCGCGTGGGTCTGGAGGACAGCCTTTGGGCCGGCAAGGGCGTTCTGGCGAAATCTAACGCCGATCAGGTCAAACTGGCGCGAAAGATAATTGAAGGTCTCGGTATGGAGGTCGCGACACCCGACGAAGCGAGGGAAATCCTGTCGCTCAAGGGAGGCGACCAGGTGAACTTCTGAGGTTCGCCGGATGCGGAAATGATCCACTGATTGGATCCAGACGGGAGGAGCGCAAATGTTACGGATCGAAGTCCTGATCGAGGACAGGGACAAGCTGGGCGAGGGGCCCTTGTGGGATGTCGAGGAACAGCGCCTCTACTGGATCGATTCCTATGGTCCGACCGTTCATCGATGCGATCCGAACGGCGGTGACCTGAAGCACTGGAGCGTGCCGGAGCAGATCGGTTCGCTGGCACTGCGCCAGAAGGGCGGCGCGGTCGTGTCGCTTCGAAGCGGATTTCACTTCCTCGATTTCGACAGCGGCGAGGTGACGCGCATCAACGAGACCCAGCCCGGAGAACTGCGCCCGCGTCTCAATGACGGAAAAGTCGACAGGCAGGGCCGTTTTGTCGCGGGTTCGATGGATTTCGAGGAACGCGACGGGGTCGGCAAGCTCTTCCGGCTCGATCCGGATCTTTCGCTGCACACGCTCGACACGGACATCATCTGTTCGAACGGTCCATGCTGGAGCCCCGACGGGCGAACGTTCTATTTCGCCGATTCCTCGCGCGGCGTGATCTATGCATACGATTACGACATCGAGACCGGCGACGTACGGTCCCGGCGCGTCTTCACGTCGTTCGACAAACTCCGGGGGTATCCAGACGGCGCGACCGTGGACGAGGAAGGTTACGTCTGGAGCGTGGAGGTATATTCCGGGCGCCTGATCCGCTTCGATCCGAGCGGTGTCGTCGATCGCATTGTCGGCCTGCCGGTGCAATCGACCACAAGCATGACGTTCGGTGGCGCCGACCTTGATGTCGTCTACGTCACATCGATGGCGCGCCCGATGGGCAACGAATACCACCGTGAACGGGAAGCAGGTTGCCTCTTTGCCGTTCATGGTCTGGGCGTGAGAGGTTTGCCGGAGCCGCGGTTCGCCGGCTGATAAACAGGGAGGTTGAGATCATGCGTATTGAAGTTCTTGTCGATGTGAAAACAACGCTTGGCGAAGGCCCGCTCTGGGATGTCGAGGAGCAGCGTCTCTACTGGATCGACAGTTTTGACGGACGAGTCTTCCGTTGCACCCATGACGGGCGCGAAATCCGCGCATGGGATGTGCCGAGCAAAATCGGTTCGATGGCGCTGCGCCAAAAAGGAGGCGCGGTGGTTTCGCTCCAGAGCGGATTTCATTTTCTCGATTTTGAAACGGGCGAGGTGGAACTGATCCACGATCCCGAGCCCGACAAGCCAAACAACCGACTGAATGACGGCAAGGTGGATAAGAAAGGCCGGTTCATCGCCGGTTCGATGGATACGATGGAAGAAGGCCCGAACGGCGCACTCTATCGGCTCGATCCGGATTTATCCGTACATACCTTGGACTCGGGAATCATTGTTTCGAACGGACCATGCTGGAGCCCGGACGGCAACACTTTCTATTTCACGGATACGTGGACCGGTGAAATCTGGGCCTATGACTACGACCGGGACACCGGAAACGTATCGAACCGGCGCACGTTCACGAAAGTCGATGGTTCAAATGGCGGCGCGGCCGATGGCTCGACCGTGGATGCCGAAGGCTGCGTCTGGAACGCCCTAGTATATGACGGCCGGCTGGTCCGCTACACGCCTGACGGCAAGGTCGAACGCGAAATCGCCATGCCCGTCAAGAAGGTGACAAGCGTTATGTTCGGCGGCCCCGATCTTGACATTCTTTTTGTCACGTCGATGGC
This sequence comes from Oricola nitratireducens, assembly GCF_014904745.1. Classification (GTDB taxonomy): domain Bacteria; phylum Pseudomonadota; class Alphaproteobacteria; order Rhizobiales; family Rhizobiaceae; genus Oricola; species Oricola nitratireducens. Next base: position 8,031 of record NZ_JACZCS010000002.1, read on the forward strand.
AAAGCCACCTCTGCCGCGTTTTCCGGGAGACGGAGTCCAACGCGGAAGCCTCTTTGCGATTTATGATCTTGGAATCCAAGGAGTGCCGGAGTCACGGTTCGCGGGATAGCTTTCCCAACACCTTGAAAACATTCGCCTCTATAAGAGGATGAGTAGCGGGAACATGCGCCGACGGCAAGGGTCAGGTAGTGGCGCAAGGCGACCGCCTTTTCATTCTGCAGCGAATGACGGCACTCCGCCCAGGGGAGTCGTCCATCGCACTGCACCGAACGGTAGCTAAGGGTTATTAGCGGAAAATGCGATCTAAGCGGAGAACGTCTGTTTAGCGTTTGATTGCGGAGACAAGGATTGGACCCTGACATACGCAAAACCAAGTGCAATCTTTGAATGCCTTCATATTTGCAATTAGGCTGTGACCTGGCTCCTCAACCGAATACCCTAGCCTCGTTCACGATCTAGATGCCTTCGCTCCGCAGCGGGATTGAGCAATGCAGGAGCGCTTCCGCATCTGGCCCCGGCGGCTGGCGCTGACGCCGCCTATGGCTCCGCGGCAAACCTTGGGTGACTGGTCGATGACAATAGTATCGAACCGCACATCCTGGTGTTCGACAAATCCGCCTGGGGCGATGGCAGCTTCGAGCGTGCCGACTTCACCTACGATCCTGAGGATGACAGTTACCTCTGCCCGGGCGGCAACCGCCTGCGTCGGTCCAACCGCAACTTTAGCAAGCCGCGGACCGGCATCGATAAGGATGGATCTATCCGGTATCGCGAGCGTCAACAGGACTGCCAGATCTGCGTGCACCGGCAGCGATGCACGCCCAATATGCCCACTCGCAAGGTCACCCGCTCCATCCACGAAGCCGCTCGCGATGTGGCCCGCGATATCGCCACCACCGATGCATATCTCGTGTCACGCCGCCAACGGAAGAAGGTCGAAATGCTCTTCGCCCACCTGAAGCGCATCCTGAAGATGGACCGCTTGCGCCTGCGTGGTCCAAACGGAGCGAAAGACGAGTTCCACCTCGCCGCCGCAACTCAGAACCTCCGTATAATGGCGAAGATCATCCCGATGCCGAAGCCCGCACTCGCCTGATCTCGGTTGAGATCCCGCTCGTCCGCGATCCGCATTGCATGCCTATCGTCGCGGGCCCCGACTTCTTCAACAGAATATAGCTGAAATCAGACATTCAGACGCTCGATCGAGATGTCCGCTTCTGACCCGGAGTAGACATCCGAAAAATTCACTGCATGCTCGTTTCGATCTTACAAAATCAAGTGGTAGTCACATCCAACCGCTGAGCGCAAACCTCGATATCGTCGAGGCTGCTTTTCCTTTCGCTGACCAAACCATCGAGCGTGACAGTTGGTGATCCGTAAATCCCATACTGGCTAGCGAACTTGGCACGATGTCTTGCTGCGGAAGTGCATGGTGTACGGATTCGCGCTGCGGCCGACGCGTGCTCTGCCTCCTCGCGGCACTTTTCCTCTTGACTGGAAAGACGTGCCGAGATTATGTTTTGGAAACGTTTCCAATTTGATTGGAAACGATTACAATATTCTCGTTCGGGGAGGAACGACGTGAGGGCGAGAGTTCTCCAAGCAAACGCTTTGTCGAAGCGGTACGGTGCTACTGTTGCCTTGAGCGATGTGTCGTTGACGATCACCCAGGGTGAAGTTCACGCAATCCTCGGGGAGAATGGGGCCGGAAAATCCACACTGGTGAAGATCCTGTCAGGTGTCGTGCGTGCGAATTCCGGCGGGATGTCTCTTGCCGGCGAGCCCTACAATCCCCACTCGATTTCCAAAGCGCGGGCGCAGGGTGTGGCTACGGCTTTTCAGGAACTCAGCCTGATACCGAACTTGACGGTCGGCGAGAATTTACTGCTCCCAAATGCGTCCGCCAGAACATTCTGGCCGGAATCCAAATCGAGCATCCTTCGTCGGGCCGCTGAAGTGCTTCGCGAATGGCAGATTACGGATATTGCGCCGGATGCAATCGTCGAGGATCTTTCGCTTGCCGAGCGTCAACGGATCGAAATCACACGGGCGCTGTCACATGCGTCGCGCCTGCTCATTCTCGACGAGCCGACGGCGGCGCTGCCCGATCCCGGGTGGTTGTTTCAGCAGATTCGCAGGCTTACTGCCCGCGGCGTCGCGGTGATGTATATCTCGCATCGGCTGGGTGAAGTTCGCGAGATTTGCGAGCGGGCGACCGTTCTGCGCAACGGCAAGACGATCGACACGGTCGATCTCTCCGGCGTCGATGACGACGGCATTTTCGCGATGATGGTCGGTCGGAGTCCGGAAAGCGCATTCGCCGAACCGGTCGTCGCCCGGCCCGATGCCGACATTATCGTCGATGTCCGGAACCTGAATGTCGGCAAGGTCCGATCGCTTGATCTCAGTTTGAAAGCCGGCGAGATTGTCGGTCTGGCGGCTTTGGAAGGGCAGGGGCAGCAGGATCTCTTCAGGGCGCTGGGCGGTGCGGTCAAACCGAGTGATGGAAAAATCATGGTTGGCGGTCAGGCGGCAGCCCTCGGTTCTCCCCGGCGCGCCCTCCGAGCAGGCTCGGGTATCGCTTTCGTGCCCGAAGAGCGCAAGACCGAAGGGATATTCGTCAATCTCACGGCAGCTTCGAACATCGCCCTGCCGAAAATCGGCCGGGCGAGCCATGCCGGCATCGTTTATGCCGGGCTGGAGAAGAAAGTGTCGGCCGAGGCGGCATCGAAGGTGGCGCTTTCTCCGCGCTACTTGGGATTCAATGTCGGCAGTCTCTCTGGTGGAAATCAGCAGAAAGTCCTGTTGGCGCGTGCATTGATCACCGGCGCGAAATGCCTCGTCCTTTTCGATCCTGCTCGCGGCGTCGATGTTGGTACCAAGCAGTCGATCTACGCGATGATGCGCGACTATGTCGCCGGGGGCCGCACGATCCTTTTCTATTCGTCGGAACTGTCCGAGCTGGTTCACCTGAGTTCGCGGTGCCTCGTCATGTATGGCGGCCGGATTGTAGCGGACGTTCCGCGCGCGGAACTCACCGAAGAGCGCCTGCTGGCGGCGGCGCACGGTCACAGTCAAGAAATGAAGGTTGCGGTCTGATAAATGGCGAGCATTGAGGTCAATACTCCGCGTCAGTCGCGCGGTTTACCGACGGTCAGGCAGATCGTCGAAAGTGCATTTCCGATTATCGTCATCTATGTCGTGATGGCCACTATCTACAGTGTGGTTCAGCCTTCGGCGCTTTCGCTCTATTCCATCGAGTCGCTGTTCAACAATTCGCTGCCGCTGATGCTGGCTGCCGCTGGTGCAACCTTCGTCATCTTGCAGGGCGGTTTCGATCTGTCCGTGGCGGGCATCATCTCTCTGGCAAATGTCGTCGTTGCCGTGGCCCCCGTGGAAGGGCCATTAGGTGCGGTGGCGAACCTTGCCATGGTCATTGCGATAGGGCTCCTGGTCGGCGCCGTTAATGGATATGTGGTGGCGTATCTGCGGATTCAGGCGATCGCCGCGACGCTGGCGACGATGATTATCTGCAAGGGCGTTGCCTTGCTCATTCTTGGCGCTCCCGGCGGCTACGTATCCGATTTCATGGCGTATGAACTGACCGCGTCGATTTTCGGTGCTGTTCCGATTGCCGTCGTCATCGCTGTCGCCGTCATGGTCTTCTGGTCCGTCTTTCGAACCACGAATTCGGGGCGTTCCCTGCTTGCCGTTGGTCAGGACGAGAACGCGGCGGCCTTATCCGGCATCGACGTTGCCAGGACGCGGTTCGCGTCGTTCCTGTGGGCGGGCGCGTTCTATGGCGCCGCCGGCTACATGCTGGCCGCGCAAACCGCGACGGGCAATCCGAACGGGGGCGATCCATTCCTGCTGTTGACCTTTGCCGCAGTCGCGCTCGGCGGAACCGCATTCGGCGGCGGCAGGGGCGGCGTCACGGCTTCGCTCTTTGGCGCGGCGACGCTGATGCTGATGCAAAAGGTGCTGTTCGCGGTTGGCGTGTCGTCCTTCTATACGGGGGTCATCCAGGGCGCGATCATGATCCTTGCGGTGCTCTTCTCCGCATTCGTCCAAGCCGTAACCAGCCGCAGGAATTCCCTGTAATGCAAAACGAAAAAACCATAGCAAGCGCTGTCGCGGAGCAGGAAGACAACCGGGCGACCGCCAAGATCAGTGGTGAGTTCGTGACAATCGCCGCGATCTTCGGATTGACCTTCGCGATGATCCTCGCGTCCCGCGCAATCAGCCCGTCTTTCGGCAGCTGGTCACAAGTCGAAACGATCCTTTATCTGAGTTCGTTCCTGGTCTTCTGCGCCTTCGGCCAGGGACTGGTAATCCTTGTCCGCGGACTGGATCTTTCCATCGCCTCGGTGATCACGCTCGGCGGAGTGCTCACGGCTTCCCTGATGAACGGATCCAATGAGGGTTTCCTTTATCTCGTTCCAGCCATACTGGGCGCCTGTATCGTCGTCGGTCTGATCAGTGGTATCGGCGTCGCCTATTTTCGGGTTCCGCCCTTCATCATGACTATGGCTGTCGGGCTGATCGTCTACAGCCTGTGCCTCGGTTTCACGCGTGGAACGCCGCGCGGCTACCCCGCGCCGCTCTTGAGCGGTTTCATGCAGGACAAGTTTCTGGGCGTTCCCGCCCCGGTCTATCTGTTGCTGGCCTTCGTGGTATTCGGCACGATCCTCCAGTCCTATTCGGTGTTCGGGCGCAAGCTGAATGCCGTAGGCAACAATCCGCTTGCGGCGTATATCGCGGGCCTGCCCAGCGGCGTCCTGATCGTCAGCGCCTATGCTATGTCGGCCCTATGTGCGGGTTTCACCGGGATGATGCTTGCCGGATACGCAAATGGGGCGACGCTGCGGATGGGCGATTCCTATCTTCTACCCTCAATCGCGGCCGTCGTGGTGGGCGGTTCCTCGATCCTTGGCGGGCAGGGCAATTTCGTCGGCACGGTGGGCGGCGCCCTTTTGCTGACCGCGCTCGCGACAATCCTGACCGCGCTCGGGATCGAGCAGGGATGGAAGACCATCATGGAAGGCGGCGTAATTCTGTTCGCATTGATCGCCTTGCGCGAACAGTCCTTCGCGTTTCTTCGTGAAGTTCTCGGGAAACGAGGTTGAAATGCAGTTGGTCCGCGTATTTTCGCTTCAAATTGTAAACGTTTCCAAGATTCGGATTCCCGTGAATGTACGGGAGGAGCGGGAGGTGCATGAACACGTGCACCTTCCAGGCGGCCGCGCGACGCGCCGCATATCGGCCGGAATACCGGTGTCACAAAGGAGGAAGTCAAATGAAACTCACTAAAACGGCCAAGGCTCTGGCCTTGGCAGCTCTTGTCGGAGCGGGAACGCAGCTTGCTTCGACAGACGTTGCTTCAGCCAAGACTGCCGATGGCAAGTGGCTGATCTACCTTTCCCTCAGCTACTCGGGCAATTCGTGGCAGAGCGAGGCGGCCAATATCGTCAAGGCGCTCGCCGCAACGCCTCCCTTCAAGGATACCGTGGAACTCGTGGAGGTCATCTCGGGCACCGATCCGCAAGCGCAGATCTCCGACTACGAAAGCATGATCGCCAAAGGCGCCGACGGCATCGTCAGCTTTCCAATCTCGTCGACGGCTCTGAACCGTGTCGTACAGCGCGGATGCAAGGAAGGTGTGCTGTTCTTCATGTATGACGCGACCGTCACGGAACAGTGTGCATACAATATCAGCTATATCACTTCCGGCTTCGGCGAGAATACCGCACAAGCTCTGGTGAATGCGCTGGACGGGAAGGGCAAGATTTTCCTTTCGCGCGGCGTACCGGGTAATTCGGTCGATGATCGTCACACGAACGGCGCGATGCACATTTTCAACCAGTATCCGGGTATCGACGTTGTCGCAGAGTACTACAGCTACTGGGACGACCGCACCACGCAGCAGGAAACGGCAAAAGCACTTGCCGCTCATCCCGACGTTGACGGTATCTGGGCCCAGGCCGGCGAATATGGCGCAATCCAGGCGCTGCTTCAGGCTAACCCGAATCGTCTGGTTCCGGTGACCGGCGAGAACTCCAACGGCTTCCGCCTGGCGCTCGCGAACCCGGACTATCAAGCGATCGGGCTCGACGGCGTTTCGGCGGGCTCGCCGCCGGCCCAGTCCGGATTCGCATTCAAGATCATGATGGAGATCCTAAATGGCACGCGCGAGCCGCTTCCGGAAGGTCAGCGCAACATCGAGTATCCGCTGCCTTGGGTTCCGGGAGATGCGGTCAAGCTGTGCGAGGGCGACAAGTTCGAGAATGGATGCAACACCTTTCCAGAAGGAAAGGTGCCGAGCTCATTCGTGACCGAGGTTTTTAACCCGGAGCTTCTTCCGGAGCTTTCTTTGGCGTCCGCACTTGAAGGCAAACCGACGGAGGGCGCTGAAATCCAGCCTCTGCCGGCAGATGCCGTGAAAGCCGCGCCGAACGAGCCAGGCATCAACTGCCGTCAGTGCGAGGCTCCGGAGAACCTCTATCATCTGACGAAGGTCGAACCCACGGTTCAGCCCTGACTGAAAATTATGCCTGCCGCCGGACCAAGCTTCCGGCGGCGGGCAGCGCGCCGGGCAGAAACACACAGCAAAACGTGCGAAGCCGCGAAATGCCAACTTCGGAGCGTGCCGCGTTTAGTCGCGAAGCGATAACGAGGAAAGAAAAACGATGACCATACACTATCTCAAGCGGGGAAAGCCCGAGGCGGAACGAAGCGAAGACGATGCCAAAGTTCGCAGCGTAGTGGAAAGCACACTGAAGGAAATCGAAGAACGCGGCGACGCGGCTGTTCGCGAACTCAGCGAGAAGTTCGACAAATATTCACCGGTATCATTCCGGCTGAGCTCTTCGGAAATCGAAGCTGCTCTCCAGAAGGTCTCGACCCGTGATATGGAGGACATCCGCTTCGCCCAAGATCAGATCCGCAGATTCGCGGAGGCGCAGCGCGCATCGATGACCGACATCGAAATCGAGACAATGCCGGGCGTCATTCTCGGACACCGTAACATTCCGGTGCAATCGGTCGGCTGCTATGTTCCTGGCGGGAAGTTTCCGATGGTTGCCTCCGCGCATATGTCGGTTCTGACTGCTTCGGTCGCGGGTGTTAAGAGGATCATCGCCTCCGCGCCACCTGTAAATGGCGAACCCCATCCCGCGATTATTGCGGCCATGCATATGGGCGGTGCGCACGAGGTTTATGTTCTTGGAGGCATCCAGGCGGTAGGTGCCATGGCGCTCGGGACGGAGACCATTGATCCGGTTCACATGCTTGTCGGACCCGGCAACGCATTTGTTGCTGAAGCAAAACGGCAACTATTCGGGCGTGTCGGAATCGACCTGTTTGCGGGTCCGACCGAAACGATGGTGATAGCCGACAAAACGGTTGATGCCGAGTTGTGTGCGACGGACCTGCTGGGGCAGGCGGAGCACGGCTATAACTCGCCTGCTGTGCTGGTTACGAATTTCCGCAAGCTGGCCGAAGAGACAATGTCGGAAATCGACCGGCTGCTCCAAATCTTGCCTACGGCTGAAACGGCTTCTGTCTCCTGGCGGGATTACGGAGAGGTGATCCTATGCGACACCTACGATGAAATGTTGGCGGTTGCAGATGAAATCGCTTCCGAGCATGTCCAGGTCATGACCGACCGTGACGACTGGTTCCTGGAGAACATGACATGCTATGGCGCCCTGTTCCTCGGGCCGCGCACCAACGTGGCAAATGGCGACAAGGTGATCGGCACCAATCACACGTTGCCGACCAAGAAGGCCGGCCGCTATACAGGCGGATTGTGGGTCGGTAAGTTCCTTAAAACCCATTCCTACCAGAGGATATTGACCGACGAGGCGGCGACCCTGGTTGGCGAGTATGGCTCGCGTCTTTGTCTCCTCGAGGGATTCGTCGGGCACGCCGAGCAGTGCAATATCCGCGTACGCCGCTATGGCGGGCGCAATGTCGGATACGGACAGGCCGCCGAACCGATCGCGCAGGCGGAATAGACTTCGCGGCAAATTCGCGAGGTCCAGCACAAGCGAGATCGAGATGCACAAGAAGATGGCAGATCCTATTCGGAAAAACGGGCCGATAAAGAGCCGGGTCACGGTCAAGGATATTGCGCAATCGCTTGGCGTCTCGATCGCGACGGTGTCGCGGGCCTTGAGCAATGATCCGACGATAGCTTCCAAAACACGGGATCGCGTCCTGGAAAAGGCGGCCGAGATGGGATACGCGCCCAACCTGTTCGCACGCAGCCTGATCACGCAGCGGAGCCGGATCGCGGCGCTTTTCGTCAGCAACATCACAAATCCGTTCTATCCCGAAGTTGTTGTCAAGCTGACGCGGCGCCTTCAGGGGCTGGGTCTGCACACCATGCTGTTTACTTCTGACGGAACTCATGGTGTGGACGAGGCGCTGCCGCTCTTGCAGCAATACAATCCCGATGTCGCGATCGTGCTGGCCGCGACGATGTCCTCCGACACAGTGAGGAAATGCGTCGAGGGCCGCACGCCGGTTATCCTCTTCAATCGTTATGTCTCTGGCGCCAACGCCAGCGCGGTATGCTGCGACAACTATTCCGGCGGATATCTTGTCGCCACCACGCTCGCGGAGGCGGGCCACAAAACGCCGGCCTACATCTCCGGTCTGGACGACGCCAGTACCAACGTGGACCGTTTGCGCGGATTCCGTGACGGTTGTACGGCCGCAGGTCTTCCGGAACCCGCAGTGATCTCGGGCCGGGATTTCACCTATGAAGCTGGCTATGAGGGTATGAAGGAGCTGTTTGCCGGAGAGAGAAAACCGGATGCGGTTTTCTGTGCCAACGACATCGTAGCGATCGGCGCAATGGATGCGGCAAGACGGGAACTCGGCTTTTCGATCCCCGAGGACGTGTCGATCATCGGTTTCGACGATATTGCCATGGCAAGCTGGCCTTCGCACGAACTGACGACCGTTCGCCAGCCCATGAACGCGATGATCGACCAGGTGATCCTGGAGATCGAGCGACTGCTCTCGAAGGAGGACAGCGAGGCGAAAGAACACTTTCTTCCCGGCCGACTCATGATCCGCAAGTCGGCAAGACTAAAGGAGAGTTCGGGATGACACGCACCCATGCGCCCAAGAATGGCGCTATCCACGATGCACAATGTGGTGTCTGGGAGATTCCCGAAACTTCGAGCGTCGACGTGATCCTCGAAGGAGGATACCGGGACGAAGCGATCGCCAGCTATCTTGCCCAGGCAAGTCCGCTCTACAATGCACTGTCGCGCATTCTCGCGCAGCTCAGCGGAGTGCTGCTGCTGGCGACCACGCGCGGCCACCGGGACCTCTCACTGGATCATGCCATCTACACGACGGCCGTCGAGCAGTTGACGGAAGCAAGGGAACGTCTCCGCGCGCTGAAGGCGCCGGCGGCGGCCTCGCGACATTACACGGCGCTTCAGGATCTCGCCGGTTGTCTGGCTGAGGCTGCGGAGAAGATGGACTCGCTCTCTGCCCTGCTTGGCCAGCAAGCCCGTGACGACGCCAAGCATGAAATCATTCGAAAGCTCCATGTCGTGCAGAGGCTTTTGATTGCGACGGCGGAGCCGGACGCCAACATCACCCCCGTGGACTTCAGCCATGCGTGCTGCACTTGCGGCGCATCGCATACAGGCGGATCCGAGAAGAACATCTGAAACCGAGCCTGGGAGGACCAAATGGCCGACTATTCGATCCACGTGCTAGAATACAGCTACGTTCCGAAATACCACAAGAGCGGCGTGCTCTACGGCGCTCACAACGAGGGCTACGTCAAGCTGCCCTACTGCTACGTCCTCATTCGCAGCGAGGACCATGTCGCGCTTGTCGATGTCGGCTACAACGACCAGGACTATGGCAAGCATCTCGGCGACAAGTTCGGCGTGGAGAACTGGCGCTCACCCACGGTCGTCCTGGCCGAGTTCGGTCTGACGCCCAAGGACGTCGACACCGTCTTCATCACCCACGCACATTTCGACCATTTCGGTAACGTCGAGGATTTCCCGAACGCCACCTTCTACATCCAGCGAGACGAGATCGAGAAATGGGTCTGGGCGATGTCCTTGCCGGAACGGCTGCGCTGGATGATGATCGCGGTCGATCCGGGCGACATCCTGCGGGGCGTAAACCTCGCCGCGGAGGGCAGGTTGAGGGTCGTCGAGGGGTCGCAGGAAGATGTCCTGCCGGGCATCGACGTTCACCTGGCGCGGGACAGCCACACTTTCGGCTCGATGTGGGTCACCGTGCGTAATGATGGCAAGACCGACAGCGAGGACACCTGGGTCCTGGCTGGAGACCTCGTCTATCAGTTCGCCAATCTGAAGAATGACGGCTCGGTGGTCGGAGTGGAAACCATGTACACCCCGGTCGGCCTCGCGGTCGGAAGCCAGATGAACCTGCTGCTCGCGACCGAGGAAATGATGAAGCAGGTGGGATACGACGATACCCGGGTCATCCCGATCCACGAGGAAGGTCTCGCCGATACCTTCCCGTCCCGCATCACCAAGGAAAACCTCCGCATCAGCGAGATCTGCCTCGCCGATGGCGCGAAGTCGGCGGTATCATGAGCAGGACGGAACACCTGGGTTCGACCGGCGTCGCAATTGTCGGCGCCGGGCTGGTCGGTCTCGGTTGGGCGATCGTGTTCGCCCGGGCGGGCCTGAAGGTGCGGGTCTTCGACCGGAGCAAGGAACTCGTGGCGACGCTGCCGGCGAAGCTCGAGCAGTCCCTGTCCGATCTCGAGAGCTTCGGCCTGATCGAGGCGCCGCAGGAGATCGGCAGTCGCGTTTCCTATTGCGACACGCTGGAAGAAGCGGTCGACGGGATCAGATATGTCCAGGAATCGGTTCTGGAGCGGGTGGATGTGAAACGCGCGCTCTACGAGCAACTGGACGGAATGCTCGGCCAGAACACGATCGTCGGATCGTCTTCTTCCGGCATTCCCTCGTCCGACTTCACCGAGGGATTGTCGATTTCGCCGCGCTGCCTCGTGGCGCATCCGGTCAATCCGCCTTATCTTGTGCCGGTCGTCGAGCTGGTCCCGGCGAGTTGGACGCTGCCCGAGGTTGTCGACCAGGTCGATGACCTTATGCATGCCGTCGGCCAGCATCCCGTCCGCGTCGCCCGGGAATTGCGGGGTTTTGTCCTGAACCGCCTGCAGGGCGTTCTGTTGCGCGAGGCCTGGGCGCTATTCGAGGAAGGGTACTGCTCGACCGCCGATCTCGACGCCACGATTTCGAAGGGGCTGGGATTGCGCTGGTCCTTCATCGGTCCGTTTGAGACCATCGACCTGAACGCGCCCGGCGGCGTGCGCGACTATGCCAACCGGTTGGGTGGTCTGTATCTCGATATCGTCAGGGAACGGGGCGAACCGCAACCCTGGAGCGAAGAATTGATCGCGCGGGTCGATGCCGAAAGGCGGGATGCGCTGCCTCTGGACGGTCTTCAGGACCGCACCGAATGGCGAGACCGGCGCCTCATGGCCGTGGCGGCGCACAAACGCGATATGGAGGCGAGCGAATAATGTCCCGCGAAGCCGAGCGTTGCCGATTCCGGCTTCAGACATAGCGGGTCGGTTCCAAGGCATGACGGCTGTGAACTTTCCCAATTTCCGTCTCGACGGCCGCCGGGCGCTTGTTACCGGCGCCGGACGCGGTATCGGCAAGGCGATTGCTGAGGCCTATGCCGCGGCCGGCGTGGCGGTCACGCTTTGCGCCCGAACGGGCGATGAGATATCCGCCGTCGCCAATGCCCTTCGGTCCGAAGGACTTAAAGCGGATGTGCTCGTCGCCGATGTCACGGACATCGATGCATTCGAGGCGCACGTCGCGGGAAGGCCTGCCTTCGACATCCTGGTCAACAACGCCGGTACGAACCGCCCGAAGCCGCAGTTGGAGGTGACGGCCGAGGACTATGACGCGGTGATGAATTTAAATATGCGTGCGGCGTATTTCGCGACGCAGGCGGTCACGCGTCGGATGATTGCCGAGGAGCGCTCCGGTTCGGTCATCAACATGTCTTCCCAGATGGGCCATGTCGGGGCCGCGAACCGGACGCTCTATTGCGCCTCGAAATGGGCGATCGAGGGCTTCACCAAGGCATTGGCCGTCGAACTGGGTCCGCACGGAATTCGGATCAACACGATTTGCCCCACCTTCATCGAAACCCCCATGACGAAACCATATTTTGAAGACGAAACGTTTCGGGCGTCTGTTCTTTCGAAAATCAAGCTCGGGCGGTTGGGACAAGTGGGCGACGTCACCGGTGCAGCGATCTTTCTTGCGTCCGATGCCTCGTCTTTGATGACCGGTAGCGCGGTGATGCTCGACGGCGGCTGGACGGCGGATTAGCGGAATTTCCGTTCCATGGACGTTTCAAATCGGCGAGGTCACGGTGTGGACGGATTGAAAATGGCCCTTATGGAAGATCGGAGAGCAGGGGTATGAATGTGGAATCCCACAATTGGCCCGGAGCAGATCGCATACGTAGTGGTAATTTTTGAAAAGGATGTGCCGGAATGCTGCTTGGCACAATCGGTGACGATTTTACCGGCTCCAGCGATATAGCGAATATGCTGGCAAAGGGTGGTGGATTCAACTGATCGCCGCAACACACTCAGCAAACTTCTCCGCTGGGGTTTGGGATAGGCAGCTAATTGAGCTTTTCCGCGTTGGGCAGGAAGCTGCAGCGGGAACGATGGCCGCTTCTGGCACCAAACGGACTTTTCGCGGTCCGCCCTGCGGTGTCTGCTTTGGGTTGCATTCCTGCCCGGCTGTCTTCTGGTGCCGATAACGGATATTGCCGGGTAGGCGGCAAAGAGCCCGCTTTATGCCAATCGCGAAATTCAACAGCTGTTCGCAGACTCAGTCCCAGCTCCTGGCGCGAATAACTTCCGGCCCTGCTTTATCAAAGCGCCCACGGCGAAATGCGTCGGATCCGTCTCCATCGCTTGCGCCGAGTCGGGTTGGACTCGTCGTTAAGTTGCGTATCAGCTTGTTTCGGCTTCAATCTGACGTCACGCTTCGGCTCATTTGTATTGTCAACTTCGTTAACGCGGTTCCAGCGTCGAAGCTGGGCGTCGCGTATCCGTCTTTTACCTGCATGTGTTTTTGGACCGGTCGACAAGCCGCCATGGAGCTTGCAGCGTTTCTTACCGGGTAGCACCGGCTTGCCGCACTTTCCACCCAGCCGGGTCTTGGCTCCGCATCGCGGGCGCTGATGTGTTGGTAGTGCTGCGCCTGTCAGATCGAGACCAATAGGCGCGCTCAGTCGGATCGCCCTGGATATGGGCGAGAGCGCCTTCCGCGACCTCACGCGGGTGAGCGGTCTCGTCACCGGCCCAGTCCCTGAAGGCGCTGCGGAACCCATGCACGGTGTAATCTCCGAGGTTCATGCGACGCATCAACATCCCCATGGACATGTTGGAAAGCGGCCGGTTGGGTTTTTGTCCCGGAAAGACAAAGTCAGAGTGTCGTGTTTCGGAAAGATCTCGAAGCACAGACATAGCTTCCGAAGAGAGAGGGATGCGGTGCGTTCGGCCGGCCTTCATCCTGTCGGCCGGAATTGTCCATAACTTCCGGTTAAGATCTATCTCGGACCAGCCGGCATTCAGCGCCTCGCCCGAGCGGCAAGCCGTCAGAACCACAAGCTGCAGACAACGCGCCGCCATGGCATCGATGCTGCCTAGCCGTCGATAGAGCTCAGGCACCTCACGATAAGGCATGGCGGCATGGTGCCCACGTTGCAGTTTGGAAGGAGCCGGCAAAAGGTTTTTCAGATGGCCGCGCCAGAGAGCGGGGTTCTCTCCCGATCGCCAGCCTCGAGATTTCGCATAGTCGAGAACACGTTCGATTCGTCCTCTCAGACGCGACGCGGTCTCGTGTTTTTTCGTCCAGATCGGGGAAAGTATCGCCAAGATGTCGTCGGTCGTGATCTGGTCGACGGGTTTGCTATGGATTGCCCGACAATAGGTAGGGCCAAGCGTCATGCGCCACTGTGCGCGGTGCTTTTCGTTGCGCCACTGGTTTTCCATGGTTGTCAGGAAGAGGTCGGCACATTCCGAAAAGGTCGGTGTTCTTTCTACACTGCGAACTACCGCCGGATTTGATCCGGTCGCCACTTTCTCGCGCATGTCCGATGCCAATCGGCGAGCATGCGAGAGCTTCACCGCGGGATATGGGCCCAGACCAAGCGCCTTTCGGCGTCCGCCCGACGTGTACATGAAGATCCAGCTCTTCGATCCACCTGGTTTCACGTTCAGATATAGACCGCCACCATCGCTGTGACGTCCGGGCGTTAGATCGGAACTGCGGATCCGTGTATCTGAGAGCTTGTGAAGCGAACGAGCCATTGTGTATGCACTTTTGTATGCACTTTAGTGCGTAGATGTGCAGATACAATGATGGACAATCAAGGACGGATCAATGGTAAACCATCGAAAATGTGGGTATTTACGTAATGTACATACACGGTCTGACACGCCAATGAACTGAAGTTAGGCGGACCCCCTCTCCGCCAACTGGCTTTTACTTTCCGCCAGCGCGAAAGCCGCATTTCCGGCTGATTCCGCGCTTGCCCGCCCCGTATGAGGGCAACAGGCCATGGAAAGTCACTACGGTCTCTCGCCGTTGCCGGAGGAGGAGCAGGCGAAAGCGAAGACCTGCGGACCGCGGGAAATGGCCGCTCCAGAGAAGGCACGCGCTCCGAAGCCTGCCCCGGCTCTTGAGTTGGTCTCCGACAAGGCAGCCGCGGGCGGATATCCGGGTGGACCGCAAGGGCAACGGTGGCCGGCGATGAAGACGAAGGCGCGGTCAAGATGGCTAGATGCGGAGAATGTTACTCAGATGTTGACTTCACCGCAGCGGATTGTGCCAGCGCTCCGGCGGAGAACAGCATTTTCAACCGCCCGTCCAGCGCGTTGGCGATATGGCTGCGCGCCGCGGCTTCGGCGAGCGACGGGTCGCGGTTTTCGATCGCTTCAATGATGGCGCGATGTTCGGCGCGTGCGGCTTCCTTACGTCCGGGTACCGAGAATGTCGTATCCGGCAGTAGCGCTAGAGAGTCGTTGAGATCCTCGAGCATCCGCATGAGATAGCTGTTATGGG
Organism: Oricola nitratireducens; assembly: GCF_014904745.1. Classification (GTDB taxonomy): domain Bacteria; phylum Pseudomonadota; class Alphaproteobacteria; order Rhizobiales; family Rhizobiaceae; genus Oricola; species Oricola nitratireducens. The sequence goes on from NZ_JACZCS010000002.1 coordinate 23,168, forward strand.
CCGCCTCGTAGACTGCCTCGTGGAACATAGTATTGGCGCGCGCGGCTTCCAAGGCTGTCTTTTGCTGCGAATCGAATAGGGCTGCGGCATGTCGCAGGCTGGCTACTTCGGCGGCCGAGGCATTTTCAGCGGCAAACGATGCGGCTGCTCCTTCCAGCCTGGCGCGTACAGCGTACAACTCCATGACTTGCGGACGGCCCAGTTTGGCCACCGCCATACCGCCACTGGACGTTTCAAGCAATCCGCGTTCCTGCAAGCGTGCGAATGCTTCGCGGACCGGCGTCCTGCTTACCGCCAGCATTTTGGCGATATCCTCCTCGCGAAGGCGGGTACCCGGTGACAACTCTCCTGATCGAATTCGGTCTACCAGATCGCGGTACACTTTGTTGCCGCGCGAAGCCTCGCCGCGTCCTCGTGTCGCTTGGCTGTCCTTTGCCATATCTCGTCTCGAATTCTCCGGCTGCGGGAATCGTTTAGGCACCATAGGCGAATTTTCCCTAAAAAACATCTGGACACCCTTGTATGCAGTAGTGTGCAGATGTATTCGTTTCGATGTTTGGCAAGCCTGCAGGGAGGTTGAAATGCAAGCCCCGCCCAATGAGGTGGATGTGCTGGTTGTCGGCGGCGGCAACGCCGCCTTGTGCGCAGCTATCGCTGCGAGGCGCGACGGCGCTTCGGTCCTGGTCGTGGAAGGCGCTCCCAAATTCTACCGAGGCGGCAATACGCGGCACACGCGCAACATGCGCTGCGCACACGATACGGCGACCGAACACCTGACCGGCCCCTATACCGAGGCCGAGTTCTGGGACGATCTCCTGCGCGTGACGGAGGGCAATACGGACGAAGGCCTTGCCCGTTTCATGATCGTGCAGTCCAAGGAGATGCTGACCTGGATCGCGGAACAGGGCGTGCGATTCCAGCCCTCGCTTGGAGGCACCCTCAGTCTCGGACGCACCAATTCTTTCTTTCTCGGCGGCGGAAGGGCGATGCTGAATGCGCTCTACCGGACCGCGGAAGAACTCGGCGTCTCCGTTCTCTATGACGCGCCGGTTATCGGACTGGACATCGACAACGGACGTTTCCGCTCCGCGACGATCCGCATGGACGGCGCCGATCATACAGTGCGGGCAAAGGCGCTCGTGGTGGCAGCCGGCGGTTTCGAAGCCAATATCGAATGGCTTAAAGAGGGCTGGGGCGAGCCCGCGGAGAATTTCCTCATTCGAGGAACGCCTTATAATCGCGGCGATGTCCTGAAGATGCTGCTCGACAGTGGCGTCGAGGCGATCGGCGATCCGACCCAGTGCCATGCGGTTGCCATCGACGCGCGTGCTCCGAAATTCGACGGCGGCATCATCACCCGGCTCGACTGCGTTGTGTTCGGTATTGTTGTCAACAAGAACGCGGAACGGTTCTACGACGAAGGTGAGGATTTCTGGCCGAAGCGCTATGCAATCTGGGGTCGGCTCGTAGCCGCTCAACCGGAGCAGATTGCGTATATCGTCTTCGACGCCAAATCACTGAAAATGTTCATGCCGTCGCTGTTCCCGCCGATCGAGGCGGACTGCATCACTGGGCTTGCCAACAAGCTCGGTCTGCCGGTCGAGGCCTTCGAAATGACGGTCTCTGGTTTCAATGCTGCCGTACGGCAAGGCAGCTTCGACCACACCGAACTCGATGATTGCCGCACGGAAGGCCTGACACCGCCGAAAAGTCATTGGGCGTGCCCTATCGATACCGCTCCCTTCTATGCCTACCCGGTGCGACCCGGCATCACGTTCACCTATCTCGGGACGCGCGTCGACCGGGACGCGCGCATGCAAATGGCGGATGGCGGCGCATCCGGGAACATGTTCGCCGCCGGCGAGATCATGGCCGGCAATGTGCTCGGCAAGGGCTATGCCGCCGGGATCGGCATGACAATCGGCAGCGTCTTTGGACGGATCGCAGGAGAAAGGGCGGCCAAGCATGCACGCGACTGATCATCTGAAAGAAGCCGAACGGCTGATGACCGTGTGCAATTCCTGCCGCTATTGCGAAGGCTTGTGCGCGGTCTTCCCGGCGATGGAAATGCGGCGCAGTTTCGCGGACGGCGATCTCAGCTACCTCGCCAATCTCTGTCACAATTGCGGCGCCTGCCATGTCGATTGCCAGTTTGCGCCGCCGCACGAGTTCGACGTCAACGTGCCGAAGACGCTGGCGCAGGTGCGCGCCGACTCCTATCGCGCCTATGCTTGGCCGAAGGCGTTTCAGCCGCTGTTTGATCGCAACGGTCTGGCGATCTCGATCATCGCCTCGCTCAGCATCGCCGGCTTCATTCTGGGTTTTGTGGTGTGGCACGATCCGCTGGTGCTGACGTCAGGCAGCGGGCAATTCTACCGGTTGATGCCGCACACTGTCATGGCCGGCCTGTTCGGCGCGGTCGCGCTCTATGCCTTGCTGGCGCTCGCCATGGGATTTCGGAACTTCTGGACCGCAATCGGCGCGAACAGTGTATCGGCCGGGTCCGGCACAACGCTATGGCAGGCGACCAAGGACGCGGCAGGACTACGCTACCTCGATGGCGGCGGGGTCGGATGCTACAACGAGGACGAAAAGCCGACCGACAACCGCCGCCTCTATCACCATCTGACCTTTTACGGTTTCCTGCTGTGCTTCGCCGCGACGACGACGGGCACGGTCTATCATTACGTACTCGACTGGCCTGCCCCCTATGGCTGGACCGATCTCCCCAAATTGTTCGGAATTCCCGGCGGGATCGGATTGGTGGTCGGACCCCTCGGGCTTTTACGGGCGAAACTGAAGCGCGAACCGGAGATGGTCGACCGGGCGAAATTCGGCATGGATACCGCCTTCCTCGCCATGATGTTCATGACCGGCCTGACAGGCCTGGCGCTGATGGTTCTGCGGGAAACGCCGGCCATGGGCATCATGCTGGCGATTCACCTGGGCGTCGTCTTCGCGCTCTTCCTGACCATGCCCTACGGAAAATTCGTGCATGGTTTCTACCGCTTCGGAGCGCTGGCGCTCTATGCGGCGGAACGGAAAGCCGAACGGTCGGCGAAACCGGGCATTCCCGCTTCGTAGAATCCGGAACCGGTTGTCAACTCCGGCGGACCAGCGCGTCCAGCATGATGACACCTTGGCCTTCGGCGCCGATCAGGATCGGATTAACTTCCGCCTCCGCCACAAGGTCGGACAGCGCGAGACAGGATATGTCGGCGATCGCACGCGCCAGCGCCGCGAGATCACCGCGTTGCCGTCCCCGGAACCCCCGGAACAGTTCCAGTCCCTTGATCTCAGCGAGCATCTCGCGAGCTTCGTCGACCGAAACCGGAGCCACGCGAACGGCGGCGTCGCGATAGATCTCGGTCATCACGCCGCCCATTGCGACCGTGATCACGGCGCCCACCAGCGGGTCATGCGTCAAGCCAACAAGCATTTCCCCCAGTCCCTTGCGCATCTCCTGTACGAGAATGCCCGTCAACCGGTATCCCGGCTCGTAGTTTTCCGCCGAACGACGCATGTCGGCGATCCTGGATACGAGTTCAGCACGATCGCGGACATTCAGGCAGATCGCCCCGGCATCCGTCTTGTGCGGCAAGTCCGGGGAAACCAGCTTGACGACAACGGGAAACGCAACAGGCAACTCCGCCGGAATGTCTTCGTCCGGGGAGATCACGATCTGGTCTGGACGTTTGATCCCGAGTGCCTCGAAGAGAGCGCCGGATTGCACTTCGTCCATTGTACCCGGGGCCGCATTTTTCAGCATGTCGATGACTGTGTCGGGAAGGAACCGAACCGATGTCTCGAACTCCCGAACCGGCGTCACGTAGAGCGACAGGGACTCGGCGCAACTTTCGACGTTATGAAATGCGGGCACGCCGCCGGCTTCGAGCATTGCCATGCTCTCGGGCGCTTCCGGCAGGGCGAAAGCCATGATCGGAGCGCGATCGGCCAGGTTTTCGGCGACTACGTCAACAATCGGGCGGACCGCCTTTTCCGGATCGAATTGCGCCGAAGACCCGATCACAACGAGCAGCAATCCTGTCGCGGGATCGTCTGCCAGCGTCGAGACGACTTCTTTCATCGTCTCGTATTTTGTCCCCGCGAGTGTCACGTCGACCAGTTTTCCGTGCCCCAGGGCGATACCTTGCGCTTCGAGTTTCGTCCGCGATGCCGGAGAGCAACCCGCAATCTCGACACCGTGAAAACTGATTTGGTCGACGACCATCGCGCCGCCGCCGCCGGTCGTTGAAACCACCGTTACGGTGCGCGGACGGCCGGGCCTGGAATGCCGGCGTGACAATATCCGTGGCGCATCGAGCAGCGTCTCGAAGTGATCGACCTGCCGTATTCCGATTTGTCGGAGGAAGGCGGACACTGCCTCGCGGGACCCGGTGAGAGCGCCGGTATGTGTCACCGAAAGCGCCTGCCCTTCGTCGGACCGGCCGATCATGTAGGCCGTCACGGGCTTGCCGGCGATGGCGGCGGAACGGGCAAAGCGGGCCAATGCGAGCGGCTCGCGGATCGTTTCGAGAAACAGCGCAAAACTGTCCGTATGCGGATCATCGAGGAGCAGATTCCCGATGACGCCTATGTTCGTGCCTGCCTCATTGCCGACGGAAACGAGTGTGGAGAAGTCGATCCCTCGCGCTTGTCCGCGAGAAAAGAGCGTTCCGATCACGCTACCGCTTTGCGACAGGACAGCCGTTCGCCCCGCGCCTAATCTTTCGGAGCGGAACGCTGCGTTCGTCGTGCAGGCAAAACCGGAATGCGTCGCGACAACGCCAGTGGAATTGGGACCGATCAGCAGGATGTCGGCATCGCGCGCGATCTTCGTCAGCCGTACCTGCCGCTCGCGGCCGGCCGCCCCGGCCTCGGCGAAACCGTCGGCCAACACCGATACGACCTTGACGCCCGCCGCCGCGCAATCCTCCAGCGCGGCGATCGCAGCATCGGCATCGAGAAGGATATAGGCGTGCTCGACGCGGTCAGGGATTTGCGACACGCTCGGATAGGCGCGCAATCCCATCACGTCGTCGCGCGCCGGATTAACCGGGTAGATCTGTCCGGAGAACCCGTGCTGGCGCAGGAACTGCAAGGGCCGCGCGGTCAGTTTTGCAGGTGACGAGGATGCGCCGATCAGCGCGACATTCCGGGGTGCGACAAGCGCATCGAGCAGCATTGTTTCGGATTTCCCCATTACCGCACCGTAGGGGCAGGAGCTGCTTGAGGAAATCGCCGCTCGAAAATACCTTCGGCGATCCGATTCTTGAGAATCTCGATCGACCCGCCCGCAATCATCCAGCCGCGGGTCCGGCGCAAGCAATACTGGACCGTGCTTTCTTCGGAAAAGCCCAGACCGCCCATGATCTGCAAAGCTTCATTGGCGGCAAAGTACCCGGCTTCGTTGCAGGCGAGTTTGGCCATGGCAGTGTCCTGGGCAGACGGCAACCCGTCACCGGCATTGACTGCCGCGCGCATCAGCAGGAGCTGGGCGCTTTCCAAGCGTACCGCCATTTCGGCAAATTTCCATTGCAGGCCCTGAAATTCGCAGAGCGGGCGGCCAAATTGTTTCCGGGTGAGGGCGTGTTCGCGCGCCACGTTAAAGGCATGGCGCCCCACCGCGACAGCGCGCGCCGAATTTCCCAGGCGCTCGATATTGAAGCCCGCGATCTGTCGCTTGAAACCGCCCGGACCTAAAAGGACATTGTCCCGGTGAATGCGGCAATTGTCGAAGAAAAGCGGCGACCATTCCTCGCCATTCATGAAGCGGGAGGATTTTCCGATCGTGAAGCCGGGCGTTTCCTTCTCGATCAGGATGGACCCGATGCCGTCCAGTCCCGGTCCGTAGCGGACATAGACGAGAAAAACGCTGGCTTCGCTGCTGTGCGTTCCGAAGATTTTCGCGCCATTAATGACGAAATGATCCCCGTCTTCGACTGCGCTGGTCGCCAGTTCCGTTACCGCCGATCCGGCGTCCGGTTCCGTCATTCCGAGCGAAATCACGCTCTTGCCTGAGAGCAGATCCGGAAGGTACCGGGCCTTTTGCTGTTCACTGGCGAATTCGGAGAAGGTCCGAATGGGGCCGAAATTGCCGGCTTGCACGACATCGCCGCTGCGCGGGCATTGTTCGGCGACCGCCTGTATCGCGATAATCGCATCGACCAATGTTCCGCCTACACCGCCATCCTTTTCCGGAATGGTGATACCCAGAAGGCCGTATTTCGCGCATTTTTGAGCGACATCCCACGGATATTGGCGGGCATTTGCCCGCTCGGCTGTTCCGTTGGCCAATTCATTGCGCGCGAACTTGCTTACCGTGTCAAAAAAAAGCTGCTGCTCTTCGGTGAGATTGAAGTCCATGATTTGCCTGCTTGCTGATCCGCAGAGCGCAAATTAGCCTGATCCGTATGTTATTAAACTGGACCTGTGATCAGGTTTGCCTAAGATATTGTTATGCAAAAGCGACACCGCAGTCTGCCACTGAACCAACTCCGGACCTTCTCGATTGCTGCAAGACACAGCACCCTTACTGCGGCGGCGCGGTATATGGGCGTTAGCCAAGTCGCCGTCAGCCGCCAGATCAGCGCTCTGGAGGACTATCTGGGCGTCAAACTGTTCGAACGCGGCCCGCGCTCGGTCAGGCTGACGGATGCCGGACGGCTGTTCGGGCACGAGGTCGCCGAAGCGTTCGACAAGCTGGATGACGCAACCCACCGCTTCCTTTCCGACGAGAGTTCCAACGCAATCAATGTGCGCATATACCCGACGCTTGCCCGCCACTGGCTGTTACCGCGTCTTTCCGGATTTCTGCAACGCCATCCGGATTACCGGATCCATCTCGATACAGTGGTCAAGCCGCTGGATTTCCGAAACACCGAACTCGACGTTGCCGTTCAGCTTGGCCACGGCGACTGGAGCAACGCCAAATCGCGGAAACTGTTTGAAGAGGTTATCGATGTCGTTTGCAGCCCGGCCTATGCGCAGCGAATGGAGGACGCCGTCCGCCAAAAAAGCCTCGCAGATGCCGATCTGCTTTACGCCAAGTACCGGCGTCGAGAATGGGAAGTGTGGGCCGAGCACGCCGGTGCCGAGATCGATCGGAACAGAGGGCTTGAATTCGATTCCTCGCTGCTTGCCTACAACGCCGCGGAATTGGGATATGGCCTTGCGATCGGCCAGATCGATCTTCTGGAGAGCGAACTCGCAGATGGAAGGCTGGTCCGTCCCTTCGATAATCAAGTGAGGACCGGTGCTGCGTTTTACGTGGTTTGGCCGACCATGAAGTCGGCTTCTATCCAGGTTCGTCACTTTATAGATTGGCTGCTGGAAATATCCGGGGAAAAAGCGGAGTTCTACAGATGAAACAAGGCTAACTCAGACCGGAGCTGGCCTAACGTGCAAACTGGCGGGTGTTGATCGCAACATTTGCGAAACTGCCGTAGTGACGGGGCCGGGGAGGTCTTGAAACAGCTCTTGCCTTTTCGCGCCGGGCGATGGAAATCGGTCATTCGGCGGGTTATGAAAGAAGCATGACTGCGGACGCGGCCGGCATACGCAAGTTGTTGAGGAGATGAGGGGACTCGAGTGCATGACAACCAGTAAGAGCTCGAAGACGGAACCCGCGAGAGTCGCAACGCTCGAAAGGGCGCTTTCCATATTGTCGGTTTTTGAATCGAGTGACACTCCGGTGACCCTTGCCGAAATCTCCAAGGCGACGGGGCTGTACAAGAGCACGATCCTGCGGCTCCTCGCATCGTTTGAAGATCACGGATATCTACGTCGAAGCGACGATGGCTCGACCTATTCGCTCGGTCCCACCGCATTTCGTCTCGGCATGAAGTACAAGCAGGCCTTCGAACTGGACGAGGCGATCGAAAGTGCGCTTGAGGAGCTTGTCCAGAAAGGCACCGAAAGCGCGTCGTTCCACGTCCTCGATCGTGATTATCGCCTGTGCATACTGCGTGTCGATTCAAACCACCCGACGCTGGATCGGGTGCGGGCGGGGGATCGGCTTCCCCTCGACAAGGGCGCGGCCGGCAAAGTGCTGCTCGCTTTCTCGGGCGTTGGCGACGCGGATCTGCAACCCGTGCGGCAAGATGGTATCGCCGTTTCCTACGGCGAAGTAGATCCGTCCTGCGCGGCAATTTCCGTACCGGTATTCGGGTTGAATAATGAACTTATCGGCGCGTTGTCGGTGTCCGGACCCAAGGAGCGGTTTACCGACGATACTGTTGCCTCGATGAGCGCGCTTCTCTTCGAGGCGTCACGCAAACTTTCCAGCCTGGCCGTGGCCGAACGGCGCATGCAGCGGATACCGTCGCACGCCTGATCGTTTCGGTTTGGATTCGGTGGCCAGGGCTGCCGGGATGATGGAAGCTCCGACCATTGGTCGGAGCTTCTTTCGTCTGATCCGCGTTACTTGACCAGGGCCGGGAGAAAGGTCGAGATCGACGGGAACGCGATAAGAATTGCGAGCATCACGATATCCGCCATGACGAACCAGACGACTTGCCGGACAATCTTTTCAAGCGGCGTGTCCGGCATGGTCGCCTTGATGACGAACAGGTTCATTCCCACGGGAGGCGTGATCAGCCCCAATTCGAGCAGCTTCACCACGATGATGCCCATCCAGATCAGATCGACATGCATGTTGAGCAAGATCGGATAGAGCAGGGGCAGGGTGAGGAGCATGATCCCGATCGGGTCGATGAACATTCCGAGGATCAGATACAGGATCGATATCCCGATGATGAACAGGACCGGGTCGCCCGCGACGTCGATGATGTAGGACGCCATGAAATCGGACACACCCGACAGGGCGAGGAAGCGCGTGAAGAGAACGGCGCCAATTCCGATAAGAAAGATGGATGCGGTCGTCTGCAGTGTCGCGATCACCGCGTTTCCGAAGGCGGCGAAATCAAATTTCTTTCCCGACGCGGCGATGATAAGCGCGATGAAGGCGCCGACGGATCCCGCTTCGGAAGCCGAGAACAGGCCGGCAAAAAGGCCGCCCATGATCGAGACGAACAGGACGATGATCGGCCAAACATCGAGAAGGGAGCCGAGCACGGAGGTTGGCGCGCCGTCTTCGACGACCGCGTCGTCGTCGGTCCGATCGCGTGCAGTGACAAGGCCGGGGTTCATCTTGATCCGGAAACGGATCGTCAGCGCGTACATGATCGCGGACAGGATTCCCGGAATGATGCCGGCGATGAAAAGCTTGCCGATCGAGGTCTCCGTGAAAATTCCGTAGATGATCATGATGATGCTGGGCGGGATCATCGTTCCCAGAGTACCCCCGGCGGCGACGATCGCGCCGGCAAAGCCGGCATTGTAGCCGTTCTTCGTCATTTCCGGGATTGCGATCCTCCCCATGGCCGCTGCGGTCGCGAGGCTCGATCCGCTGACGGCGGAGAATGCGGCGGCGCCGCCGATCGTCGCCACGCCGAGGCCGCCGTTGAAGCGCCGGAACGCTCGGTCGACCGCGCGAAACAGCCTGTCCGTTATGCCGGCGTAGTAGCAGATATATCCCATGAAAACGAACATCGGGATCGAGCTCAAAGCCCAACTGGCCGTGAATTCGTACGGCCCGCTCGTTAGAATGCCGAGCGCCGTGCGTTCTCCGTACATGAGTGAGATTCCGCCAAGCGATACGACGCCCATCGCGATGGCGATGGGAAGACGCAACACCAGCAGCAGGATGAGAACTACCAGGCCGCCAAAACCGATGTCCAGATTCATTCCGAGTACTCCCAGTCGCCTTCTTTCGTCGCGCCAGCGAAAATGTCGCGCGCGCAGGTGATGAAGCCGACCGTCTTCATGAAAACGACGACAGTGAAGAAGATCGCGCCGAAAACGAAGATCACGCGCCCCGGCCAGATGATGATCGGGTATTCGCCGAACATGAACTCGCCGATCAGGAATTTCCGCCAGGCTTCCCGCGCCGCCAGCCATGTCAGCGTCGCCAGGAAACCGGACATGATCAGGCCGTTCATGATCAGATTGATGCGCTGCACCCAGCGCGGAAGCATCTGATGGACCATCTCGACCGCGACATGGCCGTTCTTCATCTCGACGAAGGCGAGGGGCAGGGCGACGACTGCGGGCATGTAATAATATGCGACGATTTCCAGCGTTGCGGGGATCGGTATTGAGAAGGCGTATTTACCGACAGCGTCCAGCGAAACGTGCAAGGCCATGAGGACCAGTCCGATCCCGCCGACTATCAGGTAAAGTCTGTTGATCTTGGTAGTGAAGCCGACAACCATTCCCGTTTCCTCCCATTGTCGTCGCGATACCGGTCGGTTTCCCCGCCGCTAATCCGGCAAACGAACTGGCCTGAGCGAGTTCGCCTTCGCCCAGAAATCAGTCAGCACCGACGTATCCTGTCCCGAATAACCTTCGTCGACAGCGCGCTGGAAGATATCGCGGGCTTTTCCGCCGAGGGCAACCGTGACTCCCACCTGCTCCGCAGCGCGGCATGCAAGCGTCAGATCCTTGAGTCCCAGGACAACGTCGAAACCGGGGGTCGTATCGCCGCGAAGAACTTTCACCGGCCACTTGTCGCGCAATTGCCCATTCGATGCGGTGGTCTCGAGCAGCACATTCATGGTGTTGCTCAGATCGAGACCAAGCGCCATGGCGAGGGTGAGCGCTTCCGAGTTCAACTGGCAGTAGGAGAGTACGAGGAAGTTGTTCACAAGCTTCGTCCGCGTGCCGCTTCCCGCTTTCCCGCAGTGATAGATCGTGGTCCCCATAGCCTCCAGCAGGGGCCGAATTTTCGTGAAGACATCATCGCTGGCGCCAACCATGAACAGCGATTCGCCCTTGTCAGCATGCGCGGCGAGCCGTCCCACGGGGGCGTCCGCAAAGCTCAGATTCAGGGCTGATGCAGCTTCCGCCAAACCGTCGGCCGTGGCCGGATCGACGGTGCTCATATCGACGATAACAGCGTTTGCCCGCGCCCGGGCGTATACGCCGTCCGCTTCCTGCAGCACTGCCGTGACTTCCTTCGGTCCCGGCAGCATCAGGAATACGATATCGCATGCGGCCGCGACATCTCCCGCGCTTTTTGCACAGTGCACATTGTCGCCGGCCAGTTGGGCGCCGCGTGTTTCGCGGATGTCGAAAACGGTAAGCGGATAACCCTTGCGGGCGAGATTGGACGCAAGCGCGAATCCCATTCTTCCCAGGCCGATAAAACCGATCCGTCCAGCATCGGCCGCAGCCGTCTCCACCCCATTCTGCATTTCTGTGCTTTCCTGATTTTTCGCTGTCGCGATTGACAAAAAGAACGTGGACCGCAATAAATAGAACACTGTTCTAAAAATCAACACCCCTTTCACGCGAAGCAAGAGAGCCGGGGCGAACAGGAGCTCCGCACCTTGCTCGAGACGGGGCAGGCAAACGGGAAACGCGTTGCGCAGATTGCGCGCGAATCAGGAAAAGGAAGTCCACCGTGGTATTGAATTTCCCAGCGTCAGGTCGCTGGATCAGTGGTTCAGGACAGGTTCTGAAGACGGTTAATCCGGCAACGGGTGATATCAATGCCGAAATCGGCACACCTTCGCCGGAGGAAATCGCCGATGCTTGCATTTTTGCGCATCAAAGCGCCGCCAGCGACTCCTGGCGCAAGCTCAAGCCGCACGAACGCGCGACCTATCTGTATCGTATTTCCGCGGCGATTACGGAAGATGCGGAAGATCTCGCCCAGGCCCAGATGCTCGAGAACGGAAAGGCGCTCAAGGAATGCCGCCAGCAGGCTGCCAGCGCCGCCGCGACTTTTCGCTACTATGCGGCAGCCTGCGAGACGCTGGAGTCGATCGTCCCTCCAAATCGCGGAAATTATCTCACGGTAACCACCTACGAGCCGTACGGTGTCGTAGCGGCGATCACGCCCTGGAACTCGCCTCTGACGATGGAGGCGCAAAAGGTCGCGCCAGCCCTCGCCGCCGGAAACGCCGTCGTCCTCAAGCCGTCGGAGGTCACGACGCTGCCGAGCCTCACGCTGGCGAGGATTTGCGAGAAGGCGGGCTTGCCGGCCGGGTTGTTGACCGTTCTGCCAGGTTACGGGCGCGACATCGGTCCGACGCTTCTCGCCCGACCGGAAATCCGGATGGTTTCCTTCACCGGAGGAACGGAGACGGGACGGGCCATCGCCGGAGTTGCCGCGAAAAGACTGATCCCCGCCGCGCTCGAACTCGGCGGCAAGTCGCCGCATATCATCCTCGATGATGCCGATATTCCGGCAGCCTGTGACGGCGTGATCGACGGCATTTTCGAAGGAATGGGCCAGTCATGCGTTGCCGGCTCTCGCCTCTTCGTGCCGCGGGCGAAGCACGATCAGATCGTCGCGATTCTGGTGGAGAAAGCCGAGGCCATCCGGCTGGGCCAGCCAACGGGTCCCGACACCGATATTGGTCCGCTTTCGTCGCATCACCATCGCGACAAGGTCGAAGAGTATGTGGAAGCTGCGCGGAAGGAGGGCGGTATCGTCGCGACGGGCGGATCCCGGCCAGTTGGTGCGCAGTTCGACAGCGGCGCCTTCTATCGTCCGACGATCATCACGGGTCTGACGAATTCCGCGCGTGTCTGCCAGGAGGAAATCTTCGGTCCGGTCCTTTGCGTTCTTCCCTTCGACGACGAGGACGACCTCGTTGCAACCGCCAATGATACCGCCTTCGGACTGGCTTGCGGCATCTGGACGAGTGACTACCGGCGGGCATGGAGAATAGCGCGGTCGATCGACGCCGGGACTGTCTGGATCAATACCTACAAGCAACTGAGCATTGCCGCCCCGTTCGGCGGTTTCAAGGAGAGCGGGATCGGGCGCGAAAAAGGCCTGCAGGGCATGCGCCTGTATCAGCAGGCGAAGAGCATTTATTTCGCGACCGCCTGACGAATTTCGCGTCTTACGAACAGAAGTGCATCATGGATTCCAATAAAAAAATTACCATCGGCTTTATCGGTCTTGGCGTCATGGGAGGGCCCATGTGCCGCAATCTCGTTCGGAAGATGCCGGATGCCCGGATTGTCGTTTTCGACAAGTCTGTGGAGGCGATCCAGTCCGTGGCGGACAGGGGCGCGGAAGTGGCGTGCAGTGCCGAAGATGCGGCACGACAGTCCGATGTCGTGTTGTTGTCGTTGCCAAACGGCGACGCGGTCAGGCAGGTCGTCGATGCCATAATCGGCAGCATTCGTGCCGACGCGCTCGTTATCGACACGTCAACGTCACCGGTCGATGTGACAAAGGAAATGGCGCAGCGGATCAAGGCTGCGGGAGGCGAGTATCTCGATGCGCCAATCGCCCGTACGCGTGCGGCCGCCGAGAACGGGACGTTGAGCATCATGGTCGGCGGGGGTACCTCAGCCTTTCAGCGCGTATTTCCCATTCTGCAATGCATGGGTAGCGAAATCTCCCATTGCGGTCCGGTCGGCAGCGGGCAGATCGTCAAGATTCTGAACAACATGGTGCTGTTTCAAACCGTGCATGCGCTGTCGGAAGCCCTGGCGATCGGCACTCTTGCCGGTGTCGACGGAAAGACGCTGTTCGACGTGTTCTCCAAAGGCTCGGCTGACAGCTTCGCGTTGCGCAATCACGGCTGCAAAGCATTGCTAGCCGACGACTTCCCTCCGCGGGCGTTTTCCACCGATTATGCCCGCAAGGACAACGCCTATGCGATCGCGCTGGCGGAATCGGTCGGCGTCACGCCCAAGGGCGCGCGTCTGCTGGACGAGGTTTTCGATCTCGCACAGCAGCAAACACTCGGCGAATTCTATTTTCCGGTCTTCCACAAATTGCATTCCACCGACTGATACGCCTTTCTCCCCGGCGGTTTCCGGTTGTACGGGAAGCCACCCAGTCGCGCTGGACGCTACCGGAGCGTCCAGCGCGATACCGGGATGACGGCCGGACTGGTTGTCACCTGCGCGGCGCACGCGCTACTAGATGATCGACGAAAAGGGGACGCGAACGAGGCGGATGGCGCATTTGCATCCGGTCGATTGGAAGCCATGGCGGCGCGAGAAACAAAACGCTCGGAAAAGAAGCGGGAGATCATCCTCGACGCGGCGACCCGCCATTTCAACCGGGCTGGTGTGCGCGGCGCGACCCTGACAGAGATTGCCGCCAATGTCGGTCTGGTGACCAATAGCGTCACTTACTACTACCGCAAGAAGGAAGACCTGGCGGCGGCCTGCCTGCTGCGGGCGGTGGAAGTGATGCGCGAGACGATCGCGCAGGCGCTGGAACGTCCGACATCGGTGGAGCGGCTGGAAGAGCTGTTATCAAATTACGTCCGCCGGCTGGCCGCGGGCGTGACCGGCGAACAGCCGCCGCTGATGAGCTTCAACGACATCCGCGCGCTCGACAATCCGCAGGCCGAAACGGTGTTCGAGGCCTATAACGGCATGTTCCGTCTCTTGCGCGAACTGTTCCAGATGCCGGAGCTGGGGCTGGACCGTATCGAGCAGAATGCGCGTACGCATCTGTTGCTCAGTCTGCTGCACGCCACGCATGACTGGATCGACCGGTTCGAAGTCGGCGATTACGAACGGGTGGCGCAGCGGATCGGTGCGATCCTCATTGCGGGGCTTGGCGGCAGGCCCGCCGGCTGGGAGCCGACACCGGCGCTTGAGACGCTTCTCGAAAGCGAAGACGAAGCGCAGCGAGAGGCCTTCCTCAGGGTCGCCACGCGCCTGATCAACACACAGGGTTATCGGGGAGCATCCGTCGAGAAGATCGCTGCGGAACTGAATGTCACCAAGGGTTCCTTTTATCACCACATCGACAGCAAGGACGAGCTGATCGTCGGCTGTTTCGAACGCAGTTTCCGGGTCGTCCGGCGTGCTCAGGATTCGGGTTTTGCAGCTGACGGAAACGGGTTGGAACGCCTGACGGCGGTGACGGCGGACCTCATCGCCTATCAGCTCTCCGAGCACGGGCCGGTCCTGCGCATCTCGGCCCTGAACGCGCTGCCGGAAACGCTGCGCGAACAGATGAAAATCACCATGGAGCGGCTTGCCCGGCGCTACGAGGATTTCTTCGTGGACGGGATGGCGGACGGGTCCATGCAGGTGATGCATCCGGGAATAGCGGCGCAATTGCTGGACGGCATGATCAATGCAGTGATCGAGCTTGAGTGGTGGACCGGTGGCACGTCTTCCAGTGATGCCGTGCGCTATTATGCCACTCCGCTGTTCTCCGGAATTTTCTCCGATCCGCTCGGCGAACCGCGCTAGCGCTCAGGTGTCGTCGGTCAGACTGCTGCCTTCGGCGGCCAGCCGCTGGAGCAGCGCCGCCGGACGGAAACGCCCGCCATGCGCGGCTTCCAGCGCGCGCAGGCGCTCGACCACCTTGTCCAGCCCGACCTGTTCCGCATGGAACATCGGACCGCCCCGATAGGCCGGCCAACCGTATCCATTGATCCATATGACGTCGATGTCAGAGGCGCGCAGCGCCTTGCCTTCCTCGAGGATGTTCGCGCCCTCGTTGATCATCGGCAGCAGCAGCCGGTCGAGGATTTCCTCGTCCGATATCTCGCGCCGTGCGATGCCCCGTGCTTTCGCCACATCGCGAATGATCTCCTCGACCAGCGGCGAGGGATCGGATTTCCGGTTCTCTCCATAGTCGTAGTAACCGGCGCCGGTTTTCTGGCCGCGGCGTTCTGATTCGCACAGCCGGTCGCGAACGGTTTCGCCGGTCGAGGCTTCGCGCGTCCAGCCGAGATCGAGGCCGGCGAGATCCGCCATGGCGAAGGGTCCCATCGGCAAGCCGAAATCGTACAGCACCCGGTCGACTGCCCAAGGCGTCGCGCCTTCGAGGATGAGGCGGTCGGCTTCGTCCTGGCGCTTTTCAAGCATCCGGTTGCCGACAAAACCGTGGCAGACACCAACGACGACGCCGACCTTGCCGATGGCGCGGGCAAGCGCCATCGCGGTGCCGACGATTTCAAGATCCGTCTTTTCGCCGCGCACGATCTCGACGAGGCGCATGATGTTCGCCGGCGAGAAGAAATGCATGCCGAGGACCGACTGCGGGCGGGAGGTCGTCGCGGCGATCCGGTCGATATCGAGATAGGAGGTGTTGGTCGCGAGGATCGCGCTGGGCTTGGCGATGCGGTCAAGCGCGAAAAAGACCTCCGTCTTGACGGACATTTCCTCGAAGGCGGCTTCGACGATCAGGTCGCAATCCGACAGCGCCTCGAGTTCCAGTCTTCCGAAGAACAGGGCGGTTCGCCGTTCGGCTTCTTCCGGCGTCAGCGAGCCCCGTTGCGCGGAGCGTTCATAGGTGCGGCGGATATTTGCCAGTCCACGGTCTAGCGCTGCCTGCTGCGTTTCCACGATGGTGACCGGATAACCGGCATTGACGAAGGCCATCCCGATGCCCGTCCCCATGGTACCGGCGCCGACGATGCCGATCGATCGGATGCGGCTAATATCGGGCTTGCCCTCGACGCCAGGCACCTTTGCGGCTTTCCGTTCGGCGAAGAACGCGTAGCGCATCGCCGCCGATTGCGGGTCGTCGAGAAGCTCCCGGAACAATTTGCGCTCAATGGCGAGGCCCTCGTCGAAAGGTAGCGTCATCGCCGCTTCCACGCAGCGGATGATCTCGTCGGGCGCCCTGAAATTGCGCAGTTTGCGGGCATTCCTTTC
This sequence comes from Oricola nitratireducens, assembly GCF_014904745.1. Taxonomy (GTDB): domain Bacteria; phylum Pseudomonadota; class Alphaproteobacteria; order Rhizobiales; family Rhizobiaceae; genus Oricola; species Oricola nitratireducens. The sequence continues at coordinate 39,827 of NZ_JACZCS010000002.1, forward strand.
GCGATAAGCCTCCGCGAATTCGGCCGGAGTCAGGGCATCCGGTGTTTTCGCGGGCATGTCGCGGATTCGCCGCAAGGGTTTTGCGTCACCGACGATGCGTTTGGCGAAGGCCACAGCGTCCGCTTCCAGCGACTGGCCCTCGGCCAGCGTGTCGATCATGCCGGTCCGCAGGGCTTTTTCCGCGTCGACAGGATCACCGGAGATCATGAGGTCGAGCGCTTCGCCAGGATCGATCAGCCGCGGCAGTCTCTGCGTGCCGCTCGCGCCTGGAAGCAGGCCGAGCTTGACCTCGGGCAATCCGACGCGGGCGGAGGGGACGGCGATACGGTAATGGCAGGCAAGCGCCAGTTCCAGCCCGCCGCCCAGTGCGGTGCCGTGGATGGCTGCAATGACAGGCTTCGCTGATTTCTCGATCGCAGCGAGGACTTCCGGCAGATCCGGCGACAAAGGCGGCTTTCCAAGCTCCGTGATATCGGCTCCGGCAAAGAAGGTCCGACCGTTGCAGATGACGACGACGGCCTCGACGCTGTCGTCCCGGTCGGCATCTTCGATGGCGGATTTGAGACCGTTGCGGACATGAACTGACAGGGCGTTCACTGGCGGGGAATCCGTAGTCACCACTGCGATGGAATCCTGGCGCGTCATCGTGACGACATTGTATGCGGACACTTCGCAATCCTCCCTTGAATGCGCTTTCGGCGTTTGATCAGAAGATCTCGAACAGGCCGGCGGCGCCCATGCCACCACCGATGCACATGCTGACAACGCCGTATTTCGCGCCTCGCCTCTTGCCCTCGATCAGGATGTGGCCGGTCATGCGGGCACCGGACATGCCGTAGGGATGGCCGATCGCGATGGCGCCGCCGCTGACGTTGAGGCGCTCGTTGGGAATACCCAAGGTGTCCCGGCAGTGAAGGACCTGACAGGCAAAGGCTTCGTTGATTTCCCAGATGCCGATGTCGTCAACGGTCAATCCGGTCTGTTTCAGCAGTTTCGGGATGGCAAAGACGGGGCCGATGCCCATTTCTTCAGGTCCGCAGCCAGCGACGGCGAGTCCGCGGTAGGCACCAAGCGGTTCGAGCCCCATTTGCTCGGCTTCTTTTGCCTCCATCAGCACGGATGCCGAGGCGCCGTCGGAAAGCTGCGACGCGTTGCCGGCGGTGATGAAACGTCCTTCTGCGACGCGCTGGCCGTCTTTGAAGACCGGCTTCAGCGCGGCGAGATCCTCGAGGCGCGTCGCCGGCCGATTGCCCTCGTCGCGCTCCAGGGTGATGTCGCGTTCGGAAATGGTGCCGGTCTCGCGGTCCTTGATCTGCATGGTTGCCGCGAGAGGCACGATCTCGGCGTCGAAACGGCCTTCTCGCTGGGCCTCGGCGGTGCGCATCTGAGATTGTAGCGCGTATTCGTCCTGCGCTTCGCGGGAAACGCCGTAACGGTCCGAAACGATCTCTGCCGTTTCCAGCATCGTCATGTAGAGCTCGGGAATTTCCGCGACCAGTTTCGGGTCCTGCGCCCGGTAGGAATTGGCGTGCTCGTTCTGGACGAGCGAGATCGATTCCAGCCCGCCGGCAACGGCGATGTCCATTTCCCCGAGCATGATGCTCTTCGCGGCCGAGGCGATGGCCATCAGGCCCGAAGAGCATTGCCGGTCCACAGTCATCGCGGCGACGGTGACGGGCAGGCCCGCGCTCAGGGCGGCCTGGCGGGCGAGGTTGTAACCGGTGGCGCCCTGTTGCCAGGCGGCGCCCATGACCACATCGCCGACCAGCGCCGGGTCGACCTCCGCCCGGCTGACCGCGTGTGCGATGGCGTGGCCGCCAAGGGCCTGCGGCTGCGTGTTGTTGAACGCGCCCCTATACGCCTTGCCGATCGGCGTCCGGGCTGTCGAAACGATCACGGCTTCACGCATTAGCGTATCCTCTTTGGTTTCGTCGGTTGCATTCTGTAGCAAGCGCAATCCCACAAACTGTCTATTTTTGCAATATGGGTATGCAATCATGCCTCTAAATTTTACTATGCATGTGGAGCTCTCCTGAATTTATAGAAAAATAGGGTTGCGAAATCCATGTTTCTGGCTAGCGTGCGCGGAGGTGGCCGCGCATCGTATGTGCGGCCGGATCTCGGCAAGGCGGAGGTGTTCACGTGGACCTGGATTTCACCGATGAGGAAGCGGCGTTTTGCGAGGAGGTTCGGGACTTTGTCCGGAAATCCCTGCCGCGGTCGATCCGGCAGAAGATGCTGTTCAACCGTGAATTGACCAAGGACGACCTGATCACCTGGACGCGGATACTCGACAAGAAAGGCTGGGCAGTTTCGCATTGGCCCGTCGAATGGGGCGGGATGGGATGGTCGCCGGTCAAGCAGGCGCTTTTCATCGATGTCATGCAGCAGGAGATGGCGCCCGATACGCTGTCTTTCGGGACGAGCATGGTCGGACCGATCATCTACACCTTCGGGAACGAAACCCAGAAGAAGCGCTTTCTGCCGCGTATCGTCAATCTGGAAGACTGGTGGTGCCAGGGGTTCTCCGAGCCGCAGGCCGGCTCCGATCTCGCCTCGCTGCGCACCACAGCCGTGCGCGACGGCGACGACTATGTCGTCAACGGCCAGAAGACGTGGACGACGCTCGGCCAGCACGCGGACTGGATCTTCTGCCTCGTGCGCACGAACCGCGAGGTGAAGAAGCAGGCCGGCATCTCTTTCCTGCTGATCGACATGACGTCGCCGGGCGTCACCGTCCGGCCGATCCAGACGATCGATGGCGGATACGAGATCAATGACGTGTTCCTCGACAATGTCCGCGTGCCTGCCGAAAACCTGGTCGGGGAGGAAAACCGCGGCTGGGATTACGCCAAGTTCCTTTTGCAGCACGAGCGCACCGGTATCGCCCGGGTCGGCGCATCCAAGGCGTCTCTGCGTCGCGCCCGCGAACTGGCGGAGCGCGAAGGTCGGGACAATTCGGCGCGCCTCGACCTGCCACATATCCGCTCACGGATCGCGTTGCTCGAGGTCGAACTCAAGGCGCTGGAAATCACGCAATATCGCGTTCTCTCCGAGGAGAGCCAGTCGGGCGGGAACAGCCACAGCCCGGCCGCGAGCATTCTCAAGGTGAAGGGATCGGAGATCCAGCAGGCGATCTCGGAAGTCATGCTCGATCTCGCCGGCCCACATGCCCTGACGCTGCTGACCCCGGCCGATGGCCACAATGACCTCGACCGTTCATGGGCCGGTACCGTTGCCGAGACCTACCTGAACTGGCGGAAGGTCTCGATCTATGGCGGGTCCAACGAAATTCAACGCAACATCATCGCGAAACAGCTTCTTGCGTCCTGACCGGACGGCAATCGGAGACAGCCATGGACTTGCAGATAAACGAACAGCAGCGGCTCCTGAAGGAAAGCGTGCAAAAGCTTGCGGCCGACCTCTATCCGTTTGAAAAAAGGGAGGCGATCCGGCTCAGCGAGGCCGGGTGGAGCCGGGACTACTGGGCGCAATATGCGGAACTGGGCCTGGCCGGGCTCACTGTCGAGGAAGCCTATGGCGGCATTGGCTGTGGTCCCTTCGAGACCATGGTCGTGATGGAGGAATTGGGCCGTTCGCTGGCGCCCGAACCGTTCGTTGCGACCGTCCTGCTCGGTGGCGGACTGATCCGCCATGCGGGTAACGAAGAGCAAAAGGAGCGCCTTCTTCCGGGGCTTTGCAGCGGCGAATTGCTGCTGGCCTTCGCTCATCTGGAAGAGCAGGCGCGGCACGAATTGCACGATATCGCGACGGTGGCGGCAAAGACCGCAGACGGCTATCGTCTAAAAGGCCGCAAAACGCTCGTTTTGCATGGCAGCGATGCCGACGTCCTTGTCGTTGCGGCCCGCCTGTCCGGCGATCGCCTTGACCGCGACGGGATCGGCCTGTTTCTCGTTGCCGGTGATGCGTCCGGCGTGTCGCGGCAAGGCCACCGCACCATCGACGGAAGGCCGGCGGCGGAGATCGTGTTCCAGGATGTCGATGTCCCTTCGCGGGACATGCTCGACGCGCCCGGCGAAACGTTGGCGGTGATTGAGCGCGTGGCCGACGAGACGATTGCGGCTTTGGCCGCCGAAGGCGTCGGCGTGATGGACGAAATGCTGAAAATGACGATCGAACATGTCGGGCTACGCAAGCAGTTCGGCACCGAGATCGCGTCATTCCAGGCAATCCAGCACCGGCTGGCGGACATGTACATCGCGCTCGAACAGGCGCGCAGTATGGCCATCTATGCCGCCGGCATCGGCCGGGACAATGATCCGGAGCGCCGGGGCGCCGGTATCGCCGCGGCAAAGGTGCAGCTCTGCCGGTCGCTTCGTTACGTCGGTCAGCAGGCGATCCAGCTGCATGGCGGGATCGGTATGACGATGGAATACAAGGTGGGCCACCTGTTCCAGCGTGCGACCGCGATAGAGGCGCTGTTCGGCGGGGCGGAGCATCATCTCCAGACTTTGGCGGCAGGCGGCGGATTGTTCGCCGCCTGACACGGACATTCAGAGCGCGGCAATCCTTTCCAGCCGCTTCACGCCGTCGACGATCATCTGCATCGAGATGGGCGGATCGTTCTTGACGACATAAGGCACCTTGGAAATCGGCTCGGCCATCTTCACGATGTCGTTGTCCGAATATTCGGTGACGCCGATCTCGGAAAGGCGGGTCGGCAGGCCGACCTCGCGGCAGAAACCGATAATGTCGCGGATATAGGCGTCGTCATGGCCCATAGTGGCGAGCTGGACGAGGACGCCATAGGTGACGACTTCGCCATGCAAAAAGGCTTGCGTCTGCGGGATATGAGCCAGACCGCGCAGGATGCCATGGGCTATCGACAGGCCACCGCTTTCGAAGGAAAGGCCGGAATAAAGAATGCATGCCTCGACGACGCGCTCAAAGGCGGCGTTCGGCGTTCCAGTTCCCGCGGCTGCCAACGCGTCAACGGCATCGGCGCGGATAATCTCGTAACACTGGTCGGCAAGAACGCTGGCGAGGCCCGGGGGCCGGCCGCCGAAATAATTGAGCCGGTTCGACTTGATGGTGGATGCGACCTCGAACTTCTTGGTCAACGCGTCGCCGATGCCGGCGGCGAGAAAGCGGCGGGGCGCGGCCGCCAGAATGGTCGTGTCGACGACGACGGCATGCGGGTTGCGCTTCAGGCTGGGGGTTTCGGCGATGTTGTGGTGTTCATCATAGATCGCAATGAGACGGCTCGTCGGCGCGTCGCTCGACGCGATGGTCGGAACGATGACCAGGGAACAGCCCAGTTCCATGACGACGCCTTTCGCCGTGTCTAGCGCCTTGCCGCCGCCGGCGCCTATGACGACATGCGGTTCGAGGTCTCTTGCCAAGCCCGCGAGGCGGTCGATCTCGGCGCGGGTGCATTCGCCGCCGAACGGATACTGGATGACCTCGCAGCCGGCGTCATGCAGCCGTTCGCTGACGTCCCGGAACTGGGATTCCACGATCGGGTCGGCGATGATCGCCACCCTGCCCTTGGCGGCAATCGCCTCCATGCATTCGGGCAGGCGCGCAAGAGCGCCCGGTCCCTGGATATAGATATGCGGGAAACCCGCGATTCGGATATCACTCACCATTGGTCCTTTTTCGCTTCCTAGGCGACCTTGCTGGTCTCGCCGTCGGCAAGGGTGATTTCCGTCATGCGCAGACCATCGACGGTCTCGCGGGACGGAAAGCGTTCATGCAGCCTGTCCTCGTGAATCGGAACGATGCGGCGGTGCTCGCCACCGACCAGTTTCGACATCTCGTCGAGGACCAGCACGTTGTTCGTCGTGCTGCCGACGTAGAAGCCGATCGGTATGTAGCTTTGGTTCTGCGGGTCCCAGCCTTCCAGGTTCTCAAAACGGTAGACCAAGTCTCCGGCGAGGATCCAGCCGTCTTCGCTGTCATCCTTTCCATCGTTGCGGATGTGGACATATTGCGAGCCCCAGGTGTGGGTGTCATAGGCGGCGTGAAGGTCGATCCCGGGCAGGACATCGGCGCGGTCACCCTGCACACAGACCAGCCGGCCGCTTTTCGCAAGACCGACCGCGCGCAGGATGTCGCCCGGGTCGAGTGCGGCCTGCAGCATCTTGAAGCGCTGGTCGAGGGACATCGCCCACACCCATTTGGAGAGCTCGCGCTCCTGGATGTAGAACGTGGCATTGGGAAAGGCCGCGATCCCGCCCATGTGATCGTAATGCGCGTGGGTGATGAAGATATGGGTGATATCCTCCGGCGTCATCTCGGCATGGGAAAGGATCTCGCGCGCCGAATGCCAGTTGCCGACGCCGAACTCGTTGGCGATGGTCTCTCCATATTCCGAGTGATTGTAGCCGACATCGACCATGGCGTTGGAACCGTTGCCCTTGATCAGGACATATGCATAGGGCAGGCGGCATGTGCCCTTGTCATGGGCGCCGTAGACGACGCCCGCCACCGGATTCTTGTTGCACTCGGCATATTCGAGCACCCAGATCGAATAATCTGCCATGGTTCTCTTCCTCCTATTGCTCCATCAGTATCCGTTTCGATCGCCGAAGCCCCACATGTTCGGCGCAGCATCCCTGTTCGAAATCGACGATCTCGAAGCCGGGCAGGCAGCGCGAGGCGGCCTGCAATTCCGTAAATGCGGTATCCAGGGGCTGAAACGCCCTGTCGACGGCGTCGGCGTCGCGCTTCGACAAAGCATCCGGCATCGCCGCCAGCGCTGCGGTGAGATTTCTTGCCGCCGCGAGCATGTGACGATGGTGGTGTCCGGCGCCTGGTGGTGCGATTGCGGCAAACGTGGCGTCGGCGGCGAAGTCGTGTGTGTTGCGCGCAAGCTCCAGCATCGGATGGCCGGGATCGGTGCGCCCGCCCGCTGCCGCAAGGACGAGGAGACCGCCAAGCTGCGCCGCGCATTGGCGCAGGCTCTCAAAGCGGCGTTGCGCCGCGACGACATAATCGAAAACCGCCGGATCGCGATCGGCGAAGAGCCGTTCGTCGAGTGCCGGCGGGTCAGCCGGCGCGGGGTCGCAGGAGAACGCGGAGGCCGGAAGTACGGTCGCGTCGTCACGGTAGGTCATGCGGCATCTCCCCCGCCCGTGTTTCGGTCAAGGCTGATCTGGCGGCCGACATATTTGGGCACCGGAAGGTGGCGCTGCGCGTCGACGACGGTTTGGAACCTTTGCCGTGCGACCGGCGGAAGAGGGGCCGGGCGCCGGGTTACAAGATCGACACATATGAAAAGCTGTTCGTTCAGTGCCGCGAGAACGTTTTTGTCATCGTCATACATCGAGAGACAGGCATGCGCCCGCTCGCCGGTCAGGCCTAACAGTTGCACGTTGATGCGGACGGATCCTCCCCGGACCAGTTCGTGCCTGTAGACGATGTTTGCCTGGCCCACGAAGATCGTCTTGTTGGTTTGCGGGATCTGGTCGGGTCCGATGCCCAAAGCCGTGCAGAAGATGCATACCGCGGCGTCGAAGGCCGTCAGGTAGGCGGCGACATTCATATGACCGTTATGGTCCAGCCATTCCTCGCGAACCTTCTCGACACTAACCAGCAGGGTGCCGTCATCGCACACGTCGAAACCGAAAAGGTTTTTAGGGTTGGAGCCGCTCATGCCGGAAATGCCTTCCTGAGCTCGGATTTCAGGATCTTGCCCGTCGCGGATAGTGGCATTTGCGCGACAATCTCCACCCTGTCGGGAACCCACCATTTGACGACCTGCGATGCCACGTGCTCCAGCAGTGCGGTGGTATCGGCACCGTTCGTCGCCGTGTCCGGTTGAACGATCAGCAATGGACGTTCCTGCCATTTGGGATGTGGAATTCCGATGACGGCCGCATATTTTATTCCGGGATAGCTGAGTGCGGCCGCTTCGAGATCGGTAGTGGAAATCCACTCGCCGCCCGACTTTATGATGTCCTTGGAACGATCCTTGATTTCAAGATATCCGTCAGGATCGATCGTGGCCATGTCGCCGGTTTCGAGCCAGCGATCGGCGGAAAGCGGGTCGGCTACCTCGTTGAAGTATCCGGACGCGGTCCAGGGGCCGCGCGCCTGGAGGTGTCCTACGGCTTTTCCATCTTGGGGAAGCACCGCGCCGTCCTCTGAGACGATGCGCAGTTTCGTGCCCCAGCTCACCCGCGCGGTCTTCTTGCTCGATGCCTGCTGTTGTTCCCGATCGAGCTTGTCGAAGCCGGGTTTGAGCGTTCCCTTGCTGGAGCACAGCGATTCGGTCATTCCCCATGTCTGGACAATGTCGACGCCCTTGCGCGCCCAGCGCTCGATCAGCGGTTGCGGCACGAGGCTTCCGCTCGACAGGAACGACTGCAGGATCGGGATTTCTTCGCCATGCTCATCCAGCCAGTCGCACAGGCCGAGGAGAACGGTCGGTACGGCGCCGGCGATAGTCACCTCTTCTTCCGCCATCATCCGGCAGAGGGAAGCGGGGTCGTGTTGGCGGCCGGGCAGGACCAGTTTACCGCCGCTGATCGGAGCGGTATGCGGAAAACTCCAGCCGGTCGCGTGAAACATGCCGGCGATCGGCATATAGGCATCGAGGGCGCCGTTTCGGTAGCCGCCGAAGAAATCCTTGGCGATGCTTGCGATGGCGATCAGCACAAGCGAGCGGTGCGAATAGAGAACGCCTTTCGGGTTGCCCGTCGTTCCGGACGTGTAGCAAAGGACCGCGCCGGCCCGTTCGTCAAATTCCGGAAAGCATGGCAACGGGGCAGTCTCTGCCACCAGCGATTCGTAACGCAGATATGATTGTTCAAGATCCGGAAGTTCGCTGCCGTCGTCGACAACTATCAACGTCGTCACCTTCGTCAGGCGGGGAAGCACTTCCGCCACGACATCGGCGCAGCCCGTGTCGAAAACCAGAACCTCTGCGCCGCCGTGATTGATAATATAGGCAATGTGGTCGATCGACAGGCGTGGATTAACGGTGTGGAGGATGCCGCCCGCACATGGAACGGCGTAAAACAGTTCAAAATGCTGTCTTGTATTCCAGCACAGCGTTGCCACACGGTCCGATTCCCGCATGCCCAAACCAATGAGGGCAGCAGCCATCCGCAGGGTGCGGTCATAAGCTTCCGCATATCCGTAACGTATCGTTTTTCCAGCCATTGTGCGGGAAACAACTTCAGTCCGGCTGTGGTAAGCGGCAGCATATTCGATGATGGACGACAGCAGCAAAGGCGTGTCCATCATGAGCCCGTCAATCATTCATTTCCTCCCGGCGGTCACAATTGGGCTTGACGCTTAATACCGAATATCAAATAATAGAACGACGTTCTGAAATTTGATTTCATCTGAACACTAGGGCTTGACGAAGGTTGCGGTCAAGCCCCGCGAGGCCGGTAGACGACCGGTTTGAGCGAAAAATCGATAGCCAACCAGGGGTGATTGAATGACCGAATTTCCCGAGCCCGTCCCACCGGAGCGCCAACCTGAGGGAATGGCTTCCGACATCGTGATCAAGGCGCAACCCGACGACGAGCGTGTATGGGTGCCAATGGACGAGAATGTGTGGTTCCGGCCGCTTTGTCTCCATACGGTGGAGGGGTATTGGACCAGCCTATTGAGGGTGCGTGCATCCGGAGTCGTCAGCTGCCACCGGCATCCGGCGCCCGTGCATGGCTATGTCATCAAGGGAAGCTGGCGATATCTCGAACACGACTGGATCGCCACCGAGGGCAGCTACGTCTTCGAGCCGCCGGGCGAGACGCACACTCTCGTCGTCGATGAAGACGTCGACGAGATGATCACCTGGTTCCTCGTCAACGGGGCGATGCTTTACATGGATCGGGATGGAAATCTGACCGGATTTTCCGACGTGTTTCAGCGCATCGAGATGTGCCGCGAACATTACATCAAGGTCGGCCTCGGCGCCGACTTCGTCAACCAGTTCATCAGATAGGCCGTTCGTACCGGCTGACCTGCCGGCATTCCGTGAATGCCGGCAATCAAGACTCGAATTTTCCAATTTGATTCAAAGGGAGGAATAAATGGAAATGAAATCTGTCAAGAAGACCGCGCGGTTGGCGCTGATATCCACCGCGCTGGCTTTCGGGCTTGCGGCGGGCGTCAGCGGGGCCGCGCTTTCCGACGAGGTGAAACTGAATTCCTGGCTCGGACCGACGCATCCGCTGAACTCCGGCGGATATGTCCCGTTCATCGATGCGGTGGAGAAGGCAAGCAACGACGACATCAAGTTCCGGCTGTTCCTCGGCGGATCTTTGCTGGATAGCCGCGCGACTTTGCCCGGCATTCGCGACAACGTGGTAGAGGGCGGGTTCGTCGTCCTATCGTTCCACCCGGCCGAATTCCCGGCGATGACGACTTTCTCCGACCTTTCGATGGTCGGCACGGATTCACTCACGGCGGCCGCGGCTGTCACTGAAACGATCCTGCTGCACTGCAAGCCCTGCGAAGCTGAAGCCAAGGCGCAGAACTTCCTGTTCTTCGGAGCCTATGCGACGACGGCCTACAATATCATGTCGGTCAAGCCGGTTAACTCGCTTGAGGACATGCATGGCAAGAAGGTCCGCTCCTTTGGCGGTGCGATCGACCGCTGGTTGAGCAGCCTTGGCGCGGTCGCCGTGAATGTTGACGCAACCCATGCCTATGACGGGCTTTCCAAGAACACTCTGGACGCTGTCATGCTTCCGGTGGCAGACCTGTCGGCGTACAATCTCTGGGACGTCGCCCCCTATGTCACGCTCCTGAATGTCGGTTCGTTCAAGGCGGACAGTTCGGTCGGTTTCAGCCGCGATTTTTGGCGTGGACTGACCACGGAGCAGCGGGCGCTTCTTCTCAAATATGCGCCGATCATGGCGATCGGGCCCGGCCTCGATTACATCAAGAATGACGAGAAAGTCGTCGCCGAGGCGAGCGGAAAGGGCGTGACGCTCATTCAGCCGACCGACGAGATGAAGAAGGGGCTTGCCGACTTCTTCGAAGTGGACAAGTCCGCCATCCTCGAAGCCGCCGCAAAGCGCGGTGTGTCCGAAGAGGATACGTCGGAGATTGTCGCGACCTACGTCAAGCTCCTCGACAAGTACAACAAACTCTTCGAAGGCAAGCGCGACGACCCGCAGGCCCTCTATGACATCCTTTACCAGGAAGTCTACGCGAAGCTGGATCCGGCTACCTTCGGTCTCGACTGACCGAAGCCGGCTTCGGCACTAAAGGCAATCACTCTCGCGCTTCGCGCATAAATCCTGCGCCGGTCCCGGCCGCAGCACGGCAGGCCTATGCCAATCGGCCGGCCGGCGCAGGACGACTTATGCCCGATAAAAGTGATCGGCGCGCCGGCGATCAGCCCGGTGACATAACGGCAAATCAAAACATGCCGGGCCGCATCAGCGAAGTTGCGAACAACATCCCGCAGGAGGAAATCATGTTCAAAGCTTTATCTCATTCGCTCCGCTCGACCATTGTATCGAGCCGGCGACCAATCACGCTGGCGGCGGCTGCCGTCCTCGCAGCGCAGTTCGCAGCTTCGCCGGCGGCTTCCGCCGACGGAAAATTCGCCAATGTGGATCTTGCGCCCGAGAAGCGCGGCCCCGTCTCCGAATTGATCGACATTACCGCGTTGTGCGGCGACAAGCCGATCAAGGTTGCCTATTCGGACGGATATGGCGCAACGGCGTGGCGCAAGATCAGCCGCCGCGAGTTCGAAGTCGAAGCCGCGAAATGCCCGAATATCACCGATATCGCGTATACGGACGCTCAGGGAAATCCCGAGAAACAGATCTCTGACATCCTCGGTCTGGCAGCGCAGGGATATGACGTGATCGTGGTCTTCCCGGATGCGGGCGAGGCAATCCTCAAGGCCATGCGCCAGGCGACGGCGGCGGGCGCCGCCGTGATACCGTGGGCGGTCGGGCTCAACTTTCCCGGCGAACGCGGCAAGGATTATTTGCTGACGGTGACGGAATCGATTGAGGAAACGGCGCGCAACCGTGCCGAGTGGATTTCCAAGCAGTTGAACTATGATGGCAATGTCATCGCCTTCGGTGGCCTGCCCGGCAATCCCATCGTCGCTGCCGAGGAGCGGGGCTGGCGGCCCGTTTTCGACAAATATCCCGGCGTCAAGGTGCTTGAAGGCCCGATCGACACCAACTGGGATCCGTCCCAGTACCAGAAGATCATGGCCAGCCTGCTGTCCAAATACCCGAAAATCGATGCGATCTATGCCGACTACGGGCTCGGCGTGATGGGCGCGCTGCGCGCCTACGAGGCCGCGGGCAAGCCGATTCCCATCATCACCGCCGAGGATGCCAACGAGCTCGGCTGCTTCTGGCGCGCGCACAAGGATTCCAACCCGGATTTCAAACTTGCCACGACGTCCGGCCGGAATTGGATGAGCCGCCTTGCACTGCGCAAGGGCGTGGCCGCTGTCGAGGGCATCGACGACACTGAGCCGAGCATCATCCTCCTCGACACCAAGGAAGACAGCACTGCAGCTGACGAATCGCTGTGGCCGAAATGCGATCCGTCACTTCCGCCGGACGCGCTTCTGTCCTCCACTATGCTCACCCGGGACCAGCTCCGCGAGCTGTTCGGCAAGTAAGGATCGCAACATCCGTGCGACCGTGCGGCGTTTTCGCCGCACGGTCTCGCGCCGTTTCCATCGGTACTAATTCCGAGGCGTTGCCATGAACACTGATTTGACCGGAAACGATCTGCCGAACAGCGCCGGCAATTCGCGCATTCAGCTGCCGCAGGTCGCCTATGTCGCGACTGCGACGGTGGTCCTGGTGGCGATCGGTGGCTTTCTGGCGCCGCAATCCGTCTCGCTTCCGGCACTTCTTACCTTGCTGCCATTCATGTCCATTCTCGGCGTAGCGGCGATCGGCCAGCATCTCGTCGTACAACAACGCGGCTTCGACATTTCCGTGGCGGGGATAATCTCGCTTTCCGCGGTTATCGTGACGAACTACGCCGAACGCGGCGCCGGAGCGGGGCCCATTGTCGTCGCGGTCCTGCTTGCACTTGCGGCCGGCGCCGGTACTGGCGCCATCAACGGTTTCTTCGTCACTTTGCTGCGGGTTCCGCCGCTGGTGACGACCATAGGCATCAATGCTCTGGCCATTGGCGTAACGGTCTATCTTTCCGGAGGCGTGCCACGGGCCGTGCCCGATGCGCTCGGCACGCTCGCCCTCGGACGTACGCTCGGCATTCCGAACACGTTCGTCGTGATGCTGATTATCGCCGCCATCGTGATCTTCGTCGAACGCCGCACGGTTATCGGAAGACAGTTCATCGCGATCGGGACCAATCCGTCGGCCGCGCGCGTGCTTGGCGTTCGCGTGACAGCCTATAGCTGGCTTACCTATACCGCAGCCGGACTGTTCTTCGCGCTCGCGGGCGTGATGCTGTCGGGCTTCGTCAGCGTTCCGACGATCATGTGCGGCAACGAATACATGCTTTCCACCGTCGCGGCCGTCGTGGTCGGCGGCAATGCCCTGACGGGCGGTCGCGCAAGCATCCCCGCGACGATCCTCGGCGCATTCTTCCTGACCTATCTCGGCCAACTTGTGCTCTCGGTCGGCTTCGAGCGGGCGGTTCAGGATGTCGTCAAGGCCACGATTATCATTCTCGGTGTCGCCTTGCCCGAAATCGTTCGCCGGCTGCGCAACCGTTGACCCCGCCGACATGAAGAGGTTGGACCAGTGAACTCCGCTCATTCCCGCCAACGCGGCACGCCCTCCGAAACACCGATCCTCCAGCTCACCGGGATACGCAAGACCTATGGCGCGGTCATCGCATTGCATGGCGTGGACTTTGACGTCCGTTCGGGCGAGGTGCATGCGATCGTCGGAGAAAACGGCGCTGGCAAATCCACGCTGATCTCGATTGCGGCCGGTATCCTGGAAGCCAATGCCGGCGAGATCCGGATCATGGGGCGCACCGTGGATGACACCGATGTGCGTGCGATGCGGGCGCGGGGCGTGTCGGTGGCCAACCAGCATCCCGCGCTTGTTCCCGATCTCACCGTGCGCGAAAACCTGCAACTCGTCGCGCCGGGCATCGAGGACGCGGAATTGCAGGCGATGCTGCAGCGTGTCGCGACGGAATCGTTGACCATCGATCCGCAGGAACGGGTCGCGGACCTGATTCTTGCCCGCCGGCATGTGGTGGAGATCGCTCGCGCGCTGATTACCCGCCCGCAGGTACTTATTTTCGACGAGCCGACGGAGCCCTTTCAGGAGGCGGAAGTCGACAAGCTGTTCGCGTTGATACGGTCCTTGCGCGACGAGGGAATCGCGATTGTCTACATCTCTCACCGGCTGAACGAAGTCATGCAGATCGCGGACAGGATCTCTGTCTTGCGCGACGGACGCCTGATCGAAACGCGGCGCGCCGGGGAATACACGCCGAACGAGGTCGTGACCCTGATTGCGGGGCAACCGCTGGACCAGGTCTTTCCGCCAAAGGGCACCAATGCAGAGACTTCCGCACCGGTACTCGAGACGAAGGAACTCGCCGGTCCGGGATTCGATGGCGTTGATCTGGTGTTGCGGGCAGGCGAGATCGTCGGACTGACGGGCGTCGAAGGGCAGGGGCAACGCGAGTTTCTGCGTTGCCTTGCCGGCATCGTGTCGCGCCGGAGCGGCGAAGTCCGTATCAAGGGAAAGACGCATTCGGGTGAGAGCGTTCCCGCCAGCCGGGCCGCCGGTTTCGGCTTCGTGCCCGACGACCGGCACAGCGAAGGATTGTTCCTTCCGATGTCGATTCGCGAGAACATCGGACTTGGCATATTCAATCGCATCGCGCGTGGCGGCGTAATCGACTGGGCCGACGATCATCGCATCGGCGGCGAAATCGCCGCCGGCCTGGGCGTCAAGGCGGCGTCCATCGAAACGCCGGTCAGCGCTCTTTCCGGGGGCAACCAGCAGAAGGTTCTGATCGGGCGCGAAATCGCCTTCGGGCCGTCGGTACTGCTGGTCGACGAACCCACCCATGGCGTTGATATTGGCGCCCGTAGCGAAATCTACCGGCAGTTGCGCGAAGTCGCAGACAACGGAACTCCGGTCCTGGTGGCGTCCTCGGACGGTATCGAACTCGAGGGTCTGTGCGACCGCGTCGAGGTGTTCTCGCGGGGCAGGATCGTGCAGGAGCTTGTTGGCGAGGCGGTCTCCGATGAGGCGATTACGGAAGCCAATCTTCATGCAACACAGCTTCGCGAGATTTCCGGAGTCAGCGAACGCGCTACTAATTCCGACTGGCGCCGGCGTCTCGGAGATCATTTGCCGGCGGTGGCGAACCTGGTTGTCGCAGGCGGCATCATGGCAGCTGCCAACGCGGTCAATCCGCTGTTCCTGTCGGGCTTCAACCTTTCGATGCTGATGACATTCGTTTGCTCGCTCGCCTTTATCTCCGCGGCGCAGCTTTGCGTCATGTTGATCGGTGAAATCGACCTGTCGCTCGGGCCCTTGGCCGGTCTCGTCGTCGTCCTGTGCTCGTTCCTGATGGGCCCGGACCAGCCGCCGGGTTCGATCGCGATCGCCGCGATTGCCGTCGTCCTGATGTGCATGCTTTTCGGATTGGCCCAGGGGGTGCTCGTCGAGCTGCTGCGTCTTCCGTCGATGGTGATCACGCTGGCGACATTCAGCGGTATTCAGGGCGTATCGCTTCTGTTGCGGCCGCAACCGGGCGGACGGATCAGCGATCTGTTGAGTGACGCGATCGGATTTTCCGTGTTCGGCATTCCGACCGGGATGGTCGCGGTCATCGCGGTAGCGGTCGTTCTTCAATTCGTGCTTGCGCGCTCATCCTTCGGCCGCGCCTGGCGGGCAACGGGATCGGACGCGCGGGCGAGCCATATTCTGGGCGTCAAAGCCAGGCAGGTGCGTTTGGCGGCGTTTGCCTTGGCTGGCCTGCTGACGGGCTGCGGAGGACTTGTCCTCGCCAGCCAGGTTGGCATCGGGACCGCGACGACGGGGGTGAACTACACGCTCCTCGGCATCACTGCGGCGGTCCTTTCGGGCGCGAAGATTTCCGGCGGGCGCGGTTCGTTTCTGGCCGTTCTGGCGAGTTCTCTGCTGGTTCAGACAATCATGAATGCGACGCCGTTCCTGCGCCTCAGCGATGCCTGGCAATACTGGCTGATCGGCGGCGCGACGCTAGTCGCGGCGAGTTTCTTCAGTTTGTCGGCTGGCGGTCGCGCGTTAGTCAGCGCCGGCAATCGATGACCGCCCAGTGGCTGTCTTCACAGACACCGGAAGGGGAATTGCCGCCCGAACGGGATAAAGGGTGAGCCGGATGAAAGGGGCTGTAATGACGGCGCGGCACTGTCACGACTTGCTGTGGTTGGCAGCATCGTCGGAACAGGATCTCAGTCGGTGACGATCTGGCGCCAGCCGGCCAATGCTTCGGCATGAAGGATCTTGAGCGTCCGGCGCGGGACGGTCTCATAAGACGCATCGATGCCGCGCTCCGCGAGTATGTCCTCGACGTCGCGATAGCTGAGGGCGAACCGGAAGTAGAGCCAGACAGCATGTTGAATGATCGTAGGCGGAAAGCGATGACGGGCGCAGGACAAGCTGCTCATGACATCCGCTACCGTGCCCTGGCTCACAGCGCCACCGGATTACCGTGACAGTGCTGAAAGGAGTGCGCTTACCTTCGTCTACAGGATCGGCTTGGCTGCCGCCCCGTGCGTCACTCGAAGTTGGTAATCGAGTGTTCAATCCAAGCCCTGAACCGCGCAATCCGCTCGTCCTGCGGCTTCGAGCCGGATGTGATCAGATAATAGCCGCCGACCCTGATGTCGGTATTGAAAAGCTCGACCAGACGACCGTTCTCGATCTCGCGCGCGACCATGAGATTGCTGGTCAGCGCAACCCCCTGGCCAGCCATCGCCGCGTCGAAACCCAGATTGGCGTCCCATAGCCGGGGGCCGGTCAGGGTGTGCTGTATGTCGATGCCTGCCTGTTCGAACCAGCTTGTCCACTGGGCATAGGATTCCTCGTGGATCAACGGCAGACGGGTCAGGTCCTCGAGCGAATCGGGCATTCCGTGCCGTTCGAGCCAGGCGGGGCTAGCGACGGGGAACATGCGGGGCTGCAGCAATGGAACGGCGCGGTCCGGCAGATTGTCGAAGTCCCCGAAGCCGATCATGAGGTCGGCTTCGCCGTGCACGAAATCCGGGCTGCGATCGACAGCGCGCAGCAATACCTCGCCGGAGGAAATGGCCCGGCGGATTTGTTCCAGGCGGGGAATGAGCCAGCGGGTCGCCAGGCCGGGCACGCACCAGATATGGAACTCGTCGCTGCCCACCTTCGACCGTAACTGCGCCGCTGCGCCCGCGATGGACTGGAATGCCGCGGTGGTGGTCGCAAACAGGGACCGGCCTTCCGGCGTCAGCGCGATGCCGCGCGGTCCTGCCGCAAGAAGTTTCCAGCCGATCCAGACCTCGAGATTCCGGATGTGCCGGCTGACGACGGTGTGGCTGATGCCGATGTCGTTCGCGGCCTTTCGCATGCTTCCCGTTCGCCCGGTCGCTTCGAATGCGCGCAACATGATCAATGGCGGAAGCCTCCCGGCAAGCGGCCGCTCGGGATTGAAATGCGTGCTTCGGCGGTTTCGCGATGTACCTGTCTTTGGCATGTAGCCGATGCTTCTTGTGGTGCACTGAAAGCACCGCAATAGCATAAACAATCTGATACCTGAAGCGCTGCGTTCGGGCCTATCCTCGATGTATATTCCAAAACTTCGGGGCACATCGGATGACCAATAGCGACTTACAGGACCGCAGGTCCGCAGCCATTCCGCGCGGCATTGCGACGGCATATCCCAAATTCGCTGCCAAGGCGGAAAACTCCGAAATCTGGGACGTGGAGGGCAACCGCTATGTCGATTTCGCGGGCGGGATCGCCGTGCTCAACACGGGCCACCGCCATCCGAAGGTGATCGAGGCGGTCAAGCGGCAGCTGGACGCCTACACGCATACGGCATTTCAGATCCTGCCCTACGAACCCTATGTGGAAGTCTGCGAGCGTCTTGCCGCAATGGCGCCGATCGATGACGCAAAGGCGATCCTGTTCTCGACCGGTGCGGAAGCGGTGGAGAACGCGATCAAGATCGCGCGCGCCGCGACCGGCCGGCCCGGTGTGATCGCCTTTACCGGCGGGTTCCACGGCCGGACGTCGCTGACGATGGCGCTGACCGGCAAGGTGGCCCCCTACAAGATCAAGTTCGGCATCTCGCCGGCCGGCGTCTATCACGTGCCGTTTCCGGCGCCGCAGTTCGACACCACCGTCGAGCAGTCGCTCAAGGCGCTCGACTACCTGTTCCGTGCCGATATTGGCCCGGACAATGTCGCCGCGATCATCATCGAACCCGTGCAGGGCGAGGGCGGGTTCCATCCGGCGCCCGCCGACCTGCTCCGGGAACTGCGGGCGATTTGCGACACACACGGCATCCTGCTGATCGCCGATGAGGTGCAGACCGGTTTCGCGCGCACCGGCAAGATGTTCGGCATCGAGCATTCTGGCATCCGGCCGGACCTGATGACGGTGGCCAAGTCGATGGCCGGCGGTTTCCCGCTGTCGGGCGTCGTCGGGCGCGCCGAGGTCATGGACGCGGCCGAACCGGGCGGTCTCGGCGGCACTTATGCCGGCAGTCCTGTCGCATGCGCGGCGGCCCTGGCGGTGATGGACGTGATCGCCGAGGAGAAGCTGGTCGAGCGCGCCAATGTTATCGGTGACAGGGTAAAGAAGCGCCTGGAGACCATTTCGGTTCGTAACGACACGGTGCCGATTGCCGCGATCCGCGGACCGGGCGCGATGGTTGCCTTCGACATTGTCGCGGAAGGCGATGGAGCGGCGCCCGATGCCGACGCGACCAAACGGGTCTGCCAGGCGGCGCTCGATGCCGGGCTCGTGCTGTTGTCCTGCGGCGTCTACGGCAACACCATTCGCATTCTCAATCCGCTGACCATCTCCGACGCGGTTCTGGAGGAAGGGCTCGATATGCTCGAAGCCGCGCTGAAGGCGGCGCGGCCGGAGACAAGGGAATAGCGTCATGCGGAGCTTGAAGGATGCATCCCTGCTGAAACAGCAGGCATTTGTCGACGGGGTGTTCAGGGGCGAGCCGATCTTGCCGGTGACCAACCCGGCCAATGGCGATCTCATCGCATCCGTCCCGGAGTTCGGTGCAGCGGAAGCCGAGCGTGCCGTCGAGGCGGCCGCGGCGGCATTCAAGCCCTGGGCCGGTAAAACGGCCAAGGAGCGGAGCGCGGTCTTGCGGCGCTGGTTCGATCTGGTCGTCGCCAATCGCGAGGATCTGGCGACCATCCTGACCAGCGAACAGGGCAAGCCATACGCCGAAGCGCTGGGCGAGATCGATTACGCGGCATCGTATATCGAGTTCTATGCCGAGGAAGCCAAGCGGGTTGCGGGCGAAATCCTTCCGTCGCACCGCGCCGACGCGCGCATCACCGTGTTCCGCCAGCCGATCGGCGTGGTGGCCGCGATTACTCCGTGGAATTTCCCGGCGGCGATGATCACTCGCAAGATCGCGCCGGCGCTCGCCGTCGGCTGCACGGTCGTGGTCAAGCCCGCGCCCGAGACCCCGCTGACCGCGCTGGCGCTCGCCGAGCTCGCGCACCGTGCCGGTTTTCCCGCCGGGACCGTGAATGTCATCACCGGCGACGCGATCGCCATCGGCAAGGTCCTGACCACGCATCCCAAGGTCCGCCTGGTCGGCTTCACCGGGTCGACGCCGGTCGGCAAGATCCTGATGCAGCAGGCCTCCAGCACGGTGAAGAAGGTCGCGCTGGAGCTGGGCGGTAACGCACCTTTCATCGTATTCGACGATGCCGATGTCGACGCCGCCGTCGAGGGGGCGATGGTCTCCAAGTATCGCAACATGGGGCAGACCTGCGTCTGTACGAACCGTATCTACGCGCAGGCCGGCATTCATGACCGTTTCGTCGCGAAGCTCGTCGAGCGCGTGCGCGATCTGGCGGTCGGCGACGGTTTCGGCGAAGGGGTGGTGCAGGGGCCGTTGATCACGCAGGCCGCGGTTTCGAAAGTCGAGGCGCATATTTCCGATGCCATCGCCAAGGGCGCGTCGGTGGTGACCGGCGGCAACCGGCACGCGCTTGGGCACACCTTTTTCGAGCCGACCCTTTTGACCGGCGCACGTGCCGACATGCAACTGGCCCGCGAAGAAACGTTCGGGCCGCTGGCGGCCGTGTTTAAATTCGACACCGAAGATGAGGTCGTGGCGGCTGCCAATGACACCGACAGCGGCTTGGCCGCCTACTTTTACACGCGCGACGTCGGTCGGATCTTCCGTGTGATGGAAAACCTCGAATACGGCATGGTCGGCGTCAACACGGGCCTGATCTCCACCGAGCTGGCACCCTTCGGCGGTATCAAGGAAAGCGGCAATTCCCGCGAGGGCTCGCATCACGGCATCGAGGAATTCACCGAGCTAAAATATGGCTGCATCGCGGGGCTGTAGGATATCAGCCAACGCGGCCGCGCCTTTTCCCGGTGATTGGAGCTGCCTGCCGGACCGCATTGTGCGCCAGCCATGTGATCCAGATTCGGGTACGGCGTTGGGCGTCAGACCGAGCGAAGACTATTCATAATGTCGGCTGTTGGCCCGATGTGGCCGCCTTTTCGGGACGCAATATGTCCGGAACGGGTCGATTTCGTTGATTGACGCGCCTCGAAGAGCGGATCGCTGCCTTCCGGCGTGCGTCTATCGCGGCAGCTCCTCACAAGCCGTTACCGTGATATCGCCGTTCAAGCATATTTCCTTCGACCTCTCGGCGTCGATCCTTTCGGTCGTTTTTCCGAGCCGGCGTCTCGTCTCGCCGACGACCCGTGCCTTTCTGGAATTCCTCAACGAAATTTGCCGTCAATGAGAATTTTCATAAGCTCCCCCCGCACATTTACGGTGGACCGCATCAGAACTGGGCCGGCAAGGTTCGGTTGCGCAGCGAGGCATGGATCTTCGTTTCGGGGACTTCTTAAACGGAATACGCCCCCACCGGGCATTTGGCGCAATGCGAGGGAAGTTCGTTTGGGGGCCAAGGCCGAGCACTGCTTGGGCGGACGACGCGGCCATCGGAAAGAAATGTTCTATCACCTCCGTCGTAGCCAGACGAATGCTGGACCGATCACAGTATCAACTCCGAGGAAGAGTTCCCCTCTCCGCCAGCCTCCTCGTAATTTGTCTCCCAATCGGAATTGGCGCGGCAATCGTCGCGCACGGCGCCCTTTTCCGGGCTGTCAGCGAATTGTCATTTGAGGGCCGGTACTTTCGGGAAACTGACGACTCAGATTTTCCGAAAGGAGGTGCCCATGCGAAAGGCACACCGCTACTCGACGATCGTCTCGACGCTTGCTCTCGTGCCGTATCTGGCGGGAACGGACATGGCATCGTCTGCGCCGACCAGAGCCAGCGTGACGGCTGTGCCGCAGGACGCGGTCACGATTCCCGTCGCCACGCGGCGGGGATTCGCAGACGGCCAGTATACGGGCGCCACGTTCGATGCCTATTACGGCCAGGTCCAGACACGCGTGAACATTCGCGGCGGGCAGATCGTCTCGATCGATGTCCTGGACTATCCGAACCACACGGGGACAAGCCGTTACATCAACCGCCAGGCGCTGCCGATGCTGAAGCGGCAGGTAGTCCGGGCGCAGGATATCCGGGTCAACATGGTTTCCGGCGCCACGCTCACCAGCACGGCGTTCCTGCGTTCCGTCTATTCCGCGCTGACAAAGGCGGGGTACTGACCCGTGCTGCAGGAAACCCGCCTGATCATGGGAATGCCGATCACGATCTGCATTGCCGAAGGCGGGGCAGGTGCGCGGTCGATGGCAGAGGCTTTCGGCTATTTCGACGCGGTGGACCGGCGTTTCAGCACCTACAAGGCGGACAGTGAAATCTCGGCCATGAATGCCGGGCGCCTTTGCCGCGACGCGATCAGCGCGGAGATGCGCGAGGTTCTGGCGCTGGCGGAAAAAACCAGGGTGGATAGCGACGGATATTTCGACATCCGCAGGCCCGACGGTTCGCTCGATCCATCCGGCATCGTCAAGGGCTGGGCGGTGCGCAACGCGGCCGATTTGCTGCGCGAGGCCGGCCACCGCGATTTCTTCGTCGACGCCGGCGGCGACATCCAGGCGGACGGCGTGAACGAAGACGGGGAAGAGTGGCGCACGGGCATCCGCAATCCCTTCGCCGAGGACGAGATCATCGGCGCGGTGCGGCTCTCGAACCGGGGCATTGCGACCTCGGGCAATTATGCGCGCGGACGCCACATCTACAATCCGAGACAGCCCGGAGACGAACTCGATGACATCGTCTCCATGACCATTATCGGCGCCGACGTGCTCGAGGCAGACCGGTTCGCCACGGCCGCCTGCGCCATGGGCGCCGACGGCATCTACTTCATAGAGGAGACTGCCGGGCTCGAGGGGCTGATGGTGAATGCAGCCGGCATTTCGACGCAAACCAGCGGATTCGGAGCCTTCGAAATCCAATGATCAAGTTTATTGACGCCCGCCTGAACCACATCACCATGTACCGGCTGGTCCTGTTCTATGTCGGCGCGTTGCTGGCCGCGGCCTTCGTGGCCGGCCTGTTCGGGATCGGATTGATCGATCCGACCGCGCTGGCGTTCACGGCCTTCTTCGTTGCCGGGATCTGCTACCTGACGAACCGCCTGTTTGCCGCGCTGTTTCGCGTGCCGGTCAATAGCGAGTCGGTCTGGATCACCGCGATCATCCTGGTCCTGATCATGCCGCCGACAACCGCCGATGACGTGCAGGGCCTTCAGGGGCTGGCGCTGGCCTCGTTCGTGGCCGTCGCCTCCAAATTCCTGCTCGCTTTTCGCAAGCGGCATGTCTTTAATCCGGTGGCGATCGGCGTCGTCGCTTCGTCGTTTCTTCTGGACCAGCCGCCGATATGGTGGGTCGCCAGCAATCTCGCGTTGCTGCCCCTGGTCGTAATCGGCGGTCTCCTCGTTTTGCGCAAGGTGCAGCGCTTCGAGATGGTGGGCGCTTTTGTCGGCGCGAACATCATCGCGACCCTGCTGCTGGCCCGGGGCGTTCCGTATCTGCAGGCGTTAGACGAGACGCTGCGTTATTCGCCGGTTCTGTTCGCCGGATTCGCGATGCTGACGGAACCGCTGACCGCGCCTCTGCGGCGTTCCTGGCGGCTTGTGTTCGGAATCCTGGTCGGCGTCCTGTCGGCGCAAAACGTCGCCATAGGCAATTTCTATTTTTCGACCGAGCTGGCGCTGCTTGCCGGCAATCTGATGGCATTCGCGGTCAATCCGCACGGACGTTTCAGACTGACGCTTGTCGGTATCGAGAAGATCGCGACCGGCTGTTACGACTATGTCTTCAGGTCGGACCGGTCATTGCCGTTCCGTCCGGGCCAATATGTGGACTGGACGATGAATGTGCGCTGTCCGGACGACCGCGGCAACCGCCGCCCGTTCACCATCGCCTCCGCGCCGGGCGAGCAGGCGGTGCGCCTGGGGGTCAAGTTCTATGCCCAGCCCAGCGCGTTCAAGCGTTCGCTTTTGTCGCTTCGTCCCGGCGATGTCGTTTATGCCTCGCATGTCTCGGGAGATT
The DNA here is from genome assembly GCF_014904745.1 of Oricola nitratireducens. Lineage (GTDB taxonomy): Bacteria > Pseudomonadota > Alphaproteobacteria > Rhizobiales > Rhizobiaceae > Oricola > Oricola nitratireducens. Next base: position 63,445 of record NZ_JACZCS010000002.1, read on the forward strand.
TCACCCTGCCGCGCGACCCGGCAGAAAAGCTGGTCTTCATTGCGGGCGGCATCGGGATCACGCCTTTCCGCAGCATGATTCAGGACCTCATTGACCGGAGCGAAGCCCGGCCGCTGGTCCTGTTTTACGGCAACAATCGCTCCAGCGAGATCGCATATGCGGATGTCCTCAACAACGCCGAGCGCAAACTGGGCATCCGGACGGTCTATGCCGTCAGGGACGATCCCATCCCGGGATCCAACATGTACAAGGGCCTGATCGACGCAGACATGATCGCAAGCGAAGTGCCGGATTTCCGGGACCGGACCTTCTATGTTTCCGGTCCGAGGGCGATGGTGCTCAATTTTCGCACTGCGCTGAGGGAACTGGGCGTCGCGCGGTCGCGTATCCGCGTCGACTATTTTCCCGGCTTCGCCTGACGGGCGCTTGTTTCACCCCTCGACCAGGAGCGATTCGAGCTTTTCGCGCACATTTTCCGGCCAGGGTATCGAACAATGCTTGTCGAGATCGCTGGCCGCGAGAACCTGGGTGCTCGACCAGCGCTTCTGTCCGTCAAAGCTGATCTCGTGATGCACCGTCACGGAGGACCGGCCAACCTTGATCACCGTCATTTCGAAATCCAGTTGCTCACCGAAAAACGAGGGCTTGGAAAAGTCGCAGGATATGTGAACGGTCGGCGTCCCCCAGCGCTCCTTCCAGATGATGTGATGCCAGGGGAACCCGATATGGGCCCAGAATTCCTCGTTCACGCCGTTCAGTATGTTGAGATAGGATGGGAAATACGCCGTTCCCGAGATGTCGCAATCTCCGAACTGGAGCATGCGTTTTGTCGTGAAAACCTTTGTCACGAGCCCTCCCTTGCTGCGTGTTATTGTCGAGCGCCGAACCCTAACGGGTGTTCATTCGGGTTTGCACTCCGTGGCGAATAGATTCACGGATTTCTGCACCCTCAGAGCACTTTGGCCTTTTCGCCCCTGTCGCGCGGCTGCAATGGCGCGCGGGCGAGCGCGTTGCCGGCATCGGTCGCCTTCTTGAGCAGGGCGAGCAGGTCCTTCTGTTCGGACGGATCGAGGCCGGCGAGGATGTCCTTTTGCAGATCCCAGACGATCGGGCGCACTTCGTCGAGGAGCCGGCGGCCCTTTTCCGTCAGGCACAAGGTCCGCGCGCGGCGGTCCTTTCGGCTGACGGTGCGCTCGATCAGTCCCTTTTGTTCCAGCCGGTCGACGACCCCGCCAATGGTGGCGCGGTCATAGGCAATGGCGCCGGCGAGCGTCGCCTGGTCGATGCCCGGTTCCGCCTCGACCGCGGTGAGGGCGGCAAATTGCACCGGCGTCAGTTCGCGGCCCTCGCGCGCCATGCGGTCGGCGAAGACGGAGGCGGAGATCTGGTTCAGCCGGCGGATCAGGTGTCCTGCCATCTCATAGATTTCGGGCATCGCCTCCCCCTTTGCGGTCCGGGGCAGTTTACGGGATCCCCGGTAATTGACAAGCATACATATCATAAGTACACATACCAATAGCGTGACAGAAGCGGAAGCCGTTAAGGGGAGGAGACGATGGGCGAACAGCTTGCAACGCCGCGGTTGACGAACGCAAGGGCGGCATTCCTCCCGCGCGCCCGTGACCGGTCGCTGTGCGAGCGGCTCGGCTATTATGAGGAGCGCACACGATGAGCCGCCTTTTGTTCGAGGCACCCGAACTCAAGACCGTTCCGGTCAAGGGCGAGGATGGCCTCTATCCGGTGCATCGCATCTTCTGCGTCGGGCGTAACTACGCGGCGCATGCCGCCGAAATGGGTGTCGAGGTGGACCGCGAAGCGCCGTTCTACTTCACCAAGTCGGCGCGGATGCTGACGCCGTCGGGGGCGACGATCCCCTACCCGCCGGGCACGGACAATTTCCATTACGAGATGGAACTGGTGCTGGCCATCGGCAGCCCGGTGTTCAAGGCGGGACGCGACGAGGCTCTCGGCGCGATCTACGGCTACGCCTGCGGCCTCGACATGACGCGCCGTGACCTGCAACTCGCGGAACGAGCTAAGCAACGGCCCTGGGATCTCGGCAAGGACGTGGAGAATTCGGCGGTTGTGGCGCCGATCACCAAGGCGGCCGATTTCGGCTCCGTTGGCGACCAGCGCATCCATCTGGAAGTGAATGGCGAGGTCAAGCAGGACGCGCACCTCTCCGACCTGATCTGGAAGGTCGGCGAGATCGTCAGCCATCTTTCGGGCTTCTATCATCTGGCGCCCGGCGACCTGATCATGACCGGCACCCCGGCGGGCGTCGGCCCGGTCGTCGCCGGCGACAGGATCACCGGCGGCATCGACGGGCTCGATGCGATCGAACTGACCATCGGCGAGCCGGAATAGGCACTCACGCACGATCAAGACGTGCGCCCCGGCGTCGGAGAGAACGGTCATGCGCAAGGAAGGACCGCCATCGCCGGCTCCAGTCGCGCGCGACGCAGTCAAGCGGGCCAAGTCGCCGGATGATTGGTATAGTGTTGCCGAGTGGCTCTATGGTTCGACGGGACTGGAGCGTGCAGTTTCCAGCGAGGCGCATTTTTCGTAGTTGTGTTACGAAAAATCGGCTCCGGGGCAAAAAAACTGTAGCACATTGACATAAAAGGCGGCTAAACGGCCGTCTGAGTTCATAACGGAGGAGGAAATCCATGAGCTTCATGCGTAGAAATTTGCTTGCCATGGCGGGCGTGGCCGGTCTTTCGGCGCTCGCGGCCAGCTTCGGCGCGACGCAGGCCGAGGCCCAGGAAGTGACGCTTCGGATGCATCAGTTCCTGCCGGCACAGGCCAACGTGCCGAAATATGTGCTCGATGTCTGGGCCGACAAGGTGGAGGCCGAATCGAACGGCCGCATCAAGATCCAGCGCTTCCCGTCGATGCAGCTCGGCGGTACCCCGCCGGAACTGATCGACCAGGTGATCGACGGCGTCGCCGACATCGTGTGGACGGTTGCCGGCTACACGCCCGGCCGTTTCCCGCGCACCGAGGTGTTCGAGCTTCCCTTCATGATGACGAATGCCGAGGCGACCTCGAAGGCCTACTGGACGATCGCCGAAGAGCAGATGCTCGACCAGGACTTCAAGGATTTCCACACCATCGGCGTGTGGGTTCACGGCCCGGGCCTGATCCATTCCAAGGAGCCGATCCGCAAGGTGGCCGATCTCAACGGCGTGAAGCTGCGCGCACCGACACGGGTGACGAACATGCTGTTCTCGTCGCTCGGCGCGACTCCGGTCGGCATGCCGGTTCCGGCAGTGCCGGAAGCGCTGTCGAAAGGCGTGATCGACGCGACCGTCATTCCGTGGGAAGTGGCCGGCATCCTCAAGGTGCCGGAACTGGTCACCAACCACACCGAGTTCCCGGGCGCGTCGCTCTACACAACCGCGTTCATCTTTGCAATGAACAAGGACAAGTATGACAGCCTCCCGGACGACCTGAAGGCGGTGATCGACGCCAATTCCGGTCTCGAGTTCTCGGGCTGGGCCGGCAAGACCATGCAGGCCTATGACGCACCGACCCGCAAGGTCGCGGTCGAACGCGGCAACAACATCATCGAATTGACGCCGGACGAGGTCCAGGAATGGCGTGACGCCTCCCAGCCTACGATCGATGCCTGGGTCAAGGAGATGAATGACAAGGGTCTCGACGGTACCGCGCTGCTCGAAGAAGCCCGTGGGCTGATTGCCAAGTACACGGACGGAAACTAAGACACCGGCGGGCCCGGGGCGGGCGCGCCCCCGGGCC
>NZ_JACZCS010000003.1 GCF_014904745.1 Oricola nitratireducens
TGGCGCTCATCGGCGGTATCGTTCTCATGGCGCTGGTCATCCTGACCTGCATCAGCGTTCTCGGACGCGGCGCCAACACGCTTGGCCATTCGGACTTCCTCAACAGCCTGGCGCCGGGTATTGCCAGGATGCTGACCAATCTCGGCCCTGTTAAAGGCGATTTCGAGATCGTCGAGGCCGGCATTGCGTTCTCCATCTTCTCGTTTTTCCCGATCTGCCAGCTGCATGGCGGGCATGCGACGGTCGACATCTTCACCGGGCTGTTGCCGAAGTCGGCCAACCGCGTCATCGTCGCGTTCTGGGAAGTCGCGCTGGCCGCGTTGCTGATCCTGATCAGCTGGCGGCTTTTTGCCGGTCTGGCGAGCAAGTTCAGCAATGGCGAAACGACCTTCCTGCTGCAATTCCCGATCTGGTGGGCCTATGCGGCCAGCTTCGCGGCGTCGGTCACAGTCGTCATCGTGGCCGTCTACTGCGCCATCGCGCGCGTCGCCGGGCTGGTCACCGGCGCTGATTACATGCCCCAATCCGAAGGACCGGCGCATTGAGCATGCTCGAACTGGGATATCTGTCGTTTCCGATTCTCCTCGTGATGATCTTCCTGCGCGCGCCGATCGGGCTCGCGATGATGATCTGCGGCATCGGCGGCCTCTATTTCTCGATGGGCGGCTCGGCGATGTTCATGGCGAAGCTCAAAAGCGAGACCTATTCGACCTTCGGGTCCTATTCGCTGTCGATCATTCCGATGTTCCTGCTGATGGGCCAGTTCGCGACGTTGTCCGGCATGTCGTCGTCGCTGTTCAGGGCGGCGGAAAGCTGGCTCGGCCATCGCCGCGGCGGTGTCGCCATGGCGGCCGTCGGCGCCTGCGCAGGCTTCGGCGCAATCTGCGGATCGTCGCTTGCGACCGCGGCCACGATGAGCCGCGTCGCGCTGCCGGAACTGCGCCGCTACGGCTATTCGGGCGGGTTTTCCACTGCGACGCTCGCCGCGGGCGGCACGCTCGGCATCCTCATTCCGCCGTCGGTGATCCTCGTCATCTACGCGATCCTAACCGAGCAGAACATCGCCAAGCTGTTCCTCGCCGCCTTCATCCCGGGCGTGCTGGCCGCGATCGGATACATCATCACCATCTCGCTCTATGTCCGCCTTTACCCCGAAGCGGCGGGAACGCGCGAGCGGGTTCCCTATCCCGAGCGGGTTCGGGCCCTGCTCGATGTCTGGCCGGTGCTGCTGGTCTTCGTGCTCGTCGTCGGCGGCATTTATCTCGGCTGGTTCACGCCGACGGAAGGCGCCGCGGTCGGCGCGGCGGGCACCGGGCTGATCGCGCTCGTTTCCGGCAATCTGAGCTGGAAGGTCTTCGCAGACAGCATCCTGTCGACGGCGATGAGCACGGCGATGATCTTCTTCATCGTGCTCGGCGCGAGCTTCTACAACTCGTTCCTCGCGCTCTCCCAGGTGCCGCAGGAACTGTCCAGCTTCGTCGTCAGCCAGGGTTTCAGCCCGTGGACCGTGTTGACGCTGATCCTGGTGTTCTATCTGGTTTTCGGCTGCCTGATGGATTCGCTGTCGATGATCCTCCTGACGATCCCGATCTTCTTCCCGGTCATCAGCGTGCTCGATTTCGGCCTCAGCCCCGAGCATCTGGCGATCTGGTTCGGCATCCTCGTGCTGATCGTCGTCGAGGTCGGGCTGATTACGCCGCCGGTGGGCATGAACCTGTTCATCATCAACGCCATGGATCGTGAAACGCCGATATCGCAGACCTACAAGAGCGTCATGTTCTTCGTCGGCTCCGACATTGTGCGTGTGGTGCTGCTGGTGCTGTTCCCGGCCATCACCTTGTTTTTGCTTCCGAACTGAGGTTTCGAAAGGTTTCGCACCGCTGAAATCGGCCGCAATAATTGTTATTCGACATAACAATTATCTATGATATCAATATGAACGGAATTGTCCGGGGGAAGATGCCGTCATGGCGAAGGCAATACGCAAGAGCCTGCCGGAGGCCGGCCAGGGAGGTCCCGTGTCGGACAGGACGTTGCGCGGCTTTGCCGGCTACAACATGAAGCGCGCCTTTAATGCGGTGCAAGCCGATCTCGCGCGAACGCTGGAGCCGTTCGGACTGCGCATGATGACGTTTACAGCGCTGGTACTCGTCATCGACAATCCGGATCTCAGCCAGACGCAGCTGGCCGGCGCGCTTGCCGTCGAGCGCTCGAATCTCGTCGTCATCATCGACGATCTCGAGCAGGCCGGCCTGATCACACGCAATCCGTCGCCGACCGACCGGCGCAGCCATGCGCTACGCGCCACGCTTGCCGGAAGGCGGCTTTGCGAACGCGCGCTGCAGGCGGTCCGGGCGCATGAGGAAAAACTGCTTGGCGGCCTCGGCGAAAACGGCGCGGCGGCGTTGATCGCGGCGCTGCAGACGGTCGAGCAGGGCAACAGGGGAGGAGAATGAAAATGGGCGAAAGATATTTGCCGCAGAATGTCGTGCGCGAGGACCGCGCCGACGGATCGATCCTGTTGACCTCGGCCTATCCGCTCGGCCCGGTCGCGGAGACGACCGGCGACTGGCTGCACCGCTGGGCCGGCGAAGCGCCGGAGCGCGTGTTCATCGCCGAACGGGACGGCGCCGGCTGGCGAAAGGAAACCTATGCGGCGACGCTGCAGAAGGTGCGCGCCATCGCCGCCGCGCTTCTCGGCCGCGGGCTCGACGGCGAAACGCCTGTCCTGATCATTTCCGGCAACGGCGTCGATCACGGTCTGCTGACGCTCGCCGCCCAATATACCGGCATTCCGACGGTGCCCGTCGCCGAGCAATATGCGCTGATCCCGGGCGCGCATGACCGTCTGCGGCATGTCATCGAACTGGTGCGCCCGGCGCTCGTCTATGCGGTCGATGCCGAGCAGTATCGCGAGGCGATCGCGCTCGACGAACTGGCCGGCATCGAAATTGTCGCGAGCCGGCCGGGAACTTCCGGCGTCACGCCGTTCGCCGACCTGCTGCGCGGCGACGGCGGCGCCGATGTCGATACGGCGCATGCGGCTGTCGGGCCGGATACGGTCGTCAAGATCCTGATGACGTCGGGTTCGACCTCCAGCCCGAAGGGCGTGCCGACGACGCACCGCATGATGTGCGTGAACCAGACGCAGATCGCCGACGCGTTGCCGTTCCTGCGCGAACGGCCGCCGGTGATCGTCGACTGGCTGCCGTGGAACCACGTCTTCGGCGGCAGCCACAACTTCAACCTGATGCTCGCCAATGGCGGCAGCCTCTATATCGACGACGGCAAGCCGGTGAAGGGCCTGTTCGAGCGGACGCTGGAAAATCTCGGCCTGGTCACCGGCACGCTCGCCTTCAACGTTCCGGTCGGCTTTTCGATGCTGCTTTCGGCGCTGCGCGCCGATACAGACCTGCGGCAGCGGTTCTTCTCCGATCTCGACCTGGTCTTCTATGCCGGTGCGTCGCTGCCGCAGGATGTCTGGCAGGGCTTCGAGGAGATGGCAATGGAGGTTACGGGGTCCGTGCCGCTGATGACGTCGAGCTGGGGGCTGACCGAGACCGCGCCGGCGACATTGTTGCAGCATGAACCCACCGAAAGTTCGGGCATTGTCGGCGTTCCGCTGACCGGTGTCGTCGCGAAGCTGATCCCCGACGACGAGATGCGCTGCGAGGTTCGCGTCAAGGGGCCGAACATCATGGCGGGCTATTTCCGTAACGTGGAAAAGTCGCGCGAAAGCTTCGACGAGGAAGGCTTCTTCATCACCGGCGACGCGATGCGTTTCGTCGATCCGGCGCGGCCGGAGGCGGGCTTGCGCTTCGACGGGCGCATTTCCGAGGATTTCAAGCTTCTGACCGGCACCTGGGTGCGCGCCGCCGGGTTGCGGCTCGACATTCTCGGCTGCCTCGCGCCGCTCGCCGCCGATCTGGTGGTCACCGGCCATGACCGGAACGAGATCGGTGTCATGATCTTCCCCGACCGGCAGGCGCTCGCCGCGGCCGGGTACGACCCGGAGGAGATCGACGGCGCCCTGCGCGATCCGGCGCTTGGCGCGGAGATCGCGCGCAGGCTTTGCAGCCGTGCGGCGCAGTCGACCGGGTCGTCGACGCGGGTCGCGCGCGCCCTCGTCCTCGCCGAACCGGCCTCGCTCGGCGATGGCGAGATCACGGCGAAAGGCAGTTTGAACACGCGCAAGGTGCTGACGCGCCGCGCGGCGCTTCTCGAGCGACTTTATGACGACAGCGAGCCGGCACTGATCCGGGCGTGAGGAGACGAGAATGAAACCGTTCGTGGCGCCGGTCGCCGATATCCTGTTTTCGCTGAACGTGGTCGCCGGCGCGCGGCGCATTCCCGATTGGGACCCAGACCTCGCCGCCGAACTGGCGGGCCATTTCGCCGCCTTTGCCGAGGGCGAGATCGCGCCGCTCGACGAGCCGGGCGACATCCAGGGCTGCCGGCTGGAAAACGGCTGCGTGCGCATGCCGGACGGATTTCGCGCCGTCTACGACGCCTGGGTCGAACAGGGCTGGCCGGGTCTGACCGCGCCGGAGGAATTCGGCGGGCAGGGGATGGGCGCGGCGCTTCTGGCTGTCACCAGCGAGATATTTTCCGGCGCCTGCCACAGCCTGCAGATGGTCACCGGGCTCGCGCCCGGCGCGATCCGCACGATCCTCGCTTTCGGCACCGATGAGCAAAAAGCGCGGATGATCCCGCCGCTCGCCTCGGGCGAATGGCTGGCGACAATGTGCCTGACGGAACCCGGCGCCGGATCCGACCTGTCGCGCATTCGCTGCAAGGCCGATGAAACCGGTGGCAATTGGCGCATCGACGGCGAGAAAATCTTCATTTCCGGCGGCGATCAGGACATGAGCGCCTGCATCCTGCATCTGGTGCTGGCGCGCACAAGCGACGACGGTATCCGGGGCTTGTCGCTGTTTCTCTGCCCGTCGCACAAGGCCGACGGCACGCGAAACGCGGTCGGCGTCGTGCGCATCGAGCAGAAGATGGGTCTGCATGCCTCGCCGACCTGCCAGATGGTGTTTGATGGTGCGCAAGCAGAGCTGATCGGCAGGCCCGGCGAGGGTCTGAAGGCGATGTTCACGCTGATGAACCACGCCCGTCTCGACGTGTCGCTGCAGGGCGCGGCGCATGCGGCGCGCGCCTTCGATATCGCCCGGACCTATGCCGGCGAGCGCATGCAGGGTCGCGGGCCGGACGGCGCGCCGGTGACGCTCGACCGGCACGCCGATGTCCGCCGCATGCTTGACGAGACGGATTCGCTGGCGCTCGGCGCGCGGGCGATCGCCCATCTCGCCCTCGTCATCCTGGAGGCGAACGAGGATCCGGATCTGGTCGAATTCCTGACCCCGGTCGCCAAGGTGTTCTGCACCGAAGCGGGAATGCGCGCGGCCGAAACCGGCGCGCAGGTTCTCGGCGGCTACGGGTACTTGCGCGAATACCGTGTGGACCAGACCTATCGCGACGCGCGGATTACCGCGATCTACGAGGGCGCCAACGGCATTCATGCCGGGGCGCTCGCAACGCGCGGGCTGCGGGTCGGCGAAGGCGCTTCATCTTTCGCCGGGCTGATCGGCGGGATCGCGGCGGAGACCGGGTCGGAGGCGGTGGCCGAGGCGCGGGGGCTGTGGATCGAGGCGCGCGAGACCGTGCGCGCGGCGCAAGACGCCAGCCCGCTTGCGCATGATTTCATGCAGTTGACGGGCCTGGTCTTGTTCCTTGCCGTCTGGGCACGGATCGGGGCGGCGCACGAGGCCGCGCCGGAGCCGGAGCGCTATGCGCGCGTCGCGGCATTCGTCGCAAGGCGCATCCCGCACGAGGTCCGGGCGGCGCATGGCCGGCTGATGGCCGAGGCTGCCACCTGACGCCACTTCGGATATTCGATTAGCGGTAGGTCCGCTCCTCGATCGGCGTCTCCTCGATGCGGGTCAGCAACTCGGCGAGCAGCGCTTCCTCGGCGCGGTTCAGCTTTGCGCGCGGGTTCCAGACCACGTGCACGTCGATCTCCGGCATCTTGTCGTAGGGTGGCAGGTGCCACAACAGTCCGGAATCGATGTCGCGCCGTGTCACATGGACGGGGAGCGGCCCGATACCGAGGCCGGCAATAATCATCCGCCGGACTTCCTCCAGATGGCTCGACGTGCCGACGATTCGGTCGCCGAGATCGGCCTCGGCGCGCATCAGCGTCACCGGACGCAGCACGTCGTGCAGGCGGTCGGTCTCGAAACTCACCGAAGCGTGGCCGGCGAGATCGGCGCTGGTCAGGCCCTTCTTGCCAAAAAGCGGGTGCGGCGGGCCACAGAACAGGCCGAAGAATTCGCGGTAGAGGCGGCGATATTCGAGCTTCGGATTGCGTTCCTTGACAAGGCAAATGGCAAAGCTCGCGCTGCGTGCATTGACGGCGGCGATGGCTTCGCGGCTGGTGTCGACGTCGACGGACAGGGTCGCCTTGGGGTGCTCGGCATGGAAATGCGCCAGCGCCTCGTCGAAGACAGGGCAGACGACATGGCTCGCCACTGCGATCTTGACGTGGCCCTGGACCTCGTTGGTGACGTCGCGCATCGCGGTTGTCAGCCGGAAGATCGATCCCTGGATGTCGACCGCCTCACGGTAGAGCAATTCGCCGGCCTGCGTCAGGCGGAAATGGCCGGGAGACCGATCGATCAGCTTCTTGTCGATGCGCTCTTCCAGCCGTTTCAGCGCGGTGGAAACGGATGGCTGGGCAAGACGAAGCTTGCCGGCGGCCTCGGTAATGGAGCGCGATTCCGCCAGCACGACGAAGGTTCGCAGCAGGTTCCAGTCCAGTTCGCGCACCAGCCGGTCCGAATGCCGGGACGGGGTCGTCAAGCCAGCCATAGATCAAACCTATAATGATAATTCCGATTATCTATTTGATGAATGACTGGTCGACCGCCAAAGTCAAGGCTTACCGCATCCGTGAGGGGTTATCGAATGTCGGTCGAAAGGCGTGAAGCCCGCCAGCCATGGATTCTCTTATCGCCCGCCTTGACGGCGGTGACGCTGCTGCTCTTCGTGCCGCTGCTCTTCATTCTGGTCTATTCGTTCTGGCTGCGCACGGCGACGGGCGCCGACCAGGTCGGTTTCTTCTTCGATAATTGGCAGGAAGCGCTGACCGACCGCTTCTATCGCGACATCCTGCTCAACACGCTGAAGATCGCGGCGATCACCACCATCGTCTGCGCACTGATGGGCTATCCTGCCGCCTATTTCATCGCCCGTTCGCGCGGCAACAAGGCGATCCTGCTGCTGTTGCTGATGCTGCCCTTCTGGATCAGCTACATCATCCGCACGATGAGCTGGATCAATATTCTCGGCGTCTCCGGGGCGCTGAACTCGATCCTGCTATCGCTCGGCATCATTCATCAACCGCTCCAGATGCTCTACAACGAGACGACGGTCATTCTCGGCCTCGTCCACTTCCTGCTGCCCTTCATGATCCTCAATGTCTTCGTCAGCCTCGAGGGCATCGACGTGACGCTGGAGGATGCCGCCCATTCTCTCGGTGCGACGCGGTGGCAAAGCTTCCTAGAGGTAACGCTGCCCTTGTCGCTTCCCGGTCTCGCGGCGGGCGGGCTCTTGTGCTTCGTGCTCGGTGCGGGGACTTACATCACGCCGCTTGTCCTCGGCGGGCCACGGGACGCGATGTTCGCCAATCTCGTCTTCGAGGCGGTGATCACCCAGCTCAACTGGCCGCTCGGCTCGGCGCTGTCGCTGATGCTTCTCGCCGTGCTCGGTACGCTGGTGCTGATCTACAACCGCTATCTCGGCATGGCGCAATTGATGAAAGGGCTCGGTTGATGGGCTGGTCCCTCATTCGCCTGTGGGCGCTTCTCGTTTATCTCTTCATGTTCCTGCCGGTCGCGGTCGTGGTGCTGCTGAGCTTCAACGCCAGCCAGTTCGGCGCCTTCCCGATGACCGGATTGTCGGTGCGCTGGTTCGTCGAGCTGGCACAGAACGAGGCGATCCTGCGCGCATTCCGCACATCCATCCTTCTCGGAACGCTGACGGCGGGGATCTCGACGACGCTAGGCGTGCTGGCGAGCCTCGCGCTGGTGCGCTACCGGGTGCCCGGCTCCAACCTGATCTCGACGTTTTTGATCGCGCCGATCCTGGTTCCCGAGGTGGTGCTCGCCGTGGCGCTGCTGCTGTTCCTCAACTTCATGTCGATCAACAAGAGCTTCACGCTGCTGCTGTTCGGCCACGTGATCTTCACGCTGCCTTTCGTCGTCCTCGTGGTGCAGGCGCGTCTTGTCTCCATCAAGCGCGACATCGAGGAGGCGGCGATGAGCCTCGGCGCAAGCCCGCGGCAGACCTTTTTCGAGATCACGCTGCCGCTGATGCTGCCGGCCGTTCTCGCCGGCGCGCTGTTCGCCTTCACCATCAGTTTCGACGATATCACCGGCACGCTGTTCTGGAAGCCGGGCGGCGTCGAGACCGTGCCTACCCAGATCTTCGCGATGCTGCGCAACTCGATCTCGCCGGAGATCAACGCGCTCGGCACGGTGATGATCGTCCTTACCGTCGGGCTGCCGCTTCTGGGAGCTGCGATTGCCCGACAACTCGCCCGAAACCGCGGCGGATAACCGCTCCCGGCACCAAATCGACCCACGAAGGAGAGTACGATGGACAATACCAGACGATACGAAAGACTGCTGGAACGCTACAGAAACGGCGATCTCGACCGGCGGAAATTCCTCGGCCTGATCGGGGCGGCCGGCCTCGCCTATGGCGTGCAGACGCCGTTCGCGCGCGAAGCGATGGCGGCGACCGAACAGGTTCGTTTCGACGGCTGGGGCGGCGTGGTTTCCGAGGCTTTCCGGAAATACGCCTTCGATCCCTATACCGCCAAGACCGGCATCAAGGTGGTCGACGGCACGTTCGGCGGCGGCGACGAATATCTGTCGCGCGTCAAGGCGAGCCAGCCGGGCGAATACAACATCGCCCACCTGTCGGGCGTGTTCGACTATGCGCGCTACAACAATCTGGGCCTCGCCTCCGAACTGAACGAGGACAACATTCCGAACCTGAAATTTGTCATACCGAAACTGGTTGACGTGTTCCGCGGCGTGACCAACGGCAAACTGTCCTGCGTTCCCTACGATTACGGCACCACCGGGCTCGCCTATAACCGCAAGCATATCTCCGACGAGGAGATGAAGGAGAAGGGCGCGAAGATCCTCATCGACGACGCCTACAAGGGCAAGATCGGCGGCTGGGCCGACTGGCGCACGCGCATGTGGTATGCCGCGCTGCAGACCGATCAGGATCCAAACAACGCCACCGATGTGGACGCGATGTGGGATGCCGTGCGCAAGCACCGCGACCTGGCGCTGAAATACTGGACGTCGGGCGCCGAGTTGATGAGCCTGCTGGCGGAAGAGGAAATCTACGTTACAGAGGGCTGGTCGGGCCGCATCTACGCGCTGCAGGAACAGGGCCACGACATCGGCTACATGGACCCGCCGAACGGCTTCGGCTGGCAGGAATGCCTGTTCGTCATCAAGGGCTCGCCGATGGAAGCCTGCGAGGAGCTTCTGAACTTCATGCTGGCGCCGGAGACCTCCATCGCCGTCGCGGAAGGCCAGAACTATCCGCCGGCGCTCGATCCGACCAAGGTGGATCTCGGCAAGAAGATCCCGACGCTGCCGGCCTTCGATCCGACCGGCACGCTCGCCGGCCTGACCTTTGCCAATCCGGATTACTGGAACGGCCACGAGGCGGAATGGTCGAAGATGTTCGGCCGCGTCCAGAAGGGCTACTGACCTCGCCCTTTAAAAACCGTTCCCGCCGCGATTCCGCGGCGGGGACTTTCAAGCCAGATCGGAGGCGCAGCCCGTGAGTTCCGTTACCCTGACCGACATCGTGAAACGCTTCGAGGCGTTTACGGCTGTCCACAAGACATCGCTGGAAATCCCCGATGGGGCCTTCGTGACGCTGCTTGGCCCGTCCGGCTGCGGCAAGACGACGACGCTGCGCATGGTCGCGGGCCTGCTCGATCCGACCGAGGGCGAGATCCTGATCAAGGGCCGCCGCGTCAACGACGTGCCGATCCACAAGCGCAATCTCGGCCTTGTCTTCCAGAATTACGCGCTGTTTCCGCACAAGACGATCGTCGAAAACGTCGCCTTCGGGCTGAAATACCGCGGCGTGCCGAAGGAAGAGGCGAAGAAGCGGGTGCAGGATGCGCTCGAACTGGTGCAATTGCCGGGTGTCGGCGAGCGTTATCCGAAACAGTTGTCGGGCGGCCAGCAACAGCGTATTGCGCTGGCCCGCGCAATCGTCATCGAACCGGACGTGTTGCTGCTGGACGAACCCTTGTCGGCGCTCGACGCCAATCTGCGCGAGGATATGCGGGTGGAATTGAAGCGCATTCAGGAGCGGATCGGCGTGACGACGATCTTCGTCACCCATGACCAGTCCGAGGCGCTCGCCTTGTCCGACCAGATCGTCGTGATGTCGGCCGGCAGGGTCGAGCAGGTCGGCCCGCCGGAAGAGGTCTACAACACGCCGGCCAGCGAATTCGTCGCCAATTTCCTCGGCGCCTCGAACATCCTGCCGGCAACATGTGTCGGCCGCGACGGTGACAGTCTTGCCTTCGACGCGGAAATCTTCGGACGGATCGCGGTGCCCGCCAAAAAGGCGCCACAGGTCACGTCGGACGGACCGGCCAAGCTGGTTTTGCGCGCCGAGAAACTGTTGCTTACAGAGCGCGATGCGCCGGCCGACGGCACCGTCACCGTCGACGCGACGGTCGAGACCGTCGACTACCAGGGCCAGGCCGTGCGCTACTTCGTGCGCGCGGGCGAGCACCAGCTCCAGGCCATCAACATGATCGACGAGCATCCCTTCGCCGAAGGTGCGCCCGTTTCCATTCGCCTGCGTCCGCGCGATTGCGCGGCGCTGAGCGCCTAGCGTTCCTCCGGACAATTTTCATGGCACAGCAGCAGAAAAGCCACCTCTTCTACCAGAGCCGCCGCCGCAAGCCGGTGCTCGACCAGGCGCGCGGCATCTATATGTGGGACGTTGACGGCAAGCGCTATCTCGACGGATCGTCCGGCGCGATGGTCTGCAATATCGGCCATTCCAACGAGAACGTGCTCGCCGCGATGCGGCTGCAGATGGAGAAATCCACCTTCGGCTACCGGCTGCATTTCGAGACCGAGGCGTCCGAGAAACTGGCGGCCAAGACCGCTTCGCTGACGCCGGAAGGCCTTGACAAGGTGTTCTTCGTCTCCGGCGGGTCGGAGGCGGTGGAAAGCGCGATGAAGCTGGCGCGCCAATATGCGGTCGCCACCGGTCAATCCGGACGCTGGAAGGTGATCTCGCGCGCGCCGTCCTATCACGGCTGCACGCTCGGCGCGCTGGCGATCACGTCATACGATCCGCTGACCGAGCCGTTCGAGCCGATGATGCCGGCGATGCCGAAAATTCCCGCGCCGCGCGCCTATCTCGACGGGCTCGATCCCGACGACGAGGCGACGGGCCTGCACTACGCCAACATGCTGGAGGAAAAGATCATCGAGGAGGGGCCGGACACGGTGCTCGCCTTCATGGTCGAGCCGGTCGGCGGCGCCTCGACGGGCGCGCTGGTGCCGCCGAAGGGCTACATGGAGCGGGTGCAGGAGATCTGCCGGCAATACGGCGTGCTGCTGATTCTCGACGAGGTGATGACCGGCGCCGGGCGGACAGGAAAGTTCCTCGCCGGCGAACACTGGAATCTCGCGCCCGACATCATCGTGATGTCGAAGGGTTTCGCGGCGGGCTACGTGCCGCTCGGCGCGATGGCCGCGCATGACCGGGTCGTCGAGCCGGTGCTCGACGCCGGTGGCTTCCAGCACGGTTTCACCTATGCGGGCAATCCGCTCGCCTGCGCGGCGGGGCTTGCGGTGCTCGACGAGATCGAGCGCCAGGGACTGGTCGCCAATGCGGAGCGGATGGGAACTCTTCTCAAGTCGCGGTTGGAAGACTTGATGCAGCGCTATCCGGTGATCGGCGACGTGCGCGGCAAGGGCCTCCTGACTGCCTTCGAGTTCGTTTCCGACCGGCACACCATGGCGCCGCTGCCGGCGTCGCTCGCTGCCCATGACCGCTTCGTCAGCATCGCCTACGAGAACGGCCTGATCGTCTATTCGCGGCGGACGCGTGGCGGTTACGAGGGCGATCATATCCTCGTCTGCCCGCCGATGATCGTGAACGAAAACCAGGTCGAGGAGATCATCGAGATGCTCGACCTGTCGCTGAAGCAATTCATGGGCGAGGTTCACGCCGCGCTGCCGCAGAGCGCCTGAGCGGGACCTTATCATGTCGAAGATCATCATCACCTGCGCCGTCACGGGCTCGATCCACACGCCCTCGATGTCGCCGCATCTTCCGGTGACCGCCAGCGAAATCACCGAGCAGGCAGTCGGCGCGGCGGAGGCGGGCGCGTCGATCCTGCATCTGCATGCGCGCGACCCCGAAAACGGCCGCCCGTCGGCGTCACCGGAGCATTTCATGGCGTTCCTGCCGCGCATCAAGCAGGCAAGCGATGCCGTGCTCAACATCTCCACCGGCGGCAGCGCGGTGATGACGCTCGACGAGCGGCTGGAAGCGCCGAAACGCACCGAGCCGGAAATGTGCTCGCTCAACATGGGCACGATGAATTTCGCGCTCTATCCGGCGGCGGAGCGGATCAGCGACTGGAAACATGACTGGGAAAAGCCGTTCCTCGAAGAATCGGACGACCTCGTCTTCAAGAACACGCCGCGCGACATCGCCCGCATACTGACGGAGCTCGGCGCCGAACGCGGCGCGCGGTTCGAGTTCGAGTGCTACGATGTCAGCCACATCTACATGCTGCGCCACTTCGCCGATCGCGGGTTGGTCAAGCCGCCCTTTTTCATCCAGTTCGTCTTCGGCGTCCTCGGTGGGATCGGGCCCGATCCGGAGAACCTCGGCCACATGAAGCTGATCGCCGACAAGCTGTTCGGATCGGACTACGCGTTTTCGGTGCTCGCCGCCGGGCGTCACCAGATACCGCTGACGACCATGGCCGCCGCGATGGGCGGGCACGTGCGCGTCGGGCTGGAGGACAGCCTGATGATCGCACGCGGAAAACTGGCGCAATCGAATGCCGAGCAGGTCGCCAAGATCCGCCGGATCGTCGAGGAGCTGGGCCGCGAGGTCGCGACGCCCGACGACGCGCGGGACATGCTGGGCCTCAAGGGCGCCGACCGGACGGCGATCTGACGATGAACGATGTCGTGATCAGGAAAGCCAGAGCGGCGGACGCCGGACGGCTGAACAAGGCGCTGCGGCACCTTTCCGACGATATCGGCGACAGTCACGGCGCGACGGCCGATATGCTCGCGCGCGCGGGCTTCGGCGATCATCCGGTGTTCCGCGCGCTTGTTGCCGAGCAGGACGGCGCGGTGGTCGGCGCCACGCTCTATTCGCCGGTCTTTTCGACCGTCCGGGCATCGGCCGGCGTTTATGTCTCCGATCTCTGGGTGTCGCCGGCGGCGCGCGGGCAAGGGCTCGGACGACGGCTCCTGAAAGCCGTAGCCGAAGATGCCGGCGAAGTCTGGGCCGCGAGCTATCTGAAGCTCGCCGTGTATGATGACAATGCGGGTGCGCAGGCGTTCTATGACCGGCTCGGCTTCGCGGCGACCGAGGGCGAAACGATCCTGACACTCGATGAAACGGGGCTTGCCGCCCTGAAAGATGATAGAGGCACGCGATGAAAGCGATCTTCGACGAACGCCAGTGGAAACACGATCCCAGGCACTTCATGGCCAATGGCGCGGTGCTGCCCAATCCGGAGCAACCGAAGCGCATCGAGGTCCTGAAGGCCGCGGCGCAGTCGGCGGGCTGTATTTTCGAGGCGCCGACGGATGCGGGACTCGGGCCGATCGCGGCGCTGCACACCGCGGAATACATCGCCTTCCTGCAGAACATCTATACGCGCTGGCGGCGTATCGAGGGGGCGGGCGAAGAGGTGATCCCGAACATCCATCCGGCCAATCGTACCGACGGATATCCGAAATCCGCCGTTGGCCAGGCCGGCTACCACCAGGCCGATACTGCCTGTCCGATCGCCGAAGGCACCTTCGAGGCGGCCTACTGGTCGGCGCAGTCGGCGGTGACCGGCGCGGACCACATCGCCTGGGGCGAACGCGCGATCTATGCGCTGAGCCGTCCGCCGGGGCATCACGCCTATGCCGATCTCGCCGGCGGGTTCTGCTTCTTCAACAATGCCGGCATCGCCGCCGAAAGGCTGCGCGTCGCCGGCAAGCGCCCGGCGATCCTCGATGTCGACGTGCATCACGGTAACGGCACGCAAGGGATTTTCTATTCGCGCTCCGACGTGCTGACGATTTCGATCCATGCCGATCCGGCGCGGTTTTACCCGTTCTTCTGGGGCCATGCGCAGGAGCGCGGCGAGGGTGTGGGCCTCGGCTACAATCTCAACCTGCCGCTCGATCGCGGAACGGGAGACGACGCCTATCTGGCAACGCTCGACGTCGCGCTCGATCGCATCCGCGCCTTCGGCGCCGACGCCGTCATCGTTGCGCTCGGTCTCGATGCCCATATCGATGATCCGTTCAAGGGGCTTGCGGTCACGACGCCTGGCTTTTCGCGGATCGGTGCGGCGATTTCCGGGCTTGGCCTGCCGACGCTTTTCGTGCAGGAGGGCGGATATCTCTCCGACGCGCTCGGAGACAACCTGATCCATGTCCTGACCGGCTTCAATGAAGCCTGACCGGCCCACCAGAAAGCGAGCCTTCCATGAGTGACATCACCCGCATCGACACCGGCAAACGCATGAGCCAGGCCGTTATCCACAACGGCACGATCTATCTGGCCGGACAGGTCGGCGATCCCGGCCAAAGCGTGGCCGAGCAGACAAAAACCATTCTGGGGCGCATCGAAGCCCTGCTGGAACAGGCGGGCAGCGACAAGACGCGCATCCTGCAGGCCACCATCTGGCTCGCCGACATGGCCGATTTCGCCGAGATGAACGCGGTCTGGGATGCCTGGGTCGCACCCGGCCATGCACCGACGCGCGCGGCCGGCGAATCGAAGCTGGCGACGCCCGACTACAAGGTGGAGATCATCATCGTTGCCGCGACATAGCGGTATCGGCGTTTGCACTGCACAATAATTGGCGATAAAGAATCCGTCTGACTTCCACGCCAGACCGGGTTAGAGCCTTGGCCATCAAGAAAATTCTCGTCGCCAACCGTTCCGAAATCGCCATTCGCGTGTTCCGCGCGGCCAACGAGCTCGGGATCAAGACCGTCGCCATCTGGGCGGAGGAAGACAAGTACTCGCTGCACCGGTTCAAGGCCGACGAGAGCTACCAGGTCGGCAAGGGCCCGCATCTGGAGCGCGATCTCGGGCCGATCGAGAGCTATCTGTCGATCGAGGAGGTGCTGCGGGTCGCCCGGCAGTCGGGCGCCGACGCCATCCACCCGGGTTACGGACTGTTGTCGGAAAGCCCGGAATTCGTCGAGGCCTGCGCGGCCGCCGGCGTGACTTTCATCGGGCCGAAGCCGGAAACGATGCGGGCGCTCGGCAACAAAGTCGCCGCGCGCAATCTCGCCGTGTCGGCTGGCGTCCCGGTGGTGCCGGCGACGGAGCCGCTGCCCGACGACATGGCGACCGTCAAGACGATGGCGCTCGAGGTCGGCTATCCGGTGATGCTGAAGGCGTCCTGGGGCGGCGGCGGGCGCGGCATGCGCGTCATCCGCTCCGAAGAGGAGATCGAGCGCGAGGTTCTGGAAGCCAAGCGCGAGGCCCGTGCCGCCTTCGGCAAGGACGAGGTCTATCTCGAAAAGCTGGTCGAGAACGCGCGCCATGTCGAGGTGCAGATCCTCGGCGACACGCATGGCAACGCCGTCCACCTGTTCGAGCGCGACTGCTCGATCCAGCGGCGCAACCAGAAGGTCGTGGAGCGCGCGCCGGCGCCGTATCTTAACGACGAGCAGCGCGCCGAACTGTCGGGCCACGCGCTGAAGATCGCGGCGGCGACCGACTATATCGGCGCGGGCACGGTCGAGTTCCTGATGGATGCCGATACCGGCAAGTTCTACTTCATCGAGGTCAATCCGCGCATCCAGGTCGAGCACACCGTGACCGAGGAGGTCACAGGGATCGACATCGTCAAGGCGCAGATCCACATCCTCGACGGCTTTGCCATCGGGACGCCGGAATCGGGCGTGCCGCGCCAGGAGGACATCCGGCTCAACGGCCATGCGCTGCAGTGCCGGATCACCACCGAGGACCCGGAGCAGAACTTCATCCCGGATTACGGACGCATCACCGCCTATCGCGGTGCGACCGGCTTTGGCATCCGGCTCGACGGCGGCACGGCCTATTCGGGCGCGGTGATTACCCGGTTCTACGATCCGCTGCTGGAAAAGGTGACGGCCTGGGCGCCGACGCCGGAAGAGGCGATCCGGCGCATGGACCGGGCGCTGCGCGAGTTCCGCATCCGCGGGGTGGCGACGAACCTGACCTTCCTGGAAGCGATCATCACGCACCCGAAATTCCTCGACAACAGCTACACGACCAAGTTCATCGACACGACGCCGGAACTGTTCACGCAGGTCAGGCGCGCCGACCGCGCGACGAAGCTCCTGACCTATCTCGCCGACGTCACCGTCAACGGCCATCCCGAGACCAAGGGGCGGCCGAAGCCGCCGGCCGACGCGGCGCCGCCGAGCGTGCCGTGGGTGGGCATCCCGATCCCCGAGGGCGGGACGAAGCCCCGGCTCGACGAACTCGGCCCGGAAGGCTTCGCGAAATGGCTGCGCGCGGAAAAGCAGATCTACCTGACCGACACGACGATGCGCGACGCGCATCAGAGCCTGCTGGCGACGCGGATGCGCTCGGCCGACATCGTGGCGATCGCCGGCACCTATGCCCGCGCCCTGCCGCAGCTCCTGTCGCTGGAATGCTGGGGCGGCGCGACCTTCGACGTCGCCATGCGGTTCCTGACCGAGGATCCGTGGGAGCGGCTGGCCAAGATCCGCGAGCAGGCGCCGAACATCCTGTTGCAGATGCTGCTGCGCGGCGCCAACGGCGTCGGTTACACCAATTACCCCGACAATGTCGTCAAGCACTTCGTGCGTCAGGCGGCGGCCGGCGGCATCGACCTGTTCCGCGTCTTCGATTGCCTCAACTGGGTCGACAACATGCGCGTCTCGATGGACGCGGTCGCCGAGGAGAACAAGATCTGCGAGGCGGCGATCTGCTATACCGGCGACATCCTCAACTCGGCGCGGCCGAAATACGACCTGAAATACTATGTCGGGCTGGCCGGCGAACTGGAAAAGGCCGGGGCGCACATGCTCGCGGTCAAGGACATGGCCGGCCTGCTCAAGCCGGCGGCGGCGCGGGTACTGTTCAAGGCGCTGCGCGAGGCGACCGACCTGCCGATCCACTTCCACACTCATGACACGTCGGGGATTGCGGCAGCGACGGTTCTGGCGGCGGTCGAGAGCGGCGTCGACGCGGTCGATGCGGCGATGGATTCGCTCTCCGGCAACACCTCGCAGCCCTGCCTCGGATCGATCGTCGAGGCGCTGCGCGGCACGGAACGCGATTCCGGGCTCGATGCCGACTGGATCCGCAAGATCTCCTTCTACTGGGAGGCGGTGCGCACCCAGTACGCGGCCTTCGAGAGCGACCTGAAGGGGCCGGCCTCGGAGGTCTATCTGCACGAGATGCCGGGCGGCCAGTTCACCAACCTGAAGGAACAGGCGCGGTCTCTTGGCCTCGAAACCCGCTGGCACGAGGTGGCGCGCGCCTATCACGACGCGAACCGGATGTTCGGCGACATCGTCAAGGTGACGCCGTCGTCGAAGGTGGTCGGCGACATGGCGCTGATGATGGTCAGCCAGGACATGACGGTGGCCGAGGTCGAAAATCCGGACAAGGACATCGCCTTCCCGGATTCGGTCGTCTCGATGATGCGCGGCGATCTCGGACAGCCGCCCGGCGGCTGGCCGGAGGGCATCCAGAAGAAGGTTCTGAAGGGCGAGAAGCCCTATACCGACGTTCCCGGTTCGCTGCTGCCGCCGGCCGATCTCACCGCCATGCGCAAGGAGATCGAGGAGAAGATCGAACGCGAGATCGACGAGTTCGAGTTCGCTTCGTACCTGATGTATCCGAAGGTCTTCACCGACTTCGCCCATGCCCAGGCGCTATACGGCCCGGTCTCCTCGCTGCCGACGAAGGTCTACTTCTACGGGCTGGAGCAGGAAGAGGAGGTCTTCGCCGCGCTCGAAAAGGGCAAGACGCTGGTCATCCGCTGCCTTGCCGTCAGCGAGACCGACGAGAAGGGCATGGTGACCGTGTTCTTCGAGCTCAACGGCCAGCCGCGCCGCATCAAGGTGCCGGACCGGGCGCATGGCGCGACCGGCGCGGTGACACGGCGCAAGGCGGAACCCGGCAACGAGGCCCATGTCGGGGCGCCGATGCCGGGCGTGATCTCCACCATCGGCGTGATCGCCGGCCAGGAGGTCAAGGCCGGCGACGTGCTCGTCTCCATCGAGGCGATGAAGATGGAAACCGCCATCCATGCCGAGCGCGACGGCACCATCGCCGAAGTCGCCGTCAAGGCCGGCGACCAGATCGACGCGAAGGACCTGCTGGTCGTTTACGGGTAGAAGCCGGCTGGCGTCAGATCCGGCCGAGCAGCATCAGGATGATGACGATCAGCAGGATCGTGCCGGCGATGCCGAGCGGCGCGTTGCCGAAACGGCCGCGCGCCGGAATGGCGCCGATCCGAAGCAGGATCAGGATGATCAGATAATTATACCGAGGGCCATGTCGGCTTTTTATGCTGTACGATCCGGCGGCGGCGGATATACGGATCCGCTGCCGCGATTGACTTCATGGTTGTGCACGTTTATGCACGTTGTTGCACATTTCAGCGGAGTCATTGCATGTCGATGTTACCGGGCGAGCGCCTGGACCTGATCGCCGGCCGGCTGGAAGCGACCGGAAAGGTAATCGCCGCCGACCTGGCGCGCGAACTGGATGTGTCGGAGGACACGATCCGCCGCGACCTGCGCGACCTGTCGGCGCGCGGCCTGTGCCAGCGCGTCTATGGCGGCGCACTGCGGACCGCCGCGTTCTCGGGCACGCTCGCGGAAAGGGCCGGCCGGTCGGTCGAGGCGAAGGCGGCATTGGCGCGCGCGGCAATCGAATGGATCGGCCGGGGCGCGAGCGTCTTTCTCGACGCCGCCTCGACCAATCTCGCCATTGCCGAGGCCCTGCCGAAGGATTTCGGCCTGACCTGCATCACCAATGCGCCGCAGATCGCCGCCGCGCTGACATTGCGCGGGGATTGCGACGTGGTGGCGATCGGCGGGCTGATCGACCGCGAGGTCGGCGCGGCGATCGGCGCGGAGGCGATGAACGCGGCGCGCAACCTGCTGCCCGATATCTGTTTTCTCGGAGCCTGCGGCGTCGATCCGCGGGCGGGCGTCACCGCGATCCACGCGGACGACGCGGCCTTCAAACGCATCATCGCGGAGGCGAGCGCCATGACAATCGTCCCCGTGACGACAACGAAACTGATGACGGCCGCGCCGTTCCGCGTCACCGGTCTTGCCAACTGCACGGCGATCCTGGTCGAGCACGACGCGCCGGACGAGGCGGTCGAGGCGTGTCGCGAAGCCGGCGCGGATATCCGAAGGAGCGAAGGATGAGCGTTGCGGACGCGACAGTGCCACTGAACAATGGCAAGATTTCCGGCCCGCATTATCGGCGTTCGGCGCGCTGGGCGGTGTCGGCGGCATTCTATGCCAACGGGTTCGTCGTTGGCCACTGGGCGCCGAAGATTCCGGTTCTTGCCGGGCGGCTGGACATCACCGAATCGGTGCTCGGCGCGCTTGTCATCATGTTCGGCCTCGGTGCGCTGATCGCGCTTTTGGCCGGCGCGGTGCTGACGACCCGCTACGGCTCGGACACTATCGTGCGCTGGACCTCGTTCCTGCTGGTGCCCGGCCTGCTGCTAATCTCGCTGGCTCCCAATGTGGCCGTCACCGCGTTCGCCATGCTTTGGCTCGGCGTGTTCATGGGCGCGATGGACGGGGCGATGAACGCCAATGCGGTCACGGTGGAAAAGGCGCGCGGCCACGCCATCATGTCGTCGTGTCACGGTTTCTGGAGCCTCGGTGGGCTGACTGGCGCGCCGCTCGGCGGTTGGCTGCTGGCGCGGTTCGGCGACATGGGCCACTCGGTCGCCGTTCTCGTCATCACCGGCGGCATCGTGATCGTGGCGCAGTTCTTCTATCTCGGCGACGCCAAGGCGCGCGACACGAAGGGAGAATCCGAAAACAGAAGATTGTCGCCGAAACGGATCTTCGCGTTGCTGCCGACCGGAGCGGGCATCTACATTCTCGGCGTTTGCGCCTTCCTGTCCTTCGTGCCGGAAGGCTCGATCCTCGACTGGAGCGCGCTCTATCTCGCCAAGGACCACCAGGCGCCGGTTGCAATTGCGGGCTACGCCTTTGCGGCTTTCTCCGGCACCATGGCACTGATGCGTTTCCTCGGCGACGGGCTGCGCGACCGGTTCGGCGACGGGCGGACCTTCTTCGTCTCGGCGCTGGTCGCAAGCGCCGGCTTTGCGATTGCCGGGCTGTCGTCGGAACTGGCGATGGTGATCGCCGGCTTCCTCGTCTGCGGCCTCGGACTCGCCAACATGGTGCCGATCGTGTTTTCGGCGGCTGGCCGGTTCCCCGGCATAGAATCGGCGATCGGCATCGGCATCGCGACGGCCTTCGGCTATTCCGGCGCGCTGACCGCGCCCGCCATGCTCGGCGTTGTCGCCGAACATTTCGGCCTGGCGGTCATCTTCGCCGCCTTCTCGGTCGTGCTTCTGGCGACGGCGGCGCTGTCGCTTTCGCTCAGGACGCTCAGGACGTGACGCCGCCGAGCGGCAGGGCGGCCAGTCTCTCGGCCAGGAAATCATAGACACGGCGTACTCTGGCGCTGTGGCGAAGTTCGCGGTGCGAGCATAGCCAGTAGGGCAGGGGCTCAATGTCCAGTTCCGGCAGGATGCGCACGAGACCGGGGTAGCGGTTTGCGATCGCCACCTGCATGAAACCGATTCCGGCGCCGGCCAGGACAAGGTTCCACGACGCGATCGGGTGATCCGTGCGGAACGTGAAAGCGGACCGGTCGGCCCTGAAGCCGAGCCGTGCCATGCCGCGCAGGATCAGGTCGTCGCGGTCCTGACCGATGACGCGGTGCGAAAACAGGTCGTGCGGCTCGCGGGGCGTACCGTGTTTTTCGAGATAATCACGATGCGCGAAGGCGCCCATGGCGGCATCGTTGACCTTGCGTGTGATCAGGTCGTTCTGGACCGGACGCACCATGCGCACGGCGATGTCGGCGTCGCGGGCGAGCAGGTTCTGCACCGAATCGCTGGCGACCAGCTCGATCTCGAGTGCGGGTTCCTCGTCAGCAAGCGCGACGAGGATCTCCGGCAGGAGAAAGGTCGAGACGACTTCGGACGCCGTGATGCGGATCGTACCCTCGACCGCGGTTTCGCGGCCGGCGGCGGCCATCGCGAAACCATTCGCGCCCGCCTGCATGGCGCGCGCCTCCTCGGCGAGCGCCAGCGCGTTCGGGGTCGCCGTCATTCCGGATCGGCCGCGCCCGAACAGGACCAGGCCTGTCAGCGCCTCCAGTTCGTCGATATGGCGGCCGAGCGTGGGTTGCGACGTCCCGGTGGCCGCGGCGGCGCCCGAAAGCGTTCCGGCATCAAGGACGGCGAGAAAGCTCTTGATCAGGTTCCAGTCGAAGCGACGGTTATCCATTCAATTATGAATAGCAAAGATTCTATCTCTTGTATATTCATTCAAAAACGGATTTATTAGATTTGTCTCCGAACACGAACACAGGAGACAGATCATGCAGACAGCAGCAATTCTCGGTGCGGCCGGTCGCAATGGCGATGCGGTGGCAAGGGCATTCCTCAAGGCCGGTTGGCGGGTGAAGGGTATAGCGCGTGGCGCCAAGGTCTCGACGCTGGCGCCGGGCGTCGAACCGGTGATGGCCGACGCCTTCGATCGCGGCGCGCTCATTGCGGCCTGCGCGGACGCCGACGTTATCGTGCACACGCTCAACCCGGCCTATGACGACTGGACCAATACGGTCATGCCGCTGGCCGAAAACGTACTGGCGGCGGCGCAGGCGGCAGGGGCGACCGTGATGATCCCCGGCAATGTCTACAATTACGGCTACTCGATCGGCGTTGACACGGCCGAGGACGCTCCGGTCAGCGGTGACACGGAGAAGGCGCGGCTGCGTATCGCGATGGAAGCCCTCTATGAGCGCGCGGCGCGCGAGAAGGGCATCCGCACGATCGTCATCCGTGCCGGCGACTTCTTCGGCGGCAAGCGGCCGGAAAGCTGGCTTGACGTGATGATCCTGAAGGATCTGAAGAAGGACAAGTTCACCTGGCCGGGACCGTCATGGAACACCGTTCATGCCTTCGCCTATCTCCCCGATCTCGCCGAGACCTTCGTGCGGGTCGCGGAAAAACGGGCCGAAACGGCGCCTTTTGCGACGCTGCATTTCCGCGGCCACGCGATTACCGGCGAGGAGATGCATACGGCGGCGGAGAAGGCCGTCGGCCGGAAGCTGAAACGCGGCGGCGTGTCGTGGAGCATGCTCCGCGCTGTCGGCCTGTTCAATCCGATCCTGCGCGAGATCGTGAAAATGTCCTATATCTGGCGCGTTCCGCATTCGCTCGCCAATGGCAAGCTGGAAGCGCTGATCGGCCCCGAGCCGCACACCCCCCTCGACGCGGCGCTCGGCGAGGCCATTGCCGATCTGAAGCTCGATGGGTCGCGGCCGGCGGAGAAGGCTTCGGCACAAACGATGGCGGCAGCGTAATTTTCGAAACGAAAAAGCCCGGCGTTCGGCCGGGCTTTTGCCGTCCCCCCGTCGCCGTGCGTGCTTGTTACCAAGTGCGCCGCGGGCCGGTATCGATGTGGTAAAAGCCGCTCTTGTAGCGCTTGAAGCCGCCGACTTCCTGTTGCTTCTGCAAATAGGCCAGAAGCCCTTTCGTGCCGCCATGGACGCGGAAATCGACCGCAGCGCATTTCAGATGCCAGGACCGCTTCTTGCCGCCGGCCCTGCGGTTGCGCGAGGGGCTTCGCAGGGTCGAGTTCACGGTTATCGGGCCGTATTTCGACGCGACGCGTTCGAGCACGGACTTCAACCGTTTGGGCACGCATTTCGACGGCGCATTGTAATGGATGCGGTTGGCCTTCGGCACGGCGGCGAGCTGCAGCCCGGTCATCGAGTCGAAGGGCGAAGGCTTCAGGATATGGTGGGCGTGTTCCTCGTCGGTGTCGGAGACGGCGACGCTGTACCAGGGATTGTCCGATTTCAGCGGCCCCTGCGCTCTCGCGGCGGGGGTGGAAAGATATGCCGCGGACAGGGCCGCGACGACCAGCGGCAGCCGCGCGCGGCGCGCGGCGAAGGTGAACGAGTGCATATTGTTTGCGTCCTGTCATGAGCCCGTCCCCGGCGGGCGGCATCATGATCAAGCCGGTCTCCTCCCCAGGGGGCCGGCCTTGTTTTGTGCGCCCGTAGTGCGTGATGTTGCAGTGCACAAGTCACGCTTTGAGTCATTGCGTAACGGAATTGGCCTCGCGTGACGTCAGCGGAAGAAGCGAATTGCGCCGAAGGAACAACGCCGTTGGTCTAATTTACGTCTGGACTCACATCGCTATAAACCGCACACAATACGGACATCGGAGCATGGAAGAGGCTGATCCGTGCTCGTCCGCGACACAGTCTGATCGCAAGCATCCCGGGAGGTCCTGAATGTCCAGTCCAGTTTACCGTGTATTGCCCGACGCCAAGAAGCGGGCGCTGATCGATGACGAGAAATACCTGAAGTGGTACAAGCAGAGCGTCACGTCGCCGGAGAAATTCTGGGCCAAGCACGGCAAGCGGATCGACTGGTTCAAGCCCTATACCAAGGTCAAGAACACCTCCTTCAAGGGCAAGGTTTCGATCAAGTGGTTCGAGGACGGCGTCACCAACGTTTCCTACAACTGCATCGACCGCCACCTGAAGAAGCGCGGCAACCAGGTCGCGATCATCTGGGAAGGCGACAATCCCTACGACGACAAGAAGATCACCTATAACGAGCTGTACGACCAGGTTTGCCGTCTCGCCAACGTGATGAAGTCGAACGGCGTCAAGAAGGGCGACCGCGTCACGATCTACATGCCGATGATCCCGGAAGCGGCTTATGCGATGCTCGCCTGCGCGCGTATCGGCGCCATCCATTCGATCGTCTTCGGCGGCTTCTCGCCGGACGCGCTGGCCGGGCGCATCGTCGACTGCGAATCCACTTTCGTCATCACGGCGGACGAGGGCCTGCGCGGCGGCAAGAAGATCCCGCTGAAGCGCAACACAGACCTCGCCATCGAGATCGCCGAGCGCCAGGAAGTGCGCGTCGAAAAGGTGCTGGTCGTGCGGCGCACCGCCGGCCATATCGACTGGTTCGCGGATCGTGACATCTGGTATCACGAGGCGCTCGCCATGGCGAAACCGAACTGCCCGCCGGCCAAGATGAAGGCCGAGGATCCGCTGTTCATCCTCTATACCTCCGGTTCGACCGGCAAACCGAAGGGCGTGCTGCACACGACCGGCGGTTATCTTGTCTATGCGTCGATGACGCACGAATACGTTTTCGATTACCACGACGGGGACATCTACTGGTGCACCGCCGATGTCGGCTGGGTCACGGGGCACTCCTACATCGTCTACGGACCACTCGCCAACGGCGCGACGACGCTGATGTTCGAGGGCGTGCCGAACTATCCGACGCCGGCCCGGTTCTGGGACGTTGTCGACAAGCACCAGGTCAACATTTTCTACACCGCGCCGACCGCGATCCGCGCCCTGATGGGCGCCGGCGACGATTACGTGAAAGCGTCGTCGCGCAAGTCGCTGCGGACGCTCGGATCGGTCGGAGAGCCGATCAATCCGGAAGCCTGGGAATGGTACTACAACGTCGTCGGCGAGAAGAAATGCCCGATCGTAGACACCTGGTGGCAGACGGAAACCGGCGGCATCCTGATCACGCCGCTGCCGGGCGCGACCAATCTCAAGCCGGGTTCGGCGACGCGGCCGTTCTTCGGGGTGCAGCCGCAGCTCGTCGATGCGGATGGCGACGTGCTCGAAGGCACCGCCGACGGCAATCTGTGCATCACCGATTCCTGGCCGGGACAGATGCGTACGGTCTATGGCGACCACGATCGCTTCATCCAGACCTATTTCTCGACCTACAAGGGCAAGTATTTCACCGGTGACGGCTGCCGCCGCGACGCGGATGGCTATTACTGGATCACCGGCCGCGTCGACGATGTCATCAACGTGTCCGGCCACCGCATGGGCACGGCGGAAGTGGAATCGGCGCTGGTCAGCCACGACGCGGTGTCCGAGGCTGCGGTCGTCGGCTATCCGCACGACCTCAAGGGCCAGGGCATCTACTGCTACGTCACGCTGATGGCGGGCGCGGAAGGGTCGGACGTCGTGCGCAAGGAGCTTGTGAACCACGTGCGTACCGAAATCGGGCCGATCGCCTCGCCCGACAAGATCCAGTTCGCGCCCGGCCTGCCGAAGACGCGTTCGGGCAAGATCATGCGCCGTATCCTGCGCAAGATCGCCGAGGACGATTTCGGCGCGCTGGGCGACACCTCGACGCTGGCGGATCCGTCGGTGGTCGACGACCTGATCGAGAACCGGCAAAACAAGAAGGGCTGAGACGGCCCGCGACGGCATGGATCGGCGACGGGGGCTTCGGCCCCCGTTTTTCGTTCGGACAGGTTTTTCGAAAAGGGACTTGGCAGGCGGGGCAAATCACCCCACATTGATCTTGTCTTCAACAATCGAAAGGAGGTGATCCGATGTCGAGTGGTTCTAAGGTTCCGGTACGGTCTATGCGGGTCTCACTCCGTCGGAGCAGCCTCTGACGGCAGGTAAGGTTCCGTGCAACCGGATGGACGCCTGAGCGTCCCGGTCTGACGACCGCCGGTACCCGGAATTGCGAAGGCCGCCCGAAAGGGCGGCCTTTTCATTTTGGTGTCCGTGCGCAGGATCTAGGCGTCAGTTGATGGGCCTGAGGCCCTTGATGTCGTCGGCGATCTGCTTGAACGCGTCGTCCAGAGCGGTCTCGTTGGTCGCGTC
>NZ_JACZCS010000004.1 GCF_014904745.1 Oricola nitratireducens
CGTCCAGAGCGGTCTCGTTGGTCGCGTCGTAGTAATATTTCGACGTGGCCGTGTTGGTCGATGCGCAGCTCTGCATCAGGGTCTTGGCCGTGGAGTTGGCGGCGAAGGCGATCGAATAGATCTTGATGCCGCTGCCCTTCATCGAGTCGCATAGGCCGAGCGCGTAGTTCCTGGAGTTGGTGGCGGCGTCACCGCCCCCGGATTCGAAGGTGTTGAATTCACCGTCGGTCATGATGATCGCGTATTTGCGCGCGCCGGGAGCGTTGTAATCCGCGGCTTCGGATCCCAGAGGCCATGCGCTGTTCCACTTGGAAGACAGCATGTAGTAGGACCATGCGATCGCGATGTGACCCGCCGTGCTGCCGTTTGCCGAGAAACTGTTGATCCTGTTTTTCAGGGCCGTCTCGTTGTCCGTCAGCGGCATGATCTCGGCGCTGGGGCACGTGTTCGTGGAGCGCGGGATCTTCGCCGTGGAATCGGCGAACGCGTCCGTGAACTTCTGCGTTCCGGTGCGCTCGTACACGCAATCGGGATAGCTGGTTACCCACGAGCAGGTTGTCCGGCGGCGCCACCCCCACCCGGTTGTCGTGCATACATACTCCTGGGCGGGCGTGGTCTGGATCTTGTCGATGACCGGCGCCACGTTGACCGAAGCCGAGTAGGGGACGAGACCGACGCGAATGCGGTCTTCGGAACCGGTATCCGTGAACAGCGTCTCGACCGCATTTTTGGCCGCAGTCTTGAGCGTGTCCAGCTTCGTGTCCGACGAGTAGTAGCTGATCTTGCTGCCCATCGAGCCGGTGATGTCGAGCGCCATCACCACCTCGACTTCGGTGTTGGAGAACTTGGCCTTGGTGCTGGCGTCGATGCGGTGATTGTCGTAACCGACGATGCCGGTCATCGTCATGGGCATGATCGTGTGTGCGTCGACCTCGACCGTGCGGTTGGCCTTGTCGACGTCAATCGAGTCGATGACGACATTTTCCGGCGTCAGGTTGCGGCCATCGAGATTGGCATCCAGATATTTCCGGACGGCAGCCTCCGCGTCCTCGAGGGCGATGTCGCCCTGGGTCAGGCCCTGGGTCGTCGCGAGCGCCGCAGCATCCACCGCGAAGGTCAGCTTGTTGTGGTAGGAGAACATTCGCGCCACGTCGATGGCCATCGCCGACCCCATGAGAAGCGTCGTTCCCAGGACGGCAAACATGATGGCAAAGTTTCCGCGTTCGTCGCGGGCGAAGTTTTTGAGACTGTTCAATACGATACGCACGGCCACACACTCCTTTTGGCATGATCCTGCCGCTCACTGAGCAGACGCCATGCCATTCGCGAGCCGACGCTAGGCCGAAATCCTTTGCAGATGGCTAAATTGCGGGTATCCGGGCGGTTGGAATTCAAACATCGTCAACGTCGAGTTAACGCGGTCGATCGAATCCCGTCATGCCGATTCACGTCTGCGCAACACCCGCAAATCATGCCCGTTTTCGGGATTCGGAGTGTGTCGTTTTGAGACGTTTCTAATCGGGAAATTCCCGATTTGGCACAGCTTGGACAAGGTCGCCTGCCGGAATCGGTCAGAAATCGACGGCGACGCCCTTGACTTCCCAGTCGCCATACCGGGCTGGATCCTTGCCGCCGCGCCCGCCGATCTCGCGCTGCCGGCCAGCTTCCTCGGCCCGCAGTCTTGCCCGTCTGTCCTCGGCTTCGCGCAGTGCGCGTTGCGCTGCCGGCGGAAGGTTCTCGAAGCGGCGCTGCGCGGGCGACGGGCCATCCGGCTCCTTGCTGCCTTCTTCCAGGCGTGCCGTTCTGGAGGTATCGTTAATCATCGTGCATTCCGGCTGCGGCGGGCGCTGGCCCGCAGTTGAAAACGCGCTCTCGCGAACACACTATTATAGTCCGGCGCAAGCCAAATCCACCCTGTCGCGGGAATCCGGAGTCGCATCGATGAATCTCGTTAAAACGGCCATGCTGATCGCATTCATGACGGCTCTTTTCATGGGCGTCGGCTATCTGATCGGCGGAACCGGCGGCATGATGATCGCTTTCGTCATCGCGCTCGCGATGAATGCGTTCTCCTACTGGAATTCCGACAAGATGGTGCTGCGCATGCACAACGCCGTCGCGGTCGATCGCGCCAACGCGCCGGAATATTACGGCATCGTGGAATCGCTTGCGCAGCGCGCCGGTCTACCGATGCCGAAAGTCTATCTCATCAAGAACGACCAGCCGAACGCGTTTGCGACCGGCCGCAATCCCGACAACGCGGCCGTCGCCGCGACGACGGGCCTGTTGCAGCGGCTAAGCCACGAGGAAGTCGCCGGCGTGATCGCACATGAGCTGGCGCACATCCAGCACCGCGACACGCTGACGATGACGGTGACCGCGACGCTCGCCGGCGCGATATCCATGCTCGGTAATTTCGCGTTTTTCTTCGGCGGTTCGCGCGACAACAACAATCCCTTCGGTTTTGTCGGCGTGCTGGTCGCGATGATCGTCGCGCCGCTCGCGGCGATGATCGTGCAGATGGCGATCAGCCGCACGCGCGAATATTCCGCCGACCGGCGCGGCGCCGAGATCTGCGGCAATCCCGAGTGGCTCGCCAGCGCGCTTGGCAAGATTGCCGAGGCCGCGGGGCGCACCGTCAATGTGGCGGCCGAACGCAATCCGGCCACCGCGCACATGTTCATCATCAATCCGTTGAACGGACAAAGGGCCGACAACCTGTTTTCGACTCACCCGGACACGGGAAACCGCATTCGCGCGCTGATGGCTATGGCCGCCGAGATGGACAAGTCCGCCGCCTCGCCCGCACCGGCGCCAAGGGCCGCGCATTCGCCCCGCCCGTCGCGTTCCGGAACCTCGGGCATTCCGAACACCGGCGGCCGCGAATGGGGCCGCGGCGGCGACAAAGGGCCGTGGGGTTGAGCGCGCCCGGCGCCAAGCGCAGAAACGGACCGCGCAGGAACAGACAGGGCAAGACGGGAAACCGGCCTTTGCCGGACGCGGCGGAGAAACCGGGGCTTGCGGCGCGCCAGGCGGCGCATCGCATTCTCGGCGCCATCCTGGACGCGAAATCCTCGATGGACGGTCTGACCGACGAGTTTCACGGCCATCCGCATTATCTGGCGCTGGAGCCGCGCGACCGGGCGCTTGTCCGCGCGATCCTTTTGACGAGCTTGCGCAACTACGGCGATCTCGACGGCGTCATTGCGCGGTTCACCGACAAGCCGCTGCCGGCCGGGGCGACGGGCTTGCGCAACATCCTGATCGCCGGGCTTGCCCAAATCCTCTTCCTCGACATTCCCGATCACAGCGCCGTCGACCTCGCGGTCGCCGCGGCGCAGTCCGATCCGCGGGCACGGCGCTTTGCGGGTCTGGTCAACGCGATCTTGCGCCGTGCGGCGCGCGAAAAGGACAGCCTTCTCGCCGGGTTCACGGAGACACCGGTACGGGCGCCGCGG
The DNA here is from genome assembly GCF_014904745.1 of Oricola nitratireducens. Classification (GTDB taxonomy): domain Bacteria; phylum Pseudomonadota; class Alphaproteobacteria; order Rhizobiales; family Rhizobiaceae; genus Oricola; species Oricola nitratireducens. The sequence continues at coordinate 3,459 of NZ_JACZCS010000004.1, forward strand.
TGGTTTGCGGAACGCCTCGATGCGATCTTCGGGCCGGAAACGGCCGCCGCGATCGATGCCTGCCACCGGATTGAGGCGCCGATCGACCTGACGCTGAAACGCAAGGAACAGGAAAAAGCCGCCGACTGGGCCGAACGGCTCGGCGCGATCGTGTTGCCGACGGGATCGCTGCGCCTCACCGGGCCATCGCGCGACATCGTCGATCTCGACGGCTTCGGCGCTGGATCGTGGTGGGTGCAGGATGCCGCGGCCGCCATGCCGGCGCGGTTGTTCGGCGACCTCGCGGGAAAACGCGCGGCCGATCTCTGTGCGGCTCCCGGAGGCAAGACGGCTCAGCTTGCCGATGCCGGCGCGCATGTGACGGCGCTCGACCTGTCGGCAAATCGGCTGAAGCGGCTCGTCTCCAATCTCGAACGGCTCGGTCTCGACGGCGCCTGCAGAACGATCGCGGCGGACTTGTTCGCCTTCGCACCGGACGCTCCCTTCGATGCGGTGCTGCTCGATGCGCCCTGCTCGTCGACGGGAACGGTGCGTCGTCACCCCGACGTACCGTTCACCAAATCGCCGGCCGATATCGAAAAACTCGCGGATCTGCAGGCGCGAATGCTGGAAAAGGCCGCGTCATTCGTTACGCCGGGCGGGCTGCTGGTGTTCTCGAACTGCTCGCTCGATCCGCTGGAGGGCGAGGAGGTGGCGCGGCGTTTTGCCGGAAGCCATCGCGATTTCGAAATCGTGCCGGTGCGCGGCGAGGAAGCGCCGGGTTTCGAGGCGGCAATCACTGCGGACGGATTCCTGCGGCTGACGCCCGCGCATCTCGATCTTGGCGATCCCGCGATCAGTGGTGTCGACGGGTTCTTCGCGGCGCGGTTCCGGCGTCTCCTTTAGGCCCCGTTGACTTCCTTGCTTATAAGATACGTGCGAATCATTATCGTTTGATTCGCCGTAACGGCGGGATGGAGGGCGTTTGGGCCAACCCACACTGATGAGCGATCCGGGCTATTGGCTGTCCGGCGCCCGCATTTACTGGTCTCTGGTGCGCCAGCGTATCCAGAAGGGTCCGGTATTTGCCTGGCGGTTCATCGGGCCGGTGCCGGAACGCCTTGCCATGGTCCCGCCGGATCTGCGACCGAGCGATCCGCTTGTCGCCCGCGACATCTATGAAGGCCGGTTTTCGTTCTCGGGCCGGGTCGTCGAAACCGGCGGCGTGTCGCCCTTTTCCGTCCAGCCGCCTTCGGCGAACTGGGAGGAGACGCTGCATGGCTTTCGCTGGCTGCGTCACCTGAAGGGCGCGGAAAGCGATCTTGCCTCCGCCAATGCCCGCGCATTGGTCAACGACTGGATCCAGAGTCACGGCAGGAGCCTTTCCGGCACTCCGTGGCGGCTGAGCGTCACCGCGGCGCGGGTCATCGCCTGGATGCAGTATTCGCGGCTGCTGCTGCTCGAAAGCGATCACGCGTTTTACCGGCGCTTCATGGCATCGCTTGCCCGCCAGGTCCGCTATCTGCGCGGGCTGGCGCCGTCGATGGGCGACGATCTCGAGGCGCTGACCGTGCGCATCGCGCTGTGTTTCGCGTCGCAAGTGCTGCCGTCGTCTTCCCGTTTCGAGCGCAGTGCGGCGCGCAATCTCGAATATCAGCTGCGTGCGCAGATCCTGCCAGACGGCGGCCATGTGAGCCGCTGTCCGGACGCGCTTCCGGGCTTGCTCGCCGATCTGCTGCCGCTTGCGCAATGCTATGTTTCGGTGTCGAAAGCGGTGCCGCAGGAGATCGTGCGCGCCGTTGACCGAATGTTTCCGGCCTTGCGCTTCTTCCGGCATACCGACGGGCACATCGCGATGTTCCATGGGGCGGGAAGCAACAATTTCGACCTCGCGGCGGCCGTGCTGCGGCATGACCAGAACGGGTCCCAGCCGCTCGGCCACATGCCGCATTCCGGTTACCAGCGGCTTTCCAAGGGTCATTCCGTCGTCATCGCCGACACCGGCGTACCGCCGTCGGGGCCGCACAGTTACAACGGCCATGCGAGTTGCCTGGCATTCGAGTTCTCGAACGGCCGCCAGCGGTTGATCGTCAACAGCGGCGTCGACCGGCTCGACCGGGAAAGTTATCGCGAACTGGCGCGGATGACGGCGGCGCATTCGACGCTGGTCATCGACGACACCTCCTCGGCGCGCTTCGCCCGCTTCGGCAAGAAGTGGCCGGAGTGCCGCTTTCGCGTGGTGTCCGGTCCGTCGACGGTGCGGATCGAGCGCAACGAGGATACGGCCGCCCCCGGGTTCGCCGCGCAGCATGACGGTTACCTGAAGCTGTTCGGGCTCTGGCACGAACGCGGCCTGACGCTGCGCGACGAGGGCAACCGGCTGGAAGGTTATGACCGGCTGATTGCCGGCGGGCACAGGAGCGCAAGCGCCGAACAGCATCAGTTCGACATCCGGTTCCATCTCCATCCGGCGATCCGCGCCGAGAAGGACGATCACCGCTCGGTGCGCCTCGCCACGGACCAGGGCGAATCGTGGCGGTTTACAGCCGATCGCGGCGACGTGACGCTGGAGGATTCGATCCATTTCGCCGGCGTCGCCGGGCCGGTACGCACCAGAATGATCCTGATTTCGGGTATCTGGCCGCAGATCGACACTGTCGAATGGACCCTGCGACGCTTCCACGCGTCCTAGAATTCCATCTTTCGTTGCAAAATCGGGATGCGCGATAGGCAACCGGCCGTCCGCGTGTTAGCAGCAGCCGCACTTCCCCATTTTCCAGACTGCGAGATCGGCTGATGGCTGTTGTTTCGAAAAAAATCCCCGCTCCCGACCGCGTCGGCATACGCCGTGCGCTGCTGTCCGTTTCCGACAAGGCCGGGCTGATAGAGCTTGCCCGCGACCTCGTCGAGCGCAATGTCGAACTGGTGTCGACCGGCGGCACGCGCAAGGCGATCGCGGATGCCGGCCTGCCGGTCATCGACGTCGCCGAGGTTACCGGATTTCCGGAAATCATGGATGGGCGGGTCAAGACGCTGCATCCAGCGGTCCATGGCGGCCTGCTTGCCGTGCGCGACGATCCGGAACATGTCGCTGCGATGGAGGAGAACGACATTGCGCCGTTCGATCTCGTCGTCATCAATCTCTATCCGTTCGAGCAGGTCGTCGCCGCGGATTCCGACTATCCGACGACGATCGAGAATATCGATATCGGCGGTCCGGCAATGGTGCGCGCCGCGGCCAAGAACCACGCCTATGTCACCATCATCACCGATCCGGCCGACTACGGCGAAGTGACGGCCATGCTGGCCGAAAACGAGGGTTGTTCGACGCTGGAGAAGCGCAAGGCGTTCGCGGCCCGCGCCTTCCAGCGCACGGCAAGCTACGATGCGATGATCTCCGCCTACATGGCCGAGCAGTTGTCGCTGCCCCCGGTCAGCCGCAATCACGCGACCGGCGGCACGCTGTCGCTGGCGATGCGCTACGGCGAAAACCCGCATCAGGCGGCCGGGCTGTATCTCACCGGCGAGAAGCGGCCCGGCGTCGCAACGGCGACACTGCTGCAGGGCAAGGCGCTCTCCTACAACAATATCAACGACACCGACGCGGCCTACGAACTGGTCAGCGAGTTCGATCCGGCAAGGCCCGCCGTCGCCATTATCAAGCATGCCAATCCCTGTGGCGTGGCGACAGGCGAGACGCTGACCGACGCCTATCGCAAGGCGTTCGCCTGCGACCAGACCTCGGCTTTCGGCGGCATCGTCGCGCTCAACGGGACGCTCGACGCGGAAGCGGCGGAAGAGATCGTCAAGATCTTCACCGAGGTGATTATCGCGCCTTCCGTGACCGACGAGGCCGCGGCGATCGTCGCGTCGAAGAAGAACTTGCGGCTGCTGACGGCGGGGTCGCTTGCCGATCCGCGCGCCAGGGGCATTTTCGTCAAGACGGTCGCGGGCGGCTTTCTGAAGCAGGAACGCGACAATGCCGTCGTCGACGATCTCGACCTGAAATGCGTCACCAGGCGCCAACCGACTGACGCGGAACTGGCCGACATGAAATTCGCCTTCCGGGTCGCCAAGCACGTCAAGTCGAACGCGATCGTCTATGCAAAGGACGGCGCGACGGTCGGCGTCGGAGCCGGGCAGATGAGCCGGGTCGATTCGGCGCGCATCGCGGCGCGCAAGGCCGAGGACGCGGCGCATCTTCTGGGCCTTGCCGAGCCGCTGACGAAGGGATGCGTGGTCGCTTCCGACGCCTTCTTCCCGTTCGCCGACGGGCTGCTGAGCGCTGTCGAGGCAGGCGCCAAGGCGGTTATCCAGCCAGGCGGCTCGATGCGCGACGATGAGGTAATCGCGGCCGCCGACGAACACGGCATCGCCATGGTCGTCACCGGCGTCCGGCACTTCCGGCACTAGTTCAAGTCCGCGAGCGCACCGGGATCAGCAACAGCATGCCGATGACAAACAGCACGAGGATCGGCGTGATGCCGATTCGCTGGCTGTTGAAGGCAACGGTGACGATGCCGATCGACCAGGGCGCGATGAAGGCCGTGGCGCGGCCGGAGAGGGCGTAAAGGCCGAAGGCCTCGCCCATGCGCTCCGGTTCGGCCTGATCGACGAGCAGCGGGCGCGAGGAGGCCTGCAGCGCGCCGCCGGCCGCGCCGATCAAGGCGCCCGCCAGATAGAACATGATATCGGGCGCACTCGAACCTTCCGGCACCGACATGAACAGCACCTGGGTGTCGCTGGTCGAGATGATCATCGCGCTGGCGATAATCAGGCCGATGATCATAGTCACCACGACGCGCTTCGTGCCGATGCGGGTATCGGCCCAGCCGGCGACGATGCAGCCGAGAATGCCGGTGACGCTCGCCAGGATACCGAAAACGCCGAGCTGGATCGTCGACCAGCCGAGCACGCCGACGGCGTAGATACCGCCGAAGGTATAAAGCCCGTTCAGGGCGTCGCGGTAGATCATGCTCGACATCAGGAAGGCGAACAGGCTGCGCTCTTTCGAGATGTTGCGCAGCGTGTGCCACAGTTCGCGCAGGCCGCGGGTAATGGCACCGGCAACCCGTTCGCGTCGCGCCGCGTCGGGCGTGTAGAAAAACAGCGGAATCACGAAGATCAGGTTCCAGACCGCGGTCAGCGGACCGGAGGCGCGGTCGCCTTCGAGCGTTGCCGGATCGAGGCCGAGGATCGGCGTCAGGCCGACAAGCGTCTTTCCCGATTCCGGGCTGGCGACCATCAGCACCAGCATCGCGATCAGGCAAATCAGGCCACCGGCATAGCCGAGCGCCCAGGCATTGCCCGACAGGCCTCCGAGCTTCTCGCGGTCGACCAGGCCGGGCATCATCGCGTTGTTGAAGACGGCGGCGAATTCGACGCCGATCAGCGCCGCCGTGAAGGCGGCGAGACCGAAATACATCATTGCCGGGCTGGCGTCTGGCGGAACAAACCAGAGCATGAAGACGGCGACGACCGAAATGACGGTGAACCCGAATATCCACGGCTTGCGCGGTCCGGTCGCATCCGAGATCGCGCCGAGGACGGGCGACAGCAAAGCGATGACGAAGCCGCCTATGCCGGCGGCAAAACCCCACAGCGCCTGGCCCTCGACGGGATTCGGCGCGACGTGGGCGGCGAAATAGGGCGCGAAGACGAAGGTGATGATCAGGGTATGGAACGGCTGCTGGGCCCAGTCGAAAAACATCCAGCCGAGGATGCCCTTTCTCGACACGGCCGGTTGCGAACCGGCGGCCGGCTTTCCATCAACGTCAAGGGCGGTCATCGCCGGTGTGCTCCTGTCCTCAAGAAACGAGATCGGCCAAGAGGCCGGCTGCGACCGTCAGGCGCGAAACCGTCAGGCTGCCGGACTTTGTCAGGTCGGCGATGCGATCCTGCACCCGGGCGATGCGCAGCTGGTTGGTTTCCAGCCATTCGGCCGCGGCCTCCTCGGGCGACTTGTCCGGACCGGCTGCCGCGAAGGCGGCGGTCGTGATCGACTGGCGCGCCGAGTAGATGGTGTCGAGGGCGCGATTCTGTGCCAGCCCGTCGAAATAATCGTCGGTGGAGGTGTCGTAGGCGAGGCGTTCGAGGCGGCCGATGCGGAACATTTCGGTGACCGCGAAGAAGGCCTTGCCGGAATCGAGCACCGAACGCCCGGATTCTTTCGACACGCTCGTGATGTCCGGCATCATGGCGAGGATAGGCATCAGCGCGATCTTCTTTGCGATCGTCTCGCTCAGTCCGTCGGCCTTGAACGTGTCACGGCGCTCCTTGACCCAATCGGCGAGATAGTCGGGCATGATGGCGAGCAGCTTCGGCTCCAGTTCGGCGGTGGCGGCGCGCAGCGCGGCAACGGATTCGCCGAGCGGGGCATGGCTCTCGCCGTTCTTGATGAAATGGCCTGTCGCCTGGCGCAAAGAGTTGCCGATATCGTCGTAGATATCGAGCTGGCGCGTGCCCGCGATCTTGTTGTCGAGCGCGTCGACGGCGGCATAAAGCTGCTGGAAGCCGAAGCCGTCACGCACCGCGACATGGGCGCGCACGATGCCGCTGGGCAGCATGCCGGTCGCATCCTCGAAACGGCTGATCAGCGATGTTCCGCCGCGGTTGATCGCCTCGTTGGCGAGACGGGTCGCGATGATCTCGCGGCGCAGCCGGTGCGCGTTGATGCGGTCGGTGAACTCCTTGACCATGCGCGGCGGGAAGTAACCGAGCAGGTCGGCTTCCAGATGCGGATCGTCGGGCAGACGGCTTTTGACGATATCATCGAAGAGGACGATCTTGGCATAGGCGAGGAGGACGCCGATTTCCGCCCGGGTTAGGCCGCGGCCGGCCTTCTGGCGCTCGGCGATGACTTCGCCATTGGGCAGGAATTCGACGTCGCGGTCGAGCGCGCCGCGGTCCTCGAGCGATTCCATCAGCCGCTCCTGCAGCGAGAGGATCGACAGGCCGCGGCGTTCGGCAAGCGAGATCGCGAGCGTCTGCAGGTAGTTGTTTTCCAGCACCAGCGCCGCCACCGTCTCGGTCATGTCGGCAAGCAGTTTGTTGCGCTGCTCGCGCGGCAGCGTGCCGTCGTCCATGGCCGGTTTCAGCGCGATCTTGATATTGACCTCGACGTCGGAGGAGTTGACGCCGGCCGAGTTGTCGATGGCGTCGGAATTGCACTTGCCGCCATGCAGGCCGTATTCGATGCGGGCGCGCTGGGTCATGCCGAGATTGGCACCCTCGCCGACGACCTTGGCGCCGACTTCCTTCGCGGTGATGCGGATCGCGTCATTGGCCTTGTCGCCGGCATCGAGATTGGTCTCCGTCGAGGCGCGCACATAGGTGCCGATACCGCCGAACCACAAAAGCTCGGCCTGCGCCTTGAGGATCGCGGTCAGGATTTCGTTCGGGGCGGCCTTTGTCTTGCCGAGACCGATGGCGTCGGCGGCCTGTTTCGACAGGGTGATCGACTTCTGCGAGCGCGGGAAGATGCCGCCGCCCTTCGACAATGCCTTGGTATCGTAGTCCTGCCAGCTCGAGCGCCCGAGCGCGAAGACGCGCTTGCGCTCGGCGAAGCTCGTTGCCGGGTCCGGGTCCGGGTCGATGAAGATGTCGCGATGGTCGAAGGCGGCGATCAGCCTGATCTGCTTCGACAACAGCATGCCGTTGCCGAAGACGTCGCCCGACATGTCGCCGACGCCGACGACGGTGAAGGGCTCGGACTGGATGTCCTTGTCCATCTCGCGGAAGTGGCGCTTGACGGCCTCCCAGCCGCCGCGCGCGGTGATGCCCATCTTCTTGTGGTCGTAGCCGGCCGATCCGCCCGAGGCGAAGGCGTCGTCGAGCCAGAAGCCCATTTCCTGCGAGATCGCGTTGGCCGTATCGGAGAAGGTCGCGGTGCCCTTGTCGGCGGCGACGACGAAATAGGGATCGTCGCCATCGAGACGTACCGTCGCCTCGGGCGGGACGACCGTGTCGCCTTCCAGGTTGTCGGTGACCGACAGCAGAGTCGAGATGAAGGTAATGTAGGCGGCGCGTCCGGCCTCGAAGATCTCGTCGCGGCTGCCGCCGGCCGGCAGGCGTTTCGGATAAAAGCCGCCCTTGGCGCCGACCGGCACTATGACGGCGTTCTTGACCTGCTGTGCCTTGACGAGACCGAGCACCTCGGTGCGGTAGTCCTGGGCGCGGTCCGACCAGCGCAGCCCGCCGCGCGCGACGGGTCCGAAGCGCAGGTGGACGCCTTCGACATCGGGGCCGAAGACGAATATCTCGCGATAGGGCTTGGGATCCGGAAGGTCGGCGATGGCGCGCGAATCAAGCTTGAAAGCGAGCGAGGTGCGCGGCAGGCCGTCGGCGCCGGGGCGGAAATAGTTGGTGCGCAGCGTCGCGTCGATGACGGTCAGGATGGACCGCAGGATGCGGTCGTCGTCGATGGACGGCACCTCGGCCAGCTGGTCGGCGATCGCGGCGCGGACATGCTTGGCCGTCACCTCGATGTCTTCCTTCGGATCGGCGTTGCGGGCCGGATCGAACAGGGTTTCGAACAGGTCGTAGAGCTGGCGCGCCAGAAGCGGATGACGGATCAGCGCGTCAGCCATGTAGGTCTGCCCGTAGGGAATGCCCGCCTGGCGCAGATAGCGGCCATAGGCGCGCAACACGGTGACCTGCCGGGATGTCAGGCCGGCGGCGAGAACGAGGCCGTTATAGGCGTCATTGTCGCTTTCGGCCTTCCATACGGACATGAAGGCGTTTTCGAAAATCACGGCGTCGTCGTCCATCGGCACCGCTTTTCCGGACTGGCTCTGCAACTGCATTTCGTGCAGCCAGACGACGTTGCCGAGCGTCGATGCCACGTCGATGGCATAGGTCAGCTCGCTGATGACGCGAAAACCCATGTTCTCGAGCAGCGGCACGCGCTCGGACAGCGCGACAGGCGATCCGTAATGGTAGATGCGCAGGCCCGCTTCCTTGTGGGACTTGCCCAAGGGGCGGAAGAAATCGACGTCGATCGGGTTGGAGGACGACAGGCGGGCGATGCGCTGCAGGTCCTGGACCGCCTGGGCAGGCAGGACCGTATCGCGATAGGTCTCGGGAAAGCCGGCATCGCGCAGGGCGCGCGCGGCCGGACTGATGCCATCGGCCGCCAGTTCGTCGTAGAAATGGTCTTCCCATGTCTGGGCAATCGCCTCGATCCGGGCTTCCAGCTTCGCTTGCGCGGGCGTCGGCGTCTTGCCTTCGCGCCGACCGATGATGAAATGCACGCGGGCGAGCGCGCCTTCGGGAAAAGCGGGATAATAGGCCGAGATATGGCCGTCATAGGATTCGGCGAGGAAGCTGGCGATGTCCTCGCGCACCGAGGAATTGTAGCGGTCGCGCGGAACGAAGACGATGACGGAAACGAAGCGGTCGAAGGGATCGATGCGGCTGAGCACGCGGACGCGCGGCCGGTCGGCCAGCGCCACGATGGCAAGCGCGTTCTTGGTCAGTGCCGGTACGTCGATCTGAAAAAGCTCGTCGCGCGGATAGGATTCCAGCACGTTCATCAGCGCCTTGCCGGAATGGCTGCCCGGCTCGAATTCGGAGCGCTTCATGACCGCGTCGGCCTTGGAGCGCAAATAGGGAATGCGCGTGACCGAGCGGGTGTAGGCCGTCGAGGTGAAAAGGCCGACGATACGCATTTCGCCGGACAACTTGCCCTTCGAGTCGTATTTCTTGATGCCGACATAGTCCATGTAGGACCGCCGGTGGACCTTCGACTTGATGTTCGCTTTGGCGACGATGAGGATGTCTTTCGAGTTCAGGAAAGCGCGGATATGCGGTGTGGTCGTGACCGGTTCGTCGCCGCGGCGCATCACCCGCACGGAGGAATCGGAGAGGATGCCGAGACCCGGCAAGTCGGCGCGCACGAGCTGCCCGCGCGCCTCGCCGCCCTTGTAGTCGTACTCGCGGATGCCGAGGAAGGTGAAGTTGTCGTCGCGCAGCCATTCCAGGAAGGCGAGTGCCTCGTTGACGTCCGCCGGCGTGACCGGCAGGACCTTGGTCTGCAGCTCGCGCATGATCGCGTCATGGCGGTCGAGCATCGCGGGCCAGTCGCGCACGGCATATTTCACCTGCTCGACGATGCCGGTGAGATTGGCCTCGAGGGTGCGGGCGGATTCGTCGGTCAGGTCCTCCAGCATCACGTGGATGACACTGGTGCGGATCGCCACGTCGTCGTCGGCGGTCGCCTTGGAGCGGTCGACCAGCTCGAATTCGGGTCCGTGGTGCTTTACCTCGAGGATCGGGTGCACGACGAGGCGCACGCGGTGCGACATGTCGTTGATTTCGCCCATCACCGAATCGAACAGGAAGGGCATGTTTTCGTTGACGACGGAGACGACGCAGCAATTGGGCGCGCAGGCCGGCGCGACGCGGACCACGGACGCGCCGCGGGCGTGGCTCGCCACCGCGTCGGCGGTCCTGAGCAGTGCCGCGGCGGCGCAGGACGGGTCGATATGGGAGAGGTCTTCCATATTGGCGTCGGACAAGAGCGAGTAGCCGAGCCCTTTAAGACGTTCGTCCGGGTGGTCGAGATGCTCGATCACTGCGGAGATGTACCGCTTTACCGGTGCACTTGCGTTTTTCGGCATTGTCCCCTCCCGCCTGGATTATGGCTCTTTAGCGGCTATTTGCTGCGTTACCATAACAAAGCGATTGCGCCATGCAGCACAATTCTTTGGCAAATCGGAACCGCTCGGGTCGCGCTTGATTTGTTGCCGCGATGTGCGGCGCGCGATAGTGTCCGCGCGGCTTCGACAAATCGAAACGGTTCGAGCATGGCTGACAAACACCCGGACGACCTGGCCCGCGAAAAGGAAGCGCAGCGCGTTCTCGAGCGCGCCGTCGCCGATTCCGAGGTCGTCGGACAATCGACGCTCGCGCGCACGGTCAACCGCGCCCGCTCCCACATGGCGGCCGACGAGGCCGATCCCGACGATCCGGTGGAGGTCTGGGGCCGGCGCACCGGCCGGGCTCTCTCGGCCATCGCCTTTCTCATCCTTGCTATCTGGCTGATCGGTTACCTGCGGCGATGAACGAAGCAAATTCTTCCGTGCGGCCGGCGGTGGTCGTCATATCGAGCCATGTCGCGCGCGGGTCGGTCGGCAACCGCGCGGCCGTCTTCGCGCTCGAAGCGCTCGGGTTTCCGGTCTGGGCGGTGCCGACGGTGATGTTGCCGTGGCATCCGGGCCACGGGCCGGCGCCGCGCATCGTGCCCGGAGACGAGGAATTCGCTGCCTTCATGGCGGCACTTTCCACTTCGCCACATATCGGCGAGGTCGGCGCGGTGCTGACCGGCTATCTCGGGTCGGCCGAGCAGGCCGGGCCGGTCGCGGCGTTCATCGAGGCGGTGCGCGAGGCCAATCCGGAAGCGCTGCATGTCTGCGATCCGGTTGTCGGCGACCAGGGCGGTCTCTACGTGCCGGAGCCGGTGGCGGCCGAGATCAGGGACCGGCTGTTTTCGAGCGCCGACATCGTGACGCCCAACCGTTTCGAGTTTGGCTGGCTGACCGGGACGGAAGCGGATTCGAACGAGGAGATCCGGGCGGCGGCCGGCGATCTCGGTGCGAAACACGTGCTGGTGACGAGCGCCCATTCTTTGCTTGCCGGCGGCACCGGCAATCTTCTCGTCAGCAACGGCCAGGCGGTTCTCGCCGAACACCGCCAGATCGCCAATCCGCCGAACGGGCCGGGCGACATGACCGCGGCGCTTTTCCTCGCGCGCCTGCTTGCCGGCGATGCGCCGAAAAAGGCGCTGCAGCTTGCCACCGCCTCGGTTTACGAGCTCGTCGCGCGCGCCTGCAAGCGGGGCGCCGACGAACTGATGCTGGAGACAGACCAGTCGAGCCTGTTGCGGCCGATGTCGATGGTGCAGATGCGCCAGCTCGGCCCGCTACCGTCGCCGCCGCGCCGCGCATAAGCGAGTCGCACAAAACGGCTTGAACAGATGCCGTTACGGCGCTACCTCCCCGGCATGGCTAAATTTCCGCAAAAACTGCTCGACGGTTATCAGGGCTTCCTGCACTCGACCTACCGCAAGCGCTCAGACCACTACCGCGACCTGGCGGCCAGCGGGCAGCAACCCGAGGCGCTGGTGATCGCCTGCTGCGATTCGCGGGCGGCGCCGGAAATCATCTTCGATTCCGGGCCGGGCGAGATCTTCGTCCTGCGCAATGTCGCCAATCTGGTGCCGCCCTACAATGCGGAGGGGCGTTACCGTTCCTCGGTGGCGTCGATCGAGTTCGCGGTCGTCAGTCTCGGCGTGCGGCATATCGTGGTGATGGGGCACGGGCGTTGCGGCGGCGTGGCGGCAGCGCTCGACGAACGCCGGCAGATGCTCGACGAGGGCGACGCCATCGGCCACTGGATCAGCCTGCTCGATCCGGCGATCGACCGGGTCGCGCATGGCGAAGGCCACGACGCCGTGCGGCACATGCATATCGACCACCCCGAGGACAAGCATATCCATCCCGGCCAGGATCCGCGCCATACGGCGGTGGAATGCATGTCGGTGCGCGAATCGATCGAGAACCTGCGCACCTTTCCCTATGTCCGCGACCGCGAGGCCGACGGGCGGCTGACGCTGCACGGCGCCTGGTTCGACATCTCCGAAGGCGTTCTATGGGTCTACGACCCGGACCGGAAGGTCTTCGAGCCGGCCATTGAAACGCTGGGACTCGCCGGTCAAAAGTGAGGCAATGGCGAGAGCGGCGATTGCCCGCGCCATGTCAACGTCCTAGGAAGCGGTCATCCGATGGCCAGCCAGGAAAGGGAATTCCGCCGTGTCGAACGTGCCTTTGCTGATCGTACCCTTCATTCTCTTCAATCTCGTCATCGCCGGGCTTGCCGGCGCGTCGGGCGGCGACCCGTTCGCCATGGACCTGCTGTCGCTGTCGATGATTTCCGGCGGGGTCTGGCGGATGAATCTCGGCGATGCGCTCATCGCCGTCGGTCTGGTATTCATGTTCTTCGAGATCCTGAAATCGACGCGGACGTCAAATGCGTCGGTGATCGACCACCTGCTGTCGACCTTCGTCTTTGTCGCCTTCCTGGTCGAATTCCTCGTCGTGCCGTCGGCGGCGACGTCGGTGTTCTTCCTTTTGATGGTGATGTCGGCGATCGACCTGATGGCCGGTTTCTCGGTCTCGATCCGTTCGGCCGGACGGGACGTGTCGTTCAACTAGGCTTTGTCTGGCGGCAATCGCTACAAGCGGTCGATGGCGGCCGCGATGGCAAGCTGGATGATCGCGAGAGCCGCGTAGGTTGCGGCCCAGATCGGGCCGGCGGCGGCGAGAAGCGAGAGGGATGCGGCGGCGAATATGCAGGCCTTGAAGCCAAGCAGGGCGGGGCCGCGAAGCCGCCGAGCGGATTTTGGCGCCGCGTAACGACCCCATAGCAGCACGACCCCGACCACGGCGACGACCGGGGCGATCCAGTGCAAGACGGGCTGGTCGATTGAGTGGTGCACACCATTCGCGATAGCGATCAGCGCGCCGATTTCCAGCAGAAGGGCCAGCATGTCGTTAACGGCCGCCAGTACGCGCATCGCGGGTCAGCCCGCGTCGGCCTCGAAACCGGCGGCCTCGATACCCGCGATGGCGCAGGCCTCGTCATTGTCGGAGGTGTCGCCCGTGACACCGACGGCGCCGACGATCGCGCCATTGTCCCTGACCAGCGCGCCGCCCGGAACGGCGACTATCTTGCCACCGGAGATCGCCGACAGGTTTTCGAGGAAATGCGGCCGCGTTTCAGCCTGCGTATTGAGCCAGCGCGACCCGACGCCGAGCGCCAGGCAGCCATAGGCTTTACCGGCGGCGATCTCGTAGCGCAGGAATGACGAATTGTCGGAACGCTGGAAGGCGATCAGGTGGCCGCCCGCGTCGAGGACGGCGACCGACAGGGGCTTCAGTCCCAAGTCCTGGCCCTTTGCCAGCGTGGCGGCGATGATTTCGTTGGCTTTGGCGAGCGAAAGATTTGACATGGCCCCGGTTCTCTTGTGTTTACCGCTGTTCCCATCACAGCCTGTGCCGGCTTCGTAACACGCGCAGGCCGTTCGTAAATGTTCAAACTGTTTTTCCCGGGAGGTAAACCCTTGGCGCGCAATTTCCAGCTTCCCGGCCGTTCGCCGGTCATTGCCGAGAACGGCCTTGTCGCCACGTCGCATCCGCTGGCCTCGGTTTCGGCGCTGGAGGTGCTGAAGGCGGGCGGCAATGCCGCCGATGCGGCCGTTGCGGCGGCGGCGACGCTCGCGGTGGTCGAACCGCAGATGACCGGGATCGGCGGCGACTGTTTCGCCATTGTCTGCACGCCCGACGGCACGGTTACCGGAATCGATGGTGCCGGCCGCGCGGCGGCCGGCGCCCATGCCGAGTGGTATGCGGAAAACGGCTTCACGGAAATCCCCGAGCATTCCGCGCACGCCGTCACCGTTCCGGGCGCCGTCAGGGGCTGGGAGACCTTGCTCGCCGTGCACGGGACGCTCGGTTTCGACCGGCTTCTGCGCGACGCGATTCGTTATGCCGAGGAAGGCTACGCCGTCGCGCCGCGTGTTGCCTTTGACTGGGCCAAGCATGTCGAAACGCTTGCCAAGGACGAGGGCGCGCGCCATCACTTGCTGATCGACGGAAAGGCGCCGCGGATCGGGCAACGTCACCGCCAGCCGGCGCTTGCCGATACGCTGCGGATGATCGCCAAGAATGGCGCCGATGCCTTCTATACCGGCGCCATCGCCGCCGAGATCGCCGCGACGTTGCAGGCGAAGGGCGGATTCCTGACCGAGGAGGATATCGCCGCCTGCAAGACGTCCCTCGTCAATCCGTTAGAAATTACTTACCAAAATCACGAATTGCGCGAATTGCCGCCGAGCGGCCAGGGCATGGTGGCAATGATCATGCTCAACCTGCTCGACCTGATGGAGGCGCGCCGCCACCCGGATCTCAGCGCCGAGCGCTATCACTGCGAAATCGAGGCGGCGCGTCTCGCCTATAGCGTCCGCGATGCCTGGCTCAGTGATCCCGACGTGATGCCGGTTGCCGCGGAAAAGCTGATCTCGCGCGATTTCGCCGAAACGCTCGCGGTGCAGTTCGACCCGGCTAAACGTAATCAATTGCTTACATTGCCGGGTTTGCCGAATTCGGACACGGTATATCTGTCGATCGTCGACCGCGACCGCATGGCGGTGTCCTTCATCAATTCCCTCTACGGGGATTTCGGTGCGCAGATTGTCACGCCGGAAAGCGGCATCACGTTGCAAAACCGCGGCAACTGCTTCAGCGCCGACCCAAACCACCCCAACGCCATCGGTCCGCGCAAGCGTCCGCTGCACACGATTATCCCGGCGATGGTGACGAAGGACGGGCTTCCCGCGATTTCCTTCGGCGTCATGGGCGGTTCCTATCAGCCGATGGGGCATGCCCATGTGCTCGGCAACATGCTCGACTACGGCATGGACCCGCAGGCCGCGATCGATCATCCGCGGGTCTTCTGGGATGACGAGGGCGTCATCCGCGCCGAAGACGGTCTGCCCGGCGATGTCGCCGAAAAGCTGCGGGCGATGGGCCACCCGGTCGCGCCGGCAACCGGTCCGCGCGGCGGCGGCCAGGCGGTTGTGATCGACAGGGAGACGGGTTTCCTGATCGGCGGATCGGACCCGCGCAAGGACGGCTGCGCGCTTGGATGGTAAGTAATTACTTACCCGACCGTGCGTGTTCCATTTCGAACGGATGGACGAGCGGTTTCACTTGTCCATCGAGTCAAGCTTGCGCTGCATCGCGGCGATCTGTTCGCGCATGGACTTGAGTTCGCTTGGCGACGATTTTTCGGATTTTGCTTCCGGCTCGTCCTGCGTCTCGCCTGATGCGGCGGGGAAGGGCGAGAACATCTGCATCGCGTTATGGAACATCTCCATATTGCGCCGTGTCTGTTCCTCGATCAGTTGCTGGCCGGAAGCCATGATGTCGATCGGGGTCTTGCCGACCATCGACGCCATTTGCTCGCGGATGCGCTCCTGTTCCTTGGTGAAGATCGTCATGGAATGTTCGAGATAGCTCGGCAGCACCATCTGCATCTGGTCGCCGTAAAAGGATATGAGCTGGCGCAGGACCGAAATGGGAAGCATCGCCTGGCCGGTCTTGCCTTCCTGCTCGAAGATGATCTGGGTCAGGACGGCATGGGTGAGATCCTCGCCGCTTTTCGCGTCATGGACGACGAAATCCTCCCCGTCCTTGACCATTTTGGCGAGGTCCTCCAGCGTCACATAGGTACTCGTGCCCGTATTGTAGAGGCGCCGGTTCGCATATTTCTTGATAACGGTCGGCTCGTCGTTGCCTGCCATGTCGCGCTCTCCCGTTCGGCCTGTTGTCGGCCCGATATTTATTTGTTGCAGGAAATACTAGTGACAAATTTGGTTCATATCAAAGCGTTTTGTTGCACTGCAGCCAAGGGTGTAGGCCGAATTGCCGACTGGCCTTGCGCAGTGCGATGCTTTTAAGGCAGGCATTGAGTGTCGCTGGCCAAGCGCTACAATCAATTACCGGATCGGTTTTTGCCGTCCCCTAACGAGGAGTACCCATTATGACATCTGTGGTTATCGCAAGCGCCGCCCGCACGCCGGTCGGATCGTTCAATGGTGCATTTGCGAATGTATTGGCCCATGAACTGGGCGCCGCCGCCATTCGCGGTGCGCTGGAACGCGCCGGGGTCGACGGGAGCGAAGTCGACGAAGTCATCATGGGTCAGATCCTGACCGCCGGCGAAGGCCAGAACCCGGCCCGCCAGGCGTCGATGGGGGCGGGCTGCCCGCAGGAGACCACGGCCTGGAACCTGAACCAGCTTTGCGGATCGGGCCTGCGCACCGTCGCCATCGGCATGCAGCAGATCATGACCGGCGACGCGAAAATCATCGTCGCGGGCGGGCAGGAATCGATGTCGATGGCGCCGCATTGCGCGCATCTGCGTGGTGGCGTGAAGATGGGTGACATGAAGATGATCGACACCATGCTGAAGGATGGTCTGATGGACGCCTTCCACGGTTATCACATGGGCAACACGGCGGAGAACGTGGCGCGCCAGTGGCAGCTGACCCGCCATGACCAGGATGCTTTCGCGGTGGCATCGCAGAACAAGGCGGAAGCGGCCCAGAAGGCCGGCAAGTTCAAGGACGAAATCGTCGCCTACACGGTCAAGGGCCGCAAGGGCGACACGGTGGTCGAGGACGACGAGTACATCAAATACGGCGTCACGCTCGAAGGCGTCGGCAAGCTGCGTCCGGCCTTCGACAAGGAAGGCACCGTGACGGCGGCCAACGCGTCCGGCATCAATGACGGCGCGGCGGCGACCGTGCTGATGAGCGAAGAGGAAGCGGCCAAACGCGGCATCACGCCGTTGGCGCGTATCGTTTCCTGGGCGACGGCGGGCGTCGATCCGGCGATCATGGGGACGGGCCCGATCCCGGCTTCGCGCAAGGCTCTGGAGAAGGCCGGCTGGTCGGTCGACGATCTCGATCTGGTCGAGGCGAACGAGGCGTTCGCAGCGCAGGCCTGCGCGGTCAACAAGGATCTCGGCTGGAACCCGGACATCGTTAATGTCAATGGCGGCGCGATCGCGATCGGTCACCCGATCGGCGCATCGGGCGGGCGCATCCTCAACACGCTGCTGTTCGAGATGAAGCGGCGCAACGCCAAAAAGGGCCTCGCCACGCTGTGCATCGGCGGCGGCATGGGCGTCGCCATGTGCGTCGAACGCTAAAGACCGAACGGAATGGCGGGTCAGGAAACGGCCCGCCGCTCCGGCAACGATATTCCTGACAACGAGATTTCAGAGAAGTGTAACGAGGAGGAGGAACAAGCATGGGACGTGTCGCACTCGTAACCGGTGGAACGCGCGGCATCGGCGCCGCCATTTCGATCGCGCTGAAGGATGCCGGCTATACGGTCGCCGCCAATTATGCAGGCAATGACGAAGCCGCCGCCAAGTTCAAGAGCGAGACCGGCATTGCCGTCTACAAGTGGTCGGTCGCCGATTACGATGCCTGCGTGGCGGGAGTCGCCCAGGTCGAAGCCGATCTCGGCCCGGTGGAGGTTCTGGTCAACAATGCCGGCATCACCCGCGACGCCATGTTCCACAAAATGACCAAGGAAAACTGGGACGCGGTCATCAATACCAACCTGTCCGGCGTGTTCAACATGACGCATCCGGTCTGGTCCGGCATGCGCGATCGAAAATTCGGTCGCGTCATCAATATTTCCTCGATCAACGGCCAGAAAGGCCAGGCCGGCCAGGTCAACTATTCGGCCTCCAAGGCGGGCGATATCGGGTTCACCCGGGCGCTCGCACAGGAAGGCGCGCGCGCCGGGATCACGGTCAACGCCATCTGCCCGGGCTATATCGGAACCGAGATGGTGCGGGCGATCGACGAGGAGGTTCTGAAATCGCGCATCCTGCCGCAGATCCCCGTCGGCCGCCTCGGTGAGCCGGAGGAAATCGCGCGCTGCGTCGTTTTCCTTGCCGCCGACGATGCCGGTTTCATCACCGGCTCGACGATCTCGGCGAATGGCGGCCAGTTCTTCTCCTGATACCGGTCGGAAAATCGCGGGCGCGATGGATATTTCGCGCTCGCCGTTGACATGCATCATGTGACCGCCGGACGGCAAGGCGCATCGTGGCGGCATGAAAACGGTCGATCACGATGCGATTATCATCGGTGGCGGATTGGGCGGGCTCGCAGCCGCGGCCGTTCTTGCCGCTGCCGGCAGGGACGTTTGCTTGATCAAGCGCCACGATGACGTTGGAGGTTGCGCCTCGGTCTACGATGTCGACGGCCTGACGATCGAAGCGGCATTGCATGAAACTGCGGATCCGCGCGACCCGCTTGATCCCAAGCACCACCTGCTGACGCGTCTCGGTTTGCTCGACAAGCTGGAATGGATACCTGTCGGACCGCTCTATGCCGTTCGCGGCGGGCCGCTAGGAGACACGCCATTTGAACTCTGTCACGGGTTCGATCAGGCAAGGCAGGCATTGTCGGAGCGTTTTGGCGATAGCGGCGTCAATCGCGTGCTTGATCGCATGGAGGCAATCGGAACGGCGCTGCGCGGCATGTCGGAAGCGCGGGAGCGTCCATCGGTCGCCCATCTGGCGCGCGCGCTGTTCAAGGCGGGACCACTGGTCTCCGAGTGGAAACATTCCGTCTCGGAGGTTTTCGATTCGGAACTCGGCGGCAACGAAGCGGTCAAATGCGCGCTTGCGGCAAATCTGCCCTACTACGGCAATGATCCGGCGAAGCTTTGGTGGATCTACTACGCCGTCGCGCAATATAGCTATATCAGTTCCGGCGGTTGCTACCTGAAGGGCGGATCGGCGTCGCTCACTGGTGCGCTGAAGGAATTCATCATCGGCCACGGCGGTGCAGTCCTCACCGGCCGCGAAGCGATACGAATGCAGCCGCCGGACGGAGAGGATCCCGGCGAAGTTGAATATCGAGACGTGAAGACCGGTTCGGTATCCGCTGTGCGGGCGTCGGCAATAGTCGCCAATTGCGCTCCGCACGCTTTGAACGACATGCTTCCGGAGCCGGCGCGCCCGCGCTTCTTTGCGCGTTACGAAGGCAAGGAAGTGTCGAACTCGGTATTCGGCCTTCATTTCGGCGTGCGTGCCGATGCGGCAGGAATATTGCCGCGCCACTATTCTACGATGGTCCTGCCGGAGTGGATGAAAAGCTTATCGGACTATGCGGCTGCCGGTGATCTGCTTTGTGATGATCCCCGCGGCAAGTTGCCGCCTTTCGCGCTGGTCAACTATAACGCGATCGATGCCGGGATAGGCGACGGAAATACCATCTTGCTGACGGTTACCGGGCTCGACAGCACGCGCAACTGGTCGGGCATGACGGCCAGCGCGGAACGAGCGCGGCGCGATGCCTGGACGGCAGCGATCGAGGCCGAGATCGAACGTCACTGGCCCGGATTTTCGGCGGCGGTTACGCACCGCTTCTTTGTCTCCGCGACATCGATGCAGCGTTATCTTGGCACGCCGGACGGCGCGATATACGGGTTTGCGGCGCTGCCTCCCGACAGGCCGATGTGGTCCGGCATCGGACGATCGCCGAAAACCGCGCTGGACGGGGTTTTTCTGGCGTCGAGCTTTGCCGGCGCGGCCGGATACTCAGGTTCGATGGGAACCGGTGCGATGGCGGGTGACATGGTCAATGCCTGGCTGCATCGTCGCAGATCCGGGTAAAGCCGGCGCTGTATTTTCAACTACAGGTTCCGTTGCTTGCGGCGGTCTCCCGCATCACCCTATAATTGTGCTATTCGAAACAAACATGACCAGACGAATTCTCTTCGCGTTCTTCGCGGCATTTCTTTTTTCGTTTCCGGCCCGTGCCGATGCCATCGACGGCGACTGGTGTTCCGGCGACGGGCGGATGATGTCGATCGACGGACCCTCGATCCGCACTCCGTCGGGCGCGCAGATTACCGGAGAGTATGCGCGTCACGCCTTCCGCTATGTCGGGCCGATCGGCGATCCGGAGGAGGCGCATGACGTGCGCATGCAACTGTGGAGCGAGGACGATCTGCGGGTGGACCGGATTATAGACGGCACCGAGCAACCGCAGGAAGATTGGCACCGCTGCAAGCCGATCGCGTAGCGCTCAGGCGCCCTCGATCTCCTCGCGCAGCATTTCCAGTTCCAGCCATTCCTCTTCCAGCGCCGCGTGGCGCGTGCGCTTGGTCCCGAGATCGGCGGCAACCTTGTTGAAGCCGCCGGGATCCTTGGCAAACAGCGCCGGGTCGGCGAGCCTTGCCTCCAGGGCTTCGATGTCCTTTGCGAGCGTTTCGATCTCGCCGGGCAGGGTCTCCAGCGCATATTTCTGCTTGTAGGAGAGTTTCGACTTGCCGGCCTGCGGCCTTTCCGGCGTGGGCGAGGGCGCAGACGGTTTTGCCGCCGGTTTCGGTTTCGCGCTTGCCGGCGTGCCGGCGGCGCCCTTCTGGGCGAGCATGTCGGAATAGCCGCCGGCATAAGCGATCCAGCGCCCTTCGTCCGGCTTCGTCTCGTCGGGGGCGATGACCGCGTTGACGGTCCGGTCGAGGAAGTCGCGGTCATGGCTGACAAGCAGCACCGTGCCGGGGAAGCCGGCGATCAGTTCCTGCAGCAGGTCGAGCGTCTCCATGTCGAGATCGTTTGTCGGCTCGTCGAGGACGAGCAGGTTGGCGGGTCGCGCCAGCGTGCGGGCGAGCAACAGGCGCGCCTTTTCGCCGCCGGAAAGTTCTCGCACCGGCGTGCGCGCCTGTTCCGGCTTGAACAGGAAGTCCTTCATGTAGGATACGACGTGCTTCTGTTCGCCATTGACGATGAGCGAAGAGCCGCGCCCGTCGGTCAGGAAGTGTTCCAGCGTCTCTTCCGGGCGCAAGGCGTCGCGGCGCTGGTCGAGGACGGCCATCTCGAGATTGGCGCCGTGGCGCACGCTGCCCGCATCGGGCGCGAGTTCTCCGGTCAGTAGCTTCACAAGTGTTGTCTTGCCGGCGCCGTTCGGACCGACGAGGCCAATCCGGTCGCCGCGATGGACACGTAGCGAGAAGTCGCGCACCAGTGTCTTGGCGCCGTAGCTCTTGGAAATACCCTTGGCCTCGATGACCAGCTTGCCGCTTTCGCGGGCATCGGCGGCGGCGAGCCTGGCGGTGCCATCCGGCTTCTGGTGCTCGCCAAAGGCCTTGCGCAGTTCGGCGAGTTCTCCGAGGCGGCGCATATTGCGCTTGCGCCGGCCGCTGACGCCGTAGGTGACCCAATGTTCCTCGCGCACGATCTTGCGACCGAGCTTGTGGTGTTCGCGTTCTTCCTCCTCGAGCACCTTGTCGCGCCAGTCCTCGAATTCGGCGAAGCCCGCATTATTCTCGCGCAGCGTTCCACGATCGAGCCAGAGGGTGCTGCGCGATAGTTTTTCGAGGAAGCGCCGGTCATGCGAGATCAGCACGATCGCCGAGCGCGAGCGGGACAATTCGCCTTCCAGCCATTCGATCGCCGGCAGGTCGAGGTGGTTTGTGGGCTCGTCGAGAAACAGGATGTCGGGTTCGGGCGCGAGCGTGCGGGCCAGTGCCGCGCGGCGCGTCTCGCCGCCGGACAGGCCTTGCGGCGCGCGGTCCGGGTCGAGGCCGAGTTCGCCGAGCAGGTAGTCGGCGCGGAACGGATCGTCGAGGGGGCCGAGTTCGGCGCGCGCATAGGCGCCGATGCTGGCAAAACCTTCGAGGTCGGGCGATTGCGGCAAATAGCGAATCGTTGCGTTGCGCTCGGTGATTACCTCGCCGCTGGTCGAGTCGGCGAGACCGGCGGCGATCCTCAGCAGGGTGGATTTGCCCGAACCGTTGCGCCCGACAAGCGCGATGCGGTCGCCGGCATGGACGGAAAAGGAGACGTCTTCGAAAAGCGGCCTTCCGCCGAATGTCAGCGTCAGGCTTTCGGCGCGCAGCAGGGGTGGAGAGATGGCCATCGTCTAACGGGATCGGTTTGGAGGTGAAACGCTCCAGCGCCTTCTCGGATGGCGGCAACCGAAAAGCAAGAGCCGCGAACCGCCTTGCGGCGATCCGCGGCCCCCTAATTCACTCAAGCGCCGATTATGGGCAGCGAGCGTAGAAAATGGTGCCGTCCGAACGGCGATAACGGCAACGGCCGTCCGCCGCCTTGCCCAGAAGGTAGCCGCCGACACCGCCGACGAACGCGCCGATCGCGACGCCGCCAAGGTCTCCGGACACCGCGCCGCCAACGGCGCCGCCGATGAGAGCACCGGCCGTACCGGTCTGTTCCGCCGTCGTGCAACCGCCGGCGAGCGCGCCGACAAGTGCAAGTGCAGCAATGGATTTTGCAATTTTCATGGGGTGATCTCCTTTTCTCCCGACATCACATTACCCAGCCGAAAACATCAACATTGTGACATATGTCACACCGGATCCGATAAACATTCAAGCTGACAAATTGCGACACCGCAACCATCCGATAGCAGAATTTCCAGCCCATCTCCAGCGACATTGGACAAGGTCCATGTCGAACCGAAGGGGACCTCGACATGGTCGAGCGGCCATTTCGCGTTTCTTACGGTCAGGCCCCTCATTTCGGTAAAACTCACAACGGAGAAAATGGTTCCTGCCCGCCAGTCCGGCCTGAAAGCCTTGCCCGGCAGGAGTGGCACCGCCTCCTCGCAGCCGCTGGAAAGCAGGACGGAGACGTCCGGCCGGTTGCGGGCGAGATCGGCCGCAGCCGCAAGATTGAAGAAGGCGTGGTCGCTGCGTTCGCCGCCGAGTGCGCCGGCGAGAACGATTTCGCGCGCGCCTGAATCGAGCGCGTGACGAATCGCGATCTGGCCGTCCGAAATCGCCTTTTCGGTCGTGTAATCCTTGCGCGGCACATGGCCGAATCGTTCGGCGAGCGGGCCGTCGGCGGAATCGAAATCGCCGAGCCATAACTCCGGATCGAGACCCAGCCTATCGGCATGGCGAATGCCGCCGTCGGCAGCCAGGACCCGGCAGCCGGCAAGCTGGCTGCGCAGCCGCGCGGTCGGTGAAAGCGCGCCGTCGAGCAAGATCGCGAAACGTTGGGTGGGTGAAGCGGACATCGCCCAGCACTATCGAAGCTTTTTCGAACCGCCAAGCGGCAATACGCGTTTGCTCTTGAAGACGGGCCTTCGTCCCTCTACAACGGAGGCGCTCTAACGGGGTGCCGCATATGCGGCTGAGAGGCATCAGCCAACCCGTCGAACCTGATCCGGTTTGCACCGGCGGAGGGATTAGACGCTTTTTTCCGCACCAGCGGTTACGCGCCTCGATCCCAACTCGAACCAAGGAGGTGCGTAATGCGCAGGACTTCGCTTATTCTTTTTACCGCTCTCGCGTGTGCCGGCTTTTCGCAGGCCGCCGCCGCTGAAGGCACTCTGACAGTCTATACCTATGAGAGCTTTACGGCCGACTGGGGGCCGGGTCCGCAGGTCGAGAAGGCTTTCGAGGCGCAATGCGACTGCGACCTGAAATTCGTTTCCGTCGCCGACGGGGTCGCGCTTCTCAACCGGCTGCGGCTCGAGGGCGGCAACACCGATGCCGACATCGTACTCGGTCTCGACACCAACCTGACGGCGGAAGCCAAAAAAACCGGCTTTTTCGCGCCGCACGGGATCTCGACCGACAAGGTGACCGTGCCGGGCGGCTGGTCGGACGACACGTTCGTTCCGTTCGACTACGGCTATTTCGCCGTCGTCTACGATACGAAGGCGATCGTCAATCCGCCGAAAAGCATGCATGATTTTCTCAAGGGCAGGGAAGGCAAGATCGTCATCGAGGATCCGCGCACCTCGACGCCGGGCCTCGGCCTGATGCTGTGGATCAGGAAGATCTACGGCGATCTCTCGCCGGAGGCCTATGAGGAACTGAAGCAGCGCGTGCTGACGGTGACGCCGGGCTGGTCGGAGGCCTATGGCCTGTTCACCTCCGGCGAGGCGCACATGGTTCTCTCCTACACGACATCGCCGGCCTATCACATGATCGCCGAAGACAGCGACCGCTACCAGGCGGCCTCCTTCTCGGAAGGCCACTACATGCAGATCGAGGTCGCCGGGCAGACCAGGAAAGGCGCGCAAAATCCGCTTGCGGCGCAATTTCTTGCTTTCATGACGAGTCCCGCTTTCCAGGACATCATCCCGGAGACCAACTGGATGCTTCCGGCGGCGCCGACGTCAAAGCCGCTCGATCCGGCCTTCGGCAAGCTCGTGCAGCCGACAAAGGCGCTGATCTACACGCCCGAGGAGGTCGCCGAGCACCGCGAGGACTGGGTCAAGCAGTGGCTCTCGGTGATGAGCAAATAGGCAGGCCGTGAGGGTGGCGACGCGCAGTCTGACAGGCGCCGGCACGGCGGCCTGGATATCGGTCCTGGCGCTCGTGCTGCTTGCGGCGGGCGCCTTCCTGCCGCTCGCGATCATGGCGTTGCCGGGCGGCGGCGGCGCGGTTGCCGGCGCGCTTGGCGATCCGGTCGTCTGGCGCAGCCTGCGCTTCACGCTGGTCCAGGCGGCGCTTTCGACCGGTCTGTCGCTGCTTTTTGCCGTTCCTGTCGCCGCCGCGCTCTACGAAATGCGCCGTTTTCCGGGCCGCGGTCTCGTCCTGCGGCTGTTCGCGCTGCCGCTGGCGCTACCGCAGATCGTCGCCGTCCTCGCAATCGTCGGCCTTTACGGCGAACGTGGCGCGGTCAGCCGGATGGTGGAAAGCGCCGGCCTCGGCTTTCCCTCCATCTACGGGCTGACCGGCATCCTGATCGCGCATGTCTTTTTCAACATGCCGCTCGCCGTGCGTATCGTGCTCGGCGGGCTTGCCTCGATGCCGGGCGAATACGACCGGCTGTCATATCAGCTCGGCATGGGGTTCAGAGCGCGGTTCCGGCATGTCGTCTGGCCGTTCATGCGGCCGGCGCTGGCGTCGGCGGCATCGCTGATTTTCATGCTGTGCGTGACCTCCTTCACCGTCGTGCTGACGCTCGGCGGCGGGCCGCGCGCGACGACGCTCGAGGTGGCGATCTACCAGGCGCTGACCTTCGATTTCGACATTGCGCGCGCGGTGCTGCTCGCCGGCGTCCAGATCGCGGTCACGGCGCTCGCCTTCGGCCTGCTGGCGCGGGCCGGCGGCGAAGTCTCGGCCGGACTGACCGTCGGGGCGCTGAGGCCGTTCCTCGTCCGGCGGCATGTTCCGGGGCAGGCCGTTTCGGCGATAACGATCCTCGTCGGCACGCTTTTCGTCCTGCTTCCCTTCGCCGTCATCATCTGGCGCGGATTGTCGGCCGATCTGATGGGGCTTTTCGGGCAGGCCGGGTTTCAGCGGGCGCTTGCGACCAGCCTCATCCTCGGCACGCTGGCGGCATGCCTCGCGGTCAGCCTGTCGCTGGCGCTTGCCTCGGGCATGGCGCGGGCGGCAGCGGGACGGCGCTTCCGGGGCGAACGAACGCGCGCCGAACGGGCGATCGGCCAGTCGTCGAGCCTGATCCTCGTCGTTCCGCCGGTGGTGATCGCGGCGGGCTGGTTCGTCGTGATCCGCCAGTTCTCCAGCGCCTATGCGGCGGCCCCGGTCATGGTCGTGACGATCAACGCGGCAATGGCGGTGCCGTTCGCGATCCGGCTGATCCTGCCGGCGGTGACGGGCGCGGCGGAACGCTACGACCGGCTGTGCCTGCAACTCGGCCTACGCGGGTTTTCGCGGCTGCGGCTGGTGACCTGGCCGCTGGTGCGGCGCGCGACCCTGCTCGCCTTCGCCTTTTCGCTGGCGCTTTCGCTCGGCGATCTCGGCGTCATCGCGATCTTCGGGTCGCAGGACGTGCAGACGCTGCCCTATCTGATCCTGCAGCGCATGGGCAGTTATCGCACGCAGGACGCGGCAGGGCTTGCCCTGATCCTCTGCGCGATGACAATGGCGCTGATGATGATCGCCGATCGTGCCGGCAAGGAAGACAGCGCAAGAGAGCGCAGCGAAACGTGAGTATTCAGGCTGTCACCATACGTTGCGACGATGTGCGCTTCCGCTATGCGCCGGAGCGGACGGAAATGCGCTTCGACTGCGATTTTGCCGCGGGCGCGATCACGGCGCTTGTCGGGCCGAGCGGGTCCGGCAAGTCGACGTTGCTCAACCTGCTCGCGGGATTCGAGGTGCCGCAATCGGGCGCGATCCGCTTCGACGGCGAGGACATGGCGCGCGTGCCCGTCTCGGAACGGCCGGTCTCGATGGTGTTCCAGGAAAACAATCTGTTCGCGCATCTGAGCGTCTTCGAAAATGTCGCGCTCGGCCTGTCGCCGTCGCTGCGGCTCGACCCGACCGACCGCGACGCGGCGGAGGAGGCGCTTGCCTCGGTCGGGCTTGGCGGCTACGGAGCGCGGCTGCCAGGGCAATTGTCGGGCGGGGAGCGCCAGCG
This sequence comes from Oricola nitratireducens, assembly GCF_014904745.1. GTDB lineage: Bacteria > Pseudomonadota > Alphaproteobacteria > Rhizobiales > Rhizobiaceae > Oricola > Oricola nitratireducens. The sequence goes on from NZ_JACZCS010000004.1 coordinate 30,390, forward strand.
CGTCGCGCTCGCCCGCGTGATCGTGCGGCGCAAGCCGGTGCTGTTGCTCGACGAGGCTTTCGCCTCGCTCGGGCCGGCGCTGCGCCTGGAGATGCTGGACCTCGTCGCCAGGATTCACTCCGAACGCGGCATGACGACGCTCATGGTCACGCATTTTCCCGAGGATGCGCGGCGCATCGCGCCGCAGACCGTCTTTCTTGCCGCGGGAACGGTGGTCGCCGGCGGGCCGACGGAGACGCTTCTCGATCCCGGGACCGCGCCGCAGGCGATCCGGGACTATCTCGGCTCGGCCGAATCGACATGACCGTGGTTTCGCCAAAATTGGCTGTCATGCGGTCACGCGTGAAATCGACGTCGCGGACCTTCACCTGGACACGGGCTTTTAAAACACTTGTGACTTGCATCGGTGTGCCTGTAAGCCGAAATACGGGTTCCAGGGGCAATCCCGACCGATTCGAGTGCCGGACAAGTATTTCCGCATGATGTACAGGATGTTCTCAATGGCAACGGCGGTATTCGGCCGCCGGGATTCGCGTTTGCGCCGCGGACGGCTTGTGCCCGCGGTGCTGGCGCTGCCATTGTTGCTTGGGTCATGCCAGAATCTCGCCGATCTAACCGGCGATTCCTCGATCAAACCGTCCGACAGCCCGATCATCGCGCAGAATGTGCGCTCCTCCAGGCTGGCCCGCGTCGGCGAGGCGCAACATCCGAAGATCCTCGCGACCTATGGCGGCGAATATTCCGATCCCAAGCTCGAACGCATGGTGGCCGGCATCGTCGGCAAGCTGGTCACCGTCTCCGACAATCCGAGCCAAGTCTACCAGATCACGATCCTGAATTCTCCCAACGTCAACGCATTCGCGCTGCCGGGCGGTTTTCTCTACCTCACGCGCGGCCTGCTGGCACTCGCCAATGACAAGGCGGAACTCGCGGCAGTGATTGCGCACGAGATGGGGCATGTGACCGCCAATCACGGCATTCTGCGCCAGCAGAAGGAGGCGGAGGTCGAACTTGCCGGGCGCATCGTCTCGGATGTGCTCTCCGACAAGGATGCCGGCCGGCGGGCGCTGGTGCGCGGCAAGCTGCGGCTGGCCCAGTTCTCGCGCAACCAGGAACTGCAGGCCGACGCCATCGGCATCAAGTCGATAGCCGAGGCGGGCTTCGATCCCTATGCCGCGGCGGCCTTCCAGGAAACCATGGCGGCCTATACCGAGTTCCGCAACGCGTCTGGCGAAAACGACACCAGCCTCGATTTCCTCGCGACCCACCCGTCGACGCCGCAGCGTATCGAACTGGCCATCGGCCAGGCGCGCAAATACGGGCCGCCGGGCCACGGCGAGCGCGACCATGATGGCTATCTCGCCGGCATAGACGGCATGCTGTTCGGCGACTCCGCCGAAGAGGGTTATGTTCGAGGCCAGACATATTCGCATGCGGCACTCGGCATCACTTTCACGTTTCCCGAGGGCTTCGAGATCGACAACCGCGCCGAAGCGGTTCTCGGGGCGCGCGCCTCCGACAATGCGGCGATCCGCTTCGATGGCGTCGACGTCCCGCCGGGACAATCGCTTGCCACCTATATCGGCAGCGGCTGGGTGGAGGGTCTCGACGCGAACAGCGTCCGGATGATGCAGGTCAACGGAATGCCGGCGGCCTCGGCCCGGGCGACCGCGGATATGTGGGATTTCGATATTACCGTGGTCAGGGCCGGCAAGTCGGTCTACCGCATTCTCACGGCGATGCCGCGCGGCTCGGGCCAACTGGATGCGCTGGCCGCTTCGGTCACCAACAGTTTCCGGCGGCTCACGGCGGCCGAAAAGAGCGCGCTGAAGCCGCTGTCGGTGCATATTCTCAAGGCGCAGCCGGGCGATAGCGCCCGCACGCTTGCCGCGCGCATGCGCGGAGTCTCGCGCGAAGAGGAGCTGTTCAGGGTGCTCAACGGCCTGAAGCCCGGCGAGGCGGTCACCCCGGGGCGCAGCTACAAGACCGTCACCGACTGAGGATCAGGCGTAACGCTGCTGGTCTGCCATGTCCGGATTGCCGCGCACCAGCGCGCCGCGCAGCTTTTCGAGCGCCCGGTTCTCGATCTGGCGGACCCGCTCCTTGGATATCCCGAGTTCGTTGCCGAGGGATTCGAGGGTCGCACCGTCCTCGGACAGGCGGCGCTGGGTGATGATCAGCCGTTCGCGGTCGTTGAGGACGTCGAGTGCGCCGTACAGCCAGTCGTGGCGGCGGCGGTCGTCGATCAGGCCCTCGACCACCTCGTCCTGCAGCGGACGGTCGTCGACGAGGAAATCCATGCGCGCGGCACTGCCGCTTTCCTCGTCGGAGACGGGTGCGCTGAGTGAGGTGTCCGGGCCTGACAGGCGCGAATCCATCAGCGCGACGTCCTTCTCGGAAACGCCCAGCGCATCGGAAATCTGGCGATACATGGCCGGCGCGGAGGTGGCGGCGCCGGATTGCGACAGGCGGGCGCGCAGTCGGCGCAAATTGAAGAACAGGGCCTTCTGGGCGGACGAGGTACCGCCGCGTACGATCGACCAGTTGCGCAGGATGTAGTCCTGCATCGAGGCGCGGATCCACCAGGTCGCATAGGTCGAGAAGCGCACTTCGCGCTCAGGCTCGAAACGGGCGGCCGCCTCGAGCAGGCCGACATGGCCTTCCTGGATCAGGTCGTTGATCGGGAGACCGAAATTGCGGAACTTCGAGGCCATCGAGATGACAAGGCGCATATGCGCGGTCGTGATCTTGTGCAGGGCGTCCTGATCCTGCTTTTCCTTCCAAAGGACGGCAAGATCGTGCTCCTCCTCGCGCTCCAGGTAAGGCGCGGCCATTGCGGCCTTGACCATCGTTCTGCGTGCAAGTTCGGAACTCATGCCGTTCTCCCGATTGTTGCCTCCTGAATGTTAATCCAAAATACGCCTTTTTGTTGCGTGCGGATTACAGACCGGGTGGAATTTTTCTTCGCGCGGAAACGGCCGGTTGGCGCAAGTCCTTCCAGTGCAACAAAAAACCCGGCCGCAAGGGCCGGGTTTCACGATTTTGTGAGCGGATCGGAAACGATCAGGCAGCTTCTTCCTGCGCGTCCGTTTCGGCCTCGTCGTTCTCGGCCTTGGCGCCGCGTTTCGGACCCTTGTTGAGATTGCTCTCGATCAGGCGAACGGCTTCCGTGTCGGAGATCTTGTTCACGGCCGCGATCTCGCGGGCCATGCGGTCGAGGGCCGCTTCATAGAGCTGGCGTTCCGAATAGGACTGTTCCGGCTGGTTTTCCGCGCGATAGAGGTCACGCACGACCTCGGCGATGGAAATCAGGTCACCGGAGTTGATCTTGGCATCGTATTCCTGAGCACGGCGCGACCACATGGTGCGCTTGATGCGTGCGCGGCCCTGAAGGATCTTCAGCGCGCGTTCAACGAAACCCGGCTCGGACAGCTTGCGCATGCCGATGGAGATGGCTTTCGCCACCGGAACCTTCAGGCGCATCTTGTCCTTCTGGAACTCGACCACGAACAGTTCGAGCTTGTGGCCCGCAACTTCCTGTTCCTCGATCGTCGCAATCTGGCCAACACCATGGGCCGGATACACGATGAACTCGTTGGTCTTGAATCCCTGCCGTTGAGACGTTTTCTTAGAGGCAGCCGCCATACTTTGCTTACTCCCTGTCTGGGTGCCCGCCGGCCGATTCCGGATCGGGGACCAGAGCCTGTTGTCCGCCATTCCACACACACGCGATCAACGCTCCCGGGAGCCGGAATGAGGTCAAGAAGACCTGCCCGTTTAACTACCGGTTACGTTGCGTTCCTTCATAGAGGGAGCGTCAAACAGCTCAAAAGCGTGACGTGTGATGACATTTTTATATGTCTATCACAAAAAACGGCGTTTTTCAATGCGTTGCACAAAATACAGGCCTCCGTGGCGTCCGCGACGCCAAGCCTGCTGAAAGTAATATGGGGCCTGTATCCGGGAATTCAAGCGGAAGTGGGGCGAGGCGGTCTGCCGGCTAGTCGCCCTGGCCGGGTTCGGGCGAGAAGAATTTCTCGTATTTTCCTTCCACACCGTCCATTTCCTTGGCATCGGACGGCGGATCACGCTTGATCGTGATGTTCGGCCACTTGTCGGCATATTCCGTGTTGATCTGCAGGAAATGCTCCAGCCCCGGTTCGGTGTCGGGGCGGATGGCGTCGGCCGGGCATTCCGGCTCGCAGACGCCGCAATCGATGCACTCGTCGGGATGGATGACAAGCATGTTTTCGCCTTCGTAGAAGCAGTCCACGGGGCAGACTTCCACGCAATCCATGTATTTGCAGCGAATGCAGTTATCGGTGACGATATAGGTCACGGGCATGCTCCAGCGTAAGCGATGACCGGCCGGCTGGCGGCCGCGAGGTCCGGTGCGGATGGGTAACGGCTTTGCCGGACGCGTGCAAGTGGGCAAAAACGCGCGCGAGGGAAAGGATTTGGCGTCAATCGCGCCATGATTGGAATTCCTGCCTAATTGCCGCCGATCGCCTGGCGGAAAGCCTCGAAAGAGGCCTTGGGTGTGCGCTTCTGGGTCTCATAATCGACATGAACCATGCCGAAGCGCTTGCCGTAGCCGAACGACCATTCGTAATTGTCGAGCAATGACCAGCCGAAATAGCCCCTGACCGGCGCGCCGTCGGCGATGGCGCGGCGAACGGCGGCCAGATGCGTGTCGAAATAGGCGATCCGCTCGGCATCGTCGACTCGGCCGCCTTCGACGCGGTCGTCCCATGCCATGCCGTTCTCGGTGACGATGATCGGCGTGTCACTGGTGTAGTCGCGGTGAAGCCGCGTCAGGAAGCCGTGCAGGCCGTCCGGGTAGATCTCCCAGCCCATGTCGGTTTTGGGCAGCGGGCCGCGCACGGATTTGAGCGACGGCCAGGCGCTCGCCGGATCATGGGCGACGTTGGTGCGGGTGTAGTAATTGACACCAAGCCAGTCGATCGGGGCGCCAATCGCCTGCAGATCGTCCTGGTAGCCCTGCGGCATATGGTCACCAAACGCCTCCAGGATCTCCTGCGGATACGACTTTCGCGTCAGCGCCTCGATGAACCAGCGATTGTAGAAGCCGTCATAGCGTTTCGCCGCGGCGACGTCTTCCGGCCGGTCGCTGGCCGGATTGGCGTGCTCGAAATTGAGGACGATGCCGAGGTTGGAATGACCCGCCGCGCGCATCGCCTCGAGCGCGCGGGCATGGGCCAGCAGGACGTGATGCATCGACCGCGCCGCGGCGCGGATGTCGCGCAGGCCGGGCGCGTGGATGCCCCAGAAATGGCTGAGCCAGGAAACGCACCACGGCTCGTTAATCGTCGCGGTCGCCGCCATGCGGTCGCCGATCCGCCGCATGACGATGCCGGCATAGTCGGCGAACCAGGAGGCAACGTCGCGGTTGCGCCAGCCGCCGAGGTCGGACAGCGCGGCGGGCAGGTCCCAATGATAGAGCGTCAGATAGGGCTTCAGGCCGCGTTCGAGGATCGCGTCGGCGAGCCGGTCGTAGAAATCGAGGCCCTCGGCATTGACGGATTTGCCGTCCGGCATAACCCGCGCCCAGGAGGTCGAGAAGCGGTAGGCGTCGAAACCGCCGGCGCGGATCAGGTCGAGATCCTCGGCGTAACGGTGATAGTGGTCGCAGGCGATCGCGCCGGTTTCGGCGTTGACGACGTTTCCGGGCGTCGCGGCGAAGGTATCCCAGTGCGACGGGCCGGCGTCGCCGAAGGAGGATCCCTCGATCTGGTAGGCGGCGGTCGCCGCGCCGAACAGGAAGCCGTCGGGGAAATCCGTACGCCGGAAGGAAAAGCTCATCTGACCCGCCTCATGAAGCTGACTTTAACGTTGCAGTCGCCTTATCGCGGCCGAGGCGGCATGCGTCAATCGTCCTCGCCGGTCAATTTGTCGAGGGCGCGGCGTTCCTTCTTGGTGGGGCGGCCCGCGCCGGGCTCACGCTTGCCGGCCATCCGGTCGAGCGCGTTGTCGGCCTTCGGCAGTGGCGGCGGCGAGATGTCTTCGTAGAGCATGCGTGCTTCCGTCGCCGGTCCGCGGCGCGTGCCGCAGTCGACCACGCGATAGACGATGACCCGGCGCTCGAGCGTCACGGTCAGGACGTCGCCCGGTTTGATCTCCTGGCTTGCCTGGGAAATCTTGTTGCCGTTGACGCGGACATGCCCGCCCTGGGCGAGTTTTGCGGCGAGCGTTCGAGATTTCGCCACGCGGGCGAAGAACAGCCACTTGTCGATGCGCTGCCTGTCAGCGCTCATCCTGCCCCGGCACTATTTCTTCATCTGGTCTTTCAGCGCCGCGAGCTTCGCGAAGGGCGAATCCGGATCGAGCGGCTTGTCACGGCGCGGCGGCCGCGACGAGGCAAAGGCTTCGCCCTTGCCCTTGCCCGGTCCCTTGCCGTGCGGCTGGTCGCCGTCGCGCTTGTTGCCGCGGAACTTGCCGCGTGCGCCCTTGTTCCGGTTGCGCTGCTCGCCTTCGTGGCGCTGGCCTTCTCCCCGTTGCCCTTCCTGGCGCTGACCTTGCGGACGGTTGCCGCGCCGGTTGCGCTCGCCGCGCACCTGGTACCAGACCATGACGGGCTTGGTTTCATCTTCCGGTTCCGGCGTCTCGGCGGGCTCCGCGGCTTCAGCCGGTTCGGCAGTTGGCTCTTCGGGTGCCTGTGCGGGCGTTGCTTCCGCCGCCGGCTCGGGCGCAGCCGGCGCCGTCGCCTCTTCCGGCGCGGGAGTAGGCTGTTCCGCCTCTGTCTCGGCGACTTCCGCCACCGGCTCTGCCGCCGGCGCCTCGCCCTCCGGGGGTTCCGCGGGTGCCTCGGCTGCTTGTTCTTCCAAAGCTGCCTGCGGCTGCGCTTCCGCGGGGGCTTCAGCCGCCGGAGCGCTGGCTTCCTTCAGTGCCGCGAGTTTTGCCTCGAATTCGGCCGGCTCGACCTTGTCGTGGCGGTAGCCGAGGCTGCCGAGCACGGCTTCCATGTCTTCCGCCGTTGCGCCGAGGATCGACATCATGGCGGGGGTGACGAAGAAGCGTCCGCCGCCGACGGCCCCGTCGGGCAGCGTGCCGGAGCCGTCGCGCCATTGCAGCGCCGGGCGGATCAGGTCGGCGAGGCGTTCCAGGATGTCGACGCGCACCGCGCGCGAACCGAGGTGCCGGTAGCCGGCCAGCTTGTAGAAGGCGTCATCGAAGCTCGCGTCCGGCACAAGCGAGGTGCGTCCGGTCGAAAGCAGATGCACCACGTCGCCATAGCCGGGCTTGTCCTTGCCGTCGTTCTGCAGCGCCCAGAGCAGCGTCAGCAGGCCCGCTGGCGCCGGCTTGATCAGCGCCGGGACGAAGATGTGGTAGAAACCGAAGCGCGCGCCGTAACGGCGCAGCGCCGCGCGGCCGTCCTGGTCGAGTGACTTGATCTCGTCGGTGATCTCGCGGCGCGGGACGATGCCGTAATTCTCGATCAGGCGGAAACCGATGCCTCGGGCGATGCCGGAAAGCTCGTCGGCGCGGCCGAGATCGACCAAGGGCTTGAGATGCGTCTCGATATGATGGGCGACGAAGCGCTCTGCGCGCGCGGCGACCTTGTCGCGGGCCGGCCCGGTCAATTGTTCGTCGGCGAGCAGGATGAGGCGCGGCTTCAGCCATTCCTCCGACGCGGCCAAGGTCGCGACGGGCTGGCCGAGCCAGCGCAGTATGCCGTCCATGCCGAGCGCGAAGTCGGCGTTGCCGGCCGCGGCGAAGCGCTCGGCACGTGCCTCGAACTCGGTCGCGAGTGACTTGGCCGCTGCGGCCTTGACGGCCTTGGCGTCCTCGCCCTCGGCGGATTTGTCGGCGGAAAAGCGGAATCCGTCCAACTGGCCAACATGGTGGCCTTCAACCGTTACATCGCCGGTTGCGCTGATTTCTGCATCCATGGTCACGTTCTCTCGCAGGCGCCTCATGAGCACGGATGTCCTGCGGTCTACAAAGCGTTTCGTCAACCTATCATGCAGCGCATCGGACAGCTTGTCCTCGATTGCGCGCGTCTTTTCCTGCCAATGCAGGGGGTCCGCGAGCCATCCGGGCCGGTTCGCGACATAGGTCCAGGTGCGAATCTGGGCGATGCGCGCCGACAATGTGTCGATCTCGCCGTCGGTGCGGTCGGAGCGCAGAACCTGCTCGGCCATGTAGTCCTCGTCGACATGGCCGCGGCGCACGATGTCAAAGAAGATCTGCGAAATGATGTCGGCGTGCTGGGCCGGCGCGATCTTGCGGTAGTCGGGCAGGACGCAGGCGTCCCACAGAAGCGCGACTTGCTCGCGCCCCTTGCAGATGTCGGCGACGGCAACGTCGCGGGCGAGGAATTCGAGCGCGCGCTGGTCGATGGCCGGCAGGGCCTTGGTCAGGCCGGGGATCTGCGGCGGCGTTTCCAGCGAGGCGCGCAGATCGGCGATCGACGAGAAATCGAGCTGGCGCGACCGCCATTGCAGCACTTTCACGGAATCGAATTCATGCGTTTCGATGCGCTCGACGGTCTCGTCGCCGAGCGGTAGGGCGTGGCCGGAGACGCCGAACGTGCCGTCGCGGATGTGGCGGCCGGCACGGCCGGCGATCTGGCCCATCTCGGCGGGATTGAGGTCGCGGTAGGTGTAGCCGTCGAACTTGCGCAGCTGCGCGAAGGCGACGTGGTCGACATCGAGATTGAGCCCCATGCCGATGGCGTCGGTGGCGACGAGGAAATCGACGTCGCCGCTCTGGTAGAGCTCGACCTGGGCGTTGCGCGTGCGCGGCGACAGCGCGCCCATGACGACAGCCGCACCGCCGCGCTGGCGGCGGATCAGTTCGGCGATGGCGTAGACCTGGTCGGCGGAGAAGGCGACGATCGCCGAGCGGCGCGGCAAGCGGGTGATCTTCTTCGAACCGGCATAGACAAGCTGCGACATGCGCGGACGGCTGACGATGTCGATGCCGGGCAGCAGCTGGCGCAGGATGCCGGCCATGGTGCCGGCGCCAAGCAGCAGCGTTTCCTCCCGGCCGCGCACGTTGAGAATGCGGTCCGTGAAGATGTGACCGCGTTCGAGATCGCCGGCCAGCTGCACCTCGTCGATGGCGACGAAGGCGGCATCGGTCTCGGGCGGCATCGCCTCGACGGTGCAGACCTGGAAGCGCGCCTTTGGCGGGACGATCTTCTCCTCGCCGGTAACCAGCGCCACCTGGCTGACGCCGACCTTCTCGGCGACCCGTCCGTAGACCTCGCGCGCCAGCAGGCGCAGCGGCAGGCCGATCACGCCGCTCGAATGCGCAACCATGCGCTCGATCGCATAATGGGTCTTGCCGGTATTGGTCGGTCCGAGCACCGCCTTGACCGTGTGGCCGCTAAAGATGTCCGAGGGCATTGACTCTGTCACGATGTTCGAGTCCGGGGGATTCCGGCGCGGTATCGCCCGCGAAGGGGACCTTCATGGCTTTAACACGCCGATTCAGCAATTACAGGGTGCAAATTACGCGAAATTACGGGCTCTCCACCACTCCAGGGTTGTACAACTTAACAACCAGAACGAGTCTGGAACGAATCGGAGACGAATCGGAGACTCTCATAGGTTGCAGCTTTGTTCCCTACCAGATGTTGCGATTGGCATGGTCACTGCTACCAGTTCCTGAATCGCACAATTGCTATTGTGGAACAAAAGAACGGATTCCGTTAACCGGTTGGGTTCGGGCTGCTCGCCGGAATTGCCTCTCATGGTAACAGTTTGAATTCTCTCGATTATCTTCATGCTCTGTTAACCATGTCTGTTAGCGCTTCGGCAAGATTTCGTTAACGAACAGAACCGAGGCGGAACGAATCGGCGACGAATCAGCTTTTCGACCTGTTTCCTGATTTGTTCTCACCACATGTAGCGCCTGCCGGGACGATTCAAGCACAACTTTAGCGATTCATTGCGTAGGGGAATGTGCCGCAGGCACCGTCCACGTTAACCTTTGCCGCCGGATCCGGCGATGGCGGCGTCGATCAGCCGTAGCGCATCGGGGCTCGCCCACTCGGCCGGGCCGTTCATGTTGGCGATGACGCAATTTTGCGAATCGACCAGCACGGTGACCGGCAATCCGAAGGCGAGGCCTTCCTTTTTCATCGTGTTGAAGGCGCCGATTGTCGGGTCGTGAAAGAAGGAGAGGTTTTTTACGCCGATCTCGTTGAAGAACTTGCGCGGCTTTTCGTCCGATCCGCCGTCGACGGATATCGCCACCACCTGGAAGTCGTCGCCGCCCTTTTCCGCCTGCAGCTTGTCGAGTGCTGGCATTTCCTCGCGGCAGGGCGCGCACCAGGATGCCCAGAGATTGACGAGGCGTGTCTTGCCGCCGGTATCGGCCAGTGTGAGCGGCTTGCCGTCGCCGTCATTGAAGGCAAGCGCGGAGAGGTTGTTTGCCTGGGTGCGGTTGGCCATGCCGGCGATCTCGCCGGTCAGCAACGGCTTCAGCTTTTCGCCCTCGGCGATGGCGGCCTTGCATTGTCCGCCCGAGGTGTCGCCGGCCAGCGAGCCGCCATTGCCAGAAAGCATGCCCGTGGCGTATACCCCGGCGGCGCCGGCGACGGCGCCGAGGCCAATCGCGATGGCCGCGATTTTTCCGATGGACGGGCGGCTCCGCGCCGTCCTGGCGCTATTCGTTTCCGGGGTTTGTTCTTTCATGTCCGACGATACCAAGACCAAGGGCTCCAATCAGATGTGGGGCGGGCGGTTCGCGTCCGGCCCGGCGGCGGTCATGGAGGAAATCAACGCCTCCATCGATTACGATCGCAAACTTTTCGCGCAGGATATCGACGGCTCGATCGCCCACGCCACGATGCTTGCCGACTGTCACATAATTTCGCAGGACGACCGGGACAAGATCGTTCACGGATTGAACACGATCCGGTCAGAGATCGAAAAGGGCGACTTCGTCTTTTCGCGCAAGCTGGAAGACATCCACATGAATATCGAGGCGCGGCTCTCCGACCTGATCGGTCCGGCGGCCGGACGGCTGCACACGGCGCGCTCGCGCAACGACCAGGTCGCGCTCGATTTCCGCATGTGGGTGCGTGCGGAGGCGGAAAAGACCGCCGCAGCCCTCAAGGGCCTGATCGAGGCCTTTCTGGCGCGCGCCGAGGAGCATGCCGGTTCTGTCATGCCGGGCTTTACTCACTTGCAGACGGCGCAGCCGGTCACTTTCGGGCATCACTGCATGGCCTATGTCGAGATGTTCGGCCGCGACCTTTCGCGCATGCGCGACTGCCTTGCCCGCATGAACGAATGCCCGCTCGGCGCGGCGGCGCTGGCCGGAACCGGCTTTGCCATCGACCGGCACCAGACCGCGAAGGCGCTCGGTTTCGCCGAGCCGACGCGCAACTCGATCGACACGGTTTCCGACCGCGATTTCGCGCTGGAATTCATGGCCGCTGCCTCGATCTGCGCCACGCATCTGTCGCGGCTGGCCGAGGAGATCGTCATCTGGTCGACGCCGCAATTCGGCTTCGTCACGCTGTCGGACGCGTTTTCGACCGGCTCGTCGATCATGCCGCAGAAGAAGAACCCGGACGCCGCCGAGCTGGTGCGCGCCAAGACCGGCCGTATCAACGGCAACCTGGTCGCGCTTCTGACCGTGATGAAGGGCCTGCCGCTCGCCTATTCGAAGGACATGCAGGAAGACAAGGAAGCCGTCTTCGACGCTGCCGAATCGCTGGAACTGGCGATCGCCGCGATGACCGGCATGGTTTCCGACATGACCGTCAACACCAGGGCGATGAGGAAGGCGGCAGGATCCGGCTATTCAACGGCGACCGACCTTGCCGATTGGCTGGTGCGCGAACTGGGCATTCCGTTCCGCGAAGCGCATCACGTCACCGGCCGCGCCGTCGCGATGGCGGAGGCCCAGGGCAAGGGGCTGGAAAAACTGTCGCTCGACGACCTGCGCTCGATCCACGAGGGCATCACCGATGCGGTCTATTCCGTGCTGACAGTCGAGAAATCGGCGGCGAGCCGGAAAAGCTATGGCGGCACCGCGCCGCAGGAGGTGCGCCGCCAGATCCGTGCCTGGAAAAAGAAGCTCGCCAAACTCGCCTGAACGGCACGCGGGCAGGGGTGTTCATTTGCGCGCTGCCGCGCTAGGAAATTTCCGGCCCGCGTGGCGGGTCGAAGCGGAACAGGTTGACGACGATGGGTGTTACCGGGATCAAGCGCATTCTTCTCCTTGCGGCGCTCGCGACGAGCCTCGCCGCCTGCGGCCGTGCCGGCGATCCGGAACTGCCCCCGGCTGCCGCGGCCGCCCAGAAGGCCAAACAGCCGGGTGCGCCGGCTGAAGACAAGCCCTTCATCCTCGATCCGCTGATCTGACGATTTCCTGACGCGAGCCAAGCCGGTGAACCATTTCGACTATCGTGACGGCGTTCTCTACGCCGAGGACGTGCCGCTGGCGGATATCGCCGCATCGGTCGGCACGCCGTTCTATTGCTATTCCACCGCGACGCTGGAGCGGCACTACCGCGTCTTCGCCGAGGCCTTCGCCGATATCGATGCGCTCGTTTGTTACGCGATGAAGGCGAATTCCAACCAGGCGGTGCTGACGACGCTGGCGAAGCTCGGGTCCGGCGCCGATGTCGTTTCGGAAGGCGAATTGCGGCGCGCGCTTGCTGCCGGCATCCCGCCGGAAAAGATCCTGTTCTCCGGCGTCGGCAAGACCGCGCAGGAAATGGATTTCGCGCTCGCAGCGGATATCCACTGCTTCAACGTCGAATCCGAGCCGGAACTGGAACTGCTTTCGGCGCGCGCCGCCGCTGCCGGCAGGACCGCGCCAGTGTCGCTGCGCATCAATCCGGACGTCGATGCCAAGACGCATCACAAGATCTCGACCGGCAAGAAGGGCGACAAGTTCGGCATTTCTTGGCTCCGGGCGCGCGATGTCTATCGCCGCGCCGCCGAGCTGCCGGGCCTGCGCGTCTCCGGCATCGATATGCATATCGGCAGCCAGATCACCGAACTGCAGCCCTTCGATGACGCGTTCAGGCTGCTGACCGAACTGGTCGAGCAGTTGCGCGCCGACGGCCACGCCATCGATCACGTCGATCTCGGCGGCGGTCTCGGCATTCCCTACAAAAACGACAATGCGCCGCCGCCGCTGCCGGCCGCCTATGGCGAGATCGTCAAGAAGCATATCCGGCCGCTCGGCGTCACGGCCGTGTTCGAGCCCGGCCGCATGATCGCCGGAAACGCCGGCATCCTCGTCACCTCGGTGATCTATGTGAAGCAAGCGGACGAGAAAAATTTCGTCATCGTCGACGCGGCGATGAACGACCTGATCCGACCGACGCTCTATGACGCCTGGCACGAGGTCTTTCCCGTGAAGGATGCGGGTCCCGACAGCGCGCGGATGCGCGCGGATATCGTCGGTCCGGTCTGCGAATCGGGCGATTTTCTCGCCAAGGACCGCGACATGGCGCGCGTCGAGGCGGGCGACATGCTCGTGTTCGGCTCGGCCGGCGCCTATGGCGCGGTTCAGGCGGGCACCTACAATTCGCGGCTGCTGGTGCCGGAGGTGATCGTTCGGGGCGACCGGTTCCATGTCGCCCGGCGGCGGCCGACCTATGAGGATCTGATCGGGCTCGACAGCGTGCCCGACTGGTTCTGAGCGGGATTATCCCCAACGGCTGACATATCCGTGAACGGTATCCGGCGATTTTCGCCTCGTCTTTGCCACGAAGAATGCTACCTTCTGGGCATGTAGAGATGAGGCGCATGGCAGTCGAGACCGAGCATTCCGCCCCGCATACGCTTTCGCGCAGGCTCCGGCTTGCCCGGACGGCGACCTATGCCGCCATCGTGGCCGAGCGGCTGCTGCCGCGGCTGTTGCCGCTGGCAGGGGTTGTCGCTCTTTTCATGATCCTGTCCTGGTTCGGCGTCTTCCGCGCAGTCGGCGACGTGGCGCGTATCGCGATCGCCGCCGGGCTCGGCCTTGCCGCGCTGGCGAGCCTGTGGCCGCTGAGAAGCATGCGGCTGCCGTCGCCCTACGAGATCGACCGGCGGCTCGAAAACGAAAACGCGCTTCCGCACGCGCCGATCACGGCGCAGGACGACACGCTTTCCGCCGGCGCCGGCGACAGGTTCGCCGCTGCGCTCTGGCGCGAGCACCAGCGCCGCATGGCCAGCCGGATCGACGGGCTGCACGGCGCCGGCGCCAAGACGGACATTCCCGCGCGTGATCCCTATGCGCTGCGTGCCGCCGTCGCCCTGCTGGCCGTCGTCGCGTTCGCCTGGTCCTTCGGCAGCACAGGCGGCCGCCTCGGCGACGCGTTCCGCAGCCACAGCGCCACGGAGGCGTTGCCGCCGCGCATCGATGCCTGGATCACGCCGCCTTCCTATACCGGTATCGCGCCGATCTTCCTGACCTCGGACCAGAATGCGCAAAAGACGGACTTCACGGTGCCGGAGGGCAGTATCGCTGTCGTGCGCATTGCAGGGGGAAGCGGGCTCGAAACCGTCACCTGGCCGGCGCCCGAAACGCCGCTTAGCACAAGCGCCGGCGAGGGCCAGCCGCAGGCGGCCCTGTCGCGGCGGTTCGAGGTCACGCTCGACAGTTCCGGCGAATTGGCGGTTTCCGGCGACGGCGACACACTGCGCGACTGGTCGTTCACGGTCTTGCCCGACAACGCGCCGACGATCACGTTCGCCAAGGACCCGACCCGGGCCGCCAACGGCACGATGACGGTCGAATACTATGCGCTCGACGATTACCGCGTCGCCAAGGCGCGGGGCATCGTGGCGCTTGCCGACAAGCAGCACGAGGGCGCACATCCGCTCTACGAAGCGCCGGAGGTGCCGCTGTCGCTGCCGCGCCGGTCGTCCGAGGACGGCGCCGCCAAGACGATGCGCGATCTCGGCGAGCATCCCTGGGCGGGTGCGCGGGTGAAGATGACGCTGGAGGCCGAGGACGACCGCGGCCAGACCGGGCGCAGCGAAACGAAGACCTTCGTTCTGCCGGGCCGGCCCTTCGCCAATCCGCTTGCGCGCGCGATCATCGAGCAGCGGCGCAACCTGGCGCTCGACGCCAATGCGGCGCCCGACATCGTCGACGTTCTCGACACGCTGATGCTCTACCCGGAAGAGACGATCAAGAACGCCAGCTACTTTCTCGGCCTGATCACGGCGCGTGCCCGGCTTCGGGAAGCAGAGGGCAATGACGACGCGTTGCGCGGCGTCGTCGACTATATGTGGGAGCTGGCGCGCACGATCGAGGACGGCAACCTGTCGGATGCGGAAAAGCGGCTGCAGGCGGCCCAGCAGGCGCTGAAGGACGCGCTCGAAAACGGCGCGTCGGACGAGGAAATCGAGCAATTGATGTCCGAGCTGCGCGACGCGATGCAGGAATATATGCGCGAACTCGCCCGCCAGATGGAGAACAATCCCGATCTCGCCCGGCAGATGCCGTCGGAAAACATGCAGCAGATGAACATGCAGGATCTGCAGGACATGCTCGACAAGATCGAGGAACTCGCCAAGAACGGCGCGCGCAATCAGGCGCAGGATCTCCTGTCGCAGCTACAGGACATGATGAACAATCTGCAGATGGGCCAGCACCGGATGCAGCAGGGCGACCAGCAGAGCCAGGCCCAGCAGCAGATGAACGAGCTCGGCGAAATCCTGCGCCGCCAGCAGGAACTGATGAACGAAACCTATCGGCAGAACCGCCGCGGCGAGGGCCAGGACGGTCAGCAAGGCCAGCAGCAGGGTCCGGGTCAGCAGGGCGAGCAAGGCCAGATGGGCCAGCAGGGTCCCGGTCAGAACGGCCAGCAATTCGGTCAAAACGGCAGTGGCCAGGGCCTGCAGGGGCTCGCGCCCGGCCAGCAGGGGCTGCGCGACCGGCTCGACCAGTTCATGGACGGCTTGCGCGGCATGGGCATCAATCCGGGCAACGAATTCGGCGACGCCGGGCGCTCGATGGGAGAGGCCGGACAGGCGCTCGAACAGGGCGAGGGCGATCAGGCCTTCTCCAGCCAGGGCGAGGCGATGGATGCGCTGAGGCGCGGCGCCGACAACATGATGCAGCAGATGCAGCAGGCGATGGACGGCGGCAACGGGGCGACCCAGCCCGGCGGCAACCGCAACGGCCTCGACCGCGATCCGCTCGGGCGGCCGCAGCGTTCGGCCGGGCCGGATTTCGGCGAATCGGTGAAGGTCCCCGACGAAATCGACATCCGCCGCGCCCGCGAGATCCTCGAGGCGATCCGCAAACGTCTCGGCAACGCGCTGTCGCCGCAGCTCGAGAAGGACTATCTCGAGCGGCTGCTGGAACTGAACTGAGGCTTAGGCCGCCAGCGCCTTCGAGACGGCCTGGCGGATTTCGGCCAGCGTGAACGGCTTCTGCACCACGTCGACGATGATCTTTTCGACATCGCGGGCGCGTTCGCGCTGCTCGGCATAGCCGGTCATCAGCAGGATCTTCTGATCGGGGAAATTCTTGGCGATCTCGCGCGCCATGGCGATGCCGTCCATCGCCGGCATGCGGATATCGGAGAGGACGAGGTCGTAGCCGCCATTGCTCGCGATGACTTTTTCCAGCCCGGTGTCGCCGTCGTCGGCCTGCTCGACGGCATGGCCGTCGATCTGCAGGGCGCGCGCGGTGAAGGCGCGGACGGAATCATCGTCCTCGACGATCAGGATCGATGCCATCACGCGTCTCCGGCAACGATGCCGACGAAGGGAAGTTCGCGGAACGCGTGGCCGACATCCATGCCGTAGCCGACGACGAAATGGTCCGGGCATTCGAAGCCGACGAAATCGGGCTGCAACGGCGTATCGGCCTGGCGGCGCATCGACTTGTCGAGCAGGACGGCGACGCCGACGCTCCTGGCGCCGCGTTCGAGCATCAGATCGCGGGCAAATGTCAGCGTGCGGCCGGATTCGAGAATGTCGTCGACGAGCAGGATATCGCGGTCGCTGACATCGCTGTCGACATCGCGCAGGATCTTCACCTCGCCGGCTTCCGTGCCGGCGCCGTAGGTCGACAGCATGATGAATTCCACGTCCGGCTCCATGCCGGCGTCGTGCATGGCGCGCACCAGGTCGGCGGAAAAGATGAAGGAGCCTTTCAGGACCGAGATCACGAGCAGGTCGCGATAGTCGCGCGCGGCGATTTCCTTGGCGAGTTCGAGATTGCGCGCTGCAATGGTGGAGGCGGAATAGAGAACCTCTATCCGCTTGCCCCGTACGACCGGCATGATGTCACACTCCGCTGTTGTCGAATGTCAGGCGGGGAGCCTGCGCGTATCCCGGTTTCTTGGGCATTCTCACGGTAAAGGCAAGGGTTTTGCCGGGTTGCAGCGTTTCGCCGCGCGGGACCCGGTAGACGAGGTTTTTCGTGCTGCTGTCGGACGAAAAGGTTAAAAGCACGTCGGGAATGCGTTTTTCGCTGGCCGTGCCGTTGCGGATCGTCGCCGAGACGGTGACGACGTCGGCCCTCTGGCGCATGCCGGTCTCTTGCGGCGCGGGCGCGACCTCCAGCGCGAGGCGGCCAAGGGCGGGTGCGGCTTCGGCGGTCCTGAACAGCACGTATCCGCCGGAGACGTAGAAGGCGGCGAAGGCGGCGAGTGTCACGGCGACGAGATAGAGCGCGTGGGCGCGCATGCCCGGACGGACGCTCTTGCGGGCGGCCGATTTCAGGATGCCGATCTGGTCGTCACGGGTCGGGGCAGGGGCGGGCGCCGGGTCGCGCGCAAGCCGTGTCGGATGCACTTCCCCGTCGCGGCGGACCGTCTCGAATTCCGCATCAATAATGTCCTGCGCCACGATTGCGCTCCTTTAAACGCGGAACCGCCATGATTCGGGTCTACGCGGGTTTGGTTAATCGAAGGTTTTTACGGGGGCCGTCGGCGCGCATGCCGGTTCAATTCGGTGGCCAAGTGCTCTAATCCTTCGAATATGCACTATTCGCGATTCGGACGGGGCGCTTGATCAAATTCGAGAATGTCGGGCTGCGTTACGGGATGGGGCCGGAAGTCCTGCGCGACGTCTCGTTCCATATCCCCAAGCAGTCGTTCCAGTTCCTGACCGGTCCGTCCGGCGCGGGCAAGACGACATTGCTGCGCCTGTTGTTCATGTCGCTGAGGCCGACGCGCGGCCTGATCACCGTCTTCGGCAAGGACATGGCGACCATCGAACCCACCGAACTGCCGTTGCTGCGCCGGCGCATCGGCGTCGTCTTCCAGGATTTCCGCCTGCTCGACCACATGACGATCTACGAGAATGTCGGTCTGCCGCTCAGGGTGCGCGGCAAGGAGGAATCGTCCTACCAGCACGACGTCCTCGAACTGCTCAAATGGGTCGGGCTCGGCGAGCGGGTGCATGCGCTGCCGCCTGTGCTGTCGGGCGGCGAGAAGCAGCGCGTGGCGATTGCGCGGGCGCTGATCGACCAGCCGGAGATCCTGCTCGCCGACGAGCCAACGGGCAATGTCGACACGCCGATGGCCCGCCGGCTGCTGCGCCTCTTCCTCGAACTGAACCGCCTCGGCACCGCCGTGGTGATCGCCACGCACGACCTCAGCCTGATGGACCAGGTCGAGGCACGGCGGATGATTCTCAGTCAGGGGCAGCTCGAAATCTATGAGTGAGACCGGACCCATTGCCGCGAAAAAACAGCCCGGCCCGGCAAGGGACGATCCGGCGAAGGGCGGTCCTGTGCCGCCGGCGACGGCGCAGCGCCTGCCGGGGCTGCGTACGCTTGCGCCGATCGTACCGAAATCCGGCGTTGCCAGCCAAGCGCTTATCCTCGTCATCGCGATCATGTCGTTTCTCGCCTGCGTGACGGTCGGCGCGGTTTCGCTCGTCAACAAGAGCGCATCCACATGGCAAAGCCAGATCGCGCGCGAGGCGACCGTCCAGATCCGCCCCTCGGACGATCTCGACATGGATGCCGCGCTGGAAAAGGCGCGCGTGCTCGCCTCGGAGTTTCCCGGCGTGCGCGGCGCGCGGGTCATCAGCCGCGAGGAAACGGTCAAGCTTCTGGAACCGTGGCTGGGCTCCGGGCTCGGACTCGACGAATTGCCGGTGCCGCGCCTCGTCGTCGTGACGATCGACGAGGACAATCCGCCGGACTTCGCGGCGTTGAGGACGGTGATCCACGACGCCATTCCGAACGCTTCGCTCGACGATCACCGCACCTGGGTCGACCGACTGGTCGGCATGGCGCGCACGATGACGGTAATCGGGCTTTGCGTGCTGGCGCTCGTCCTGTCGGCGCTGGTTCTGACAGTGATCTTCGCGACGCGCGGCGCGATGGCGGGCAATCACGAGATCATCGAGGTGCTGCATTTCGTCGGCGCGGAGGCCGGCTTCATTGCGCGGCAGTTTCAGACGCGGTTTCTGTTTTCGGGCATCTGGGGCGGTGTCGCCGGCGGCGGGGCCGCGACGGTCGTCTTCGTCATCGTCAGCTGGTGGTCGGCGCGCAACATCATCACGCCGGAAGGCGAGCAGGCCTCGGCGTTTTTCGGCGATTTCTCGATCGGTTACGGCGCCTATGCCGGCGTTATCGCGGTGATCGTGATGGTGGGCGCGTTGACCGCGATGACGACCCGCGTGACGGTGTTGCGGGCGTTGCACGACATCGATGACAGGCGCGCGGACCCGGGCCGGCTTGACTGAATCGTCGCGTTCAAATCGATTTTGTACCGAAACGCTGGTCGATACTCTGGATTTTCGCCTATGCCACGCCGCAATTGGAGGTTAACCATTGCGTCATGTACGAAGCGCTTGACACCGAGGGGCGTGGTGGCACGGCAGTTCAAGGCGAAACTCCGATGACGGAACCGGGAGGGCGCGCGCGCCGTTTCGGGCTGATGGCGCGCCTTTTGGCGTCGGCGGCCGCGATCGCGCTCGTGTTCTTTGCCGGCGGTTTCCTGCTGTTCCTCGTCAATGTCGCTCATTACCGGTCGGCGCCGGCCGACCAGCGCGCGGACGCCATCGTCGTGCTGACCGGCGGGCATGCCCGCGTCGACGAGGCGGTCAGGCTTCTGAACGACGACATGGGCGCGCGACTGTTGATCAGCGGCGTGCATCCTTCCGCTTCGCGCAAGGTGCTGCTGAAGACCTTTGCGGTGGACGAGGCGCAGTTCGCCTGTTGCGTCGACATCGATCACGATGCCCTCGACACGATCGGCAATGCGGCGGAAACGGCGCAATGGGCCGCCGATCATGGCTTTCATTCGCTGATCGTCGTCACCAATGATTACCACATGCCGCGCAGCCTGCTCGAATTGCGGCATGCGATGAAGGGCGTGACGCTGATCCCGCACGCGGTTTTCGGCGACGAGAACGAAGCGGTCGGCAGCGAGGAATGGGTCCGCCGCTACCGCGTGTTGTTCGGCGAATATCTGAAATACAGCGCGGCGCGCGTGCGAACCGTGCTGGCGCCGGTATCCGGTTCGCGGGCGGCGGTGGAAAAGGCAGCGCTTTCGACCCCGAACTGACGGTTTTCACGCGATCGAAGCCTTTGCCTTATTGGCGCGCGGCGTGTATCGCCTTTCGGCAGCGGCCTCAGGGCAAATTCTCTCAATTACCGGGTGCGGCGTTGCTGGCGGTTCGATCTCTCCTGTTCAATTTCATGTTCTACGCGGTCACGCTCATTTACATGATCGCGTTCACGCCATTCTTCTTCCTGGCGCCGCGCAAGCGCGCCTGGTTCGTGCCGAAGTTCTGGGCGAAGACGCATCTGTGGCTGATGAAGGTAATCGTCGGCACCGACCACGTCGTGCGGGGCAAGGAAAACCTGCCCGAGGGCAGCTACATCATCGCGCCAAAGCACCAGTCGGCCTGGGACACCTTCGCCTTCCTGCCGTGGTGGCCGGACCCGGTCTACATCCTCAAGCGGCAATTGATGTGGATCCCGTTGTTCGGCTGGTACATCAAGAAGATGGACATGATCCCGATTGACCGGGGCAATCGCACCCAGGCGATCGCGTCGGTCAATCGCGGGGCGCGCCGCGCCGTCGGGCAGGGGCGGCAGATCGTGATCTATCCGGAGGGCACGCGCCGTCCGCCCGGCGCCGAGCCCAACTACAAGATGGGCATCGTCAATCTCTACGAGGAACTCGATATCCCGGTCGTGCCGATCGCGCACAATGCGGGGCTCTACTGGCGGCGGCGGTCGTTCCTGCGCTATCCGGGGCGGATCGAGGTGGAAATCCTCAAGCCGATCCAGCCGGGGCTCAGCCGCGAGGAATTCCGCCGCGAACTGGTCGGGCGCATCGAGGGTGAATGCGATCGCCAATTGCTGGCACTTGCCGACAATCCGGCATCACCGCCGTTTCCGGAAACGGCGAAAAAGCGGCTCGCGCAATTGCGGGAAAAAGCCGTCAGCCCTTCCGCTTCCTGATCCCGGCGACGACATGTTCGAGCCAGTGGTCGCGGATGCCGAGCGTGCGGATATGGTCGGCGGTGTTGATGACATAGTCCTCGTTCGGCCCCATGCCGCCAACAGCGCCGCAGACGCGTTCCACCGCGTCGTCTACGCTCAACCTGCCGGCATACTGGCCGTGATCGCGGTCGGCGACATAGGCGAGCGCCCTGGCCCTGCCGTTGCCCTCCAGCGTGACGGAGCCGGAATGTTCCAGATAGACATTGGTGACGAGTTCGCGCTCGCGCAGATAGGCGAGCACCGGCTCGCGGTTTTCGTCCGCCACGCGGAAGGCGACGCCGACGCAGGAACCGCCGCGGTCGAGCCCCATGACGAGGCCGGGCCGTTCAGGCGTGCCACGGTGTTCCAGCGAGATGATGCAGAGGCTGCGGTGATAGCCGTGCAGACGCGCGCGGCGCTTTTCGACATAGTCGAAACCGGGCTTCCACATCAGGGATGCGTAGCCGAAAACCCAGAAATCATCCATTGAGCAAACTGTTTCCACATTCGGGGGCGAAGGGCATCTAGCATGTCAAACAACAAATCAAAACCGCCCTACAATGCCGGCCGGCGTATTCGCCTCCTGGCGCTCGGGATCGTCGTCGCCGGGATCGGCTATTCCTACGGATGGTACTGGCTTGCCGGTCGGGTCGGTTCCGAGGCCGACCGGATGGTCGCCGAGGAGCAGGCGCGCGGCACGACCGTAGACTGCGCCGACCGAGAGGTGCGCGGCTATCCGTTCCGGCTCGAGGTCTTCTGCACGTCATTCGACGTCGCGCGGCCGGCGGACGGTCTGACGGTCAAGGCCGGCGGATTTCGCACCGCCGCGCAGGTCTACGAGCCGCGCAACATCATCGCCGAACTCGACAGCCCGGTCACGGTGACCAGCGACATTGCGGGGGCGATGAAATTCGACTGGACGCTCGCGCAGGCCAGCGCCGTCCTCGACGACCCGGTGCCGCAGCACGCGTCGGCGGTGGTCGACGACCTGACGGTCGCGGTTGCCGGGATCGAGCGGGCGCTTGCCGCCGCGCATGCCGAGACGCATCTGCGCAGGGTCGATGACAATGTCGATCTGGCGTGGCGGTACGAGGGCCTCGTGATCGACGCAAGGCTTGCCGGCGGGCGGCATCTTCCGGCGCTGTCCGGCGACGCCAACCTGACGATCACAAACGGCGTGGCGCTGGCGGCGGAAGGCGTGCCGTCGCTGCGCGGCGTTTCGGGCGAAATCCACCGGATGGCGCTGTTGCTGACGCCGGAGCGCGGCCTGCTCGTCAGCGGACCGTTCGAAATCGGCATGGACGGGCGGGTAAACGCGACACTCGACGTGTTTCTTGTCGATCCGGCCGGTTTCGCGCAGGAGATGAAGCCGGTCTTCCCGGAATATTCCACCCAGTTCGATGCGTTCGCCGCGATGCCGCCGAAGGCCGGGCCGGACGGGACGCCCGAACTGAAGCTTCCCGTCAGGATCACGGACGGCAAGGCGGTCATCGGCTTCCTCCCGGTGGGCACGATCCCGCCGATCGACTGACGTCTATTCCCCCGGGGTCTGGATTTCCGGGTGACGGCCGAAGTCCGGCGCGTCGACTTCCTGGCCCGCCTCGATGATCGATCGGCGCACCGCGCGGGTGCGGGTGAAGAGGTCAAACAGCGCGTCGCCGTCGCCCCAGCGGATCGATCGCTGCAGCGCGGCGAGATCTTCCGAAAAGCGGCCGAGCATCTCCAGGATCGCGTCGCGGTTGGAGAGGCAGACGTCGCGCCACATCGTGGGGTCGGATGCGGCGAGGCGGGTGAAGTCACGGAAACCGGAGGCGGAATACTTGATCACCTCGGATTTCGACACCGCTTCCAGGTCGTCCGCCGTGCCGACGATGTTGTAGGCAATGATGTGCGGCAGGTGCGAGACGATGGCGAGCACGCGGTCGTGATGCTCGGGGTCCATCGTGTCGACCTTCGAGCCGCAGGCCGTCCAGAACGCCGTCAGCTTCTCGACCGCTTCCGGATCGGCGTCGGGCAGCGGCGTCAGGATCGCCCAGCGGCCTTCGAACAGGCTGGCGAAACCGGCGTCGGGGCCGGAATGCTCTGTGCCGGCGATCGGGTGTCCGGGGATGAAGTGCACGCCCTCGGGCACATGCGGCGCGACGTCGCGCACCACCGAGCCCTTGGTCGAACCGGCATCGGTCAGGATCGCGCCCGGTTTCACATGCGGGCCGATCTGTTTGGCGACAGCGCTGTAAGCACCGACCGGGATCGACAGGATCACGAGATCCGCATCCTCGACGGCCTTGGCGGCATCGGCTTCGTAACGGTCGCCGAGGCCGAGTTCCTCGGCGCGTTGCAGCGTTTGCGGGCTGCGCGTCGAGACAACGATTTCGCCGGCGAGATTTTCGCGGCGGATGACATGGGCGAGCGACGAGCCGATCAGGCCGATGCCGATCAGCGCGACGCGCTCAAAGAGGGGCTTTTCCTGGGGCATGGCTCAGGCGCGGCCCATGAAGTCTTTGAGCGCCTCGATGACACCCTCGTTGGCTTCCGCCGAACCGACCGTCATGCGCAAGGCATTGGGCAGGCCGTAGGCGCCGACGGCGCGCAGCACGTAGCCGCGCTCGGTCAGAAAGGCATCTGCGGCCGCGGCCGACTTTTCCGGATTGCCGTCCGGAAAGTGGATCAGGATGAAGTTGCCGACGCTCGGCGTCACGGTCAGGCCGATATCGGTCAGCGCGCCGGTCAGCACGGGCAGCCAGGTGTCGTTGAAATGTGCCGCCTCGTCGACATGGGCGCGGTCGCGGATCGCCGCCGCGCCTGCCGCGATCGCCGCCGAATTGAGGTTGAACGGTCCGCGCACGCGGTTGAGTGCGTCGATGATGTGGGCTGGACCGTACATCCAGCCGATGCGCAGCGCGGCGAGGCCGTGGATCTTGGAGAAGGTCCGCGTCATGACGACGTTCTCGTTGTCGGACACCAGTTCGACGCCGGCGGAATAATCGTTGCGGCGGACATATTCGGCATAGGCCGCGTCGAGGACCAGCAGCACGTGCTTCGGCAGCCCGGCCTGCAGGCGCTTGACCTCGGCATCCGAGATATAGGTGCCGGTCGGATTGTTCGGATTGGCGAGGAAGACGATCTTCGTGCGCTCGGTGACGCGGTCGAGGATGGCGTCGACATCGGAACGCAGGTCGGTCTCGGGCGCGACGACAGGCGTCGCGCCGTTGGCGAGGATCTGGATCTTGTAGACGAGGAAGCCGTGCTCGGTGAAGATCGCCTCGTCGCCGGGCTTGAGATAGACATGCGCCAGGAGGCCGAGCAACTCGTCGGAGCCGTTGCCGCAGATCAGATTGTCCGGGTTGAGGCCGTGCGTCTCGGCGATCGCCTTGCGCAATTCGGTGGCCGAGCCGTCAGGGTAGAATTCCAGCGTTTCCGCCCCGGCCCTGTAGGCCTCGATTGCCGCCGGGCTCGGCCCGAACGGAGTTTCGTTGGAGGACAGCTTGTGTAGCTTGACGCCCGGCTTGACCTTGCTCTTGCCCGGCACATAGGCCGCAATTTCCATCACGCCGGGATTGGGAACGGGACGGGACGGGTTTTCGCGCGCGGACATCGCCTTGGACTTTCCTTTTCGGCCTTTTCGGGCCTGGTTGCAGACGGCAGGGCAATAGCGCCGACCACGGCAAATGTCGAGAAGGGCGTTGTCCCGTCAGGACGCGTCGGCGTCGCGCGCGGCGCCCTGCGGCGCCAGCACCGGCACGAAGACGCGGCGCGACTGCCGCTCGGCGACCGGCAGGCCCTGGAACAGCCGCTTTTGCGCCTCGATGATGATGACGCCGGAAAAGATCGGCCAGAAGCGCAGGCCGATGCGTTCGGTTCTGAAGGCGACGCGCAGCAGCGTCGGGGATTTGACCGGCGGAAAGGCCAGCGCCTCGGTCATCGGGCCCGGCGTGAAATTGGCTTCGCGCAGCAATTTGAAGATCTGGCCCTTGGAAAACGGCCGCCCGGTGCCGAAGGGTGTGTGCTCGAAGCGCGCCCACAGGCCGCGGCGGTTGGGCACGACAAGGACGATCTTGCCGTTCGGGGCGAGCACGCGCCAGGCTTCCATCAGTGTCTCGCGCGGATTCTCGGCATGTTCGAGCGCATGCACCATCAGGATGCGGTCGATGGCGGAATCGGGCAGCGGCAGTTCCTCGTCGAAAACCAGCGCGGAGCGCGACGGGCCGTTTGGCGGCCATTTCACCGCGCCCTGGGCGGCGAGCATGAAGGAGAGCGTGCGCTCGGTGTCCGGCTCGAAGCGGTCGAGCCAGGGCCGCGCATAGCCGAGGCCGAGCAGCCGCTCGTTGGGCAATGGCTGCCAGATTCGTGTCAGGCCCATGCCGATCGAGCGGGTCGCGATCTGGCCGAGCAGGCTGTGATAGAAACCGCGTATTTCGACGATATCCATATGCATCTGACGGTGGCGTTCCCCGGTTGCGTCGTGCTCCCTCAGGTGCAACAAATCGCATCGCGGCGGCAAGGGCAATGGCGGCCGCGCGATCCCGGGTGCGAAGGAGTGTGTGACGTGCTGCAAATCGAACAGTTCATCTGCCTGTCGGACAATTTCGGTGTCCTGATCCACGATCCGGCGAGCGCGCGCACCGCGACGATCGACGCATCCGACGCCGATTGCATTGCCAGGATGGCGGAGGCGAAGGGCTGGGCGATCACCGACGTGATGGTGACGCATCATCACGCCGATCACACGCAGGGAATCCCGGCGCTGAAGGCGAAATATGGCTGCCATGTCACCGGACCGAAGGGCGAGGCCGACAAGATTCCCGGCATTGACGAGGCGGTCGGCGAGGGCGACGTGTTCTCCTTCGGTGCCTATGATTTCGAAATCATCGAGACGCCGGGCCACACCGCTGGGCACATCGTCTATTTTTCGCCGAAGGCGGGCGTGCTGTTTGCCGGCGATACGCTGTTTTCGCTCGGCTGCGGGAGACTGTTCGAACGCGGCGCGGCAGAGATGTGGGGCGGGCTGAGAAAGCTCAAGACCCTGCCGCCGGAGACGATGCTCTATTGCGGCCACGAATACACGCTGGCCAATGCGCGTTTTGCGTTGTCCGTCGATCCCGACAACGAGGCGCTGATCGCGCGCGCGGCGGAGGTCGAGCGGCTGCGCGAAAACGGCGAGCCGACGCTGCCGGTCACGCTTGCGGCGGAATTTTCGACCAATCCGTTCCTGCGCGCCGACGATCCGGCGATCCGCGCCCATCTCGGTATGGAAGACGCCAGCGACGAGGCTGTCTTTGGCGAGATCCGCAAGCGCAAGGACAATTTCTGATGCACAACCTCGCCGCCGAGCGGATCAAGAAGGAACTCGGCCTGAAGCCGCATCCGGAGGGCGGCTGGTATGCGGAAACCTTTCGCGATGCCGGCGGGCAGGCGAATGCGCGCGGCCACTCGACGGCGATCTATTTCCTGCTCGAGGCCGGCGACGTGTCGCACTGGCACCGGGTCACCGACGCGGCCGAGGTCTGGCACTTCTATGCCGGTTCGCCGCTGGTCCTGACGATGTCGTCGAACGGCCACGACGCCGAGGCGCACCGGCTGGGCGCCAATCTCGCCGCCGGGGAACGGCCGCAGATCGTCGTGCCGGCCAACTGGTGGCAGACGGCGACGTCGCTCGGCGCGTGGACGCTGGTCGGCTGCACGGTGGCGCCGGGTTTCGATTTCGCCAGTTTCGAACTCGCCCCGCCGGACTGGAAACCGGTGCCGCGCCAGCCGAAGGGCGCCTAGAGCTCGCGCGCCCAGTACTGGCCGACGAGATCCTTGCCGTAGGAGTGGTGCGGTTCCTCGCTGACCAGTTCGAAACCGGTCGCCTCGTAGATCCGTCGCGCGGCGACGAGGATATCGTTGGTCCACAACACCATTTTCTTGTAGCCGCGCGCCCGGGCGAAACGCGCCGCTTCCTCGACGAGGCGGCGGCCGAGCCCGTGGCCGCGCGCCGACGGTTCGACATAGAGCATGCGCAGTTTCGCGGTGTCGTCGTCCTCGCGCACGACGAAGACCGAACCGGCGATTTCGCCGTCGCGCTCGGCGATCCAGCAGCGCTCGCGCCCCGGATCATAGGTCTCGACGAACTTGCCGACGATCTCGCCGAGCAGACCCTCGAAGGTCCAGTCCCAGCCATATTCCTTGCCGTAGAGAAATCCCTGGCGGTGGACGACCCAGCCGAGATCGCCGGGTTCCGGTTCGCGCAGAATGATCATGGATTCCGACGGCGAATTGCCGAGCAGCCACTCGATGCGCGCCATCGCGCCGACGAGTTCCGCCTGTTCGCGGTCCGACAGCGGCGAAAGCAGGCTGGCGACCTCGCGCGTCGACGCGGCCTCGAGCGAGCGGAATAGTTCGCGGCCCCTGTCCGTCAACGCGATCAGCAAGCGCTTGGCGTTTTGCGGCGCGGGGCGGCGTTCGAGGATGCCGTCTTTTTCCAGCCCCGCGATGAGCCGGCTCAGATAGCCGGCATCCATGCCGAGCGCGCGGCCGATATCGGTCGCGGAAAGCGGGGCGCGGGCGCGGCCGAGTTCGTAGATGACGCGTGCCTGCGGCAGGGAATAATCGGAATCGAGCAGATGTTCGTTCAGCGCGCCGACGAGGCGGGTATGAAACCGGTTGAAGCCGCGCACCGCGTCGATGCGTTCGGACGGCACCGGGAATTGGGGCGGCTTCCGTTGCATGCCGCAATCAATCAACACGGTGTTGACTTTGTCAACACGGGAATGTGCGGAACACGGATATCAGGCGGCGAGCACGCCGAACAGGATCAGCAGTTGAGCCGCGAAATAGGTGATCCAGACCGCCGGTCCGGTGAAGGCGCGGCCGGGGGCGTCGGGTTTCATCATGAAGCGCTCGGTGGCGAGGATCGTGTCGGACGCCATGAAGCTCAACGCGCCGGCGGTGATCAGCCCGCCGCCATTGGTCACGGCGGAACTGGCCATGGCGACGACCGCCATGATGTAGATCATCACCGGCCAGCGCAGGTTGCCCGCCGCCTGCCACAGCATCGCCGCCATCGCCAGCGCGACGAAGATCACCACCGCGATGATCGCCGTTCTGAGCCAGACCGGCAGCGTCGCCGCGGTCTCCGGCAGCATCGAAAACAGGACGATATAGGCGATGTGGCCGAGAAGGAAGGCGACGAGTCCGGCCAAAAAGAAACGCTCGCTGCGGTCCTCGACGGCGAGAAAGAAATCGCCCGCCGCGCAAAGCGCAAGGCCGAGCGTCAGCAGCCACGGCGCGTTCTGGATGACGGAGAGAACCGCCAGCAGCACGACGGAGAGCGTCTTGGCGGCGACCTTCAGCCATGACGCCCGTCGCGACCCGTACAGGAGATAGATGATCGCGAGCAGGACCGCGAAGAGCAGCGTCCCGTTTTCGGTTCCCGACAGTCCCCCTTCAAACGGCAACATGGCGCTTCCTCCTCGTTAAAAAAAGATCCTTGGCCGCGATCGCCGCGCCGCCGGTGATCAGCAGGCATGCGATCGCGATCGCCCATGTCGGCGCAGCCTGGCCGGCGGCGATCAGGATGACGGTCGAGATCAGCGGCGCGGCATAGCTCGAGGCGCCGAGCACCTGGATGTCGCCATGCTTGACGCCGTAGTCCCAGACATAGAAGGCCGCGCCGACGGGCAGGATGCCGAGACCCGCGACGGCGAGCCACTCGACGATTCCCTGCGGCCAGACGGTCGTCTCCAATGCCAGATGGGCGAAAAGCGACAGGACGGCTGTCGCCAGGCAATAGACCGCGACGATCTCGGTCGGCACCGCCGAAAAGCGGCGTGACAGCAGCGAATAGCCCGACCATGTGAAGGCGGCGGCAATCGCCACCGCGTAGCCATAGGCGTATTCGGCCTTGAGCGCGAAGCCCTCGCCGCCGGTGACGATCAGCGCGGTGCCGGCGAAGCCGCAGGCGACGCCGACGAGATGGTGCCAGCCAAGCCGTTCGCCCGGCATCAGCGCGCTTCCCGTCACGATCAGCATTGGCCAGAGATAGCAGATCAGGCTCGCCTCCACCGCCGGCGCGTGGCGCAGCGCCGTGAAATAGAGGAAATGATAGCCGAAAAGCCCGCCGATGCCGAGCAGATAGGCCTGCCAGGGGATCCGCCCCTGCGGACGCTCGCGCTTGCGCCGCCCGGCCGTCGCGGCAAAGCCGATGGCCGCGCCGATCGCGAAGCACATGGCGGACAACTGGAACGGCGGCACGTTGCCGGAGGCTGCGGTGAACAGAGCGAGCAAGGCCCACATCAGCACCGCGCCGAAACCGATCAGGGTGGCGACGAAGCGTTTGCGGTCGGGTGCGGCGGGACTTGCGGACACGCTGGACATGCCGATCCGTTGCCGCATGCGAGGGTTTTGTCAAGCAGCCGGGCGGCGGGGCTACTCGGCAACCGTCTCGAACCGCGTCGCGTAGATCGTGAACAGGCCGATCTGGGTGGTGATCTTCGCCTTGACCGGCGCGAAGAGCGACGTGCCCTCGATCGGGGCGAAGGCGATGTCGATGACGCCCTTGTCGCGCATCCATGTCACTTCCTTCTTGCCTTCCGGATAGCCGGAAACCGGCACGAACCTTGCGCGGCAGGTGATCGCGTCGCCCTTGTAGCCCTTGGCGGAAAACGGCACGACGCGCAGAAAGGACAGCTTCATGTCGGCGCGCATGGCGCCGTCGAATACGCGGATCGTGCGGTTGCAGACGTCGCGCCAGGAGGTCGCGGGCACCAGCATCGCGCTGATCGGATCGAGCGTGTCCTTCAGATGCGACGCGGCAACCTCGATCCAGCCGCTGCGTTTCTTGACTTCGGGCGCATTGACGGTGCGGGTTACCGCGCCGCCGGAAAATCCGATCTCGGTATGCTGCTTGTCGCTGCCGCTGACATAGTCGAGCCGGAAGGCACGCGCCTCGACCCGGCCGGGACCGATCCGGCCGGTCGCGGTCAGGTTGCCGCTCGTCGGCTGGAACAGGGCGACCAGCCCGCGGGCGCGCAATGTGCCGCTCAATTTGTAGGATTGCGGCGTGATCGTGGTCTCGAAACTGGTGACGCCGATGGGGATGCCGAGCGCGGCGACCGAATATTCGGACCTGTAGGAACGGATTTCGGCCCCGGCGCTCGCAATGCCCGGGGCGCCGAGGAGGATCGTCAGCGCGGCAATCCGCCTGGCGGCAACCATCTTGCGCATGGTTTTACTCCAATAATGCGTCCCAGCGACCTCGCAATCGCGCCGAATCTCGTCAATTCTATGATAGGGCTCTGCGAACGGCCTCAAAATCGGTCGAGACGGTTGACGAAAATGCCGGTTGTCACTATAGGACCCTGACTTTTCCGCAGAAGCCGCAGTTGTCCGGTGACGACGCCCTTGCTGGCGCGACATGAGACTGTGTTGGGTTTGCGGAGCCAGAAACCGAATTCGAAGGTGATCATCATGTCACGCGCATGCGAACTGACCGGCAAGGCAGTCCAGTCCGGTAACAATGTGAGCCACGCCAACAACAAGACCCGGCGCCGGTTCCTTCCCAATCTCTGCCAGGTCACGCTGATGTCGGAGGCGCTCGGCCAGAGCTACCGTTTCCGCGTTTCGGCTGCGGCGCTGCGCACCGTGGAACACCGCGGCGGTCTCGACGCGTTTCTGGCCAAGGCGAAAGAGGCCGAGCTGTCGCAGCGCGCCCGCCTGCTGAAGCGCCAGATCGCCAAGAAGTCCGTCGAAGTCGCTGCCTGATTTCAGGTATCCGACGGCAATCTGACCACAGGCCGGGCGACCGGCCTGTTTTCGTTCCTCAACTGGTGGCATCACCCAGGATAAAAAAATGCTCAAGCTCTCTGCCGTATTGCCTTTCGTCCTCGCCATGGCGACCGTCGTCGTGGCGTCCAACGTGCTCGTCCAGTTTCCCGTCGAGGGACAAGTCGGCCCGCTCGCGCTCGCCGATATCCTGACTTGGGGCGCGTTCACCTATCCCTTCGCCTTTCTCGTCACGGATCTCGCCAACCGGCGTTTCGGTCCGGGCTTCGCCCGCGCTGTCGTCGTGACGGGCTTCATCGTCGCGGTGATCTGCTCGATGACGGTGCCGAACCTGCTCTATTCGCAGGGGCTGATCGGCTTCGAGACGGAGCAGGGACGTCTTGCGCGAATCGCCGCGGCTTCCGGCTCGGCCTTTCTTGTCGCCCAGCTTCTCGACGTGACGGTGTTCAACCGCCTGCGCCGGCAGAGCTGGTGGCGCGCGCCGGTGATCTCGTCGGTCGCCGGTTCGGTGATCGACACGGCGATCTTCTTCTCCATCGCATTTGCCGCCGTTTTCGCCTTTGCCGGTCCGGGCGACGGGTTCGCCTCGGAAGCCGCGCCCTTGTTCGGTTCGCTCGGCGTCGAGGTCCCGCGCTGGGTGTCCTGGGCGGTCGGCGACCTCTCGGTCAAGCTGCTGATTGCCGTGGTCGCGCTGATCCCCTACCGGCTGGTGATGGCGCGTTTCGGCCGGGGCTATGCTCCGGCCTGACCGGTTTCCGCCGCGAAAGGATTGTCCTCGACCGGTTCGAGGATGGCGAAGACGTTGTTTTCCGTGTCCCTGAAGGTCACCAGATAGCCCACGCCGGGAATGAGAACCTTCGGCACGACGATGGTTCCGCCCTCTTTCTCGATGCGCGCGGCATAGTCGTCGGCGGACGGGACCTCGATCGTCGGTGTCGCGGACTGCCAGGCTTCGCCGCGTTTGGCGATGCCCGCGCCGACCGCAGCCGGGTCGTCGGACGTGCTCACCAGCCAGTAGGGGATCGGCCCCTCGAGCTTGCGGATGTTCCAGCCGAACACGTTGCCGTAGAACCGGCTGGCGCGCTCGGGGTCGTCGGCGGCGATATCGATATGCACGAATTTCGGCATGCCCTTCTCCTTCGCTCGTATTTCTTCATGAAACCGCGCATGCGCGGCCGCCGCGATGACGGCCGTCAATGCCATGGTCCCGCGCAATGGACACGCTTCGGCCCGGACAGTACTATCCGGCCATCCAGCGCAATTCCGCGGGCGACCCCGCGGAACGGTATGGGTACTGGCCGTTAAACGGGGCAATCAATGACATTGATGGACGAAATCAACGCGCTGCGAAAAGACCTCGACGAGGTGCGGCGCAAGCAGTCGAAAGCGGAACCAGGGGAACGGGCCGCGGATGCCGAAGCCGTGCCGCAAGCGGATGCCGGCATCGAACAGCCGGAAGGTCTCGATGCCCTGTTGGGCGCGGTCAACGCCGCGGTCGAGGACTTCAGCGAGGAGATCGAGAAGTATCCCCGCATCGCCGCCATGACCTCGCTCGCCGTGGGGCTGGCGCTTGGTTACGCCATCGGCCGACAGGTTCGCTAGTCAGGCTTCAACGTCCCATTCGCCGATACGAGGATTTCAACCATGTCCACCGTGACTTCCGCCAAACTCTATGTCCGGATGGCGCTGCTGCGCCGCCGGGTGCTGCTTCGCCAGGCCATCAGCCGGGCGCTGGCCGGAGCGCTGGCCGTGGCCGCGCTGATCGTCGCGGCGGGGCTTGCGACCTACGCGCTCTATCTGGCGATCGTCCCGTCGCTCGGCCAACTCGGCGCGGTGCTGGTTCTGGCGGGCATCTATCTCGTCGTCGCAATCATCCTGCTCGCCTATACGCTGCACGAGCCGCATTCGCCGGAACTGGAGGCACTGGCCGAGATGGAGGCCGCGGCGCTGGAAACCGCCACGGCCGAATCGCGCGACATCCTGCACGCATTTTCCGGGCACGGCATCTCCGGGCTTGGCAGCACCGTATCCGTCGGCCTCGCGATCCTCGGTGTGCTGCGCAAGCTCATGGGCGCAAAGAAGGAAGACTAGCGGATCGGCGGCGCGCGGTCGTCGGGCGCGGCCGGCGCCACCGTATCGTCCACCGCCCGGCCCGGCTGCCACATCTCGACCATCGCGATCGTCACGGTGACGAGGATCGGGCCGAGGAAGAAGCCTGCCATGCCGAACAGATACAGCCCTCCGAGCATCGATATGAATGTCGGCACGGTGTGTAGCTTGAGCTGGTTGCCCATCAGGATCGGGCGCACGACATTGTCGATGCTGCCGACCACGACGCTCCCCCACAAGGCAAGGATAACGGCTTTCGCCACGTTCCCGCTCAGGATCAACAGCGCCACCGCCGGAAGCCAGACGACAAACGCGCCCAGGAAGGGCATGATCGACAGGATTCCCATGATCACGCCCCAGAAGAGCGGCGTCGGCAAGCCGAGAATCCAGAACATCACGCCGCCGAGGGCGCCCTGAATCGCGGCCACTGCCAGCGTTCCGTAGGCGGTCGCGTGGACCGCGTCGATGGCGCGCCGCGCGATCCGGTCGATCTCGTCATTGGGCAGCGGCAGCCAGTCGTGCATCAGCCTGACTGCCTTGTCGCGATCGCGCAGGAAGTAGAACAACAGGTAGAAACTGATGACGGTTTCGGTGATCTGGGCGATCGATCCGCGGACGAACACCGCGCCGATATTGCTCAGCCAGGCCGCCAGCGCCGACAGCATCGCCTGCAGATCGAACCGCTCGCTGATCCACCGTCCGACGGGGGCGATGGCCGGATGCGACGTCAGGAGGCGCTGCAGCTCGCCGTCAGCGATGCGGGACTGGACGGTCGCCACGCCCCGCGCGGCCTCGTCGAACAGCGTGTTGCCGAGGAACAGCAACAGCGGAACCACCACAAGCGCGATGGCGAATATGGAGACCATGGCGGCGAGACCGCGATGGGAAAGCATGCGCTCGATTCTTCTCTGGAGCGGGACGGCGAGGATCGCCATCACCAGCGCGCCGATCAGCGCGCCGAGAAAGGGAGTCGCAATCCAGCCGCAGGCGAACAGCCCGGCGATCGTGATGACGGCGAGAAACGGCTTGCTCAGGTCGTTTTTCTCCATCCTGGCCACCAGTCTGGCTGGGGCGCTTTCCTCGTCCGGCTGGTTCATGGGCGGTGGCTTCCGGTTCGTTGGCGAGGCCATAAAACCGCGCAACATTCCGATGCGCGTTGACGCGGGTCAACCCTGTTCGGGCATGTCGCCGACGAGACGGAATTCGAGCAGCAGATTGCGTTGCAGGATCGAGTGGTTGTCGTCGGAGACGAGGGTCAGCCGCGGCGTGCCGTCCGGGTCGATCGAAATCGAGAGGCCTTCCATGTTGTCGATCTGGTAAAGCATGTTGGCTTCTAGAAGCACCTTGCCGTCGACGGTCGCGCCCTCGGCGATGTCTTTGCCCGGGATCCGGCGGATGCGCATTGCGACGCCGTCGATCATGTTGAAACGGCGCTCCAGGAGGATGAGATCGCCATCGGGCAGGAACTGCCCGTCGGTGATGTCGAATTCGTCGGAGCGTTTGACCGAGAACTCGTAACTGCTACCGTCCGGCCAACGGACGAAGGCCATCATGTTGCCGTTCTTGTCGAGACTGCGTTCGGTGACGCCCACCAGCGCGCCGGCTATCGGCAAACTGTTCGGCGCTACCGCTACGGTCTCGAATCCCTTGTTGTCGCGCAACTCATATATCGGCACCGGCGGCTTCTGTTCGCGCAGCAGGACCGGATGACCGTCTTTGGGAAGCTCGTATTCGGCAATGCGGTGTCTCTGCTCGAAGCTGACAAAAACGGTGCCGCCCGCAACCGTCATGCCTTCGGCGTCGGTTTTCCATTTGGCGATGCTTCCCGGCACCATTCGCCACATGCTCGCGCCCGAAAGGCCGGTCGGCCGGCCGGTCTTGTCGCGGTCGATGTGGCCGGCAAACCACAGGCCGGTGTCGGCAACGCCGAGAATGCGCGACCGGTCGGGAAAGACGTGCAGCGCCGACAGGGCGCCGAAATGACGCGACGAGGCCGTCATCTCCAGTCCGCCGGCGAATTCCAGCTCGCCGAAACGTTGCTGGTCGGTGCCGATGCGGAAATTCGTGATCGGGCTGCTCGTCACGGTCATGGGGATGATGTCCGGCGTGGCAACGGCGCCGGCGGCCGGGAACAGGGCGGCAACGCCAAACGCGGCGACGGCGATACCGCGGATGACGGGAGCCGGCGTTTGCACGCTCAGCTTGCCCTGCGCCGCTTGGTATCGCGCGCCTTCTGCTCCTCGAACAGCCCTGCAAGCTGTTCGGTCATGGCGCCGGCCAGTTCCTCGGCGTCGACGATGGTGACCGCGCGCCGATAATAGCGGGTGACGTCGTGGCCGATGCCGATGGCGAGCAGTTCGACGGCCGAGCGCGTCTCGATTTCCTCGATCACGGCGCGCAGATGGCGTTCGAGGTAATTGCCCGGATTGACCGACAGGGTCGAATCGTCGACGGGCGCGCCGTCGGAGATCATCATCAGGATCTTGCGCTGCTCGGGCCGCGCCGCCAGCCGGCGGTAGGCCCATGTCAGCGCCTCGCCGTCGATGTTCTCCTTCAAGAGCCCCTCGCGCATCATCAGGCCGAGATTGCGGCGCGAGCGGCGCCAGGGGGCGTCGGCGCTCTTGTAGATGATGTGGCGCAGGTCGTTGAGGCGGCCGGGCTCGGCGGGCTTGCCGCCCTTCAGCCAGGCTTCGCGCGCCTGGCCGCCCTTCCAGGCGCGGGTCGTGAAGCCGAGGATCTCGACCTTGACGCCGCAGCGCTCCAGCGTGCGCGCCAGAATGTCGGCGCAGGTCGCGGCGACGGTGATCGGGCGGCCGCGCATCGAGCCGGAATTGTCGAGCAGCAGCGTGACGACGGTGTCGCGGAAGGTCGTGTCGCGCTCGCGCTTGAAGGAAAGCGGCGCGAAAGTGCCGGCCATCTCGTCGATGATGATGCGCGGCAGGCGCGCGGGATCGAGATAGCCTTCCTCGAGGTCGAAGTCCCAGGAGCGGTTCTGCTGCGCCATCAGGCGGCGCTGAAGCCGGTTGGCGAGACGGCCGACAACGCCCTGGAGATTGGCGAGCTGCTTGTCGAGAAAGGCGCGCAGGCGCTCGAGCTCGGCCTCGTCGCACAGTTCCTCGGCGGCGACCGTTTCGTCGAACTCGGTGGTGTAGACCTTGTAGTCGATGCCGGACAGGATGTCGTTGAAGGGCTGGTCGGGGCGGATCGCCTCGCCCGGCTCCTCGGTGTCGGCGTCCATGTCCTCCTGCATGTCTTCCGACGTTGCCTGGGAGGCGTCCATCTCGCCCGCTTCGGGCTGTTCGCTCTCGGCCTGGCTTTCCTCGGTCTCGGACTGTTCGTCGCCGGTTTCGTCCTGGCTGCCGCCTTCGGTGTCCTCCTCGGCCTCCGGCTCCTCGCCTTCCTCGTCCTCGTTCTCGTCGGTCTCGTCGCCGTCCATCTCGTCGGCGAGCTCCATCGAGACGAGCATGTCGCGCACGGCGCGCGCGAAGGCGTTCTGGTCGTCGATGGAGGCTTCCAGATTGGCGAAGTCGCCGCCTGTCTTGTCGTCGATCCAGTCGCGCCACAGATCGGCGACGGCGGAGGCGCCCGGCGGGGTCGGGCGGCCGGTCAGCCTTTCGCGCACGACCAGCGCGATGGCATCGGCAAGCGGCGCCTGGTCGCGTTCGGTGACGGTGGCGAGATTGGCGCGGGTGAACTTGTCGTCGATCATCGCCGTGATGTTGTCGCCGACGCCGGTCATGCGGCGCGCGCCGATCGCTTCCACGCGGGCCTGTTCGACCGCGTCGAAGACGGCGCGGGCGTCCGCGCCCTCGGGCGCCGTCGCCGCGTGGATACGCGGATTGTGGCAGGCGGTTCTCAGCGCCATGGAATCGCCGACGCCGCGGGTCACCATCACGTCGTTTTTCGAAATGCGCTTCGGCAGCTCGGGCAGGCGGGCATGCTTGCCGGCGAAGGCCGGCTTGTCGGCGGCGAAGACGACCTCGAGTTCAGGCTCGCCCGCCATGGCGCGCATGCAGGCCGTCACCGCGCGCTTGAAGGGCTCGGTGTCGACCGGCTTGGCCGGCTTCTTGCGGATGTTGTCGCCGGGACCTGCCATCGCCTTCTGCGCTGTCTGCCCCTTAGCTCAGCACGACGTTCGCGGCGCTTTCCGCCAGCTCTTCGCCGAAGCAGCGCTGGTAGAACTCGGCGACGAGCGTGCGTTCGAGATCGTCGCACTTGTTGAGGAAGGTCAGCCGGAAGGCGAAACCGACGTCCTTGAAGATGTCGGCGTTCTCTGCCCAGGTCAGCACGGTACGCGGGCTCATGACGGTCGACAGGTCGCCGTTCATGAAGGCCTGGCGGGTCATGTCGGCAAGCCGAACCATGTTGTTGACGATCTCGCGGCCCTTGGCGTCCTGGTAATGCTTGGCCTTGGCCAGCACGATCTCGACTTCCTTGTCATGCGGCAGGTAGTTGAGCGTCGTGACGATGGACCAGCGGTCCATCTGCGCCTGGTTGATCTGCTGCGTGCCGTGATAGAGGCCGGTCGTGTCGCCGAGGCCGACGGTGTTGGCCGTGGCGAAGAGGCGGAAGGCCGGGTGCGGGCGGATGACGCGGCTCTGGTCGAGCAGCGTCAGGCGGCCCGACGATTCGAGCACGCGCTGGATCACGAACATCACGTCCGGGCGGCCGGCGTCGTATTCGTCGAAGACGAGCGCGACATTGTGCTGATAGGCCCAGGGCAGGATGCCGTCGCGGAATTCGGTGACCTGCTTGCCTTCATGGACGACGATGGCGTCCTTGCCGACGAGGTCGATACGGCTGACATGGCTGTCGAGGTTGATGCGCACGCAGGGCCAGTTCAGCCGCGCGGCGACCTGTTCGATATGGGTCGACTTGCCGGTGCCGTGATAGCCGGAGACCATGACGCGGCGGTTGTGGGCGAAGCCCGCGAGAATCGCCATCGTGGTCGCGCGGTCGAAAATATAGTCGGGATCGATTTCCGGCACATAGGCGTCGGCGCTGGAATAGGCGGGTACTTGCATGTCGACATCGATGCCGAACACCTCGCGGACATTGACCGTGGTGTCAGGCATGTTTGCGATGTCGATTTCCATCTTGTTCATTTTGCCTCCTCGATGCGGGCGGAGGCCGCATGCCGGGGTGTTTACGGGATTGGATTCCGGACTAGCACAGCCCGGCGGTTTTCAACAATTGGTAGGCTTGCACCACTTCGCGGAATCGTTCCTCGGAGGTGCGGTCGCCGCCATTTGCATCGGGATGGTGCTTCTTGACCAGTGCCTTGTACTGCGTCTTGATGTCCTCGGCGGAGGCCGAGGCCTTCAGGCCGAGCGTCGTCATGGCCTTGGCTTCCAGCGGCTTGAGCTTGCGGACCTGCTGCACCGCGGTGGCGCGCCAGTTGGGATCGCGCATGCGCATCGAGCGCGCCGAGCCGGACTTCATATCGGAGAAGACGGGCGCGGCCGTCGGGTCCTCGACATGGGCGGTGCCCATTTTCCAGGTCGGCCGGTTGCCGACGAGCGAATCCTTCTGGAACTTCGCGATCTCGTCGTCGCCGAGGCCCGAGAAGTAATTGTAGTTCTTGTTGTATTCGCGCACGTGGTCGATGCAGAAATTGAAATACTGCCCCTCGCGATCGCGGCCCGCCGGTGCCTTGTGGCCGCCGGGCTTCTCGCACCCGGCCCACTGGCAGGTTTGCGCGGCAGCCTCTTCTTGCTGCCGTTTCTTCTTTTTCCCGCCGGGATTGATCCGGATGGAATCGAAATATTTTGAATTGGTTTTCATTTGACCACGGTTATGGGGCGGCGATGCGCCACATACAAGCATTGACATCGGAAGATTTGACGCGGCAAAGCGTGCCTGCCGTCCTTACAAAAAGGACGCATTGGTTTAGCCGTCAAACCGCATACTGGCAAGGTAAGAAGCAAATGGGCCCGATTGAAGAACGCATCGTGAAAAAAATCGAGGAGGCATTCGCGCCGGAGCGCCTCGCGGTGATCAACGAGAGCCACCTGCATGCCGGCCATCACGGCGGCGCGATGGACGGTTCCGGCGAAACGCATTTCCGCGTCCGCGTCGTCTCGGGCGCCTTTGCCGGCATGAGCCGGATCGAGCGCCACCGCATGCTCAACGAATTGCTCTCCGCCGAGATCGCCGACGGCGTGCACGCGCTGGCGCTGGAGCCGGCCGCGCCGGGTGAAAACGTCCGCTGGTAGGACGTCAGCGCCGGTCCGCCAGCATGGCGCGATAGGAGCGCGTTTGCAGCGCCCCGGCCCGGAGGCCGAGATCGGCGGCGAATGCCTCGATCTTCTCCGCCCAGCCAGCCAGGCTTTCCTCGTCGTCGGTCATGATTGCCAGTTCGACGAAATCGCCAAGGCCGGGCACGCGGTCCAGCGTCAGGTGGAAATCGCCGAGAAACCAGATGTCGCGCTGCTTTGAAACGCGGTCGGCCTCGACGCAACCGAGCGCCGCCAGCATCGCCAGGGCCTTGTCGAAATCCTCCATGTCGGTGGCGATGCATTCGTCGGGCTGAGGTCCCTTGACGAACCACAGCACGCGGCCCGACGGCTGCATCGAACGGATCACTTGCTGCTTTCCCAGCGCAGCGAGCCGGCCGTCCGGCCAGTCGAGGAAGACATCGGTC
This sequence comes from Oricola nitratireducens, assembly GCF_014904745.1. Taxonomy (GTDB): domain Bacteria; phylum Pseudomonadota; class Alphaproteobacteria; order Rhizobiales; family Rhizobiaceae; genus Oricola; species Oricola nitratireducens. The sequence goes on from NZ_JACZCS010000004.1 coordinate 70,294, forward strand.
TCGCGATTGCCGAGCGTGAAGGGAATGGCGCCATCAGCTTCGATCCGGACGGTGATCTCCGTCAGGTCGTCGACCGCGTATTTGCGCTCGACTTCGTAGCGTCCTTTGAAATGATCCCCTGGATCGGCGAGCATGCCCTTGCGGGCGAGGGCGGATGCGGGACTGGCTATCATTGTCTTTGCGTTCATTGCTCGTGCGGTTCGCAGAACCGGAGGTGTCTTTGGCCGGAAGCCGGATCGCTGCATCGGCGGTATCCGATATGCAAGGCAAAAGAACAACGGTTATCGAACCGCGCTTCAGACGCCTGTTTTCCTGCCTCCGGCGCTCATGACCTGCAGGGGATTGCCGAAGACCCGGCGGAGCAAGGCGGAGACGGCCAGACGCGGGGCAGCGCGCGGCGCGATCATCGGAGACGCTCCGCCGAACAGTCTCGCGACCAGAAGGCGGCGGATTTCTTCCGGGACGGTGACAACCGTCCCCGCGCCCCTGTGATCCCTGAGTCGCCGGATGCCGACACGGATCGCGGACCCGTCCGTGCCCGGTCCGGCGACGACGCCGGCGACCGCCAATCCGTCGGGCAGGCGGAACCCGACCACGTGGCCGGATTTCACGGCCTCACGGTCACTGTTCTGCGAAAACGTGACCAGAGCCTCGCGCACGGACATCTTCTGGACGTGACAGGGCCGGGAGACGCCGTTGTGAAACAGCGACGCCGGGGTGTCGATCCCGAAATGGACCTCGTCGACATGCGGGCGCGGCAATTCGATGCAGACCAGCATGGCGACGAAGGCGTAGACCATCACGATCAGGCCCCATGCGATGGAGAAGGCGTCGAGATCGTTGTAGGTGCGCAGAAGGGGCCCGTTCACCATGCCCGTCAGGGTCAGCACGATAATCGCCATGAAAAATCCCGCCATCGGGTAGAGTACCTGGACCCGCGAACGGTCCTCGCCCTTCGCCGTCACCTTGAAGGGGCGGCCGAAAGGGGTCGTGATCGCCTGGGCGATCGCCAGCGTGATCGGAACGGCGGCGACCATCTGCGACACCTCGGTAAAGAGCGGCAGGCTGCGCCGTTCCGACACCCAGCTGTGAAACACCCACATCCCGCCGACCATCGGCATGGCGTAGAAGAAAAAGGCGGCGGGTTCCATCAGGATCGCCGGCAGGCCCATGAAGTAATAGAGGATCGGCGCGGCCAGCATCAGCAGGATGAACGGCCGGCAGAACCAGAACAGCAAGCCGTGAAAATAGTGCACGCGCTGCATCAAGGTGAAGCCGCGGCCGAAAAACGGCCCGTCGCGCAACAGGGCCACCTGGATCGTGCCGAGGCACCAGCGGCAGCGCTGGGTGATGTATCCGGACAGGCTTTCTGCCGACAGGCCGACACTCAGCCGCTCATTGAGCCAGCGCGTCTTCAATCCCTTTTGCAGCAGCCGGTAGGTCAGGTGGATGTCCTCGGTCACCGTTTCCTGCGGCATGCCCCCGATGGCGTCGAGCGCGTCCCGGCGCACAACGCAGGACGTCCCGACGCAGAAGGCGACGCCCCAGGCGTCCTTGGACGGCTGCATGACGTCGAAGAAAATGCGCTGGTCGTCGACCCATGCGTGGTCTGCCAGGAGATTGTGCTGTATCGGATCGGCGTTGTAATAGAATTGCGGCGTCTGGATAAGGCCGATCGAGCGGTCGACGAACTGGCCGACCGTCCGTTTCAGAATCTCCCGGCGCGGTGCGAAATCGGCATCGAGTATCAGGATGAAGGGCGCGTCGGTGAGATCGGCGGACACCCTCAGGCCGTTGTTGATATTGCCGGCCTTGGCGCCTTCATTGCTGTCGCGGGACAAATAGCGCACGCCATGTTCGCCGCAGTAGTCGCGAAGCCAGTCGCGGTTGCCGTCATCCAGCACCCAGACGTCGAAATTCGCGTAATCGATCGCCTTCGCCGCGAGGATTGTCCGTTCCAGGATCACGAGATCCTCGTTGTAGGTGCAGATGAACACGTCGACCGGCGGCACCTCGGCCAGTCCGGAGACCGCGCGTTCGCTGGCGTCGGCGGCGGCCGAGTGGTCGCTGCGGCGGAAAAAGAACAGGATCGACAGGATCGTGTAGCTGATCACCACGACCTCGAAGCCGAAATAGATCCGTGGCCACAATGCGTAGGGCGTCCATTCGAAATCGGGCAACGTCTCGGCAAAGCGGTAGGTTACGTAGTTGAGCAGCATGACGATCAGCACGCTACCGAAAATGATGCGGTCGCCGGCCTTGCGCTGGTCCAGAAAACTCGCGCAGGCGATGATCAGCGTGATCGCGACTGCGCAAAACAGCATCGAATCGGCAAGGGTCAGGATTTCGGGTGACACTGCTTGTTCCAGTCAAGTCGTTCGGCTTCCATGCCGCCGTTGAAGGGGTTCCATCGTGTCGCTGCCAGGATCGCCCAGGCGGTGGCGGCAATATGGGGCAGACGGTAATATTTGAAATCGCCCGAATCGGACCCCGGTCCGATCTTGAGGCCGGTCGTGATCTCTTCCTTGACGGTGGCATAGACCAGGCCGCCGGGACTCATCTGCTCCCGCATGGTCGCAAATAGCGGCGCGGCCTTTTCCTGCGGCCCGACCAGGCGGTAGATGAGCGCGGCCTGGGCCGTCCCCTCCAGCCAGATGCCGTCGCGGTCGTCATTGAAATCGAAGCCGCCGGGCACGCCATGATTGCGCTCGGTCCAGGACATCAGCTTGTCGGCTTTGCCGTCCTGTCCGGGAATCGCGATAAGCGGCCACAACAGCGCGTCGAGACCCGATGTCTCGGCGTTCGGTCGGTCGCTACCGGGAACCGTGCCGACATAGTAGCGTCCGGACGCGGCGTCCCACATCTTCGCTATCAGGGCCTGCGCGCGTCCGGCGGCTGTCTCCCACAGTTCGCGCGGCTCGATACGGTCGAGCCAGAGATTGGCCGCGGCGACGTCGACATTGTGCTCTGTCGATTTCCACGTGACGCCCTCGGGGGTGGGTTCATGGCCGAAAAAGCCGCCGTAATAGCCGCTGCCGGACGGGTCGGCGGTGCTGGCGTCGACCCAGCGCATGATCGCGCGGGCGGAATCGAGATAGGCCCCGGTGCCGGTCGCCTCGTAGGCCGTCAGGAGCGCCAGCGCGCCCCAGGCGGTGCTGCCGGTCGCCGAGCCGACCTGGTAGCCGTCCTCGACCCAGAGATTGCGCGCCGCGTCCCAGTAGCCGGGCAATTCGACCGCCTCTCCGGCCGGTGCGGTGGCGCCGGACCGGTAGGCGTTGCGCAGCCGGCCGTCGTGGTAGAAGCGGTCGGACTGCAACGCGATCACCAGCGCGTCGGCAACGCGCTTCGCCTCATCCGTGCGGTCGCAGGCGACAAGCCCCATCAGGGCGAGCGCGTTGTCATAGGTGAATGCCGTGTTTTCGAGCGCCGGATGCAGCGCGGACGCGCCGTTCGCCGGTTCGTAGCTGCGCAGGAAGACCGGGCCGTCCTTCGGATCGGCCATCTGCGCGAGCAGCCCGCGGCAGGCATGGCAGGCGAGAGAGACGTTGTCCGCGTCGCGTTCCGCCGCCGTCGCGGAGGTGGCGATCACCGCGGTGACGATTGCGGCCATCCAGCCCTGCCGCACCGTTCTGGCGATGCCCTGTCCGGGCCGGGGGAGGCTGGCCACGGGCTGTCTCCTCAGTCCGTTGCGGTCGTTGCCGGCGGGAACTCCCTGCCGGGGCGCGCGACGGTGTTGGCGGCCTTCGACAGTTCGGGCTCCTTTACCTCCGCATAGGCGCGGCTGACGGCGAAGGAGTAGTAGCGGCCGAGCTTGGCGACCAGCGGCTCGCCGAGCGAGACGACAACGTCCTCGCCGACGTGGCAGCCGAAGAAGCGGTCGTTTTCGGACGTGGCGCCGGTTTGATCCGAGGCGTCTTCCGGGTCCATCTTGAGGATCACATAGACCTCGTGCGGATCGGCTTCGGGCAGGCGTTCGTAATAGCGGTCGTCGCTTCCGGAATCGAAGAAGCGGACGATCTTCTGGATATGGGCGCTGCGCTTCTGGCCGAGGCTCTTGATGTTGACCATCGCGGGCGTCCCGATATCGAGGCTTGCCACGTCGCGGCCCGGATAGACGGCGATCACGAAGGATTCGTCGCAGTCGAGGGACCGCGCCAGCGGCTGGCCCTGGACGAGGAAGTCGCCCCGCGAGGCATCGACACTGATGATCTGGCCAAAATGGCGGGCGACCGCGTCTCCTTCGCCGGCCTCGCCGGAGCGTTTCTCCTCATGGGCCATCACGTCGCCGAGTTCGCTCTTGCGTTGGCTGATTTGTTCGACTTCCGCTTCAAGTTCAGCGATTTCGGCGGCAAGGTCTTTCTTTTGCAGTTCCAGCGTGGCGAGATTTCCGGCAACGGAACTGCTGGTGTAGATGCCGTCCGATATGAGCGTGCGGATGACGGTCTGACGGCGCAGGTCGCTTTCGGCCGCCGCGAGTTCGTATTGCGCGGAATCCCGCTTCTGGCGAAGCGGTTCAAGGCTCGTCTTGGAAATCACGCCCTTTTTCACCAGTTCGTAGCGCTGCTCCAGCAGGGCTTGCTGCTCGGCGAGGCGAGCCCGGTAGGAACTCGCCATTGCATCCGCATTCGTGATCACCGCCTGCAATTCGTCGAGGACGCCCTGCTTCATCTCGGTAATCTGGCCTTCGAGCAACTTCAGCCGGGCGCGGCGCTGCTGGAGTGAATCCATGCTCTTGCGCAGCCGTTCATCCAGATCGATGGAATCCAGCCGCAGCCCGACAAGCGAGGTTTCGTCAAGGTTCGGATTGGAAATCGAAGCGGTCACTTCGCCCGGGCTGACGACCTGACCGACCTGCAGCGATATATCGTTGACGCGGCCGTAAATCGGCGACGTGATGACCTGGACCGGCGCATTGATCTGCGCGCGCTTGGAAACGATGAAGAACTGGTTCGGCAACATGGCGAGCGCCATGATGAACAAGAGGGTCAGCGCGAAAATATAACCGAAAATCCTGCTCGTTCGGAGAATGGCCAGATCGCGGGTATTCCAGACAGAAGAGTGCTCGGACATTCCTCTTCTTTCCCTTTCTGCGCGCTACACGCCTGCTCTCGCCAGTTCGTCATAAACTGACGCGAGCGGACCACACCTCCCGATTCAGATTGGCTAATTTCGATATTAATCGATTGTTATTACGGGCGATGTTGCACTGCAACGAAGCCGAGTTCAAGGCGTCTTATCCGGCCGCATGCGATATTTTACATCGGCCGGAAGGCGTAGGGATAAGCCAAAAGGCGGTGCTTCCCGCCTTTCCGTTCGAGAATTTAGCCGGAACCGAGAGCGACAGTGGCCGGGTGGCGCGGACATGCCTCACACCGGCCGGATGCGCAGCTTGGTGATTCGGTTTCTCTCGCGCTTCATGACGATGAAGCGCTTGCCGTGGAAGGTGAAGGCCTGCTTTTCGGCGGGGATCGTTTGCGCCTCGTGGATGACGAGGCCGGCAATCGTTGTCGCCTCCTCGTCGGGAAGGTCCCAGTCGAGCGCGCGATTGATGTCGCGGATCGGCACCGAACCGTCGACGACAATCGAGCCGTCGGCCTCTTGGCGCACGCCCTGGATGTCGACATCGTGCTCGTCGGCGATGTCGCCGACGATTTCCTCGATGATGTCCTCCAGCGTGACAAGACCTTCCACCTCGCCATATTCGTCGACCACGACGGCGACATGGGCCTTGCGGCGGAGAAACGCATCGAGCTGGTCGCGCAAGGTCGTCGTGTCGGGCACGAACCACGGCTTGTTGGCGACCTTCAGAATGTCGAATTTCGACGGGTCGTTACCGGAGGCATGCAGCGCGCGCAGCATGTCCTTGGCGTGGATGATGCCGACGATGTTGTCGGTCGCGCCGCGCCACACCGGCATGCGCGTATAGGGGCTTTCGAGGACTTCCGAGACGATCTCCGCCGGCTCCTGGTCGGCGTTGACCATCTTCATGCTGGTGCGGTGGACCATGATGTCGGAGACCTCGAGTTCGGCGAGGTCGAGCAGGCCGCCGAGGCGGTCGCGCTCCTCCTTCACCACCGAGCCCTCCTGGTGCAGCACCTCGACGGCGCCGCGGATTTCCTCCTGCGCGCTCAGCATCGAGACATTGTCGGCGAGATCGACGCCGAAGATCTTCAGGATCCGGCGCACGATGGCGTTGACGAGGCTCGACAGCGGGCCGACGACGAGGACGAAGCGCCGCACGACCGGCGCCACGAACAGCGCGAAGCGGTCGGGATTCGAGATCGCCCAGGATTTCGGCAGCACTTCGGCGAACAGGACGAGCATCACCGTCATGCCGATGGTCGCATAGGCGACGCCGGTCTGGCCGAACAGCGACAGGAAGAGGCTGGTCGCCAGCGCAGAGCCGAGGATGTTGACGAGGTTGTTGCCGATCAGCAGCGCGCCGATCAGCCGGTCCTGGCGCGTCAGCAGCGTGTTGATGCTCTTGGCGCGCAGGTCGCCGGCGCCTTCGAGGTGGTGCATGCGTGCCCGCGAGGTCGCCGTCAGCGCGGTTTCCGAGCCCGAAAAAAACGCCGACAGGACGACCAGGACGAGAACGACGCCTGCCGTAATCCAGATTTCCATGGTGTTTCGGTCTCCGGTTACTGTCCGATTTTTTCCACGAGGAAGGAGCGCACCTCCGATGCCGGAACATCCCTGGCGATGAATGCCTGGCCGATGCCGTGCGTCAGGATGAAGTTCAGCGCGCCGCGCGTGACTTTCTTGTCCTGCGCGATGAAGCCGAGCATGGTGTCGGCGTCGCGCAGTTGCGCCTTCATGGCATTAAGATTTGTCGGCAGGCCGGCCGTTTCAAGATGCGCGGCGACGCGCCTGGCGTCGTCCGGGCTGGCGAGGTTCATGCGGGCGGAAAATTCGTGCGCCAGCACCATGCCGATGGCGACGCCCTCGCCGTGGACGAGGATTTCGGGATCGTATTTCGCCGCCGCTTCCAGCGCATGGCCGAATGTGTGGCCGAGATTGAGCAGCGCGCGGTCGCCGGCCTCGCGTTCGTCGCGGGCGACGACGGCCGCCTTGGCGCGGCAGGATTCGGCGATGGCGTGGATGCGTTCGGGGCCTCCGGCCTCGATTTTCGGCCAGTTTTCTTCCAGCCAGGAAAAGAAGTCCTGCCGGTCGATCAACCCGTATTTGACGACTTCGGCGTAGCCGGCGCGGAATTCGCGGGCGGGAAGCGTGTCGAGGGCGCCGGTGTCGGCGAGGACGAGGCGCGGCTGGTAGAAGGCGCCGATCAGGTTCTTGCCGTGCGGCGCGTTGATGCCGGTCTTGCCGCCGACGGAGGAATCGACCTGCGCCAGCAGCGTCGTCGGCATCTGTACGAAGTTCATGCCGCGGCGCACGATCGCCGCCGCGAAGCCGGCGAGATCGCCGATCACGCCGCCGCCGAGCGCGATCACCACGTCGCCGCGTTCGAGGCGGGCGTCGAGAATGCGGTAGACGACGTCCTGCAGCGTCTCGAAACGCTTCGACGGTTCGCCTGGCGCGACAATGATCTCGGTCGCCTCGATGCCGGCCTCCTTTAGGCTTTCCCTGACGGTTGCCAGGTGATGGCGGGCGACGTTTTCGTCGGTGACGATCGCCGCGCGGGTCCCCGGCAACACCGCGGCGACATGACGCCCGGCCTCGGCGAGAAGTCCGGGTCCGATCAGGATGTCGTAGGCGCGGTCGCCGAGCGCGACGTTGACGGTCTCGGCGGAAATGGCGGCGGTCATTGTTCCGATGCTCCTGTCGTCTCGGCGATCGTGGCCTTTTCCTTGCCGTCCCGTGTCAGCCAGTTGGCGAGCGCGGCGACGACATTGGCGGCCATGTCCTCCTTGGAGATGTCCTGCGATTCCACCTCGATATCGGCCAGTGCATAAACCGGGTAGCGGTCCGTCATCAGCCGCTGCATGACGCCGCGCGGATCGGGATCGCGCAGAAGTGGCCGGTTCTGGCGCCGCGAGACGCGCTCCATCAGGAGGTCGATGCCGGCGGACAGCCAGACCGAGATGCCGCGCCGCTTGATCGCCTGGCGGGTGGAATCGTTGATGAAGGCGCCGCCGCCGGTCGCCAGCACCTGCGGGCCGGTTTTCAACAGCCGCGAAACGACGCGCTTTTCGAGCGAGCGGAACTCCGGCTCGCCATATTGCTCGAACAGTTCTGGGATCGTCATTTTCGACACGGTTTCGATTTCGGTGTCGGCGTCGTTGAAGGGCAGTTCGAGCATCGCGGCAACCTTGCGGCCGACGGCGGATTTGCCGGCGCCCATCAGGCCGACAAGCACGATCGAGCGCGTGCCGAGCAGTGCGCGAACCGTATCGCAATGGGCTTTGGTTTCAGGCGTCATCCGTCGTTCCCGTCTGCGTTCGCTTAGCGCATGAACCTCGATACCCTGTCAAGAATTGTCATAAAATCCGGTTTAGGGTTTGATTTTGGAGGCGCAGGATCGCATACCCCCATTGCGCGAAAGGTCCGGGGCGCTTCGGAGGTTCGGGGTAACAATGCCAAGTCTGATCCGGTTTCTGGTCACGATCGGGATACTTGCCGGGATGGTCTATGCCGGCATGTGGGCGCTCGTCTTCTATGTTCAGCCGGTGCCGCGCGAGATGCAGGTGCGCATCCCCGCCGACAAGATCAATCCGGACTTCTGAAACCGGCGGTAAACCTTCGCGGCGCTATCATCGCGCCATGATCGACGCATTCCTGGAAATGATGAGCGCCGAACGCGGCGCGGCCGACAACACGCTCGCCTCCTACCGGCTCGACCTGGAGGACGCGGAGCGTTTCGTGCGCACGGCGCGGTCGACGAAACTCGCCAATGCCGTCCCGGCCGATATCAGCGCCTATCTGAAAAGCCTCGACGCGTCCGGTTTCGCCGCCTCCTCGCAGGCGCGGCGGCTATCGGCGCTCCGGCAGTATTTCCGCTTTCTCTATGCGGAAGGCATGCGCGGCGACGATCCGACCGGCGTGATCGCCTCACCGAAAAAGGCGCGCGCGCTGCCGAAGGTGCTGAGCGAGGAAGAGGTCGGCCGCCTGCTCGACCGGGCGGGGGAAGAAGCCGAAGACATGTCGCTGGAACCGAAGGTGCGGTTCGGGGCGCTGCGCAACCGGGCGCTTCTGGAACTGCTTTATGCGACGGGGCTTCGGGTCAGCGAACTCGTCTCGCTACCGGTCAGCGTCGCGTGGCGCGACGAGCCGTTCTTCATGGTCAAGGGCAAGGGCAACAAGGAGCGCATGGTGCCGGTGACCGAGACGGCGCGCGAAGCGATCGCCGCGCATCTTGCCGCGCGCAATCTCGATCCGCGCGCCGACGACTGCATCTGGCTGTTTCCGTCGGAAAACCATGCCAATCACATCGCGCGGCAGGTCTTCGCGCGCGACCTGAAGGCGCTTGGCGCGCGCTGCGGCATCGCCGCGGCGAAACTGTCGCCGCATGTGCTGCGGCACGCCTTTGCCAGCCATCTCCTGCAGAACGGGGCGGATCTGCGGGTCGTGCAGCAACTGCTCGGTCATGCCGATATCTCGACGACGCAGATTTATACCCATGTGCTGGAAGAGCGGCTTCACCGGCTGGTCAACGAACATCATCCGCTTGCCGTACCGTGAGCTTGCCCGGCGCGGCGCTTGACATCGGCCCCGTTTGCCTCCACCTCCACGCCAAACTTAAAACCCGAGCGGACCGCGTCCCCATGTCGACCTACAGCTATCTCGAATTCGAAAAGCCGATTGCCGATCTGGACGGGCAGATCATGGAATTGAAGAAGCTTTCCGAAGGCGAGACCGGCGGCGTCGACGTCGCCGAGGAAGTGGCGCGGCTGGAAAAGCGCTCGGCCGAGGCGCTGGTCGAGATCTACAAGAAACTGACGCCGTGGCAGAAGGCGCAGGTGGCGCGCCATCCCGACCGGCCGCACTGCCTGAATTTCGTCGACGCCCTGTTTGACGAATTCACGCTGCTTTCCGGCGACCGGAAATTCGCCGAGGACGCCGCGATCATCGCCGGGTTTGCCCGCTTCAACGGTCAGCCGGTCGCGGTGATCGGGCAGGAGAAGGGTTCCGACACGCAGTCGCGGCTCAAACACAATTTCGGCAGCGCCCGCCCGGAAGGCTACCGCAAGGCGGTTCGGCTCATGGAGATGGCCAACCGTTTCGGCCTGCCGGTGATCACGCTGGTCGACACCGCCGGCGCCTATCCCGGCATCGGCGCGGAAGAACGCGGCCAGGCAGAAGCCATCGCCCGTTCGACGGAAACCTGCCTCAATCTCGAAGTTCCGATGGTCTCCGTCGTCATCGGCGAGGGCGGTTCGGGCGGCGCCATCGCAATCGCGGCGGCAAACCGCGTCTACATGCTTGAACACGCGATCTACTCCGTGATCTCGCCGGAAGGCGGCGCGTCGATCCTCTGGCGCGACGCCGCGCGCGCCAAGGATGTCGCCACCGCGATGAAGATCACGGCGCAGGATCTGCTGGCGCTGAAGGTGATCGACGGCATCGTCAAGGAGCCGCTCGGCGGGGCGCATCGCGACCACGAAGCCGTGATGGAGACGACGCGCAAGACGATCAAGGACGCGCTCGCTGATCTCGGCAAGCTGGACGGCCCGGGGCTGAAGAAAGACCGGCGCGAGAAATTCCTCGCCATCGGCCGCAATCTTGGCTGACGTAACGCCGCACATGCCCCATTTGCCATATGGATGCCGCAATTTTTCCGGATTCGTCGTACTGACATTTGCGTGAGGGCGGCCGGGGAAACCTTGCGGTAAGTATCCGTCAACTATAATCCGGGCTCCAACATCTGGTATCGAGGCGAATTCGGGATGGCGTTTCGACGCAATGCAATCGCAATGATGGTGGCCGGAGCGGTGGCGCTTGCCGGCTGCCAGGCGAGCGATGTTCTCTCCATGAAGGCCAATGCTCCGCTTCCCAAGGAGGTGTTGTCCTACATGAAGGCGAACGGCATGACGCCGGCCTCGCCGATCTTCGTGCGCCTGTTCAAGGACGAGGCCGTTCTCGAGGTCTGGAAGCAGAAGGATACCGGCCGCTACGCGCTGGTGAAGAGCTACGAGATCTGCGCCTATTCGGGCAAGCTCGGGCCGAAGATTCGTGAAGGCGACCGCCAGGCGCCGGAGGGCTTCTATTTCATCTCGAAGTCGCTGCTCAATCCGAAGTCGAACTACTATCTCGCCTTCAACACCGGCTATCCGAATTCCTACGACCGTTCGCTCGGCCGGACCGGTTCCAACCTGATGGTGCATGGCGCGTGCTCCTCGGCGGGCTGCTACTCGATGACCGACGAGAACATCGCCGAGATCTACGCTCTGGCGCGCGAGGCGCTGTCGGGCGGCAAGCAGGACGCCTTCCAGGTGCAGGCGCTGCCGTTCCGGATGACGCCGGAAAAGATGGCGGAGCATCGCAACGATCCGAATTTCGAGTTCTGGAAGATGCTGAAGGTCGGCTACGACCAGTTCGAACTGACCAAGGTGCCGCCGAAGGTCGACGTCTGCGGCCGCCGCTATGTGTTCAACCAGCAGCCGGAGGAAGGCCAGTTCAGTCCGAGCCAGGCCTGCCCGCCGATGAGCATGCCGGAGAATCTCGCGATCGCCTACCAGGCAATGCAGACCCAGCAGGAATACGCCTTCGAGCAGGCGGTGGCGAAGCTGGAAGGGCGGGCGAAACCCGGGGCGCTGCAGTCGCTTGCCACCCGGCCTCTGTCGCGATTTCTGACGGCGCCCGCAAGGGCCGGAACGGCGGCACCGGAATAGCGCCGGAATGGCCGATATCTACGACCTGCGCGGCCTCAACTGCCCGATGCCTGTCCTGAAGACGCAGAAACGCATGCGCTCGATGGCGCCGGGCGACCGGCTCTGGGTGCATACGAGCGATCCGCTCGCCGTGATCGACATTCCGAATTTCTGCCGCGAGAGCGGCCATGCCCTCGTCGAGAGCGAGAAGGCCGAGGGCGGCCACCGTTTCCTGATCGAACACGGGGCGTGACGATCAGGACGGTGTTGGCGGATGTTCCCGCAGCGGTCTGTCGATCGTGTTCAGCGGCCTCAGGATTTCCGAGATCAGTTCGCGCAGCCAGCGGTGTTCCGGCGTTGCCGTGGACCGCTTGTGCCAGATCATCGTGATCAGGGCCGGATCGACGGGCATCGGCGGTTCATAGATGTCGAGGCCGAGCTTTGAACCGATCTGACGCGCCAGCGTCGTCGGGATCAGCGCTATGAGATCGGATTCGCTGACGGCGCGGTAGACGCCGGAAAAGACCGGCATTGTCATGACCACGCGCCGTTCGCGCCCGACACGCGCCAGGGCGGCGTCGCCCATAGCCTTCAGCTTGCCCTCCGGCGAAAACAGGATGTGGCCGAGATCGCAAAACAGATCGATCGGGATAATGTCGCCCGGCCGAAGTCGGGCGCGTTCGAGGCGTGGATGGCCGGTGCGCGCGATGACCGAAAAGGTCGACCAGAACACCGGCTGGTGATCCACCCAGTTCGGGAAATCGGCGGCCGGGATCAGGGCGATATCGACTTCGTAGCGCTCCAGCGTGTCGATATAGTTTTCGGGCACGAGATCGACCAGTTGCACGCGCATGCCGGGCGCCCGCTTGGAGAGCTGCTCCGCGAGCCGCGGCATCAGCATCTCTGCGAAGAAATCGCTGCCGGACAGTTTAAACGCGGCGTCGCTGGTCGCCGGATCGAACTCCTTCGGGCCGCTGAGAAGCGACTCGAGCTCATCGAGGATTTCGCGCAGCGGGATCGCCAGCGCGCGTGCATAATCCGTCGGTTCGAGCCCCTGGCCGCGGCGGAGAAACAGCTCGTCGCCCAGGGCGTGGCGCAGGCGGCCAAGCGCCGCCGACACCGCGGGCTGCGACAGCCCGATGCGGGCGCCGGCGCGGACCGTCGAGCCTTCGCGCAGGAGCGCGTCGAGCACGCGAAGCAGGTTGAGGTCCAAGGTCGCTATATTCATGACGTAAATATCATGAATACAAACAAGCAATTTTTCAAATATAATGGATCGGATTAGCCTCCATTTCGACGAAAGCGCTTTCGTTTCTTGTCCTTGAAACACTGGAGGAAACGATGAACGACCCCATTCTGGGCGCCGATGCCATCGAATGGCAGGGTACATATTACAAGACCATCATGACGACCGAGGAGAGCGGCGGTGCGATGTCTGTCGTGGACAGCGTTTCGCCGCCGAATTCAGGGCCGCCGCGCCATGTTCATCACGATGCCGACGAGGCCTTCGTGCTGATGACCGGCGACGTCGAGTTCTGGCTCGAAGGCGAACGGTTCACGCGCGGGCCCGGCGAGACCGTGTTCGTCCCGCGCGGCAGGGAACACACCTTCAGGGTGGTCAGCGACAGGCCGTCGCGCCACCTGGTGATCCTGACGCCCGGCGGTTTCGAGGGATTTTTCGCGGAGATGGCCGCGGGCCAGTTCCGGATACCCGCCGACATGCCGGCTATCGAGGAAAGCGCCGCCCGCTTCCGGTTGAGTTTCACCGGGCCGCCGCTTGGCGCCCAGTAAGCCGGTCGCAGGCAGCCGAACAAAAAGCAGTGATCCGCCGGCGGTTTCCGGTCACATCCCGGGAATTGCCAGCGGATTGTCCGTCAGCGCCTGGCGATCGGGCCTGTCGGGCGCGATCTGGCCGGTGAAGGCGCCGAAAAGCCCTTCGATATGGGCGCGGCTGCCGTTTTTCGCGATGACGACCAGGCGCGTTTCGGGCTTGCGCCCGTTCCACGAATCCAGCCGAACCGGCGGGTGGAAGACCGATTGCACGCCGTGCACGACGAGCGGACGGTCCGGGTCCTCGACCGTCCAGACGATGCCCTTCATGCGCAGCAATTCGCGCGGCATGGAGGAACGCAGCAGGTCGGCGAACATCTCGACGGTCGCTTCCGGGATCGGCCGGTCGTGTTTCAGCGTGAAGGCCTCGATCGCCGCGTCGTGACGGTTCACGTCATGGTGGTGGGCGTGATCATGCGGTTTTTCATCGGGGACCTGCGCGCCGGACAGCGCGGCGTCGTCGAGGGTGAGGGCGAAGCCCGGCGCCTGCGCGTCGACCGGCGTGACCAGCGGATTGAGCGCCGCGAGGCGGGCGACCAGCTCTGCCGGGGCGGGCGCGATGTCGGTCTTGGCCAGGACGATCCGGTCGGCGAGCGCGACCTGGCGGCGGGCCTCTTCGTGGCCCTCGATCGAGGCAAGGCCGGTCGCGGCGCAAACCACGGCGACGACGCTTGCGACATGGAAACGTTCGCGCACGCCCGGCGAGGCGATGACCGCCTGCAGGACCGGCACCGGATCGGCAAGCCCCGTGGTCTCGATGATGACGCGGTCGAGGGCCGCGCCGTCGTCGATGCGCGCGGCGATCTGGAGAAGCGTGTCGACGAGATCGCTGCGCACCGTGCAGCACAGGCAGCCGTCGGACAGCTCGATCATCGTGTCGCCGGCGCGGGTCGCCTCGACCAGAAGGTGATCGATGCCGACATCGCCGAACTCGTTGATGATGACGGCGGTGTTGGCGAAGGCGCCGGATTTCAGCAGGCGGTTGAGCAGCGTGGTCTTGCCCGCGCCGAGGAAGCCGGTGACGATGTGAACGGGTATCGACATGGCGCGGTCAGGCTCCGTGGTCCGGACGCGATTCCGGGATCGGGATGTCGCCGACTGCTCTGCCGTCGAGTTGCGCCTGCCGGCGCGATTCCGCGACCTCGTCGTTCAGCGGGACCGGGCGCATCGCCGGAACGGGAAGTTCGTCGAAATACTGGCCGGCGAACATGACCGCCGACCTGCTGACACCTTCCGCGCCACCCTTGAAGATCGGCACCGGGACCAGCGCGCGCGTCAGCGGAGTGAGCGCAGGAGTGTCGAAACTGGCGAGCGAACGGTCCGCCCAGCGCGCGCTGTTTGCTTCCTTGGAGCAGACGGCGGCGCGCAGATCGGCAACCTTTGTGGAACGGTCCTTCGGCGGCTGCATGGCGGTGAGCAATGGCAGGCTTTCCATGTGGTCCAATCTGGCAAAGCCGAGTTCGAGCAGGTCGGCGGCCCTTTCCGCCCGTTTTTTCGAACTCATCTCGCCGAGCACGACGGCGATCAGCGTCGTGCCGTTGCGGGTCGCGGAGGCGACGAGGTTGAAGCCGGATTCGCAGACATAGCCGGTCTTCATGCCGTCGGCGCCTTTGAACCGGCCGAGCAGGATATTGTAGCTCTTGTAGACCTTGTCGCCGTCCTTCAGCGCCTCGGTCGAGAAATAGTGCTCGTATTGCGGGAATTCGCGCCGGATCGCCCGTGCCAGCAGGGCGAGATCATGCGCGGTCGAATAATGACCGTCGTCGTCGAGCCCGTTCGGATTGACGAAATGCGAGTCCCTCATGCCGAGACGGGCGGCCTCGGCATTCATGCGGCCGGCGAATTCGTCGACCGTGCCCGACACCGATTCGGCGATGGCGACGGCGATGTCGTTGGCCGACTTGACCAGCATCATCTTGAGCGCATTGTCGAGCGTGACGATGGTGCCGATCGGATAGGCCATGTGGCTCGGCGGATTGCGCGCGGCGTTGAGCGAGACGCGTACCGGCGATTTCAGCGTCAGTTCGCCGGATTCGATCGCCTTGAACGTCACATAGGCCGTCATCAGCTTGGTCAGCGATGCCGGGCGCCAGCGGTCGAACTCCCGCTGGGCGTGCAGCACCCTGCCGGTCGTCACGTCGACGACGATGGACGGCATGGTGCTGGCGGCCGAGGCCGCATTCGCAACCAGCAGCAGCAGGGCGAGGGCGGCGAAACGGAAAAAAGTGAATCGGTTTGCGGTGCGCATCGGATCTCTCGGCATTGAAGCCGGGTTGGAATGGTTTAGGTTGCGGGCTAGACAGGGATTGTGCCGATGGAATGACGGATTGTCGATGGCGCGCAGTTTTTTGCAAGCTCTTCGGTTTACCGTTTCTACAAGCCCTCGGTTTACCGTCATGCCCGGTCACCGGATCAGTTGAAGGACGCATCCATGCCGATTCTCAATCGCGCCCATGAAATGCAGGCCGAAGTCGCCGCGTGGCGCCGTCACCTGCACAGTCATCCCGAACTGCTGTTCGACGTGCACCAGACCGCCGCCTTCGTCGAGGAGAAGCTCAAGGCCTTCGGTTGCGACGAGGTCGTCACCGGCATCGGGCGCACCGGAGTCGTCGGTGTCATCAAGGGCAATCGCGGCGAGGGCGAAACGCTGGGCTTCCGCGCCGACATGGATGCGTTGCCGATCGAGGAGATGACCGGCAAGGATTATGCCTCGACGGTGAAGGGCAAGATGCATGCCTGCGGCCATGACGGCCACACCGCGATGCTGCTCGGCGCGTCGCAATACCTTGCCGAGACACGCAATTTCGCCGGCACGATCGTCGTCATCTTCCAGCCGGCCGAGGAGGGCGGCGGCGGCGGCGACGCGATGGTCAAGGACGGGCTGATGGAGCGGTTCGGCATCGCCCGGGTCTTCGGCATGCACAACATGCCGACCCTGCCGGTCGGCGCCTTCACGATCCGTCCCGGCGCCTTCTTCGCCGCGACCGACGAATTCCGCATCCGGATCACCGGGCGGGGCGGGCACGCCGCGATGCCGAACATGACGATCGATCCGATCGTGATCGGCGCGCAACTCGTCCAGGCGCTGCAGACCATCGCCTCGCGCAATGTCGATCCGGTGTCGTCGATCGTTGTGTCGGTGACGCAGTTCCATGCCGGCACCAGCCACAACATCATCCCCGAGGAGGCCGCGGTCGAGGGGACCGTGCGCACCCTGTCGACGGAAAACCGAAAGATCGGCGAGGAGCGGATCAAGACACTCGCCGCCAATATCGCCGCCGCGCATGGCGCGACCGCCGAGGTCATGTACCGCAAGGGCTATCCGGTGATGGTCAACCACGAGGAAGAGACAGAAATCGCGGCCGAGGGCGCGCGGCGCGTCGTCGGCGAGAACGCGGTGACGACGGATTGCCGCGCCCTGATGGGCGGCGAGGATTTCGCCTACATGATGGAAGCGCGCCCCGGCGCGATGATCCTGATCGGCAATGGAGATTCGGCCAGCCTGCACCACCCGGCCTATGATTTCAACGACGAGATCATTCCGCTCGGCATCAGCTATTGGGCGTCACTCGCCGAAGCCAACGGAAAAGCCGCCTGACCGGCGGCCTTTTCCGAGTTTTCAAACCGGGCGCGGTTTGGTATCAGTCGCGCCGGTGCGGTCCCGTAGCTCAGCAGGATAGAGCATCAGATTCCTAATCTGAGGGTCACAGGTTCGAATCCTGTCGGGATCACCATCTTGCCCAACCGCCCGGGATTTTCCGACCGCGCGGACCCGGTCTGCGCTCAGATCTCGGTGTGCATGCGGTATCCGGGCGCGAAGACCAGCCGCACCGCGGTGATGGTTGAAACCTTGTTCCAGGTGGTGCGGTTGATCGCGAAAAGGCCTTCGCCCTCGCGGCAGGCCAGGATCTCCGCTTCCCGCGCGCCTGCCGTCATCGCCGAAAACGTGATATCGCCGCCCTCGAACGGGATGTTTTCGACCAACCACTCGTTCGCGCTCTGGCGCGAGAAATCGACATCCGTGACTTCCGGCACGGCCTGCGAATTGATCCAGCGGTCCTCGAAAACATAGGGCTTGCCGTCCGCCAGGTGGACGGAAACGAGATGCAGCAATTCGTCGCCGGGCGCGACCTGCATGCGGGCGCGTACGTCGGACGGCGGCGTCAGACTTTCGGCGCTCAGCAGCGAATAGCGATAGGTCTGCCCCTTGCCCTCGATTTCGTTGCGGATCACCGGGATGTTCAGCGTCGCCCTGCGGACCGGGTGCGTGGCGACCCGGGTTCCGGCCTTGCGCCGCCGCTCGAGCAGGCCCGCGCCGGCCAGTTCGCGCAGGGCGCGGTTGACGGTCGCGCGGGCGCAGCCGAATTCGCGCGACAGGTCCACCTCGTTGGGGATCAGGTCGCCCGGTTTCCATTCCCGGCTGTTGATGCGGCGCAGAACCTCGTCCTGCACCGATTGCCAGCTGTTGAATTCCTGCGCCGTCAAATCGCTTCCCCCAGTTCCCGCATTACCCCTGCATAGCGGGCCGCGATCGCTTCGCGCCGGACATGCCGGCCGCCGCGCACCATGTGGCGGCCCGCGGACCAGACGTCGCGCACCATGCGGTCGTCACCGGCAAAGATGAAGCAGTCGAGGATGGTGTCGCCCCGGCGTCCGGCGAGATCGACAGCCTCGTCGTCGAGCGCCACGAGATCCGCGAGCCTGCCGACAGCGATCGAGCCGCTGTCGCGCCCGGCGGCTCGTGCGCCGCCTGCATTAACGGCATCGAGAATCCGCCGTCCGGTCGACCGGTCCGGCGTCGCCAGCGCGGCGCGCGAGCGGTCGCGCAGGCGTTGCGAATAGTCGAGCGTGCGCAATTCCTCGGTCAGCGAGATGCGGATGTTGGAATCGGAACCGACCGCGATCGCGCCGTCCGCGCCAAGCCAGCGCAGCGCGTCGAAGATGCCGTCGCCGAGGCTTGATTCGGTGATCGGGCACAGGCCCGCCACCGCGCCCGAGCGCGCCAGCCCCTCGGTCTCGTGCGGCTGCATCTGAGTGCAGTGGATAAAGCAGCAGCTTTCGTCCGGTTGCATGGTTTCGAGCACCCATTCGACCGGCCGCTTGCCGTATGCCGCACTGACCTCGTCGACCTCGGCCGCCTGCTCGGCGAGATGCATATGGAACGGCGCGCCATCGGCGAGTTCGCGCGCCGCGCGGATGTCGTCGGGCTGGACGGCGCGCAGGCTGTGCGGCGCGACGCCGATGCGGCAATCCGCCGGCAGGCTTTCGACATGCCTTGCCGCCTTCTCGTGCAGCCTTGCGAAACGGTCGAAATCATTGCCGAACCGGATCTGCCCCGCGCCCAAGTCGCGCCGGTCGCATCCGCCGTAACGGTAATGCACCGGCAGGAGCGTCAGGCCGATGCCGGTTTCGGCGGTCGCGGCCGCGATGCGTCCGGACAGTTCCGCGAGTTCGGCATAGGGCGCGCCGCCCGGCTGGTGGTGGAGATAGTGAAACTCGACATTGGTCGCGTATCCGGCCTCCAGCATCTCCATCTGCACGAAGGCGGCGATCGCCTCGACATGGTCGGGCGTCAGCCGGTCGAGGAAGCGATACATCAGCTGCCGCCAGGTCCAGAACGAATCCGCCGGGTCCGGTCCGCGCCGTTCGGTGAGGCCGGCCATCGCCCGCTGGAAGGCGTGGCTGTGAACATTTGCGGGCGCGGGCAGCAGGATGCCGGCCCGGTGGCCCTCCGCCTCCGCGCCTTCGGTGATCGACGCGATCGTGCCGTCCGCGCCGATCCCGATGCGGACGGCTTCCTTCCAACCGCTTTCCAGCAACGCTTTCCTTGCCCAGATTGTCGCCATGGATTCGCTTCTTGACAGGTTAATATGTCTATACTTATAGATGAGTGATGCAGACATAACAACGGCAAAAAATCGTGCTTCTGACCAACGCGACCATAGCCACGCTGGATGGCGACGCGCCCTACGGACTGATCCGCGGCGGCGCGATCTCCGTCGAATCCGGAACGATACAATGGGCCGGCCCGATGGCGGACGCGCCGGGTGCGGGCGGCGAAACCGTCGACCTCGAAGGCCGGCTCGTCACGCCGGGCCTGATCGACTGCCACACTCACATCGTCCATGGCGGCAACCGCGCCAACGAATTCGAAATGCGGCTGGAGGGCGCCAGCTACGAGGAGGTGGCGCGCGCCGGCGGCGGCATCGTCTCCACGGTCCGCGCCACGCGCGCCGCGAGCGAGGAAGAGCTGCTCATCACCGCGCTGCCGCGCGTCGACGCGTTGATCGCCGAGGGCGTCACCGCCATCGAGGTGAAGTCCGGCTACGGCCTCGACATCGACACCGAACTCGCCATGCTGCGTGCGGCCCGCGCCATCGAAAAGGCCCGGCCGGTCCGTATCCGCACCTCTTTCCTCGGCGCCCACGCCGTCCCGCCGGAGTATTCCGGCCGGCCCGACGCCTATATCGACGAGATCTGCCTGCCCGCGCTGGAAGCCGCGCATGCCGCGGGTCTCGCCGATGCGGTCGACGGGTTTTGCGAGGGGATCGCGTTTTCGCCGAAGCAGATCGGGCGCGTGTTCGCGAAAGCGAAGGAACTCGGCATCCCGGTCAAGCTGCATGCCGAGCAACTGTCCAATCTCGGCGGAACGCAGCTTGCCGCGCGCTACGGCGCGCTGTCGGCGGATCATGTCGAATATGCCGACGACGCCGATGCGGCCGCGCTGGCCCGGTCCGGCAGCGTCGCCGTCTTGCTGCCCGGCGCCTTTTACGCCTTGCGCGAAACGAAGATGCCGCCCGTCGACGCCTTCCGCCGCCGCAATGTGCCGATGGCGGTGGCGACCGACTGCAATCCCGGCACCTCGCCGATGACCTCGTTGCTGCTCGCCATGAACATGGCCTGCACCTTTTTCCGCCTGACGCCGGAGGAGGCGCTCGCCAGCGTCACCGTCAACGCCGCGAAGGCGCTCGGCCTTGCCGACACCGGCCGCATCGCCCCGGGACTGCGCGCCGATCTCGCGGTCTGGAACGTCGAACACCCGGCGGAACTCGCCTATCGCATCGGGTTCAATCCGTTGCACCAACGCATTTTCGGAGATGCCGCATGAACTCGCTCGTCCTGACGCCCGGCCATGCGACACTGGCCGATCTCGAACGGATCTGGCGCGAGGGCGCGCCCGTCGCGCTCGATCCTTCGGCGCGCGAGCCGGTCCGCGCCGCGGCGCGCAAGGTGCTTGAAGCGGCGGCCGGCGGCACGGCGGTCTACGGGGTCAATACGGGTTTCGGAAAACTCGCTTCGGTGCGCATCGCGGCGGAAGACACCGAGACACTGCAGAGCAACCTGATCCTGTCGCATTGCTGCGGCGTCGGCGACCCGCTCGATCGCAACACCACGCGGCTGATGATGGCGTTGAAACTGCTGTCGCTCGGGCGCGGCGCATCGGGCGTGCGCTGGGAGATCGTCGCGATGATCGAGGCGATGCTCGCCAAGGGCCTGACGCCGGTGGTGCCGGGCCAGGGCTCGGTCGGCGCGTCCGGCGATCTCGCGCCGCTCGCCCACATGGCCGCCGCGATGCTCGGCGAGGGCGAGGTGGAGACCGGCGGCGCGGTCATGCCGGCGGCCGAGGCGCTCGCCAAGGCGGGGCTGCAACCGGTCGTGCTCGGGCCGAAGGAAGGGCTGGCGCTGATCAACGGAACGCAGTTCTCGACGGCGCTGGCGCTGGTCGGCCTGTTCGATGCCTGGCGCAACGCCTCCAACTCGATCCTGACCGCCGTTCTGTCCACCGACGCCATCATGGGATCGACAGCGCCGCTCCTGCCGGAGATCCATGCGTTGCGCGGCCATGCCGGCCAGATCGAGGTCGCCGCGGCGATGCGCGCCCTGATGGAAGGGTCCGAGATCCGCGAGAGCCATCGCGATGGCGACAGTCGCGTTCAGGACCCCTATTGCATCCGCTGTCAGCCGCAGGTCGTCGGCGCCGCGGTCGACCTGCTGCGCTTCGCGGGCCGGTCGCTCGAAATCGAGGCCAATGCGGTGACCGACAATCCGCTGGTGCTGATGGACGCCGACAGGATCGTCTCCGGCGGCAACTTCCATGCCGAGCCGGTCGGCTTCGCCGCCGACCAGATCGCGCTCGCCGTTGCCGAGATCGGCGCCATCGCGCAGCGCCGCGTCGCGCTGATGGTCGATCCGACGCTCTCCTTCGATCTGCCGCCGTTCCTGACGCCCGAGCCGGGGCTGAATTCCGGATTCATGATTGCCGAGGTGACGACCGCCGCGCTGATGAGCGAGAACAAGCATCTCGCCAATCCATGCACCACGGATTCGACGCCGACCTCGGCCAATCAGGAAGACCATGTTTCGATGGCGGCGCATGGCGCGCGGCGGCTGATCCAGATGAACCGCAACCTGTCGGTCATTCTCGGCGTCGAACTGCTCTGCGCCGCGCAGGGCATCGAATTTCGTACGCCGCTCGTTACCAGCGGGCGGCTGCAGGCGGTGCTCGTGGCGCTGCGCGGTATCGTGCCGGCGCTCGGCAGCGATCGCTACATGGCGCCCGACATCGAGGCCGCCGCCGGGATGATGCGCGACGGCGTGCTGCTGCCGGTCGCTGGCCTCGGCGATTTCCGGCTCGGAGAAGCCGCATGATCCCGGTTTCCGTCACACAAGGGGCCGGTCCGGTCATTCTCGCCATCCCGCATGCGGGAACGGCGATCGATCCGTCGGCCCTTTCCCGTCTGAACGATGAAGGAAAGACGCTTCGCGACACCGACTGGCACATGCATCGGCTCTACGCGGCGCTGCTGCCCGGCGCGACCACGGTCAAGGCGACGTTCCATCGCTACGTCATCGACGCGAACCGCGATCCTTCCGGCCAGAGCCTCTATCCGGGCCAGAACACGACCGGTCTCTGCCCGCTGACGGATTTCGACGGCGCGCCGCTCTATCGCGGCGGGGAGGAGCCAGACGCGGCCGAGATCGCCCGGCGGCTGGAGAGCTACCACGCCGTCTATCACCGCCGGCTGGCAAGAGAGATCGCGCGCGTGAAGAAGCGCCACGGCGTCGCGATCCTCTACGATTGCCACTCGATCCGGTCCGAGATACCGTTCCTGCTCGACGGCGTGCTGCCCGATTTCAACATCGGCACCAATGGCGGAACGACCTGCGCGCCCGCGATCGAGGACGCTGTCGCGTCGATATGCGCGCGCGCCGAGGGTTACACCTCGGTCGTCAACGGCCGGTTCAAGGGCGGGTGGACCACGCGCCACTACGGCAGGCCGGCGGACGGCGTCCACGCCATCCAGATGGAACTCGCCCAGTCAACCCACCTCGCTTCGGAGGATCTGCCCTTCGACTACGACGCCGGCAAGGCGCGAAAGCTGCGCGTCCACCTCAAGGAAATCCTGAAGAGCCTGAACGATCTCGCGCTTTCCGGCGCGCTCGCACGACATTGAAAGGACCAGGCGCCATGACGAACCCCCGTCACAACATGCGCGACATCTACCCGCCGACCGGGCCGGAAATCACCGCCAAATCCTGGCTCACCGAGGCACCGATGCGGATGCTGATGAACAATCTGCATCCCGACGTCGCCGAGAACCCGCACGAACTGGTCGTCTATGGCGGTATCGGCCGCGCCGCGCGCACCTGGGACGATTTCGACCGCATCGTCGCGACGCTGAAGACGCTGAACGAGGACGAGACGCTGTTGGTCCAGTCCGGCAAGCCCGTCGGCGTCTTCCGCACCCATGCGGACGCCCCGCGCGTGCTGATCGCCAATTCCAACCTGGTGCCGCACTGGGCGACGTGGGACCATTTCAACGAGCTGGATAAAAAAGGCCTCGCCATGTACGGCCAGATGACGGCCGGCTCGTGGATCTATATCGGCTCTCAGGGCATCGTTCAGGGCACCTACGAGACCTTCGCCGAGGCCGGCCGCCAGCATTATGGCGGCGACCTCACCGGCAAATGGATCCTGACGGCCGGCCTCGGCGGCATGGGCGGCGCCCAGCCGCTCGCGGCAGTGATGGCCGGCGCCTGCTGCCTCGCCGTCGAATGCGACGAGACCCGCGCCGATTTCCGGCTGCGCACCCGCTATGTCGACGCCAAGGCGCACACGCTCGACGAGGCGCTGGCGATGATCGACGGATGGACCAAGGCCGGAGAGGCGAAATCGGTCGCGCTGATCGGCAACGCGGCGGACATCTTCCCGGAACTGGTGGCGCGCATGAAGGCCGGCGGCGTCCGCCCGGACATCGTCACCGACCAGACCTCCGCGCATGATCCGATCCATGGCTACCTGCCGCAGGGCTGGACGGTCGGCGAATGGCGCGAAAAGCAGGAAAGCGACCCCAAGGCGGTCGAAAAGGCGGCGCGCGCCTCGATGAAGATCCATGTCGAGGCGATGGTCGACTTCTGGAACGCCGGCGTGCCGACGCTCGACTACGGCAACAACATCCGCCAGGTCGCCAAGGAAGAAGGCTTCGAGAACGCCTTTGCCTTCCCCGGTTTCGTTCCCGCCTATATCCGGCCGCTGTTCTGCCGCGGCATCGGGCCGTTCCGCTGGTGCGCGCTGTCCGGCGACCCGGAGGACATTTACAAGACCGACGCCAAGGTGAAGGAACTGGTCGACGACCCGCATCTGCACAACTGGCTCGACATGGCGCGCGAGCGCATCGCTTTCCAGGGCCTGCCGGCGCGCATCTGCTGGGTCGGCCTCGGGGTGCGCGACAAGCTCGGCCTCGCCTTCAACGAGATGGTGCGCAGCGGCGAATTGTCGGCGCCGATCGTGATCGGCCGCGACCACCTCGATTCCGGCTCAGTCGCCTCGCCCAACCGCGAAACCGAATCCATGAAGGACGGCTCCGACGCCGTGTCCGACTGGCCGCTGCTCAACGCGCTGCTCAACTGCGCCTCGGGCGCGACCTGGGTGTCGCTGCATCATGGCGGCGGCGTCGGCATGGGGTTCTCGCAGCACTCCGGCATGGTGATCTGCTGCGACGGCACGAAGGAAGCCGACGCACGCATCGCCCGCGTGCTGTGGAATGACCCGGCGACCGGCGTGATGCGTCATGCCGACGCCGGCTACGAAATCGCGCTCGACTGTGCGCGTGAACAGGGTCTGAGGCTCCCCGCGATCCTCGGAAACTGACAATGGCGGATTGTGCGTTGCACAAGAACCCGGAAAACATCACAGTCGCTCGGTCCGAAACCCGAGTACAACTTACAGAGGGAACAACGTCATGAGACTGCGGAAAATCATTGGAATGCTCGCCGCCGGCGCCGTCGCGCTCGGCATGACCGGCTATGCGCAAGCCGACCAGCTCGCCGACATCAAGGCCAAGGGCAAGATCGTTGCCGCAACCGAGATGCATTTCGCTCCCTTCGACATCCTCAAGGATGGCGAATATGAGGGCATCTGCCACGACCTGTTCACCGAGGTCGCCAAGGAACTGGGCGTCGAGGTCGAGTTCCTCGACCTGCCCTGGCAATCGATCCTGCCGGGCCTCGAAGCCGGCAAGTTCGACATCGTCAACGCGCCGGTGACGATCACCGCCGAACGCGTGCAGCGTTACTCGTTCACCCTGCCGATGGGCAACGCCACCGTCGCCCTCGCCAAGAAGGCCGGCGACGACACGATCATGAAGCCCGAGGACATCGCCGGCAAGGCAGCCGGTTCGCAGAAGGGCTCCGCCCAGCTCGAACAGCTCAAGGCCTTCTCCGCGAAGCTTCCGCAGCCGGTCGACATCCGCGAATATGTCAATATCGACGAGGCGCTCGCCGACCTCGCCGCCGGCCGCATCCAGGCCGTCGCCAACTCCATGCCGCTGATGGGCTACGCCGCCGTCGAGCGCCCGGAGACCTTCGCCCTTGTCACCCCGCCTTTCGGCGATCCGAAATATTTCGCATGGGTCGCGCGCAAGGGCGACGACAGCGCAAGTCTCGTCGCTGCGATCAACGACGCGCTCCTGAAGATGCACGAGGACGGCCGCCTCGACGCCATCAACGAGAAGTGGCTCGGCACCGCGCCGGAACTGCCGACCGAAATGCCGGCCGTCAACTGACGCAACCGCACGATCCCGGCCCGGCGCGACAGCGCCGGGCCGGCCGCCAATCGCCTGAACCGGGGAGACGGGAGTGGATTTTTCCTTTTCGACGATCACGCACAACCTGCCCTATCTGCTGGCGGCGGCACGCTGGACGCTGATCATCTCCTTTGCCGGCATGCTGGTCGGTCTCGGCCTCGGCATCCTTGTCTGCGCCGCGCGGTTGTCGCGCCATCGCTGGCTGTCGTCGTTTGCGGCGCTCTATGTCAGCTTCTTCCGCGGCGTCCCGCTGCTGGTCCAGCTTCTCGCCTTCTTCTACATCCTGCCCTACGCCGGTATCGATCTGCCCGCCACGGTCGCCGCCTTCCTTTCGATCGGCATGTGTTCGGCAGCCTATAACGCGGAGATCCTGCGCGGCTCGCTGCAGGCGATCCCGGCCGGCCAGAAGGAGGCCGCCGATGCGCTCGGCATCGCGCCCTTCGCGCTGTGGCGCCGCATCCTCGTCCCGCAGGCGCTGCGCATCGGCCTGCCCTCGCATGTCAACGAACTGATCCTGCTGGTGAAGGTGTCCTCGCTCGCTTCGGTGGTGGGCATCGGGGAGCTTACCCGCGTCGCCCAGAACATCACCGGCCAGACCTACCGCCCGCTGGAGATCTATCTCGCGGCGGCCTGCGTCTATTTCGTCATCAACGCGATCCTCGCCTATGCGGGGCGAATGGCCGAGCGGCGGCTGAACGTCGGCGGAGCGTAGGGACGGCGCGATGGAACTCGACCTCTTCGTTCGCTACGGCCCCGCCCTGCTGCACGGTTTCGGCATCACCATCCTGTGCTGGATCGCCGGATCGCTCGGCGGCATGGCGCTCGGTTTCCTGATCGCCTGCATCTACCAGTGGTCCGGCCGCTGGATTCGCGGCCTGCTGCAGGCCTATATCGAAATCGTGCGCGGCACGCCGTTCATGATCCAGCTCTTCATCCTCTATTACGGCGGACCGCATTTCGGCCTGCTGCTGTCTCCGGTCGAGGCCGGCATCGCCGGTTTCGTCGTCTATGGCAGCCCCTATTTCGCGGAGATCTTCCGCGCGGGCTTCGCTTCGACGCCGAAGGGCCAGTTCGAGGCGGCGCGCTGCATGGGCTTTTCCGAATGGACCATCGTTCGCCGTATCGTGCTGCCGCAGATGCTGGTCTCGATCACCGCTCCGCTGACGAATTTCGTCATCATCCTCACCAAGGAAACGGCGATCCTGTCGGTCGTGACGGTGCCGGAACTGCTCTACGAGACGCAGACCATGGCCGCCGAAACCTTCACCTATGTCGAACCCTTCCTCGTGCTGTCGCTCTTCTACTGGGCGATGGTGGAATTCACCTCCTGGCTCGGCCGGCGGGTGGAGTTGCGCGTGACGCGCCATCTCCGCCGCGCCTGACCGGCCCGATACGGCAAACCGGAAATAGACCATGCCCGACACCGCGACATCCGCCGAATCCATCATCACCGTGCGCGGCCTCGGCAAGCGCTATGGCGACTTCCAGGCGTTGACAGGAGTCGACCTCGACGTGCGCAAGTCGGAGGTCACCTGCCTGATCGGTCCGTCCGGCTCGGGCAAGAGCACGCTTCTGCGCTGCATGAACTTCCTCGAAGCCTACGAGGAAGGCGAGGTCCGCCTCGACGGCGAGCTGATCGGCTGGCAGGAGGGCTCCAGCGGTCCGCGCCGGCCGCTGCCGGGGCGCCGGCTGCGCGAGCAGCGCCGCCACATCGGCATGGTCTTCCAGCAGTTCAACCTGTGGCCGCACATGTCCGCGCTCGAAAACGTCGCCGAGGCCCTCGTCCAGGTGCAGGGGATGACGAAGGCCGAGGCGAACGGCCGCGCGATGGCCGCGCTCGAAAAGGTCAATCTCAAGGACAAGGCCGGCAATTATCCCTCGGCGCTGTCCGGCGGGCAGCAGCAGCGCGTCGCGATCGCCCGCGCCATCGCCATGGAGCCGCGCGTCATCCTGTTCGACGAGCCGACCTCGGCGCTCGATCCGGAGCTTGTCGGCGAGGTGCTGAACGTCATGAAGGCGATGGCGACGGAAGGCATGACCATGGTCGTCGTCACCCACGAAATGGGCTTCGCCGCCCATGTCGCCAGCCGCGTCGCCTTCCTCGATCACGGCCGCCTGGTCGCCTGCGTGCCGCCGCCCGAGATCTTCGGCGCCGACCCCGCCGATCCCCGCATCCGCTCCTTCCTGCAGACCTATCGCGAGCGCAACGTCGTCTAGGTGTGAGCTTTCCGGAGGTTGTCCATTCGCACCGGACCGGCAACCGGCGCCCCGTCTCACGCGCCGTCGAGTTCGCGCAGGAACCGCCACAGCGGCAGGAGTTCCTCGAAGCAAGACAGGCTGCGCGCCATGATGTCCGGCCCGGCCGCCGCCTGCGGGCCCTCGAAGTCGCGCCAGACGGCGATGCCCTTGTGCAGCGACAGCTCCACATAGGCGTGGTCGGCGGGAAAGCCCGCCGGAATCCGCTTCAGCGCCGGCTCCTGCAGGCGGAAGCCCTTGTCCTTCAGCGCGGCGATCATCCGGCCAAGATCGTCGCCCTCGGGCCCCGCGATCCTGCGGCGGTAGGTTTCGAGCGCCGGCACGGCGAATTCGAACACGCCGCAGCCGACGGTGCAGTACCCGGTCGACAGGCCGAACATGAAGGCAGGCGGGCTGGCACCGGCGTCGAGCGGCGTCCACGCGATGTGGATATGGGCGTTATAGGGCGTCTTGTCCCTGGAAAAGCGGATGTCGCGGTTGATGCGGAATATCTTCGGCTTCTGGGCCAGGCCGGTGAGGCTTTCGATCTCGCCGGCCATCAGTTCGGCGAAGGCGTTTGCCGGTTTCTTCACGGCGGCCTCGTAGAGCGGCCGGTTGGCGTTGAACCATTCGCGGTTGTTGTTCGCTTCGAGGTCGGACAGGAAGGCAATCGTCCGGCCGGTGAAGCCGGTGAAATCCGGTGCCGGCATCGCGCCCTCCTATTTCGGCGGCAGGGTGGTGACATAGGCGAGCGTCAGCGAGGTGAGCGCCCGCATCGCCGCCTCATCGGCGGCCTCCTCGTCGAGATAGATGAAGCCGCCCATCTTGCGCCCGCCATGCGTCATCGGCCGCGTGCCGGGAAGGCGAAGCGCTTCCGCCTCGTTGTCCTTGCCCACCCGGAACATGAAGTGGGCGTCGCCGGACTTCATGCGCCGCGCCGCGCCGAGCATGTTGCCGTCGATCATGAAGCAGACGCCACCCATCATCTTCTTTTCCGACACGCCGGGCATGCCGTCGAAACGGTCGCGCATGCGGGCAGCCAGTTCCTCGTCGTAAGCCATGGCGCAATTCTAGTCGATTTCCGGACGACGGGAAGCAGCGCGGGCCGGCGCGCGCGTCCCTCCTGACATCTGCCGACGTGACGGAGCGGCCTTGCGCGGCATCTTGACCGCGCGGAAACGAGCGGCCATGGACAAACCCATGAACACGACCGACACTCTCTCAAGCGATGCGCGCGCGATCTTCCAAGCTGGCGTCGCCGCCGCCGATCCCTATCACGCCGTGCTGAACGCGCTCGAAATCCACGACGGCGAATGGTCGAAAGCGGCCAGGGTGCACGTCATCGCGGCGGGCAAGGGCGCCATTCCGATGATCGAGGCGGCGCTGGAATTCCTGCCGCACGGCAAGATCGCCGATGCGCTGGCCGTCACCAATTACGAGAATGTCCGCGACGTCGAGGGCGTCACCGTCATCGGCGCATCGCATCCGCTGCCCGACGAAAACGGCGCGGAGGGCGCGCGGCGGATCGAGGCGATCGCGCATGCGGCCGGCGCCAGCGATCTCGTGCTCTGCCTGATATCCGGCGGCGCCTCGGCGCTGCTGCCCGCGCCGCCCGAGGGCATTACGCTCGCCGAAAAGATCCGCGCCAATGACCTGTTGCTTAAATCCGGCGCCGACATCGTCGCCATGAACACAGTGCGCAAGGCGTTGTCGCGGCTGAAGGGCGGCGGGCTGGCGCGGGCGATCGTGCCGGCGCAGGGGCTGGCGCTGATCCTTTCCGACGTGCCCGGCGACGATCTCGCCATCATCGCCTCGGGGCCGACCGTGCCCGATCCGGCGGAGCCGGGAAAAGCGCTGGAGATCGTGCGCGCCTTCGGCCTCGAAGGTGAGATGCCGGCAAGCGTCATGGCGCATCTGGAGAAACGCGCCTCCGCGCAAAAACAGGATTTCGTGCAGACGACGGAGAACATCCTCGTCGGCTCCAACTCGATCAGCCTGCATGCCATGGAAGGCGCGGCAAAGCATAAGGGCTACGACACCGTCATCCTGTCGGAATGGCTGGAAGGCGACGTGCAGGATGCCGCCCAGGCCTTCCGCGATGCCGCCGGCACCGCGCCGTCCGGCAAGCCGGTCGCGATCCTCGCCGGCGGCGAGACCAGCGTGCAGGTCATCGGCTCCGGCAAGGGCGGCCGCAACCAGGAAATGGCGCTGCGCTTCGCCGCGCTGTGCGAAACCAATTCTCTGCCGGGGGACTGGGCGTTCCTTTCCGGCGGAACGGACGGCCGCGACGGGCCGACAGACGCGGCGGGCGGTCTGGTGACGGCGCGGACAATCCCGGCGCTGGAGGCAAAGGGTCTGTCGGTCGAGACCTATCTCGCAAACAACGACGCCTATCACGCGCTCAACGAAGCCGGCGCCCTGCTGAAGACGGGCGCGACCGGCACCAATGTGGCCGATTTGCAGGTCCTGCTGCTGGGGTGACCGCCACTTCCCCGGCCTGCTTGCGGGGAGAGGGATAGGCGGACACTACCGCGACAATTCCCGCGTCGCCTCGTCCAGCCCCTTCAGCGTCAGGGGATACATCTTCCCGCCCATGATCTCGGTCAGCATCGCGGTCGACTGCGTATAGCGCCAGCGGTCCTGGCTTTCCGGGTTGAGCCAGACGGATTTCGGGAACTTTTCCAGAACACGCTGCATCCACACGGCGCCCGTCTCCTCGTTCCAGTGCTCCACCGAGCCACCCGGATAGGCAATCTCGTAGGGGCTCATCGCGGCGTCGCCGACGAAGACGACGCGATAGTCCGGTCCGTAGGTGTGCAGCACGTCGAAGGTCGGGATACGCTCGCCGTGGCGGCGGCGGTTGTCCTTCCAGACCGATTCGTAAAGGCAGTTGTGGAAGTAGTAATATTCGAGGTGCTTGAACTCGGCGCGCGCGGCGGAAAACAGCTCCTCGACGGAGCGGATATGGTCGTCCATCGAGCCGCCGACATCGAAGAACATCAAGAGCTTCACCGCGTTGCGGCGCTCGGGGCGCATCTGCACGTCGAGATAGCCGTGCTCGGCGGTCGACCGAATCGTGCCGTCGAGGTCGAACTCGTCATGAGCGCCCTGGCGCGCCCAGCGGCGCAGGCGTTTCAGCGCGACCTTGATATTGCGGGTGCCGAGCTCGACGCTGTCGTCGAAATTCCTGAACTCGCGCTTGTCCCAGACCTTGACCGCGCGGCGGTGGCGGCTTTCGTGCTGGCCGATGCGCACGCCTTCGGGATTGTAGCCATAGGCGCCGAAGGGCGAGGTGCCGGCGGTGCCGATCCATTTCGAGCCGCCCTGGTGGCGGTCCTTCTGCTCCTCGAGCCGCTGTTTCAGCGTCTCCATCAGCTTGTCGAAGCCGCCCAGCGCCTCGACCAGCTTCTTTTCCTCGTCGGTGAGGTGCTTTTCGGCGAGCTTGCGCAGCCATTCCTCCGGCAGCGCCATCGGATCGATGCCGCCCTCGCCGGAGACCGCCTCGACGCCCTTGAAGACATGCGAGAACACCTGGTCGAACCGGTCGATATGGCGCTCGTCCTTCACCAGCGCGGTGCGGGCGAGATAGTAGAAGCCCTCGACGTCATAGGTGACGAGATCGGCCTCCAGCCCCTCGAGCAGCGACAGATATTCGCGCAGCGAGACTGGAACCTTGGCGGCTTTCAGTTCGAGAAAGAACGGAATGAACATACGTCATTCTTAGAGCGCGAAAAGGGTTCTGTCATCCTTCCCGCTGACGCGTCCTAGCCGTCCGGATTGGTCAGCGCCAGCGCCGCCTCGCGCCGTTTCAGGCTTTCGGCCGGCCAGTGCTGCGACCGGCGGTAATATTGCGGGAAGGCCGGTGTTTCCTGGGGCAGAACCACCCAGGGCTGCTTACTCTCGGTGTAGATGTGGACATCGGGCGGGCAGGCGTCCGGATCCTCCAGCGTGCCGACGCGCACGAAGCGGAAGGCGGGACTGGAATAGACGCTCCACAGGGCGATCTGGCAGGTCGGGCAGCGGCTGACGACCTGGCCATTGCCGCTTTCGCTGGGAATCGCGATCTCGGCGGGCGTTCCGGCAAGCAGCTCCACCTCCCCGGCCTCGATCAGCGCATTGAGCGCAAAGGCCGAGCCGGTTTCGCGCTGGCACCAGCGGCAATGGCAGCAGTGGACGAAAAGCGGTTTCGCGTTGAGCCGGTAGCGGACTTCGCCGCATGTGCATCGTCCGAGCATCGGACCCTCCCTGACATGGTCGACATGACAATCGGCCAATCGGCGGGCGAGATCAATCGGCGAGATTCGCGGGGCGCGAGCCCTCGCGAAGGCGGTTCAGGCGGTTTTGGAGGAAGCGGTCTTTTTCGCGGCGGAGGGCTTCCGGGAGGCGCGCTTCGGCTTGGGAGCCTCTTCCTGCGGACCGGCTTCCATGCGCAGTTTGCGCAGCCGCTCGGTCTTCTTCTCGCGGGCCGTCGCTTCGGCCTCGGTCATGGACCGCGCCACCGTGTTGGTGACTTCCCACTTGTCGTTCGCGCGCGTCGACGGCTTGAACAAGGTGTCTTTTGTCAGTTTCGACATGGATCTCCTTTCAGGGCATCGGCCGGCGCGGCCGGGAATCCCGTCCGCTGCCGGTCATCGCCCGTCAATCAGCGTGCGCCCGTTTCGCGCGGCTTGCGCTTCGGTCCGGGGATCAGCCCCTCGCGCTGCGCCTGCTTGCGCGCGGCCTTGCGGCTGCGGCGAACGGCCTCGCCCTTTTCGCGGGCGCGCTTTTCGGAAGGCTTCTCATAGGCGCGGCGCGCCTTCATTTCGCGAAACAGGCCTTCGCGCTGCATCTTCTTCTTGAGGACCCGAAGGGCCTGGTCGACGTTGTTATCTCTGACGAGAACTTGCAATGGCTTCCTCACTTCGTTGGTGTTCGGGCGTTACCGAAGATGTGCAGTGCCCGGGGTGTTGCTGTTGTCCGCCTGTTTCGGCGAGGTATCTTCGACAGCTTCTATGTCGTCTTCCTGGGCGACGCGCTCATGGCGTTCCTCTTCGCTGCGCATGCGGTACTGGCAGGTCCCGTTTTGCGGCGGCAGCAGCCCGACGATCTCGAATGTATCCGGCGTCTTGAGCGGCATTCCGGACCGGCTCTTGAACCGGACAGTCTGGCCTAGCGGATAGCGATGTAGAGCCATGGTCATCTTTCCAGGAAATGAAAAAGCGGGGAAGCGCCCCCGCTTTCGGTTTCGGCCGGATCCCGGGCCCGCCGGACGTCAGCGTCCGGTGCGGTCGGATCCGCGTGAAATCAGAGCGCCTTGAGATTGGCGGCCGAGGTGCGGCCATCACGGCCGGTTTCGAGTTCGAACTCGACCTTCTGGCCCTCGACGAGGCCGCCGAGACCGGCGCGATCGAGTGCGCTGATATGGACGAAAACGTCTTTGCTGCCATCTTCCGGCTGGATAAATCCAAAGCCCTTCTGGCCATTATAAAACTTCACTGTACCAGTCTGCATTTAAGTAGTCCTCAGACGAAAATTGCCGCGCCGCGAGATTTGCGGACGCGATCCACTATCGAGAATTGGAAAGATATTGGCGGGTCGAAAGCCTGTGACGCCGCGAATAGCCAAACCTGGCCAAGTAAACGATGGCCGTATATAGGCGCAAATCCGGGAAATTTCAAGCAGATACGCGGATCGGCGGTCCGGGCCGTCCCGGAGCGCCCGTTCGCGCGTTTGCCGAGCGATCGGCGCAACGCCTGGACGGCCCGCTGGTCCACGCCGGGTGCCGCAGCGGCAGGCCAGCGCGATTGCGGCGACGGATGCCGCCATCACAAGCGCGGAGGCTTGATTGCCGTTTTCAGCGTCGTTCCTCCCGGCGCGACGGTCCCGAGAAACGCAATACGCGCGTCCGATCTCCCGCCCGCGGGGAAGGATGAAACGGAAGCGCCGCGAAGCGGCCAAAGCAAAATGTAATCCACCGCCCCGCCGCTTGCCTTATCCTTGCCCGATGACGATGGCGCAAGGACAATCGATCAACTGGGCGCGGGCTATTGCCCGCAACCGCGACGCACTTTTGCGTATCGTCGCGGCGCTGTTCGCCATGGTCGGGCTGGCCGATGGCGAAGTGGCCGCGACGCTGCCGCGCCATCTGCGCAATTGCGTGATCCGGATCCTGCGCCCCGCCGAAGCCGCCGTCCGGCGTCTTGTCATCATCGCCGCGCGCGATCTTGTTGTTGTGGTGGCGCCGGCGCGCCGCAAAAAAGCCGCCACGCCAACCACAACAACACCCACAACAGGCAAACCCGCCGCCGCCATCCCGGCGCTCCCCCTCATCGATCCGCTCAAGCGTTTCGATTTCCGGCCCCGGAGGCGCCGCGCCCGGTCCTTCCCGCGCATCACCTTCATCGGCCTGACCGAGCCGACTCCGATTCCCGACGACTGGATTCCCTCGCCCGACGACGAGATCGACGCCGCGCCGATCGGCCGCCGGCTGATATCGCTGAAGCGCGCGCTGGACGATCTCGACGGTCACGCCAAACGTTTCGCCCGCTGGAAAGCGAAGCGCGATCTCGGCCTCAACAGCTCGCCCCGCTTCAATCCCATGCGTCCGGGCCGGCCGCCGGGCTACCGCAAGCGGGCCTTTCACGAGGTCGACGACGTGCTGAGGGAATGCCACGCGCTGGCGTTTGACGCGCAGCGGCTGGATACGTCGTGAGCCGCCGGGGACCCGGCGCGTGCCCGGGTGACGCCCTATCGCGAATATTTGATGAACGGCGTCAGCTTGCCGATGCGGTCGTAGAGCTTGCGCGCCGTTTCGTTGAAGTCCTGCGTCAGCCAGTAGACGTTCGGGCAGCCTTCCTTGTCGGCGGCGGCATAGACGGCCTCGATCAGCGCCCGGCCGATGCCTGTTCCGCGCACGTCCGGGTCGGCATAGAGGTCCTGCAAATAGCAGACATTTTCAATGCGCCAGCCATGGCGGTGGAACAGGTAATGCACCAGTCCGACCGGCTTGCCGCCAAGCGT
The DNA here is from genome assembly GCF_014904745.1 of Oricola nitratireducens. Taxonomy (GTDB): domain Bacteria; phylum Pseudomonadota; class Alphaproteobacteria; order Rhizobiales; family Rhizobiaceae; genus Oricola; species Oricola nitratireducens. The sequence continues at coordinate 105,212 of NZ_JACZCS010000004.1, forward strand.
CGCGATCAGACCGCGGAACTCGTTCGGCGCACCGTCATTGCCGGCCAGCATGCGCTCGAAGGAGGATTTGTAGACCTCCTCGGGCACCGAGGATTCGTAGAATTCCAGATAGGCGGTCCACAGGCGGCGCCATTCGGCCTCGTCGCCGCGTTGCAACGGGCGGATCTCCAGCTTGTCAGTCATGATGTTTTCCGATCTCCGCAAGGTCATAGGGGGTGGTCTGGTAAACTTGGTTGATCCAGTTGCCGAACAGCAGGAAGGCGTGGCTGCGCCAGCGGTTCAGCGGCTTGTTGTCCGGGTCGTCGTCCGGGAAGTAATTGGCCGGCACCTCGATCGGCGTGCCGTTGGCGACATCGCGGAAATATTCCTCGGCGAGCGAGGTCGAGTCGTATTCCACGTGGTTGAAGATGTAGAGCCGGTTGCATGTCTTCTCGGCGACAAGGCAAAGGCCGGTCTCCGGCGAATCCATCAGCACCTCAAGCCCCATGTCCTGGGAGATGTCGTCGGCGCGGACCTCGGTCCAGCGCGAGACCGAGATCGAGAAGTCGTCGGAAAAGCCCGCCAGATAGGGCGAGGCGGGCGCGAGATTGCGGTGGCGATAGACGCCGAAGGCCTTTTTTGGAAGCGTGTATTTCGGCACGCCGTGGAAGTGCCAGATCGCCGCCATCGCGCCCCAACAGATGTTGAAGGTCGAATGGACATGGGTTTTGGTCCAGTCGAGGATCTGCGTCAGCTCGTCCCAATAGGTGACGTCCTCGAAGGGCAGGGTCTCGATCGGCGCGCCGGTGATGATGAAGCCGTCGAACTTGCGGTGCTTTATCTCGTCCCAGGTGTGATAGAAGGAGATCAGGTGATCTTCCGGCGTGTTCTTGGCCTTGTGGCCGCCGATGCGCACCAGCGTCAGTTCCACCTGCAGCGGCGTCGTGCCGATCAGCCGGGCGATCTGGGTCTCGGTCTTGATCTTGTTCGGCATCAGGTTGAGCAGGCCGATCTGCATCGGACGAATGTCCTGGCGCAGCGCCGTCGTGTCGTCCATGACCATCACGCCCTCGCGCACGAGGATGTCGCGGGCGGGAAGCTGGTCGGGAATACGGATCGGCATTGTCGAAACTCCAAAACAAAACCGGCCAACGGGATTTGCCGCTGCCGGTCCGGATGGGATTTTGCCCTCGGCCCTTTTAGCGACTTGTTTAACGTGGCTGCAAGCCGGCCGGCCAAATCACCACGCCGAATTCAATAGGCCCGAACGTTTTCGCGGTCAACTCGCATGCGGATCGGCGCCGGACCTAGATACGTCATTGCCGCGATTTCCCGGCGGGTGTATTTTAAAAAATCAATTCGCATTCCAGGGGCAAGGGCACCAACCGGCCGGCAAGACGGCCGTGCGCGCGCCGCGTCCCGTGGCCCGCACATCCGTCAATCCGGCGGCCTCGCAACGAGGCGCAACAAGGGAGAACGGCCATGGCAGTCGCTTTGACAATCCAGGAATATCTCGACGACAACCACATTCCGTTCGAGGTGATGAAGCATCGCAAGACGGCAAACGCCAGCGGGACGGCGGAAGCCAGCCATATCTCCGGCGACAACCTGGCCAAGGGCGTGGTCCTCAAGTGGGACCAAGGCTATATGCTCGCCGTTGTGCCTGCGTCGCGGCAGATCGATCTTGAGCGAATCCGCTCGATGGTCGGCGACAATGTGGAACTGGCGACCGAGGACGAGGCAAGCATGCTGTTTCCCGATTGCGATGCCGGCGCGGTTCCGCCGCTCGGCGTGCCGTACCGGGTCAGCTGCGTGGTGGACGAACGGCTCGAGGGCCGTGACGACATCTATTTCGAGGGCGGCGACCACAAGAGCCTCGTACATGTCGCGGGCGACGAGTTCGGCCGGCTGATGTATGGCGTGCCGCACGGGCGTATCTGCGGCTGATTGCCGGCGCGGTTTCGGTCGCACGAAATCTTTTCCACCTGTCCGGCCCAGCATGCGAAAATGCACGGGTGGAAACCGGGCATGGTCAATCCGGTCGCGGGCCGGCTTTGATGCGAATCAAGGCCGGCGATGGTGCGTTCGCTAGGATCGCCGCAAATCGGAGACGGAAAATGACGGGCTGGAAAAAACTGGCTATCGCTCTGGGTGTGATCGGAGGCCTCGTTCACGCGGCACATGCCGGGCCGGTTGGCGATTTCGAGGCGGCGATGCGGCAGGCCTATGGCGATTATCGCGCCGCGCTGTTCGCGACCAATTCCGGCAATGCGGAAAAATCGACGGGTGCGATCGCCGGCTTCAAGGCGACGTGGGATACGCTTGCGGGCGCCAACATGCAGCCGCCGCCGCAATATGCCGACGATCCGGACTATGCGGCAACGATGGAACGGGTCTCGGAGATCGCGGAGACAGCGGGCGACCAGGCGAAAGACGGCGAGCTTGCCGAAGCGCACGAAACCCTCGAAGCCATTCGTAACGAGATCGGCGCGCTGCACGAACGCAACGACATCGTTTCCTTTTCCGACCGCATGAATGCCTATCACGCGAAAATGGAAGAGATCCTCAGCAAGGATTATGTCGGCTTCGATGCGAAGGGCATGAGCATGTTGTGCGAGGACGCCGCCGTGCTCGGCTATCTCGCCGAACAGATTTCCAGCCATCCGCCGGCTGAAGCGTCGGACCCCGCCTTCGGGAAACTGCTTTCAGCGATGATGGACAGCGTGGCCGCGCTGACGAAGGCGGCTCGCGACGACGATGCGGAGGCTGCGGCGGCGGCCGTGAAGGGGCTCAAGGTTCCTTATTCGAAGTTGTTCCTGAATTTCGGATGATCCGACGATGGTGCGATTTCTTCGCCAGTCGCCCGGATTCTCCGGTATCAGGAATCGATACCGGAAATGGCATGGCCGCGGGAGCCGTGGCGGCTGTGGAGGTCGCGGACGGGCGGGGGGGCACCAGCGTCACCTTCCAACCATCGCGCAGCGGAAAGGGGGCCGCGTCTTCCCCGAATGCGGCGCGACAGGGATGACTTTTCCAAATTGAAGGCGAAGCGGGCCGTCGAAGCATGAGTGAAACGATTGTCATTGGCGGAGGAATCGCCGGCCTGTCTGCCGCCTGGCGGCTTTGCCGGGAAGGGCACGCCTGCACCGTCGTCGAGGCGGGAAAAACCGGAAACGGCGCGAGCCGTGTTGCCGCCGGATACTGCGAGCCGGGGCTGGAGCCCGACGAAATCTCCGCCATGGAATGGGAAAGCCTGCGCCTCTGGCCACAAATGGCGAAGGAACTCGAGGCCGAGACCAACTGCGAGATCGATTTTCGAACCGATGGCCAGTTGCGCATCGCCTATCCGGATACCGAGGCCGAGCTGCTGGCCGATACGGCGCGCCGCCGCGAACTCGGATGGCAGGTCCGCGTGCTGAGCGGCAGCGAGGCGCGTGTGCTGGAACCAGGCCTGTCCGAAGAGGTGAGCGCCGCCGTTCTTCTTCCGCAGGTATCATGGGTCGATGGCCGCAAGGCCTGTGCCGCGCTGGCCGCCGCGATCGAGGCGCGTGGCGGACGAATTGTCGAGGGTGTCCGCGTTGAGCGTCTGACCATCCGCGACGGCCGCGTCAGCGGCGTCGAGACATCCGGCGGCCCGATGCCGGCGGACCGGGTTTTGGTCGCTTCGGGCCACCTGACAAATGATATTGCCGGCCTGCCGGCCGATCTGCCCGCTTCCTACAGCGTTAAGGGCGTCATCCTGACGCTGAAGACCGACCGCCCCCTCGTCAAACATCTGGTCAAGACGCCGCAAGGCGTGATCTGTCCGCGCAATGACGGCCGGTTGATCGTTGGCGTGACACGCCATGTCCGCGATACCACGCCGCTTCCCGCGGCGGGCGCGGTGCGGACGATCCTGGAAAGCGCGGTGCGGGCGGTTCCGGCATTGGAGGGGCTTCCCCTGACGGAAGTCAATGTCGGTTTCCGGCCTTATCTGGAAGGCGACGTCAGCGTGTCGGGCGCGGCGCCGGGTATCGAGGGGCTTTTCTACTCGCTCGGCCATATGTCGGATGGCTATCTGCGGGCGCCTCTCATGTCGCTGCGTGTCGCCGAGGCGATGCTGGCCTAGCTGTGGAGGCTCAACAGGTTATTACCGGCCGCGCCGGCGGGATGGCGGCGAGGGGGCCGAGGTTCAGCCAGCGGCGCAAGCGGTCGCGGGCGGCTTTGTCGCCGATCACTTCCAGCCGGTCGGCCGAGATCGCCCTTTCGAGGGCGAGGTCGCCGCGCACGATGTAGATGATGTCCGGCAGCGTGCAGGCGAGATAGAGGTCCACGTCATAGCCGGGATCGCGCACGCAGAGTTCGCATTTGCCGTTTTCGTTGACGAACCAGTAGATGTCGTCGCCTTCGGCCTGGTCGGTCACATGCAGGCGGACGACGGTGCGGCTCGGTCCGAAGGCGTCGGCGAGGACGCTGCGCTCGAGGGTCCAGATCAGGAGGCTCAGGTCGATTTCGCCCTCGGCGAGCTCGCGCCGCGACCACCGCTGTCCCCAGCGGCCCAGCAATTCGATGACCGGCACGAACTCGCGGCCCTGTTCGGTCAGGTGGTAGGTCGCTCCCCTTCCGCCGGGACCGCGCCGCCTCTCCACGACACCCTCGGCCTCGAGCTGTTTCAGGCGGCGGCTCAGCATGGTCTGCGACATCAGCGGGACGCCGCGCCTGATCTCGGAGAAATGCGTCGCGCCCGCCGACAGGTCGCGGATGATCAGCGGGGTCCACCGCTCGCAGAACAGTTCGGACGCCTTGGCGACGGGGCAGAACTGGCCGTAGCTCTTCATGGCACCTTCCTCCTTCGGTCAGAATACCAAGGGTCGGCTTCGGTCGGTTAGTGCATTTTCTGCACTATTTCGTGAGCATCCGCATTCCTAGTTTCGTCGCGGGGCGACCAAGGCAAAGGAGACGGGACATGCAGACCGACCTGACCAATCCAGGGACAAACGACAGCGAACGCGGACAGGTTTCGACGAGCGCGGCGGAGATCTACGACCGGTTTTTCCTGCCGGCCCTGTTTTCCCGCTGCGCCGCGCCGGTGGCGGAGGCTGCGGGGATCGCGGCCGGGGACAGGGTGCTCGATGTCGCCTGCGGAACCGGTGCGCTGACGCTCGAGGCGAAACGGCGTGGCACCGCCGTCACCGGTCTCGACCGCAATGCGGAGATGCTCGCCGTCGCCCGGACCAAGGCGGGCGATATCGACTGGGTGGAGGGGATGGCCGAGAGCCTGCCGATGCGGGATGCCACTTTCGATGCCGTTGTCTCGCAATTCGGCCTGATGTTTTTCGAGGACCGTGTCGGGGCGCTTCGCGAGATGCGGCGCGTGCTGAAGCCGGGCGGGCGTATGGCGGTCGCCGTGTGGGGGGCGCTGAAGGACACGCCCGGCTATTCGGCGATGGTGGAACTGCTCGACCGGTTGTTCGGCGCCGAGACGGCAAGCGCGCTGAATGCGCCCTACTGCCTCGGTGACGCGAATGCATTGCGGGCGCTTTTCGCGGAAGCGGGCATGGCCGATGCGCAGATTGTTCGGCATGACAGTGTGGCGGAATTCCCCTCTATCGCGGAATGGGTTCACACGGACATCCGGGGATGGACGCTGGCGGACGCGATCGACGATGCGCAATACGCGCAGCTGCGACGCGAGGCGCAGACAGCGCTGGCGGCCTTCGCCGGGGAAAACGGCACGGTGCGGTTCGCACATCCGGCGCTGATCGTGACCGCCGGCAAGTGAAGGATCAGGCGCCGCGCTGGCGGGCCAGGAATGCCAGCCGCTCGAACAGGTGCACGTCCTGCTCGTTCTTCAGGAGGGCGCCATGCAAGTTCGGCAGGGCGTTCTTGGCGTCGGTGCGCAGCGCTTCCGGTTCGACGTCGTCGGCGACCAGCAGGCGGATCCAGTCGAGCGCCTCGGAGGTCGACGGTTTCTTCTTCAGCCCGGCGACCTCGCGGATCTCGTAGAACCGCGTCAGCGCGGCGCGTACAAGGTTCTGCTTGATGCCGGGATAGTGGACGTCGACGATCGCCTGCAGCGTCTCCATGTCCGGGAACTTGATGTAGTGGAAGAAACAGCGGCGCAGGAACGCGTCGGGCAATTCCTTCTCGTTGTTGGAGGTGATGATGACGATCGGCCGGTGCTCCGCGCGGATCGTCTCGCCGGTCTCGTAGACGAAGAACTCCATGCGGTCGAGCTCCTGCAACAGGTCGTTCGGGAACTCGATGTCGGCCTTGTCGATTTCGTCGATCAGCAGCACCGACTTCCGGTCGGCGGTGAACGCCTCCCACAGCTTGCCGCGCTTGATATAATTGGAAATGTCCTCGAAGCGGGGATCGCCGAGTTGTGAATCGCGCAGGCGCGAGACCGCGTCATATTCGTAGAGGCCCTGCTGCGCCTTGGTCGTCGACTTGACGTGCCATTCGATCAGATCGAGGCCGAGGGCGGAAGCGACCTGCTTCGCCAATTCGGTCTTGCCGGTGCCGGGCTCGCCCTTCACCAGCAGCGGGCGTTCCAGCCTGATGGCGGCGTTGACGGCGACGGTGAGGTCTTTTTCGGCGACATAGGCATCGGTGCCTTCAAACAGCATGCTCTGGTTCCTCGATGTTTCCGGACGGTCTTAGAAGCCGCGGCCGAATGGGGCAAGCACCTGCATCCGGACGGCTTTCCGTCTGTGACGAATTGCACATCGCCCGCGCGGGAAATTCGGTATCCCGAAAGCGCCGGGGCACAGGGGGCACTGCCACCAACCCGGTGGCGGGGGGTCCTGCGCAGACCTTGATGCCCCATGGAAAGCGTGGGACCTCCCATTAAACCGCGATATGCGCGGTCAGCGTGTCGGCACCGGTTCGGCGCCGCGATAGTCGTAGAAGCCGCGTCCGGTCTTCCGGCCGAGCCAGCCGGCCTCGACATATTTCACCAGAAGCGGACAGGGCCGGTACTTCGAATCCGACAGGCCGTCATGCAGCACCTGCATAATGGAGAGGCAGGTATCGAGGCCGATGAAGTCCGCCAGTTCGAGCGGTCCCATCGGGTGGTTGGCGCCGAGCTTCATGGCCGTGTCGATCGCCTCGACGGACCCGACGCCCTCATAGAGCGTGTAGATCGCCTCGTTGATCATCGGCAGCAATATGCGGTTGACGATGAAGGCCGGGAAATCCTCCGACACGGTCGTCGTCTTGCCGAGCGAAACGGCATAGGCCTTCGACGCCTCGAAGGTGACGTCCTCGGTGGCGATGCCGCGCACCAGCTCGACGAGCTTCATGCGCGGCACCGGATTCATGAAATGGATACCCATGAAGCGTTCCGGCCGGTCAGTCGCCGAGGCGAGCCGCGTGATCGAAATCGACGAGGTGTTGGAGGCCAGCATGGCTTCCGGCTTTAGGACCGGGCACAGCTTGGCGAAGATCGCGCGCTTGACCTCTTCCTTCTCGCTTGCCGCCTCGATCACGAGATCGCAATCGGCGAGATCGTCGAGCGCGCCGGCAGGCGTGATGCGCGCGGCCGCGTCGCTGGCGTCGCCGGCATCCATCTTGCCGGCCTTTGCCGCGCGGTCCATCGCTTCGACGACCTTGGCCTTGCCGTTTTCCGCGTTTTCGAGGGAGATGTCGTTCAGAATGACATCATAGCCCGCCGTGGCGCTGACCTGGGCGATGCCGCACCCCATTTGTCCGGCGCCGATCACGCCGATTGTCTTGATAGTTCCCGTCATTTTGTTTCCCGCAGGTTGACCGCCGCATTTTTTCCGCATTGTGCGATTGCTGCGCTGCAATGTAAACCGGGATTGTGGCGAAGCGGTCATGTCCGCCGCAGATTATGGCAGCGATGCCGCCTTGCGGGATCAGCCGGGATCGAGACCAAGTTCGCGACGAAGCTTGCGGGTGAGTTTCGCGGCAACGAGGCGGTGGCTTTCGCGCAGATAATCCTTCAGCGCCTCGTCATCCATCGTTTCGGCATTCACGCGCTGGATCCAGCTCATGCCGCGCGAGGCGAGATAGGGCGCCGGGCGCAGGCCCTGCTGTTCCCGGAGAATGTCGAAGGCGAGATCGGAGACCTTGAATGTGACGGCAAGTTCGTCGCCCCGGCTCCAGCCGGCGATGGCGAAGACCTTGCCGCCGACTTTCCAGACATGGGCGCCGCCCCATTGGACGACGTGGGTCGTTTGGGGCAGGCCGGCGCAGAATGCGTTATAGGTTTCGAGCTTCATGCGGCGACGCTAGACGATCGCAAGGTCCAGGCCCAGAGACGTTCAACGTTTCACGGAATCGATGAACGTCGCCAGCTGCTCGTTTTCACGCAATTCCGAATGGAAAACCGGCTTCCGCTTCTCCCGGAATTGTTCAGTCTATGAACTGGACGGTGGCGCCCTTCGAGACCAGGCGCGCCAGTTCCGCGGCATCCCAGTTGGTGAGGCGGACGCAGCCATGCGAGTTGGTCTTGCCGATGCGGTCCGGTTCAGGCGTGCCGTGGATTCCGTAGGTCGGTTTCGACAGGGCGATCCAGATCGAACCCACGGGCCCGTTCGGCCCGGGCGGAATTGTCAGCACGCTCTTGTTGGAGCCCTGCACGAAATTGATTTTCGGATTGTAGGTGTAGTTCGGATCGAAGGCGACGCGCTCCACCTGGACCGTGCCCGACGGCGACGGCGTGTCGGAGGAGCCGATGGTGGCCGGATAGGCGGCGACGAGGAGGCCGTTCGCGTCATAGGCACGCACCTGCTCGGCGGCCTTGTCGGCCTCGATGCGGACGACTGGCGTGTCGATGTTGCGGCCGACTGCGGCCACCCGGATCACAGTGCCGGGCTGGTAGAAATTCACGTCGGGATTGAGCGATTGCAGGTAGGATTGCGCCATGTGGAAACGCTCGGCCAGCATTTCCACCGGTGAGGTGTAGGACATGGCGGGAAGTTGGGCCTTCCGGGCATAGTCCTCCGGGATCGATTGCGCGAAGGGCCCGGCCGCATCCTCGGGCGTGATCGTGTATTCGGCGAAGGCGCCGCCGCCGGTGCGAGCGAGTTCGGCGTCCAGCGTCGCCGCGTCCGAGGGATCGATCAGGACCCCGGTCGCGTCATAGGCCGCGGCGATCGCCTTCCTGACATTGCTGCCCATCCGGCCGTCGATCACGCCGGGCGAGAAGCCCTCGCGATCGAGCAGGACCTGCAGCCTGGCGACAAGCGGGCCGCCCGAAAGATCCGAAGGCGATCCGGCGCGCGGAATCGCGGCCGTTTCTGTCGGCGGTGCGGTTTCTTCCGCCGGCGTCTCGCCGATTTGCGGAGCGGGCACGATGTCCGGCTCATCCGAGGGCGGCGAGATATCCTCCGGCGTGCCCAGCCCGCGCTCGGCAAGCAACTCGTCGAGCGTGCGGATTTCGCCGGGTCCGGTTTGCGGCCGTGTGTCCAGCGGCGCGCGTTCCACCGTTTCGGGCGACGGAACCGGGTCGGCGGTGGCCGGAGCGTTTCGAGCAGGTCGCGGAGCGGGAGGGAATGCGTTGACATCAGGACCGGGCGGGCTCGCGCGGAGCGGCGGCAGGACGCGCTCGAGAAGGTTGCGCAGCGGCTGCGGTTCCTCGACCGCGATGATCCGATTGGTGCGGCGATCGAAATAGACACGCCGGCCGTGACGATCGATGAAGAAGCCGACATCCGATTGTGCCACGCGATAGGAATCGCCGGTCCCGCCAGCCTCGGCGAAAGGCACGGTCGTCATCGATACGGTTGCGAGGAGGGTGAGAAACCGCGCGGAAGTGAAAGCGTGCATTCGATTGTTCCAAGGGGCGTCGACGGACGCCGGATGTCCCAGGCGCCCAGTATTTGATTCGGTCCCTTCAGAAAACACGATTCGACGACAAACGCGGCGTCAAAATGACTGGCCCGGCAACAAGCCGGGCCAATCCTGTCAAATTCGCCGAAACGATCAGGCGGCTTCGTCCTGCGCGACCTTGACCGGCTTGAAATTCAACCGGTCGGAGCCTTCCAGAACCTTGACGGTGGATCCGTCGAGGATTTCGCCGGACAGGATCAGCTCGGCGAGCGGGTCCTGCACCTCGCGCTGGATGACGCGCTTCAGCGGGCGTGCGCCATAGGCGGGATCGTAGCCCTTGTCGGCAAGCCATTGCAGCGAGGCCTCGTCCAGCTTGAGCACGATCTTGCGATCCGCCAGCAGCTCTTCGAGACGTTTGAGCTGGATCGCGACGATGCGGCCCATATCCGATTTCTTGAGCCGGTGGAACAGAATGACCTCGTCCACCCGGTTGAGGAATTCCGGCCGGAACGATGCCCGAACCACGTTCATCACGTCGTCGCGCACGAGTCCGACATCCTGGTCCTCGGTGAGGTTGACCAGATATTCGGAGCCGAGATTCGACGTCATGATGATCAGCGTGTTCTTGAAGTCGACGGTGCGGCCCTGGCCGTCGGTCAGCCGGCCGTCATCGAGCACCTGCAGGAGCACGTTGAAGACATCCGGGTGCGCCTTCTCGATCTCGTCGAAGAGGATCACCTGGTAGGGGCGGCGGCGGACGGCTTCGGTCAGAACGCCGCCTTCCTCGTAGCCGACATAGCCGGGCGGTGCGCCGATCAGGCGGGACACGGAGTGCTTCTCCATGAATTCGCTCATGTCGATGCGCACCATCGCGTGCTCGTCGTCGAACAGGAAGTCGGCTAGCGCCTTGGTCAGCTCGGTCTTGCCGACACCGGTGGGGCCGAGGAAGATGAACGAGCCGATCGGCCGGTTCGGATCCTGCAGCCCGGCGCGGGCGCGGCGGACCGCCTTGGAAACGGCCTGGACGGCCTCGCCCTGGCCGACGACCCGCTCGGCGAGTTCGTCTTCCATGCGCAGGAGCTTGTCGCGCTCGCCTTCCAGCATCTTGTCGACGGGAACGCCGGTCCAGCGCGAGATGATGTGGGCGATGTGGTCGGGCGTGACGATTTCCTCGACCATCGAGCCGGTATCGCCGCGCTGCTCTGCTTCGACGAGTTTCTTTTCCAGGTCGGGGATGCGGCCATAGGCCAGTTCGCCGGCCTTCTGGAACTCGCCCTTGCGCTGGGCGGAGGCGAGTTCGTTGCGGGCTTCGTCGAGCTGGCGCTTCAGGTCGGCGGCGGTGCCGAGCTTTTCCTTTTCGGCCTGCCAGGTTGCGGTCAGCCGGTCGGACTCTTCCTCGAGCCCGGACAGTTCCTTTTCCAGCTTCGACAGGCGGTCGCGTGACGCGGCGTCCTGCTCGACCTTCAGTGCCTCGCGCTCGATTTTGAGCTGAATGACGCGACGGTCGATCTCGTCGAGTTCCTCGGGCTTGGAATCGACCTGCATGCGCAGCCGCGCGGCCGCCTCGTCGACGAGGTCGATCGCCTTGTCGGGCAGGAAGCGGTCTGTGATGTAGCGGTTCGACAAGGTCGCCGCTGCAACCAGCGCGGAGTCGGAAACGCGGACCTTGTGGTGCTGCTCGTATTTTTCCTTCAGACCGCGCAGGATCGAAACGGTGTCCTCGACGGTCGGTTCGTCGATGAAGACCGGCTGGAAGCGTCGGGCAAGGGCGGCGTCCTTTTCGACATGCTTGCGGTATTCGTCGAGGGTGGTGGCACCAACGCAGTGCAGTTCACCGCGGGCAAGCGCCGGCTTCAGCAGGTTGGAAGCGTCCATCGCGCCGTCGGCCTTGCCGGCGCCGACAAGCGTATGCATTTCGTCGATGAACAGAATGATGCTGCCGGCAGCCGACTGGACCTCGTTGAGGACGGCCTTCAGACGTTCCTCGAACTCGCCACGATATTTCGCGCCGGCGATCAGCGAACCCATGTCGAGCGCCATCAGCTGCTTGTCCTTCAGGCTCTCCGGCACATCGCCGTTGACGATGCGCAGCGCGAGGCCCTCGGCGATGGCGGTCTTGCCGACGCCGGGCTCGCCGATCAGCACCGGATTGTTCTTGGTGCGGCGCGACAGGACCTGGATGGTGCGGCGAATCTCGTCGTCGCGGCCGATGACCGGGTCGAGTTTGCCGTCGCGGGCATCGGCGGTGAGGTCGCGGGCATATTTTTTCAGCGCGTCATAGGCCTGTTCGGCGCTGGCGCTGTCGGCGGTGCGGCCCTTGCGGATGTCGTTGATCGCCTGGTTGAGGGCGGTCGGGGTCACGCCTGCCTTGGACAGGATTTCAGAGGTCTTGGCGGATTTTTCCATGGCCAGCGCCATCAAGAGGCGCTCGACGGTGACAAAGGTGTCGCCGGCCTTCTTGGCAATTTCCTCGGCGGTGTTCAGGACCTTCGCAAGCGGCTGGGCCATATATAGCTGGCCGTTTCCGCCCTCGACCTTCGGAAGGGCGTTCACCGCGGCCTCGACGCCGAGGCGCACGTCTTTCGACTTGCCGCCGGCGCGCTCGATCAGCGACGCGGCAAGGCCTTCCGAATCGTCGACAAGGACTTTCAGGAGATGTTCGGGCGTGAATTGCTGGTGATCCTGCCCGAGAGCGAAAGTCTGGGCGGATTGAATGAAACCACGGACGCGGTCGGAATATTTTTCAAGGTTCATATCGGTCTCCAATCGACCGGACAGCCTTTGCAAAGCGCTGCCGGTTCATCGTTGACGGGTTCCCGCTTTGCGGCAAACCACTGTTCTGGCTGGATATGGTGACTTGATCGGAGGAATAAAAGAGGGGCGCGGACGGAGCGGAAAAAAGAAAGACCCGCAGCGGAATTCCGCTGCGGGTCCTTGATGGGCTCGGGACCGCGTATTGGCGAAACCGATCAGGCTTCGGCCGTTACCGATTTGCTGCCTTCCGGCTGGGCCTCGGCGCTTTCGGTCGCCGACTCGTCCGGATTGGGACGCGGCTTGCGCGGCCGGCGCGGCGTCGAGCGGCGCGGCTGGGCGGCAGCGGCCTGTTCCTGTTCTTCCATTGCGACTTCGACCGGCGTCTCGCCGATCACCGGCTGCGGCGCCTCGGATGCGTCCTTGCCGTTTGGCTGCGCATTGCCGTCCGGCTGCGCGTCGCCGCGGGCGGCTCCCTGCTGTCGGTCGCGGTCGCGGCCGCGGCGGTTGCGCTGGTCGCGGTCACCGCCGTCGGAGGCTGCCGCCTCGGGAGCGTTGTCTTCGTCGCCGTCGTCGGAATCCTGGTCGTCCTGCCCGCGCTCTTCGCGCTGCGCCTGCATCTGGGCCTGGGCGGCCATGATGATCCGGTTGTAGTGCTCGGCGTGCTGCAGGTAGTTTTCGGCCATGACGTTGTCGCCGGACGAAAGCGCGTCCCGGGCAAGCGTGGCATATTTGTCGGCAATCACCTGTGCATTGCCGCGGATCTTAACGTCCGGGCCGTTGCTTTCGTAATTGCGGGAAAGCGGGTTTTGGTTACGCCGGTTGTTGCCGCCACTATTGTTGCGGTTACGCTGGCGGCGACCTTGCTGTTGTGGTCTCATCAGACTCTCATGTTGTCATTTACGGTGCATACAGTGCTACAGGATGCGCATCGCGCCTGTCCGTGCCGTGACAAGGTTTTCCCCTTAACCTCATCCGGGCATACAAATTATTTGTGTGCGTGCCTTGTAGCCGATCTCGCACAATAGTCGGCGGAAGGCGGTGTCCTCACGGGAACGTTCAGTTTTTCCGTTGGGTGTCGGACTGGCGGCTAGGTTTCACTTCACCGCCGATATGTAGGTAGCGTTCCAATGCTGCATTGCCAAGTGATTTTTTCACTACATGGCACAAGTTCATGTCATTTCACAAAAAAAAGTGCCCGATCATGCCCGGAATAGTCCCTTCTTTCACCGGTTTTGCGGAATCCCGCCCCTTCGAAGAGATTCGTCACCTGCTGATTCTGATCATGGCCGATTTCGACCGCAAGGGCGCCTTTTTCCTCCAGGAACATGCGTGAACGCTCCGCCAGAACGCGGTAGGCGTCCAACCCGTCGTCACCGCCATCAAGGGCGCGAACAGGGTCGTATTCGCGCACATCGGCGTCTAGATCGGCGATTTCCGCACTGCGAATATAGGGCGGATTGGAGACGATCAGGTCGTAACGGCCGGTGATCGCGTCGAACCAGTCGGACTGGACCGTCTCGAAACGGTCGGCGAAACCGAGCGCCTGAGCATTCGTTTCGGCGGCCTGTAACGCGTCGAACGATACGTCCGACCCGGTCGCGACGGCGCCGGGCACTTCCGACAGAAGTGCTAGCGCGATGGCGCCGGTTCCCGTGCCGATATCGAGGATCCGGCAGCGCCCGGTCCGGTTCGCGGTTTCCTCCGCAAAGGGCAGGACGAGATCGACAAGCGTTTCCGTGTCCGGGCGCGGCACAAGCGTGGCCGCATTCAATTTGAGCGGCAGGCCGTAGAACTCACGTTTGCCGATGATGCGATGAACCGGTTCATGCGCGAGCCTGCGCTCGATGCATTCGTCGAGGCGGCGGATCTTTTCGACCGGTATCAACCGGCCTGGTTCGGTGATGCGCGCCAGCACCGTGGTGCCCGTCGCATATTCGAGCAGCAGGCTGGCGTCGAGATCGGGCGAGGGAAGGCCGGCGCCGGCAAGACGCCGTTTCGCATTGCGGAAGAGTTTCTCGACCGCTTCCGGTGCGATCGCCTCGTTCACGCAGGTTCCTCCGTCAGCAGTTTCGCCTGGTGATCGGCGATCAGGGGTTCGATGACGTCATCGAGTTCGCCCTCCATGACGCGGTCGAGTTTGTAGAGCGTCAGGTTTATGCGGTGATCGGTGAGGCGCCCCTGCGGGAAATTGTAGGTGCGGATGCGTTCCGAGCGGTCGCCGGAACCGACCTGCAGCCGGCGCGATTCCGCACGCTCGTCGGCCGCCTTCTGGCGCTCGGCGTCGTAGAGGCGGGCGCGCAGGATTTCCATCGCGCGGGCGCGGTTCTGGTGCTGCGACTTTTCCGACTGGAGGACAACGATGCCGGTCGGGATATGGGTGATGCGCACGGCCGAGTCCGTCGTGTTGACGTGCTGGCCGCCGGCGCCGGATGCGCGCATCGTGTCGATGCGGATGTCCTGGTCGCGGATATCGACATCGACATCCTCGGCCTTGGGCAGGACGGCGACGGTGGCGGCGGAGGTGTGAATGCGGCCGCCGGCCTCGGTTTCAGGAACGCGCTGAACGCGGTGGACGCCGGATTCGAACTTGAGGCGCGAAAACACGCCGCGTCCGGTGACCATGGCGATGATTTCCTTGTAACCGCCGGCGTCGCCCTCGGAGGCGGAGATCACCTCCACCTTCCAGCCGCGGCTCGCGGCATAGCGCTCGTACATGCGGAACAGGTCGCCGGCGAAGAGGGCGGCTTCGAGGCCGCCGGTGCCGGCGCGGATTTCGAGAATGGCGTTTTTGGTGTCGGCTTCGTCCTTGGGCAGAAGCAGAAGCTGGATGTCCTTGCCGAGCTTCTCCAGGCGCTCTTCGATTTCGGGCAACTCCATTTCGGCGAGTTGACGCATTTCGCCGTCGATCGTCTTGTCGGCGAGCAATGTCTCGAGATCGTCCCGTTCGGACTGGGCGTCCTTGTATTCGCGAATCCTGGAAACGATTTCCTCGAGATCCGCGTATTCGGACGCCAGCTTCACATAGGTCTCGCTGTCCGGACCGCTCGCCATCTGGCTTTCCAGCATGGCGAAACGCTTGACCATCTGGTCCATCTTGTCGGCGGGGAGTTCAATCATGCGGTTAGGACGCGTGGCCTGTCATCAGTTATAGGGAATAGCGTTTTCGTCCGCGAAGTCGCGGAGGATATTCTGCATATCGGATGATCCCCGGTCATTTTCAATCGCCGCGCCGATGGCCGCGGCCAGCGCGCCGAGATCGGTCGCCAGCAACGCCGCCTTGACCGGTCCGATCGAGGCGGCGGACATGGAGAGATCGCGGATGCCGATGGCGGCGAGCGCCAAGGCGGACAGCGGCTTTCCCGCCAGTTCGCCGCACAGCGTCAATTGCGTATCGTTGCGTTCGGCGGCTTCGGCGACGGTGCGCAGGGCGCGCAGGAACGGCCGCGACAGCGGCTCGAAGCGCGCGGCAATTTGCGGATTGCCGCGATCGGTCGCCGTCAGGAACTGAAACAGGTCGTTCGAGCCGATGGAGACGAAGTCGACGGCTTTCATCAGGGCGTTCAGGTCGAACAGCAATGACGGCACCTCCAGCATGGCGCCGACCTTCAGCCGGGTCGGCAGGCCGTGGCCGAAGCGTGACAGGTGCTGCACCTCGCGGTTGATGATCGCGCGCGCCTGCTCGATCTCTCCGACATCGGTGATCATCGGCAGCATGACCCGCAACTCGCGTCCGGCGGCAGCTTTCAGGAGTGCGCGCAACTGGGTGCGGAACAGGCCGGGGCGGTCGAGCGACAGCCGGATGGCGCGCCAGCCGAGCGCCGGATTCTCCTCATGCGGCACGCTGCGGAAATAGGGAAGCACCTTGTCGCCGCCGATATCGAGCGAGCGGAAGGTGACCGGTTTCCGGCCGGCGGCGTCGAGCACGGAGCGATACAGCGTCTCCTGCGCCTCGGCACGCGGAAAGGTCTCGGCAATCATGAACTGCAATTCGGTGCGGAACAGGCCGATGCCCTCGGCTCCCGATTCATCGACCTGTGGCAGATCCACCAGCAGGCCGGCATTCATGTGCAAATGAAAGGTCTGGCCGTCCCTGGTCACCGACGGTTTGCCGCGCAGATCGCGGTATTCCTGCTGACGGCGGGCGCGGAAACGGACCTTTTCCGCGTAGGCCGTCTCGACATCGGGCTGCGGACGCAGATGGACGTCTCCGGACAGTCCGTCGACGATGATCGGGTCGGCGTTTTCCGACAGGGCGACAACGCCCTTGGCCTGGCCGACCACGGGTATGCTCATGGCGCGCGCGACGATCACGACATGGCTGGTGGCGGCGCCGTCCTCCAGAACCAGCCCGCGCAGGTTCTTGCGCGGATAGTCGAGCAGTTCGGCTGCGCCCATGGTGCGGGCGACGATGATCGTGTCGGCGGGGAGCTTTTCCTCGCGGGTGGCCAGGTCCTCGCCCATCAGTTCGCGCAGCAGACGATTGGCGAGATCGTCGAAATCGTTCATGCGCTCGCGCAGATAGGGATCGCTGACGGCGGTCATGCGGGCGCGCATGTCGCTTTGCACCTTCTCGACACTGGCTTCAGCCGTCAGGCCGTTTCGGATCGCTTCCTCGAGGCGGCGCACCCAGCCCTTGTCGTGGGCGAACATGCGGTAGCTTTCCAGCACGTCGCGATGCTCGCCCTCGAAGGCGATCTCGCGGCGCGACAGCATGTCGTCGATGGTCAGGCGCAGCGCGCTCAGGGCCGAGGCGAGGCGCTCGATCTCGGTTTCGCTGTCCTCGTTGAAGAGATCGGTGACGACGATACGCGGCTCGTGCAGGACCACGTGGCCAAGGCCGATGCCGTCCGCAAGCGCGCGGCCGCGGGTTACGATCGGGCGGGTCAGGTCGAGCTCGATGCCGCCCTTGGAAAGGCGCTTCAGGTCGCCCGCCGCGATCAGTTCGCCAAGCACCATGGCGACGGTCTCGAGCGCCTCGACCTCGTCGTCGCCATAGGCGCGATGCGCCTCGTTCTGGACGACGAGCACGCCAAGCGTGCGCCCGGCACGCAGGATCGGCACGCCGAGGAAGGAGTTGTAGACCTCCTCGCCTGTCTCCGGCAGATATTCGAAGGCGGGGTGCTTTTGCGCCTCTGCGAGGTTCAGCGGGCGGGCCGAGGAAGCGATCGTGCCGACGAGGCCCTGGCCCAGACGCAGAGAAGACAGGTGGACAGCGGTCGGATTGAGGCCAACGGTGGCGTAGAGTTCGAGCACGCCGTCGGCGCGCAGGACATAGGCAGAGCAGACTTCGGCCACCATGTTCTGGGCGATCTGGCGCACAATCCGATCGAGCCGCTCCTGCGGCTCCATCGGCTCCGCCATGATTTCGCGGAGACGTTTCAGGAGGACCCGTGGTCCGGCATCCGCCTCACGTAGCAACGACTTCTCCCTGAACGCATCAAATGTCGCGTCCGGATCAGCCGGACGCGGAAGACAAAGGCATAGCCGCCAGCACTAGACCTTGTCGAGACCGTAGACGTTATGCAGCGTGCGCACGGCCAATTCGCACCAGTCGCCGTCGATCAGGATCGAGATCTTGATTTCCGACGTCGTGATGGCGCGGATGTTGATGCCTTTTTCAGCCAGCGCCTTGAAGGCCGACGCCGCAACGCCCGCATGGCTGCGCATGCCGATGCCGATCACGGAGACCTTCGCCAGCCCGGTCTCGGACTGCACCGCTTCGTAGCCGACCTCGTCCTTCACGCTTTCGATCGCGCGGACGGCCTTGTCGGCATCGCCGCTCGGCACGGTGAAGGTCATGTCGGTGAACTTGCCGTCGCCGGACACGTTCTGCACGATCATGTCGACATTGATGCCCGCCTCGGCCAGCGGGCCGAAAATTGCGGCGGAAACGCCCGGGCGGTCCTGCACGCGGCGCAGCGAGATCTGCGCTTCGTCGCGAGTGTAGGCAATGCCGGTCACATTCTGCTTTTCCACGATCTCATCCTCATCACAAATCAGCGTACCCGGCGGATTGTCGAAATTGTCCATTCCGGGGGCGTCGGGCGCTTCGAAGCTGGAACGCACGAAAGTGCGCACATTATGCACCATGGCGAGTTCGACCGAACGCACCTGCAGGACCTTGGCGCCGAGAGACGCCATTTCCAGCATTTCCTCGAAGGAGACTTTCGCCAGGCGCTTCGCCTTCGGTTCGATGCGCGGGTCGGTCGTGTAGACGCCGTCGACATCGGTGTAGATGTCGCAGCGGTCGGCATTGACCGCCGCGGCGATCGCCACCGCGCTGGTGTCGGAGCCGCCACGCCCGAGCGTGGAGACGCGGTTGTCGGGGCCAATGCCCTGAAACCCCGCGACGACCGCGACCTGGCCGATCCTGAAGCGTTCGATCAGCCGTTCGCCGTCGATTTCCTGGATACGCGCCGCGCCGTGGGCGTTGTCGGTCTTGATCGGGATCTGCCAGCCCTGCCACGAGCGGGCGTCCACGCCCATCGATTGCAGCACGATCGCCAGAAGTCCGGCGGTAACGAGTTCACCACTGGCGACGATGGCGTCATATTCGCGCGCGTCATGCATCGGGGAGGCGGCACGGGTCAGTTCGACGAGTTCGTTGGTCTTGCCGGCCATGGCCGAAACGACGACCGCGATCTCATGGCCGCAATCGACCTCGCGTTTGACATGCCGCGCCACATTGCGGATGCGATCAAGATCGGCGACGGACGTGCCGCCAAATTTCATGACGATGCGGGCCATGGCGGGTGATTTGCTCGACAGTTGTTCTGTTTGGTGCGGTCGGGCAATGCCCGGCGGGTCGGGCGCTCCATATCGAATTGCGATGGAAGCCGCAAGTTTGCCTTTGGTCGGCGTGCGGCGGCGCGGCCTCTTGACTTGACGGCCGGATCGCCCGAGTTGGAGGGCGAGACAGGAACGGGACGACCGAGCATGGACCGCGCAGCAACGACAATCGACGCCGGGGAAGTTGATCGCTTCTCGCGGATGGCGGCTGACTGGTGGAACCCGACCGGCAAGTTCAAGCCGTTGCACAGGTTCAATCCGGTCCGGCTGCGCTATATCCGCGACACCGTGATCGAGCATTTCGGACTGGACGCGGCGACGCCGAAGCCGTTCGCGGGCCTGCGATTCCTGGATATCGGATGTGGCGGCGGGCTTTTGTCGGAGCCGATGGCGCGGCTCGGCGCGCAGGTTGTCGGCGCGGACGCATCGGAAACCAATATCGAGATCGCAAAGCTCCATGCCGCGCAGTCGGGCCTCGATATCGACTATCGCGCGACGACGTCGGAAGCGCTGGAAGCCGAGGGCGAAAATTTCGACGTGGTTCTCAACATGGAAGTGGTCGAACACGTCGCCGATGTCGATCTCTACATGAAATCCTGCGCGGCGATGGTGCGCCCGGGCGGGCTGATGTTCGTCGCGACCATCAACCGGACGCTGAAAGCCTACGGAATGGCGATCATCGGGGCGGAACACATCCTGCGCTGGCTGCCGAAGGGCACGCATCAATACGAGAAACTTGTCACGCCGCGGGAACTGGAGGCGGCGCTTGCCGGAACCGGCGTCGACATCGTCCGCCGCTCGGGCGTCAGTTTCAATCCGCTGGCCGACGAATGGCGCCTGTCGCGCGACATGGACGTGAATTACATGGTGGTTGCGACGCGGCCCCGCTGAATGCGGGCCGCGCTCAGTTCATGTCTTCGGGCAAGTCCGGCAGTGGCATGATTTCGACGCCTTCCTCCAGAAGGCCGGTGACCTCCTCGACCGTCGCCTTGCCGTAAATCCCGCGCGCATCGGTTTCGCCGTAGTGGATCTTGCGTGCTTCCTCAGGGAAACGGTTGCCGACATCTTCGCCGCTCTTGCGTACCTCGCGCGCCATTTCATGCAGTTTAGCCATGATTTCGCGCTGCGCCGCGTTGCCGATAGCGACGGCGACTTCCTCGCGCTTGCGCGCGGTTGCGACGCGGGGCGCCATCAGGGCTTTTTCGACATGATTGGAGCCGCATGAGGGGCATTCCAGAAAACCGCGTTTTTTCTGGGTGTCGAAATCGCCACTGTCGCGGAACCATGCCTCGAAATCGTGGCCTTGATCACATCTGAGCGAAAACTTGATCACGGTTTTGCTCCGGTTGAGCCTTTCAGCTTACATCAACGAGATTAAACGGTCGTATATTCCTTAAATTGGGAATTTTCTGCCGCGCTTCAATAACGGCGCCGATATCGAGATCGGCGACGATCACGCCCGGCTCGTCGTCATCCTTTTCGGCGAGGATGCGGCCCCACGGATCGATGACGAGCGAATGACCATAGGTTTCGCGGCCGTCCGCATGCGGTCCACCCTGGGCGGCGGCGATGACGAAGGCGCCGTTCTCGATTGCTCGGGCGCGCAAGAGAATGTGCCAGTGGGCCTCGCCGGTCTGGCGGGTGAAGGCGGCGGGAACGGTCAGGATTTCGGCGCCGGAAAGCGCCTGACGCCGGAAAATGTCAGGAAAGCGGACGTCGTAGCAAATCGCAAGACCGAGGCGCGCGCCCTCGATATCGATCGTGATCGCGCGGTCGCCGGGCTCGTAGATGGCGGATTCGCGCCAGCTTTCGCCATTGTCCAGATCGACGTCGAACATATGGATCTTGTCATAGGAAACCAGCTTGCGCCCGCCGGGACCGAACAGGAAGGCGCGGTTCGCCACCTTGCCGTCGCCGCGGTCGATCGGCGTGGAGCCGACATGCAGCCAGATGCCGAGTTCGGATGCGAGCGACGCGGCGGTGGCAACGATCGGATCGTCCTCTTCGGCGAAGATCGCCTCGAGCAGCGCGGCGCGGTTCTTCTGGATCAGTCCGGTCATCTCGGGCGTCTGGACATAGGCCGCGCCCATCGCCGCGGCCTCGCGCACGAGACCCTCGAACGTGTCGCGATTGTCCGCAATGCCGGTTCCCGAGCGCATCTGGATGGCGGCGCATGTCAGTGTGCCGGTCAATGATCGGCTCGCAGAAGCGGATCGAGCTTGCCGGCGCGGTCGAGTGCATAGAGCTCGTCGCATCCGCCGACATGAATGTCGCCGATAAAGATTTGCGGGAAGGTCGATCCGCCGTGGGAACGCTGGATCATTTCGCGCCGGAGGTCCGGCTTCAGGGTTGCGTCATGCTCGACGAAAGAAACGCCCTTCTTTTGCAGAAGGCGCTTTGCAGCCGTGCAGAATCCGCAAAACTGGCGCGTGTAAATGGTGATGTCAGCCATCGGAACTATCCTTTCAGATAGCGCTATATATGTGCGCTGCACCATCGTGAAAAGACCGCCTTATGTCGCGCCGTTGCCATGCGCCCAGCCGGAGAAATGCGGCACGACGCGCGAGAAGGTCAATACGTCGACATGGGCTGCACCAGCGCGCAGAAGCGCTTTCGTCGCGGCCGAAATCGTCGCCCCCGTTGTGAAAACGTCGTCGACGATCAGGACATTGCGTCCCGCCACCGCGATTTCTGCCTCCGACGGCACGCGGAACGCACCGCGTAGGTTTGCCCGGCGTTCGGTGGCGGTGAGACCGACCTGCTGGCGCGTCGCCTTCACGCGTTCGAGCGCGCCCGGCTCGAAGGCGATGCCCGACGACAATGCGATGGTTCTGGCGAGTTCCGCCGACTGGTTGTAGCGACGCGCCAGATAACGCCTCGCATGCAGCGGCACGGGAACGACGACATCGCTTTCGCCGACCAGCATGCGGCCTGCGCGCAGCATCCAGTTAGCCATCCAGGGCGCGAGTTCGGTCTGGTCGCCATATTTCAGCCGCTGCACCAGCTGCTGAGCGATCCCGTCATGCAGCACGGCCGCTCGCGCGCGCCGGTATGGCGGCGGGTCGGCAAGCGCCTCGGCGCTGATCATCTTCTCGCCGAAATCGTGCTGGAACGGCGCGCCGGTGATTTCGCAGACCGGTTCGGCGATGAAATGCAGCCGGTTCCAGCAATGCGGGCAAAGCGTTCCACGCGCGGCAACATGCATGCGGCAGGCGAGGCAGGTGTCGGGAAACAACACCGAACCGACGAGACGGCTTGCCTTTTGCGCCAGGTTTTGCATGTGAGCCACCATCGCCGAGCAACGAAACGCAATTACTGTTACAGAAGCGGCCATGAGCGTCAAAACGATCATCGACTTGAAGCAGGTTCTCGCCAATCAGCGCCGGGCTGCGAGACTCGGCACGGGGGGGGCGGATTTTCTGTTCCGCGCGGTTGTCGACGATCTCGCGCTCAGGCTTGCGGCGGTCACGCACAACTTCGAACGCGGCGTCCTGTTCGTTCCGTCGGCTGCGCCGCCGATCACAGGGTCGCCGTTCGATGCGATGGAGCGGCGTGACGTGCCCGCAGGCGTGGAGAACGAGGCGCTTGGACTTGATCCGGAGCGCTACGATCTCGCCGTCAGCCTGCTGACGCTGCATGAAACCAACGACACGCCGGGCATCCTCGCGCAGATCCGGCGCGCGCTGAAGCCGGACGGGCTGTTCCTCGCCTGTGTTCCGGGTGGCGATACGCTCAAGGAATTGCGCGAAAGCCTCCTGTCCGCGGAAGTGGAACTCACCGGCGCGGCGAATGCGCGGGTGTTGCCCTTCATGGATGTTCGCGATGCCGGCGGTCTGCTGCAACGGGCGGGATTCGCATTGCCGGTCACAGACACGGAAACGCTGACGGTACGCTACGACACGATGTTTCACCTGATGCGCGATCTGCGCGCGATGGGAGCAACGAACACGCTGCAATCGCGCAGCCGGCGGTTCGTGACGCCGGCCTTGTTCCACAAGGCGGCCGAATATTACGCGCTGAACCATGCCGATGCCGACGGACGGATTCGCGCGACATTCACCTTCGTCTGGATGTCGGGCTGGGTACCGCATGAATCACAGCAAAAGCCGCAGCGGCCCGGCAGCGCGACGAAACGCCTGGCGGATTTCCTCGGCGACAAGTCCGCCGGGTCGTGACCCTAGATCTTGTTCATGGTCTTGGAAATTTCGGAATTATTGTCTGACCACAGCCACTTGACCGCGTCGAGAGCGGTTCCGATCCCGCCGACAATGACGATCGACAATACGGTGACGATAATTCCGTATTCGACGGCGGTCGCACCAGTTTCGTCCGTTAGGAATTGCTGAAACACAGAGCTTCTCCCTCAATGTGTTAACGTATTATCGGGAGAAAGTTAACGCGCTGTTGTATGCAAGAAGGGGGCGAGTCTATCCAAATACTGTGTAAGTGAAAGGTTATCCGGGCCGATTAATCAACAGTCACCGGTTTTCACGCCATTTGAATGAATTATGCATGTCGAGCTCGGTGTCGTCTGCAAGATACTGCGCCGGACAGTATACTGGCGCATGTTGCTGCGAACCGTTCCGGTGGCTGTCCGGTCAATGCCGCCGTAAATAGCGGAAGCGCTGAGAGAGGAATTGCTTTCACGGTCGAGGACCGGCGTGAGGAAAAGCGCGATGGCAATCGCGAGGGACCCGAAAAGGAGCGTGATTCGGAGCATGCCCAGACCGGCTTCACCGACTGTCGAAGCGTTGTGCGGCCGGATTTCGGCCCAATCCCCATCATCGCGCATGTTTTACCCCTTTTGACGGTGAGACAATCTCCTGCGGCCATGCGTGTAAACACGCGATGACTTCATTTAGCATCGCATCTTGTAATAAATGATTGATTAACGACGTTTGTTAGCGATCGCTAAAGCTTAGAGAAGATCCTGGAGGATCGGGATCAACGGCAGGTCGGCCGGCGGCATTGCATAGTCGCGCAAGGCCGGCGCGCGTATCCATTTCAGTTGCTGACCTTCGCGCGCCATCGGGATTCCCTGGTATTTCCGGCACACGTAAAGCGGCATCAGCAGGTGGAAGTCATCGTAATCGTGGCTGGCGAAGGTCAACGGCGCGAGGCACGGCTGTTCGGTCACGATACCGAGTTCTTCGTGCAATTCGCGCACCAGCGTCTCTTCCGGCGTCTCGCCGGTCTCGACCTTGCCGCCGGGAAATTCCCACAGGCCCGCCATCGACTTGCCTTCCGGGCGCCGGGCCAGAAGGATGCGGTTGTCAGTGTCGAGCAGCGCGCAGGCGGCAACGAGAACCAGCGGTTTTGCAGCGAGATCCGTCATGGCGCGGTTCAGTCGCCCTTCTGGCGGTAGGCGTAGGTGTAGACGGTCTCGAAACCGAGGCGCGAATACAGGCTCACGGCCGCCTTGTTGGAGGACATCACCTGCAGCCAGGCACGCTGCGCGCCCTGGGATGCGGCCCAGCGAAGCGCGGCGCGCACGATCGAGCGGGCATAGCCCTTGCCTTGCTGGTCGGCGCGTACGGCGACGTCGAACAGGCCGGCAAGATCGTTGTCATGGACGCAAAGCGCGGAGGCGACAGGGCCCTTGTCGTCTTCGAGGACGAACATGCCGCTCGGCGGGCGGATCGATTCCACAACCTCGGTCAGCCCGGCCTTGCGTTCGACGTCTTCGCCGCGAATAGCGATCGAGGCGTCGACATAGCGGCCGACATCCTGCAGCGGGATCTGATCCAGCCCGCTGTCGAGATCGATATCCTGGAGCCTCGCGACCATGACCTTCGTTTCGTCGAAACGGCGCCAGCCATGGGCGTCGAAATGGGCGTTGAGCTGCAGCGGGGCGAGCGGCGACAGGCGAAAGACCAGCGGGCGGCCGTAAGCGCCGAAGCGCTTCGCGGCACGCGCGATCCGGGTGTCAATGTCGCGATGATCGGCCGGGTCAAGCGGATTGACGGAATTCAGCCGCTTGGAGGGGTGTCCGGCGGTCAGGCGGACGGCCCAGCTGCCGTCATAGTGGACGGAGGCTGCGGGCCAGGCACGGAAGCCGACTGCTTCTAGGCGCCGTACAAGCGCGAGATCCGTCACGGCTTCAGCTCCTGTAATCGCCATTGATGGCGATGTATTCCTTGGTGAGATTGCATGTCCAGGCGGTGAACCGCCCTTCGCCCAGGCCGATATCGGCGCGGATCGCGATCTCGTCGTTCTTCATATAGGCACTGGCTTCCGCCTCGGAATAGGATCCGACCCGTTCGCCCTCGCTTGCGACCAGCAAGTCGCCGAACCAGATCGCCAGCCTGTCCCGGTCGGCGGGCTCGCCCGCCTTGCCGACGGCCATGACGACCCGGCCCCAGTTGGCGTCCTCGCCGGTGATCGCCGTCTTGACGAGCGGCGAATTGGCGATCGACATCGCAATGCGCTTGGCGGACTCGTCGGAGACAGCGCCGGTTACGTCCACGCGCACCAGCTTGGTCGCGCCTTCGCCGTCCTTGACGATGTCAAGCGCGAGCGCATGCAGGCATTCGGCGAAAGCCGCGGCGAAATCCGCCAGACGCGAATCGGCCGGATCGCCGATTTCGGGCGCCCCCCGCGATCGCGCAGCACCGGTCGCGAAGGCAAGCAGCGTGTCGGAGGTCGACGTGTCGCTGTCGACCGTGACGGCATTGAAGGTCGTCGGCGTGTGGCGTGACAGCAGATCCTGCAAAACCGCCGCGGAGACCGGCGCGTCGGTCGCGACATAGGCGAGCATGGTTGCCATGTCGGGCGCGATCATGCCGGCGCCCTTGGCGATGCCATTGATCGTCACCTCGGCGTCGCCGAGCCGGACCGTCCGCGTGACCATCTTCGGAAAGGTGTCGGTCGTCATGATCGCGTGCGCGGCGTCGCCCCAGCGTTCGCCTTTCGCGTCTGCGACCATGCCTTTCAGATGGCGTTCGAAATGGACCGGATCGAGCGGTTCGCCGATCACGCCGGTCGATGACAGAAAGACCTCCGATTCGTTGCAGCCGGCGGCTTCCGCCGCGGCCCTGGCGGCGACGGCGGTGGTATGGCGACCCTTCTTGCCGGTGAAGGCATTGGCATTGCCGGCGTTGACGACGAGAACACGCGCTTTTCCGCCCGGCAGATGCGCGCGGCACAGTTCAACTGGCGCCGAGGGGCATTTCGACGTGGTGAACACGCCGGCAACGGCGGTTCCCGCGTCGAAGACCATCGCCATCAGGTCGACGCGGTCCTTGTATTTGATGCCGGCCTTGGCGGTTGCGATGCGCAAGCCGTCGATGGCGGGCATCCCGGGGTAGGATTTCGGAGCGAGGGGCGAAACACTGGCGCTGGACATGATGCCTCGGAGCGAAGTTACTGCGCGGGCTGCTGCTGCAGCTGTGCCGTGTTGGCCTTGTCGTATGCTTCCTTCAGCGCCGGATCGGAAATCTCGACCTTGGCCTCCGAACGCAGCGTGTTCAGGAGATTGAAGTAATGTTCGCGCAGAAGCACCGAGCGGATCTGGTCCTTGACGTCGGCAAAGGCGGGCGGCTGGACCAGACGCTTGTCCTCGAGCTTGATCACATGCCAGCCGAACTGGGTCTTTACCGGCTTTTCCGTATAGGCGCCGACATCGAGTGCGAAGGCGGCTTCCTCGAATTCCGGCACCATGCGGCCGCGCGTGAAGTAACCGAGGTCGCCGCCGTTCGGGCCGGTCGGGCCGGTGGATTTCTCCTTCGCCACGTCCTCGAATTTCGCGCCGGCGTCGAGTTCGGCGATCACCGCCTTTGCCTCTTCCTCGGTCTTCAGCAGGATGTGGCGGGCGCGCACCTCGTTTTCGGGCGGCGTGGCGGCCACTTCCTTGTCATAGCGGGCGCGGACTTCCTCGTCTGTCACCTTGTTGACGACTTCGTCGCGAAAATAAGCGTTGTGCAGGGCGCGCTGGCGCAGGAATGCCAATCGGCTCTGGAACTCATCGGTCTTGTCGAGGCCCGCGGCTTCGGCCTTTTCCGCCAGCGTGCGGATATCGACAAGCGCCGTCAGCGCGGCGGCGCGGCGGCCTTCGGGGGGAACCTGGCCGAGCTGGTCCTGCAGGTCCGAGAGCGTCATGGCGAGATCCTGTTCGGTGATCGGCTGGCCGTTCAGCGTGGCGACAACGTCCTTGCCATCCTGTGCCGCGACCGGAAAAGCCAATGCGCAGGATGCCGCGAGCACCAGGATCAGTCGCGCCGCGATCGGTTTGGCGGACACTGCGGAAAGGGAACGGGACGGACGTGAAAGCTGCATCGAGAACTCGCTTTGTTGCGGATAATTGGTTCACCGTGATGTGATCGGGACGCGCCGGGAAACGCCGCGTTCTGCGGTACGGAGCGGCGTTGACATCACTATTTGCCCCTCTTATCTGTCCTTTGCTATCGCGTCCACCTCCGAAAAGCGGGAAAGCCGGGCGAAGTAGCCCAGCAAGATAGACGCCAACACGTTTTAAAAGGGCCGCCGGATTTGTTGCGGCCAGCCTTAGAGAGAGGACCATTTACATGGTCAAGTTCGGCGGCCTAGCCCGCAAGATTTTCGGTTCCGTCAATGATCGTCGTCTGAAGTCGCTGCATCCCAAGGTTGCCGCCATCAATGCGCTGGAAAGCGAAATGGAGGCGCTGAGCGATGACGAGCTGCGCGCAAAAACCGCGGAGTTCCGCGCCCAGTTGCAGGACGGCAAAACCCTCGACGATCTCCTCGTTCCGGCCTTCGCGGTCGCACGCGAGGGCGCCAAGCGGGCGCTCGGCATGCGGCCTTTCGATGTGCAGCTGATCGGCGGCATGGTGCTGCATGAGGGCTCGATCGCCGAGATGAAGACGGGTGAAGGCAAGACGCTGGTCGCGACCCTTCCGGTCTACCTGAACGCTCTGGCCGGGCGCGGCGTCCATGTCGTCACGGTCAACGATTATCTCGCCCAGCGCGATGCCGAGTGGATGGGCCAGCTCTATAGATTCCTCGGGCTTACCGTCGGCGTCATCGTGCATGGCCTTGACGACGGCGAGCGCAAGGCGGCCTATGACTGCGACGTCACCTACGCCACCAACAACGAACTCGGTTTCGACTATCTGCGCGACAACATGAAATACGAGCGCGCGCAGATGGTACAGCGCGAACACGTCTACGCGATCGTCGACGAGGTCGACTCCATCCTGATCGACGAAGCGCGCACGCCGCTGATCATCTCGGGTCCGCTCGACGACAAGTCCGAACTCTATATCGCGATCGACAAGTTCGTTCCGATGCTCGCTGCGGAAGATTACGAGATCGACGAGAAGCAGCGTTCGGCGACCTTTACCGAGGAAGGCACCGAGAAGCTGGAGCGGATGCTGGAGGAGGCCGGCCTGCTGAAGGGCGAGAACCTTTACGACGTCGAGAACGTCGCCATCGTCCATCACGTCAACAACGCGCTGAAGGCGCACAAGCTTTTCCAGCGTGACAAGGATTACATCGTCAAGAACGACGAAATCGTCATCATCGACGAATTCACCGGTCGCCAGATGCCGGGTCGCCGCTATTCGGAAGGCCTGCACCAGGCGCTCGAAGCCAAGGAACATGTCGCGATCCAGCCGGAAAACCAGACGCTGGCCTCGGTGACCTTCCAGAACTATTTCCGCATGTATGACAAGCTTGCCGGCATGACCGGCACGGCATCGACCGAAGCCGAGGAATTCGGCAACATCTACGACCTCGATGTCGCCGAGATCCCGACCAATCTTCCCATCCAGCGTCTCGACGAGGATGATGAGGTTTATCGCACGGTCGAGGAAAAATACGTCGCCGTGGTGATGGATATCATCGCCAGCCAGCAGAAGGGACAGCCGGTTCTCGTCGGCACGACCTCGATCGAGAAGTCGGAAATTTTGTCCTCGATCCTGAGCGATACCAAGCAACTCAAACAGATTCGCCAATCGATCCAGGGCCGCCTCGACGCCATCAAGGAGGGCAAGGAGCCGGAACTGCGCGAACATCTGGAAACCACTCTCGCGAGCCTCGACCCGGCCATCAAGGCGGGGGGCGTCACGCACGAGGTGCTGAACGCACGCCAGCACGAGCGCGAGGCCTTCATCGTCGCCCAGGCGGGCGTACCGGGCGCCGTCACGATCGCCACCAACATGGCTGGCCGCGGTACTGACATCAAGCTCGGCGGCAATCTCGAAATGCGCATCGAGGCGGATCTCGCGGACATGCCCGAAGGCGAGGAGCGCGATCGCCGCATCGCCGAGATCGAGGCCGATATCGAACGGCTCAAGCAGCAGGCGCTTGCCGCCGGCGGCCTCTATGTACTCGCCACCGAGCGGCACGAAAGCCGGCGCATCGACAACCAGTTGCGCGGCCGTTCCGGCCGCCAGGGCGACCCCGGCCGCTCGAAATTCTTCCTCTCGCTGCAGGACGACCTGATGCGCATCTTCGGCTCCGACCGGATGGACGGCATGCTGCAGAAACTCGGCCTGAAGGACGGCGAGGCGATCATCCACCCCTGGATCAACAAGGCGCTGGAAAAGGCGCAAAAGAAGGTCGAGGCGCGTAACTTCGACATCCGCAAGAACCTGCTGAAATACGACGACGTGATGAACGACCAGCGCAAGGTCGTCTTCGAACAGCGCAAGGAACTGATGGACGGCACCGGGCTGTCGGACACGGTCACCGAAATGCGCCACGAGGTCGTCGAGGGTATCGTCACCAAGCACATTCCGGAACGTGCCTATGCCGACCAGTGGGATGTGGCGGGCCTGAAGGAATCGACGGTCGCGTTGCTCAATCTCGATCTTCCGGTCGATGAGTGGGCCGCCGAAGAGGGGATCGCCGAGGACGACATCCTGGAGCGGTTGCGCGACGCGGCGGACAAGGCCGCGGCCGACCGGG
Source organism: Oricola nitratireducens (assembly GCF_014904745.1). Classification (GTDB taxonomy): domain Bacteria; phylum Pseudomonadota; class Alphaproteobacteria; order Rhizobiales; family Rhizobiaceae; genus Oricola; species Oricola nitratireducens. The sequence continues at coordinate 135,395 of NZ_JACZCS010000004.1, forward strand.
CGGAGCGCTTCGGTCCCGAAATCACCGATTATGTCGAGAAGTCGATCCTGCTGCAGACGCTCGATACGCTTTGGCGCGAGCACCTGGTCAATCTCGACCATCTGCGTTCGGTCATCGGTTTCCGCGGCTATGCGCAGCGCGACCCGCTGCAGGAATACAAGCAGGAAAGCTTCGAGCTGTTCCAGGCGATGCTCGCCAATCTGCGCCAGGCGGTTACGGCACAGCTGATGCGCGTCGAGATCGTCCGCGAGCAGGCCGATGCGCCGCCGCCGGAATTGCCGACGATGGAGGCCCATCACACCGACGCGACGACCGGCGACGACGAATTCATCGCGGCCGAAGCAGAATACGGCTCGGCCATCGCGACCGGCCAGGTTGCGGCGGAAGACCGCGATCCCAACGATCCGTCGACATGGGGCAAGGTCGGCCGCAACGAGGCGTGTCCGTGCGGTTCCGGCAAGAAATTCAAGCATTGCCACGGGGCTTTCGCGACAACGGCCTGATCCGCGCGCAAGGCGAACGCTTTCTTAAATCCGTTGCGCTATTTCGATAGCGAATCTGACGGATAGCGGAACACATCGCCTTGCGATTTTCAGCAGTCGAAACAGCCGAAAACCTGCTGTCGGCCCCGATCTTCGAGCGGGTGATGCCGCTCGCGCGCAGATTCGACCTGATGTGGAGCGGCGCCGACGAGACGGCCGTCGCCCAGCGGATCTCGCTCATCGCATTCGCGATCCGCATCGTCAGCGCGGGTATCGCCTTCCTTTCGCAAGTGGTGATGGCGCGCTGGATCGGCACCTTCGACTACGGCATCTACGTCTTCGTCTGGACGGCAATGGTCATTCTGGGCAGCCTGTCGTGTCTCGGTTTCCAGACTGCCCTGATCCGTTTTCTGCCGCTTTATCGAAAAACCGGGGACCTCGAGCGTCTGCGCGGGATCCTCTTGACGAGCCGGCTGTTCGTTCTCGCTTCGGCTACGATTGTAGCCGCTGTCGGCGCCGGTGCGGTCTGGTTCTTCTCCGACGCGATCAAATCCTACTACCTGCTGCCTTTCGTGCTGGCTTTCACGTGCCTGCCGATGGTGGCGCTCGGCGATGTGCTGGACGGAACGGCCCGGGCCAACAACTGGCCGGTTCGCGCGCTGACGCCGACTTATATCGTCCGGCCGTTCCTCGTGCTTGCCTATCTGGGGATCGCGCATGGCCTCGGCTTCGAGGCTTCCGCCATGACGGCGGTCATCGCGGCGGTGCTCGCCACCTATTCGACGACGGTGATGCAGCTTTTCGTCGTTACGCGAAATCTCGACGCGACCTATCCGGCCGGCCCGCGCCAAACGGAATTCGTCCTCTGGGCGAAGGTCGCATTGCCGATTTTCCTGGTCGAAGGCTTCTTCTTCCTCCTGACCAATGCCGACGTGCTCATGGTCGGCATCTTCCGGCCGCCGGAGGACGTCGGGGTCTATTTCGCCACGGTGAAGATCATCGCGCTGGTGCATTTCGTCTTCTTTGCGGTCAAGGCTGGCGTCGCGCAGCAATTCGCCGCGCGCACGGGCCTCGAGGATCGTGCCGAATTGCGTGATTTCGCGCGTCAAACGGTGGGCTGGACCTTCTGGCCATCGCTGTTGATCGGCCTCGCTGTACTCGTCTTCGGGCGCTTCCTGCTGTCGCTTTTCGGCGAGGCTTTTGTCGAAGGTTATCCGTTGCTGTTCGTCCTTGTGGCCGGCGTCGTCGTACGGGCGAGCGTCGGGCCGGTGGAAAGCCTGCTCAACATGACCGGTAATCAAAATATCTGCGCCACGATCTTCGGAGCTGTCCTCGCCGTGAATGTTGCGCTGAACCTGATCCTGATCCCGGCCTACGGGCTTATGGGCGCGGCGACGGCCAATGCCGGCGCGACGCTCGTCGAAGCGGGGCTTCTCCTGTTCATGGCCTATCGCCGGATCGGTGTCGTGATGTTCGTGTTTTCGCCGAAATCGATAACGGGGGCGGCGTGATGGAAGCCTTGCCGGTCATCGAACAAAGCGTGCCGCTCGCCGGGTCATTCATGCTGTCCGGTATCGTCGGCGATCTTCCCGATTTCACGCCTCCGCAGACGAGCCGGCTTTCCAAGGGCGACCGCCGGCTTGTCGTCTATCCGGCCGACAGCGGATTCGACATCCTGGAGGATATCGACCGCGTCACCGACTATGCGCTGGAACCGAACATCTTCTTCACGCCGCGCTTCCTTGTCCCGGCGATGCCGCGCCTTGACGACCGCCAGGTCCGGCTGATGCTGCTGCAGGACGGGGCGAAGGAAGAGGCCGAAACCCGTTTTTTGATGCCGTTTTCGGTCGAAAAGTCCGGATTTGCCGTCGGCCCCGACGTGATTCGGGCCTGGGCCAATCCGATAGGACCCTATGGCATTCCGATCGTGGAGCGCCGCGAGGCTTCGCGCATTCTCGACGACCTGCTCGCCACGCTGGCGGACGACAACGTGGCGCTGCCGAAAATACTCGTTCTGCCGGACATCATGATGGACAGCGTGACGATCACGGCGCTGCGCGGCGTGGCGATCGGGCGCGGCCTGCCGGTTCTGTCCACCGCGTCCGTGCAGCGGCCGTTCCTGAAAAGCGAAAAAGACAGCGTCGACTATTTCAAGGACAATATCCGCAGTCACAGCCGCCGCAATTTCGGCCGGTTGCGCCGGCAGCTCGAGGCGTCGGGCGAGTTCGAATACGAGATCGCGCGCAGTCCAGCAGATGTGCGCATGGCGCTGGAGGAATTCCTGCTGCTCGAAAACGCCGGCTGGAAGGGGCGGCAGCGGACATCGCTTGCGGCCGACCGTTTCCGCGCAGCCTTCGCGCGCGAGGCCGTCAACAATCTCGCCGAGCGCGACCTTTGCCGCATCCATTCCTTCAAGCTCGACGGACGGGTGATCGCCTCGCTCATCGTCTTCGTGCAGTCCGGCCACGCCTGGACGTGGAAGACGACCTATGACGAGGGCTTCGCCCAGTATTCGCCGGGCACGCTGCTGATCATGCAGGTTACCGCAACCCATCTCGACGACCCGAACATCCAGCTCACCGACAGTTGCGCGGTCGAGGACCATCCGGTGATGGCGCGGCTGTGGTCGGAGCGGCGCGAATTTGCGACGCTGGTGATCGGCCTGCGGCCGAACATGGATCGCGAGGCGCGCCAGGTGATGTCGCAGCTGGAGCTTTACCGCTCGACGCGCAATGCGGCGAGGACGGTACGCGACCGCCTGCGCCACCTGATCCGCAGCAGCTAGGCTTTCTCGCCCGGCTCCCTGCCGGCTTCGGCTTCCGCCTGCTGGCGGAAGATGCGGCGAATGACCTTGCCGGTCGTCGTCAGGGGCATTTCGTCGACGAAATCGATCTCGCGCGGATATTCATGGGCGGAAAGACGCTGCTTCACGAAGGCCTGGATTTCGGCCTTGAGTTCGGGCGACGGCGCCGCGCCCGCCCGGAGCACGACATAGGCCTTGACCAGCTGGCCGCGGATCGCGTCGGGCTTGCCGACGACGGCGGCAAGCGCCACGTCGGAGTGACTGACGAGGCAATCCTCGATTTCGCCGGGGCCGATGCGGTATCCGGCCGAGGAAATCACGTCATCGTCGCGGCCGACAAAGAAGAAATAGCCGTCCTCGTCGCGAATGCCCTGGTCGCCGGTCAGCATCCAGTCGCCGATGAATTTCTTTTCCGTCGCTTCGGGATTGCGCCAGTATTCGAGGAACATCACCGGGTCCGGGCGATGCACGGCAATCTGACCCTGTTCGCCGGCCGGCAGTTCGTTGCCTCGATCGTCGATGACGGCGACGCGGTGGCCGGCGACCGGCTTGCCCATGGAGCCGGGCCGGACGACGCCGAGCGCATTGCAGGCCGACAGGACGAGATTGCACTCCGTCTGGCCGTAGAACTCGTTGACCGTCAGGCCGAAGGTGTCGCGGCACCAGGCAAGCGTCTCGCGTCCGAGCGCCTCGCCGCCGGAGCCGATCGTGCGCAGGTTCAGCTTGTAGCGCTGCGCGCCGTCGCCGAGCGTCGCCAGCATCCGGAGCGCGGTCGGCGGCAGGAACGTGTTGCGCACGCCCGCCTTCTGCATCAGCGCCAGGGCCCAGTCCGGTTCGAATCGCGGCGCGCGCGCGGCAACGACCGGCACGCCGAAATAGAGGCCCGGAAGCAGGACATTCAACAGGCCGCCAGCCCAGGCCCAGTCGGCGGGCGTCCACAACAGGTCGCCTTCGCGCGGCAGGAATTCGTGATGGGTTTCGACACAGGGCAGGTGGCCGAGAAGCACGCGCTGGGCATGAAGCGCGCCCTTCGGCTGGCCGGTCGTGCCGGAGGTGAAAATCATCAGCGCGGGATCGTCCGGTCCGGTGTCCGCGGCGGTGAAGCCGGGCGAACCGGCGGCAACGAGCCGGTCGAAATCCTCCGTGCCGTCGAGGCCGCCGACGCAGACGATGGTGGCGAGGTCCGGGAATTTCGCATCGGCGGCGTCGAGTTTTTCCTTGCCGCTCGCGTCGAGGAAAAGCGCCTTCGCGCCGGACAGGGCGAGCCGGTAGGCGATTGCATCCGGGCCGAACTGCATCGCCATCGGCACGGCGATGGCGCCGAGCTTGTAGACCGCCATGTGGGCGATCGCGGTCTCGAAGCCCTGCGGCAGCAGGATCGCCACGCGGTCGCCGCGGTCGATGCCAAGGCTTGCGAGCGAGGAAGCGAGGCGGTCCGATTTTTCCGCCAGTTCGCCGAATGTCAGCGTTTCCGGCGCGTCGTCCGACCAGTCGACGATCGCCGGCCTGTCCGGCGTTCTTGCGGCCGGGGCGTCGGAACAGGCGACGCCGATATTGAAGGATTTCGGAATGTCCCAGCGGAAGCGGGAAATCAGGTCGTCATAGGAAACGGGATCGGCAGGCAGCATGGGAAACGTGATGCATTGTTCCGGAAATCAGTCAAGCGAATTGCGATTTGCACCCGGCCGTTTGCCGGTCTCCCGGGCGCGCGCAGACGCCGCCGCGCCCCTTGTCGGGGCCGGGTTTTCGGGAAACCGGAAGACGGCCGCCAGGGCTCACGACGTATCCAGCCGCTGCGCGTCATGCGCCAGCGCATGGCATTCCCTCAACACGTCGTCGACCTCGTGAAAGGCCCGCTTGCGGTAGCCTGGCGGCCGGCCCGGACGCATCGGGTGGAAGCGTCCGGTGCGGCCGAGGTCTCGCCGTGCCCGCCAGCGGGCGAAACGCTTCGCGTGACCGTCGATTTCGTCGAGCGCGCGCTTCAGCGCGACCAGCCGGCGGCCGAGCGACGCGGCGTCGATCTCGTCGTCGGGCGAGGGGATCCAGTTGTCGGGAATCGGTGTCGGCTCGGTCAGGCCGATGAAGGTGATGCGCGGGAAGGACCGGGCGCGGCGTCTCCGCGGGCGGATTTCGAAACGCTTCAGGGAATCGATGAGGGGGAGCGCCGGGACGGCGGCGGGATTGCCTGTTGTGGTTGTTGTGCTGGATGGTGTGGTGATGGTGGGCCGGCGCGGTTTCACAACCACAACAAGGTTCCGCGCGGCGATGATGACGAGACGCCGGACGGCGGCTTCGGCGGGGCGCAGGATACGCAGGATGTGGTTGCGCAGATGGCGCGGCAGGGTGGCGAGTGTTTCTCCCTCGGCCAGACCGGCCATGGCGAACAGCGCCGCGACGATGCGCAGAAGCGCCTCGCGGTTGCGGGCAATCGCCTTGTCCCAGTTGATCATCCGCCTTCTTCTCCACGTCTCGGGCGGGAGAAGGGTAAGGGCAGTTTCTGCGGGTTGGATAAGTCCGGAATGAAAAACCCGCATATTCGGAATAAAATCGCGTTTTCAGGGAGTTTTCTGTTTGTCGCTTCGCGACGACCCCCACCCTGTATCCCTCCCCACAAGGGGGAGGGAAGACATCCAGGCCGGCGCGTCCGCACAACCATCGGGCAGAACAGACATCAGAGCCGGGTTGAAAACTGGAGGATTGGCGAGATGCCAGCGACCTCCCTCCCCCTTGTGGGGAGGGATGAAGGGTGGGGGTACTCCAGAATGCGCTATTGCGCCGGCCCTTCGCTATGGCTTCGGGCGTTCGTCAGATGCCGCCGTACCGCGAGGTCGTCCGGATTCGCCAGGCCGTCGGTTCCCCGCCGGATTGCCGGTCAGTCTTGCGGTCAGAGAAGTCGGGAAAATGGTGCCCCCCGCCGGAATCGAACCGGCACTCCCGAAGGAACGGGATTTTGAATCCCGCGCGTCTACCAATTCCGCCAGAGGGGCCTGTCGAAGCATCGTGTTTCGGTAGCGAATGTCGTCTAGCGTTCCGCTGCCGTGGCCGTCAAGCGGCAAGCGATGCGCACGCAGCGTCAAGTTTTCGCGGCAAAGGGGCGCCGCATCAATTGCGCATTCGCGCATGCCGACCTATGGCATTGCGGACGACGCAAGGATCGAGAACCGGATGAGCATCATTCGCAGGCTTTACGACTGGACCATGAACCTGGCCGCGACGCGCCATGCCGAACGCATGCTTGCGCTCGTCTCGTTCGTCGAGAGCTCGGTCTTTCCGATTCCCCCCGACGTGATCCTCATTCCGATGGTCCTGTCGGAGCGGGCGAAATGGGTTCGCTATGCGCTGATCTGCACCGTCTTCTCGATCGCCGGCGCGTTGCTCGGATACGGGATCGGGATGTTCCTCTACGAGCAGGTCGCCGAGCCGATCCTCTCGTTCTACGGCTATCTGGACCGGTTCGACCAGTTTCGCGCGATTTTCAACGCCTGGGGCTGGTGGTTCGTGGCGATCGCCGGCCTGACGCCTTTCCCCTACAAGGTGATCACGATCGCGTCGGGCGCGGCCGGCCTCAACCTGCCGATCTTCATCATCGCCTCGATCGTGTCGCGCGGGCTGCGGTTCTTCATCGTGTCCGGCCTGCTTTATGCCTTCGGTGCGCCGATCCGCGATTTCATCGAAAAGCGGCTCGGCCTTCTTTTCACCCTTTTCATGATCTTGCTGATCGGCGGCTTTGCCGCCGTGCGCTTCCTGTTCTAGCTGAGGGACTTCTCATGACATTGACGAGCGGAACCGGCCGATTGCAGCTGATCGGAGCAGCATTCCTCGCGGTAGCGATGGCCGCTGTTGTCGGAACGGCGCTCGGATTCGAGCATATCGGCGGCTTCATTCCCTGCAAGCTCTGCCTCGAACAGCGCATCCCCTATTACGCCGGCGTGCCGGTGGCGCTGGTGGCGCTTGCCGGCGCCGCGCTCGGGTGGCGGCCGGTCATCGTGCGCGGCCTGCTTCTCATCGTCGGCCTGCTGATGACCTACGGGCTTTATCTCGGGATCTATCATTCCGGCGTCGAGTGGCACTGGTGGGCGGGGCCGGCGGACTGCAGCACCTCGGCAACCAGCGGCATCCTTACCGATGCCGGCGGTCTTCTCGGCGCGCTCGACACGATGAAGCCGCCGTCCTGCGACGAAGCGGCGGGTCGGTTCCTGAGGCTGTCATTTGCCGGATGGAACGTGCTGGCAAGCCTCGGGCTGGCGGCGATCGCCTACCGGGCCGCGTTCGGGCCGTCGAAACGCTGAGACGCGAAAACAAAAACGCCGGAGACCCCGATCAAGGCTCCAGCTCGACATCCCAGTAAAGGTAATCCATCCAGCTTTCGTGCAGGTGATTGGGCGGAAAACTTCGGCCATTGTTGTGCAGGTCGTGCACGGTCGGATGGAACGGCATCTGGTGCGGCCGCATGCCCGAATCGCGGGGCATCTTGCCGCCCTTGCGCAAGTTGCAGGGCGAGCAGGCGGTGACGATGTTGTCCCACGTCGTCTGACCACCGAAGCGGCGCGGAACGAGGTGATCGAAAGTCAGGTCGTCCGGTGAGCCGCAATACTGGCACTGGAACTTGTCACGCAGGAAGACGTTGAAGCGCGTGAAGGCCGGATAGGTCGCCGGTTTGACGTAGGCCTTCAGGCAGACCACGCTCGGCAGCCGCATCGCAAACGATGGCGAGGAGACCTCGTGTTCGTATTCGGCGACGATATTCACACGGTCAAGAAAGACCGCCTTGATCGCGTCCTGCCAGGACCAGAGCGACAAGGGATAATAGCTTAGCGGGCGGTAGTCCGCATTTAGTACAAGCGCCGGAAGGCTGTCCGGCGAAACCGCAATCGTCAAGGCTCACCTCTTCGCATCACGATTGGTTTGTTGCCATATACTAAGCGCGTTGTGACATCCTTGTGAAGCGTTGCCTGATAAAGCGGCACGTTTGAGAAAATTCATGATTTTCAATTATTTGCATGGCCCGAATTATTGCGGTGCGACGTTTCTGCCACGCCGCGCGGCGTAGAAAGCCCAGAAAAGCCGTGCCGCGACGCCTCGCCAGGGCGCCCATGATTCGGCCAGACGGCGCAGTTCGCGGTCGCCCGGGCGCGCATCGAGGCCGAAGGCGTCGGCGACGGCGCTCTGCAGCGCGACGTCGCCGGCCGGGAAGATGTCGGGATGCCCGGCGGCAAACAGGAGATAGACCTCGGCCGTCCAAGGGCCGATTCCCCTGATCGCCGTCATTTGCGCCAGCGCGGACTCGCCGTCGATGCGGCACATGCGGTCAAGGTCGAGCCGGTTCTCCAGAACCGCCTCGCTCACGGCAATGAGCGTGCGCTGTTTCGGCCGCGACAGTCCGGCGGCGCGCCAGGCGTCCTCGCCGCCCGCCAGATAAGAGGCCGGATCGAGCGGATCGATCAGGGTGACCAGGCGTTGCCAGATGGCATCGGCGCTCTGTTTGGATACTTGCTGCGAGACGATGATCGAGGCGAGGCTGGCGAAGCCCGGTTCGGAGCGGCGCAGCGGAACCTCGCCCGATTGCGCGATGATATCGGCCAGCCGCGGATCGGCACGGCGCAGATAGAAGAGGCCGCGTTCGATGTCTTCCATCGTCGCGATTGCGCCAGCCGGTTGCATCGCCGCGTCTGCGTTTCTACTTAACTTTCGATCCATCCAACCTGCCATCCATGCCGATGAGCGCCTCCATGACAGACAACCGGCCCGTTTTCCGTTTTGCACCGAGCCCGAACGGGGCGCTTCATCTCGGCCATGCCTATTCCGCTATTCTGAATTTCGAGATGGCGCGGGAATCGGGCGGGCGATTTCTCCTGCGCATGGAGGATATCGACACCGAGCGCTGCTCGCCAGCGCTCGAGCGCGGCATTGTGGACGATCTGGAATGGCTCGGCATTTCCTGGGATGGCGAGATCAGGCGGCAATCGGAACATTTCGCGGAGTACCGCGCGGCGCTGGACAGTCTCGAAGCGGACGGTCTCGTCTACCGGGCCTATCTCAGCCGGTCGGAGATCCGCCGGCGCGTCGAGGCGCACGAGAACGAGACGGGCGCCTGGCCGCGCGATCCGGACGGAGCGCCGGTCTATCCCGGCGGATCGCACGAAACCGGCGACGATGACGCGCCTTACGTGCTGCGGCTCGATGCGCGGCGGGCCGCCGAACGCGTTCGCGCGCCGCAGGCATGGGACGAGGAAGGCAGCGGCCCGGACGGCGAAACCGGCGTGATCGAAGCCGCCCCGGAACGGTGGGGCGATGTCATCCTGGCGCGGCGCGACACGCCGACCAGTTACAATCTTTCCGTCGTCGTCGATGATGCGCTGCAGGGCGTCACCCATGTCGTGCGCGGGCGCGACCTGTTTCACGCCACTTCGGTCCATGTCGTGTTGCAGGAACTGCTCGGGCTTTCACGCCCGCATTATTTCCATCACGATCTGGTGGTGACCGAAGACGGGCGGAAACTGTCGAAGAGCAACCGCGACACGAGCCTCAAGGCGTTGCGCGAGGCGGGGGCGACGCCGCGTGACATAAGGCGGATGATCGGGCTGGACGACTAGGTTGTCTCAGCGGGCGCGTGTCCGCGCAAAGCGCCGCCGAAAAGAAACACGCGCCCGGTCCTTGCGAAACGGGCGCGTGCGGTAGGGATTTGCGGCGCCGGTCAGTAGCCGAAGCGATTTGCCAGCGATTTGAGCGTCGCCAGGAATGCGAGGCATGCGAATGCCCCGGTTATGCCGGCGATTGCCTGAGATGTTGCGTCGTAAGCCGGCAGATGCAGGTATTCGAATGCATAGAGACCGACGAAAGAACCGGCGATCAATATGACCATGTTCGGAACCGTGCCGAAGCCGTCACTGCCCATGACTCCGTCCATTGCCGAGGCCATGAAATACGCACCTGCCGAAACCAAGAGTCCCGTGATCAGGAGCGTGGTGGTATCTATACTGGCGAACATGTTAACCTCCGCCCATCAGTCGCGTTCACACTTCGTTAATACACGGGCGCATGTTAAGCGCCTGTTAGCAAATCCGTTAAAATTGCAGCTTCCGTGTTGATTATTGTCTAACGTCCGCGGCGGGTTGCCGGGGGTTTCGACACGAAGGCGCGCGCCTCACGGTAGCGGATGATGGCTGCGTTGACCTCCGCGCCGAGGATGAAGATCGCGGCGATGATGTAAAGAAAGACCAGCGCGATCATGATAGAGGCGAGGCCGGCATAGGTCGTCACATAGTTGGCGAAGCTTTCCAGATAGGTCGCAAACAGCATGGCGCCGAGAACCCAGGCGGCAATCGTCAAGGCGATGCCGGGGACGAGCGACGCGAAACTGCGCTTGCCGTTGGGAAGCCATTTGTGGGCGACGAAAAGGCCAGCCACGAGAACGATCAGGGCGACCGCGAAGCGCCAGAAGGCGATCGAGATCGACAAGGCCTCGATGCCTGGCATCCATTGCCGGGCAATGCGGAAGGCGAGCGGGGCGAGGACAAGCAGGAAGCTGATCGCCATGAAAACGAATGTCGCGATGATCACGAAGCCGAGGCTTTGCAGGCGGATCTTGATAATCGATCGCGTTTCTTCCACGCGGTAAGCCCGGTTCAGCGCGACACGCAGCGCCTCGACGCCGTTGGAGGCGAAAAATGCGGCAGCGACGACGGATATGGTCAGCAGTCCGCCGCGTTGCACGGTGAGCACGTTCTCGACCTCGCGGGCGATCGGCGAGGCGATGCGTTCCGGCCAGGTGTCGAAGACGAGATGGACAGCGGTCTCGGCGAAGCGGTCGGCGCCGAGAAAGCCGGCCAGCGTCGTCGCAAAGATCAGGAAAGGGAAAATCGCGAGCAGGGCCGACAACGCGACATGGCTTGCCAGCGCCCAACCGTCGGTCGCGTTGAAGTGGCCGAAAGCGTCCTGGGATATCCGCTTGAGGATGACGATCGTCCTGATCATGCGGTTACCGGCCGCGTTGCCATGCGGAATCGAATATGGGAAAGCCCTCCTTCGCATGTAAGTTCCACCGGACCAGAATGGCACACAATTCTTCAATCCTCATAACCGGGTGTTCCACGGGAATTGGCCGGTATTGCGCAAATCGACTGCGCGACGATGGTTATCGCGTGTTCGCGACCGCGCGCAAGGATCGCGATATCAACGATCTGAAAAGCAAGGGGTTCACGACATTCTATCTCGATTACCGCGAACCGGACTCGATCCGCGCGACGTTCGATGCGGTGATGGCCGAGACCGGCGGCGGACTGGATGCGCTTGTCAACAACGGCGCCTACAGCCAGCCCGGCGCGGTGGAGGATCTGCCGATCGCGGCGTTGCGCGAGCAATTCGACGCGAATTTCTTCGGCTGGCACGAACTGACGCAGATGGCCGTCCCGGTCATGCGGCGGCAGGGGCGGGGACGGATCGTGCATCTCTCGTCGATTCTGGGGCTCGTTCCCGCACCGGTTCGCGGCGCCTATGTCGCATCGAAATATGCGCTCGAAGGCCTTATGACGGTCCAACGCATGGAACTTGCGGGCAGCGGCGTCCATGTTTCGCTGATCGAGCCGGGGCCCGTTCCCTCGATGATCGCGCAGAACGCACTGGCTTACGCACGCAAATATATCGACATGGAGAACAGCGTGCACGCGCAAGCCTATGCGAAACGGATCGCGGAACTGGAAACCGGCGGTACGCCCGACGATGGCGGACGCGCCGCAGGCTGGGTCTACAAGTCGTTGCGGCACGCACTGAACGCGGCCCGTCCCAGGCCGCATTATCTGGTGACGCCGCAAGCGCGCATCGCGGTCCTGGGAAAATGGCTTCTGCCGGCGAGCTTTTTCTATCGACTTGCAGCGGCTCGAAGCTAGTTTAGGTAGCACTGCAAAAGAATTCGACGGAACAGGGATTACATGTCTGGCGGTTTTTTCTTCTTCGCTCTCATCATCATGGTGGCCGTGGTTGCGGTGCTGCTGGTCGGCCTGCGCAACCTGATGCGCAACGGCGACGGGAACTTTTCCAACAAGATGATGCAGCTGCGCGTCTTCCTGCAGTTCATCGCCGTCGTCGTGATCGTGATCGGCATCTATATCGCGCGCTCGAACGGCGCCGGCTAGGTCGATCGCATGGTCGTCCTGAACAAGATCTACACCAAGACGGGCGATGACGGCACGACCGGGCTCGGCACCGGCGAGCGGCGTTTCAAATACGATCTGCGCGTCGCCGCCTACGGCACGGTCGACGAGGCGAATGCCTGCATCGGCATGGCGCGCGTGCATACCGCCAATGCGCATGCGGATGTCGACGCGATGCTGGCGCGCATCCAGAACGACCTGTTCGATCTCGGCGCCGACCTCGCGACGCCCGAAACCGAAGAACTGCCGGCCCATGAACCGCTCCGCATCGTGGCCAGCCAGGTTTCGCGGATCGAGACCGATATCGACGCGCTCAACGCAGCGCTGTCGCCGCTCAGGTCGTTCATCCTGCCCGGCGGAACGCCGGCGGCGGCCGCACTCCATCTCGCGCGCACCGTGTCGCGCCGCGCGGAACGGCTGATGGTGGAACTGGCTGAAAAGCCGGGCGAGCATGTCAGCAGCGACGCGCTGAAATACATCAACCGGGTGTCGGACCTCCTGTTCGTCGCGGCGCGCGCCGTCAATGACGGCGGCGCCAACGACGTGTTGTGGGTGCCCGGCGGCAACCGCCAGGCGTAGCCTCGGGGCAGGGGAGGCAGCGGCGAGACATGTTCATTCCCCTGCATGACGCCAACAATCTCAAGCATATCCGGCTGCAATATGTGACGCTGGCGCTGATCGGCATCAATGTGCTGGTCTTCCTCGCGGTCAATCTCGACCTCGTATCGGGCGCCTTCGAGGCGGCCGTGTTTTCCTTCGGCTACATTCCCGCCGTCGTAAACGATTTCGTGGAACTGCCGGCGGGACGCATGGTGATCCCGGAGGAGTTCTCCCTCATTTCCTATGCGTTCCTGCACAACGACTTCATGCATCTGGCATCCAACATGCTGTTTCTCTGGGTGTTCGGGGACAATGTCGAGGATGCGCTCGGGCATTTCCGTTATCTCGTCTTCTACCTGCTTTGCGCCGTGGCCGGAGCGCTGGCGCACGGTTTTCTGCAGCCGGCGTCGACTGCGCCGCTGATCGGTGCGTCGGGAGCGATATCCGGCGTTATCGGCGCCTATCTAATCCTGCATCCGAAGGTTCGCATCTGGGTGCTGGCATTCGGGCGGATTCCGCTTCGGCTTCCAGCGGCAGTGCCGCTTCTTTTCTGGATCGCCTACCAGTTGGCGGCGGTGTTCATGTTTCCCGAGGAGCAGGTGTCCTGGGGCGCGCATGTCGGCGGTTTTGCGGCCGGTGCGGTTCTCGTCTTTCTCTTGAAACGGCGGGGCGTGCCGCTGTTCGATCGCGCGATCGTGCTTCCGGATGCCGTGGAAATCGCCCAACCGCCGCCGTTGCCTGACTCTGCGGCAAAGCCCGAAAGCGTGCCCTGGGGCCGTGGGTGAAGGGTCGCATAACGCGCATGAAGAGTTGACGTGTACGTAAACGTCAATTATTGCGATGCAAAATTTTCACAGTTTGGGCATCGCGGGGTTGCCCAGCAATCGAGAAAACGGCATTCACCTGCCGACGGGAAATGTCGAGTTTGCGCTAGCGGCGCATTCGCCGTCTCCGTATTGGTGACGGCAACAAACACGGGAGTTGTCTGCAATGAAGGTATTGGTGCCTGTAAAGCGGGTCGTGGATTACAACGTGAAGATCCGCGTGAAGGGTGACGGTTCGGGCGTCGAGCTTGCCAATGTGAAGATGAGCATGAACCCGTTCGACGAGATCGCCGTTGAAGAGGCGATCCGGCTGAAGGAAGCGGGCACGGTCACCGAGATCGTCGCGGTTTCGATCGGCCCGCAACAGGCGCAGGAGACGATCCGCACCGCGCTCGCCATGGGCGCCGACCGCGGCATCCTGGTCAAGGTCGACGACCTGGTCGAACCGCTCGCCGTCGCCAAGATCCTGAAGGGCGTGGTCGACGAGGAGCAGCCCGGGCTGGTGATCCTCGGCAAGCAGGCGATCGACGACGACGCCAACCAGACCGGCCAGATGCTGGCGGCGCTGCTCGGCTGGAGCCAGGGCACGTTTGCCTCCAAGATCGTCATCGAGGGCGACACCGCCAAGGTGACGCGCGAGATCGATGGCGGGTTGCAGACGATCGAGATCAAGATGCCGGCGATCGTCACCACCGACCTGCGCCTGAACCAGCCGCGCTACGCGTCGCTGCCGAACATCATGAAGGCGAAGAAGAAGCCGCTCGACGAGAAGGCGCCCGGCGACTACGGCGTCGATGCGTCGCCGCGCCTGAAGGTGCTGAAGACCGAGGAGCCGGAGGGCCGCAAGGCCGGCGTCAAGGTCGCCGATGTCGCCGAACTGGTCGACAAGCTGAAGAACGAAGCAGGCGTCCTCTAGGGAAACCCGTGAGGCCCGCCTGCAAATGGCGCGCCGCTGCGCTTCCGGTGCTCACGTACCACAAGTACGCTCCGCTCCGGTTCTCGCATCCCGCCATTTTCGGCAGGGCCTGACAGGTTTCCGGGACGGAGCAAATCAAAGGATAAACACATGGCCATTCTCCTGATTGCCGAACACGACAACGCAACCCTGTCCGACCAGACCGCCAAGGCGATGAGCGCGGCAAGCGCGATGGGCGGCGACGTGCATGTGCTGGTCGCGGGCCACAATGCCAGGCCGGCGGCCGACGAAGCCGCCAAGCTGGACGGCGCGAAGAAAGTGCTGCTCGCCGACGACGCCTCGCTGGAACAGCAGCTCGCCGAACCGATGGCGGCGCTGATCGTGTCGCTGGCCGGCGACTACGACGCGATCGTCGCCGCGGCGACGACCAACGGCAAGAACATCATGCCGCGTGTCGCTGCCCTGCTCGACGTGATGCAGGTCTCCGAGATCGTCGAGGTGGTCTCCGCCGACACGTTCAAGCGGCCGATCTATGCCGGTAACGCGATCCAGACGGTGCAGGCGACCGATCCGAAGAAGGTGATCACCGTGCGCACGGCCTCGTTCCAGAGCGCCGGCACGGGCGGCTCGGCCTCGGTCGAGACCATCTCCGCGCCTGCCGATCCGGGCCTGTCCTCCTTCGTCTCGACGGAACTGTCGGGTGGCGACCGTCCGGAACTCACCTCGGCCAAGATCATCATCTCGGGCGGCCGCGCGCTTGGTTCCTCGGAGAAGTTCCAGGAAGTGATCCTGCCGGTCGCCGACAAGCTCGGTGCCGCCGTCGGCGCGAGCCGCGCGGCGGTCGATGCGGGATACGCTCCCAACGACTGGCAGGTCGGCCAGACCGGCAAGGTGGTCGCCCCGGATCTCTACATCGCCTGCGGCATCTCGGGCGCGATCCAGCATCTGGCCGGCATGAAGGACTCCAAGGTGATCGTCGCGATCAACAAGGACGAGGAAGCGCCGATCTTCCAGGTCGCCGATTACGGCCTCGTGGCAGATCTGTTCGAGGTCCTGCCGGAGTTGGAGAAGGCGCTGTAGGGGCATCGACAGAGAATCGAAAAAGCCGCCGGAATTTCCGGCGGCTTTTTTTTCGTTCCGTCTGCGGCTTTAGCCGTTCGCC
>NZ_JACZCS010000005.1:7500-128752 GCF_014904745.1 Oricola nitratireducens
CGAGTATTCCCTATCAGAGCCGTGGAAGACTACCACGTTGATAGGCCGGGTGTGGAAGCGCAGTAATGTGTGAAGCTTACCGGTACTAATAGCTCGATTGGCTTGATCGTTCTCATTGCTTGTGTTCACGACCATGTCGTGGCACTAAATTCCAGCTTCTTGTTTGTTTGTGCTTCGCCGACCTGGTGGTTATGGCGGGGTGGCTGCACCCGATCCCATTCCGAACTCGGCCGTGAAACACCCCAGCGCCGATGGTACTTCGTCTTAAGACGCGGGAGAGTAGGTCGCTGCCAGGTCTGCCAAGCACAAACCAGCTTCTTCTCTTTACGTGCGCCTCACTCAGCTTTTGCCTGTTGGGCGCCTGCAGTAGCGCTTTCCGGCGTGGCACTTTTCGGCATTTGCTTCGCAATTGCCTGTCAGTGCTGCGTCAAATGCTTCTTCGAAGCTTTTGACGCGGGGTGGAGCAGCCCGGTAGCTCGTCAGGCTCATAACCTGAAGGTCGCAGGTTCAAATCCTGCCCCCGCAACCAAGATCAACCCGTTGTCCGTTTGGGCGGCGGGTTTTTTTGTGCCCGAATTGCCATCATGCGCGTTCGGCCGGCAGTCGCGAATATGAAATCCCCGCCTTCCGGGGCAATTCGTCATCGGCCGGCTTGCCAGAACCTGAACCTCTCTCGGCGTTTGTCTCAAACGCCTGCCGCGGCAACGGGATCGCAGGTTCAAATCCTGCCCCCGCAACCAAGATCAACCCGTTGTCCGTTTGGGCGGCGGGTTTTTTTGTGCCCGAATTGCCATCATGCGCGTTCGGCCGGCAGTCGCGAATATGAAATCCCCGCCCTTCCGGGGCAATTCGTCATCGGCCGGCTTGCCATAACCTGAACCGCTCTCGGCGTTTGTTTCAAACGCCTGCCGCGGCAACGGGATCGCAGGTTCAAATCCTGTGCCCCAGCAACCGTTGAACCGCACCGGGTTTGCCGGAGGCTCCAACTCCTGAGCAGGATGGAGCATCATGAGCAAGACGATGAACAAACTTTCCTTGAAGCCCGAACCAGAGATGGGATGAAGTCCAATCCTCCGCTTTCCTAAACAAAACGGCGGACCACTTCATTGGGGGAGGATCAGATCCCGATGAAACCGATCGGAGCCGCAAAGTCATGACATGCCACTTTAGCGATCAGCGAAAAGTCCTGAGGTCGACAGACTTTAAAAAGCAAATGTTTTTGAACTCTGGCTTTTGAAATCCAGGCAAGTGCGAGATCGCCCGGCGGGGCGATTGACAAACTCCGTGTTGCCGCACAGTCTTCGCGCATTCACCCGGGGGGTCCCGACAAGGGGCTGAGATACTGATCGCGCAGGTTTGCGCAGCGCAGTGACCCGATGAACCTGATCCAGTTCATACTGGCGTAGGGATGGTGCATCGGCTGCGCGGCCTTGGCCGTAACGTTCTCCACGGCGTATTTCACGCGGCCACACTCCATTCGTTACCGCGAACTGGGTCTCCAACGCTTCGAGCTATGGAGGCTCTTACTGATGAAAGACTTTTCCCCAACCGTCACCACGGGTCCGCTGCCCGCCTCGCGCCGCGTCTGGCACGCGGGCGTTCTGCATCCCGAAATCCGTGTGCCCATGCGCGAGATCGACTTGCACCCCACGGCTGGCGAGCCGCCCGTCACTGTCTATGATAGCTCCGGCGCCTATACCGACCCGGCGGAGCAAATCGCCATCGATCAGGGTCTGCCGCGTCTGCGCGAGGACTGGATCCTCGCGCGCGGCGATGTCGAGCGCTACGCCGGCCGCCATGTATCCCCCGCAGATAACGGCTTTGCCGAGGGAACGCGGCTCACACCGGAATTCCCCGTCCGGCATGCGCCGCTGCGCGCCAAGGACGGCCGTTCCGTTACGCAGATGGCTTATGCCCGCGCGGGGATCGTGACGCCTGAAATGGAATTCGTCGCCATCCGCGAGAATCTCGGGCGGCAGGCGGCAAAGCAGGCACTTGAACGGGACGGCGAAGCTTTCGGCGCCGAGATCCCTGATTTCATCACGCCGGAGTTCGTGCGCGACGAGGTCGCGAAAGGCAGGGCGATCATCCCGTCGAACATCAACCATCCCGAGGCCGAGCCGATGGCGATCGGGCGCAACTTCCTCGTGAAGATCAACGCCAATATCGGCAATTCCGCGGTCACCTCCTCGATGGCCGAGGAGGTGGAAAAGATGGTCTGGGCCACCCGCTGGGGCGCCGACACGGTGATGGACCTGTCGACGGGCCGCAACATCCACAACATCCGCGACTGGATCATTCGCAATTCGCCTGTGCCCATCGGCACCGTGCCGCTCTACCAGGCGCTGGAGAAGGTCGGCGGCGTGGCCGAGGATCTGAGCTGGGAGGTCTATCGCGACACGCTGATCGAGCAGGCCGAGCAGGGGGTGGATTATTTCACCATCCATGCCGGGGTGCGGCTGTCCATGATCCCGATGACCGTGGACCGGGTAACGGGCATCGTCTCGCGCGGCGGCTCGATCATGGCCAAGTGGTGCCTGCACCACCACCGCGAGAGCTTTCTCTACGAGCATTTCGACGAAATCTGCGACATCGCGCAGGCCTATGACGTGAGCTTCAGCCTCGGCGACGGGCTGCGTCCCGGTTCCATCGCCGACGCGAACGATCAGGCGCAATTCGCCGAGCTGGAGACGCTGGGCGAACTGACGCAGATCGCCTGGGCGAAGGACTGCCAGGTGATGATCGAGGGCCCCGGTCACGTGCCCATGCACAAGATCAAGGCCAATATGGACAAGCAGCTCGAAGTCTGCGGCGAGGCGCCGTTCTACACGCTCGGGCCGCTCACAACCGACATTGCGCCGGGATACGACCATATCACCTCGGGCATCGGCGCGGCGATGATCGGGTGGTTCGGTACGGCGATGCTCTGTTATGTGACGCCGAAGGAGCACCTGGGTCTGCCCGACCGCGACGATGTGAAGACCGGCGTGATCACCTACAAGATCGCCGCCCATGCCGCCGATCTGGCCAAGGGCCATCCGGCGGCGCGGATCCGCGACGACGCGCTTTCGAGGGCGCGCTTCGAGTTCCGCTGGGAGGACCAGTTCAACCTTGCGCTCGACCCCGAAACGGCGCGGTCGATGCATGACGAGACCCTGCCGAAGGAGGCGCACAAGGTGGCGCATTTCTGCTCCATGTGCGGGCCGAAATTCTGTTCGATGCGCATTTCCCACGACATCCGTGCCGAGGCCCAAAAGGAGGGCATGGCGAAAATGGCTGAAAAATTCCGCGAGGGCGGCGAGCTCTACATGCCGCTGGAGGACGCGAAATGAGCCAGACACCCGGAACCTTGCTGGCGGCGCTCAGGGCCGAGCCCCCGCTGGTGCAATGCATCACCAACTATGTCGCCATGAATATCGCCGCCAATGTCCTGCTGGCGGCGGGAGCCAGTCCCGCCATGGTCTCCGACGCCGAGGAAGCGGGCGAATTCGCAGGTATTGCCGGGGCGCTGACGGTCAATATCGGCACGCTTTCGGCTCCTTTCGTCGATGGCATGCGTGCCGCCATTGCCGGTGCGCAGGCGGCTGGACGTCCCTGGGTGCTCGACCCGGTGGCCTGTCAGGCGACCGGCTATCGCCGCCGCGTCTCGGCCGAGCTCGCCGCGCAGCACCCGACGATCATTCGCGGCAACGCCTCCGAAATCCTGGCGCTCGCCGGCGAGGAAAACCGCGGGCAGGGGGTCGACGGCCGCGATGCTGTCGAGACGGCAGAGGATGGTGCGCGGCGGCTCGCGCTGCAAACAGGCGCCGTGGTCGCGGTGACGGGTGAGGTGGATTTCGTCACAGATGGGAACCGGCACGCCCGTGTCGAAGGCGGATCGTCCTTCATGCCGATCAACACGGCCATGGGCTGCTCGCTCACCTGCCTGTGCGGGGCCTATGCGGCGGTGGCGCAGGATCCGTTCGATGCGGCCATCGCGGCGCTTGCGCATTTCGCCGTGGCTGGCCGTCATGCGCATGAGGGCGCCACGGGACCGGGCAGCTTTGCGCCGCGCTTCCTCGATGCGCTTCACGCACTCACGCCCGAAATGCTCGATGCGCAAGTGCTGGTCCATGGTGTCGGCGAGGCTGTGGCGTGACGCCGTTCGACCTGTCGCTTTATCTCGTGCTCGATCCCGGCCTTTGCGCCGGGATCGGCATGGTCGAGACCGCGCGCGCCACCGTGGCCGGCGGCGTGACCATGGTGCAGCTTCGGGACAAGGCGGGCGGCACGGCGCAGATGATCGCGACGGGACGGGCGTTGAAGGCCGCGTTGGCAGGCACGGGGGCGAAGCTGATCGTCAATGACGATGTGGCGGCGGCCATCGCCATCGGCGCCGATGGTGTCCATATCGGGCAAGGCGACATGAGCGTCGCCGAGACGCGTGCCCGCATCGGCCCCGAGGCAATCCTCGGCCTCACCGTCGAAACGCCTGAACTGGCCGCGGCGGTGGACCCTGTGCTGGTGGACTACATCGGGGCCGGGCCGGTCTTTGCCACGTCGACCAAGCCGGATCACAAGCAGCCGGTGGGATTCGGCGGGCTGGTTGCCCAGATAGCGGCCAGCCCCATCCCCGCTGTCGCCATTGGCGGTCTCAAGGCGCAGCATGTGGTTCAGGCGCTCGCGGCGGGTGCCGCCGGCGTTGCCGTGGTCTCGGCCATTTGCGGTCAGCGCGACCCGGAAGCGGCGGCGCGGACGCTGGCGAATGAAATCGGCGCCTTCCGCTCGCGCGCCTCAGAAGATGGAGGTCATCAGAGGTAACCTGACTGGCGCCGGGAAACCTTCGCGCGACCGGCGCCAGAAATCATCACGCAGGACGGCAGGAAAGACATGGCCAGTCGGCAGGTCCGTCCGACCGAACCATCCGGCTTCAACGATCCGTTCGCCGGACGCGGGATTGGATCGAACGTCGATCTTGCCCGACAGGTAGCGCGCGAGAAACCAGAACTTCACCATCCGGCCATCGCTGTCGATCAACTCGTCGATATAGGCAATGCGCAGGGCCTCGATGCGGATGCCGGTTTCCTCGAAGGTCTCCCGTTCGGCCGTTGTCTCCAGCTCTTCAGCCTCATCCACGCCGCCACCGGGAGGGGCCCAGAAATCGTAGCGTCCGGGGCTATGGTGGCGGGCCAGAAGAAGCCGGTTCTCGTTCAGAACCAGTGCTCCGGCGGAAATGCGATGTAGCATGGCCTGCCTCTCAACGTTCGGGTTCGGCGGCGGGCCATAGACGGTGGAAATGATGCACCGGGCCGTGACCGCGCCCGACACTGAGCGCGTCGCTTGCCGCAAGCGCGCCGTGCAGGAACGCCTTGGCTCGCCGCACACTCTCCTCTACACCATGGGATGGCAGAAGCGCGGCGATGGCGGAGGACAGCGTGCAACCCGTGCCGTGATCGTTGCGGGTCACGATGCGCGGGGCGGGAAGAGCTGTCGTGCCGTTCGGCCCGATCAGCAGATCCGTACTCTCGGCACTATCCGGGAGATGCCCGCCCTTCAGGAGCACCCAATCGGACCCCAATGCCCGCAGATCAGGCAGCACCGCCCGCATATCGTCGGCCGTCCAGTCGACCCTCCGATCCAGCAGGACGGCGGCTTCGGAAAGGTTGGGCGTGATAATCGTCGACAGCGGCACTAGAAGATCGCGCACTGTGGCAACGGCATCCGCATCGAGTAGCGCGTGCCCGCTCGTGGCCACCATGACCGGATCCAAAACAATGTTGGGCGCCGCATGATGGCGCAGGCGCCCGGCGATCGCTTCGGCAATCCGCGCATTGGCGACCATGCCGATCTTGACCGCGTCGATGTGCACATCTTCAAGGACCGCATCGATCTGATCGGCGACGAACGAGGGCTCCAGCGCGACATAGGCACGAACGCCCTGGGTATTCTGCGCGACCACGGCGGTGATCGCCGAAGTGGCATAGGTTCCGAGGGCCGAGAACGTTTTGATGTCGGCCTGTATCCCGGCCCCGCCGGACGGGTCGGTGCCGGCTATGGTGAGGATATTTGCGATCATGACCGGACCTCGCCCATCAGGTCTGCCGCCTGCCGCGCCACGTCCGCGACGTCGAGGCTCAGTGCCAGGTCGGACCTGTCGAGATCGCCGAGCCGGACCCATCGCGCTTCCAACGCATCGTCGCCGGCGATCGCTTCGCCGGAAGTCCATCGGCACAGCACGGCGATCAATATGAAGTGCCGGCGCAGCCCTCGACTTTCGTCCCGGTCGAAAGCATCCACGGCGGTGAAGACGCGCAGCGCCTCGGCCGCCACGCCGGTCTCCTCCAGCAATTCACGCAACGCGGCAGCGGGAATCGTCTCACCCGGTTCGATCTTGCCGCCCGGAAAGCCCCACCGTCCGGCATCCGGCGGATTGGCCCTGCGGACCAGCAGCACCTGGCCGTTGCGTATCACGGCGGCGATTGTCGCTGCGATGGGTCGTGCAGGTGTGCCGGGAAAAGGGTCTGCGGTGGTTGTCGACATGGCGGCCTCATTTCTTAAGACCGGCAAAGACATGAGGCGGTCAAACCTGCCCTTCGCCGGCCTGATCCGGATCAGGTTCACAGGTCCACTGCGTTCGCCTGATGGTGCCAGTAACCTGTTTTTCCTTATCGGGCGCCGCCGATATAATTCCTACATTGCGGCGACACGCGCTTGCAACTCGGCACGACACGAATTGCAAGGCAAAGCGTCACGAAAGACGCAGACTGCTGAGGCTGACCTTAGGGGCCGACTTTAAAGCCGGCGGCCTTGACGGCGTGAATCGCGCACGCTTCGTCGTTGTCGGAAGTGTCTCCGGTGACACCCACGGCGCCTAAAAGCGTTCCGCCCGATGAAATCAAGATACCCCCCGGCAAGGGCACTATGCGGCCACCCGAGACGCCGGAGAGCCCGGCGAGCAGGTTGGGACGTTCGATAGCCATACTGGCGACCTGTCTCGAATCAATGCCAAGCGCAAGTGCCGCATAGGCCTTTCCCGTGGCAATCGCGGGCCGAAGCATCGACGCACCGTCGGCGCGCTGTAGCGAAAGCGTGTGTCCGCCCGGATCGAGAACGGCGATGCAAAGAGGGCTTAAATTCTGGTCCTTTGCATAGGCCAGAGCGGCTTCAACGATTACGTTTGCGTCTTTCAGGGGCAGGCTATTCATTGAGATTGCCATTCCTTGCTCTGTTGATCGCACGAAGGTTGGGATGGGCCCGCTTCGACTTCCAACGCATATTTCAAAACCGTGACTTCGCGTTCTCTTATGCTTTGCGCGGTTCGAGGCCGCAGGAACGCCGGGTGAGACTCCGGCCATCAATGACGGCCGCTCTCGCATCATGAAATCGCAATTGGATCGACGTATATGACACCCCGGATTGTGGCGATCATGCCCGACCTGTTGGCCAAATGACGGCGGGCAGGAACCGGGCGGCACGAAACGAGGCTCCCCGCCCATTGCAGGATGCGCGCTGCATTGTCATGACCAAAAACCCGCCGCGCGCAGCTTATCAGTGCGCGCCAGTTGCTTCGCCGGTTGCGCCGTCGGCAACCGACAGGGCGGCCAGATGCGCGCATGCCACGGTGCGAAGCGTGTCTGCCAAGGTCTGGCTTGCTGATGAGGAGCTCGTGTTCGTGAGCAGCCGCACCTCGATAGATGGCAGTGTGGGCAGTCCCAAATTGCTCGGAGCCACGCGCACCCCTTCGGGAAGCCCGTGCAGCGTCCGGAGCGATATTCCCTGACCGGCCCGCACCGCGGCCCAGATTCCTGGAAGGCTTGGCGTCGTCAGCGCAACGCGCCAATTGAAATCGCTCTTCTCAAGCGCCGCCAGGGCCGCCGACCGGAAGAGGCAGGGGTGATCGAAGAGGACGAGGGGCAGGCGGTCGCCGTCGAAACAGGAGCCGGGATCATCGCTGCATATCCAGTGCAATGGCAGTGTCGCAATCAAATCTCCATGCCCGCTGGATCCATCAGGAAAGAACGCGATGGCCGCATCCACGCGCCCGGCCTGGACGTCATCGGCCAGCATGTAATTACGCCCGGCGCGGACATCGACATGGACGCTTTCGTAGTGAGCCTCGAAGGCATTGATGGTGTCGGGCAGGATGATGTCGAAGAAATCCTGGGGCAGGCCAAGCTTGACGCTCGCTTCGGAACCGATGATTCCCAGCGCCACAGCCGCCTCGTCATTCAGGGCGACGATCTTGCGCGCGAAAGCGAGCAGAATCTCGCCGGCTTCGGTCGGAACAAGCCCGCGTCCCTTGCGCGCGAACAGTTGCACGCCCGAACGATCTTCCAGCTTCTTCAACTGCATGCTGATGGCTGATTGGGACCGGCCCAGTTTCGAAGCCGCAATGGTGAAACTACCAAGTTCGATGCCTTCGACCATTGTCCGCAGGGCATCAATATCGAAATTCCGGATCGACACTTCAATTCCTCTGATCTGTCGTATTGGATTTATTCGTTATTCGAATTGTTTTGCCCCGTCTATAGCCCCGTTATCGATCATCCGCACGTATTCGCCGTTTTCCGGATGCGATGGGTGGCGCTGTTCGACCAAGCAAGGGGAGAGATAGTCTTGGACACGACTCTGATCGCCGAATTGGCGAACCTGACGACTCCACACCTCGCCGACGGATGCCTCGTCACCGGAAATCCAATCCGGATCGCACCCGCAGGTCTTCGGCCGCTGGTCGACGGGATGACCTGTTATGGCAGAGCGGCGCCGGTGCAGCATCTTGGAAGCATAGACATCTTCTTCGAAGCTATCGAGCAGCTCCGCGAAGGTGAGGTCATTGTCATCGACAATGGCGGCCGCCTCGACGAGGCTTGTATTGGCGATATTGTCCTGCTCGAAGCGCAGGATGCCGGCGCGGCCGGATTTGTCGTATGGGGCTGCCATCGCGACAGCAAGGAACTTGCCGAGATCGGTTTTCCCGTCTTCAGCTTCGGCGCGTTGCCCACCGGTCCGCAACGGTCTTCGATCCGTCCCGACGATGTGTTGTCGCGGGCTTCCTTCGGGCGCAACAATGTGACCCGTAGCGACTTCGTGGTCGCAGACGCGAACGGCGTCCTGTTTATCGCCGATGACAAGATCGAAGAGGTCATTCATGCGGCGATCAAATACCGTGACACGGAAGCATCGCAGCTCAGCGCGATGCGCAGCGGCGTAAGCTATCGCACGCAAACGAAATTCGCCGATTATCTCGAAAAGCGAAAATCGACGCCATCATACGGGTTTCGCCAGCACCTGAAGGCGATCGCCGCTGCGGGGGAGGTTTAACCGACCTCTCGACACCCAAATCCAAACCAAGTTCAGAAAGAGAAAAAATGACCAAAGCTATCCGTATCAAAGAAACCGGTGCCGCCGATGTGTTGAGCTGGGAAGAAGTCGACCCGGGACAACCCGGTGAAAACGAGGTGCTCGTGCGGCAGACCGCCATCGGTGTCAATTTCATCGATATCTATCACCGTATCGGTCTCTATCCCATCGCGATGCCGGGCGGAATCGGTTCGGAAGCGGCCGGTGTAGTCGAAGCGGTAGGTCCAGGGGTTACCGGATTTGCCGCCGGCGACAAGGTCGCCTATGCCGGGCCGGTCGGCGCCTATGCCGAGGTGCGCGTTGTTCCCGCCAAGGTTCTGCTGAAGCTTCCCGAAGGGGTGTCTGATCAGGTTGCCGCTGCGGTTCTCCTCAAGGGCATGACGGCGGAGTTCCTGCTGCATCGTTGTTACGCGGTTAAGCCTGGCGACACTGTGCTCGTACACGCGGCGGCGGGGGGCGTGGGCCTCCTGATGTGCCAGTGGTTGCGCCATATCGGTGCAGTGACGATCGGAACCGTCAGTTCCGCTGAAAAGGCCGACCTCGCGAAGCAGAATGGTTGCACCCACACGATCAACTACAAGACCGAGGATGTCGTCAAGCGCGTACGCGAGCTTACGAATGGCGCCGGAGTCGCTGTGGTCTACGACTCGGTGGGCAAGGACACCTGGGACATTTCGCTGGACTGCCTGAAGCCGCGCGGGATGATGGTCAGCTTCGGCAATACGACGGGAGCGGTGCCGCCATTCTCCGTTGGAACGCTAGCCGCCAAGGGCTCGCTCTTCGTAACGCGGCCGGTGCTTGGGGCATATACCGCGACGCGCGCGGAACTGGAGGAAGTTTCCTCGCACCTGTTCCAGGCGATCGCCGATGGCATCCTTACTCCGAAAATCCAGCAGGTTTTTCCGCTAAAGGATGCAGCAGAGGCTCATCGGCAACTGGAGAGCGGCAAGACAGTCGGCTCGACGATTCTTGTCCCCTGACATTTCTTGCTGCCGCGGGGCTTCCGGCTCCGCGGCATTTTCAATTCCATGGGGCGTCTCCCAACGATGAGAGAAAACTTATTCAGTAATTTTGTGGATGGCGAATGGATTGACGGTGTTACTGCGCCTGCGAGCGAACAAACCATCCCGGCGCCGAGCGCCCGGTGAATGGTCGGCTTATTCTGGAGGAGCCTGCCATGCCCGTCATCACCTGCATTGACGACTTGAAACGTTTGCATCGCCGGCGCACGCCGAAGATGTTCTACGACTACTGCGAGAGCGGGTCATGGACCGGGCAAACTTTTCGCGACAATACCGAGGATTTTCGTCGCATTCGGCTTCGCCAGCGTGTGGCCGTAAATATCGAGAAACGGTCACTGACAACCGCAATGATCGGCCAGCCTGTCGCGATGCCAGTTGCGCTTGCGCCTGTTGGACTGACGGGAATGCAATGCGCTGATGGAGAGATAAAGGCTGCGCGGGCGGCGGAAACGTTCGGGGTGCCGTTCACCTTGTCGACCATGTCCGTATGTTCGATCGAGGACGTGGCGGAACATACGACAAAGCCGTTCTGGTTCCAGCTTTATGCGATGCGAGACGAAGACTTCATGTTCGACCTGATCCAGCGGGCCGAGGATGCCGGATGTTCGGCGCTTGTGATCACGCTCGATCTTCAGGTCATGGGCCAACGGCACAAGGATCTGAAGAACGGTCTTTCGACCCCGCCGCGACTAACGCCTGCGGTCATCGCCGATCTCATGACGAAATGGCGCTGGGGCATCGGCATGCTGCGGACATCGCGTCGCCAGTTCGGCAATATTGTCGGACATGCGAAGGACGTCGACGATGCAACCAGCCTTGGCCGATGGACGGCCGAGCAATTCGATCCGACTCTGGACTGGGAGAAAATCGAACGAATCCGGGATCGCTGGGGCGGGCCGTTGATCCTGAAGGGCATTCTGGACCCGGCGGACGCAAAGATGGCAACAAAGGTAGGCGCCGACGCCATCGTCGTGTCCAATCACGGCGGGCGGCAGCAGGACGGCGCGTTGTCTTCCATCCGGGCGTTCGAAGGGATCCGCCAGGCCGTGGGGGACGATATCGAACTGCATCTGGATGGCGGGATCCGCTCCGGGCAGGACGTGTTGAAGGCCATCGCCATGGGCGCGACCGGCACCTATGTCGGGCGGGCGTTCGTGCATGGCCTGGGCGCCATGGGGGAGACGGGCGTGCGTATGGCGCTGGAGGTGATCCGGAACGAGATGGATATAGCTATGGCTTTCGCAGGCAAGCGGGACGTCAGGGATGTGGACCGCTCCTGCATTCTGGTGCCGAAAGACTTTTCGGGCGATTGGCCCGCCTGAGGGGGAGGGCCGTATGGATCCTTCACTTGCTTAGGGGCGTCGCTGGCAATGATCGGCGGACCATGGTCACAGCAAGTAGAGGTTTCTCTGGCGGTGACCTCGCCGAAGAAACCCTTCGTTACCAGTCCGATCGTCACCGATAATTCTGTTCAGCTTTTCTGCGCCGCGTGGCTTGCTGCCGCCAGCCGCGCGCACGGGCAGGTCATGCAAATGACGGATGCGCGCGATCTCGCGTTGATCCTTGCTCATGAACACCTCCTTCGCCCCGGAATGGGGAACTTTTTGGAGATGTCCCGCGAGTACCGACATATCTACATTCCGAGCATACGACACAGGACAGAGAGCCGACCCCGTTCAAATGGGCGCGGCGGTCCACGTCTGTCGGCCTGCGTCGATCGCGCGGGCGAACTCGACGCTTCAAACCGGATGACGTTGCCCCATTTTTTCCCACAACCTTTGAACGGCGTTCTCTGGAGCGGGAGCGCGGGCATTGCGGAAATTGACAGCCGCTCCCTTCTCGGCACCATTGACGATTGCCGTTTGCTGTGGCGGTTTGATAGCTTGATGTATTCACTGGAGATGTTTGGAAATACCGGAACCGCGATGAAATGAGCGCAGAAATCGACAAGCATTCCGGCGACAGGGTTCACGCGCTCGATGACGGCAAGGCTGGCATCCGGCGGATGGAGGCGTTCTTCCATGGCGCGCCCTATTCGTTGCATCGCCATGACAGCTACGCGATCGGCGTGACGCTTGCCGGGCTTCAGTGCTTTTCCTATCAGGGCCGCCGGCATCGGGCCAGGCCGGGGCAAGTTCATGTTCTTTTCCCCGACGAGTTGCACGACGGAGCGGCAGGAACCGAAACGGGTTTTGGCTATCGCATCGCCTATATCGATCCCGGTTTCCTGCAGCAGGCTCTGGGTGGCCGCGCACTGCCTTTCGTACGCAACCCGGTGCTGACGGCGAACGCCGCCTGGACCTCACTGTTCGACAAGCTCTGGGATCCGGAATTTTGCAGTGACGAGGTCATACGGACCGAGTTTGCGGTCGAGGCGGTGGACTGCCTTGAAACTGCCGCCGGAAGCCGGTCGCCAGACCGCCCCGGCGCCATTGCCTTGAACCGTCTGTCCGAGGTTCGCGAAGCCATCGCGCAGGATCCGGTCCGGCGTCTCGACATGACCGAACTCGAACGCCTTGCCGATATGGACCGTTGGAGCCTGGCGCGCGGTTTTCGCGCGGCATTCGGGACCAGTCCGAGCCGGTTCCGCATGATGCGGCAACTAGAGCATGCGCGCGATCGTCTCGAGGCCGGCATGCCACTGGCCGAGGCCGCGCTGGATGCCGGCTTTGCCGATCAAAGCCACATGACCAGGCGGTTCCGCGACGCCTTCGGGATGTCGCCGCGTCAGTGGAAGCTGGCCAATCTGAACGCCTGATCCGGGCCGACCGCGCAAGCCGTCCCGAAACCTTTCGACGCACAATCGTTCAAGAACGCCCGCCACGCCTTTCCTAGCTTTCATGATCATCGCCGGATCGTCCGGCACGATCGATGTCAAAGGAAAGCTGAAGATATGGCGTCACAGACAGAAATCCAGAAATATGTCCGGTTCGAAACGAACGGGCGCACCGCCTATGGCCGTTGGAAGGATGGCGTGATCGAGGAGCTCGAAGGCTCGATCTACGAGGGAGCCACGCCTACGGGCGCGACTTTCCGCTCCGAGGATGTGCAACTGCTGGTTCCCTGCGAACCTTCCAAGGTCATCGCGGTCGGTCTCAATTACGCCAGCCATCAACAATTCGTCGCGTCGGCGGAGGGCGGCTTCACTGCCCCGGGCGGCAAGCCGCTCGACATGACCAAGCCGGTGATCTTCGCGAAGTTTCCCACCAGCCTGATCCCCGACGGCGCGGATATCGTCTTTCCGGAAGGCGCGACCAATGTCCATTTCGAAGGTGAAATGGCTCTTGTGATTGGAAAGAAGGCGAGCCGCGCCAGCGAGACCGAGGCCAGGGACTACGTCTTTGGTGTTTCCGTCTGCAATGATCTCGTCGACCGTGAATGGTTGTTGAACGACCTGCAGTGGTTTCGCGCCAAGGGTTCCGACAATTTCGGTCCGATGGGGCCGGCCATTGTCACGGGGCTCGACTATTCCGATCTGCGTCTGCGCACCTGGGTCAACGGCGATCTGCGCCAGGATTCGTCCACCAGCGAACTGGTCTATTCGCCCGACAAGCTGCTCAGCTATGTCTCGCAATTCGTGACGCTGATGCCCGGTGACGTGATCTTCACCGGAACGCCGGGCAAGACGCAGGCGGTAACCCAAGGCGATACCATCGAAATCGAGATCGACGGCATAGGCCGCCTCTGCAATTCGGTTGCCGCATGATCGCAGGAAATCCGAAAATGAAAGGAGAGCAGCCGTGACGCTCGATGCAATGCGAAAATACCTGGCCGAGCGCGCGCCGGAACTCGTGCTTGTCGAACTGCCCGAGGCCCATACGACCGACTACATTTCGCGCGAGTGGAAGGTTCTGCCTGCCCAGGTCGCCAAGACACTGACGCTGCGGGTCGGCAACGATGCGATGATCGTCGTTACCTGCGGCGATTCACGGCTCGACAACCGCAAAGTCAAGGAAGCGCTCGGCGGCAAGGGCCGGATGATGCCGGGCCCGGAGGCCTCGGAGATCACCGGCCATCCGGTGGGCGGCATCACGCCGCTCCGCCTTGCCGCGCCGTTGCCGGTGTTCTTCGACGTTCAGTTGAAACGCTTCGACGAGGTGGTGACGGCGGCGGGCTCGACCCATGCGGCCATCCGTATACCGCCCGGACGTTTTGCCGAGCTTGTCGACGCCGCTTGGGTGGATGTCTGCAAGGACGAATGAAACCTTGCGGGGCCTGCGTGCAGGCAACGCAGCGGAGCAAGAAGCCCGGCGATCCATTGCGGACCGCCGGGCTTCTCCATTGAACGGCGAATTATTCGAGACCATAGGTTGCCGGGTCGATGTCAGCGCAGATTTCCTGCTGCAACAGCTTCGTCAACACATCCTCCCTCAGCCCTTGTATTGCGTCGCCAGCTTTCTCGCGGCGCCCGCGAGCAGCGTCACATCCAGGCCGACGGCGAGGAAGGTGACGCCGAGGCCGGCATATTTTGCGGCGGTTTCCGGATCCGTCGCCAGGATGCCCGCGGCCTTGCCCGCCTCCTTGATCCGCGCGACCGCGTCGGCGATCGCGTCATGGACTTCCTGTGTTGACGGCTTGCCGATATGGCCCATGTCGGCGGCGAGATCGGACGGGCCGATGAAGACGCCGTCGATGCCGTCGAGTGCAAGGATACCGTCGAGCGCGGCGAGGCCGGCGCGGTTTTCGACCTGCACCAGAAGGCAGATTTCGTCATTGGCGGTCGTCAGGTAGTCGGGGATGCCGGAGAATTTCGAAGCGCGAGCGAGTGCGGCCCCGACACCGCGCACGCCTTTCGGCGGATAGCGCACGGCCCTGACCAGCTGCGCGGCCTGTTCCGCACTCTCGACCATCGGTACGAGCAGGTTCTGCGCGCCGATGTCGAGCACCTGCTTGATCATCCAGGTCTCGCCGACCGGCAGCCGGACAACCGAATGCGAGGGCGATGCCTCGAGTACCTGCAACTGCGCCATGATGGAGCGCAGGTCGTTCGGCGCATGTTCGCCGTCGATCAGAAGCCAGTCGAAACCGGCCGTTCCCATCAGTTCCGCGGTATAGGGATTGGCAAGCCCCAGCCAGCATCCGATCTGGCGTTCACCAACTGCGAGCGCGGCCTTGAAGTCATTCCTGGGTGCGGGCATCTGGGTTCCTCAGGCAAAATCGCAGGATACGGTTCCGAACGGGCCGAAATCGGCATGAATCTTCGCGCCGGGCGGGCATTCGACCGGGCGGATGAAGGAGCCGGACAGGATGACCTGGCCGGCTTCGATGCGCTGGCCGTATTCCGCCATGCGACGCGCCAGCCAGACGATGCCGGTGACCGGGTCGTTCAAGACGCCGGCGCCAAGGCCGGTTTCCTCGACCTCGCCGTTGCGCGAAACGATTGCGCCGGCCCAGCGCAGGTCGAAATCGTCGACGCGGTGCTTTTCGTTTCCGAGAACGATGCCGGCATTGGCGGCGTTGTCGGAAATGGTATCGCAGATCTTGCGCGCCTGGCCGGTTGCCGGGTCGGCACGCAGGATGCGGGTGTCGAGAATCTCCAGTGATGGCGCGACGTAGTCGGTTGCGGCGATCACGTCGTCGCGTGTCACGCCTTCGCCGGCCAGCGGCGCCTTCATGACGAAGGCGATTTCCGCCTCGATGCGGGGCTGGATGAAGCGGCCGGCAGGAATGGCCGCGCCGTTGTCGAACGCCATGTCGTCGAGCAGGACGCCCGAGTCGGGAATATCGATATCGAGGGCATATTGCATGGCCCTGGAGGTCAGGCCGATCTTCCAGCCGATCACCTTGCGGCCGGCTTCCAGCTTGCGGCGGACAAGCGCGGCCTGCACCGCATAGGCGTCGGTCATCTGCATTTTCGGGTGGCGGATGGTCAGCAGGCCGATCTGGCGGCCGGTCGCGTCGGCGCGAAAAAGATCCTCGGCCGCCCGTTCGATTTCGTCTTTCGAAAGCGTCATGTCTCGTCCGCCACGCCGTTCTTCAGGATGCCGATTCCCTCCGCCTCGATCTCGATCTCGTCGCCGGGTTTGAGAAAAACCGGCGGATCGAAACGCGCGCCGGCGCCGGTCGGCGTGCCGGTGACAATGATGTCGCCGGGCACCAGCGTGGTGAAGGTCGAGATATAGGCGATTTGTCTGGCGACGGGGAAGATCATGCGGCCCGTGCGGTCGTCCTGGCGGGTCTCGCCGTTGACGCGGGTGGTCAGGCGGACATCGAGGATCTGCGCCGGATCGCGGAACGGCACCAGCCATGGACCCATC
The DNA here is from genome assembly GCF_014904745.1 of Oricola nitratireducens. Taxonomy (GTDB): domain Bacteria; phylum Pseudomonadota; class Alphaproteobacteria; order Rhizobiales; family Rhizobiaceae; genus Oricola; species Oricola nitratireducens. The sequence goes on from NZ_JACZCS010000005.1 coordinate 24,119, forward strand.
GCGCCGGAGCTATCGAAATTCTTGCCCTGGGTGACGTTGAACTTGGCGTGGCGGACCCAGTCGCGCAGCGTGCCTTCGTTGCACAGCGTCAACGCGGCGATGTGGCCGAGTGCGTCGTGTTCGGGAATGTGCCGTCCGCCCTTGCCGATCACCACGGCGATCTCGCCCTCGTAGTCGAGCTGATCGGAGGCTTCCGGGCGGGTCAGCGGCCGGTCGTGGCCGGTGAAGGAACGCGGAAAGCGCACGAAGAGCGACATGTTCTTCGGTGCATCCTGACCGTCCTTGTATTCGGCATTGCGGTCCGGGAAGTTGACGCCGACGCAGATGATCTTTTCGGGCGCGGGAACCGGGATTTCATATTGGAACGTCCCGCCGGGATGGGTCACCGGCTTGCCTCGCGCGGCCTCGACCAGCTTTTCCAGTGCGCCGGCCTCGACGACTTCGCGTAGCGTCGGCCATTGCGGGAAGTCCGGCGACAGGGCGATCATGCCGTCCTCGGCGACAACGCCGTAGAAGGATTCGCCGCCGGCGGAAAAACTTGCGATCCGGTCAGGCATTCGGCGTCTCCATGGCGCGCGCGACTTCGAGGATGACATCGCCGGCCAATTTCACGTCGTCCTCGGTTGCGTCGAACTGGCCGGCCTGGAAACGGATGACGAGGTCACCGTCGACGCGGGTCTGGGTCAGGTAGATGCGGCCGTCATTGTTGATGGCGGTCACCAGCGCGAGATTGAGCGCGTCCGGGTCGGCGCCGTCGCGCCGATAGCGGAACGAGAACAGCGACAGGACCGGTTCGGTGACGATCTCGAAATCCGGTTCGGCGCGCAGGCGTTCGGCAAGCGCCTGCGACCAAGCGACATGGTTGCGGATCATCCGGCGCAGGCCGTCGAGGCCATAGGCGCGGATCAGGAACCAGATCTTCAGGGCGCGGAAGCGGCGGCCGAGCGGCACCGACCATTCCGAATAGTTGATGATGCCTTCGGCGCCATGGGTCTTGAGATATTCCGGCTGGATGGCGAGCGTGCGCACCAGATCGTCCGGCGAGCGGATGAAATGGGCCGAGCAGTCGAACTGCGCGCCGAGCCATTTGTGCGGATTGAAGACGACGGAATCGGCCTCCTCGACGCCGGCCCAGTAATGCCGGAATTCGGGGCAGATCATCGCCGCGCCAGCCCAGGCCGCATCGACATGGACGTAAAGACCGTGCGCCTTGGCGACCGGCATGACCGCGGTCAGATCATCCATGGCGCCGACGCCGGTGCCGCCGATGCAGGCGATGATCCCGGCCGGCCTGAAACCGGCGGCGACATCCTCGCGGATCGCCGCATCGAGCGCGGCGGCGTCCATGCCGCGGTTTTCGCCGGTGACCGGTATGCGGCGCAAATTGGCCTCGCCGATGCCGGACACCCAGATCGCGCGGTCGATCGATGTGTGTACCTCGCGCGAGCAATAGATACGCAGCGGCGTCTGGCCGGCGAGGCCGGATGTGTTGCCGTCCCAGCCGAGCGCCTTTTCGCGCATGGTCAGGACGGCGGCAAGTGTTGCCGACGACGCACTGTCCTGAATGACGCCGGCGAAGCCTTCCGGCAGGCCGACCGACTGGCGCAGCCAGTCGAGCATCACCGTCTCCATCTCGGTCGCGGCGGGCGATGTCTGCCAGAGCATGCATTGCGGCGCGATGGTCGAGACGAGGTATTCCGCCAGCACGGAGGCGGGCGCGGCATTGGCCGGGAAATAGGCAAAGAAGCGCGGATGCTGCCAATGGGTGATGCCGGGCATCACGATGGATTCGAAATCGGCGAAGATCTGCTGCATCGGCTCCGCGGTGTCCGGCGGTGCGGCCGGCAAGGCGTCTGCGATCGCGCCCGGCGCGGTCTGCGCGCGCACCGGCCGGTCGCGCAATCCTTCATGATATTTTACCGCCCAGTCGGAGACCTTGCGGCCCCATTCGGCGAATTCGTTCCAGCGCATGGGTCTTCCTTACGGTGCGACGATCGGTTGGGCTTTCAGGCTCGGCTCGACGATATCGGTGCCCTCGAAGAGGCTGCCTTCCTCGAACCAGGACCGCGGCGCGGGCGCGCCCCACAGCGTCTGGCGCTGCGGGTCCTTCAGGTCCCATTTGATCGGTTCGAGATCGGGATCGACCGTCTGGTAATCGGAGCAATAGATCTCGATGCGGTGGCCGTCGGGATCGCGGATATAAAGGAAGAAGGCGTTGGAAATGCCGTGCCGGCCCGGTCCGCGCTCGATGTTGGAAACCCAGCCGGTCGTCGCCATCAGGTCGAGCAGGTCGATGATGTTGAGCGGGGTCGGCACCCAGAAAGCGGTGTGGTGCAGGCGCGGGCCGCGGCCGTTGGTAAAGGCGATGTCGTGGACGCCGCCCTTGCGGTGGGTCCAGGCCGCCCAGAGTCTCCCGGTTTCCTCGTCGGCGGTGTATTCCGTCACCCGGAAACCGATCTCGTTGTAGAAGGCGACCGACTCGTCGACATTCGGCGTGAAGCAGTTGAAATGGTCGATCCTGAGCGGTTTCACGCCGTGATAGAGCCTGTATTGCTGATGGATCGGCGGCAGTCGGTCCATGCGGCTGTAGAATTCCAGCGGGATGCCGTGCGGATCGCGGGTACGGAAGGTGCGTGACTGATAGGGCCGCTCGACCCATTCGACCGGCAGGCCCTTGCCCTTGAAGAAATGCTCTGCCTTGTCGAGGTTGTCCTCGTCGAAGACCTTGAAACCGAGGTCGCGGGCGACCGCCGTCTCCTCCTTGCGCAGCACGATGCAATGATGGCCGCGCTCTTCCATGGCGCGCAGATAGATCACGTCGGCGGTCTCGTCTGTGACCTGAAGGCCCAGCGTGTCGACATAGAAGGCGCGGCTTCGGGCGAGGTCCGTCACCGTCAATTCGACATGCGACAGGCGCACGATGTTGAACGGCGGATAGAGGACGGGAGCGGGAATGGACATCGTTGTTCTCTGTTTCTGATCGCGTCAGGTGACGGGGAAGATCACGTTTGTCTGGCCGGTGCCGGAGCTCGGGAAATATTCCGTCACGACCTCGCATTTGCCGGTATAGGCATCCCAGCCGAGAGCGCCATAAAGCATCGCCGTGTCGTGCATCGAGCCTTCGCCCGAGCAGTGATCGGAGTAATCGCCCAGCATCTTCAGGAAGGTCGCGTGGTCGCCGCGCTTCCACATCTCCAGCACATGCAAATCGACCTGGCGGTTGAACTCGGACGAGATGGTGAAGGTGCCGTTATTCGGCGCATAGTCCTTGTTCGACCAGATCTTGTGGGAGAGCGAGCCGGAGGCGAGCAGCAGCACCTTGCTGTCCGAGGCCTCGACAGCAGCGCGGATCGCCTCGCCAACAGTGCGGCTTTCGTCGTGATCGTGGACGGTGCAGAAGGCCGCGACCGAGACAACCTTCATGTCGTGTTCGCGGCTCATGAAATGCATCGGGACCAGCGTCCCGTATTCGAGGTCCAGCGAGTCGAGGTGATGGGAGAGCGTGTAGACACCGAGTTCGGTCGCTTTCTCGGCGATGGCGTCGCCCAGTTCGGGATTGCCCCGGTGGTCATAGGGCATGTCGCGGATGAACTGCGGAAACTCGCTGGACGTCAGCAGCCCCTTGAAGCGGTGATTGGCATTGATGTGGAAGCCCGCATTCACAAGCCAGTGGGTGTCGCAGATCACCGCCGTGTCGGCGCCGAGCTCTCTTGCGCGGCGCGCGATCTCCAGATGGCCGTCAATGGCCGGTTGGCGTTTTCCCTTGAGCGGTCCTTCCTGCTCGGACATCTGGAGTGTCGGCACATGCGTGACCTTGGCGGCCAGTACAATTTCACCCATCTTGTTTCCTCCCCGTGAGCGGCACCGGCGGTTGTCCCGTCGTTCTTACTTGCCGAGTTGCGGAATGTGATGCCGGCCGGTGGCAAGGCCGATATGTTTCTGTTCCATGTAGAACTCGAACGACCAGTCGCCGCCGTCGCGGCCGATGCCGCTGGCCTTGACGCCACCGAAGGGTGTCGGCAGGTGGCGGACATTTTCCGAATTCACCCAGATCATGCCGGCCTCGAGCTTGTCGGTAAAGCGCAGCGCCCGGGTCAGGTCGTTGGTCCAGACATAGCCGGTCAGGCCGTATTCGACGCTGTTGGCGATGTCGAGCGCCTCGTCCTCGGTCTTGAAGGTGATCGCGGTCAGCACCGGGCCGAAGATTTCCTCCTGAGCGATGCGCATGTCGGCGCGGGCTCCGGTGAACAGCGTCGGCTTGACGAAGTAGCCTTCACCGCCAACGGCCTCGCCGCCGGCGGCGATGGTCGCGCCGTCCTTCCGGGCGACGTCGAAATAGGATGTGACCTTGTCGAAATGCGTCTTGTGGATCAGCGGGCCGATTTCGGTCGCCGGGTCGAGCGGATGGCCGACCTTGATCCGGTTGACGCGCTCGACCAGCTTCTTCTGGAACTCGTCTGCAATTGTTTCCTGCACCAGCAGGCGCGACGACGAGGTGCAGCGCTCGCCGTTGAGCGAGTAGATCATGAAGATTGCGGCATCGAGCGCGCGATCGAGATCGGCGTCGTCGAAAACGATGACCGGGTTCTTGCCGCCGAGCTCGAAATGCACGCGTTTCAGCGTGTCGGCGCCCTGCTTCATGATCATCGAGCCGGTCTTCGACTCGCCGACAAAGGCGATGGCCCTGATCGCCGGGTGCTCGGTCAGCGCCTTGCCGGCGTCCTCGCCGAAGCCGTTGACGAGGTTCCAGACGCCGGCGGGCAAGCCTGCCTCCTCGGCGATTTCCATCAGGATACGCGCGGTGAGCGGCGAGAATTCGGCCGGCTTGTGGACGACCGTGCAGCCGGCGGCGAGCGCCGGAGCGATCTTCCAGGTCGACAGCATGAAGGGCGTGTTCCACGGCGTGATGATCCCGACCGGGCCGATCGGAACGCGCGTCGTGATATTCATCAATGTCGGCGACGGCAGTGCCTGGCCGTCGCGGGCGGACGGTGCGCGATCGCCAAAGAAGCGGAAATTCTCGGCGCCGCGGAGCGCGGCCTTGGACATGAAGCGAAATGCCTGGCCGGTATCCCAGCATTCGGCCATGGCGATCTCGTCGGCGCGCGCGACAATGCGGTCAGCGATACGGTGCAGGATCTTCTTGCGGTTTTCCGCGCCGAAATCGCGCCAGGCCGGGAAGGCGGCCCTGGCGGCTTGTGCCGCCGCGTCGATATCGGCGGCACCGCTTCTGGCGACGGTGCAGATGAAGCTTTCGTCGACCGGGGAATGATTGTCGAAAGTGGCGCCGGACATCGCCGGACGGTCTTCGCCGCCGATCCGGTTCGGGATGCCCTGTTCCCTGAAACGGGCGAGATAGCCGGAGAGCTTTTCCAGGTTCTGTTCGAGGGTCGTCAAAGGATCAGCCTTCCTTCAGGTGGTCGCGTATCGTGTTCAGTTTCGGGCTCAGTTCCGGGTCGATGTCGCGCATCTCCATGGACAGCGCCATTGATTTCGCGGCGATCACCGGCTCGAGATAGGTTTTCGCCGCGGCAAAGAGCTTCTCGGTCGCGGCTTTCTTCGCCTCGAATGTCCGTCCGCCGCGCAGCCGAATGGATATGTCGATATAGCCGTGGCGCGGATCACCGTCGGCAATCGCCACGTGATCCGCCCTGAAAGCGCGGACGCGGATTCCCGCCATCGGGAAAACGCCGGTCTCGATACCGGTCTTGCGCAGCAACTCGCACAGCGCGGCCATGTCGACAGCGTCTTCCATGTTGGCGGAATAGTCGATCATGATGTGCGGCATTGCGGCTCCTCCGGTATCGCAATAGTTAACATGTTAACTTTATTGAGCGGTGGAGTCAAGCGTCTCCAGCGCGGCTGCATATTGCCCTAACGGCAAATGAAAGGCAGAAGAATCAGATGGAAAAAACCGAAATCCCGGTCAAGCCGGCCGCGGCGCTGGCAACGGCCCGTTCCCTGCCGATCGCGTTGCTGCGCGCGCGCGAAAAGGTCATGGGCCCGATCCGTGCGATGCTCGCCAATGCCGGTGTCACCGAACAGCAATGGCGGGTGCTGCGGGTGCTCGACGAAAACGGCGGCATGGACCCGACGGAAATCGCCGAACGCTCCTGCCTGCTATTGCCGAGCCTGACCCGGATCCTGCACACGCTGGTCGACAAGGGCTATGTAAACCGGACGCCGCATCCGACCGACGGGCGCAGGCTGCAGATCACCATCACCGCGTCGGGCCGCGACCTCATCGCCTCCAATATGGCAGAGAGCGAGCGGATCATGGCGCGGCTCGAACAGCATCTCGGCAAGGAACAACTCGAAGACCTGCTCGACCTGCTCAACAAGCTCGACGCGCTGAAACTGTAGCGCGTCCGGCAACACCCGGCTTGGTAACGCCCGACCTGGTAACGCCCGACTTGGGATCGCGGCCAAAGCGTTATATATACAGAGCGGGCATTAAAATATTCAGGGAGCGCATATGGCCGGCCAAACCGACACGGTGATCGAGGCAATCCTGCTTGCGATCGACGAGGGGAAACTCGGCCCCGGCGACGTGATCGACGAACAGGCGCTGATCGCCCGGCACGGGATTTCGAGGACGCCGGTGCGCGAAGCACTGATCCGGCTGGAGACGGCGGGCCTTGTCCAGCGCAATGCGCGCAAGGGCGCGGTGTTGTTCAAGCCGAGCCTGGAAGAGTTTCTCGGGATCATCGAGGTTCATGCGCGGCTCGAAGCGCAGGCGGCGGGCCTGGCGGCGCGGCGGCTGACGCCCGCCCTGGCGCAGGAACTGGAAGACATCGTGCGGGCCTGCGAGGAGCATGCGGCCGAATTCGGCAGCAGCTGTCCGGCGGATTATTATCAACTGAATCTGCGCTTCCACGAGGTGATCGCGCGGGCTGCCGGCAATCCTTTCCTGATCGATCTGATCAAGACGAATGCGCGCAAGCTGATGGGCTACTACCGCGCGCGCTACCGCTATCCGGGCTCCGTGGAAGCGTCAGCGCGCGACCACCGCGAAATCGCCACGCTGATAACCGGCCACAAGCGCGAAGAGGCCGAAGCGGCGATGGAAGCGCATTTCAACTACGACCGGGGCACGGTCATGGATTTGCTGGCCGCGGTCGGCTGACCGCCTGCTCGAAGAAGCGGGCGATGCTCTCGGCGAACGCGGTGTAATCGGCGCTTTCGGCAAGCGATGCGCGCGCCTTTTCGATGACGTCGCCGTCCATTTTCGACGCATATTCATCGACGAGGGCGGCGATGAAATCCGGCGTCATTTCCGGATGGTTCTGCGTGGTGTAGACGCGGTCGCCAATCGCGAAGCCGCCTGCCGGGCAGGCCGCGGAGCCGATCAGCACCCGCGCGTTTTGCGGCAATTCCGTCACCTGCTCGATATGCGCCCCGTATTGGGCGAGGCTCTGCCCGAGCGGCTCCATCCAGGGCGTGCGGTCGACGACGTGCGCCTTCGTCAGGCCGAACACCCAGCCGCCGGGGTTTTTCTCCACCTTGCCGCCCAGCGCCATGGCGATGGCCTGGTGCCCGAAACAGGCGCCGAAGAGCGGGATTTCGCGTTTCACGATCTCGCGGATCGTTTCGAACAGCCGGTCGATCCACGGTTCGCCGTCATGCACCGAGGCGGGGCTGCCGGTGATCAGGAAACCGTCGAAGGCCGAGAGGTCGTCCGGGAAGACGCCGTTCTTGACCGGGAAGACGTCGAGCGTCCAGTCCGGGCGCACGTTTCTGACCAGCGCAGAGAACTTCTCGCCGTCTCCCGGATGGCGATGCGCGAAGGCGCTCTCATCCGTGTTCGTCATCAGTATGGCAAGGTGCACGAGGATCCCGCAGAAATGTGTTTACATATTTATGAGTGCGCATAATATACACAAAACGGGAGTTGGAAAGGAAGCATTTTGACAGTCTGGGTTCCGACCGATGACGGCCATGCCGATCTTTCCAGCCACGACGCCTTCGTGGACGGCCCGCCGCACAACACCTTCGCGCGCCTGCGCAGGGAAGATCCGCTGCACTGGTGCGACTGGGATGGCGGCAAGGGGTTCTGGGCGGTCACGCGCCATGCCGACATCACCGCGATGAACGGCAACGCGGCGGTGTTTTCGTCGGCGCAGGGCATCCGCATGGAAGACCAGTCCTACGAGGAGTATCTGGCTCGGCGCACATTCCAGGAAACCGACGCGCCGGAACACATGAAGACACGGATCAAGGTCGCCAAGGCGTTCTCCAAAACTGTAATCGCGCAATTCGAGAACGATATCCGTGAGCTCTGCGACGAGATCCTCGACAAGGCGCTGCCGCTGGGCACGTTCGATGCGACCAAGGAAATCGCCCGCCAGTTGCCGATGCGCATGCTCGGCCGGATCATCGGCACGCCCGACGAGGACCTGCCCTGGCTGGTCGAGAAGGGCGACGCGCTGATCGCCAACACCGATCCGGATTTCACCGACCATGTCCTCGACAAGATGGACACCGACGAATTCCGGATGATGCCGTTCAATTCGCCGGCGGGCGCGGAGCTCTACGAATATGCAAAAGAGCTGATGGCGAAGAAGGCAGCCGCAGGCGATACCGAGGGCGTGCTGCACCTGATCCTGCAGCCGGGGCGCGACGGCGAGTTGATCTCGGAAACGGAATTCCGCAATTTCTTCTGCCTGCTGGTCGCCGCCGGCAACGACACGACGCGCTATTCCATCGCCGCGGGCATCCAGGCCATGTGCCACCAGCGCGAATTGCTCGGCCAGATGCAGACGGACGAGGCGGTCTGGGAGACGGCGCCGGACGAGATTATCCGCTGGGCAACGCCGGCGCTCTATTTCCGCCGCACCGCGACGCGGGATTTCGAGATGCACAGCAAGACGATCCGCGAGGGCGACAAGGTGTTGTTGTGGTTCGCATCCGGCAACCGCGACGACTCGATGTTCGAGGATCCGTTCCGCGTGGACCTTTATCGCAACCCCAACCGGCACATGTCGTTCGGGCAGGGTGGGCCGCATGTCTGTCTCGGCATGTGGCTGGCACGGCTGGAGGTGCGCGTCCTGTTCCAGGAACTCGCGCGGCGGATCAAGGCGATCGAGCCGGCCGGTCCGCATAAATTCCTCCGATCCAATTTCGTCGGTGGTATCAAGAGCCTGCCCGTCTCCGTGGAAATGGCCTGAGGAACAGCTTCATGAAGACCAGATTGCGCGCCGTCTTTTGCGACCACCTGAGCATCGTGCGCGGCAAGTATCTGCCGGGATCGAAGATCGGCGACGCCTCGACGCGTTTCTGCCGCTCGACCTTCGGTGTGCATTACGACCGCGACCTGTTGAACGCGCCCGGCGCGATGATGATGCAGGGCCTGCCCGACATGGAACTCGTCTGGCGGCACGACGATATCCGCGACAGCTGGGACGACGCGACCAAGATCGTGATCGGCGATCTTTACGACGATGCCGGCGAGCCGCTCGAGCTGTGCCCGCGCGGCGCGTTGAAGCGCGCCGTGGCGGACTGGCAGAAGAAGGGGCTGACACCGAAGGTCGGTATCGAGCTGGAAGCCTATGCGATGGTCGCCGACGAGAACGGGCGGCTGATGCCCTATGACAGTCCGGGCGGTGTCGTCTACGGAACCGGGCCGTTCGCGGATCCGCTGCGGTTCAACGACCGGATCTGGGAAATGGCCGACGAACTCGGCTTTTCGCTCGACATGGTGACGGCCGAGTTCGATTCGCCGCAATTCGAATACACGCTGACCTTCGACGACGCGGTCAAGGCGGTGGACGACATCGTGCTGTTTCGCCTGATGGCGCGGGAAATCGCGCTGGAATACGGCGTGATCCTGACCTTCATGCCCAAGCCGATCGCCGAATGCGGCGGATCCGGCATGCATATCAACTTCTCCTTCGTCGACGGCACGGGCGGCAATGCGCTGTCGACCGGCGAGCGGGGCGGGCCCGATCACATGAACGACCTGGCGCGCGGATGCCTTGCCGGACTGCTGCAGCATCACAAGGGGCTCGCGGGCCTCGTCGCGCCGACCGCGAACTCGTACCAGCGCCTGCAGCCGGGATCGCTGTCCGGCTACTGGCAGAACTGGGGCGGCGACCACCGCAATGTCACGACGCGTATTTCGTCGGAAGGCGGCCCGAAGGCGCGGCTCGAACACCGCATGGCCGATGCGACGGCCAATCCCTACACCGCCGTCGCCGCGATCCTGCAGGCGGCCCGGCTCGGGGTGGAAAACGGCTACACATTGCCGCCGATCGAGACGGGTGACGGCTTCGACAACACGGATGCGAAAGAGGGCACGGCGATCGACCTGAAGGGTGCGGCGGCCGATCTTGCGGCGGACACGGCGCTGGCCGAGGCGGTGGGTGCCGGGCTCGTCGCCAACCACGTGTTCATGAAGGAAAAAGAGGTCAAGAAGACGCGCGATCTCGAAGGCGACGCGTTGCGCGATTTCTACGTCTATTTTGTGTGAGGCCGAATAATGAAAGTCACCTGGAAACTCGCCGACGGCAGCGAAATCGCCGCCGACGTGGCAAACGGTTTGAACATGATGGAAGCCGCGGTGGCCAACAACGTGCCGCATGTGGTCGGAGAGTGCGGCGGCAATCTCTCCTGTGCCACATGCCATGTCTATGTCGACGAGGCGTGGCGGGAAGCGACCGGCGAGGCCGGCGAATACGAGGATGCGATGCTGGATGTCGCGGAAGCCGAGCGCTTGCCGTCGAGCCGGCTGTCCTGCCAGATCACCGCTTCGGATGCGCTTGACGGCCTCGTCCTGATCGTTCCCGAACCCTGATCGGCAACGTCCTTTATCAGGCGGCCGCAAATCCGTCGTCGAGCGCCGACACGATCTTCGCGACATCGTCCGCCGTGAGAACCAGCGGCGGCGACATGATGATGTTGGGGCCGGAGACCCGCACCATCACGCCGGCCCGGTAGGTCGCCTCGTAGATCTTGCCGATGGTCGCCTTGTCGATCGGCGTCTTGGCGGCGCGGTCGGAAACGAGTTCCAGCGCGCACATCAGGCCATGGCCGCCGCGCACATCGCCGATCAGGTCATGTTTTTCGGCGAGGCCGTTCAGGCCGGCGAAGAGTTCCGCGCCGCGCGCCGCGGCATTCTCGTTGACCTTCAGCCTTTCGGTTTCCTTAAGGCAGGCGATCGCGGCCGCGGCGCCGACCGGGTGGCCCGAATAGGTGTAGCCATGACCGATGGCGGCGCGTCCCGTCGTGTCGGATTCGAAGACCTCGACCACCTTGTCGGAGAGCAAGACGGCGCCGAACGGAAAGTAGCCGTTGGTGATCGCCTTGGCCGTCGACATCATGTCGGGCTTGACGCCCCAGAGGCGCGAGCCGGTCCAACCGCCGGTGCGGCCAAAGGCGGTGATGACCTCGTCGGCGATGAGCAGGATGCCGTTCCTGTCACAGATCTCGCGTACCATCGGCATGAAGCTTTCGTGCGGCGGGATGACGCCGCCGGCGCCGAGAATGGGCTCCATGATGAAGGCGGCTATGGTGCCCGCACCCTGGAAGGCGATCTCGTCCTCCAGCGCGGAGGCGCAGAGCCGGGCCAGTTTCGCAGGATCGGTCTCGTTGAACGGATTGTGATAGGTATAGGGTGCCGGGATGTGGAAGCAGCCCGGCAGCAGCGGTTCGTACTGGGTCCGGAAATTGGCGTTGCCGTTGACGCTGGCGCCGCCGAAATGGGTGCCGTGATAACCCTTCTTCAGGCTCAGAAACTTCACCCGTCCGGCCTCGCCGCGCACCTTGTGGTACTGGCGGGCAAGGCGGAGCGCGGTCTCGACGCTGTCGGATCCGCCCGACGTGAAGAAGGCGCGGGTCAGGCCGTCCGGCGCGAAGAAATCGCGCAGCATCCAGCTCAGCTCGATGACGGCATCGTTCGAGGTGCCGCGGAAGGTCGAATAATAGGGAAGGCTGTCGAGCTGTGCGGCGATCGCCTCCTTGATCGGCTGGCAGGAGAAGCCGAGATTGACGTTCCAGAGACCGCCGACCGCGTCGAGCGCTTCGTGACCGTCGACATCGCGGATGCGCACGCCTTCGGCGCCGGTGATGATCTTCGGCGGATTGGCGAGGCTGTCGGCGGGGTGCGCCATCGGGTGCCACATGTGGCGGGCGTTGTTTTCCTTCAGAAAATTGGAATCTTTCATGTCATTCTCCCATCGGCGAGTTCCAGCAGTGACAGCGCTTCGGCATAGCTTTCGCGCGGCTGGCGAACGTTGAAGTGAACGGTTTGGAGCCCGACGGCGCGCGCACCCTCGATGTTGCGCATCTGGTCGTCGACGAAGACGCAGTCGCCCGCCGGCAGGCCGAGTTGGTCGAGGCAGGCCTGGTAGGCGCGCGGATCGGGCTTCAGGATCCCGGTGTAGGTCGCGTCGACGACGACGTCGAAGCCGTCGAGAAACGGCAGCTTGTCGCGGAAATCCTCGCCGTAGAACAGGTCGAGTTCGTTCGAGAGTATGGCGAGTTTCACGCCCGCCTTCCTTGCCGTGTCCAGCGCAGCGCGAAATTCGGGCCGGATGACCGCATCGGGATCGCCGCCTCTGGCGGCGCGAACGAACTCCGACATTTGCGTCCAGTTCTTGCCGAGCAATGCGCCGGTCTCTCTCGTGCGCTGCAGCCAGTAATCGCGTTCGGAGATGCGGTCCGCCTGCATGTCGCGCCAGAGCGGGTCGTTGTCCGGGTCGAACGGACCGCGCCATTGCAGCGTGCCGGCGGGCAGGCCAAGCGCGGCCTCGGTCATGTCATGCGTCTCGAACAGGGTGCGCGTGACGACGCCGCCGAAATCGAGGATCAAGGCCTTCGTCATGCGGCGGCCGCCTGCGGGAAGCATTCGGGAACGAAGCCGCCAATCGCCCGTGTCAATTCGATCGCGCCGGACAGGACGGCGCGGCGAATGATCTCGATACGATCCGGGGTCACGCGCGACACCGGCGCGGCGACGGCGATGGCGCCGATCGGCGCGCCGTCGGAATTGAATACCGGCGCGGCGTGGGAGTGCACTTCGGCCTCGAACCCACCCACCGATTCGGCAATGCCGGCTTCGCGGATCGGCGCGAGCAAGGCGCGGATCGCGTCGGGATCGGTCACCGTGTCCGGCGTATGCCTGGTCAGCGGCCGCGCCAGAACGGCGTCGATGAAATCGTCCGGCGAGAAGGCGAGCACCGCCAGTCCGGACCCCGTGGCGTGAAGCGACAGCGTTTCGGCGTCCTCCATCATCACGCGCGTCGCATGTTTCGGCGAATAGACATGCGCAAGGGCATTCAACTGCATGCCGCGGACAATGCTGACATGCGCGGTTTCGTGCGTCTCGCCGGCAAGGCGTTCGAGAATGCCGCGCGACGCGGTAGTCAGCGGAACGGCGGCTTCGCGGAGCCTGGCAAGGCGGAGAACTTCGGCGCCGAGGCGGTAGGATCGGTCGGTTCCGGCCTGTTCGATGAAGCCGCTCTCCTGCAATTCGCTCAGCAGGCGGTAGGCTGTCGCCTTGTTGATCCCGGCCAGCCGCGCCATCTCGCTCAGCCCGATCTCCGTTCGCGACTGATTGAAATTCGACAACAAAGACAATGCTTTAGACACGGTTCCCATTCGGGATTTCCCCTGGTCCTGGACAGTGTTCTTGACCGCAGGAAAGGAATCTGCAGGCGCTTTTCCAAACTCCTTGACAGAGGAAGAAGTTGAATGTCAATCTATTTTAGAACCAATGGTTCACTATATGAACCAACTATAGGGAGATAGCTTGTGTTCAAATCCAACATCCTGAAGGGTGCCCTGGCGGGCGTCATGATGCTGCTCGGTACTGCCGCGCATGCCGAGTATCCCGAAAAACCCGTGAACTTCATCGTGCCGTGGCCTCCGGGCGATCTCGAGGATGTTCTGACGCGCATGATCGCCGAAGATTTCCAGGCCAAGTACGGCGTTGCGGCAGCGGTCGTGAACAAGCCCGGCGGCGGCGGCGGTCCGTTCCCGGGGGCGATCGACGTCGCCACGGCTCCGCCGGACGGCTACACGATCGGCTCCTTCGTGATCGGTGTGCCGGTCGTTGGCCACACGATCGGCATTCCGGAACTGACGCCGGAAAAATTCGATCCGCTCGGCATTTTCCTGACCTATCCTTTCGTCATCGCGACCAGCGCCGACGCGCCCTATTCCTCGATGGAGGAACTGGCGGCTTACGCGAAGGATCACGATGTCGCGCTCGGCCATTTCGGCGATGTGCTGACGCCGACGCAGGTGACCAAGGCCTATGCGAAGAACGCCGGCTTCGAGTGGGGCTCCGATGCCGCCTTCGACGCGCTCGACTGCAACACGCTCGCCTCGGGCGATGCGGACGTCATCAACACGACGCTGCAGCTGATCCTGCCCTGCCTCGACAAGGTCAAGGTGCTGACCTCGATCACCGATACGCGCATTCCGCTCATCCCGGATACGCCGACGATCGGCGAACTCGATCCGTCCCTCAATATCGCATTGTGGAACGGCCTGTTCGTCACCAAGGAGACGCCGCAGGACGTTCGCGACAAGATCATCGCCGTCGCATCCAAGACGGTGATGAGCGACCGCGCGCAGGCCGTCGGCAAGGAGACGGGCGCGCTGATCTATTGGCAAAACGCCGAGGAAAGCGCGGCTCGTATCAAGAAGGATATCGAGACCGTCGACCGCATCGGCAAATTGCTGCAGCAATGATGGTTATCGGGCCCGGCATATCCGGGCCCGTTCTTTTCCAGAGCAAGCCAAAGTGACGACCGAGCGCGAGCGCCGATTTCCGGGACCGAGACGGGGGCAACTGATCTTTGCCGTCGTCTTCGTTCTGTTTTCCGCCTTCCTGTTGTCGCAGGTGCCGAGCGAAACCCGCTGGGTCGCGAAGACGGGGTTCTTCGCCCAGCCGCGTTTCTGGCCGGCAACCGGGATCGGCGCAATGTTCGTGCTCGGCGCCCTCTACCTGATCAAGCTGCCATGGCACCGCTTCCAGGCGGCCGACTGGATCGAGGCGCGCAAATGGGCGTCGGCGCTCGAATACGCCGCCTGGTTCATGGGTTACGTCTTCGTCGTCCCGATTGTCGGCTACCTGCCGACGACCATGGTCTTCGTGCCGGCGCTTGCCTGGCGGCTCGGATACCGGAGCCGCAAGATGATCCTGATAAGCATCGCCTTCGCGATCGTGACCGTGATCATCTTCAAGAGCTTTCTCTCGGTCAAAATCCCCGGCGGCATGCTCTACGAATACCTTCCCGGCGCGATCCGCAGCTTCTTCATCCTGAACCTCTGAAGGCACCATGGACCTGTTTCTTTCGAGTGTCGAAATTCTGGCCCGCTGGGACGTCGTGCTGGCGCTGCTGGTCGGGTCCGTCGGCGGTGTGCTGATCGGCGCCATTCCGGGCGTCGGTCCGGCCGTCGCGATCGCGATCCTTCTGCCGGCAACCTTTTCGATGCAGCCGATCGTCGGCCTGACGGTGCTTCTCGGGATCTACGGCTCGTCGATGTATGGCGGGTCGATCCCGGCGGTGCTGATCAATACGCCGGGCACCGCGGTCAATGCGCTGACCACCTATGACGGGTATCCGATGACGGTGCGCGGCGAGCCGCGGCGAGCGCTCTCGCTCGCCTATTCGGCGTCGTTCTTCGGCGGCATCTTCTCGGTGATCTGCCTGATCCTTTTCGCGCCGGTGCTCGCCAAGGTCGCGCCGCTGTTCGGCAGCCGGGAAATCTTTCTCGCCGCACTTCTCGGCATCATTCTTGTCATCGTCGCGCATCGCGGCCAGAGCCTGATCGCCGGATCGCTGGCGGCGTTCGGCATCTTCATCCAGACCATCGGGCTGGAGCCGGTCAAATATTCCAAGCGCTTCACCTTCGACCAGGCATTTCTGTCCGGCGGCATCGACCTGATCGTGGTCGTGCTCGGCCTGTTCGCGCTCAGCCAGGCCTTCGTGCTGCTGACGAGCGACGACGAGAAAATCCGCATCACGCGCCTGCGCGGCGGGCTGTTCCAGGGATTGCGGGAATTGTCGCGGCATCCCCGTGTGGCGACGGTTTCGGCCACCTTCGGGGTGCTGATGGGCATGATCCCCGGCGTCGGGGAATTCACGGCGCAGTTTCTCTCATACACCTATGCGCAGAAGACCTCGAAGCGGCCGCAGGATTTCGGCCACGGCTCCTCTGAAGGCCTGATCGCGTCCGAGACCGCCAACAACGCGGTTCCCGCCGCCGCGATGGTGCCGCTTCTGGCGCTCGGCATTCCCGGCGAGGCGCTGACGGCGATGATGCTGTCGGTGTTCTACGTGCACAATGTCGTGCCCGGCCCGGCGCTGTTCCAGAAACACATGGACTTCATCATCGCGCTTTACCTGGCGCTCCTGATCCTGAACGTGCTGGTGCTGCTGTTCCTGCTGGTCGCGACGCGGCCGCTGATCAGCGTGGTGAAGATCCCGAACAAGTTCCTCGGCATCACCGTCCTGACGCTGTCCTTCGTGGGCGTCTATTCGCTGCGCAACTCGGTGACCGACTGCATCATCGCCGCGATATTCGGGATAGTGGGCTACATACTCAAACGCCTGTCGCTGCCCATAGTGCCGATCATTCTCGGCATGGTGCTCGGCAACATCATGGAAGTGAAATTGCGCGCGGGCATGGCCCGGGTGAACGAGCCGTTCGACTTCATCGACCGGCCGGTGGCGATGATCCTTTTCCTGGTGATCGTCGGCGTGCTGGTCATTCACGTGAGGCAAGTCTGGCTCGACCGCAAAGCGCTGAAGGAGGCCGAATGGCAGACCAAGTTCAGATCGACGCGCTTCGGCGCATTCCTGTCCCGCCGCAGAAACTCCTTGTTGAGGGCGCGTGGCAGGAAGGTGAAGGCGCGCCACTCGACGTCATATCGCCGATCGACGGATCGCAGCTGACGACCATCGCGGACGCCACGTCCGCCGAGGTCGATCATGCGGTCGCGTCCGCGCGGGCGGCGTTCGAGGACAGGCGCTGGTGCGGCCAGCCGCCGGCGGCGCGCAAAAAAGTCATGCTCAAATGGGCGGAGCTGATCGAGCGCGAGGCGCTCGCGCTGACGGTTCTCGGCGTGCGCGACAACGGCACCGAATTTTCCATGGCGTTCAAGGCCGAGGCCGGATCGGCGGCGGCGACGATCCGCTACTACGGCGAGGCCATCGACAAGCTCTATGGCGAGATCGCGCCGACGGCGGACACGCATCTGGGTCTCATCCATCGCGAGCCGGTCGGCGTCGTCGGCGCCATCGTGCCGTGGAATTTCCCGCTGATGATCGGCGCCTGGAAGCTCGGACCGGCGATCGCGGCGGGCAATTCGGTGGTTCTGAAACCGGCCGAAACCGCGTCGCTTTCGCTGCTGCGGCTGGCGGAACTCGCGCTCGAAGCCGGGCTACCGAAAGGCGTGCTGAATGTCGTCACGGGCCGGGGGCAGGTCGCCGGCGAAGCGCTGGCGCTGTCGATGGATGTCGACGTGCTGGTGTTCACCGGGTCGGGCGGGGTCGGGCGGCGGCTGCTCGAATATTCGGCGCGGTCCAACCTGAAACGCGTCTATCTGGAGCTTGGCGGCAAGTCGCCGTCGATCGTCTTCGACGACGCCAAGGACATCGCCCAGGCCGCCAAGGTCACGGTCAACGGCATGTTTCGCAATTCCGGTCAGGTCTGCGTCGCGTGCACGCGGCTGCTGGTGCAGCGCGGCGTGCATGACGAGTTTGTCGCCGAACTGGCGAAGCAGGCCGCGGCATTGAAGGTCGGCGATCCGCTCGACCAGACGTCGCAGATCGGCGCGATCAACAGCCTGCGGCAACTCGAACAGAGCCTCGGCTTCGTCGAGACGGCACAGAAGGAAGGCGCGTCGCTCTACCGGGGCGGCAACCGCATCCTGGAGGAGACCGGCGGCTACTACATGGAGCCGACGATCTTCACCGGCGTCGGCGCGACCGATACGCTGGCGCAGAAGGAAGTGTTCGGGCCGGTGCTCGCCGTCACCCCGTTCGAGGACGAGGCGGAAGCGGTCGCCATCGCGAACGGAACGGAATACGGCCTGTCGTCCGGCGTCTGGACCAGCGACCTGTCGCGCGCCCACCGGATGATCCGCGCCGTGCGCGCAGGGGTCGTGCATGTCAACACCTATGGCGGGTCGGACCTGACGGTGCCGCTCGGCGGCGTCAGGCAGTCGGGCAACGGGCACGACAAGTCGCTGCACGCCTTCGACAAATATCTCGACCTGAAGACCGCTTGGATCCAGTTGTGAGGAAGACGCAATGAGCGACAAGACGATCCTCGTCATCGGGACCTACGACACCAAGAACGATGAACTCTCCTACATGGCGGAGTGTATCGCGAGGCAGGACGGCCGCGTGGTGACGATGGATGTCAGCGTGCTCGGCGACCCGGCCGTGCCGACCGACTATTCCAAGCACGACGTCGCGGCCGAAGGCGGCAGCTCGATCCGGGCTGCGATCGACTCGGGCGACGAGAACCACGCGATGCAGATCATGGCGAACGGCGCGGCGGCGCTGACCGCGCGGCTCCACCGCGAGGGCGTCTTCGACGGAATGATCGTGCTCGGTGGCACGATGGGCACGGATCTGGCGCTCGACGTCGCGGCGGCGCTGCCGCTGGGCGTGCCGAAATATGTCGTCTCGACCGTCTCCTTCTCGCCGCTGCTCCCGGCGGAACGGCTTGCGCCGGACATCCAGATGATCCTGTGGGCCGGCGGCCTCTACGGTCTCAATTCGGTGTGCAAGTCGTCGCTCAGCCAGGCGGCGGGCGCGGTGCTTGGCGCGGCGCGGGCGGTGGAGCCGCCGGTGCGCGACCGTCCGCTGATCGGCATGACGTCGTTCGGCAAGACCGTGCTGCGTTACATGGTGACACTCAAACCGGAACTGGAAAAACGCGGTTTCGAGGTCGCGGTGTTCCACGCCACCGGCATGGGCGGGCGGGCCTTCGAGGCGCTGGCCGCCGAAGGGGCGTTCGCCTGCGTGTTCGATTTCGCCACGCAGGAGGTCGGCAATCACATGATGGGCGGGCTGTCGGCGGGCGCCGACCGGCTGACCAACGCCGGAAAGGCCGGCATCCCGCAGCTCGTCGCGCCGGGCTGCATAGACCTGATCGATTTCGTCGGCTGGCAGCCGTTGCCGGAGCGCTTCAGGAACACGCCCTCGCATGCGCATAACCGGTTACTGACATCGATTGTCCTGGAGCCGGACCAGCGCCGTGAGGTGGCGCGCGAATTGTGCAAGCAAATGGGAAGCGCGACCGCGCCGGTCGAGTTCCTGCTGCCGAAAGGCGGGTGCCACGAATGGGACCGGCCGGGCGCCGACCTGCATGATCCGGAGGGCCTGGCGGCGTTCTGCGACGAGATGGAAAAAGCGCGCCCGGCGAATGTTTCGCTGCGGGCACTGGATTGCCACATCAACGATGCGGAATTCTGCGAGACGGCGCTGGCGATCTTCGACGACTGGGTCGCGCGCGGAATCGTGAAGAAGCCGGGCCAGGCGCAGGCCTGACCCGGTGGATAAAACCTAGAGAACCTTGTCGAGTTCCTTGGCGTGCAGCCAGTCGGCGTGTTGCGGTGCGCGCTTGGTCTTCGACCATTCCTCCAGCATGTCCCACTTGACTGCGGTCAGGCGCTCCAGCAGTGCATCTTCTTCCGGGTCCGGACAGGCGAGTTCGACACGGTGGCCGTTCGGGTCGAAGAAATAGATCGAGTGGAAGATCGAGTGGTCGGTCACGCCGAGGACTTCGACGCCCTTTTTCTCCAGATGCTCCTTGAACGCGAGCAGTTCGTCGCGATCCTTGACCTTGAAGGCGATGTGCTGAACCCAGACCGGGGTGTTCGGATCGCGGCCCATTTCCGGCTTGGTCGGCAGCTCGAAGAAGGCGAGCACGTTGCCGTCGCCTGCATCGAGGAAGACGTGCATGTAGGGATCGGGCTCATGCGTCGAGGGAACATGGTTCTCGGCGATCGCCAGGACGAAATCCATGTTCAGCATTTCGCCGTACCAGTTGACGGTTTCCTTCGCGTCCTTGCAGCGATAGGCGACGTGATGAATCTTCTCGATCTTCATTGTCGTGTCTCCTCTCATTTCTTCGGCTTGGCGGCGTCGAGCGCTTCGGCAAGCGTCTCGCGGTCGCCGATATGGTTCGCCAGGATCAGGATGAGCCTCGCGTTGAGTGCATCGCTTTCGGCCTTCGCCAGTCCCTCGTGGACCGCGAGCAGGTCGGCGTAGAAATCATCCGGCGCAGCGATGTTCGGTTTGGTGATGAGTCTCGTCATCGTCATGCCCTCCCGGTTGCCTGGCGGATCGCGGCCTTGACCGCGGCTTCATCGAAGGACGGCCAGCGGGCAGCGACATGCTGGTCCGGCCGTATAAGGTAGACGGCCGACCTGGCGTCTCCGAGATAGCGCGCGGCGAGATCGCCGCTCGGATCGTCGGCCGCGGACACGCGAATGGCATTCGCCGCGATGCCGCCATCCTCGACGCTGTCCGGCACCTCGGCATCGATGGCGAGCAACTGGAATTCGCCGCCGAGCCGGTCGAGCAGGAAGTCCGTTCCAAGCCGCGCGTCGGGGCAGGTGGCGCCGGGGCGCGTGCGCGCCGGGCCGCCTTCGAGCGCGTCGGGGCCGTTGAGCGGCGAACCGTCATAGACGCAGGGCACGGAGAGCCGGCCGGAATTGACCAGCGGCCGGGCGAATTCGAAGCGTTCGGAAAGATCGAGCGCCGCGTCGCGGAAGGCGCGGCTGACGTCCGATTTGGGCGTGATGAAATCGGTCGAGCGCGAGGAATTGAGAATATTCTCGTCGGCGCCATGAATCCGCTCGACATCATAGGACTCGAGCAGGCTTTCGGGCGCGAGGCCGTCCATCACCAGCTTGAGCTTCCAGCACAGATTGTCGGTGTCCTGCAGGCCGGAATTGGCGCCGCGCGCGCCGAAGGGCGAGACCTGGTGCGCGGCGTCGCCGGCGAAAATTACGTGGCCGTGGCGGAACTTCTCCATGCGGCGGCACTGGAACGTATAGATCGAGACCCATTCGAGCTCGAACTTGACGTCGTCGCCGAGCATCGCCTTGAGGCGCGGGATGACGTTTTCGGGTTTCTTTTCCTCGTCCTTGTCGATGTTCCAGCCGAGCTGCAGATCGATGCGCCAGACATTGTCCGGCTGCTTGTGCAGCAGCGCCGACTGGCCACGGTTGAAGGGCGGGTCAAACCAGAACCAGCGCTCGGTCGGGAAGTCGGCGTCCATCACCACGTCGGCAATCAGGAAATTGTCCTCGAAGACGCGGCCGACGAAGTCGAGGCCCATCATCGCGCGGATCGGCGAGCCGGCGCCGTCGCAGGCGATCAGCCAGTCGCTGTCCATGGTGTAGGGCCCGTCGGGCGTATCGACGGAGAGCGCGACGCCCTTGTCCTTCGGCGTGACGGAAACGACCTTGTTGCCGCCGCGCAGCTCGATCGGCTTGCCCTCGGCCTGCAATTCGCGGACGCGTTCGACCAGATATTGCTCGAAATAATATTGCTGCAGGTTGATGAAAGCCGGGCGCTTGTGGCCCTTCTCCGGCAGCAGGTCGAACTGGTAGACCTGCCGGTCGTCGAAGAAGACCTTGCCGATGTTCCAGACAACGCCCTTGTCGACCATCGGATCGCCGCAGCCGAGCCGGTCGAGGATTTCGAGCGGCCGCTTGGCGAAGCAGATGGCGCGCGAGCCCCAGGAGACCTTGTCATTGTCGTCGAGAACGACGACCGGCACATCCATCTGGGCGAGGTCGATGGCGGCGGCGAGCCCGATCGGGCCCGCACCGGCCACGACGACGGGGTGATGTGCCCTGGCTCCCGGCTCCTGATCGGCGGAGCGCCGATAGGGATAAAGCGGCGTTTCGAATATCTTCTTGCCGGTCGTTTCGACAGTCTGGTTCAAGATCGGTCCTCCCAACAGTTTCCGTCCGTTGTCTCAGCCTTGCAGAGCGTCCCACATTTTCGCGTCGCGCTCGGCGGTCCAGATGCGCGGCGTATCGATGCCGAGCGCCTCGTCATAGGCGCGGGCGACGTTGAACGGCAGGCAGTGCTCATAGATGGCATAGTTGGCGAACTTCGGATCGCATTCGGCGCGGCAGGCGTCCCAGGCTTCCTTCAGCGAGCCGCCGCCCTGGGCGATACGGGCGACCGGGCGGTAGGTCGACGAGACGAAGTCGGCGGTGTTGGTCAGCGCCTTGTTCACCATCTCCTTGCCGACGAGCGCGTCGCCGCGGCCCGGAGCGATGGCTTCCACGTCATAGGCGCGGATCGCTTCCAGCGTCGCCGGCCATTCGTTGAAATGGCCGTCGCCGCAATAGCAGGCCGAGTGGTACTCGACGATGTCGCCGGTGAACATGACGTTTGCGTCGGGGACGTGAATGACGATGTCGCCGGCGGTGTGGGCGCGGCCGAGAAATCGCAGATCGACGCGGCGCTTGCCGAGATAGACGGTCATCCGGTCGTTGAAGGTCGTGGTCGGCCAGGTCAGCGGCGGGATGTCGTCGACATTTTCATAGCCCATGAACAGGCGCGGGAAGCGCATGAATTCGGATTCGCGGTCTTCCGCGCCGCGTTCCACGACCATGGAGCGGGCCTTCTGGCTCATGATGACGGTGGGCGCCTTGTAGGCGGCGGCACCGAGCACGCGCACGGCGTGGTAGTGGGTCAGCACCAGATGGCTGATCGGCTTGTCGGTGACGGAGCGCACCTTCTCGATCACCTTGTTGGCGAGTTCGGGTGTCGCCTGCGCCTCGACGATCATGACGGAATCATCGCCGATGATGACGCCGGTATTGGGATCGCCCTCGGCGGTGAAGGCCCAGAGGTCCTTGCCGATTTCGGTGAAGCTGATCTTCTTTTCGGTCAAATCACCGGCACTTGCGAATTGCTTTGCCATCAGGCGGCTCCTTCGTATTTTTCCACTGTCTGTTCGATCGCCCCGAAAATCGATTTGCCGGTTTCGTCCGGCATCTCGATGCGGACGGTGTCTCCGAACCGCATGAACGGCGTCTTCGGGGCGCCGTCGTAAATTGTCTCGATCATTCGGACTTCGGCAAGGCAGGAATAGCCGAGCCCGCCATCGGCGACCGGCTTTCCGGGGCTGCCGTCGGAATCCTTGTTCGACACGGTGCCGGAGCCGATGATCGCGCCCGCGCCGAGCGGGCGGGTCTTGGCGGCGTGGGCGACAATGGTCGGGAAATCGAAGGTCATGTCGACGCCGGCATTGGCGCGGCCGAGCGGCGCGCCGTTCAGATCGACATGGAGCGGCAGATGGACCTTGCCGCCGTCCCAGGCGTCGCCCAGTTCGTCCGGCGTGACGGCGACCGGCGAGAAGGCCGATGACGGCTTCGACTGAAAGAAGCCGAAGCCCTTGGCGAGCTCGGCCGGGATCAGGCCGCGCAGCGAGACGTCGTTGACCAGCATGACGAGGCGGATCGCGGCCTTCGCCTGTTCGATCGTGGCGCCCATCGGCACGTCGTCGACGACGACGGCGACCTCGGCCTCCATGTCGATCCCCCAGGCCTCGTCGGCCATGCGGATCGGCGCGCGGGGGGCGAGGAAATTGTCGGAGCCGCCCTGATACATCAGCGGGTCTGTCCAGAACGTCGCCGGCATCTCGGCGTTGCGCGCCTTTCGCACCAGTTCGACGTGATTCACATAGGCCGAACCGTCGGCCCACTGGTAGGCGCGCGGCAAGGGCGATAGAGCCCGGTTCTGGTCGAACGCCTCGGTCGGCGCCTCGCTGCTTTCGATGGCGCGGGCCAGGTCCGCGAGCGCGGGGGCCTTTGCGGCCCAGTCATCGAGCGCGGCCTGCAGCGTTGGGGCGATTTTCTCGGCGGCGGCATAGCGGGCAAGATCGCGGGAGACCACGACAAGCCTGCCGTCGCGAGTTCCGTTGTCGAGCGTCGCCAGTTTCATCCATTCGTCCTCGTGTTTCAGCCGATGCCGTCATGTCCGGGCGCGGGAGTTCGGAAATCCCGGTCGTGCGCCGTCGATGCCGCTGCTCCTCCGCGGACGGTCGCATCGCAGTCCGTATGCACAGGTAATGGTTACGTTTGTAACTAACAACCGGTTTTTTCGCCGGCGGGCGAATCGACGGGTTCGCGGAGGGGAGGCTGTCCGGCGGATCAGGCTATGCGGATGACATTGGCCCCGGCGGTCGCCGAAGCCGTGGAAGCGCGTTCGACGCGATTGCGCCCGGAATCCTTTGCAGCATACATCGCCATGTCGGCGGCCTCGATGACAGCCTCAAGGGTCATTTCCGGCGATGCGACGGCGACACCGGCGCTGACCGTGGCGCGGACCGGCTGCCCGTCGACGAACTCGTTGGTGTCCGCGAAGACTTGGCGGATACGTTCGGCGATCGCGCAGGCGGTCTCGATCGATGCGCCGGGCAGAACGACGGCGAATTCCTCGCCGCCATAACGGCCGAAGAGATCGTTCGGACGCAGCGACAGGCGCACCGTATCGGCGAAATCGCGCAGGATGCGGTCACCGACCTGATGGCCGTGATTGTCGTTGATCGACTTGAAGCGGTCGAGGTCGAACATGACCAGCGACAAGGGTGATTGCTCCTGCCGGCAGCGGTCGAGCAGACGATGGGCGGTTTCGAAAAAGGCGGTGCGGTTGGCCGCGCCGGTGAGCGGATCGGTACGCGCGGCCTCGATATATCCGGCCTCCATGCGTTCCTTGCAGACAAGCACCATGAACAGGGCGGTCCCCATGGCATAGAGAATCGTCTCGAAATGGACGATTCCGAACCAACTGTCGAGCGGGGGCGGCTGGTTCAGCGGGAATTGACCGGCGAACGCGTCATAGCCGGCGCCGAGATAAATAATGGAATGAGCAGCCATGAACCCCATCAGGGGCCAGCGAGCGGCCAGTTTTTCGGCGCGTGTGCGCCAGAGAATCCAGACGGCGGCCGAAACGTAAGAGAACCACGCGGCGAATGCGGCGACAGCCGCCCATTTTTGATTGTCCTGGCCGAACGGCAGCAATGCGACCGCGAGCCAGATCGCGGGGCCTGCAGCGATTACGGGAATGCGCGCGGGCAAATCGTTGAAGCTCCTGGCGCCACCCCAGACCATGGCCGGGGACATGATGTTGATGCCGCTGCCAAGAGCGATCAGGCCGGGGGCATGCCAGGCGAAGCCGGCGGTCAGGACGGCAAGGCCGGCCGCGTTGAAACCATTCGCCGCGCTCCACCATATCAGAGCAGGTACCCGGTGATTGAACCACCACGCGCCAATCAGAAGAATGCCGGCGAAAGCGGTCGCAAGGACCGCGGGAACCATCAGCGTGAGGGGGTCGAGTTGCATACCGGCGAGCGTCGCTCCCTTCCGTATGGGCAATTGACCAGTTGTAGTCGGGACGTGGTTGCGAAGTGGTTAAGTGCAGACCTGCTGCGGGCAGACCTGCGGCCGCTTTTACCGGTCAGTTTTACACGGCTTCAAGCGCGGTGGACAAACGGATCGGCGCGGCGCCGTCACGCCCTCCTAGAGACGATCATCGTTTCACGGAATCAATGATCGTCTCCAACTCCTTGTTTCACGCAATTCCGGACGGAAAACCGGTTCCCACTTTTCCTGGAATTGCCTTAGAGGCTCCACACTTTCGGCAAGGCCCTTTCGCCGAGAAACAGGGCGATGACCGGAAGGAGTTGCTCGCGCAGGATGTAGCTCGACGGCGCGGCGAGGCGGATAACGACCTTGCCGCCCTTCTTGTCGCCGATCTGGCTGGCGCCGCCGGTTGCATCCTTCAGCAGGGCGCGGGCGCCGGCGACCATCAGGCCGCGGCTCTCGCCGTCATCCGGGGTGGCGAAGACGAGCGTCGCGACAACGCGGTTGCCGCCGAGGACGGCCGGATCGGCCGTTTCGCCGGCTCCCCGCAGGTCGAAGCGCACGTCGTCGGCATGGACAAGATCACCGTCGGCTCCGCGAATGCGCCAGCGGTCGTGAAAGAAGGCAGAGGCGACGGTCTCGCCCATCGCCTCGCGCCCGAAAACCAGGGTTTCGAGGCCGAGGAAGCGGGCGTCCTCCCCGAGCGACACGTCGAGGCCGCGCTGCAGCCGTCCGCCGTCGAACAGGATCGTTTCCTGCGGCAGCCAGAACAGGCTGGCGCCGGCGCCGACGCGGATCGCGCTTTCCTGCCGGCCGGTGTCGCCGCTGCTCTTGTAGATCCGCTCACAGGCCTGGGTGGTGACGACGGTCTCGGTGGCGGGGGCGGCGGAAATCGTCCAGGCGAGCGTGTCGCCGCCGGTGATGCCGCCCGAGGTGTTGATCAGCACGGCTTCGAGCGCCTTGCCGTAGGTCTTCGGCACGCGGATCCTGGCGTTTCCCGACTGGTGCAGCCGTGCGATGCGAGTCGCGCCGCCGGATCGTTTCACTTCCAGCGTGCCTGCGCCGTGCGAGCGCTGCATCACCGGAAGGAGATCGGCGGGGGCGACCGTCATTCGCCGCCGATATGCTTTTCGCCGCGCTTCTTCGCCAGGGCGATCTGGCGCTGACGCTCGGCGAAGCGGGCGCGGTCCTCCTCGCTGCGCTTGTCGTGGCAATGCGGGCAGGAAATGCCCTCGACATATTTCTCCGAGCGGGTTTCCTCCTGCGTGAGCGGGTGCCGGCAGGCGCGGCACAGCGTATAGTCGCCGGGCTTCAGCCCGTGGCCGACAGCGACGCGCTCGTCGAAAACGAAGCAGTCGCCATGCCAGAGGCTTTCGTCCTCCGGCACGTCCTCGAGATATTTCAGGATGCCGCCCTTGAGATGATAGACCTCGTCGAAACCGAGCGTCTTGACGAAAGCCGTCGCCTTTTCGCAGCGGATGCCGCCGGTGCAGAACATCGCGACCTTCTTGCCCTTCAGATCGTTGTCGTGGCGGCGCACCCAGTCGGGGAATTCGCGGAAGCTCGTCGTCTCCGGATTGACCGCCTTCTCGAAGGTGCCGATCGCGTATTCATAGTCGTTGCGGGTGTCGACGACGACGGTGCCGGGATCGGCGATGAGGTCGTTCCAGTCGGCCGGATCGACATAGGTGCCGACGATCTGCGTCGGATCGGTGCCGGGCACGCCCATGGTGACGATCTCCTTTTTCAGGCGCACCTTCATGCGCAGGAAGGGTTCCTTCCCGGCGTAGCTTTCCTTGTATTCCAGACCGGCAAATTCCGGCTGGGCGCGCAGGAAGGCGATCAGCCGGTCTATGCCCTCGCGGGAGCCGGCGACCGTTCCGTTGATGCCCTCGCTGGCGAGCAGCAGCGTGCCCTTCAGCCCTGCTTCCTCGCAAACCGCCTCCAGCTCGGGCTTGAATTCGGCGAAACGGCCGAACTTCGCGAAGTGATAGAGCGCTGCGACGGTGTAGGGCGGGTTGTTTTCCATGGCTTTCGGTTACTGCCGATCGGAAAGCGAGGCAAGGGGTGAAGGCGGGGCCTCCGGGCTTCCTGCCGGTCTCCGGGCGGAAGATGGCGGTCGAGCGGGATTGCATCCGCCGTCCTCCGCGGGTCGGCTCCGGGGCCGTTCTCCATCGTCGCCCGCCATTTCCTCCTCCGTCGGCCAGGGTTCCGGGACCGGCAGATCGGCGCCGAGTTTGCGGGCGATGTCCCAGGCGCGGTGTCGCTCCCGGATATTGATGGCGTGGACGGTGAGATAAACCGCAAGCAGCTGCGTCCGGGCGTCCCAGCGCGGGCTGACGCAGGCGCCCTTGCCGGAAATCGTGCCATCGGCGAGGCAGGCGCGGGCCTTGCGGCAGGACTTTTTCGCGCAGGCCTCGTGGCAATGGACGAAATTGGCGGCGTCGCGCCCGGCATGGGCGTCCATCGCCGCCCCGTCATAGACGGGATCGATCATGCCGTCGGGCATGCGCAGGAAATCGAGACAATGCGGGTCGTTGATCGTTGGCTTGATGGTGGGCGGCATGGTTGTTCCCCGGTTTGTGTTGCGGGGAAAGTATGCGGGAGGCGGAGGCGCGGTGGACAAGTCGCACGATGACGGTGCGTGATTTGGTCAGGAGGCCGAATGGCGGCATCGCGCCAAGCGCCGTCGCCGCCACGCCCCGTTTCCGGTCTGGCCTTTGGACAATCGGAAGACGGGCGGTCGAAGGATCGCTCTGTCTGATGTTGTGCGCGATCCTGCGACCGCCCGTTCGGTGGTCTTGCGGCGTCAATCTTCGCGACGCTGCCCCGCAAGAGCAGGTGTTCCCCGCCGGCTGGACCTTCGGGCACCGCTTGCGGCGAGCCTCCTGGCCGGGCGGGTGCGCGGATTTGCCTTCGCAAGCGGCAAGCCGCCGTCCGGAATCCGCTCGCCGCGAATCATCATGCCGCCCTGGCTTGTGGCTCATCACCAGACCGCGTTACTCCCGCGCGGCCAGCCAGGCACCGTCCCCCTCCCCGATTGCCGGTGCGCATCCGGGCTTCCGACGAGAGGGCACGAAAAGTGTAATGGAGGCGGGAGAGCGGTGGACAAGTTTTCGGAGGGAACCCGGTTTCCGATCTGCCGGAAACCCGCTAGCGGTCGAGGAATTCGACGGTTGTCGCATTGACCAGCAGCGCTTTTTCCGCGCCGATCATGTGGCCGCTCTCGGCGACGACGGTCTCGACGTCGGGAATGTTCTGGGCGAGCGTGCGGGCGGCCTCGACATCGCCGACGATATCGTCCCCGGTGCCGAAGAAGACGAGCGTCGGGGCCTCAACGGCTTGCAGTTCCCCGGGCGTGAAGGAATGCGGCGGGACCGGATTGGGAATCGATCCGGCCAGGACCAGCCGGAACCATTCGCCGAAGCTCTCGCGCGTCACCGGGTCGTCGCCGAGCGCCCAGCGGAAGGCGAGATCGCGGATGGCGGGAAACGGGAAGGACTGCGCCAGCACCATGATCGCCACGGTCCTGCCGGTCGGGCCATAGCCCATGGGGCAGAGCAGGACGAGCCGGCGGACGCGATCCGGCGCCTGGATGGCCATGGTGGTGGCGATGTAGCCGCCGATCGATGCGCCGACCATGTCGGCGCGCGCGATGCCGAAATGGTCCATGATCGAACCGTAATAGGCGGCTATCGCGGGGCCGTCCTTCGGCACGGCGTCCCTGTTCTTCATCTCGTTGAGGCCGACCTCGCCGATATTGTCGATGGCATAGACGCGGTGGTTCCTCGCAAGGGCAGCTATATTGTGGATCCACGACCAGCCGGCGAGCGACGAGGCGTTGAAGAGCAGGACGGGCGGGCCGTCCTCGGGTCCGCTGACGATGACATGGATGCGGCCGTAATCCGTGCCGACGAACACGGCCTCATGCGGGACCGGCCAGTCCGCGAGCTTCTCGTCGTAGAGGCTATGGAATTCCGCCTCGATTTCGGGCGACTTGTAGATCGATGTCGCGGGATTGAGCGCCGTCACCGTGAAGACACCGGCGAGCAGGAGAACGACGCCGACCGCGCGCAGCCACGGGGAAAGCCGGAAGCCTGTCGCCGATTGCACAAGCGTCCACACCGGCGGGAACGCGATCAGCGCCGCCAGCAGCATCAGGCCGGCCTGGATCGATCCGCCCATCGCGGTCAAGGCGATGGCGGCGAGCGCGAGAAAGAGCGCTGCAATCCAGCCGACCGCGGCAACGAGCAGGCGCATGCGTCATCCTCCCGTATCGCGGACACAAGACCACTCGCGGCGGGTTGCATCAATGACCCCCGTCAAATCGCCGGTGGATTGAACTTGTCCACCGCAATCGGGCAGCGGCGACAATCGTCCGGACGAAACGGAAAACGTGATTGGCGATGTTCTCGACGGAAACGACGGAAGCGATTACAGGCGCGGCGCGCGAGGCGGGACTGGAGGCGGCGGCGCTGCTGGCGATCGCCGAGGTCGAAAGCGGCGGGCGTGCTTTCGCGGTGGTGGAGGGCAAGCCCGAACCCCTGATCCGGTTCGAGGGGCATTATTTCGACCGGCTGCTCGACGACGCGAACCGTGCGAAAGCGCGGGCAAGGGGGCTGGCGTCGCCCGCCATGGGCGCGGTGAAGAACCCGGCCAGCCAGGCGGCGCGGTGGAAATTGCTGGAAGACGCCATGGCGATCGACCGCGACGCGGCGCTGCAATCGGTCTCCTGGGGCATCGGCCAGGTGATGGGGTCGCACTGGAAAGCGCTCGGTTACGGATCGGTCGAGGATCTCGTCGCCGAGGCGCGCTCCGGGGTGGACGGCCAGATCCGGCTGATGCTGCGGTTTCTCGAGCATGAAGGGTTGATCGAGACCATCCGGGCGCGCGACTGGGCCGCCTTCGCGCGGGCGTATAACGGGCCGCGCTACAAGGTTCATCGCTACGACAGCCGGATCGCGGCCGCCCATGCGCGTTACCGGCGCGGGGCAGGTGACGGAAGGGGCAGGCAAACGGGGCTGCTGCGGCGCGGCGACCGGGGCGACGCGGTGACCGAGTTGCAGCGGATGCTGACGGCGGCGGGCTATCCGCTGGCGCCGGACGGGCGTTTCGGTCCGGAGACCGCGCGGGCGGTCGAACTTTTCCAGGCCGATTGCGGTCTTGCGTCAGACGGCATTGCCGGGCCGGCGACGAAGGCGGAACTGTCGCGCGTGCTCGGCGCGAGGCCGGCGCCGCGCCGTCTGCTGTGGCTGATCGGTCTCTTGCGCCGTATGATGCCGTTTGCCGCCCGCATTGTCCGGCGACAGGCTGGACGCCGGGGCTAAACCGATTTAAACGCCAAGGCATCACTTCATCGAGGACCGTCACATGCCCCAGAACACGGATGCGCTTCTTCCCATCATGACCGGCCAGGCGGTGATCCCGGTCATCGTACTCGACGACGCGAAAGACGCGGTGCCGCTGGCGAGGGCGCTGGTCGCCGGCGGTCTGCCGGCGATCGAGATCACGTTGCGCACCGATGCCGCGCTGGAGTCGATCCGCAGGGTGGCGGCGGAGGTGCCGGATGCGGTGGTCGGCGCGGGGACGATCCTCAATGCCAGGCAGTTCGACCAGGCCGTCGAGGCGGGATCGAAATTCATCGTCAGCCCGGGCCTTTCGCCGGAACTGATCGACGCGGCCGAGGGCGGCCCGGTGCCGCTCTTACCCGGCGCGGTGACCGCGTCGGAGATCATGGCGGCGCTGGAAGAGGGCTATTGCCTGCTGAAATTCTTCCCGGCCGAGCAGGCCGGCGGCGCGGCCTATCTGAAGTCGCTGTCGTCGCCCTTCGGGGCTGTGAAATTCTGCCCGACGGGCGGCGTCTCGGCGGCCAATGCGACAGACTACCTGTCGCTGCCGAACGTGCTGTGCGTCGGCGGCTCCTGGGTGGCGCCGAAGGACGCGGTCATGGCCGGCGACTGGGCGCGGATCACGGCGCTGTCGAAAGAGGCCGCTGCGCTGAAATAGGCCCGGCGCGATCCCGCAATCTAGCCCTAAAAGAAAAACCCGGGACGGCGGACCGTCCCGGGTTTCTTTTTGCCAGTTCTTGCGGGCTTACAGCTTGCCTGCGCGCTGCTGCAGCATCAGGAAGGTGTCGAAATTGTACTCCGACAGCTGGAACCACAGATAGGCGTCGCGGCGGTAACCCATGTAGCTGTCGTGGATTTCCTTGAAATCGGCGTTTTCGGCCGAGATTTCCGCGTAGGTTTCCTGGGCCGCGTTGAAGCAGGCCTCGAGGATCGGCTGGCTGTACGGACGCAACTGCGTACCGGAACCGGCAAGCTGCTTCAGGGCAACCGGGTTCAGCGTGTCGTAACGCGCCATCATGACCGAGTTCGCCAGAGCGGACGCGTTCTTGATTACGCCCTTGTAGCTGGACGGAAGCTCGTTCCACTTGTCGAGGTTGATCATGTTGAGCAGCGCGACGCCGCCTTCCCACCAGCCCGGGTAGTAGTAGTACTTGGCGACCTTGTTGAAGCCGAGCTTCTGATCGTCATAGGGGCCGACGAATTCGGCCGCGTCGATGGTGCCCTTTTCGAGCGCCGGGTAGATGTCGCCGCCGGGCAGGCCCTGCGGAACGACGCCGACCTTCTCGATGATCTTGCCGCCGAAGCCGCCGATGCGGAACTTCAGGCCCTGCATGTCCTCGACGGTGTTGATTTCCTTGCGGAACCAACCGCCCATCTGGGCGCCGGTGTTGCCGGCCGGGAAGGAGATCATGTTGGACTTGGCGTAGAATTTGTTGAGCAGGTCGAGGCCGCCGCCCTCATACATCCAGCCATTGGTCATGCGCTGGTTGAGGCCGAAGGGAACGCCGGTGCCGAAGGCGAAGGTCGGATCCTTGCCCCAGAAATAATAGGACGCGGTGTGCGCCATTTCGATGGTGCCGTTCTGCACGGCGTCAGCGCCCTCCAGCGCGCCGACGATCTCGCCAGCGGCGAAGACCTGGATATTGAAGTTGCCGTCGGTGGCTTCCTTGACCGCGTCGGAGAAGACTTCCGCCGCGCCGTAGATGGTGTCGAGCGCCTTCGGGAAGCCCGAGGAGCAGCGCCAGGTGATTTTCGGCATCGACTGCGCGATGGCCGGTGCGGCGAGCGCGGTCGCGGCAGCAGCACCAGCGCCGACTGCGCCGGTTTTCTTGATAAACGAACGACGATCCATATGATCCTCCCAGATAACAACGTTACGAGGCCACCCCATCAAACCCGGTCACGGGACTGTTTCACGGCGGAACTCGGCGTGTACCTTACAGCTTTGCCTTTGCCTGTCCAGCAGGCAGGGCGGGGCAATTTGCCCCAAATGGTAAATTTTCTTGTCCACTTGCCATCAGCGCGCGCGGCCGGAACAATACATGCGACACCGTGCCCAAAATGCAGGCAAAACAAGGCCATTGCGCGCGCGCAGACACCGATACATAAAGCGCGTGATTCCGACGGAGTGAAACAATATGCAACCGATCGTCGCCGTGGTGGCCGATGTCCGCGATTTCGACAATTACCGCTGGCACGCCGCGCCGCAGACCTATCTTGAGGCCGCGGTGGCGGTCGCGGGCGTGCTTCCGCTGATCGTTCCGGCCTTCGGCGAGGATGTCGACTACGAGGCGCTGCTGACGCGCGTCGATGGCGTGCTGCTGACGGGCTCGAAGTCGAATGTGCACCCGTCGCTCTACGGCGAGGCGACGACGCCCGACCACGAACCCTATGACGAGGCGCGCGACGCGACGTCGATGCCGCTGATCCGCGCCGCGATCGATGCCGGCGTGCCGCTGTTCGCGATCTGCCGCGGCATGCAGGAGCTCAACGTCGCGCTCGGCGGATCGATCGCGCACGAGATCCAGACGCGCGAGGGAATCGCCGATCACCGCGCGCCGGTCAGCGACGACCAGGATGTCCGCTTCCAGCTGACCCACGGCGTCGACGTGAAGAAGGGCGGATGCCTGGAGAGCATCTTTAACGCCGACCGGGTCGAGGTGAACTCGCTGCACCGCCAGGCGCTGGAGAAACTGGCGCCGGGACTGACGGTCGAGGCGAGCGCCGAGGACGGCACGATCGAGGCGGTTACCGTCGAGGGCGCGAAAGGGTTCGTCGTCGGCGTGCAGTGGCATCCCGAATACTGGGCGAAGTCCGACCATCCCTCCGGAGCGCTTTTCCGCGCCTTCGGGGACGCGGCGCGGGCGCGCGCGGCGAAGCGGGCGCTCGTTGCCTGAAAGGTTTCGCGGAAAAAATTTCGCGAACAGGGGAATAGAACAGCTCCCGGCGGTGTCTTACGCCTTGAAGACGGACGGTTCCGTTTTCGCAGGACACACGATCAAGGGAGTTATCCGATGAGAACCGCCATAGTCGCAACCGCCGCCTTTTTCCTGATCGCGGGGGCCGCCGCCGCCGCGCCCGTGACCACCGTCTCCACCGCCAAGGGCGACGTGCTCGCCGGGGAGAACGGCATGACGCTCTATACCTTCAAGAACGACAAGAAGGGCGTTTCGAACTGCAACGGCGGCTGCGCCAAGAACTGGCCGCCGCTGGCCGCCGCCGACGGCGACAAGGCGGACGGTCCGTATTCGGTTATCGAGCGCAAGGACGGCTCCTACCAGTGGGCCAAGAACGGCATGCCGCTGTATTTCTGGATCAAGGATGCAAAGAAAGGCGACACCACCGGCGACGGTGTCAACGGCGTGTGGGACATTGCCCGTCCCTGACCCTCTGACACGCGATTGCCCGTTCCGGGCGGGGGCGCGCTCGCGCGCCCCCAAGGGCGTGAGCGCATGAACCGGTTCGAGACGCAAGTGCTGGAAATCCTGCCGCGCCTGCGGCGCTACGCGCGCAGCCTGTCGCGCTCGAACGACGACGCCGAAGACCTGGTGCAGGACTGCGTCGAGAAGGCGCTGGCGCGCCGCGCGACCTGGCGGGGCGACAATCTGCAGGGCTGGCTGATGACGATCCTGACCAATCTCAACCGCAACCGGGCGCGCCGGCTGGGCGCCATGCCGGCTTTCGTCGAAATCGACGAGGCGAACGAACCGGCAAGCGACGCGCCGGAGCGCGATCCCTTGCAAAGCGACCGGCTGGCGGCGGCGCTCAACCGGCTCGACCCGGACCAGAGGGCGGTGCTGATGCTGGTCGTTGTCGAGGGCTACCGCTACGCGGAAGTGGCCGCCATGCTGGAGATCCCGATCGGAACCGTGATGTCGCGCCTGTCGCGGGCGCGGCGCAACCTGGCCTCGGCGCTTGCGGCCGGCAATGTAGTGGAATTGCGGAGAAGCAGATGACCGACCGCCCGACAAGCGACATCGGCGAAGACGACCTTCATGCCTATGTGGACAGCGCACTCGACCCGCAGCGCCGCGCGGCGGTGGAGGCGTGGCTCGCCGGCAATCCGCAGGCGGCAGCCGACGTCGCCACATGGCAGGCGCAGAACGAGGCGATCCGCAGCGCGTTCGGGCGCGAACCGGCCCTCGCCAGTACTGCGGACAGGGCGCTGATCGCCGGCGCCTCGGCGCGCCGGCCGAGGCGATTCGCCTGGGCGATGGCGGCGGGTTTCGCGCTGTTCTTCCTCGCCGGCGGCGGCACTGGCGCGCTGATGACCGCCACCTTCACCGATCGCGGCGGCGAGCAGGTCGCGCTGATGCTGCCGGAGGCGTCGAAGACCAATTATCTCGTCTATGCGAGCGAGGTGCGCCATCCGGTCGAGGTCGGCGCGGACCAGGAACAGCATCTCGTCAACTGGCTCGGCGCGCGCATCGGCCGCAAGCTCAGTGCGCCCGACCTGACCGCAAAAGGCTTCCTGCTCGTCGGCGGCCGGCTGGTGCCGTTCGCCGAGAAGCCGGGTGCGATGCTGATGTACGAGGACGCGGGCGGCGACAGGGTGACGGTGCTGATCGGCACCAACCCGGCGCATGAGGGCACGGATTTCCGCTTCGAGGAAAGCGAGGGCGTCTCGACGTTCTACTGGACGGACGGAGGTTTCGGCTACGCCCTGTCGGGCGCGGTCGACCGCGAGACGCTGCTCGGCCTCGCGCATCTGTGCTACGCGCAATACGAAACGTGACGCGGCTCAGAACGCCTCGAAGGAAAGCGCGAGGTTCTTCGGTTCGACGACGTCCCAGCCATATTTGTCGCTGACGGAAAGCCGCATCAGCACATTGCCCTGGCGGTCGGTGATGCGCACCTTGCCGGTCTCTGTGTCCTGCCAGGTGCGCGCATCCGCGAGGTCGGCGGGCATGCCGTCGCAATGGCCCGGTTCGAGGCGGTGGATGTCGTAGCCGGGGGCGCGGTGCAGGGCGACGATGCAGGTGTGGTTGTGGGCGTGATCGACAACCATGAAACGGTCGGCGTTTTCGGCGGAGACGACCGAGGCGGTGGTCATCGGGTCGATGCCGGGACCAGCATTGCCGTAGCTCATCGCGACCATTCCCGTGACGCCGAGAACGACGGCGCCGTTGATCCAGTATGCGTATGATCTCATCATTCACCCGCCGCGCTTGTACAAACAGGCGCCGACTATCGGCGAATTATGGTTAAGGGCTTGCTAACGGATGGCGGACGCGCCGTCAGTAGCGCCGGTGGACGCGCTGGGCGCTGACCAGCCGCCGGTTCCTGATGTGCTCGCGCAGGAAGACGAAGAGGCCGCTGCCCATGATCAGGACGATGCCCGCGGTCACGACGGCGCCCGGAACCTCGCCCCAGATCAGCCAGCCCCACATCACGGCAAGCGGCAGGCCGACATATTCGAACGGCGCGATCGTGGCGGCATCGGCGAGACGGTAAGCCTGCGACAGCGAATAGGCGACAATCGCCGAGTTCAGGCCGAGGCCGAGGAAAAGCCAGATGTCGGCGCCTTGCGGCCAGACCCAGGCGCGCAGCAGGAAGCGGACGCTTTCGTTGCCGGATCCATCCGCGAAGCGGCCGTCGCCGGCGACCAGGAAGAAGCCCAGCGAGACAAGGATGAAAATGGCCTGGATATAGACGGCCATCGCCGACGCCTTGGTCGACGCGCCGAGCTTGCGCGTCAGGATCTGGTAGAGCGCATAGGTGAAGGCGGCGAGAACCGGCAGCAGCAGGGTCAGGAGCCCGGCGCCGATTTCTCCTCCCCTGTCCCAGGGGCGCAGCATGACGACGACGCCGACGAAACCGAAGCCGACCGCGCCGAGCCGGTAGGCGCCGATCCTTTCGCCGAGCAGCGGAACCGCCAAGAGCGTGATCATCAGCGGCGCGACGAAGAACAGGGCGGTGGCCTCGGCGAGCGGCACCACGGCAAGCGCGGTGAAGAATGTGAGGTTTGAAATCACGATCACGAGGCCGCGAAAGAGATGCAGCAGGGGCCTGCGGGTGCGCAGGATCGCCACCCCGCCCTCCATCTGCACGAGAAGAAGCGAGAACGCGATGCCGATCAGCGAGCGCGTGAACACCATCTGGTGCAGCGGGTAGCCGGCGGACAACTGCTTGATCAGCATGTCGTTGACCGAGATCGCCGACACGCCGACCAGGATGAAGGCGATGCCGACGGCCGACTGCCGGGCGGGGGCTGTTGCGGCTTGCGTGCTCATGATCCCCGCCTATCACGGGGCGATGCGCGGCGACATGACGATTGCGACACCGCGGAGCGGTTCGCCGGTGCCGTGTCGCGTCTTGCTATTGCGCCGTGCGTTTCGCCAGATGGCGGGCTTCGGGGACGGCGGTGACGGTCTCGCCGTTCGAGAACCACGAGACGAGGTTGTCGGCGACGAGGTCGCCCATCATGG
Organism: Oricola nitratireducens; assembly: GCF_014904745.1. Taxonomy (GTDB): domain Bacteria; phylum Pseudomonadota; class Alphaproteobacteria; order Rhizobiales; family Rhizobiaceae; genus Oricola; species Oricola nitratireducens. The sequence continues at coordinate 61,252 of NZ_JACZCS010000005.1, forward strand.
CGCGGGTGTGGCGCGAGGCCGAGCCGACATGCGGCATCAGGCAGACATTCTTCATGGCGATCAGCTCGGCGGGGACATGCGGCTCGTCCTCGAAGACGTCGAGGCCGGCGGCGGCGATGACGCCGTCCTTGAGAGCGGCGATCAGCGCCTGTTCGTCGACGACGGTGCCGCGGCCAATATTGACCAGCACGCCGTTCGGCCCGAGCGCCTTCAGGATCTTGGCGTCGACGGTGTGGCGGGTCTCCGGCGTGCCGGGCACGACGCAGATCAGCGTGTCGACGGCGCTTGCAAGGTCTTCCAGCGTCGCGTGATACGGATAGGCGACATCGGCGGCCTTGCTGCGGTTGTAGTAATGCACCGGCAGGCCGAATGCCTCGACGCGGCGCGCGATCGCCTTGCCGATGCGGCCGAGGCCGTAGATGCCGACGGTGCGTTCGCGCAATGTCAGCGGAGTGAGCGGGTAGTTTCCCTCGCTTTCCCACTTGCCCTGGCGCAGCCATTGCTCGGCGGGCCAGAATTCGCGGGTGGCGTTGAGCAGCAGGGCGAGCGCGGTGTCGGCGACCTCCTCGTCGAGGACGTTCGGGGTGTGGGTGACCGGAATGCCCTTGGCGACCGCGTGCAGGGTCGAGGCGGGGTCGTAGCCGACGCCGAAATTGGCGATGATCTCCAGTTTCGGCAGGGCGTCGATCAACGGGATATAGTCGGGGCTAAGCCAGGCGGCCAGCGCGCGGATCTCGCCGCGCCGTTCGGCGGGGATCAGCGCCGGATCGGGCTTGTCGAAGGGCACGGCGGCGAATTCGGCTTCGATGCGCTCGCTGGCGCGCCAGTTGAAGCGCGCCGGCAGCGCGACGCTGACGGCTTTCAGGTTCTGCGGCATGGTTAGCTGCGCTCCTTCACGGGAGAGGTCGACTGGCGGATATGCAGTTCCGGCCGGATCAGTTCGAGCGTGCCCGAGTGATCCGTGACGCCGTCGATGCGGTCGAGCAGGGCGCGCGCGGCGCGGCGGCCGACTTCCGGCTGGCCGTTCCAGACCGTCGTCAGCGCCGGGGTGGCGATGGCCGCCTCCTCGAGATCGTCGTAGCCGGTCACCGAAATGTCGATGCCGGGAACGAGACCGGCGCGGCGGATGCCGTTCATCAGGCCGATGGCGACGAGATCGTTCCAGCAGACGGCGGCGGTCGGCTTGTCGGGCAGGGCGAGGAACTCGCTTGCCGCCTCGAAACCGGCCTGCTTGGTGCGCGGGCCGGGGATGCGCCATTCCGGCTTGACCGGCAGTTCGGCCTTTTGCATCGCGATGAGATAGCCTTGGTAGCGGTCGCGGCCGGTCGAGGTGTCGTCGGTGCCGCCGATCATGGCGACGCGCTTGTGGCCGAGCGAGATCAAATGCCGGGTCGCGAGGCCGATGCCGAAGGAATCGTCGCCGCGAAAGACGGGAAGGCTGGCGCGCGGGATCGAGCGGGCGATGAGGACGACGGGCAGGCCGTTGCGCAGGACGAGATCGATGTCGTCGAGGGGTGTGCCGATCGCCGGTGACATGATGACGCCGTCAGCGCCAAGCTGCATCAGCGTATCGAGGAAATCGCGCTGCTTTTCGACATTGTCGTAGTGGTTCGACAGCAGGAAAGTGTGGCGCGACCGGTCGAGCTCCATCTCGATGGCCTTGAGGATCTCGCCGTAGAACGGGTTCATGATGTCGTGGACGACGACGCCGATAATGCCGGATTTGGAGGTTCGAAGGCTGGCGGCGCGGCGGTTGTAAATATAGCCCATCTGGCGCGCATGGGCCTTGATCTTTTCCTTCGTGGCTTCGGCCACGAGGGGACTGTCACGCAGGGCGAGCGACACCGTTGCGGTCGACACGCCAAGTGCCTCCCCAATGGTGGACAGCTTGATTTTCTGCGCCAAGGATCCCCCCTTTAAACGGTTTTAAATATCTTTAAATATCGGGCGCGGCAATAGCAAGCAAAGGCAATGCGTCCGGCCTGCGGTCAGGCGTCGCGGGCGGCCGCCTATTTCTTCTTTTTTCCTCCGGAGGATTTCTTTTTTTCCCTCGGCTGGTCCGGGCCGGTCAGGTTGGCGTCGATCTTGGCGAGGATTTTCGCAAGCTGCTTGCGTTCCTTCTTCTTGACGCCGTCGAGCGCGCGCGCCTCGGCGGTGCGGATGGCGCGTTGCATCTGCTCCAGAAGCGCGCGGCCCTGCTCGGTGAGCCAGACATGGGTCTGGCGGGCATCGGTCTCGGAGGGTTTGCGCGCGACGAAATTCTGTTCCTGTAGCCGACTTACCGTCTTGGTGATGGTCGGCGGCTTGACGCCGAGCGCGGCGGCGAGCTGGCCGAGCGTCTTGCCGTCACCGGCGGCCAGCAGTTCCATGACGCTTTCCTGGCCGGCGTAAAGCCCGGTGGACTGCAGTTCGCGGGCCATGTGGGTACGGCTGACGCGTGCGGTATTCTGGAGGCTGGCCAGAAGCTTGGTGACCTCCTCGACGTCCTTCTCGATGTAGTAGCGGTTCATGCATGTTGATTAGCCGACGAAAGAATTGACGTCAAGTTTGTGCCCGTTTGGCTGCGGCAGCGCGGGCGGAGAATGGCTACGAAGTCGGAAAGAACACGACGCCGAAGACATAGACGGCGAGCGGCACCGGCGACACGGCGACGGCGATCGCGGCGAGGAAGCCGGCGATCGAAAACAGCTTGGCCGATCCCGCGATCAGGGCGATGCCGCCGCCGCCGCCGATGACCGAATTGCCGGGCAGGTTGAGCGCCAGGGCGAGGGCGAGATAGCGGTGGCGCAGCAGGAACGGAACGGCGCGGTTCGGCGCATTCGCGATCAGGTGGGACAGGCGTTCGGGCAGTTCCATGTCCTCTATCTCGACTAGCAGCGCGGCGGTGCGCTCGAAACGCAGGAAACGGCACAATCTCGCGATGATCTCCAGCGGAACGAGCCGGCCGGCCAGGAAACTGATCGAAAGGCCCATGACGGTGCAGAGATAGACCAGCAGGACAACCGTGCGGCCATGCATGGCCAGCAACACCATGCCGATCTCCGCGGCGGGCACGAAGGGAATGGCGAGCAGGCCGGTATAGGAAATCGCGAAGGCGACCATGCCCCAGCGGGCGAGGGCGGCGCTCTGCTCGATCCGGAGATTGAGGGTGGACGCCACGTAGCTCCCCGCGAGATTGGCGGCTACCACCAGCAGGACGACAATCGCAATGCGCATGCCGGTTTTCCGGGTAATCATCGACAGCATATCCCAGCCGGGCGGTTCATGGTGCGGCGGTGAACAGGAAGCCGTCGCCGGACCGGCAACCGGCATTCTGCCTAGGGCCGCGTTGCACAGGTTAGCAGAAGTTCGTTCGGACCGGTCCATCCATTCTCGCCGCCGAACCTGTCCAGGGCTTCATCCATCTCGGCCCAGGCCGCCGCCTGCCGGTTCCCGTCCAGGCCGGCCAGGATTTGCAGGACAGGACTGGCGGAGGTCCGGATGAAACCGAGATAGTCGGCCGTCGAGACAACGCTGAAAGGCGCGGAAATGACGGTGGTCGCGACATCCGCGAATCCGGCCTTGCGGAACAGGTCGTCGATCAGGCCCGGCTTGCCCAGGCTGAAGAGGCTTCCCGGCCGGAACGGATCGGCCGGCGGTAAACCGGCGTGTTTCAGGGCGACGGACATGAGGGTCGCGACGCATGGATTGGCCTGGGGCGTGGAGAAAACGAGCGTGGCCGCCCGCCCGCCGGATTTCAGGGCTTCAAGCATGCCGGACAATGCGGCGCCCGGATCGGGGCAGAGCATCACGCCGAGCCGCGATATGGCGGCGTCATAGGACCGGCTTTCGACATCGAGTTCTTCCGCGTCCATGACGCGGGTGGCGAAATTCGCCAGTCCGGCGCGGGCGAGGTTGCGGGCGGCGAGGTCCAGAATGGCCGGCGACAGGTCGGTTGCGAGGACCCTGCCCGAAGGGCCGATCCGTGTGGCGATTTCAAGTGTCTGGTCGCCCGAACCCGCCGCGACATCGAGGACATGGGAACCTTCGCGAATGGCGGCCATGTCGAGCATGGCGCCGGTCGCCACGGCCAGCCATTGACGGATCATGGTGGTGTGGCCGTCCCAGCCGGCAGCCGATTTGTCCCATTGCATGCGGGTGCCGGCCTTGAAGGCGGCGGCGTCGAATGGTGCGTCCATCATGGTATTCTCCGGTTGGTGCATCGGGACCGGACGAACCGAATTGTTTGATGTAAGGTTGGCGCGGCCGGTCCGGCGACCATCCCATGCGGTTCGCCGCCCCGGCAGCCGCAATTGCGGGTAACGCAAACGCAGAAATGCATAACCGCCACATGTATGACTGGAACGATCTGAAATTCTTCCTGGCCGTCGCGCGAAACGGCAGCACGATTGCCGCGGCGCGGGCCTTGAAAACCAGCCAGTCTACCGTGCAGCGGCGACTGGTCGAACTGGAACGGAACCTGGGGCAGCGGCTGGTGGTCCGCCATCCCCGCGGGTACCGGCTGACGGCGCTCGGCGAGACGTTGCTGCCGCTGGCCGAGGAGGCTGAACGCGCGGCTTTCGCCGTGGAGCGCCATGTCGCGGCATCGGCGGCGGAACCGGCCGGCATCATCCGCCTGACATGCCCCGAGGCGCTGGTCAGCCGCTTCGCGGCATCGGGATTGCTGGACTCGTTTCACCAGCGCCATCCGGCGCTGGCCGTCGAACTGGTGATGGGCGACCGTTTCATGGATCTCGCCGGCGGCGAGGCGGATATCGCGATCCGGGCCGGTGAACTCGCCGGAGACGATCTCGTCGCGCGAAAACTGGCGACTTCGCCCTGGGCGGTTTACGCCAGCAGGTCCTATGTCGCGCAGCACGGACAGCCTGCGACGCCGGCCGAACTCGACGGCCATGTCGTGGTGGAATTCGACGGGCCGATCGCCGGGCACCGGGCGGCGCAATGGCTCAGAACAGTTGCTCCGAATGCTCGCAGCGTCGCGCGCAACACCAGTATCCCCGGCCTTTTGCAGGCGGTTTCGGCCGGGCTCGGCGCGGCGCCGCTGCCGGTGGCACTCGGACAGGAATGCGGTCTCGTGCAATTGTTTGATCCCGTGCCGGAATTGACGACGACCTGGTATCTGCTCACTCATCGTGATCTGCGGCAAACGCCGCGCATCGCGGCGTTTTGCGACTTCATCGCCGACAACATGATCCTTGTCCGCCGGGTTCTCGTCGGTCACACCCTCCAGGACAGCGCGCCACCGCAAGCCGCCTGAACCCGCCCGCACCCTTGGCAGAGACCGTCGCTATCCTCTAGGAATGGTCGAAGAGAAATGCGGGCCGGCAGAGATGAACCCCTCCACTCCCCTGTGGATCAAGACACCCCTTGCAATCCTTGCGGCCGACGGCGCGGACGCGTCGGGCGGCGTTGTCGTCAGCGGCGGCCGGATCGCGGAACTGGTGCCCGCCGGTGGCAAGCCGGCGCTGGAATGCCAGACGTTCGACGCGTCGCGGCACGTGGTGCTGCCGGGGCTGATCAACACCCACCACCATTTCTACCAGACGCTGACGCGGGCGCATCCGGCCGCCATCAACAAGGAGCTGTTCGACTGGCTGACGGCGCTCTATCCGATCTGGGCGAAGCTCGGGCCGGAGGCACTGCGGCTGGCGACGCGGCTGGCGCTGACCGAACTGATGATGTCCGGCGTCACATGCTCGTCGGACCATCATTACGTGTTTCCGGACGGGCTCGAGGACGCGCTCGACATCCAGGCGGAAGAGGCGACGGCGCTCGGCATGCGGATGGTGCTGAATCGCGGCTCGATGAACCTGTCGCAGAAGGATGGCGGGCTGCCGCCGGATTCGGTCGTGCAGGACGCCGACACGATCCTCGCCGATTGCGAGCGGGTCATCGGCGCCTATCACGACGCCTCGGAAGGTTCGATGCTGCAGGTGGCGCTGGCGCCGTGCTCGCCGTTCTCGGTGACGCGCGAACTGATGCGCGACACGGCGACGCTCGCCAAGAAATGCGGCTGCGCGCTGCATACCCATCTCGGCGAAACGCATGACGAGGACGAATTCTGCGTTTCGATGTTCGGCTGCCGTCCGGTCGACTATCTGGAAGATTGCGGCTGGCTGGGGACCAAGACCTGGCTGGCGCACGGGATCCATTTCGACGACGGCGAGATCGCAAGGCTGGGCGGCGCGGGCGTCGGCGTCAGCCATTGCCCGACGTCGAACACGGTGCTCGCCTCGGGATTGTGCCGGACACGCGATCTCGAAGCCGCCGGCGTCAAGGTCGGGCTCGGCGTCGACGGCTCGGCCTCGAACGACTCGTCCAACCTGATGGAGGGCGTGCGCCATGCGCTGATGCTGAACCGCATCCGCTACGACGCGACCGTCAGCCATCTCGACGCGCTGCGCTGGGCGACGGCGGGGTCGGCGGCGTGTCTCGGGCGCGACGATATCGGTTCCATCGCAGTCGGGAAGCAGGCGGACTTGGCGCTGTTCACGCTCGACGAATTGCGGTTTTCCGGAGCGCACGATCCGCTGGCGGCGCTGGTGCTGTGCGGCGCGCACCGCGCCGACCGGGTGATGATCAAGGGCCGGTGGACCGTCAAGGACGGCATGCCGGCCGGCGTCGACATCGAAAAGCTGCGCCACGACCACGGCGCGATCGCCAAACTGTTCGCGGAGGCGGCATGACGGACGGGAGCGCGGCCAAACGGAAACGGATGCGGCGGCGCGTCGAGACGCTGCCGGAGAAAGAACAGGCGCCGGCGGACGCGGCCAAGTGGATCGCGGTGCTGCCGCTCGGCGCGACCGAGCAGCACGGCCCGCATCTGCCGTTCGAGACCGACAGCCTGATCGCCGAGGCGCTTGTCGAGCGGCTGATCGACCGCTTGCCGGATTCGGCGCCGGTCGTGTTCCTGCCGGTCGAGGAGATCGGCTATTCGCCGGAACACATGCATGTGCCGGGCACGAAGACGCTCGACTGGGACCAGGCGGTACGGCGCTGGGTGCGCGCCGGCGAGCAGGCGCATCGCTCGGGCATCCGCAAATTCGTGATGCTCAACGCGCATGGCGGCAACTCGCCGCTGATGACGATCGTCGCGACCGAACTCAGGATCCGGTTCAACATGCTCGCCGTGGCGACGAGCTGGACGCGGTTCGGCCTGCCGGACGGGGTGATGAGCGCGGAGGAAAAGCATCTCGACATCCATGGCGGGCTGATCGAGACGTCGGTGATGCTGGCGATCCACCCGGACAAGGTGACGATGGAAAACGCGGCGAATTTCAAATCGCGCCAGTCGGAGTTCATCCGCGACTACCGGCATTTGCGCGCCTACGGGCCGCATGCCTTCGGCTGGCTGATGTCGGACCTGTCGAATGCCGGGGTGGCCGGCAACGCATCGGCCGCGTCGGCGGAACTCGGGGAAAGGATCCTCGACCACGCCGTTTCGGGCCTGATCGAGCTGCTGGAGGATGTCGAGGCGCATCCGGGGTTCTAGCCCGACGCCGGTCCGTTCCCGCATAATAGCCATAAATTCGTCTTGAATTCGTCTTGAATTCGTCTTGCGATGCCGGCGTGCGCTTGCCCGCCCGACTGATCGTGGTGCAAGTTGCCGAGGGGGAAGTCCGGCCATAGGGAGTTCCCGTCTCAGCCAAGTACAGGGAGAACCAGGATGAGCATCCACGCACGCCGATTTACCGCAATGCTCATGGGGGCCGGAAGCCTTCTCGCGACAACGTTATCGCCGGCCTTCGCGGAGACCGTCAAGCTGACGATCCTCGGTGTCGGAGATGTCTACAACTTCCAGGAATCGCACGGACGCGGCGGTTTCGCGCGGCTGAACGCGGTCGCCAAGGCCGAGCGCGCGGCCAATCCGAACACGCTCTATGTCTTCGACGGCGACATGCTCTCGCCGTCGATCCTTTCGGGCTTCGACCATGGCCAGAACACCATCGACCTGACCAACCTTGCGCCCTTCGATATCGCGGTGCCGGGCAACCACGAATTCGATTTCGGACCAGAAAATTTCATCGAGAAGGTCAAGGCGTCGAAATATCCGTGGGCGGCGATCAACATCACCAATGCCGACGGCTCGCCGGTCGAAGGGCTCGGCGGCGTGATGGTCAAGGAGATCGCCGGCCTGAAGATCGCGCTGATACCGGTCGCGCAGGACACATCTCCGGAAGTGTCAAGCACGGGCGACCTGAAATTCCTGCCGACGGTCGATACCGCCATCGACGCGGCGAAAGCGGCCCGTTCAGACGGCGCGGACCTTGTCATCGGCGTCGTGCAGACCGACATGTCAAACGACCGCAAGCTGATCGCAAGCCACGCCTTCGACGTGATCATGTCGGGTGACGATCACTCCTATGCCACCGCCTTCGACGGCGTTACCGCCTATGTCGAGACCTCGATCGACGGCGAGTTTCTTTCGCCCGTCGACCTGACCGTCTCGATCGAGGAGAAGGATGGCAAGCGCAAGGTGAGCTGGACGCCCGCTTTCCGGTTCATCGACACCGCCGACGTGACGCCCGACGCGGAATCCCAGCAACTGGTCGATCAGCTTGCCGCCAAGCTCGACGACAGCCTCAATGTCGAGATCGGTTCGACCGAGGGACCGCTCGATTCGCGCCGCAACGTGGTGCGCGCGGAGGAATCGGCGATGGGCGATCTCATCGCCGACGCGATGCGGGCGGCCTCCGGCGCTGATATAGCAATCACCAATGGCGGCGGCATCCGGGCCGACCGGACCTATGACGCGGGCGCCAAGCTGACGCGCCGCGACATCCTGACCGAGCTGCCGTTCGGCAACGTCACGGTGGTCACCGAAATTCCGGGTTCGCAGGTGCTGGCGGCGCTGGAGAATGGCGTCAGCCAGGTCGAGAAAGGCGCTGGACGGTTCCCGCAGGTCTCCGGCATCAGCTTCGCCTTCGACGCTTCCGCGCCGGCGGGAAGCCGCGTGTCCGAGGTCATGGTCGGCGATGCGCCGCTCGATCTCGACAAGCTCTACAAGGTCGCGACCAATGACTACATGCTCGCCGGCGGCGACGGCTACGGTGCGCTCGGCGGCGGCCGGGTGCTCGTCAACAAGGGTAACGGCAACCTGATGGCCAATGACGTGATGGACTACATAGCCAAGAAGGGCACGGTCGCCGCGAAGGTGGAAGGCCGGATCCGCAAGCTCGGCGCGCAGTAACGACGCGCGAACAGAAACCGCCCCGCAGCATCGGCCGCGGGGCGGTTTCTGTTTGTTTGTCCGGTGCCGGTATTGGCGCCTCCGGCCCCGAAGACCGGCGTCAGTAAGCCCTTCCGGTCATACAGCCGCTGGCCGGATTGAACGCGTAGGTGTGAATGCTCCAGAAGGGGCGCGACCGCATCGCCTTGCGGGCATCGTAGAATTTGGCGCAGACCGCGAAATCGCGGTCGTTGAGGCGCCTGTAGCGGTAGGGCTTGCCGGTTTCGTTGTCCACGAACATGTCGGCGGTGGCCGTCGTGCCACCGCAATATTCGCGAAAGCTGTCCTCCGACAGTTCTTTCGGCAGGACCGGCCTGGTGTCGCTTTTCTTCTCGCAGTGCAGGATCCGGGCGATCGCGGTCAACTCGCGGTAGCGCAGCTGGTCGAACTTTTCCTTTCTTGCCTGCGACGGACGCCCGGTCATCGCGATGCCGGTAACGATGGCGGCGAGCACGACCAGAACCGTCGCGGTGAGAAACACCCTAGTGGCCATCGCGGTCGGCCTCCACGTCGCGCAGGTAAAAGAAGAATATCGATGCCGACACGGCGCCGACGGTGAGCGCTTTCAGAAGGAACCGCAACGTGAACTCGCCTTCCAGAAAGCGCTCGAGCACATAGGTGATATCGCCGAAGAACGTCAGCGCCGACGCGAACAGCGCAAGGTAGGTCAGCCACCTGCGCACCAGCGACCGCTTCTCGCCGACCTGCTTCGCATTCTGGCGGCCGGTGAAGATTGTCATCCAGACATAGAGCGGCGTCGAGACGATCAGGGTGGCGATGGCCCAGCGTATGCGGTAGATCGCGCGCGCCTCCGCGTTGGACCTGTCAGCCGGATCGGGCAGGGCGAGATCGAGGATTCCGTGGACCAGATTGATGAGGTAGACGGCGGTGAATGTCAGCGCGGTGAAAAGCAGCGCGTAGACGAAAACGTCGCGGGCCGTGAGTTGCGGGCGCGGGCGCGGGACGGGCGGCGTGAAATCGACATCGGCGAAAGCGGAAAGCGCCTTGTCCACGTCGCTCTTCGCCCAGCCGGCCTCGCTCAGCGCGTTCTGGATTTCCGTTCGCGACCGGCCCGCGGCCAGTGCGTCATGTACGAACCGTGTCACGGGATCTGAAGAAGCCATGTTTCCCTTCGGATTGTCCGAATTCGGTGGAAGTCAGGCTCTGTTCTTACACGAAGAGGCGCGGCGGAAATACATCGTTTTTCAATTGGCGCCGATCATGGTTGCCAATTTATACTGGTGAAGGATTTTTCGGGGCATGGCACGGGCCGAAATTAGCCTTGGCGGCCAAGGAAAGCCTGCTCCGGAACGGAATCGGGAGCCGGCAATACCGGCCCCGCGGCACCGTGGGCCGGACGAGCCGCAAATGGTCGTCCCGGCCGGATCTTCCCGCTTGCGGTCAGCGCTGCGGCGTGGCGGACACGACGGTGAAGGTGTGCATTTTTCCGTCATGGGCCGAAATCGAGACGTATTCGCCGACGTTGAAGCTGTGTTCGCCGAGCCGGAAACCGGCCTCGTCGTCATCGTCGGCGTCGAGATCATAATCGAAGACCCACTGGCCCTTCGGGTGTTTCTCGAGATAGCCGAGGGCCGCGAATTCGCCGTCCCAGAAACGCTCGACCGTGCAAGCTTCCGGATGTTTCTTCCATTCGGCCGCGTCGATCTTCATGGCGGCGTCGAGCGGCAGCACCAGTTCGTAACCGCGTTTCTTGTTGCCGGCCGGAAATTCCGGTTCGCGGGCCAGTTCGAGGCGGATCTTGTAAAGCGGCATTCAGTTTCTCCCGGTCTTTTCTTCTTCTCGGGTAAATCGGACCCGCCCGCTTTGACACCGATCAAGGCGCCGATCAACCGGTTTTTCCCGATGCGCGGGCGCACGGGCGCTTGCGCGAAAGCACCGGTGGCGGAGCGGGCCGCGATCTCCTATATGCGAGCAAGAGACGTCACACCGCCCAGCGCGAGGCAATCATGAGCGAACAGGCACAATCCATTCCCGTCACCGTCCTGACCGGCTATCTCGGTTCCGGCAAGACAACGCTTCTCAACCGGATTCTCTCTGAAGACCACGGCAAGCGTTATGCCGTGATCGTCAACGAATTCGGCGAGATCGGCATCGACAACGACCTGATCGTCGAGTCGGACGAGGAAATCTACGAGATGAACAATGGCTGCGTCTGCTGCACGGTGCGCGGCGACCTGGTGCGCGTGGTCGAGGGCCTGATGCGCCGGCCGGGCCGTTTCGACGCCATCGTCGTGGAAACGACCGGCCTCGCCGATCCGGCGCCCGTCGCGCAGACCTTCTTCATGGACGACGACGTGCGCGACAAGACGCGGCTCGACGCCGTGGTCGCGCTGGTCGACGCCAAGCACCTGCCGTTGCGGCTGAAGGACAGCCGCGAGGCCGAGGACCAGATCGCTTTCGCCGACGTGGTGCTGCTCAACAAGACAGACCTTGTTTCCGAAGACGAACTGCACGACCTGGAGCACACGATCCGGGCGATCAATCCGCATGCGCGCATCCACCGGACCGAACGGTCGAAGATCGATCTGACCGAAATCCTCGACCGCGGCGCCTTCGACCTGCAGCGGGCGCTCGAAAGCGATCCGCATTTCCTCGATCACGATGATCCCGACCACGCCTGCGGGCCGGATTGCGACCACGATCATGACCATCATCATCACGGCCATGATCACGATCACGGGCATCATCACCACCATGATCACGACCATGGCGGCATTCACGGCACGACGATCCAGTCGGTGTCGCTGCGCGGCGGCGAGGTCGATCCGCAGAAATTCATGCCGTGGATCCAGAAGATCACCCAGCTCGACGGGCCGAACATCCTGCGCATGAAGGGAATCATCGCGTTCCCGGACGACGAGCAGCGCTACGTCGTCCAGGGCGTGCACATGATCATCGAGGGCGACCACGAACGCGACTGGAAGGAAGGCGAGAAGCGCGAAAGCCGTCTCGTCTTCATCGGCCGCGAACTGGACCGCGAGAAGCTGGAGCGCACGTTCAAGGCGTGCGCCGCCTGATTTTCAGATGAAGGGACGAGGCCGGATCAGGCCTCGTCGACGACCTCGGCGCCGGGGCCGTTCTTCTTGAGCGACTCGATGGCGTTCTTGGAGCTCGACTTGGAGCTGTAGGTCTCCGTGCGGACCATGGTTTCGCCGTTGGAGGCGACGAAGCGCACATAGGTCTCGCCGTTCTTCGCCTTGTCGATCTCGAAATGATAGCCCTTGGCGTCCTCGTCATTCGTCAGGTCGGCGGTCGGCGCATCGGGCGCGTTCTTTTTCAGCGAGTCGATGCAGTTCTGGGCGCTGGCCTTGCCGGCGTAATTCTCCGACCAGAAGATGATCTCGGAATTGTAGACGAACTGTGTGGCGTATTCGCCGTTGTTCCGGCGGACGATCTTGAATATGTGCGGCAAGGATCTCTCCCCAAATCAGGTTGTCGATGGCGTTACCTTAGGCAAGTCGCCGCGAATTGGAAGTGCTTCTGTCAGCTTGCCGCGGCACATCACAACTTGACGCGCGCGACCATTCCGGGGAAGTGCTGCGCACGGAAAACACAAAACCGGATCCCGACACACCATGCCCACAGTCGCGCCTCTCGATCTCGACGGTTACTGCCTTTTCGCGTCCTTCATCGGCGAGGTGCCGGTCTATGCGCTCGCCGACGGGACGGTGCACCGGCTCGACAACGGCCATATCGCCGTGCAGATGCATGACGGGCTGACCTGCGCGGCGCTTTCGCTCGACCGCAAGGCGCTGATCACCGGCGGCGAGGACGGGCTGGTGCGGGCGCTGAACAAGGGAGGCACCGCGGGCGAGGTCGGCTCGGCCGGCAAGAAATGGATCACAGCGCTCGCTACCGGGCCGCAGGGCGCCGTCGCCTTTTCCGCGGGCAAGACGGCCTGGGTCAGGCTGAGTGACGGTACGGAAAAGGAAATCACCGAGGAGCGCTCGATCGAGGGGCTGGCCTTCGCGCCGAAGGGCTTGCGGCTCGCTACCGCGCGCTACAATGGCGGCACGCTCCACTGGGTCGCGACGGCGGGCAAGCCGATCGACCTGGAATGGAAGGGCGCGCATACCGGGGTCACGTTTTCGCCGGACGGCAAATATGTCGTCACGACCATGCAGGAAAACGCGCTGCATGGCTGGCGGCTCGACGACATGAAGCACATGCGCATGACCGGCTATCCGGCCAAGGTGAAGAGCTGGTCGTGGTCGGCCAGGGGCAAGTGGCTGGCGACCTCGGGCGCGCCGGCGGCGGTGGTTTGGCCGTTTTCCGGCAAGGACGGCCCGATGGGCAAGGCGCCGATGGAACTGGGCACGCGCGGCGACGCGATGGTGACGGCCGTCGCCTGCCATCCCGCGGAAGACGTCGTCGCGATCGGCTACAATGACGGCATGGTGATGGCGGTGCGTTTCGCCGACAGCAAGGAGATCCTGCTGCGCCGGGGCGGCAAGGGACCGGTTTCCTCGATGGCCTGGGACGGGGAAGGCTACCGCATCGCGTTTGGCTCGGAGACGGGCGACTGCGGCGTGATCGATATCAGAGGATAGCGCGCATCCATGCTGGATTTCGCCGCCGCGATGCGGTGAAATCGGGCCATGGCGCTCACCGTTCATCTGAGGGACGAGCATGATTTCGCCGGCTGGCGCGACGCCGCGCGGGTGCTGGCGCTGAACGGGGTGGATCCCGAGTCAGTCAATTGGCTAACTCATGACGGTACAAATGAATTGCCGGAGCCGCCGGAGGGCAAGGCCTTGTCGGTGCCGCGCGCCTTCGTGGCGATGGCCGAACACGCGATCTTCGATGCCGCGTCGGACCGGTTTTCCTTTCTCTATGCGCTGCTGAAACGGCTCGCCGACGGCGAATTGAAGATCGGCCGGAAGACCGATCCCGACATCGCGCGGCTGGTCGCGATGGTGGCGGAAGCGGAGGTTCCGGCGGGGCGAATTTCACCATGCCGGACCCGCTGGAAGGCCCGCGCGACGCGGCGATGCTGTGCACGCGTTGCCATTTGCACGGGCCGGCGAGCCGGACGGTGTTCGGCGAGGGGCGCGCGGACGCGAAACTGGTTTTCGTCGGCGAGCAGCCGGGGGACCAGGAGGATCTGCAGGGCCGGCCCTTCGTCGGTCCGGCGGGGCAGCTGTTCGACACGATCCTCGGCGAGGTCGGCATCGACCGGTCGGAGACTTACGTCACCAACTCGGTCAAGCATTTCAAGTTCGAACCGCGCGGGCCGAGGCGCATCCACCAGAAGCCGGATGCCGGCGAGGTGCAGCTTTGCCGCTGGTGGGTGGACAAGGAGATCGCGCTGATCCGCCCGAAACTGCTGGTGGCGCTGGGCGCGACGGCCGCTTTCTCGCTGCTCGACCGCACGGTCGGGATCATGCGCGAGCGCGGCAGCATTCACAAAAGAGGCAAGGACGGCATGCCGGTGCTGCTGACCTACCACCCGTCCTTCCTGCTGCGCATCCGGGACGAGGCGGACAAGGCGCGCCAGCGGGCGAATTTCGCCTCCGACCTCGCGCAGGCGCGCGACTGGCTGGCGGCAAATGCCTGACGGGCCCTTTCCGCGCCGTTGTCCTTGATCGCTGTCAACGCGTGATCAGCGTTTAGCAATAGGGTGGGCGCATGAGGAGGCCAAGCATTGCTTTTCTCAAAAAGGAGTTCAATCCGATGCGCAGACATTCCGCAATTACAAGACTTCTCGCCGCCGGCATGATGGCCGGCGTTCTTGCCGCTCCGGCACTCGCGCAAGGGCAGGGAGCCAGAGGGCAAGGGTGGGGGATGGGCCAGATGATGCCCGGCGGCGGCTGGGGCAACGGCCCGATGATGAGCTTCGGCCCGGATACGATGCTCGACAGGATCGACGGCCGACTCGCATTCCTCAAGACCGAACTGAAGATCACGGAGGCGCAATCAGCGGCATGGGACGCATTCGCCGAGGCCGTCCGCACCACGTCCGATGCGCACAATACCCTCATGCAGGCCATGATGGAGCAGATGCGCGACGGCGACTATTTCAAGATGCCGCTTCCCGACAGGCTCGAATTCCAGCAGACCCAGATGGAAGCCCGCCTGGAACAGATCAAGGATCTGAAGGGGGCGACGGACGCGCTCTATGCCGTTCTCGACGACGGCCAGAAAAAGGCCGCCGACGAGATCGTTCTTCCGATGATGGGCATGGGAATGAATCGCGGCGGAGCCGGCATGGGGCCGGGAATGATGTTCCGCTGATCTGCCCGACCCTGCGGATGGCGCCGGGTGCGGCGGCGGCGTTCCCGCCGCCTGACCCGGTGCCGGGAACCGACGCGCATGGTCCGGCGCAGGCGCGTGACCGGCTGGCGGGCAACACGAAATGTCCCATTTGTCGCCCGATCCTCGTCAAAATCTGATCGCCGTCCCGACGTAGAATCGCGGCACGCAGACGCCGTGCGTTGCGCTTTTCTCGAGAAGGAGGCCAGTCCGATGCGTATCCAACATCCAATCACCAAACTCATTGCCGCAGGCATGCTCGCCACGGTTCTCGCCGCACCCTCCATCGCCCAGGACCAGCCCGGAAGAGGCCCCGGTTGGGGCTGGGGCAACGGCCAGATGCCGGTCTACAGCGAAGACGGAATGCTCGACCGGATCGACGGCCGGCTGGCGTTCCTCAGAACCGAGTTGAAGATCACCGACGCACAGTCCGGCGTATGGGACGAGGTGGAGAAGACGGTCCGAAGCGTTGCGGAAACGCATAATGCCGACATGCTCGCGCTCAGGCAGCAGGCGCAAGACGGCGACTTTCTCAAGATGAGCCTGCCGGACAGGATCGCGTTCCAGGCCAGCCACATGGAAACCCGGCTGCAAGAGATCAAGGCGATCCAGGGCGCTGTCGACAAGCTCTACGCGGTGCTCGATCCCGAGCAGAAAAAGGTTGCCGACGAGATCGTTCTTCCCGCCATGGGAATGGGGATGAGGGGCGGCGAATACGGCATGGGGCCGGGAATGATGTTCCGCTGATTGCCTGGATGGATCGAAAAGGCGGCGCGGGAGTTTCCTCCCGCACGTCAACCGCGCCGCCTACGGCCCCCGCCGTTCTGATCTTCAATGACGTATTTCGCAATTCCCGACGGAAAACCGCGTCACGCTTTTTTCCGGATCGCTCAGGCGACAAGCTTGAGCTTGCGCGCCTTTTCCTTTGCTTTCCTGCGGCCGGTCGGCACGATCATGCCGGCCGCGCCGCCGAGCCAGCCATCCTTGAGCTCCAGCGCCAGGAAGCGGTCGCGCTCGACCGGGCCGGGCAGGGCCAGCGCGCCGGTCTTTTCGGCCGAAAAGCCGAAGCGGGCGTAATAGGGCGCGTCGCCGACCAGCAGTACCGCGCCGTGACCGAGGCGGGCGGCTTCCGACAGCGCATGGCGCATCAGCAGCGAGCCTGTGCCCGCTCCCTTCGCCTCCGGGTCGACGGCGAGCGGACCGAGCATCAGCGCCGGGACCGGGCGGCCGAAAGCGTCGATACCGGCCTGGATGTTCCAGAGCCGCACCGTGCCGATGATCCGGCCCTGGTTGTCGCGGGCGACGAAGGCGAGACCTTCGGCGGGAAGCCGGCCGGAGCGCAGCTTCTGCGAAGTCTTCTTCTTCCAGTTGGCCGACATCGCGCGCGCCAGAACGGCGTCGCGGGACGCGACGTCGGCGGCGGATTCGAGCTGAACCGTGACGGCGTCGCCGTCGTGAACGAGCGGGTCCATATCCGTAAGTCCGTTAAGAGCGCGCGGTCAGATGACGTAGGAGCGAAGCGGCTCGAAGCCGTTGAACGCGACGGCCGAGTAGGTCGTCGTGTAGGCGCCGGTGCCCTCGATCAGGACCTCGTCGCCGATCGTCAGCGTGAGCGGCAGCGGGTAGGGAGCCTTTTCGTAGAGCACGTCGGCGGAATCGCAGGTCGGGCCGGCCAGCACGCAGGGCTCGGCCTCGTCGCCGTCGCGGGCGGTGACGATGTTGTAGCGGATCGCCTCGTCCATGGTCTCGGCGAGACCACCGAACTTGCCGATGTCAAGATATACCCAGCGGACATTGTCGTTGTCGGACTTCTTCGAGACCAGCACGACTTCCGACTTGATGACGCCGGCATTGCCGACCATGCCGCGGCCCGGCTCGATGATGGTTTCCGGGATGCGGTTGCCGAAATGCTTGCGCAGGGCGTCGAAGATTGCACGGCCATAGGCCTGGGCCGACGGCACGTCCTTGAGGTAACGGGTCGGGAAGCCGCCGCCCATGTTGACCATCTTCAGCACGATGCCCTTCTCGGCCATCGCCTCGAAGACCATGCGGGCGTCGGCCAGCGCCGCGTCCCATGCGCCGGTATCGGTCATCTGCGAGCCGACATGGAAGGAGACGCCATAGGCGTCGAGGCCGAGGCGGGCGGCCTGCGCCAGCACGTCGACGGCCATGGAAGGGGCACAGCCGAACTTGCGCGACAGCGGCCATTCGGCGCCTTCGCCGGAGGTCAGGACACGGCAGAAGACACGGGCGCCGGGGGCGGCGCGGGCGATCTTTTCGACTTCCTCGACGCAGTCGACGGCGAAGAGCGAAATGCCGAGCTCATGGGCGCGGGCGATGTCGCGCTCCTTCTTGATGGTGTTGCCATAGGAGATGCGGTCCGGCGTCGCGCCGGCGTCCAGCGCCATCTCGATCTCGGCGACCGAAGCGGTGTCGAAGGATGAGCCGAGGCCTTCGAGCAGGCGCAGGATTTCAGGCGCCGGGTTGGCCTTGACGGCGTAGAAGATGCGGCTGTCCGGCAGCGCCTTGGTGAAGGCGCAGTAATTGTCGCGGACGACGTCGAGGTCGACGACGAGGCAGGGGGAAGCGGGACGTCGGGTGGCGAGGAATTCGTGGATGCGGGCGGTCGTCATGGCGGTATCCCTTCGGCATTTCCGGGCAGCCTCGGCTGCGTCAAAAACCTGCGGTTCCGGACAAGGCAGGCGCGCAGACGCCGGCCCATGAGGAACCACGTGAAAATCTCAGACCGGCTAACCGGTCTTGATTGCCATTGATTGGCGGGAAATGCCCGACCGCACGTTTGGCAAGGATGGCTGTGTCTCTCAACTACCCCGGCGTTTGGACCGCCAGACGAGTGATCGATAGACCCGACCGTCGTTGCTTCAAGATGTCCTCGCTTGTCCGGTTGGCCGGGAAGCGACCGGAGGGGTTAGCTCCGGGTACCTTACCGATCCCCTCACCAATACGAGAGGACGGCGGACACCCACAGGCACGTGCGACTTTGGGTGCGGCGCATATACGACCGGAATCATTGCGAATCAATGAAAAATCGGGGCTTGCCGAATCTTTTTTCGATGCGCATCGTGAACGCGATTTGCAAAACGGTTCGATAGATATGAACGATCCCAAGGACAGAGTGAACGCCTTCATGCCGCACGGCTTCGAGGCGGCTGTCGCGCGGGCCGAAACCGGCCCGCTGGCGGGGCTTTCCTTCGCGGTGAAGGACATGTTCGACGTGACCGGATTGCGCACCGGTTTCGGCAATCCGGCAATCCTGGAACGGGCCGAACCGGCCGTGGATTCGAACGCGACGATCGCCAAACTGCTCGATGCGGGCGCGCGGTTCGCGGGCAAGACGCAATGCGACGAGCTGACCTTCTCGCTGATGGGCCAGAACGCACATTATCGGCGGCCGATCAATCCGGCGGCGCCGGACCGGGTGACGGGCGGATCGTCGAGCGGATCGGCGGCGGCGGTGGCGGCCGGGCTCTGCGATTTCGCCATCGGCTCCGACACCGGCGGCTCGATCCGCGCGCCGGCGAGTTTCTGCGGACTGTTCGGACTCAGGCCGACGCATGGCGCCGTCGCGCTCGATCACGCCTATGGCCTCGCGCCGAGTTTCGATACGTTCGGCTGGTTTGCGCGCGATGCGGAGACCTACGGCAAGGTGGCCGATATCGTGTTGCCGGCCGACAGCGCCAATCTTGGCCGCGCGTTGATCGAACCGGATTTCGCTGCACCGCTTCTGCTCGATGAGAGCCGGGCGCAGTGGCAGACAATCCGCGCGGCGCTGGGGCTCAGGCGGGAGGCAATGCCGGCGCTCGATGACGTCGACGGCAATTACACGCTGTTCCGGCGGCTGCAGGCCTATGGGGCCTGGGCGCTGCGCGGCGAATTCGTCTCCGACCCGGAAAACCGCGTCTCGCCGGATATCGCAGAGCGCTTCCGCTACGGGGAAAATCTGTCCTGCGGCGATGCGACGGCGGACACCAGGGCGCGCCACGCGCTGCGGGCGGCGCTGGCCGGCTATCTCGCCGACGGCAGGGTGCTGGTGATACCGACCGTGCCGGGTCCCGCGCCGCTGACCGATGGCGGCGCGGACGCGCTGCAGGCCTATCGCGAACGGGCACTGTGTCTCCTCTGTATTTCCGGCCTGACCGGCTTTCCGCAGATGACCGTCCCGGCCGGAACGGTCGATGGCGCGCCGTTCGGCCTGTCGGTGATCGGGCCGGCGGGAAGCGACCGCGCGTTGATCGGCCTCGCATCCTCCCTACATGCGAGGCTTCTGGAAGCCGGAGTCGCCTGAATGGACACACTGACGCGCATGCGCGCCTTCATCGCCGTCGTCGAGAACGAGGGATTTTCATCGGCGGCGCGCAAGATCGGCCGCTCCAAGGCGCTTTTATCGAAATATGTGCGCGAACTGGAGGACGAACTCGGCGCGCTGCTGCTCAATCGCACGACGCGGCAATTCTCGCTGACCGAACTCGGGCACACCTATTACAAGCGCGCCGTCGAGATCGTGCGCGAGATCGACACGCTGCAGGACATGGTGCGCGACAGCCGCGAGGGGGTGCGCGGGCGGATCAAGGTGTCGGCGCCGCGGTCCTTCGCCGATGCCTCGCTGGATAGGGCACTGATCGATTTTGCCGCCGCCAATCCGGAGATCGGGCTCGACATCCATCTCGACGACCGTTTCGTGGACCTCGTGGAAGAGGGGTTCGACCTCGCGATCCGAGTGACGACGCTGGAAGATTCCGGGCTGATCGCGCGGCGTCTGGCGCCGTTCCGGGTGCAGATCGTGGCGACGCCGGAAACCATCGCCCTTCACGGCATGCCGGAGATCCCCGAGGATCTCGTCGGCCGGCCCTGCATCGTCGACACCAATGCGCGGCGGCGCAACAACTGGCCGCTGAAAGGCCCCGACGGCGCAATGACCGTCGTCTCGGTCTCCGGACCGATCGAGGTCAACAGCCCGTTGTCGGCGCGGCATGCGGTGCTTGCGCATCTGGGATTTAGCCTTTCCCCGGACTTCATCGTGCGCAAGGACATAGAAAGCGGCGCGCTGGTGGAGGTGTTGCCCGGGTCAATGGCGTCCGAGGCGGGAATCTACGCGGTCTATCCGCACCGGCGCTATCTGCCTGCCAAGGTGCGCGCTTTGGTCGACTTCCTCGCCGAGTGGTTCAAATCCTATGATGGCGGCAGGTCATAAAGATGCCCGGTTTATCCGGTCATGGCTTTGGAAACGCACGAATCTCCCGGTCCAGATGAAACGAATCTCCGTTACCGCAATTTGCGCCGTCACCCTTGCGGGAACCGGCGGGCAGGCGCTCGCCCATCCGCATGTCTTCGCGGATGCGCGGCTGGAGGTGGCGGCCGGACCGGACGGCAATGTCGAGACGATGCGCCATGTCTGGCGCTTCGACGAGGTGTTCTCGTCGACGGTGCTGCTCGAGTTCGACGCCAATACTGACAACAAGCTGGAAGATTCCGAACTCGAGGACGTGGCTTCGACGGTCACGGATTCGCTTGCGGAGTTCAATTATTTCCAGACCATTCTCGTCGGCGGCAAGAGCGTCGACGTCAAACCGGTGACCGACATGAAGGCGCTGTTCGACGACGGCCAGCTGATCATCTTCTTCACCACGCAGCCGGCGAAACCGGTGAACCTCAAGTCGTCGCCGTCCTTCGGGGTGTACGATCCGACCTTCTATACGGCGATCGACTTCACCGACGACAGCGAGATGGTGCTTGAAGGCGCGCCGGCGAACTGCACGCACAAGATGGTGGTGCCCGATCCGGACGAGGCGCTGGCGCAGAACCAGGCGACGCTGACCGACGCCTTCTTCAACGATCCGATGGGCACCCAGTGGTCGAAACTGCTGGCGACGCGCATGGAGGTCACCTGCAAATGACGACGGGACGCAAGACACTGGTCCTGGCCGCTGGCGCATTCGCACTGATGGCGCTCGCCGCAGGCGCGGCCTCGGCCCAATCCTCACTTGGCATCGGCGCCAACGAAGTGGCATCGGCGCCGGGCGGCGGTATCTTCGCCGGCTTCTTTCTGTGGATCGCCGAGATGCAGCGTTCCTTCTACCGGGAGATGACCGGCGCCCTCAAAGCCATGCGCCAGGACGGTTCGGCGGTGTGGCTGCTGGTCGGGCTTTCCTTCGTCTACGGGATTTTCCACGCGGCCGGGCCGGGCCACGGCAAGGCGGTGATCTCCTCCTACATGCTGGCCAACGAAACGTTGCTCAGGCGCGGCGTGGTCCTGTCCTTCATCTCGGCGATGTTGCAGGCGGTCTCGGCGGTCGTGCTCGTCAGCGTCGCCTTTCTGGTGCTGCGCGGCACGGCGATCAAGATGACCGATGCCACCTGGTTCATGGAGGCGGCGAGCTACGCGCTGATCGCGGTGTTCGGTTTCTGGCTGCTGGTGACGAAGCTCCGGCCACGGCGCGCGGCGGCGTCGCTGTCGGCGGCGCAGGCGCATGACCATCATCACGATCACGGCCATCACCATGACCACGGGCATCATCACCATGGCGAGGGCGAAGTCTGCGAGACCTGCGGCCATTCGCATGCGCCGGACCCGAAAATGCTGGCCGGGCCGATGAACTGGCGCTCGGCCTGGGCGGCCGTCGCTGCCGTCGGCCTTCGCCCCTGTTCGGGTGCGCTGATCGTTTTGACCTTCGCGATGCTGAACGGGCTCGTTGCCGGCGGGATCGTCTCGGTCTTCGCCATGGCGCTCGGCACGGCGATCACGGTCTCGACCCTGGCGACGCTCGCCGTGACCGCGAAGAACGCGGCGCTGCGATTCTCCGGCTCCGGCGCGATGTCGGCGGGGTTGCATCGCGCGATCGAAATCGGCGGCGCGGCGCTGGTGATGCTGCTCGGGATCATCCTATTCGGCGCGTCTTTGGCCGCCTAGGACGAAGTCAGCCGCCCAACTCATCCTCGATGTGGACGCGGATGATGTCGTCGAAGGAGGTTTCGGCGACAAAGCCGAGATCGCGCGCGCGTTTCGCGTCGAAACGCTGCGGCCAGTTTTCGACGATGGCCGCAACCGCCGGGTCCGGTTCCTCGCGGATCAGCGCGACGGCGGTCCCTCCGGCGACGCGGCGCAGCGCCTCGATCTGCTCGCCGACCGAGACGGCGACGCCCGGCAGGGAAAGATTGCGGCGCGGCCCGATCGCGGCCGAGGGCAATGCCGCTGCATGCAGCAGGAAGCCGACCGCGGAGCGCGGGCTCGCATGGGTGTGGACGACATCGTGCGAGACGGGCAGGACGGCCTCGCGGCCAACCAGGGGCTCACGGATGATCGACGAGAAGAAACCCGAGGCGGCGAGGTTCGGCTTGCCGGGCCGTACGCAGATCGTCGGCAGGCGCAGGCCGATCCCGTCCATGAAGCCGCGGCGCGTGTAGTCGGTCAGCAAAAGCTCGCCGATCAGTTTCTGCGTGCCGTAGGAGGTCAGCGGAACCTGCTGGAATTCGTCCGGGATCGCCGGCGGGAAGGGTGCGCCGAAGACGGCGATGGAGGAGGAATAGACGACGCGCGGCACGCAGTCCGCCCGCAGGCGGATGGCGTCGAACAATGCCCGGGTGCCGTCGAGATTGGCGCGGTAGCCCTTGTCGAAATCTGCCTCCGCCTCTCCCGAGACGACTCCGGCGAGATGGAAAACGACGTCCGGTTCGGCTTCGGCCAGGGTTTCGGCGATGCCGGACTCCGCGAGATCGCTGGCCCCCGACGTGACCGGAAAACCGGCCTGCGGCGGTTCGAACGGGACGATGTCCTGCAAGTGAAGGCTTGCGATCCGGCGGTCCGCCAGCATGCCGTCGGCGATCAGGCGCGCGGTCAGCTTGCGGCCGATCATGCCGGCGGCGCCGGTGATCAGGATCTTCACGTCAGCGGTCCTTGCGGCGCCAGCGCCCGCGCAGCCACAGGCCGACGAAGGGCAGGACCAGCACGGCGGCGACCACCGCGCCGGCAAGCCAGCGATTTTCGCCGCCGACCGCGATCATGATGTTGGGCAGGAAATAGAGGATCAGCGCGAAGCCGATGAAGATCGCCGCGGCGGTGACAAGCGTCTTGCGGTCATACTCGTTGTTGTCGGCCATCGGGGCTTGCGTTCCTTGTCTTCTCTGTCCGGCGTTCATGAAACCGCAGCGACCATGTGCACGACGGTACGGTCGCCAAGATCCTGCTCGCGCTCTATCACGAAGCCGAGGCGTTTGTACCATGCCAGCGCCGGATTGAGCGCATTCGTCACCAGTCGGATTTCAGGCAGTCCCAGCGAGCGTGCCCGCTGGAAGGCGGCTGACATCATGGCCGTGCCGTGGCCGTTGCCGGCCGCGGAGGGCAGGGTGGCGATCGATTCAAGATAGAGGTCGCCGGAACGCCGCCGCAGGATGAGCAGGCCTTTCGGCTCGCCGCCGGACGCGGCGATCCAGGTCTCACACGTATCGAGGATTTCGCCGTAATCCCAGTCGAGCGGCATGGGCTGGGTGCCGAGCGTCTCGCGAGTGCGGGCATAGGCTTCCGCCTGGAACCTCTCGACCGTGGCGCGGTGTTCCGGGCCGAGGCGGGCGAGGCGAAGGCTGCCGGTTTCCAGATGGCGAGCCGTCAACGTCGACAGGGCCACGCGCTGTGTGCCGTCCGCATCGAAATTTTCCGGAGCCAGCCATTCCTCGAAGGCGGCCCTGGCGGCGGGCCATTCGCGGTCGAGCATGGAATACCAGGCGGTGTCGCGGTTCTCGCCCTTGACGACGTAGTGCTGACGGAAAACGCCCTCGAATGTCATGCCGTAGCGTTCGGCGGCGCGTTTCGACGGTTCGTTGCGGTCGTTGCATTTCCACTCGAAGCGGCGGTAGCCGAGATCGTCGAAGATGTGGCGGGCGAAGAGGTAGAAGGCCTCGGTCGTTGCCGGCGTGCGCGCGATCAGCGACGACCAGAAGATGTGGCCGATCTCGATGACGCCGTTGGCGGTGTCGATGCGCAGGAAGGTCTGGCGGCCGGCGATCTCGCCCGACGCCTTGTCGATGACGGCGTAATAGAGCGGATCAGTGCTCGCCTCGGCGTTGTCCAGCCATGGCTGGAAGGCGGCGCGGCTTTGCGGCGGATATTCAGGCAGCCAGCGGAACCGGGCGTCGGCGTCGGGCATGGTCGAGCAGGCGTAGAGGCCGTCGCCGTGGCGCGCGGCGGACAGCCGCTCAAGCCGGACGAAACGCCCTTCGAACGCCGGGATGTCCGGCGCGGCACAGCCTAGCCATTGTGTCAGATCGCGCATCGTTTTCCTCGCATGCCGAAACTCCGTCTGCATTGCAAAATTCGCGGCCGAATGCCAGACAGCGGACACCGTTTGCGCGATTTTTCAGGGGGGAGTCCATGCTGCACACCGTCGCCGCCTATGACCGAATGGGCGAGGAAAACGCCTTCGCCGTGCTCGCCCGGGCCACACAACTGGCGGCCGGGGGCCGCGACATCATCAATCTCGGCATCGGCCAGCCGGACTTCAAGACGCCGGAGCATATCGTCGAGGCCGCAGTGAAGGCGCTGCGCGACGGCCATCACGGCTATACGCCGGCGAACGGGATCCTTGCGACGCGCGAGGCGGTGGTGCGCCGGACGCTGACGACGACCGGCGTGGAGGTGTCGCCGGACGCCGTGATGATCATGCCCGGCGGCAAGCCGACCATGTATGCGGCGATCACGATGTTCGGCGAACCGGGCGCCGAGATCCTGTATCCGGACCCGGGGTTTCCGATCTACCGGTCGATGATCGAGTTCACCGGCGCGACGCCGGTGCCGGTGCCGATCCGCGAGGAAAACGGCTTCGCCTTCTCGGCGGAGGAGACGCTGTCGCTGATCACGCCGAAAACGCGGCTGATCATCCTTAACTCGCCGGCCAACCCGACCGGCGGGGTTACGCCGAGAGCGGAGTTCGACGCGCTGGCGATGGGGCTTTCGGAATTTCCCGACGTGGCGATCCTGTCGGACGAGATCTACGACGTCATGACCTATGACGGCGAGACGCATACGTCGCTTTTGACCTACCCGGCGCTGCGCGACCGGCTGATCGTGCTCAATGGCTGGTCGAAGACCTGGGCGATGACCGGATGGCGGCTCGGCTGGTCGATCTGGCCGGACACGCTGATCGACAAGGTGCGCAAGCTGGCGGTCAATTGCTGGTCCTGCGTCAACGCGCCGGCGCAATATGCCGGCATCGCGGCGATCGACGGGCCGCAGGACGCGGTCGACGCGATGATGGCGGCCTTCGACGCGCGGCGTAAAACTGTCGTCGACAGGATGAATGCGCTGCCGGGCGTCAGCTGCGCCACGCCGAAGGGCGCGTTCTACGCGTTTCCCAATGTCAGCGGGACCGGCTGGAAGGCGAAACCGCTTGCCTCGGCGCTGCTGGAGGAGGCCGGCGTGGCGCTGATCGGCGGTCCGGATTTCGGAATCCTGGGCGAGGGCTATATCCGGCTGTCATTCGCCAATTCGGCGGATAACATCGAGCGGGCGATCGAGCGGATCGGGGATTTCCTGCGGAAGTGAGCGCTGCGACCGCCGTAATCTTGACGCTGTAAAAATTGTCGCGATTTGGAGTTTTTTCGCTGTCAAGATATTCTGTCTGCCTGATTCGCAATGGCGGGGAAGCGGACATGGCGACGGCACGCAAGGCGGACAAGCCGTATCACCACGGCGATCTGCGCGCGGCATTGATCGCGGCGGCGGAAGCTGAACTGATCGGGAAGGGCATCGACGCCTTCTCGCTGCGCGGCGCGGCCAGGCGGGCCGGCGTCAGCCACGCGGCGCCGGCGCATCACTTCAAGGACGCGATGGCGCTTCTCGATGCGCTGGCGGCGGCGGGCTTCGCCCGCCTGACGGCGACGATGAAAGAGGAGCAGGCGGCAGCCGGGGCCGACCGGAAGGCGCAGCTGGTCGCGGCCGGCGTCGGCTATGTGCGCTTCGCGCTGGACAATCCGGAACTGCTGCAGCTGATGTTCGGCACGTCGCGCAGGAAGAGCGACGACCCGGAGCTCGGCCGCAACGCCGATGCCGCCTTTTCCGTGCTCGTCAACGGCGTCGGCATGATCCGCGGGCGCGACGCGTTTACGGGCGAGGCCGGCTGGCGTGACGTCGCGGCGTGCTGGTCGATGGTGCACGGCTATGCGCAGCTCGCGATCGCGGGGAAAATGGAATTCGTCACCGGGCTCGAATTTACGCGGCAACGGGATCTGATCGAGGATCTGGTGCGCAGGGCCCTGCCGGAAAAAGCGCCCCTTTGACGCAAAGCGGGCGACCTTTTCTAGAAAGATCGCCCGGCTTCTTCAGACCGCAGAGGGAGGAGCTGGCGGTCTTAAATGTCACCACTGTTTCATGTTGGCACGAATCAGTTACCTAAGCGTAAACAGCTTCATGAATACAGGCAATTCAGCTTGGGGGTTGTGCGATCTATATTTGGCGTTGGTGTGTCTTTTTTAACACAGTAGCGCAAAGTTCAGGCAAAATTCGTCTCTACTTTCAAGGGCTTCCGGTTAGACTGGCGTTTCGGAGACTGCCCTTGCGGAAGGTTCCCGGCGCGTCGCCGTTGCGCCGGGCAAAAACAGGCTCAGCGGGTGACGATTTCCGGACCCATGAGCGCATAGGGCAGCGCGGTCGACAGCATCGGCACATAGGTGACCAGCACCAGGAAGACGAGCAGGACGGCGACGAATGGCGCGGCGGCGCGCACGACCTGGATCAGGCTCATGCCGGTGATGCCGGAGGTGACGAAGAGGTTGAGCCCGATCGGCGGGGTGATCATGCCGATCTCCATGTTGACCACCATGATGATGCCGAGATGGATCGGATCGACGCCGAGTTCCATGGCGATCGGGAAGACGACCGGCGCGACGATCAGCAGCAGGCCGGACGGTTCCATGAACTGGCCGCCGAGCAGCAGGAGCAGGTTGACCGCGATCAGGAAGGTGAACCAGGTGAAGCCGGCATCGACCATCAGCGCGGTGATCGCCTGGGGAATGCGCTCGGCGGTCAGCACATGGGCGAACAGCAGCGCGTTCACGATGATGAACATCAACATGATGATGGTCCTGGAGGAATCGACCATCACCTTGCGCGTGTCGGCGTGGAAAAAGGCGCCGACGAAATGGCGGCCGATCAGTGCGATGTTGCGGCCCCAGACCGGCAGGCCGGCGGCGACGAAGCGGGGAATGTTCGCCGGATTGGAGGCCGGGTCGCGCCAGACCGCATAGGCGACGAGGACGGCCAGCGACAGGGCAAGTCCGGTCCAGGCGCGGCCGGCGGCGGTGACGTTTTCCCAGTCGGCGGTGACGAAGAAGGACAGCACCATCCAGACGAAGAAGAAGGCGAGCGCGTAGACGGTCGCGGAGAAACCGACATGGGCGGGCGTGCCGCGCGTCTCGGTTTCGGAAAGCCAGCGGCGGCCCTTCATCGGGCCCATGTCGCGATAGACGAAGATGGCGATGACGAAGGCATAGACGGCGGCGACGGCGGCGGCCTCGGTCGGCGTGAAGACGCCGCCATAGATGCCGCCGATGATGATGACGATCAGGAACAGGCCCCAGCCGGCCTCCTTGCCGCCGTTCATCAGTTCGCCGAAGCCCTTCCAGTCCTCGGCCGGCAGGTCGCGGCGGCGCGCGATCGCGTAGATCGCGATCATCAGCATCAGGCCGGCGACGATGCCGGGGACGACACCGGCGAGGAACATCCGGCCGACGGAGACATTGGTCGCCGCGGCATAGACGACCATGACGATGGAGGGCGGGATCAGGATGCCGAGCGTGCCGGCGTTGGCGATGACGCCGGCAGCGAAATCCTTGGAATAGCCGACCTGGCGCATGCCGGCGATGGCGATGGTGCCGATGGCGACGACGGTGGCCGGCGAGGAGCCGGAGAGCGCGGCGAACATCATGCAGGCCAGCACCGAGGCCATGGCGAGGCCGCCGCGGAAATGGCCGACGGTGGCGATCGAGAAGCGGATGATGCGCTTCGCCACACCGCCGGTCGACATGAAGGAGGAGGCCAGCACGAAGAAGGGGATGGCGAGCAAGGTGTAGTTCTGCGAGGCGGTGAACAGTTGCTGGGCGACCGACGACATGGAGTCGTTGGAGAAAAAGGCGATGACGACGATCGACGACAGGCCGAGCGACACGCCGACCGGCACGCCGAGAAACAGCAGGCCGATGACGAGAGCGAAAAGGATACCGGTTTCCATGGCGGTCAGTCCTTCAATATGTCGCGGTTTTCGGCGACGAGATCCTCGGCCTCGTGGCCGGCAATGATCAGTTCACGGTCGCCGCGCCAGATGTCGACGAGGGCCTGCAGGCTGCGGAAGCCGAGAAGGCCGAGCCCGATCGGCAGCATCAGATAGGCGACCCAGCGCTGGACGCGTTCCTGAACGCCGAAGGTCTCCTGCATCCAGACGGGATAGCGCAGGTCGTCGAGGCCGATGCCGGTGTTGTACATCAGCGTCCAATAGCCGAGCGCGCCGGACTGGCGGTAATTGGTGACTTCCTTGCCGCCGAAGAAGGACAGCCAGCCGGCATGCAGCAGCATCGCCGCATAGAGCAGGCAGCACAGCGCGCCGAAGATCGCGGCGGCGCGGAAAAGCGGTTTCGGGAAGGTGCGGATGAGGGCGTCGACGCCAAGATGCATGCCGTGTTTGACGCCGTAGGAGATGCCGAACAGGATCAGCCAGGCAAACAGGACGCGGGTCAGTTCAAGCGCGCCGCCCCAGCCGGTGTTGAAGCCGTAGCGGGCGACCACCTGGGAAAACGAGATGATGGTGATCGCCGCAAGCAGGATCGCGATGATGCCTTCCTCGATCGCGTTGACCGCCTCGCGGTTCCAGCGCTCGGCGAGAAACAGGATGACGACAAGAACGACGAGCAGGACGAACGGCCAGAAAACCGCCATGACGTAACTCCCCCAAACCGATATGCGCCGACGGGCGGCGCGATCCCAAAAGGCGCCGGCGACCGCGGAGGCCGCCGGCGGTTTCATCAGGCTATCAAGACCCGTTGGCCGCGACGGCCGCGTCGATCAGGTCCTTGCCGATGTCGCCTTCGAACTGGTCCCAGACGGGCTTCATCGTGGAGACCCACTCGGCGCGCTGCTCGGGCGTCAGCTCGCGGACGGTCGCGCCGGCGTCGATGATGTTCTGCTTGTTGGCGGCTTCCTTCTCGGCGACCTGGGCGTTGGCCTTCATGGTCACGTCCTCGACGATCGACAGGAACTGGTCGCGCACGGCCGGGTCGAGGCCGTTGAGCCAGTCGGTCGAGGTGACGAGAAGATAAGCGAGGAGCTGGTGGTTGGTCTCGGTGATGCCGTCCTGCACCTCGAAGAACTTCTGGGTGTAGATGTTGGACCAGGTGTTCTCCTGCCCGTCGACGACGCCGGTCTGCAGCGCGCCGTAGACTTCCTTGAAGGCGAGTTTCTGCGCGGATGCACCCATTGCCTCGATCATGGCGACGGCCACGTCGGAGGTCTGGACGCGGAACTTCAGGCCGTCGGCGTCGGAGGGCACGAGCAGCGGCTTGTTGGCCGAGAACTGCTTCAGGCCGGACGACCAGTAGCCGAGACCGGTGTAGCCGGAGGGTTCCGTCACCTTCAGCAGGCCCTTGCCCGCGTCGGAGGTGGTGAACCTGGAGACCGCGTCGAGCGAGGAGAACAGGAACGGCAGGTCGAAGAGGCGATATTTCTTGGTGTAGGCCTCGAATTTCGACAGCGACGGGGCGGCAAGCTGCACGTCGCCGAGGAGCAGGGCTTCCATGACCTTGTCGTCGTCATAGAGGGTCGAGTTCGGGAAGACCTCCATGCAGGCAATACCGTTCATCTCGTCGTTGACGCGTTCGGCGAGCATGGTCGCGGCGTCGCCCTTGGGGTGGCCGGTCGCGGCGACGACGTGGCTGAACTTGATGACCATTTCGCCGTCGTCGCACTGGGCCATGGCTTGCGTCGCGGTCAGCGAAATGGCGAGCGCCGATACGGCGCCGAGAAGCTTTTTCATGAGATTAACCTCCACTGCGGGGACCATTCCCCGGTTCTCACGTCACAGGGAGTTGTCCGAAATCCGCCGTCGCGGTCGCGCGGCCGGAATTCCTCTCCTCCCTCAAAAGGCGTTAAAACCTTTCGTAGCGTTAACTAGCACGCGGCGTGCCAGTTTCGCGATTGGCGGATTTGCGGGGTTTCAAGGCGGAGCGGGCCGGGAAAACGGGTAGATTCCTACCCATGCGCCCGCGGGCATGTTTCGAATCCTACCCGTCGGGGTCGTCCGACGAGATGCCGTGTTTCTGCATCTTGTCGTAGAGGCCCTTACGCGAGATGCCGAGCGCCGTGTAGACGTCCTTCAGCCGTCCGCCCGCCTTGCGGATCTCGGCTTCGATGACCGCGCGCTCGAAGGCCGCCATGCGGTCGGGCAGCGGGCCGGCGAAGTCTCCGCCGGCATCCGTGGCGGCGGTCTTGAAACCGTTCCAGAGACCCAGCACCCAGCGGTCGGCGATGTTGCGCAATTCGCGGACATTGCCCGGCCATGCGTGTTCGAGAAGCTGGCGTTCGAGCGCAGGCGTGAAATCGGGGATCTCGCGGCGGTAACGGGCGCGGGCCTGGCGGGCGAGATGCTCGAACAGCAACGGAATGTCCTCGCGGCGATCGCGCAGCGGCGGGATCGATACCGAGACGACATTCAGGCGGTAGAACAGGTCGGCGCGGAAGCGCCCGGCCTCGGCTTCCCGGCCGAGATCGGACTTGGTGGCGGCGACGAAGCGCACATCGAGCGGGATGCGCTTGTTGGACCCGAGCCGTTCGATGGCGCGTTCCTCGATGGCGCGCAGGAGCTTCGCCTGCAGGTCGAGGGGCATGGATTCGATCTCGTCGAGAAAGACCGTGCCGCCATTGGCGTGTTCGAGCTTGCCGATGCGCTGCTTCGACGCGCCGGTGAAGGCGCCGGCCTCGTGGCCGAACAGTTCCGATTCGAAGATGTCCGGGGGCAGGGCGGCGCAGTTGAGCGCGACGAAAGCGGCCGGCGCGCGGGCCGAGAAATCATGCAGGGCGCGGGCGACGACCTCCTTGCCGGACCCGGTCTCGCCGAGGACGACGACATCTGCGTCGGCGTCGGCGATCAGCACGATCTCGTCGCGCAAGGCGGCGATTACGGGGGAGCGGCCGACGATTCGCTCGGCGATGCCGCTGCCGGCATCGAGTTCGGAGCGTAGGATCCGGTTCTCGAGCACGAGACGGCGTTTTTCGAGCGCGCGGCGGGTCACGGCGCCGAGGTCCTGTACGCGGAAGGGCTTGGGGATGAAATCGTAGGCGCCCTCGCGCATCGCGTCGACGGCGAGCTGGATATCGCCATGGCCGGTGACGAGGATGACGGGAATCGCGGGGTCGATCTCCAACACCTTGGCCATGAACTGCATGCCGTCCATGCCCGGCATGCGGATGTCGCTGACGACCGTGCCGGCGAAATCGCGGCCGATGGCGGACAGCGCGTCGGCGGGCGACTTGAAATCGGCGACCGTCAGATCGTCGAGTTCGAGGCCCTGGCGCAGCGCGTGGCGCAAATCGTCGTCGTCGTCGACGAGCAGGACTTCGGGCTTGGCGGCGTTTGCGGTCATGGGTGCCTGGTCCTCATTCGGCGGCCCTCACCTGCCGTCCGGCGGCCGGGAGGTCGATCACGAAGCAGGCGCCGCCGTCACGGTTTTCGACGCGGACGGAGCCCTGCAGATCGCGCACGACGCTGTCGACGATGGAGAGGCCGAGCCCGAGGCCGGAGCCGACGGGCTTGGTGGTGAAGAACGGTTCGAAGATCTTCTCGCGCACGGCCGGATCGATGCCCGGGCCATTGTCTGAAATCTCGATGCGGACGCGGCCGCCGTCGCCGCGCGCGACGATGGCGATGCGCGCGCCGGCGGGCGCGCGGTCCTCGCCGCCGCACAGCGCGTCGACGGCGTTGCCGACCAGATTGACGATGATCTGCGACAGGCGGATGCGTCCGGTATGGGCGGCGAGGTCCGGCTCGATGTCGGTCGTGACGGCGACGCCCGCCTTCTTCGCTTTCTGGCCGACGAGCAGAAGCGCCTCGCCGACCACGGGTTCGACCGGAACGGGCACGAGGGCCGTTCCGGGCTTGCGCGAAAAGGCAAGCAGCGTCCTCGACAGCGCGCTCATGCGGTCGACCATCTGGCCGATGCGGGCGAGTGCGTCGGGAAGCGCCGCGGTCTTGCCGCGCTCGACCATTCTGGCGGCGTTGTCGGCATAGGTTTTGATCGCGGCGAGCGGCTGGTTGTATTCGTGGCTCAGCGTCGCCGACATCTGGCCGATGACGGCGAGCTTGGCGGCGTGAACCAGTTCGTCCTGGGTCT
The DNA here is from genome assembly GCF_014904745.1 of Oricola nitratireducens. GTDB lineage: Bacteria > Pseudomonadota > Alphaproteobacteria > Rhizobiales > Rhizobiaceae > Oricola > Oricola nitratireducens. Next base: position 94,136 of record NZ_JACZCS010000005.1, read on the forward strand.
CGCGCAACTGTTCTTCCGTCAGGCGGCGGACCTCGATCTCGTTGCGCAGCGCGACGTTGACCTCGGACAGTTCGGCGGTGCGGTCGCGCACCAGACGCTCCAGCCGCATGCTCTGGGCCTTCTCGCGGCGGATGCGGGCATGGTTCATTTCCCGGCGGACGACGACGAGGAAGGCGATCATGCCGGCGAGGATGACGGCCAGCCCGGCCAGCAGGGCGGCATTGCGCCGCGCTGTTTCCACGGGGGCAGAATCGGCGAGCACATGCATCGTCCAGCCGAGGATCGGAATGGTGCGCGACGCTTCGACGTAACGGGCATTCGCGGCTTGGGGTACGCGCATGAATTCGCCGGCGGAATAGGACAGCGGCGCGACCCCGGGGGCGGCTTCCGAGGCCTTCCACGGCTTGCCGACCCATTCTGGGCGGTTCGACAGGAAGACGAATTCGTGCGCATCGGTGACGATGATCGGGTAACTCGACAGCGACCAGTTCGCCTCGATGGCGCCGAAGGGGACCATGACCACGATCATGCCAACATTGCCGTGCCCGTTCGGGCCGGCGATGTGCGACGCGAAGGCGTAGGCGCGCGAGCCGTCGGCGAGGCGCAGCGCGGCGCGGCCGAGACGGCGTTGCGAGACGGCGACGGCAAGTCCCGAGCGGGCGATCGTCTGCGTGCCGGCGAGGCCGCGCGCCGACGCCAGCACATTGCCGTCGATGTCGGCGATGGCGACATCGCGGGCGCCGGAGGCGCCGGCAACCCGCATCAGAAGCGTGCGCATGGATTCCGCCCGCTCGCGGCCGGGCGATGCAAAGAGGTCGCGGATATCGGCGCGGCGACTGAGCAGCGGCGGGATCAGGCGGTACTTCTCCATGACGCCGGTCAGCGCCTCGATCTGGAGGGCGAGGCTTTCCTCGGCGCTGCCGCGCAGCTGGTCGAAGGCGCGGGCGCCCGCCCAGTCGCGGGCGAGCCAGACGGACAGGACGAGGCACACGAGCGTGCCGCCGACCACCGCGCGGGTGGCCAGCCGGTAACGTCTCCTTAATTGCGCGCCGTTCGGTGTCGCCATCCGACGGGTTTTACCGGTCAGGCAGGCCGCTGCACAAGCGGCAGGTCAAAGGAGACCGTTTTTGCGGCGGATCAGGCGGTCGCGCCCTCGATGGTCGCCTCGATGTGATCGATCAGCGCGTCGGGCAGGCCGAGACGGCCGGCGAGCATGTCGAGATAGCCGCGTTCGGCGCGGCTGTCGGGCCGGATCGTCAGGCGCGAGGCAGTGTAGAGCTCGACCTTCTGGGCGTCGGTCCTGGCGGTTGCGACAATGACATCGAGATCGAGCGGGGCGTTCAGCTCGCGCTTGATGAATTCGGCGGCGTCCTGGTCGATCCCCGACATGGCGAGTTTGCCGGCGATCTGTTCGCGTTCCTTGTCATCGACATGGCCGTCGGCGCGGGCGGCAGCGATCATGGCGCGGATGAGCGCGAGCGCAAACTCGTCCTCGCCCTGCGGCGCGGCGGCCGGATCGAAGGCGGTGTCGGAGGGCGGCGGCAGCAATTGCCGGTCGCCGGCGGCCTCCTGCCGGCTCTGTTCGGGTTCGTTGCCGGACTGGTAGTTCTGGTAGGCCTTCCAGGCGAGGCCGGCGACGGCGGCGAGACCGCCGAGCTTCAGGGCCGAGCCGGTGACCGAGCGCCCGGCTCCGGTGCCGAGCAGGATCGCCGCGATGGCGCCGGTGGCGATCGGATTGTCCCTGGCGAGCTGGCCGACCTGTCCGGCCTTGTCGCGAACCGTTCCCTCGGTGCCGGGAACCTGCGTGTCGAGCAGGTCGGTCAGAAGCTTCTTGGGATCAAACATCGGGTCCTCCAGGGTTCAGGGATCGCATGCGGACGGCGCGCCGCGAGACGCCCATCAGGTGGTGTCCATGGCAGCCGAATGCAACACGGCGATGATTGCGGCGCGGCACGAAAAAACCCCCGCTTGCGGGCGGGGGCTGTCGCGAAGCGATTGCCGCCTACTGGATTTTCGGAGGCTGACTCAGATCCGCCGGCTGTTCGGCCGGGGCGGGTTCGACCGCGGGCGGCGTGCCGTTGAGATTGAGCCCGCCGGGCAGGCCGGGAAGACCCGTTGCCGGGGGATTGCCGCCCGACTGGTCGCCGAGGCCGGACGGTGCCGTGCCATTCAGATTGAGCCCGCCGGGCAGGCCGAAGCCGCCATTGCCGCCGCCGTCCTGTCCCGGGAGGCCGGGAAGGCCGCTTGGCGCTTGCGGCGCGCCCATCCCGGGCAGCTGGATCTGCACGTCGTCAAGGTTAAACGTCGGTTCGCTGTCCTTGTAGTGGGTGACGAGGCGCGGAAAGGCGATGACGATCATGATCGCGACGAACTGGATCGCGATATAGGGCAGCGCGCCCTTGTAGATTTCGACGGTGCGGATGCCCTCGATGCGCTTGCCGGTCACCTCGTCGTTCCAGGCCTTCAGCGGCGAGATCGAGCGGAGGTAGAACAGGCCGAAGCCGAAAGGCGGCGTCAGGAACGAGGTCTGCAGGTTGATGCCGAGAATGATGCCGAGCCAGATCAGGTCGATGCCCAGCGTCTCGGCCGGCTTGACCAGAAGCGGCACGACGATGAAGGCGATCTCGAAGAAATCGAGGAAGCACCCGAGGATAAAGACGATGATGGTGACGACGATCAGGAAGCCGTGTTCGCCGCCGGGCAGCGCCAGCAGCAGGTCCTCGATCCAGAGATGGCCGTTGATGCCGTAGAAGGTCAGGCCGAAAAAGCGGGCGCCGATCAGGATGAACATCACGAAGGCGGTCAGCTTGGTCGTCGAATCGAGCGCCTCCTTGAGCGTCGACAGGCCGAGGCGGCCCTTGATCAGGGCGAGGGCCAGCGCGCCCGTCGCGCCCATCGCGCCGCCCTCGGTCGGCGTCGCGATGCCGAGGAAGATGGTGCCGAGCACGAGGAAGATCAGCGCCAGCGGCGGGATCAGCACGATGATCACCTGCTCCGCAAGGCGCGAGATGATGCCCAGCTTCATGTAGCGGTTGATCAGGCTGAAGGTGAGCGCGGATGCCGTGGCGATGGTCGCCGACCAGACGAAGCGGGTTTCGTAGCGCAAGCTCTCGAAGACGTGGTTGTAGAGCACGTAATGCAGGCCGACCGTCAGCACGATCATGACGAGCAGCGACAACACGCCGCCGCCCAAAGTGCGGAACTCGTCGGGAAGCGCCGGCGCGGCCTTGGGGCGGATCAGCGTCACGAAGAAGATGTAGGCGCAGTACATGGCGATGATCATCACCGCGGGCAGCACCGCGCCGACATACATGTCGCCGACCGAGCGGCCGAGCTGGTCGGACATGACGATCAGGACGAGCGACGGCGGGACGATCTGCGCCAGCGTGCCGGACGCGGCGATCGTGCCGGTGGCGAGCGAGCGGTCGTAGCCGTAGCGCATCATGATCGGCAGCGAGATCAGGCCCATGGCGATGACCGACGCGGCAACCACGCCGGTGGTCGCGCCGAGCAGCGCGCCGACGATGATGACGGCATAGGCGAGGCCGCCGCGAACCGGCCCGAACAACTGCCCGATCGTGTCGAGCAGATCCTCGGCCATGCGCGATCGCTCCAGTATCAGCCCCATGAAGGTGAAGAACGGGATCGCCAGCAACGTGTCGTTGCGCATGACGTCGAAGGTTCGGTTGGCATTGGCCTGGATCAGGCTCGGGAAAAGCCGGATCTGGTCCGGCGCGAAGGCCGAGAGCTCGACGCCGATGAAGAAGAAGGCAAGGCCGCCGGCGGCGAGCGTGAAGGCGACCGGATAGCCGATGAGAAGCATCGCCATCACGGTGGTGAACATGATGGGCGCCAGATTATGCGCGATGAGTTCGATCATCTCTTGATCCTCTCATCGATATCGGCCGCGGATTCGAGCTCCTCGATGATCGGCGGCATGTCATGCTTGGCGGTCGGATCGTCGATCAGGCCCATGATCACCGCGATGCGCTTGATGATTTCCGAAAAGGCCTGCGCCGTCAGTAGCGCGAATCCGCAGAAAATCATCATCTTGGCGGGCCACAGGACGAGGCCGCCCGCATTCACCGAAACCTCGCCGGACTGCATGGAATGCAGCATGAAGGGCCAGCCGAGATAGATCATCACGCCGCAGAAGGGCAGCAGGAAGAAGATGTGGCCGAGAAGGTCGATCCAGTCGCGGATACGCTTGGACAGATGCGCGGTGGCGATATCGATCCGCACATGCTCGTTACGCTGGAGCGTATAGGCCGCGGCCAGCAGGAAGACCGTGCCGTAGAGATACCACTGCAGTTCCAGCCAGGCGTTCGACGAGGTGTCGAAGATTTTTCGAATGGTTGCGTTGCCGGCGCTGACGAGCACGGCAACCAGAATGAGCCATGACACGGACCGGCCGATAAAGGCGGTCACGGCGTCGATGGCGCGCGACAATTTCAGCAATGGAGCCATCTCTCTCCCCAGATGCGGGCCCGGTATGACCGTGCCGGGCTGGCCGCCGGCAGCCTGCCCTTTCCTGCGCTGTTGCGCCTGACATTGCAAGCGCACGCGAATACCCGCCGATTATGGCGACTGGCCTTGCTTGCTAGCACCGGCGATCCGAATTCACAATCGAGTGGTTAGTTTTCCGGACCACTTTTTGGTCGCACCGTTGTCACAAACGGCGCCAAGTATCCCTCATGCCCATTTTCCAGCGTCCGGGGCCAGTAATTTGGCGCTAATCGCTTGCTCTTGGGGCATAAATCTTCTTTGATTGATCCGTCAAACAACAAAAGGGAGAGTTGCGATGACAGAGTCCCATAAAATGAGATTGTTGCGGAGCGGGGCGACGACCCGACGCAGTTTTCTCCAGGCAAGCGCCGCCACCGGTATCGCGGCGGCGGGTTTTTCCACCGGCCTTTTCCCGCGCGCAGCTTATGCCGCGCCGAAAAAGGGCGGCACGCTGCGCGTCGCCAAGGGCCACGGCCAGACGACCGACACGCTCAATCCCGGCACGTTTGAAAACGGCTTCACCACGGCGCTGTCATACGGGATGCATGGCTTTCTGACCGGCTTCGCGCCGGACGGCTCGGTCGCTCCGTCTCTCGCCGAGAGCTGGGAGGCAACGCCCGATGCCAAGACCTGGCGCTTCACGCTGCGCAAGGGCGTCACGTTCCATTCCGGAAAACCGCTGACGACCGAAGATGTCATCGTCTCGATCAATTTCCATCGCGGCAAGGATTCGACGTCCGCCGCGGCGCCGCTCGTCACGGCAATCCAGGATGTCAGCGCGGATGGCGACGACACCGTGGTGTTCGTGCTGGATGCGGGAAATGCCGACTTCCCGGCCACCTTCACCGACTATCACCTCGGCATCCTGCCGGCCAAGGACGGCAAGCCCGACTGGCAGGCCAAGGATGGCTGCGGCCCGTACAAGCTGGTCGAGTTCCAACCCGGCGTCGTTGCCCGTTTCGAGCGGTTCAAGGATGACTGGACGGACGAGCGCGGCCATTTCGACGTCATCGAGATGCTGTCCATCGTCGATCTCAATGCCCGCACCACCGCGCTTGTTTCCGGCGACGTCGACGCGATCGACAGGCTGGACCTCAAGACCGTCGGCCTGCTCGCCCGCAAGCCGGGCGTCGACATCAACTCGGTGGCCGGCAATCAGCACTACACATTCGCGATGTCGTGCAACAAGGATCCCTTTACCGACGTGAATGTGCGGCTGGCGCTCAAATACGCCGTCAACCGCGAGGAACTCGTCGAGAAGATCCTGTTCGGTTACGGCACGGTCGGCAACGACCACCCGATCGGGCGCGGCCAGCGCTATTTCAACTCGGAACTCGAGCAGCGCAAATACGATCCGGACAAGTCGAAATTCTACCTCAAGAAAGCCGGCCTCGACAGCCTCAAGGTGGGCCTGTCGGCGTCCGATGCGGCGTTCGGCGGTGCCGTCGACGCGGCGGTCCTGTTCCAGAATTCGGCGAAGGATGCGGGCATCGACCTGCAGGTGAACCGCAAGCCCAATGACGGCTACTGGTCGGATGTCTGGATGAAGGATCCCTTCACCGCCGTCTACTGGAGCGGCCGTGCCGTCGAGGATGCGATGTTCTCGACCGCCTACAAGTCGGGCGCGGCCTGGAACGACACGTTCTGGTCCAACGCACGGTTCGACGAACTGCTGATCAAGGCCCGCGCCGAACTCGACGAGGACAAGCGCCGGGCGATGTATTACGAGATGCAGGAAATTCTCAACATGGACGGCGGCGCCATCATCCCGATGTTCGCCAACTACGTCTTCGCCACCAATGACAAGGTGGCGCATGGGGATTTCGCGACCAACTGGGACATGGACGGCGAGCGCTGGATGGAGCGCTGGTGGTTCGCGTAAACCTCCCTTTCAAGACGCCGCACGGGCCGCAACAGGTCCGTGCGGGCAATCCCCGCGAAATGCGCCGGTGCGGCATTGCCGCGCCGGCGAGTTGACGTAGCTGCAGGCATCGTTATTTGCTCGCTGCGGGGATCCCGGGGAAGTGCATGGCGAGCGACATATTTTCCGTCGATGGGCGGATCTGCATGGTGACCGGCGCCTCGTCCGGTCTCGGCGCGCATTTCGCGCGGGTCCTGGCGGAGCGCGGCGCGCGTGTCGCCGGTGCCAGCAATTCCGGTGCGGACGAGACCGATGACGCGCCGATCCTGCATCTTCATTGCGATATCCGGAACGCAACGGATGTAGCGGCGGCCTTCGACGCGGTCGAGCGCGAATACGGCGCGGTCGACGTGCTGGTGAACGCCGCAGGCATCGCGCAATTCGAGCGGGCCGAGGCGCTCGGAGACAGCGCCTTCGCCGAAATCATGGACATCAATGTCAACGGCACGATGCGCGTCACCGGCGAGGCGATGAAACGAATGAGCGCGGCAAGGCGCGGCGGATCGATCATCCACGTGACCAGCGTGCTCGCCAGGAAGACCGTGAGCGGGCTATCGGCCTATGGCGGCTCGAAGGCCGCGCTCGAGCAGATGACGCGCTCGCAGGCGGCCGAATGGGCGCGCCACGGCATTCGCGTCAATGCACTGGCACCGGGGTGGTTTCCGACCGCAATGACGCAGCAGCATTTCGACAAGGGACTCGACCGGCTTCTGAAGACGCGTATCCCGATGCGACGGCTCGGAGCGCCCGGCGACCTCGACGGTGCGTTGCTGCTGCTCGCCTCCGAAGCATCGCGCTACATGACCGGAACCGTCCTCACCGTCGATGGCGGCTTTTCCGCGGGCGATTGAGTTCGTTTCGCCGCGCGCACCCGAAAAGACCGAATCTTGCGCCGGAAGAGACTGATTTTGCTTAATCTTTCTCTATTGCGCCGCACAATGGAAAAGATTTGACGTGTCCTTGCCGAGACCCAACACTGGCGGGTGTTACGGTGCGGCAACGGGCGCGGAGAAACGCATGAATCTCAAACCGGTCACCCTTGGAGACAAGTACGATCTGTCCTGCGAACAGGTGTTCGTTTCGGGCTCCCAGGCGGTGGTTCGCATGCTGATGATGCAGCATGAACGCGACCGGCGCGCAGGTCTCAACACGGCCGGTTTCGTCTCCGGATACCGCGGCTCGCCGATCGGCGGGCTCGACCAGCAATTGTGGTCGGCGGGCGACGCGCTGGCCGATCACGGCATCAAGTTCCAGCCGGGCCTGAACGAGGAACTCGCCGCGACCGCGTGCTGGGGCACGCAACAGGCCGAACTCGGCGGACATGGCCGCCACGACGGCGTCTTCGCGCTCTGGTACGGCAAGGGGCCGGGCGTCGACCGCACCGGCGACGTGTTCCGCCATGGCAATCTCGCCGGCTCGTCGAAACATGGCGGCGTTCTGGCGCTGATGGGCGACGACCACACGGCGGAATCCTCGACCAATGCGCATCAGTCGGAATTCGCCTTCGTCGACACGCTGATCCCGATCTTCAATCCGGCCGGCGTGCAGGAAATCATCGATTACGGGCTGCATGCCTATGCCGTCAGCCGCTTTGCCGGCACCTGGACGGCGATGAAATGCGTGAAGGACAACATCGAGTCGACCGGCTCGGTCCATGCCGATCTCGACCGCGTCAATCCGGTGATCCCGGAATTCGAGATGCCGCCGGGTGGGCTCAACATCCGGCGCATGGATCTCGATTTCATCGGCCAGGAGGAGCGCCTGCACCGCTACAAGCGCGAGGCGGCGGTCGCCTACAACCGGGCCAACAAGATCGACCATGTCGTCTGGCGCGGCGGGCGCAAGCCGAAGCTCGGGCTTGTCGCCGCCGGCAAGAACTATCTCGACCTGCGCGAGGCGCTGCACGATCTCGGCATCGACGAGGTGGCGGCCGCCAAGCTCGGGATCCGGCTCTACAAGGTCGGCATGCCGTGGCCGCTCGATCCCGACGACCTGATCCGTTTCTCCGAGGGGCTGCACACGATCATGGTCGTGGAGGAAAAGCGCGGCCTGATCGAGGTGCAGATCAAGGAAGAGCTCTACGGCCTGACCAAACGGCCGATGGTGATCGGCAAACGCGACGAAAAGAACAACACGCTGTTCCCGATCATGGGCGCACTCGATCCCAGCGACATCGCCGTCGCTGTCGGCGAACGGGTGCTTTCGATCTGCGGCGACAACGAGGAGATCGCGGCCCGCGTCGCCCATATCCGCAAGCTGCAGAAAGCCTTCGCCGGAACGCAGGACGTCGCCGCGCGGATGCCGACCTTCTGCCCGGGCTGTCCGCACAACACCTCGACGCGGGTGCCCGAAGGCGCGCGGGCTTCGGCCGGGATCGGCTGCCATTTCATGGCGATCTGGATGGAGCGCGATACGGAAGGGTTCACCCAGATGGGCGGCGAGGGCGCCAACTGGGTCGGCGAGGCGCCGTTCTCGGACCGAGGCCACATCTTCCAGAATCTTGGCGACGGCACCTACAACCACTCCGGCTCGCTGGCGATCCGCTTCGCGCTGTCTGCGGGCACCAACATCACCTACAAGATCCTCTTCAACGACGCCGTGGCGATGACCGGCGGCCAGCATGTCGAGGGCGACCTGACCGTCGACGAGATCGCTCGGCAGGTCCGGGCCGAAGGCGTCGAGCGCATCGCCGTCGTTTCCGACGAGCCGGAGAAATATGCCGGCCACGCGACCTTCCCGGGCGGGACGACGATCCATCACCGCGACGATCTCGATGCCGTGCAGCGCGAGTTGCAGACGGTTAAGGGCGTCTCGGTGCTGCTCTACGACCAGACCTGCGCGGCCGAAAAGCGCCGCCGGCGCAAGCGCGGCACCTTCCCCGATCCGGACAAGCGGGTGCTCATCAACGAACTCGTCTGCGAGGGCTGCGGCGATTGCGGCGTGCAGTCGAACTGCGTGGCGATCCAGCCGGTCGACACCGAATTCGGTCGCAAGCGGCGTATCGACCAGTCGAGCTGCAACAAGGACTTTTCCTGCCTGAAGGGCTTCTGCCCGTCCTTCGTGACGGTGCATGGCGCGAAAATGCGCCGGGCGGAGCCGCTGAAGCACAATGCCAACCCGCTGGAGGGGGTGCCGGACGCGCCGGTGTTCGCGCTCGACGACAGCCGCCGGGAGTGGGCGGCCGTCATCGACGGGATCGGCGGAACCGGCGTGGTGACCATCGGCGCGATCCTCGGCATGGCTGCGCATCTGGAAGGCAAGGGCGTCGGCATCATCGACATGGCCGGGCTGGCGCAGAAGGGCGGCGCGGTCTTCACGCATATGCGCATCGCCACGACGCCGGAAGCGGTCTCCTCGATTCGCGTTTCGCCCGGCAAGGCCGATCTCGTGCTCGGCTGCGACATCGTGGTTTCCGGCAACCGCAAGGTGCTGGGTTCGGTGCGCAAGGACGACACGCTCGTCGTCGTCAGCCGGGCCGAAGTGATGCCCGGCGACTTCGCCCGTCATCCCGACTACCGCTTGCCGACGGACAAGCTGGTCGCGGCGATCCGCAAGGTGGCGGGCAGCAAGACACTGCATTTCGTCGATGCGGCGCGCGCCGCACAGGCGATTTTCGCCAACACGATCGCGGCGAACATGTTCATGCTGGGCTTCGCCGCCCAGAAGGGCGGACTGCCCGTCTCCGCCGAGGCGGTGGAGCAGGCGATCAGGCTGAACGGACAGGCCGTGGACATGAATGTCGGCGCGTTTCGCTGGGGACGCCGCGCCGCGCACGATCCGGCGGCGATCGAGACGCTGCTGGCGGAGAAGGGCGCAAGGGCGGGCGGCGCTCTCGCGCGCACACCCGACGAGATCATCGCGAAACGCGCCGAGTTCCTCGCCGGCTATCACAACGCCGCCTATGCGGACCGCTACCGGGCGCGCATTGCCGCGGTCGCCGCGCGCGAGAGCGAAATCGCCGGCAAGCCGGGCGTGCTGACCGAGACGGCGGCGCGGCAATTGTTCAAGCTGATGGCGATCAAGGACGAATTCGAGGTGGCGCGGCTCTACACGCTGCCGGATTTCCGCCGTCAGATCGAGGGCGAGTTCGCCAGTTGGAAAAAGCTCGAATTCCACCTGGCGCCGCCGATCCTCGGCAAGAAGGACGCCAGGGGCAATCCGAAGAAAACCGTGTTCGGACCGTGGATGATGAGGGTTTTCGGCGTGCTTTCGCGGCTGAAAGGGCTGCGCTTTTCGCCGTTGAACGTGTTCGCGCGCAATCCGGAGCGGCGGCTCGAACTCGAAACGCTGGCGCTCTATGAGGGCGATCTCGACCGCATTGCGGCGATGGCGGACGACACAAGCCTTGCCGAGGCGACGCGGCTGGCCGCCTGGCCGGAAAATATCGCCGGTTACGGGCATATTCGCACGAAAAACATCGGCGAGGCGATGACGCGCCGCGCCGAGAGCAATCAGCCGTTTCAGGCGAAAATCTGAACCCTGCGTGCCGTTTTGAGAATTTCCGTTACGTTAACTTTGTGGCGCAGGCCCCGGAAAATCAGTAAAAATCCCTGATTTTTCGGGGATTTTTCGCGTCGCGGCAGATGTAATTTCGCTTCGGCACTAAACGCTTCATTAAGCGCATTCGGCTAGGGTCTGCCCTCGTGCGGGGTGTCGAGGGATCCGTTGAAACAGACCACGTCAAAAGCGATCATGGCTGAGGTGTACACGTCTTTCGTGGATACCTTCTTTGCGGATTCGCGTTCTCTCGTCGTCGGCGTGGGAATGCAGGTCATCGTCGTTGGCGCCGCCTGGCTCGATACCGGACACCCGGTCTATCTCGTTCTCGTGATGGCCATTCTGGTCACGGCCTTCGCCCGGCTGCTGCAGATGCGCGCCTATCGCGAGGACAAGCTCAAAGCCGCGAACCTGGATGACGAGGCCAAGGTCCGCTGGGCGACCCTGTGGGAAACCCGTTACCTCTGGCTCGGCTGCGCGGCGACGTCGCTGATCGGCATCTACGCCTTCGTGGCGATGCATGTCGCCTATAGCGAATACACCGTCATTTCCGCATTCACGCTGGTTTTCGCCACGCTGCCGACGGTGGTCGGCCGACTTTACGGTTCGCCGAAGCTCGTCTCGGTCATCGTGGTGTCGCTTCTGGTTCCGACCTCGCTGGGCGCGGCGCTTTACGGCGATCTGGCGCACCTGTCGGCCGCTATCCTGTGCATCCCCTATATCCTGCTGATCCAGACGCTGGTGCGCAATATCCGCTCCTCGGTGCTCGACGCGATTCACGGACGGTGGAAAAACCAGGAAATCGCCGAACGTTTCGACGTCGCGCTCAACAACATGTCGCACGGCCTGATCATGTTCGATGGCGATCTGCGCGTGCTGGTGGCAAACCGCACGGCGAAGGTGCTTTTCGACGTGCCGTCGCACATCAATCTGGAAGGCCGGAACTTCGAGGCAATCCTGCGGTACGGAAAGATACGCGGGGTTCTGTCCGCGCGTCAGGTGGAAAAGCTCCGACGCCAGCTGATCCCGATGATCCTGGAGGGCGGCAGCAAGAAACGTTTTGTGCTCAATGACGGCCGCCACGTCGAGTTCAAGTCCAACCCGCGCGCCTTCTCCGGCGCGGTTCTCACGTTTGAGGACATCACCGAACGCATCAACGCCGAAAAGCAGATGGTCAACATGGCGCGCTATGACGCGCTGACCGGCCTGCCCAATCGCGGCTATTTCGCCACGCTGATCGGCGAGCGACTGAAGCAGAAGATCGATATCGGCGACTGCGCGCTGATCATGCTCGATATCGACGACTTCAAGCATGTCAACGACACGCTCGGCCATTCGCAGGGCGACGCGCTGCTCAGGGCGGTTGCGAACCGGCTCAAGGATTTCCGTTCGCGCGACGTCATGATCTCGCGCCAGGGCGGCGACGAATTCATGGTTTTCGTCCCGGACATGACGCCCGGCGCGGAGCCGGGACGGCTCGCCGAGACGCTGCGTTCGACACTGACCGGGGTCTATGAACTGAGCGGCGAGCAGGTTCATGTCACGGTGAGCATCGGCCTGGCGGCATCGACCCGTGACGAATTCGACCTGACCAAGATGATGATGAAGGCGGATCTCGCGCTCTACCGGTCCAAGGCGTTGGGCAAGGGCGTGTGGTCGGTGTTCGAGGAGTCGATGGACGCCGAATACAAGCGGCGCCAGCGGGTCAAGAACGAACTAGCCAAGGCGCTCGACAAGGACAAGCTCACCGTGCGCTACCAGCCGATCGTGGACGCCAAGACCGGAAAGATCGTCGCCTGCGAGGCGCTGTCGCGCTGGAACCATCCCGAACTCGGCGACATTTCACCGGCCGAATACATCCCGCTCGCCGAGGAAATGGGCATGATCGGCAAGGTCAGCCGCTCGGTGCTGAACCGGGCGTTGCGCGATTGCGCGACATGGCCGGAGACCGTCAACATCTCCGTCAATCTCTCCGCCATCGACTTCCGCCGCTCGCGCCTGCTCGAGGAAATCGACGATGCGCTCGCGACGTCCGGCGTCGTGCCCGAGCGCCTCGAGATCGAGGTGACCGAGACGGCGGTGATTTCCAACGAGCAGGACATGATCGGGGTGCTGGAGGATATCCGCAGCCGCGGCATCAAGATTTCGCTCGACGATTTCGGAACCGGCTATTCGTCGCTCAGCTACCTGCACAAGCTGCCGCTCGACAAGGTGAAGATCGACCGCTCGTTTGTCGAGGGCATCGAAAGCGGACAGACGCCGATCGCGCTGCTGCGCGGCGTCACCAGCCTGTGCAAGACGCTCGGTCTGCAGGTGACGATTGAGGGCGTGTCGTCAGACGACCAGTTGAATCTCGTGCTGGCGACCGAAGGCGTCAGCCGGATTCAGGGTTTCGTTCTCGGGCCGGCATTGCCGCCGTCCTCCGTGCTCGAACTCGCCCGGCACACGCTTCTGCCGGTTTCGCCCGTGCGCCTGGTCGAACCCGCCGTCGCCGCGAGCTGAGCGACGGCGCCTCACACTTAGCCCAGTTTCTTAAACCTACGTGACGGCATGTCGCTTCAAGTGCGTGCCAATAGGTAAATTTTAACCATAATTTTAAATATTTAAGATTCCCGCGCCGCAAATAGGTCAATTGCTATTTACAACGTTAAGGTCCTGTTTACTGTAATTTTTCGATGGGGACCAGATGATGAATATAGCTTTGGAACACACCGGAAAACTGCAGATCGAGAACAATTTGAACGATCCCATTTTCGAGGTGATGGAACACATCGAATATCGACAGATCGTCACGCCTGAAGATTTCGAGAGTATCAGTCAGCTGCGCAGCCGGGCTTTCGACTCGCACACCATTTATAGCAGGAAACTCAATGGCGACGCCGTCGACGACAGCGACCGCTGGCCGGGCGTGCGGGTTTTCGGCATGTATTACGACGGCGAGCTCGTCTCCACTTTACGCATCGCTCACGTGACGCCGGAGAATCCGGACTGTCAGGCCGTGAGGATTTTTCCGGAGGTCCTGAAACCCCTGCTCGAACAGGGGCAGGCCTTCATCGATCCGAGCCGGTTCGCCGTCGACGAGGAATTGTCGCGCGAGGTTCCCGGGCTTGCCTTGCTGACGCTCAGGATCGCCTTCATGGCGACCGCGCATTTCAAGGTGAATGCGTGTCTCGGGCTGGTCACTGTCGATCATGTCCCCTTCTACCGCCGGGTCTTCCGATCCACGGTCATTGCCGGGCCGAAGCAGTGCAAGGGTTTCGCGGTGCCGCTGGTACTTTTCGCAAGCCCGCTCAGGGAAGGTGAAATCTGCCAGCGCTATCCGCTGTTCTATTCCACGGAGAGGGAAAGAAAGATGCTGTTCGATACGCCGGCCATGCAAATGCCGCCGTTGACGGTGCTGCCTACAGCCAAGATCGCGATGCTGGCGGCATAATCACGCAGTTTTATCGAAGGCATTGAAGTCGGGCCGCGTTTTCGCTAATCGCTGCTGTTGAAAGACATTCTCTTAGCGGAGCAAATTGCCATGGCCGATAATCATCCGACGGGTCCTGCCGAAACGGGCGCCGATATGGACTACGCCGAACACGAGCGGACATTCTCGATGTTCCTGTCGATGAGCAAGTGGATCGTGATCCTGTCCGTGGCCTTGCTCATCTCGATGGCATTCGGCTTTTTCGCCGGCGGCGGCCTGTTCGGCGGCATCATCCTGTTCATCGTCCTGACGATCATCGGCTATTTCCTGGCCTGACGGTTGCCGGACGGCATCCGATCGCCAGATACGCGCCGGTGACATGCGCGTGCGCCGGGCATGTGTCCGGCGGCTCATGGCGTAAAAACGGGATCTTCAAAAATACGCGGAGACCGTCGCGGCATGGGTATTGACCCGCGCGACGGGCGGTGCCTCAGCCCTTGCCGCCGACGCGCGCCAATCCGGTGCGGGCAGGCTCGTATTTGCCGTCAAGCTGCAGGGCGCGCAGGTAGGATTTCCGCGCCTTGGCGGTTTCGCCGCGCTTTTCGTAGACCAGCCCCTGGTTGGCCCAGCTTTCGGCGATCCCGTCGTCGAGGCGGATCGCATAGTTGAAGTCGTCAAAGGCATTGTCGAGCTGGCCGGTGGCGACATAGGAGAGGCCGCGGCCGTTATAGGGCTCGGGCGCATTCGGTTGCAGCGAGATCGCGGTCGAGAAATCGTCGATGGCGAAATCGTGCTGGCCGCGGCTCTGATAGACGAGGCCGCGCCGGAAAAAGGCGCGCGGGTCGGTCGTATCGAGCTCGATGGCCTTCTGGAAATCGTTGAACGCCTCGGTCGTGCGGCCGGCGCGGCGATAGAGTTCGCCGCGGCCGATATAGGCCGTGTCGTAGCGCGGATTGATCTTGATGGCGCGGTTGTAATCTTCGGCAGCCCGGCCGGGATCGCCCATCGAGCGGTAGATCAGGGCGCGGTTGGCATAGGCTTCGAAGAAGCGCGGATTGAGCTCGATCGCGCGATCGAAATCGCGCAGGGCGTCCTGATAGCGGCCCGCCCGGCCGAACGCGGAGCCGCGGACATTGTAGCCGCTCGGATCGTTGGGATTGGCGCGGATCACCTCGGTGAGCGAGGCTATGTTCTGGGAACTGCCCTGATCGGCATCGATGGTCGTCGCGAGCGAGCTGTCGACGCCGGCGGTCTGGCAGCCGGCCAGGCCGACCGCCGCGACAAGCGCGGCGCCGGCCAGTCCCGCGCGCAAACTGCGTGACTGCCGAGCCGTGCGTGAGACGATTCCGGCTCCAGTCGTACCGCCAGTCATTTCCATGGAGATCAATCCCTCATCCGCGCGCCGTCCGAATGCAAAAAAGGCAGCGCGCTTTCATTCAAAGCAAACGCCACCTTTTCAGATCAAAAAGAGACGAAATCGCGACGGCGCGAATTATCGTGCGCGAGGAGCGCCGCCGAGCAGACCTTCGCGCTGGGCGCGCTTGCGCGCCAGCTTGCGGGTGCGGCGAACGGCTTCCGCCTTTTCGCGCGCGCGCTTTTCGGAGGGTTTTTCGTAATGGCCGCGCATCTTCATTTCACGGAAGATGCCTTCGCGCTGCATCTTCTTTTTCAGCGCGCGGAGGGCCTGGTCAACATTGTTGTCGCGTACGAGAACTTGCACGTGGGTTCCATCTTTCCATTGGTGTTGATTGACCGGACAGGATAACAAGCATCCTGCCCCGCGATGAGCACATCGCAGAATCTCGGCTGCGCATATCAGAAACGCCCTGCCGTGTCCACTGCGTACAAGGCCGATATCCTCGTTTTTCAGCCATAAGATCGTTTCACGGTTTTGTGAAAACGCGGGGGTGCAATTTTTTTCCCATGCGATCAAAATCGAGATATGACGTAACGTAACAGAATGTTCCGGAGGGGCGGGGGCATCCGCCCGATGGTGGCGTACGGATCATGGTCTGTTTCGTCCTCAAATTCGGTTCGGTGGCCTCATTCCTCCGGATCAGGCTGCCGGGAAGGCACGGGAAACGCCCCATCCCCGTGCCTTCCTCTTTTTGTGGCCCTGCCTTGCCGTGCGCGCCATGGCGAGTCGCAAAAAGGGCAGGGTGTCGTAAGACCCGGCGATAATGCTACTGTCCGGCGTCGCGGAAAGCATGCTTTCGCGACCTGTTCACGACGACCTGACGGGGTGACCTCGATGCGGAAATATTCCGGATTTGCATTGGCGCGCGAAGCCATGCGCGGCCACAAGGGTTGGGGCCAGCAATGGGGCTCGCCGGAACCGCGCGGCGAATATGACGTGATCATCATCGGCGCCGGCGGACACGGGCTGGCGACGGCCTATTATCTCGCCAAGGAACACGGCGTCACCAATGTCGCGGTGCTGGAAAAGGGCTGGCTCGGCGGCGGCAATACCGGCCGCAACACGACGATCATCCGCTCCAACTATCTCTATGACGAGTCGGCGGGGCTCTACGACCATGCCGTGAAGCTGTGGGAAAACCTCTCCCAGGACCTCAACTACAACGTCATGTACAGCCCGCGCGGCGTGATGATGCTGGCGCACAACGTGCACGACGTGCAGGTGTTCAAGCGGCACATCCACGCCAATCGGCTGAACGGCGTCGACAACGAGTGGCTGACGCCGGAGCAGGCGAAGGAATACTGCCCGCCGCTCAACATCTCGCAGACAGCGCGCTACCCGGTGATGGGCGCGGCGCTGCAGCGCCGCGGCGGCACGGCGCGCCACGACGCGGTCGCCTGGGGCTATGCCCGTGCGGCTTCGGACCGCGGCGTGCATATCATCCAGAATTGCGAAGTGACGGGGATAAGACGCGGCGGCAACGGCCAGGTGACCGGCGTCGAGACCTCGCGCGGCTTCATCGGCGCCAAGAAGATCGGCGTGGTCGCCGCCGGAAATACCTCCGTCGTGATGCAGATGGCGGACGTGCGCATGCCGCTGGAAAGCTTCCCGCTGCAGGCGCTGGTCTCCGAGCCGGTCAAGCCGTGCTTTCCCTGCGTCGTCATGTCGAACACGGTGCACGCCTATATCTCGCAGTCCGACAAGGGCGAACTGGTGATCGGCGCGGGCACGGACCAGTACACCTCCTATTCGCAGACCGGCGGGCTGCACATCATCCAGCATACGCTCGACGCGATCTGCGAGATGTTCCCGATGTTCACCCGGATGCGGATGCTGCGTTCGTGGGGCGGCATCGTCGACGTGACGCCGGACCGTTCGCCGATCATCGCCAGGACTCCGGTCTCCGGGCTGTACGTCAATTGCGGCTGGGGCACCGGCGGGTTCAAGGCGACGCCGGGCTCGGGGCACGTGTTCGCGCACACCATCGCCAACGACAATCCGCACAAGATCAATGCCGGCTACACGATCGAGCGGTTCAATTCCGGCCGGCTGATCGACGAGGCGGCGGCTGCCGCCGTCGCGCACTGAGGGACAGGCCATGCTTCTCATCCATTGCCCCTATTGCGAGGAAGAGCGTCCGGAGCTCGAGTTCCGCCATGCCGGCGAGGCGCATATCGCGCGCCCGGCCGATATCGCGTCCATCTCCGACGAGGACTTCGCGCAGTATTTCTTCTATCGCGACAACCCGAAGGGCCTAACCTTCGAGCGCTGGCGCCACATCCATGGCTGCGCGCGGTTCTTCAACGCGGTGCGCGACACGGTCTCCGACAAGTTCGTGACGACCTACAAGACCGGCGAGCCGAAGCCCGACCTGGCCGAAGCCGCCAACGAGAACAAGCCTCAGGCCAAGAAGGGACGGGGCAGTAAATGACGACGGCCGGGACCAACCGCATTGCCGGCAAGGGCCGGCTGACGCCCGCCAACACGGTGCGTTTCACCTTTGACGGCAAGAGCTACACCGGCCTGGAGGGCGACACGCTCGCCGCGGCACTGATCGCCAACGACGTGCATCTCGTCGGCCGGTCGTTCAAGTATCACCGGCCGCGCGGAATCCTGTCGGCGGGACCGGAGGAACCCTCCGCGCTGGTCGGCGTGCGCCGCGATGCGGCGCGCCAGACACCAAACATCCGCGCCACGGTGCAGGAAATCCATGACGGGCTCGACGCCGTCAGCCAGAACCGCTGGCCGTCGCTCGCCTTCGACATCGGCGCGGTCAACGATATCGGCTCGCCGCTGTTTTCGGCCGGTTTCTACTACAAGACCTTCATGTGGCCGAAGGTGGCGTGGAAACATGTCTATGAGCCGGTCATCCGCAACGCGGCCGGTCTCGGCACCGCGCCGGAGGAGCCCGACCCGGATCATTACGCGGGACGCTACGCCCATTGCGACGTGCTGGTGATCGGCGGCGGCGCGGCCGGCTTGAGCGCCGCGCTGGCAGCGGCCGAATCGGGCGCGCAGGTTATCCTCTGCGACGAGAAACCGAGCTTCGGCGGCGCGTTGTGGTTCGAGGAAGAAGCCCGGCTCGACGGCATGGACGGCTATGAATGGGCGCAGCAGACGACCGATCGCCTCGCCGTCATGGACAATGTGCGCGTGCTGTCGCGCACGACCGCGTTCGGCTATTACGCGCAGAATTTCGTCGGCCTCGTCGAGCGGGTGACCGACCATCTCGCCGCGCCGGAGGCCGACATGCCGCGCGAAAGGCTGTGGCAGGTGCGGGCGAAACGCGTGATCATCGCCGCCGGCGCCATCGAGCGGCACATGGTGTTCGCCAACAACGACCGCCCGGGCATCATGCTGGCAGCGGCGGCGCGGACCTATCTCAATCATCACGGCGTCGCGGTTGGCCGCAAGGTCGGCGTCTACACGGCGAACGACAGCGCCTATGCCGCCGCGATCGACCTGAAGAAAGCTGGTTCGGACATCCCGGCCATCGTCGACATTCGCGACAATCCGGACAGTGTCGTGGTCGAGGAAGCGAAGGCCCTCGGCATTCGCGTCCTGACCGGTCATGCGGTGACTGGCGCGGGCGGCAAGCTGCGCGTCGCGTCGATGTCGGTCGAGCCGAAGAACGGCGGTTCGGCGGAAGTCATTCCAGTCGACGCGCTCCTGATGAGCGCGGGCTGGACGCCGTCGGTGCACATGTTCTCACAGTCGCGCGGCAAAGTCGCCTGGGACGAGGAAAGCCAGCGCTTCCTGCCGGGCACCTATGCGCAGGACTGCGTCTCGGTCGGCGCCTGCAACGGCACGGACGGGCTCGCCGAAACCGTCGCCGAGGCGCTCGACGCGGGCGAACGCGCGGCGAAGGAAGCGCGGGCGAAAGCCAAGAAGTCCGGCGTGAAGATCAAGACCGAGGGCGGCGGCAAATGGGCCGGCGGCATGATCGGCGCGGGCCCGGGCGCCGGCGCCGGCAAGGTCGTCAAGGCCTTCGTCGACTACCAGAACGACGTGACGGCGAAGGACATCCGTCTCGCCGTGCAGGAAGGCATGCACTCCATCGAGCACGTCAAGCGGTTCACCACCAACGGCATGGCGACCGACCAGGGCAAGTTGTCGAACCTGCACGGGCTCGCCATCGCGGCGGAAGCGCTGGACCGGCCGATCCCGAAAGTCGGTCTGACGACATTCCGCCCGCCCTATACGCCGACGACCTTTGGCGCGATCGTCAACCATGCCCGCGGCAAGCTGTTCGACCCGATGCGGTGCACCCCAATGCATGCGTCGGAAGAGGCGGCGGGCGCGGTGTTCGAGGATGTCGGCCAGTGGAAGCGCGCCTGGTATTATCCGCGCCCCGGCGAGGACATGCATGCCGCCGTCAACCGCGAATGCCGGACGGTGCGCGAGGTGGCGGGTATGTTCGACGCCACGACGCTCGGCAAGATCGAGGTGATCGGGCCGGATGCGGCGAAGTTCCTCGACCTGCTCTACACCAACCCGTTCATGAAGCTCGGCGTCGGCAAGCTGCGCTACGGCATCATGTGCCGCGAGGACGGCTTCATCTATGATGACGGCGTCGTCGGGCGGATCGCCGAGGACCGGTTCCACGTCACGACGACGACGGGCGGCGCGCCGCGCGTGATGAACCATATGGAGGACTATCTCCAGACCGAGTTTCCGGACCTGAAGGTCTGGCTGACCTCGACCTCGGAGCAATGGGCGGTGATCGCCGTGCAGGGCCCGAAATCGCGCGAGATCATCGCGCCCTTCGTCGAGGGGATCGATCTCTCCAGCGAGGCGTTCCCGCATATGAGCATGGCCGAGGGGAAAGTCTGTGGCGTGCCGGCGCGCGTCTTCCGGATGTCGTTTACCGGCGAGGCGGGTTTCGAGATCAACGTGCCCGCCGATTACGGCCGGATGGTCTGGGATACGCTGCACGAACACGGCAAGCCGATGGGCATGTGCCTCTACGGCACCGAAACCATGCATGTGCTGCGCGCCGAGAAGGGCTACATCATCGTCGGCCAGGACACGGACGGAACGGTGACGCCGCACGACGCCGGACTGTCCTGGGCGGTCGGCAAGAAAAAGACCGATTTCGTCGGCATTCGCGGGCTCATGCGTCCGGACATCGTCGCCAAGGGCCGCCGCCAGCTGGTCGGCCTGAAGGTCAAGGACGGCAGGACCGTGCTGGAGGAAGGCGCGCAGATCGTCGCCGATCCGAAACAGGCCGTGCCGATGACGATGATCGGCTGGGTGTCGTCGTCCTACTGGTCGGAGAACTGCGGCCGGCCGATCGCGATGGCGCTGGTCGAGGACGGTTTCGAGCGCATGGGCGACACGCTCTACGTGCCGATGCCGGACCGGGTGATCGAGGTCGAGGTCACCAACACGGTGTTTTTCGATGAAGAGGGAGGCCGCCTCCATGGCTGATGTGCAGATCGCGCGCGCCCTGCCGCTGGCGGGCATGGTTCACGGCGGCGCCGAGGTGACGGTATCGGCGGCGCCCGCGGCATACCGAATCAGCCTGCGCGCCGGCGGACCCGCCGTCGCGGCGCTGTCGAAGGCGCTCGGCGTGACGTTGCCGAAAAAGCCCGGAACCTCGGCATCAGCCGGCAGCCGGCACGCGCTGTGGCTCGGCCCGGACGAGTGGTTCGTCTTCGACGAAACCGCCGACCCCGCCGCCGATTGCGCAAAATCGAAGGCGGCGCACAGCGCGGTTGACATTTCCCACCGCAACACGGCGATCCTGGTATCGGGGCCGGCGGCGGCCGACGTGATCAACGCGGGCTGTCCGCGCGAATTGTCGCTGGAAGCCTTTCCCGTCGGGGCCTGTTCGCGCACGGTCATGGGCAAGATCGAGATCGTGCTCTACCGCACCGGCGCGGAAGATTTCCGGGTGGAATGCTGGCGCTCGTTCTCGGACTACGCCTTCGCGTTTCTGGCGGATGCGGCGCGCGGGCTTTAGTCCTCGCGCTCCAGCACGGCCATGGTCAGCCACGTGGCGGTCAGGGCCGGCTTGAGGCTGTTTTCGATTTCCAGCGTCACGTCATAGGTGTTGAGCACGCGGCCCGACGGGCGGATGTCGGCATCGGCGAGCGTGAAGACCGCGCGCACCTTCGCGCCGGCACGGACCGGCGCCATGAAGCGGATCTTGTCGAAGCCGTAATTGATACCCATCGTCGCCCCTTCGAGCGCCGGCAGCGCCTCGTATGCCAGCGTCGACAACAGCGACAGCGTCAGGAAACCGTGCGCGATGGTGGTGCCGAAGGGCGTTTCCTTCGCGGCGCGTTCCTGGTCGAGATGGATCCACTGGTGATCATCGGTCGCGTCGGCGAAGAGATTGATCATCTCCTGGGTGACCGTGCGCCATTCGGAGCGCCCGATCTCGGTGCCGATCGCGGCGGGGATGTCGTCAACGGTGATCGTGGTCATGTCGCTTTCCGCGCCGGTTGGTTCAGACAATGCCGCCTGACTTACGCAGCGCGCCAAAGGCAATCAACCCCAACATCCGTCAATCGCAAGAGAACCGGCGAGCCCGCCGTCAGGCGCGTTTCAGTATCTTGATCGCGACCAGAAGGATCACGGCGCCCAGTGTCGCCGCGACGATGTTGCCGATGATGCCGCCGCCCAGACCGATGCCGATTCGCGGCAGGAGGAAACTCGCGATCACGGCGCCGAGGATGCCGACGACGATATTGCCGACGAGGCCGAATCCGCCGCCCTTGACGATCAGCCCGGCGAGCCAGCCGGCGATGCCGCCAACGATGACGATGATGACGAGGGCGGTCAAAAGGCCCGTTCCGGTTCCGAAGGCGTGTTCCATGGCTGTCTCCCGTATCCCGCGGGCAATCCCCGCGTTGCCCCTGTTTATCGTCTTTGCTGCGGGATTGGAATCCGTTTGAAGCGGAATACGTGGCGCGCGACACCGGCTCGCGGCGCCGAAAGGTTGCGGATGACGGACCTTACGGAATGTATTTTCGCGCAAATTCCTGAAATAAATGCAGGTTAGAGGTGTGACGGCACGACAGGGCGTGCCGCTGTCATGGCTGCAGGGCGTGGCGGCCGGGAGTGGAAGATGACCATGGGTGACGTCGATCAGGGCAATATTCTCGCAGAATGGCTGTCTTTCCTGACGCATCCCGTCTTCGACCTGTATTTCGTGGTTTTCGCGGCGGCGGCGGGTCTGGTTCTGGCCGGGGCGATCATCTTTCTTCGTCTGAAGACACGCGGGCAGATGGCCGGCGCGCTGGAGATCGTCAGCGTTCCGGGCGCTTCGGGCCAGTCGCCGCGCGCGGCCTTCGCGGAAAAATTCCAGGACATAGACAGTGTGCTGGAAGACCATGCTCCGGTGGGTTCGCCATGGCGGCGGTTTCGCTACACCGTCGCGCCGAGTTCGCTGGATGACGGTCTGGAGACCGACCGGATGGTGATCTCCAGCGCGCCGACGCCGTCGGAATATTTCAACGCGGCAAGCCTCGGTCTCGAGCGCCGGATGGTCGCCGGCATGCCGGGCGCATTCCTTTCCGTCGGCGTTCTGATCGCCGGACTCGGCCTGGCGGTGGCGCTGGCGAAGGCCACGGGGGCGACCGGACAGGCCGGTGCGAATCCGGCCGTAGCGGCAGCGGCCACGAAGGCGGCCATCGGCGCGGCGTCGGGCAAGATATTGCTGATGTTCGTCGTCGGCGCGATCGCGCTGGTGCTGCGGTTCCTCGTCTCGTGGATGCGCGCGGGCGCCGCGCGGGACGTCGCGCGGTTCAACGGCGCGCTGGTCGAGCACATCCATTTCGCCAATGCGGAATCGGTCGGCGTGCGGCAGCAGGACGCGCTGCATTTCCAGGCCAAGAGCCTGCAGAGGCTGGGCGAGGAACTCGCGACCAGCATGGGCCAGTCGACGCGCAGCGCGATCATGGAAGGCTATGCCGACATCGCGTCTCGGCTGGAAGCGCTGGCGGCATGCTATGCGGACCTCGTCGATGCGGCGCAGGAGGGCGCGCGGGAGGCGGTGACGCAGGGTTTCGAGAAATCCGTCGACGCCAATGCGGGCGAAGTCCTCAGGCGCATGGAAACGGTGGCCGAGGCGATGGCGGCGATGCCGGCCCGCCTGGAAGAAGGCTTCAGGAGTTCGGTCGACGCTGGCACGAAGGATGTCGTGGCGCGCATGCAAGAGGTGTCGGACGCCATGGCTGCGTTGCCGGAGCGCGTGGACCAGGTCGCGCTTGCGCTCGAAAACGCGGGAGCGGATCTCGCCGGACGGCAGGCCGGCTTCGTTTTGAAATTGCAGGACGAGGCGGCGCAATCGGCGGTGACGACCGCCAGGACGATCGCCGACAACGTGCAGACCGCGACCCAGAACGCGTTGACGGAGATGCAGGACATCGCCGGCCGGATCACCGAAGGGCTGGTGCGGCTGCCGGACCGGATCGAGATGGCGGCGAAGACGTTCGACGCGGCGAGCGGGCGGATGGCCGAGGTCCAGGAAACGGTCGCAGAACGATCCCAGGCACAGGCGCTGGATGCCGTCGCCTCGGTCACGGCGATGATTTCGCAGGCCGTCGACGGGCTGGCGAAGGACGTCGAGGAGACGATTTCGGTTTCGCTGCGCCAGACGACGGATACGATCCGGACGGTCGCACAGGGCATGAGCGTCCTGCCGGGCCGCATCGAGGGCGCCGCGGCGACGCTGGAACAGGCGAGCGAAAAGATCGCCTCCGCCCAGTCGCGCGTTCTCGGCGAGATGCGCGAAAGCGCCCGCGAGACGGCCGTTTCGACGGCGCGGACGATTGCCGACGCGGTCGACGAGAACACGGCGACCTTCCTGTCCCGACTCGGGGATTCCAACGAGGTGTTCAAGGAGCGCGCCGAGGCGCTGTCCGGCCTGTTCGCCACGCTGCAGAAGGCGAGCGACAGGATCGCCGACACGCATGTGCGCTTCCTGGCAGAAATGCAGGACGGCACGCGCGAGATGATTTCGTCGATGGCCAAGACGGTCGCCGACGAGATCAAGCTCAAGACCGCGGAGCTCGTCGCGCAGCTCAGGCAATCCGACAAGGACTTCAACACGCGCATCGCGGCGCTGACCGCGATCGCGGAACAGGCCGGCAGGACGAGCCATGCGTTGAGCGAGACCATCGAGCGCATGGCGGCGGAAAACGACCGGGTCGAAAAACAGGTCGCGACGATATCGGGATCGCTGGCGGGCACGACGGAGAGCATGCAGAAATCCGCGCAAAGCCTCGCCGGCAATCTGGCGCAGATCGACGATTCGCTGGGCGCGTTTCAGAGCCTTTCGAAGGAGACGATCGAGACGGTCGGCAGCTCCCAGAAAAACATCAAGGAGACGCTCGGCGCGCTGCACAAATTGTGGCAGGGCCATGTCGAGCGTTTCGACGATGTCGACGCCAAGCTTGGCGGCGTGTTCGGGGAGATTTCCGGGCAGATCGACATGCAGACACGGCTGATGCGCGACCAGATCGGCCAGATGGACAGCGCGCTTGCCGCGGCCGTGTCGCATCTCGGCGAACTCGTCGAGCAACTGAGCGAGGCGAGGGGGAGCTATCGCGGATCGGAAGCGCTCGAATGAGCGCGGAAACGGGACTCGTCAGGCAGATCGATGCGCGCAGGGCCCAGTCCGGCGAACCGCAACCGGCGGCGCCGGAACCGAGCCGGTTGAAGCGGGCGGTCGATATCTGCCTGCGTCACAAGGCGCCCGAACCCGAGGAGGAAGCGCGCGACCGCCGCATCAAGGAGGTCGCCGACAAGCTGCAGGCCGGCGCGGCATCCGACATCGCGCTTTGCGATTTGCGGCTGGCGTTGATCGGCCTGCGCGACCATCCGGCTTTCCGGTCCAGCATGGTCGCGCGCCAGCGCCTGTTGAGCGAGGCGATCACACGGCGCGGCCGCACGCCGGTCAACGCGCTGTTCACCGCGCTGCTTTTCACGTTCGAACCGGGCAGCCCGGAAACCAGGCGGATGCTCGACCATCTTCGGCAACATGCCGGCGATTTGCGCCGCGAGACGCGCGAATTCGTGGCGCGCACGCGTTTCTTCGACAGCGACTGCGGCGTGGCGTATCTGCTTTCGCAGCTCGATCTCGCCAATCCCGTCGCGTCGCTCGAAAGGGCGGGCCTCAGCGCGACCCTGCAGGATTCGGCCTATGGATTCGCCCTGAAATGCCGTGCGCTGGACCGTGCGCTCGCCCGCGCCGAAACCAACGGCTATCCGCTTTCACAGGTGCTCGGCTGGATCGAACTCGGCGCGCGGCAACGGCCCGACTTGCAGAGCGTTCTCTATTCCCATCTTCTGTCGCCGTTCCTCGACCGCAATCCGTCGGCCGGGTTGCGGCTGACGATCACGCAGTTCCTGCTGGTGCATTTCGGTGATCCGCGCGCGGTCACGTGGCCGCGGCTGCCCGGCGACCGCGGCGGCTCAAGGCGCGATCAGTGCGTGGCCGTCATGAAACGGTGGGTGGACCATTCCTGAGGGTACCGCGCGGCGGCGGAGCGTCTGTATCTGCAATTCGGGGTTTGGAATGGTGGGCGGTACTGGGATTGAACCAGTGACCCCTACGATGTCAACGTAGTGCTCTCCCGTAAATCGCTATTCAGCGATCAGACAAAAGACTGAATGAATCCAGCTGCTTAACGCAGTCTACGATCTTTTTATGAGCTAATCAATCCGCCCGCCGAACCGTGAAATCCAATGTTCAGTGTGACCAGAGTGTGACCGGGGAGGGGGATGAGCCACCCCGGGTACTACCGTTATCGGTATATGGCCTCGCCATTTTTTTAGAATTTCAGGTTGTCAAATTAGCTAGGATACAGGTCCGTTGATTTGCCGCTGCTGAACAGGAGTAATGCGGTCGAAGCGGGAGTGGATCGGAGAACTGTGTACGCACGTCAAACACCGAATTGAGACGATAGATTTTTTAGCTTAAATTGCTCCAGTTGGTATAACTACTCGACGTATTTACAATCCCAAGAAATGCACTGATTTCAATTAGTTTCTCCGTATTATGAACGTGGCAGACATATTGATTTTCAGTAGATTGGCCTTTTTAGAAGTGGGCCTAGGCATCACAAAATTGGCGCCCGAAACTCTCGTGATTGTGAGAGAGGGGCAAGTCAGGATTCCAGACAAAGATAATGGCTGCCATTCGTCTGTATGTTAAAGTGTTTACTTGACTGGCGCTTTCAATAGCACCTAATCTCTGGATAACCGCCGAGCGCTTCTTCGAGCTTTTAGCGAGGGTTCCATGGGACAAGCAGAATTCTCCAACGGAGTTGTAATCGAGGGCGAAGCTTTCAGATTAAAGTGGCCGTCAGCATTCGAGGAGACAGGCGATAACGTACGTTTGCTATCGACAGTCAATATGTCAGTTAGCAATCGTACAGGTTCAGAAGTTGAGCTTATTATAGAATCCAAGTATCAAGAGGATGGAAATGATATATATCATCCTGATGAGCTTGTATTTTCTATCTCAGATACAACATCAACAGATCTAATTAAATTGGGACCAATTATTTTAGATTATTCCTTAACAATAAAGGCAAATGGACATAACTTAAGCTATATTGTAAATTGTAGAATCGGTGCCGAAGTTCAGACACTCGTGGTTCAGGGCTCACTATATTTTGGGGAGTGAATAAGTGCCAAATCTGTATTTAGATCGCGGCGCGGAAGATAGTCTCCGCCTAACGCAAACCGGCGAAAAAGACGAAAAAAAATCGTCGCTCTTCGATCATACAAGCCTTGGCAGCATATCAGAAAATGGACGAGATATAGATGTTGTTTCTTTTTCGCGCAGCCGCGAGGTTGAAATCGATTGGAAGAAGATTGTTGATCACTCTGACACACCTGGCGCAACTCATCCATATATTCTTGGATATGGATTATCTTACCTTAAAACAGAATTTGAAAAACGACTTAAAATCGGTCCGATAATATCGAGTAAAGATCTACCGCTTATTAACTCTTATCTACACAACTATGATCCCCCTAGCCTGCTGGTTAATATACCGGGATATAAAAGGATATGCGTTGTTAGCAGTCTAAAAACACTTCCGCTTATGGGGCCATTCTTTCAATCCGTTCAGGATTACGAGGAGTTTTGGGAGCAAGCCCAATTTGGTGCGTTCCTTTCCGATCTCTTTCTGACTAAGCTAAGGATTGTTGATCTAGCTCCTGCGATCATCTATCGTCAGTATCGAGAGCTTGTAGCACTTGAGAAAGTTGGCGTCGCGCTAGCATCTGCCGCAGACAATCTTGTCTCCACTGAAATTCCGGGCTTTCTTTCGAAGGATCAAATCGATGATCTCGTTGGAAGTTACAGCCAAATGCGATCAGTTGGCCTGAATATTCAGGAGCGGATCGAGCGACTAAGAGATCGGGCGAGTGATTTGGGTTATGTCTTGGTCACAACAGACGGACTAGAATATAAGTATCCAGATGGCACCGTTGATACGCTTAAGAAAGGCGAACTCTATCAGCCTTATGAAACAGAAGTCTCTTGGCAATCTAGATATGAAAGAATTGAATTCGTCCAAATATTCAATTTTCTCCATGTTCCTCGCAGAATAAATGTCACAGAAAACCATAGAAAACAAGTGACAAAGTACAGAAAAATTGTTCCGGACTTCGATCCGTGGATAGAAGAGGAAAACAGGCTTTCAGGTGCTGGTTATAATACCTTTCGATTCAGTAGAGTAGGGAGCGGATATTTTACCCAGGAAGGTGACGAGCTTGGAGATATCATTGATCGATGTGAACTAGATCCGGAATTTGGTAGATTATGCGCGGTAATGTTGCCTGTTTATGAGCAAGGCCTAGTTTCCGGAGAGATCCTGGCGAAATATGTTGTTGTAACCGCGCCGCGACGAGGCATGGAACCGATCCACACTCCGAGGATCTTTATTGAAGAGGATTTGGTGTTTTCGACCAGCTACAAAGGCGCTGAAGTCGGCGAACTCGCAAGTTCTATAAATTTGGCGCCAGGTGAGAAACGCGAGATTATATTAGAGAAATCCACTAAAACTGAAACCGAAGTTCGCAGGACCGCAACCTCTCTGTCTGATTTAAATGAAAGCAGTTCTGCAGACTATGCTACTGAACTGGAAAAAGAAGCTCGGGCATCCAAGGAAACGACTACAACTCAGAGTCTAAGTGCTAGCGCCGGTGGCAGCTACGGTGGCTTTTCCGCAAGTGCTTCTGGCTCTAGCTCTTCCAGCCAGACTACGAAGGATTTTGCGAGAAACTTCTCAAAAGTCGCGAGAAAGGCTGCACGATCAGTAACGCGCCAAACTAGGCTAGAACTCCAAAGTTCAAGTCTTCAGAAAACTACGACATCTTCGAGGGAAAGCACTAAAATTGAGATTGAGAATATTAATGACGGCCGTTCTCTGAACCTTCTCTTTTATCAATTATATAACGTATACAAAGCTCGATTGAAGCTGGAGCGGCTTTCATTTACCTATTTGTCGGGAGTAGAGGTAGTGGCCGGTTCTGGTATCGTACTCCCTCAGCAATTCTCGTTGGACGAACTTTCGTCATTAGTCGATGAATTCTCGTTAGATGGTCTGCCCGTGCGGCCAAATCCATTGTTTGTTGGGAATCCTCAAGAAGCGGCCCTCGAAAGATTACTTGATGCGCTAATTCGCACCCTTAAAGAGTATCACGGCCTAGGGGACGCTAGTTCGGATACGGTATTAATCCCCGACTTTCCTCCTGGAGGCACAACGCCTACGGAGAGAATAGAAATCCTCACTCGATCACTTACTCGTCTAATATATCTCGGAACGGAGATTCCGCTTTCAGCTGACGCAAATCTGTCAAAGCTGGATACCTTATCGGAATTTTTAATCGGATCGCCGGGACTTTATCTAGATGCTCATGTTGGCGAGCGTAACGCCACCGAACCCTATTCGGATGAAATGCGCGCGGCGGAAGTTCGGAGACAAAATGCAGAGGTGCGCGGAATAGAGGCGAAAGCGCTATATTATGCTGCTTTGGCCGCGCGCCAAGGAAAGATTGACAGTCCGTTTTCGGTTAATGGCGTGTTTATAGGAAATGATAAGATTCAATTGACGTTTGAAGGAAACCCCATTGCCGGTGACTATTTACTAATCCTTGAATCAAGGAAAGTTGGTGAATTCAATTTGGCCGCTAACCAAACGGAAGCTGAGGTGACGGTGTCGGCTCCTGGTCCTTGGCTAGAGCCAGCAAGCGTAGATTTGGTGAGAGTTAAACATGTCCAGTCCGGTCACGAAGCCTTATTCTTGATTTAGCTATGGGGACAGATCGTGTAGTTCCGCCCATTAGTTACCCTCAGTGTAACGCGCTAGATGCACCCATTAAGGGGCCGACTATCCGAAGTGCGCCGTGGTTTGCGGAAGCGGATAGGGGCGATTACGATTTCGTTGTTCCGCGATCGAGCTTTAATGATGCCGTCGAACTTCTGAAGACACATGGAGAAGTTATTGATGCGGTATCCGCGGGCGTCGTTAACGCTGGAAAGTCTGGGGAACTTTATCTCGACTTGATAAATGTTTCGGTAATACGATTTGAGCGTACGATAAGGGATATTGGGGAAGAGGTCCGAAAAACACAGACTTACACTCCGGAAATGGCTGAGCGAATTATCAACGCACGGCGAGCGATGTTGAAAGAGTTGCGCGGTATCACCCCTTTAGGAACTTATTTTAAAATTGAACCTGATTATCCAGAGCTGTTTTCGGCTAAGAAGACCGAAAGATTAGCAAAGAGACTAGAGGCATTGACAGAGCGTGGAGCTGTGTCCAGTCGAAGCTTTCGTAGTATTGTAAAGGGGGCAAAAAAACAGGCGCCTTCTGCAGAGAACTATATAAAAACCAGTAGCAGTTATGCAAAAGCTCTAAAGAACCTAGGTGGATTCGTTGAGATAATACAGATATCACCTGATATTAATAGATTTCTAACAACAGATGATCCTGAAGAGTATAAGAAATCACTGTCACATTTGGCCGGAGCTGGCGCGGGCGCCTTGGTTTCACGGGCCGCCCCATTCTTATGCATAGGGTTTGGAGTCGCAACCGGTGGTTTCGGGTTATTAGCTTGTGGCATTGCAGTTAACGTCGTTGCCGGAACGATACTCACGGACTTTGTCGAACTGCAAACCAAGAAGGTTCTTGACCAGGAAATTCCTTAAACGCTCGAAATATTTTACTGCAACTCTATTGGTCTTGTTGGAAGACATTTAAATATCTTAGGTGACATATCGGGACCGAGCATGCCATGACGCCTGATGAACATCGGGCGAAAAGGGGCTTTTCTTTAGGCTATCCGACGGTTGATTCCGAATATGTCAAACAACTTTCGAAACTTGGCAAATCGATGGGGCTAGGACGGAATCCGGAACCGAAGATAACGAAAAGAGGAAATAGGGGGGCTCTCGGTAGTGTGTAATAGCCCCTTCTGCACGTTCCGACTGTCTAAGCTCAGGATCCACTAATTAGGCCATAGCCAATGGCAGCGTTGCGGACCAAACGGACTACATAGCGCCCGCACTGGATTCCATGGGATCCGTGACTTAATTGGTGTTCAATGATTATAACAATGATTCGGTAAAACGATTGGCTCAAAAGTTCGATGTGGTCGTAATTGGAGGCGGACCGGCCGGCAGTGCGGCGGCGCGTACGCTGGCTTCCCTTGGTCGTTCCGTGTGCGTCATCGACAAAAGCAAGTTCCCGAGACAAAAGCTGTGCGGCGGATTAGTAACTACTCGGGCAAAGACAAATTTCGAAACCGTATTTGAGCGGGATTGGCGGAGTGATCTATTCGTTTCGTCTGATTCGGTCTGGTTCTTTCAGGGCGAAAAAAAACTGCACGATAAGCCTACACCCGACCGAGGGCCTCCGCTTTTCTTCACGATGCGATTTGATTTTGATAGCTACCTTCTTGGCTTAGCCAAAGAGGCCGGCGCAGTCGTTTTTGAAAATCTGACTGTTAAAGGGATTGATACGCGATCCAAGAAGGTGGTTGCCCATAACGGCAACGAGATCGGATACGATTTTCTTATTGGATGCGATGGTGTCAACAGCATAGTTGCAAAAACGCTATTCGGAACGTCTTTTGACCAAAAGACCATCGGATTTGGATTGGAAGTGGAAGTACCCCGAGATCATCTTCCGAATCACAACGACATTCCTGAAGTTGATTTTGGTAGCGCCAATTGGGGATACGGCTGGACTTTCCCAAAAGCAAAAAGCTTCACACTGGGTGTTGGCGGCGTTCATCGCCTTAACCCAAACCTTAAGCAGAGACTCTCAGAGTATCTATCGCTGTCGCGGAATGAGCTCGACATAGCTGATTATAAAGTCAGAGGGCATTTCATTCCGTTTGGAGATTATCGAGAAAAACCTGGAAACGAATGCGTCCTGCTTTGTGGGGACGCGGCCGGATATGTCGATCCGATTACCGGCGAGGGGATTGGTCATGCAATCCTTAGTGGATATTGCGCTGCGCGAGCGATCGAAGAAGCGCTTGATGAGAAGCACTTTGACGCATTGCCAAGATATCTCGAACTAGTGAAGCCAATTACAAAATCTCTCCACCAAGCTAACCTCTTTCGTTGGATGATATTTCCTAAACCCATTCAAGCACCTTTTGCATGGGCATTTACAGACGCTGGAACCTTGCGGAGCGGTTATCTCGAAATCCTAGCTGGACATCACGAGTATGATCATCTGTATGGATTGTTTCTTGTACAGGTGAGAAAGGCTGTGAAAAAACTTGGCAGAAAACTAATAGGAAGATAGGTTCAACAATAGATAAACTGAGGCGGTGGCACTCAATGTATTCGCTTCTAGTACTGATTCGAAGTTTTCTACGCCTGTTTGGGCTCGAATTTAGTGGATTCTGGTTGTTTAGAATCCATGATGACGCGGCGATGTCTTCGGTCGCAAAATTCATCGAGGGACTAAGATTTCGAGGATTTTGGGCGAAGGCGTTTTGGGGCGGTGTGATCCATGGCGGTGCTGCGTCAATAGCACTCGGTGCATTGTATGCGTATCGAGGAGATCAATTTCAACACGGACTTTCGGAAATGTCCTGGCTGCTTGTCGCCCATTTGTGGGCATATATCGGCCCACCGCTTATCTGGTATCATGAAAAATATTCGCAATCCGATTTTTACGACAGGGCCTCCCGTATTATTGAGAGCGAGGACCGCAAGGCCCTCATAAAAAGAATCCTATTCTCAAATCTAAACGCGCACGGCTGGATAAGTTGGCCGAGAAGGTTATGGGTTTTGGCCTCCATGTTCGCGTTTCTTTACTACCATGAATTCTATGAGAAACTAGGGATCGCCGGCGTTCGTGACATATGGTTTTGGCTGATCGCTCTCGGTGTCTTCCTCCTAGCGAACTACACATCAATTGGTATCGGTAGGGTGCTGACAGCACTGTGGGCTGTCTGGGAGGTTGATATCTCAGAACCAACACCAAGACGACTGCATCACGACCATCATTTGGGATACTCCTTCGTGACCGACTTCACTGCCAAGACGTGCGCATTGTTCTCAACCGGCGCGCTGTTTTTTCCGTTGATCTATCGACTTTCTGCCGGAGCTTCACCGGCAGGATCAGCGCTACCTGATGTTATGATTGGTACTGTAGTGCTTTTAATCGGGTGTTCTCTGATGCTACCTGTTCTATGGACGCGGAGTCGTATCAGTAAGGAAAAGACAAGTCTCGCTAGAGATAATTACGCAATACTTGTCGAGAAAGAGAGGGAATACGCGTCGAAGAGGACACAGAAAGCCTACTACGCCTACATGTACCAAAGGAGCGTACATTCTGACATCATGTCTGCTAGACAATGGCTTCTGCAATCCGATGCGGTGGCAAAGTTCTTTCCAACGCTGATAGGCCTAGCAATCGGTTATCTGACCCTCAAAGCTACTTGGCTGATGATTCCGTCGATATGATATTCGAAAGCCGTTGGAGATATAGCCGTCCCTGCCACGCTAGCTAAAGCGATATGTAATATCAACGCAATGTCTAGAAAGGGCTCAAACCGGTCATCCCGTTACCCCAAGGTCTAAAGGGTCCTGACCCTTGGATCTGTATCCCAACGATCCGTACCCTTCCAAAAAGCTATTTGGTAAAAATCAGTTTGCTAACTCCGGAAAGTGCCAGATCACATGGGGTTTGGGCGTAAAATTTGGTGTTTGTAAAAGGGGGAATAGGTGGAAACGTCAGGGTTATTTTGACACTTAAGCGCTGGCGACGAATGTCCTAAATCCTGTGCACCGTTGCACATTTCGAGATAGGTAGGAGCCCCCCGCCGAGGCGGGGGATTCCAGGGTCGTTCATCTATTTCAGATAAAGCTCAGCTTCGAAATCATTTGAAGACCACTCCGGGCTCTTTCCTCCAAAGATGGTATCCGGTGAAGGGAGTACTGATCCGCTCGGAAGTGGGCGATCGCCCAAAACTAGATGCGCTTCTCGCCCTTTTCCGGGTGTCTTGTTTTCAAGATACCCGTGAGAAATGGCTATGTAGCTGTTACGGGATACAACACTCCGGTTCCGTCCAATCTTTTCAGCCACAGCGGATTGAGACACTCCCTCCCAATCCAACCTTGCGTCTTCGGCAGTTATATCGCGAACACCTTCGACTACTTCTCTGACGCCCGGCGCTACAGATTCCTCCAAGCCTTCTTCAAGAGCGGCTTTGGTAAGCGAATGGACAATTCGATAGTCGTCTTCGCTAGCGATGATCTGCCCTTCCTTATTCCTGTCTCTCGTAAATTGGTGCACAAGTGCACAAGCTCGGATTAGAGTCAGGACCTTTTGGAAATCGCGATGAATCTTTGGATTATCCCATGGAAGATAA
>NZ_JACZCS010000006.1 GCF_014904745.1 Oricola nitratireducens
AATGGTCGTCTTTGTCCTCCCTCTTGCCATGTTTCGTAGAGCTTCCAGGCTCTTTTCGCGATCCTCTGGCACATTGAGCTGAAGCATCCGGCTTTGATCCTCATGATGGATCTTGCCGGCTGTAGTCGTCATGACAAACGCGACCGGTCCTTTCACCGTATCTAGCATTTCTGCCTTCATGCCATCCGTCGTTTTTTGGACGGTTGAGTGCCGAATTTCACCATCTGTAAGAAGCTGGCGGAGGAAGGTTCTTCCGTTACCTTCGGACATGCCTGCGGCTTCGCCGAGGAAGAGAACCTTGTTTCTCAGGTCATACTCTCCCGCATAGGCCAGGAAGTGATCGGACATCCCTGAGAGCTTGATGATTTCCTCTTGCGGAACGAACTGTAGCCCGCTGTCAACGGCATAGCTTTTTCCTGACCCCGATGCGCCCATTACAACCATCGAGACTGGCTCAGGAAGATTGCAAGAGATAGCGGTAAGGAAGACCAGCTTTGGGATCGTGGTGTCGCCTGAAAAGCCTTGTATCCTCAGGCTCCGCTCTAGTTCATCGAGGACCGAATGGCTCTTTGCGATACCAAGCGCCTTTTTCGTTAGATTATTGCTTTTATTCATATATTTCTCCTTATTAATTGAATTTGCCGCGCCGCAAGAGCGGCGGTGGCGT
>NZ_JACZCS010000007.1 GCF_014904745.1 Oricola nitratireducens
TCTCATATTTTTAAGCATTTGTCAAGCATAAAATGTATAATTCCAATTATTATTTGTAAATTATACTGAATATCGGGGTCTTTTCTGTAATTCTAGATGTCTTAGGTGCGATGACAGCGTGCCGCACAACGGTCATTCATTCATTCAGGGAAGATCGGACGAACAGCTATTTTGGGGTCAATTTGAGGTCGGTGGTGATATATGAGGTTCTCTGGAAGGCGCTGAAGCTGTCGTTGGCCCAAGTGCGACTCTTGGCCCATCGGCGGTATTAGTGGCTACCTTCGATATCACCGGGAATTCGAGGTTAAGAGATCGCGCAATCGCAGAACGGTAGCTATCATCACTTTCTGCTGGCGTATCGTGACTAAATTGATACGCTGAATAGGAATTGACGAAACGAAGTAGGCTAGGACATAGTCGACTTATACGTCTATGCAGAATGGACACGATTTAATGACTGACTTTATCTTTGATGTATTTGTTCCCAACGGAACACCAACTCACACATACGTCAAAAGGACTGCTGAACAGAACGAGGAAAAGCTCGCTGCTGCGCTCGAGATACCAAATATGGTGATTTCAATTTCAGGGCCGTCGAAGACAGGTAAGACCGCGTTGATTAATACCTGCCTTACTCAAGAACGAATAATCCCAGCATCCGGTCAATCTCTTCGTACATCTAATGAACTTTGGCAAACAGTCATGCGGTGGATAGGAGGCCCCGAAGAGATCGAAAAAATCAAGGAGCGAGTTCTTAAGGCTGGCGTGGCCGGGAAAACAACTGGCGAAGCCGGCGTGTTCTTTGCGAAAGGAAAGGTGGAGGGTGAGGCCAATGGCGGAGTCGAATTCACAACCGGTACGTTAGAGAAATACGGAGTTGAGTTTTTTGAGGCAGTTGTCAAAGATCTTAGTGGTAGTGATTTTGTAGTATTCTTAGACGACTTCCATTATATTAGTAGGGAATCGCAAGTCGAAATAGCGAAATCAATCAAAGCGATTGCCGAGCGTGGCGTGCGCATTTGTATCGCGTCGGTTCCTCATAAGTCAGATGACATGGTGCGTGCCAACGACGAACTGACAGGTCGGATTGTGTCGATTCTGTTCGATTACTGGACAGTCACCGAACTGGAAAATATTGCGAAAGCGGGATTTCTAGCACTGGGAGTCGATATCGCCCCGGCGAAGGTCAAACAGCTTGCAACGGAGGCCCTCGGTTCTCCCCAACTTATGCAGTCTTTGTGCTTAAATCTGTGCCTTGAAAAGGGCATTCGAAACAAGCAGACGATGCAGTACAGGACTGACGTTTCAAATGCCGAATTCAGTGCTGCGCTTGAGAGAACGACACTTCAGACAGATTATTCCAAAACTGTCGAAAAGCTTCACACCGGCGCAAAAGAGCGTGGGACGCAAAGGAAAGAGTTCGCGTTGAAAGATGGTTCACAGGGAGACGTGTACCGCGCGATTCTGGTTTCGCTGATGCAAAACCCGCCCAGGCTTAGCTTCGACTATGATGAGATAATGAGCAGGATTAGGGAAGTCTGCATTGGCGATGCGCCTGCAGGGTCAAGCGTTCAGCTCGCTCTCAAACAAATGGATGGGATCGCAAAGGACCTCAGCAGAGAAAATTCGGTTCTGGAATGGGATGACGATCAGCTCGAAATTACGAATCCATACTTTATGTTCTATTTGCGCTCATCGCAAAAGATTGAGCAGATTAACAAGAGTAAGTCTGGCATGGTGTGATTCTTATTTCTTGTCCATGGCTGTTTCAATAGAAACGTTCATGTGAAAAAATCCCCACTGTTCCACATAGAACGCCAGAGGTCGTACGCCATTGTTGTCTATTAGTGTTGACGGAGATTCTGCAGGAACGCTTACGAAGATAGGCACCAGTTCTTCGCACATCGTAACATCGGTGGGCGTCCTTCGCACTGTTTCTCTACTGTCAGTCGAGGTGGGCTCAGATTTGTGACTTTGAACGCGGCTTTCAGGATCCGTCCAAGGTGTCCTAGCATTCGAGAATGAGTGGGTAGGGTGGATTGACCCAATCGTGACAGATTACTACTGCTGAACCGATATCTTGCGCTTTCGAAGCTTATTTCGCCTCAATGTCGCCTTCCAGCTGATAATCTTATCGAGCGCGGTCGATACGAGCGGTGGATAGTAGATTGCCTGTAGTCGACGTTTGGTGCTTCTTGTGGCAGTTATCCTCATGCCTGCTTTGTCGGTGAGGGCTGATGCGGACGAACTCTCCATCACCAATGGGCGGCTCAAGTTATTCTATCCGGATGACTGTCTAGGCGTGTTGCGGCATTGGGAAACGATCAAGCGTACTTATTCGGGTTTCTATTCCGGAGAGGAGCTGGACGAGTTTGAACGGAAATGTCGCTTCCGGGGCATCGGTGACTTCTACGACGATAGGGGCGTTGGACGTTCCTGATGGACAAGCCGATTTTTAATACGCTGATTCCATAAGGCGCTCTCCTGAAACCGCCAACTTATGCACTTGTGCACTTATGCGGAGGTGAAATGATAAGGCGATTGGGATTTATCGCCTAACGCACTGCCACTCCGCAGTAACGCATGCGATTCTAGGCATAGAGCTAGTCGGCTCCTGTCTTGCATCGGACAGTACGAACAGCCGTAATTGAATTGGAGGCACGATGGTTCTGTCGGGATTTGCCGCAAGGGGTGCTAATCAGCAGTAGTCGTCGATGGACTCGTCAAATTCATCGCCAGCAAGTCTGCAGAACTTTTTGAGCGCACCCTGTAGGGTAAAAAATGTCCCTTCGCTCTTGTGGTAAAAAAGAGCGTCCTTGGTCGAGATGTGCGCTATGGCCCAGTCTTTGACGCCTGAGGGGCTGTGCGAGAGTACAACAAGTCCGTTGTCGCTAAGCGAGTGCTGTACAACGAGCCCTTGGTAGATATCGTTTCGGACAAAGACATGTCCAAACTCGAGGGAAGAGGCATACTTCACCAAGGCATCTTCGGTTACGCGTGAAGGACAAGCTGGGAACTCAGACGGAACCCTCCAGTGAACTTGAACAACCGATGGCGTAAGTGAATCGTACTCCTCAGATGCAGGCTCGGGTTCGGTATATTTGCTTTTGCCATATAGCCATTCCCCGAGGGCTCCTCCTTTAGGAACAGCTCCGCTTTGAGCCCACTCTAGCAGGCTTTCTTTCGCCTCCTGTGCTTCGTCTTTGGTTACAGTACGCATCCAGGAGACGTCCGGGAAGTCTGTATAGGTTTGTACGCCCTTGGGGTTCTCGAAGAACGCTTCTATTGAGCCATACACAAACTCAATTCGACGCGCAGATATCGGATTAAGAAGGACATTCTCAAGTCTTGTGACCCACCTCAGATTTTCGGGTCGGTTGTTGGCGCGGTTCGTATCAATATGATCTACCACGTGCTGATCTGATGGCGGGGCGCCGTGAAAAGCGCTGCATACTATGCGGTGCACCGGTACACCGGCCAGAAGCATATACCCGGTTGAAGGGGTCTGTCGGCCGAAAGTCCACTGTTTGTCCAACAGACGGGCTCTTTTTCGATACTTGTTCAAACGGAAGATCGCGCCATTGTCGCGAACACTGTATCTTTCTTCCCGATAAGTAACTTCGAGCTCGCTATCGAATTGATCGATCAGCGCGAGATGTGTCGGTTCAAGATCTTCGTACTTCATGGCTCAAATCCCGAAATCGTAATCAAGAATCTTCTGCCCGAGGTCGTCCTTGGCCTCCTCCGTGCCGAGCCTAAACGCAAGGTATTTCGCAAATGACTCGGCAAACCAATCTGGCCGTCTGTATTGTGGGGGCAGCGTTGCGAGACAGACCGTATTGGCATCTGATCGTCGTAGTGGTCGCTCGTTGGCTAAGGATCTCCCAACATGGCGCAAAGCTTCGACCAAAGCGGCGGCACGTTCTCCGTTGCTCAGACTGGTTAGCTCTACAGCCGAAATCAGGTGTGAGGCCAGATTGCGAGTTTCTTGGACCGCCTTGTCGGCGTCCTTTCTAAACTTCGCCTTGTCAGGCGCTCTTCCCCATTCTTCAAACGTGCCAAGCGCGTCATGCACATCGTTGTTGAGGTCATTGTTTGGGTTGATGAGATCCATTCGAAGTTGCTGAATGCGCTCCACAGCGATTTCGTAGTCTGCATCGGTCCATCCAGACGGTAGATCAGCCATCTGCTTGATTTGCGCCAGCATAGCAGGGGCGTTCGCCCCATGCTGAAATGCTCCTAGCTGAGCTTCCCTGAAGCACTGTTCAGCGAACCTTTGCAGCTCTTCTTTCTTCCTATGGCGCGCCTGTTTTTCCGAATTGCTTAGTGGTGACATAACCAGCCTCATAACTTATACGTAAAGTTACGTAACCAATCTTTTGCAGGGAGTCAACTGATTTTCAAGTGCGCACCAGGTAGTGGAGGGAACGCGCGCTGCTCCACTTCATATCGATCGTATTTGAGAGCTGTTATGTCGACCTTGCGACTGACCCGCTCATTGGTGGACGACCATGTTCAATCGCTCCTGAATCCTACTCATCTGGGCATGCCCATAGCGAGAGAGCATCGCCGAGTTCCTGTGTCCTGAAATCGATGCCACTTCAGGTACCGTCAAACCAATTTCGAAGAAACGGCTGATCGCTTCATGTCTGAGGTCATGGAAGTGCAAATCGTTGATGCCTGTGCCTACAAGCATTCTCCCCCAAGCCATTTTCAACGCGTTGGCCGTCACCGGAAACACTTTCTCATTCCCTCCTGGCCCTCCCCTGCAAGAGTGCAACAGTGCAACAGCGGTAGGTGTCAGTGGGATCGTACGGGAATAGCCGTTCTTTGACTCTAGGATCGTCACACAGCGCCGTCTGAGGTCTACCTGGTCCCACTTGAGATCCAGGATTTCTCCGCGTCTCATGCCTGTTTCTATCGCGAAGATAATCACTTTCTCGATCCAGGGATTTTGTCGTGTCCTGGCTGCTTCGATCAGCCTCTCATATTCCCCGTCTCTGAGCCGTCGTTCCCGTTTGTTGTCTGTCGCTTGAAGCTTCACCTTGTCGAGTGGATTTTCTCTGATCGGAAGCCCCCATTCGTCCCGTGCGACTTCGAACATGTTATGGATCGGGCTGAACTGTCGCTTGAGGGACTTCGGGGCTATCTGTCTCAATCTCTCGTCGCGAAAGCTAGCGAAGTCTGCTGATGACAGCCGTGACAGTGGTTTCCTGCAAATGTGATGGCGGAGGAAAGCGTTGAGGATGATTGTTTCCACCTCGCAGCATTTCTTCCCCGGGAGCACGGTGTCTCGATACCGTTTGACGAGTTCGCCCAAGGTGATCGTGTCGAGAAGCTTCCGATTAGGTTCAAGCTCTGCCCTGTCGGCCTGGACTTCCATCTGTCGTGCCCATTCCTTGGCATCTTTCAGTTGGTGGAATGAGCGGGATATCGACGGAAAACCATTGCGGCGTATCTGGGCCTGATATTTGCCTCGATGTTTGCGAATAGATGCCATGGCGGATCCTTTGCTGTGACCAGAGTGTGACCAACAGCTGAATCCAATGTCTTTTCGTGAGAGGCATTCTTAACCTAAGTCTATGTAATATCTTAGGTTCTGGAATGGTGGGCGGTACTGGGATTGAACCAGTGACCCCTACGATGTCAACGTAGTGCTCTCCCGCTGAGCTAACCGCCCGGGTTTTGTTCCATCGCAATTCCGGACGGAAAACCGCTCAGCACTTTTCCCGGAATTGCCTCAGAGCCGCGCATACACCACAAGAGGCGCGACCGGTCAATAGCGTGAATGCCATAAATATGGCGTCGCGATGACAGGCCTCAGGCGGCCTTGATCAGCTTGTCGACCTCGGAGACCAGTTCACGCAGGTGGAACGGCTTGGAGAGGACTTTCGCGTCTTTCGGCGCGTTGGAATCGGGGTTGAGCGCGACGGCCGCGAAACCGGTGATGAACATCACCTTCAGGTCCGGGTCGAGCTCGGTGGCGCGGCGCGCCAGTTCGATGCCGTCCATCTCCGGCATGACGATGTCGGTCAGGAGCAGCGAGAACGGCTCCTCGCGCAGCCGTTCATAGGCGCTGGCGCCGTTGTCGTAGTCGATGACCTGATAGCCGGCCTTTTCGAGCGCCTTGACGAGAAAGGCGCGCATATCATTGTCGTCTTCGGCGAGAAGGATGCGGTTCATGTTTAACCCGTTCAGTTTCCACGCGAAATGCGGGGCGAGAATCTGTAGCACCAGTCATTACCGGGCAGGGTAAACAACCGGTTTATTCGCCCCGAAAAAACCATGATCGGCGGGAGTTTTCACCCGTTCGTGGCGCGCAGGACACTGGACAGGGAGAAAGGCTCCTGTCAACAATCTTGGCAAACACATTAGGAATCAGCAAGGCGGCCGTTACGGAATATGTACAGCGCACCCGATTTTGAGGACCATCCGGCCTTCGAGGTCAGACAGCCGGCCGACCAGCGGGTTCCCTACGTGTTCAATTCGCCGCATAGCGGGCGCAATTATCCGCCGCGCTTCCTCAACATGAGCCGGCTGGACACGATCGCGATCCGGCGATCGGAAGACTATTTCGTCGAAGAGCTGTTTTCCGGCGCGGTGCCGCTCGGCGCGCCGATGCTGATGGCGCATTTTCCGCGCGCCTATCTCGACGTCAATCGCGAGCCCTACGAGCTCGATCCGCGCATGTTCGGCGAAAGGCTGCCGCCCTATGCCAATTCCCGCTCGATCCGCGTCGCCGGCGGTCTCGGCACGATCCCGCGCGTCGTTTCGGAAGGGATCGAGATCTACAATTCGCGCCTGCCGGTCGCCGAGGCGGAGGCGCGCATCACCGGCATCTACAAGCCCTACCACCAGACGCTGCGCGACCTTCTTGCCCAGACGCATCGCCGGTTCGGTTTCGCGGTGCTGATCGATTGCCATTCGATGCCGGCATCGGTGCGTTACGGCCAGGACGGGGTGCGGCCCGACTTCATCATCGGCGACCGATTCGGCACCAGCGCCAGCCGCGACCTGAGCGAGGCGGCGATATCGATCCTGTCCGGGATGGGTTATCTGGTGACATCCAACAAGCCCTATGCGGGCGGGTTCATCACCGAGCACTACGGCCGGCCGCTGAAGGGGCTGCACGCGCTGCAGATCGAGGTCAATCGCGGCCTCTACATGGATGAGCCGACGATTACCAAGAAACCGTCCTTCCACCTGCTGCAGGAAGACATCGGCGCCTTTATCGCGCAGATGATGGCGCTGCCGGACAGCCATTTCTTCGATTATTCGATCGCCGCAGAATAATTCGGCGCGGCGTCTCGAAAAAAGAGCCGCATCATTTGCATGACGCGGCCAAAGTCTAGGGAGGAAACGCCCAAGGAGGGCGCGGCAGCAAGCTGCCAACTCCAAGATTATGTTGCATTGCACAATTGTCAATGTGCGATGCGCAATTTCACGAAAATTTGCTTGCGTCGCCCGGCGATGTTGCGCAGATGACACTCATGACCCAGCAAAAACTGCCCGACATCGCCTTCATGCAACGCCTCGCCGCCGCGGCGGCGGCCGAAACGCTGCCGCTGTTTCGCAGTGCGGCGCTGATCGAGAACAAGGACCTGGACGGTTTCGAC
>NZ_JACZCS010000008.1 GCF_014904745.1 Oricola nitratireducens
GCGGCCGACAAGCAGGCGGAAGGAGCGATCCGCGCGCTGATCGAACAGGAGTATCCGGAGCACGGGATCATCGGCGAGGAGTTCGGCGCGGTGCGCCAGAACGCGTCGCATGTGTGGATCATCGATCCGATCGACGGGACGCGGGCCTTCATCTCCGGGCTTCCGGTCTGGGGCACGCTGGTCGGGCTGAAGGTCGACGGCGCGGCGCGCGCCGGCTTCATGTCGCAGCCCTATACGGGCGAATTCTTCGTCGCCGACGGCGAAAAGAGCCAGCTGATGCGCGACGGGCATTCGCCGGTCACGCTTTCGACCCGCAAGCACCATTCGGTGGCGGAGGCGACGCTGTTCACGACGACACCGGCGCTTTTCGGCACCGGGTCGATGCGCGAGGCCTGGGATCGGCTGGAATCCAAGGTACGGCTGTCGCGCTACGGCTGCGATTGCTACGCCTTCGCGATGCTGGCGGCCGGATTCACCGACATCGTCATCGACCCGGGCCTGAAGACCTACGACATCGCGGCGCTGATCCCGCTGATCGAGCAGGCCGGCGGCGTGGTGACGACCATGGACGGCGGCACCGCCATCAATGGCGGCGACGTCGTCGCGGCGGCGACGCCCGAGCTGCACGCCGCGACGCTGGACATCATGAACCGCTAGAAATCAGTCACCGCTTCCCGGAA
The DNA here is from genome assembly GCF_014904745.1 of Oricola nitratireducens. Lineage (GTDB taxonomy): Bacteria > Pseudomonadota > Alphaproteobacteria > Rhizobiales > Rhizobiaceae > Oricola > Oricola nitratireducens. Next base: position 681 of record NZ_JACZCS010000008.1, read on the forward strand.
TGAAGGCCTCGACGGCGGCGAGAAGCTGCTCGCGATAGACATCGGCCTCCTGCATCAATTCATGGCGCGCGCCGTCTATCGTCAGCAGCGACGCGGAGCGCAGATTGGCCGCCAGGGATTCAATCGCCGCGTTCGACACGATGCGCTCCTCGCCGGCCATGAAGACCAGGATCGGGATCACGGTCTGGGCCATATGCGCGGGATCCCTGACGCGGTCGATGGCCTTGAAGACGGCGGTCATCCATGTCGCCGAGGGGCCGCCGAGCGCCAGCTCGGGGTGGCGAATGGGGATGGAGATGTTGCGCGCGTAGCGGTGGGCGCCCGTGGTCAGGGGATTGATCTCGAAGGGCTTGCGCATCCGTTCGGCCGACCCGCCGGAGACGTAGAGATTGCCGAGGCCGAGAAAGGCCATCGATTTCGTGACCGCGCGCATCGCCGAATGGCGGAAGTTGGAAACCGGCAGGCCGAGAAACGGAGCCGACAGCACGATGCGCCGGATCCGGTTGACCATGGCGGGCGCCGTGTAGAGCGCGACGAGCGCGCCGGTCGAATGGGCCAGCATGAAGAAGGGCGGCCGGCAGTCCGGCAGCACGACGTGCTCGAAGACCGTTTCCAGATCGATGGCGTACTGGTCGAAGGAATCGACATAGCCGGCATCGGTGCGCTCGAAGAAGCGGTCGGAGCCGCCCTGGCCGCGCCAGTCGAAGGTCGCGACGTCGAAGCCGAGCCGGCCGAGATCGGCGATGGTCTCGAAATATTTCTCGATCGTCTCGTTGCGCCCCTGCAGGAGAAGAATCGTGCCCTTGGAAGGCTGATGTTCCGAGCGGAACAGCGCATAGCGGATCGAAAACCCGTCGGGCGTTTCGATGAAGCCGTCGGAATGGATGTCCGGAGCGGGATTGGTATCGGAAAACCGGAGTGTGGTCATGGCTGGCGAAGGTCTGCCTGCGGAAGCGGTCGCACAAGGTCTAGGGTTCGTCCGCTCAAACGTCAAAGAAAAACCGGGGGCGCCGCGAAGGCACCCCCGGCAAATGACCGGACAGGAAGGGACGATACAGTCCGGCCAAGCCCTGTCCGGTCAGTAGATGCCGAACGAATAGGTGAAGCTGCCGTTCGAGCCCTGGAAGCGGACGCCGGGCTGGTGGCCATGGCGGTGCAGCGGCTGGCGCGACAGGATGCGCGCGGTGCGACCGTCGACGACGAGCCGGACCGGGCCGCGGTAGCCGCGGGCATGGACGACATAGTCTCCGCGGATCCGGCGAACGTCACGGATGTGCCGGAAACCGCGGTGGCGCAGCGAGCGGACGATCACATGCCGCGGCAGGACGCGGTGATGGCCGCGATGGGCGCCGGGACCGCGATAATGGACGAGTTCGACCGGTGCGGCCGTGGCGGCGCCGGTAGCCGGTGCGGCGGCAGGCATGGCGGAAGCAGCGCCGAATGCGCCGATGGACAGGAACGTGGCGAGGGCGGTGGTGGTGAGAGCGTTCTTCATGGTCAGTCTCCTCTTTCGGGTTCGTGCCGGGGCGTCCGGCGGTTCGTTTCCCTGATCGTGGAGACAATTTGCCCGATGCCGGCTGAACGGAACCGGAAGGGCCCGTTCATCCGGCGTTCATGCCGCAAAAGGGCGCTTTGGCGGTGGTCTTGAACCGCTCTTCGGCAATCACCAAATAGGTTCTGCGGACGCCCCAACGGGTCCGCTGGCATCACCGGGTTGCGCCTATGAAGGGCAATCGAACATGCCAAACGCAAACCAGTCGCTCACGAATGGAGGACATCCAATGCGTCACGTCGATTATTCGCCCCTGTTCCGTTCCACCGTCGGTTTCGACCGTCTTTTTTCGATGCTGGACACGCTTGCCCAGCCGGAAAACAACGGCCAGACCTATCCGCCCTACAATATCGAGCGGACTGGTGAGAACGCCTACCGCATCACCATGGCCGTCGCCGGTTTCTCCGAAGACGACCTGACGATCGAAGCCCGCTCGAACGTGCTGAGCGTCGCCGGCGCCAAGCCGGAGGAAAGCACCGAAGAGAAGCGCGAATTCCTGCATCGCGGCATCGCGTCGCGGGCTTTCGAACGTCGCTTCCAGCTTGCCGACTATGTCGAAGTAAAGGCCGCCGAACTGAAGAACGGCCTGCTGCATATCGACCTGCAGCGCGAAATCCCCGAAGCGATGAAGCCGCGCAAGATCGATATCAAGAACGGCAAGGACGCCAAGCAGATCGAGGCCAAATCGGTCAACTGATCCCGCCGCGCGCCGGTTTCTCCCGGCCGGAAAGCGCGAGGATGAAAGGCGGGGGAGACCCCGCCTTTTTTCGTTTCAGGATTTTCCGGACGCGATGTCAGCGGAAACGACGGCCGAGAAGGTGGTCGAGCGACAGTTTTCCCGGACCGTTCACGACGATCATCAACAGGACGAAGATCCACAGCATGCGCTGGTCGAAGATGATCGCGTCGGGAAACCGGTCGAACATCGATCCGATGAACTTTCCTTCCAGACCCAGATAGGTGACGTCGACATAGCTCTGCACGACGATGAAGACGATCATGCCGAGCGCCGCGACGCGGCTGAAAAGGCCGACGACGATCAGCAGCGGCAGCAGGATCTCGGACCAGGTGCCGAGAAGGACGATGACGTGCCAGGGGAAGAACGGCAGGGCCGTTTCGGAGTAACCGTATTGCTCGAATATCGGCGGCAGGATCGAGGCATAGGCGCCGGTCGAGGGATGCAGGAAGCCGAACAGGCCGTCGCCGAGCTTGTTCCAGCCGGAATTCAGGTAATAAAGCAGCAACAGGCTGGCGAAGACGAAGCGGGCGGCAAAGCCGTTGAACCATCCCGAAAGAAGGCGTTCCAGCCCCGAAAAAACCGCCTCATGAAGCCGGACGATCGCGCCGAGCGGCGCGGGAAGAGCGTGTCCCCGGATGTGTTTCATGTCTGCCGTGTCAGCCATGGCGATCTCCCCGTCCTCGTTATTGCGCCGTTTCGGCGGCGATGAATGCGCCGGTGGACAAGATCCCGCCGATCGCCTCGTTTATGTCGAATGTTTCCGCGGCCTCCATGCCGGCCTCCGCGGCCTCGCCGAGCGTTCCGCCGGACAGGAGGCGTTCAAAGAAGGCGTCGTGGCCGTCGGGCAGGGCGGTGACCATAATCTCCGTGCCGGGCCTGGTCACGAGCACGCTTTGGGCGCGCGCGGCATCGATCCGGCCGACCGTGTCCTGGCTGCGGTTGGCGTCGAAGATGTCGAAGACCGCGAAACCCGAGCGCACGAGCGCGGCGGCGGGGTGCGGCCGGAACGTCACGTCGGCGAGACAAGCGGGATCGATCGCGGCCAGCGCCTGCGGCGCCAGCGGCTCCAGATCGGCGGCGTGATAGGCCGTCAGCCAGGCGCGCTCGACCCGCGCGACATCGGCGAGATAGGGCATGCGCGCAGCGTGTTCGAAATCCGCGACGAACGCCGGAAATTCATGGCCGTAGAGAAACAGGAGCGGCGAGACCGGCGGATGGGCGCGCACGAATTCACGCGCCATGTCGCGGAAGAAGGATTCGCCGGTGATGCGCTGCACCGCCGGAAAGGTATCCGCCAGGGCGTTGATCAGGCTGACCGTGACATTGTTGCGATAGACATTGAACCGCTTGTCGGCCTGTTTGCCGTGCGGTCCGGTGACGGTTTGCGGCCTGGCGCGCGCCGGGTCGAGAATGGCGGCGCGGAACCCGACGGCGTCGAGGTCATGGATGTCGTCAGCCGACGGCATGGCTGATTTTCCCGTGGCTCTTGCCCATCATGAAGGAATGCGCGGCTTCGTCGAGAATCCGGTCGGCGGCGGCGGCCTCGGAACGCAAAACCGGCCATTCCGGCAGATCGGAATCCCATTCGATCAGCGTCGGGATCGGGCCGGCCTGCCTGACGACGATGGCGTAGAGATCCCAGACCGCATCGGCGACCGGGGCATCGTGGCTGTCGATCAGCAGGGGCTCGCCCTCGTCGTCTTCCTGCACGGCGTGGCCGGCGAGATGGATCTCGCCGACATGTTCCATCGGATAGTCCATCAGGTAGGAGAGCGGCGAAAAGCCGTGATTGGTGGCGGAGACGAAGACGTTGTTGACGTCGAGAAGCAGACCGCAGCCGGTGCGGTGCACGATCTCGCGGATGAAGTCGGTTTCGCTCATGGTCGAATTCTCGAAGACGACATAGGTCGAGGGGTTTTCGAGCAGCATCTGCCGGCCGATGACTTCCTGCATGCGGTCGATGTGATCGCAGACATGGGCAAGCGTCTCGTCGGTGTAGGGCAGCGGAAGAAGGTCGTTCATGAAGACGTCGTCATGGGTCGACCAGGCCAGATGTTCGGATACGAGCCCCGGTTCGTAGCGGTCGACCAGCGCCTTGAAGCGGGCCAGATGGTCTTCGCTGAGCGGTTGCGGACCGCCGATCGACATGCAGACTCCGTGCAGCGACAGCGGGAAATCGCGGCGAACACGCTCCAGCGCGCGATGCGGAAAGCCGCCGTCGCCCATGTAGTTTTCGGCATGTACCTCGAGGAAACCGACCGGATCCGGGTCGTCCAGGATGGCGTCGAGATGGGTATGCTTGAACCCGACCCCGGCCGAAGCCGGGATACGGGCGGTTCGCGCTGCAAACCGGGACGTGCCGGCGGCCGGGGCCGGGTCTTGCGAAAGGCGGGTCCTGTTCATGGCAGTATCTCCGATTTGCAGCGTTTTCAGGCGATCAGGCCGGCCGGTCGCGGTCGAGAGGCTCGGTCGAGCCGTGGCGGCCGCCCGGAACCATGATGTTGGCGCAGGTGCCGCCGGGGACGAAGACCCAGGCATTACCCTGGAAGTCGACCGTCGACGTGCCCTGGCAGGTCGTGCCCGGGCCGGCGGCGCAATCGTTCAGTCCGGCGAGCGCGACGCCGTAGCATTTCTCCTTGCCGGCATCCATTGCCGCCTTGCCTTCTTCCTGCGTCAGCGGCCCGGCATGGGCCATCGACGCCATGGCGGTTGCGACTGCGCCAGCGAGAATGGCGCTGCTAAGTGCTGTCTTGGTTGTCTTGGACATGTGAAGCTCCTCTGTACTTCGGGTGCCGGGCTTTCGGCCGTCCGGCGAGGCCGGGTGCCGCCGGAAACCCGGCGGCGGGGAAGGCGGAAATATCCGCCTCCATTTCGCCTCGCGGCGAAATTCGGGAAACCGCCGCGGTCAGGCCGGACGGTCGCGATCGAGCGGCTCGAGCGAACCCATGCGGCCGCCCGGCAATTCCATCGATTCACAGGTGCCATCCTCGACGTATTTCCAGGAGTTGCCCTGGTAATCCATCGTCGACGTGCCCTGGCAGGTCGTGCCCGGACCGGCGGCGCAGTCGTTCTGGCCGGCCATCGCGACGCCGTAACATTTCACGTTGGCGGCGGCGGCGTCGGTCGCGGTGACGAGCTGCGCCCCCGAAATGGCGGCTGCGACGGCGCCGGCGAGAATTGCGCCGCTGAAAGCGGACTTGGTTGCTTTGGACATATGTGACTCCTCTGAAGGTCGTTGGCCGGGCTTTTCAGCCGCCCGGTGACCGCAGGAGTCGCAGAGGCGTCAATAAAACGGAAATCAACGCGGCGTTATCGGCCGTCACTTCACCGTGAGGAAAAGTTGAGCGGCGATTTTTTCCTTATGCGCCAAGAGTTTCGGCGAAGCGCTCGATATCGGCCTCTTCCGTCGCAAAGCTCGTGACCATGCGCACGATCGTTTCCGAGGCGGCGAGACCGAGATTCATTCCCGCCGGCTCCGGCCAGTCGTAGAAGCGGACACCGGCTTCCTGCAGGCGCTCGAACTCGGTTTTCGCGAGCACGGCGAAGACCTCGTTTGCCTGCGGCGCCCAGGCAAGGCGGGCCTTGTCGCTCGCGGCGATCGCGCCGGCCAGCGCCTTGGCCATGGCGTTGGAACGGGCGGCCATGTCGAGCCAGAGGCCGTTTTCGAAATAGCCGAGAAACTGCGCGGCGGCGAAACGCGACTTGGAGAACAATTGCCCGGAGCGCTTGCGCAGATAGGCCATGTCGCGCGCCATGGCGGGATCGAAGAAGACGAGCGCCTCGGCGCACCAGCAGCCGTTCTTGGTGCCGCCGAAGGACACGATATCGACGCCCTGGCGCCAGGTCATGTCGGCGGGCGAGCAGCCGAGCGAGACCAGCGCATTGGCGAAACGCGCGCCGTCCATGTGCAGCGGCAGGCCATGGTCGCGGCACACGGCGGCAATCGCGGCGATCTCGCCGGGGTCGTAGACGGTGCCGATTTCCGTCGCCTGCGTGATCGACACCGCCATGGCGCGGCCGATGTTGACGTTGCCCGGCGAAAACGGCTCGACCGCGTGGCGCAGGGTTTCGGCCGAGAACTGGCCGTTCCCGCCTTGCACCGGGCGGATGCGCACGCCGCTTGCCAGAAACTCCGGCGCGCCACCCTCGTCCTCGCGGATATGGGCGTCGGGATGGGCGAAGGCGACGCCGCCGGTACGGTTGACGGCGGCAAGCGCCAGCGAATTGGCTGCCGTGCCCGTCGGCAGGAACCAGACCGAGACCTCGTGCTCGAAGATATCCGCGAACCGCTGCTCGGCCTCCCGGTCGATATCGCCGGTCCCGTAGGCGGCGTTGAAGCCGCCGGCGTGCCTTGCGAGGGATGCCGAGATTTCGGGATGGGCGCCGGCCCAGTTGTCGGAGGCGAAGAACATGTCGGTTTCCCTTATTGCCTGGCCGCGGGGATCGCTCAGACTACCAATTGCGAAAGGAAGTAACCCGATTCGCCGCTCTGGCGACATTTTCGATCATTTCCGAGGCGATTTTTTTGCATTTGCATCTTGAGAAAAGTCCCGGTATCTGTCATACGAATATGACAGTAATGCTGTCCTATTTTGCATTGAGGGTCAAACGGTGTGGAAATCGCCGTTCGATCCGTATACGCGTCTGCAGGCGCAGGGCACCGATCCGATCCTGACGAGCGGTATTCCGACCTCACCGGCAGCAAGGCCGGCGAAGCGTCGGAGCGACGGTCCAGGGCGGGTGTCAGCCATGGCCCGAAATGCTAGATAGGACGACTGAAACGCGCGCTTGCGCCGAGACGGAGGATTGAGCGATGACCTGGATGCCGCAATCCGGACCTGCCATATCGGGCGGGAACACCGGTTCGAAAGCCACGGCCGACCGCAAGACCGCCGCCGGGTCGCCGGGGGCGCAGGGGCTTTACGACCCGCGCAACGAGCACGATGCCTGCGGCGTCGGCTTCATCGCGCACATGAAGGGCAAGAAGTCCCACAAGATCATTTCCGACGGCCTTGCCATGCTGGAAAACCTCACCCATCGCGGCGCGGTGGGCGCGGATCCGCTGATGGGCGACGGCGCCGGCATGCTGCTGCAGATCCCGGACGAACTGTTCCGCGCCGAATGGGCCGAAAAGGGCGTCACGCTGCCGCCGGCCGGCGAATATGCCGTCGGGCATTTCTTCATGCCGCAGGACGAAGAACTCTGCGCGCATATCGAGGACATCATCGCCAATGTGGTGGCCGAGGAAGGCAAGGAACTGATCGGATTCCGCGACGTGCCGGTCGACAATTCGTCGCTGTCCAAGGCGCCTGATATCGTGGCGACCGAGCCGGTTCACCGCCAGGTCTTCATTGCAAAAGCGGACGACCTCGAAGGCGGCGATGCTTTCGAGCGGCGGCTGTTCATCCTGCGCAAAGTGATTTCGGCGCGCATCCATGCCGAGACCGAAGGCCGCGACAACGGCTTCTACCCGGTGTCGATGTCGTCGCGCACCATCGTCTACAAGGGCATGTTCCTGGCCTTCCAGGTCGGCGCCTATTACAAGGACCTGACCGACGAGCGCTTCGTCTCGTCGCTGGCGCTGGTGCACCAGCGGTTCTCGACCAACACCTTCCCGTCCTGGAAACTGTCGCATCCCTACCGGATGGTCGCGCACAATGGCGAGATCAACACGTTGCGCGGCAACGTCAACTGGATGGCGGCGCGGCAGGCCTCGGTCCAGTCGGAACTGTTCGGCGACGAGATCGAGAAGCTGTGGCCGATCTCCTATGAAGGACAGTCGGACACCGCCTGCTTCGACAACGCGCTCGAATTCCTGTTCCAGGGCGGCTACTCGCTCGCGCATGCCGTCATGATGCTGATTCCTGAAGCCTGGGCCGGCAACAAGCTGATGGATGACCAGCGCAAGGCGTTCTACGAATATCATGCTGCGCTGATGGAGCCGTGGGACGGCCCGGCGGCGGTGGCCTTCACCGACGGCCGCCAGATCGGCGCGACGCTCGACCGCAACGGGCTGCGGCCGGCACGCTATATCGTCACCGACGACGACATGGTCATCATGGCGTCGGAAGCCGGCGTCATCACCGTTCCCGACGAGAAGATCGTCACCAAGTGGCGGTTGCAGCCGGGCAAGATGCTGCTGATCGACATGGAAGAGGGCCGCATCGTCTCCGACGAGGAGATCAAGCGGCAGATGGCGACAATGCACCCCTACACGGAATGGCTGGAGAATACCCAGCTGATCCTGGAGGAGCTGAAGCCCGTCGCGCCGCGCGCGCTGCGCGAGGATGTCAGCCTGCTCGACCGGCAGCAGACCTTCGGCTACAGCCAGGAAGACACCAAGATCCTGATGGCGCCGATGGCGACGACCGGCCAGGAAGCGATCGGCTCGATGGGCACCGACACGCCGATTTCGGCGATGTCGAACAAGTCGAAGCTGCTCTACACCTATTTCAAGCAGAACTTCGCCCAGGTCACCAACCCGCCGATCGACCCGATCCGCGAGGAACTGGTGATGAGCCTCGTCTCGTTCATCGGCCCGCGGCCGAACATCTTCGATCTGGAAGGTGCGTCGAAGCGCAAGCGGCTCGAGGTGCGCCAACCGATCCTGACCAATGGCGACCTCGAAAAGATCCGTTCCATCGGCCACACCGAGGACCTGTTCGACTCCAAGACGCTGGATACGACCTACAAGGCAAAGGACGGCGCCGCCGGCATGGCGGGCGCGCTCGACCGGCTGTGCGACCGCGCCGAACAGGCGGTGCATGGCGGCTACAACATCATCGTCCTGTCCGACCGGCAGGTCGGGCCGGACCGGATCGCCATTCCCGCGCTGCTGTCGACGGCGGCTGTGCATCATCACCTGATCCGCAAGGGGCTTCGCACCTCGGTCGGCCTCGTCGTCGAATCCGGCGAACCGCGCGAAGTGCACCATTTCGCCTGCCTCGCCGGCTACGGCGCGGAGGCGATCAATCCCTATCTCGCCTTCGACACGCTGCTCGACATGCATTCCAAGGGCGAGTTCCCGCCGGAAGTCGACCGTTATGAAGTGGTCCACCGCTACATCAAGTCGATCGGCAAGGGCATCCTGAAGGTGATGTCCAAGATGGGCATCTCGACCTACCAGTCCTATTGCGGCGCACAGATCTTCGACGCGGTCGGCCTGTCGAGCGAGTTCGTCAAACAGTACTTCACCGGCACGGCGACGACCATCGAGGGTATCGGGCTGGCAGAGGTCGCGGAAGAAACGGCGCGGCGGCATCGCGCGGCGTTCTCCAACGACCCGGTGCTGATCAACGCGCTGGAGGTGGGCGGCGAGTACATGTACCGCGTGCGCGGCGAGGAACATGTGTGGACGCCCGACGCGGTCGCCTCGCTGCAGCATGCCGTGCGCCAGGGGCAGCCGGACACGTTCCGGGCGTTCTCCTCCCAGGTTAACGCCGATGCGCGCCATGCCAAGACGGTCCGCGGCCTGTTCCACATCAGGTCCGCCGAGGAGACCGGGCGCAAGCCGGTCGCCATCGACGAGGTCGAGCCGGCATCGGAAATCGTCAAGCGGTTCTCGACCGGCGCGATGAGTTTCGGCTCGATTTCCCGCGAGGCGCACACGACGCTGGCGCGGGCGATGAACGCGATCGGCGGCAAGTCGAACACCGGCGAGGGCGGCGAGGAGCCGGACCGCTATCTGCCGCTGCCCGACGGGACGGCGAACCCGGAGCGCTCGGCGATCAAGCAGGTCGCCTCGGGCCGGTTCGGCGTGACGACGGAATTTCTCGTCAACGCGGACATGATCCAGATCAAGGTCGCGCAGGGCGCCAAGCCCGGCGAGGGCGGCCAACTGCCCGGCCACAAGGTCGACGCGACCATCGCCAAGACGCGGCACTCGACGCCGGGCGTCGGCCTGATCTCGCCGCCGCCGCACCATGACATCTATTCGATCGAGGATCTGGCACAGCTGATCTACGACCTGAAGAACGTCAATCCGGCGGCCGACATCTCGGTCAAGCTGGTGTCGGAAGTCGGCGTCGGCACGGTCGCGGCCGGTGTCGCCAAGGCGCGCGCCGACCACATCACGATCTCCGGCTATGACGGCGGCACCGGCGCATCGCCGCTGACCTCGCTGAAACATGCCGGCAGCCCCTGGGAAATGGGCCTTGCGGAGACACACCAGACGCTGGTGTTGAACGGTCTGCGCAGCCGCGTGGCGCTGCAGGTCGATGGCGGGCTGAGGACCGGGCGCGACGTCATCATCGGTGCGCTTCTGGGCGCCGACGAATACGGCTTCTCAACCGCGCCGTTGATCGCGGCCGGCTGCATCATGATGCGCAAGTGCCATCTCAACACCTGCCCGGTCGGCGTGGCGACGCAGGACCCGGTCCTGCGCAAACGCTTCAAGGGCACGCCCGAGCACGTGATCAACTACTTCTTCTATCTCGCCGAGGAAGTGCGCGAGCTGCTGGCGTCGATGGGCTACACCAAGCTCGACGAGATCATCGGCGAAACCCAGTTGCTCGAACAGGAAGCGCTGATCGAACACTGGAAGGCGCGCGGGCTCGACTTCTCCAAAATCTTCTACAAACCGGAAGCCGAGAAGAGCGCGACCTACTGGACCGAGCGGCAGAAGCACCCGATCGACGACATTCTCGATCGCAAGCTGATCGCCGAGGCCGCACCGGCGCTGGAAAGCCGGCAGGCCGTCCATATCGATACGCCGATCCACAATGTCGACCGGTCAGCGGGCGCGATGCTGTCGGGCGAAGTGGCGAAGCGCTTCGGCCACAAGGGGCTCGCCGACGACACGATCCATGTGACGTTGCGCGGCACGGCCGGCCAGTCCTTCGGCGCGTTCCTTGCCAACGGCATCACGTTCGACCTGATCGGAGACGGCAACGACTATGTCGGTAAGGGCCTGTGCGGAGGCCGGCTGATCGTCAGGCCGCCGGAAAACGCGAAGATCATCGCCGAAGAGTCGATCGTCGTGGGCAATACCGTGCTCTATGGCGCGATCCAGGGCGAGGCCTATTTCCGCGGCGTCGCGGGCGAGCGCTTTGCCGTGCGCAACTCGGGCGCGGCGGCGGTCGTCGAGGGCGTCGGCGATCATGGCTGCGAATACATGACCGGCGGAGTCGTCGTCGTGCTCGGCCAGACGGGCCGCAACTTCGCGGCCGGCATGTCGGGCGGCGTGGCCTATGTCCTCGACGAGGACGAAACCTTCGAGACGCGCTGCAACATGGCGATGGTCGAGCTGGAACCGGTGCCGGAAGAGGACGACATCCTCGAGAAGCTGCACCACCATGGCGGCGACCTCGCCCACAAGGGCCGCGTCGACGTCTCCGGCGACATGACGCGGCACGACGAGGAGCGGCTGCTGCAGCTGATCTCCAACCACCGTCACCTGACCGGCTCGACGCGCGCGGCGCATATCCTGGAGAACTGGGAGAACTTCCGCTCGAAATTCCGCAAGGTGATGCCGGTCGAATACCGGCGTGCGCTGGAGGACATGGAGCGCATGCGCATGAACGTGGCGGCGGAGTGAGCGGATGATCGTTTCGACCACCAACACGATCGAGGGCCGCCGGATCGTGGAATACAAGGGTGTCGTCACCGGGGAAGCGATCCTCGGCGCGAACATCTTCCGCGATTTCTTCGCCGGCATCCGCGACATCGTCGGCGGACGCTCCGGCGCCTACGAGAAATCGTTGCGCGAGGCGCGCCAGATCGCGCTGCGCGAAATGGAAGAGGAAGCGGCCCGGTTGGGCGGCAACTCCGTCATCGGGGTGGACCTCGATTATGAAAACATCTCGGCCGGTAGCGGCTCGATGCTGATGGTCTCGGCATCGGGCACGGCGGTCGTCATTGAATAGTTCCGGGAATTGACATGGGCAAGGTAACGGGTTTCCTCGAAATCGACCGGCACACGCCGAAATATCAGCCGGCGTCGGACCGCATTCGCCATTTCAAGGAATTCACGCTTCCGCTGGAAGACGGCGAAGTGGTCAAGCAGGCGGCGCGCTGCATGGATTGCGGCATTCCGTTCTGTCACGGGCCGACGGGCTGTCCGGTCAACAACCAGATCCCGGACTGGAACGATCTGGTCTACAATGGCGACTGGGACTCGGCGATCCGCAACCTGCATTCGACCAACAACTTCCCGGAGATTACCGGCCGTATCTGCCCGGCACCGTGCGAGGAAGCCTGCACGCTGAACCTCGAAGACATTCCCGTCGCCATCAAGACGGTGGAGCAGGCGATCGCCGACAAGGCCTATGAGAGCGGCTTTGTGGTGCCACAGCCGGCGGTCACGAAGACCGGCAGACGAGTCGCCGTCATCGGCTCGGGTCCGGCGGGGCTTGCCGCCGCGCAACAGCTCGGACGCGCCGGCCACGAGGTGCATGTGTTCGAGCGCGAAAGCCGCGTCGGCGGGCTGATGCGCTACGGCATTCCCGACTTCAAGATGGAAAAGCACTATATCGACGCGCGCGCCAAGCAGATGGAAGGCGAGGGCGTGACATTCCATGTCAACGTCAATGTCGGCGTCGACAAGACGGTTGCGGAGCTGGCCGCGGAATTCGACGCGATCATCTATTGCGGCGGTTCGGAAAAGCCGCGCGACGCGGGCATTCCGGGCGACGATTTTTCCGGCGTCCATCCGGCGATGAACTATCTCGTGCAGCAGAACAAGCGCGTGGCGGGCGAGAATATCGCCTCGGTCGCCTGGCCGTCGGATCCGATCCTCGCCAATGGCAAGCATGTCGTCGTGGTCGGCGGCGGCGATACCGCGTCGGACTGCATTGGCACGGCGTTCCGGCAAGGCGCGGTGAAGGTCACGCAGCTCGACATCCGGCCGCAGCCGCCGGAAAAGGAAGACAAGCTCGCGGTCTGGCCGTACTGGGCGACCAAGATGCGCACCTCGTCGAGCCAGGCGGAAGGCGCGCAGCGCGAATTCCAGGTCGCGACGCTGGAATTCATCGGCGAGAACGGCCAACTGACGCATGTGAAATGTTGCGAGGTCGACGACAGGCGCAAGCCGATCGCCGGGACGGAGTTCTTCATCCGCGCCGATCTCGCCTTTATCGCGATCGGCTTTTCCGGCCCGCTGGACACCGGCGTGATCGGCGAACTCGGCGACACGCTGAAGATCGACACCGACCGGCGCGGCGGCACCTCGGTCAATGCAGACGAGACCGACTACAAGACCACGGTCGACAAGTTTTTCGCCGCTGGCGATGCGCGGCGCGGCCAGTCGCTGGTCGTCTGGGCGATCCGCGAGGGACGCCAGGCGGCGCGGTCCGTCGACGAGTTCCTGATGGGCGAGACGACGCTGCCACGCTGACGCCGCGTCACGGCTTGAGCCAAATCAAGGCGGGTTATCCGATTCGGGCGGATATTCTCTTCGTTGAATATGACGAAGGGGGTTTTCCATGTTCACGTTGTTTCTTGCCGCCTATCTCCTGACCGCGCCGACGCTGATGGGGATCATCGTGATCGGGCTGCTCACCGCCGGCATGTCCTCGGCGAATTACATCATCATGGCCGCTGTGGTCGGCGCCGTCGTCGCCGTTCCGGTGGCGTGGCTGCTGTCGCGCAAACTCGAACATCTCTTCGACGCGCGACGCGGATAATCCACAGTCCGGGACGTTTTCCCGCCAGGTGCGAAAGCGTTGTGCATCGCGCACCGGCACGGTTGACCCGGTCTTGCGGATGCGGCATCGGTGGATGAACATTTCCATCGATTCAGGAGCCTGCCCATGTCCGACGTGAATGGCGTCGCCCGCGACCAGTTGCGTGCATTCATCGAGCGTATCGAGCGTCTCGAGGAAGAAAAGAAGACCATCGCCGACGACATCAAGGATGTCTATGCCGAGGCGAAGGGCACCGGTTTCGACACCAAGGTGCTGCGCAAGGTGGTGAGCATCCGCAAGCAGGACCAGAACGAGCGCATGGAGCAGGAAGCCGTGCTCGATCTCTACCTGCACGCGCTCGGCATGGCGCCCGCGCCGGAAGAAGAGGGCTGACGCCGGTTCTGCGGCGGCATCAGGGTAACCAAACCCAAATTGCCGTTTCCGGCGATGGCCGGTAGGGTCTTCCTGTCGCACAGGAGACCGCATTGGACGACATTCATCACGGCTTCCCGCTGGTCGACATCGCCATCGTCATCGTGATCGCGGTGCTGGCCGGCCTTGGGCTCATGCGCCTGAAGCAGCCGCCGCTGGTCGGCTTCATCCTGGCCGGCGTCATCATGGGGCCGACCGGCTTCGGGCTGATCAGCAACAATGACAACGTCACCGCGCTCGCCGAAATGGGCGTGCTGGTGCTGCTGTTCTTCATCGGCACCGAATTGTCGCTGAAGGCCTTCGTGGCGACGCTGAAACCGGCGGTCATCGTGGCCGCGGGCCAGCTCGCCGCGGCGATGCTGATCGGTTTCGCGATTGCGTGGCTGACCGACGCGACCGTCGCCGAGGGCACGATCCTCGGCTTCATCATCGCGCTGTCGAGCACGGTCGTGGCGATGAAGATGCTCGACGACATGGGCGCGTTGCGTCGCATGCCGGGCCGGATCACGGTTGGCGTGCTGATCGCCCAGGACATCGCGGTCGTGCCGATGCTGATCCTGGTCTCTTCCTTCGGGGGCGCCGAAACCAGTGCGCTCGGGCTGTTGGCGAAGATCGCCGTCGCCGTCGGATTGCTCGGCGCGCTGCTGTGGTGGCTGGGGCGGAGCCCGAAAATCAAGGCGCCGTTCGACGAGCAGGTGGGCGATAATGTCGAATTGCTGGCGCTCGGCTCGCTTGCCGCGTGCTTCGGCGCGGCGGCGATATCCGGCACGATCGGCCTGTCGCCCGCCTATGGCGCCTTTGTGGCGGGCCTGGTGATCGGGAACTCGACCCTGCGCAACAAGGTCATCCCGGTGATCGAGCCGATCCAGAGCGTGCTGCTGGTCGTGTTCTTCCTGTCGATCGGCCTGCTGATCGACCTGACCTATATCCGCGAACATTTCGGCGTGGTGCTCGCGGCGTCGCTCTTCGTCGTCGCGATGAAGACGATACTCAACGTGTTCCTGCTGCGGATCGCGGGCTTCGACCGCGAGACGGCGCTGGTCGGCGGCCTGTCGATGGCGCAGATCGGCGAATTCTCCTTCGTGCTCGCCGCCGCCGGTTTCACCGCCGGCGCCCTCGGCTACGACATCTACCGCCTGTCGATCGCCGTTACCGCGATCACGCTGCTGTTCTCGCCGGCCTGGATGGCGCTGATGCACCGGGTCGAGGAAATCGCGATGGAGAACTATTCCTCCTATCGCGAGGCGCTGGCCGAGGCCTATCACGACGAGATCGAGAACGTCGAAGAGGGGCTGTGGTGGGTGAAGGTCCGCTACCGGGCCGGGCGGATCGCGCGGCGCAAACGCCGCGAAAAGAAAACCGAACTGAAGAAAGCGAAGGCGGCCGAGGCCGCACAGAAGGAGCTCGTTGCAAGCGGGGAGCCTGCAACCGGGACGGAGGAATCCACGGGTCAACCGCCCGGCTGACATTCCGGCGCGACCAAATCGACGTGTCTTGCGGTCAGTTGGTCAGCGGGATCTGAAGCGTCAGGGGCTGGCCGTCGCCGCCGCTGCCGCCGGAGAATTTCGCCACCGCGAGGAATGTCACCGCCTTGCCGGAGAACCGGCGCGGATCGGGCGTGGGGAATTTCCGGAAGCCTTCGATATAGACCTCGGTCGGCGCTTCGCGCAGCGCGTTCCGGATGAAGATGGGACGCTCGGAAGCGCGACCATGGTCGGTGACCGACAATTGCGCGGTCATCCAGGACCCGAAGCGCGAGGGATTGATCTCGTCGACCGGAACAATATCGGCGCCGGGCGTTTGGTCACGCTGTGTCGAGGCGGTTGCCAATGCCGGCCGCGGCGATTTTTCGGTTGTCGCAACGCCGGTATCGTAGCTGGCGATGACGCGCGGATCTTCCTCCGCCGGCAGGGAGGCGAGTTGCACATCGCCGTTGTGCGCGGGGCGCGGGCCGGGCGTCGGCGGCGCATAGGCGGCGGCCAAGGGCGCCGGGACCTGATCCCGGATCTGATCCCGGATCGACGGTTCTTCGAGCGATGCGACAGCGATTTCGGGCTGCGGCTCGGGCCGCGGGGCCGGGCTCGGCAGCGGAATACGCATCGCCTGTTTCGCGGGCGCTGCGGCGCGGGAGGCGGATGCGATCAGGGCCTCGACCGTCGGGGCCCGCTCGGACGGCGCGCGCGCCGCCGCGTTCAATGCGGCTTCGATCTCGGCCGCCGAGCGGCGTGCGGTCAGCGGCGTGCGATCGGCGGAGGCGAGCAGAACCGGCGGTCTGGAATCCGGCAGCGGGATATCCGCCGGCGGGACGGGGGCAGTCTGCGGCGAAGCGGATGCGATCAGCTCCTGCTGCGGCTGGCCGGCCGGAACGAGAGCCTCGGGGCGGGGCGCGAATTGCGGCAGCGGCGTCTCGCGCGGCGCCAGCGCGGCAATCAGCGTGCCCGGCGTTTCTACCGGCTCCACCGGTTCGGGCTGCGGCTGCGGCTCGCTGCGGATGACGCTTGTTGCCCGCGCGACCGGCGCGGCCGCCTCGACATTGTCCTCTTCCTCGTCGGCGCCGCCGCCAAACAGATTGGCCAGCAATCCGCCGCTCTTCTTGCCGCTGCGGCCGGTTTCGAGGGACGCGATCGCCGTTGCCTGGCCCTTCTTCTTGCGCGCCTGGTAAGAGGCAAGCGCCTGCTGATAACCGGGAAGCGGCTTGCCGTCCGGCGGCAGGTGCAACGTCTTGCCGTCCGGGAAAATACGCACGAGCTGATCGCGGCTCATACGCGGCCAGGCGCGCACGTTTCCGGTATCGAAATGGACGAAGGGCGACCCGGACTTCGGATAGTAGCCGACGCCGCCGCCCTGCAGCTTGAAACCGATCTCCCGAAGCCTGGAGAGCTTGACGCCGGGGATGAAGAAATCCATCGCCTTGCCGAGCATGTGCTGGCTTTTCTTGGCCTGTCCGCCGCGGGTCCGGCGCAACATCTCGTTGGTGGCCGGCGACCGGTAGCCCGAAACGACGTGAATGTAATCCCTGGAGCCGGACATCTGGTAGGCTTCCCAGATGATGTCGAAGAGCTGCGGGTCCATCTTGGTCGGCTCGTTGCGCCGCCAGTCGCGCAGGAAGCGGTTGAGCTTGTTCAGGCCGCTCGGGATGTATTTCCCGTCCTTCTTGAAGGTGATTTCGGCGCGTTCGCCGGTGTGGATGAAATAGAGTTTCAGCGTCCGGGTTTCGGCGGATGCGGATGCCATCGCCGCAAAAGACACGGACATCACGACGCAGGAGAACGCGATCATGCGCACTGCCGTGTGCATGGCCTCATGGCAGATGCCAGTCGCCCCTCTTGTCGTTCCGAATATCAATACGCACCAACCTGTGAAGACAGAGCCGTTACGGAAGCTAGCGGAAACATGGTTAACCGCATGTTATCGAGGTGATCGCACCGTAGTCCTGCAGTATCCAGATTGAATGCGCGAGATTGGCAGACGTGCACAAGACTATCCCCGGTCTTCCCCTTTCGCCATGGGTGATGGCCGGGAAATGCGGTGATAGGATGGCAAGAAATCGCAGTTTTCGGAACGCCAAACGCCCTTGGTTACCAAACGCATAAGCGTTTTGGCTTGAGCGGCGCGTCAGGCCGTGCGGGCGCCGTTACTCGGCGGCGATGCCGGTATCGCCGAGATTGTATTCCTTGAGCTTGCGATAAAGCGTCGAGCGGCCGATGCCGAGGCGGCGTGCGACTTCGCTCATCTGGCCGCCATAGTGCTCGATCGCGAAGGCGATGGCTTCCGATTCCAGCTCGACCAGCGGGCGGACATTGCCCGTTTCGTCGAGGATGCGAAGCGTGTCGCCGACGTCGAAGGCTTCCGACCAATCGGACGTGTCGCGCATCGAGGGCGTATTGTTGCTGTTGTTGCCCGACGGCGAGGCCCTGTCCCGCTCGGAACCGGATTTGTCGGGTTCGCCGATTTCCTTCGGATCGATGCCGTGGACCTGGGCGGAGATTTGCGGGAAATCGTCCTCGGCGAGCGTGTTGCCGTCGCACAGGACCATTGCGCGGAAAACCGCGTTCTGGAGCTGGCGGATGTTGCCCGGCCAGTCATGCGCCTGCAGGAGGGCCAGCGCCCGCGGCGAGATGCCGCGTGCCTTGAAGGCCGGTTCCTCGCGGCGGTAGGTCTCGATGAAATGGTGCACCAGCTGCGGGATGTCGGATTCGCGCTGACGCAGCGGCGGCACGAGTATCGGGAAGACGTTGAGCCGGTAGAACAGGTCCTCGCGGAAATGGCCTTCCTTGATGGCGGCGATCAGGTCGAGGTTGGTTGCCGAAATGATGCGGATGTCGACCTTCCTGGACGACTTGGCGCCGACGGGTTCGATCTCGCCTTCCTGGATGGCGCGCAGCAGCTTGACCTGGGCGTCGAGCGGCAGTTCGCCGATCTCGTCGAGGAACAGCGTGCCGCCATTGGCCTCCAGGAATTTGCCGGTGTGCTTTTCCGTGGCGCCGGTGAACGCCCCCTTCTCGTGACCGAACAGGATGCTCTCGATCAGGTTCTCGGGGATCGCGCCGCAGTTGACGACGACGAACGGCTTGTTCTTGCGGGCGCTGTCAGCCTGGATGGCGCGGGCGATGAGTTCCTTGCCGACGCCGGATTCGCCTTCGATCAGGACCGGAATGTCGCTTGCCGCGGCCTTGCGCATCAGCATCTTGACGCGGTCCATGGCCTCGCTGCCGGCGACCATGGCGCGCACGGCGGAGGTGCCGTCGTAATTCGCGCCGAGGCCCGAGGCCTGTTTGGACGTGACCTTGAGCGCGGCCTCGAGCGCCGACTTCAGGCGTTCAGGCGAAACCGGCTTGACGAGAAAATCGAAAGCGCCGGCGCGCATGGCGGTGATGACGACGTCGATGCCGCCCTGCGCGGTCAGCACGATGACCGGCGTCTCGACGTCGCGTTCACGCATGGCGCGCATCACCGTCAGACCGTCGATGTCCGGCATGACGAGGTCGAGCAGGACCGCGCCGAACGGATTGGCATTCGAACCGTCGATGGCGTCCAGCGCGGTGGCGCCGCCTTCGCAGACACGCGCCGTATGGCCGAGCTTTTGAACCGCTGCTTCAAGCAGACGGCGCTGGACCGGATCGTCGTCGACAATGAGGATTTGCGCACTCATCGCTTGAACAGCTTCGAACCTTTTGTATGTTTCATGCGAGGGGAGAAATCCCCGGCATCTCTGTGCGCCAAGTTGGCACATATTCATGAAATGCGGGCTAAGGCGGTCCGTACAAATTTAACGATTGCAAGGCCTTAGGGCTGGCGACCGCAATGAGGCATATGAAAATGGCACATGTTCCGCTTCCCAATCCGGCCGGTGTCCCGATGCGCTCCGCGGGGCAAGCCGGCGCCGTGGTCGAGGATTCGCCCTTCGGCGAGCTTCCGGAATGGAATCTTTCCGATCTCTATCCGGGGCTGGACGCCCCCGAACTGAAGAGCGACCTGGAAAAAGCCGAACGCGGAGCAGTCGCCTTCGCCGAGGAATGGAAGGGCAAGCTCTCGGTCGCCGCCGCCAATGGCAGCCTCGGCAGGGCGGTCGCGCAGTATGAAGGTTTCGAGGAACTGCTCGGCCGCATCATGGCCTATGCCAGCCTCGTCTATGCCGGCGAGACGGCCGATCCGGTCAAGGCGAAGTTCTACGGCGACATGCAGCAGCGCCTTACTGACATCAGTTCCGACCTGCTGTTCTTCGCGCTCGAACTGAACCGGCTCGAGGACGAGGAAATCGAGCGCGCGCTCGCCGCCGACACGGAGCTGGCGCATTACCGGCCCTGGATCGCGGATCTGCGGATGGAGAAGCCATACCAGCTCGAGGATCGCGTCGAACAGCTGTTCCACGAAAAGTCGCTGACCGGGCGCGGCGCGTTCAACCGTCTCTTCGACGAGACGATGACGGCGCTGCGCTTCGAGGTCGATGGCAAGGAACTGCCGATCGAGCCGACGCTGAACCTTCTGCAGGACCATGTGCGGGCGAACCGCGAAAAGGGTTTCCGCGCGCTTGCGAAAACCTTCTCGGCGCATCTGCCGACCTTCACGCTGATCACCAACACGCTGGCCAAGGACAAGGAAATCTCCGACCGCTGGCGCGGATTCGAGGATATCGCCGACAGCCGGCATCTCGCCAACCGCGTCGAGCGACCGGTGGTCGACGCGCTGACGGCGGCCGTACGCGAGGCCTATCCGCGCATCTCGCATCGCTACTACGCGATGAAGGCGCGCTGGCTCGGCCTCGACGTGCTGGAGCCGTGGGACCGAAACGCGCCGCTGCCGGAAACGCCGCAGGCGGCGATCGGCTGGGTGGAAGCGCAGGAAACCGTGCTGTCGGCCTATGGCGCGTTCTCGCCGGAGATGGCCGACATCGCGCGCCAGTTCTTCGAGAAATCATGGATCGACGCGCCCGCCCGGCCAGGCAAGGCGCCGGGCGCCTTCGCGCATCCGACCGTGCCGTCGGCGCATCCCTATGTGCTGCTCAACTACATGGGCAAGCCGCGCGACGTGATGACGCTGGCGCATGAGCTCGGCCATGGCGTGCACCAGGTGCTGGCCGGCGAGCAGGGCGCGCTGATGGCGCAGACGCCGCTGACACTGGCCGAAACGGCGTCGGTCTTCGGCGAGATGCTGACCTTCCGCTCGATGCTGGAACGCACGCATGAGCGCCGCGAGCGCAAGGCGATGCTGGCGCAGAAGGCGGAGGACATGATCAACACCGTGATCCGCCAGATCGCCTTCTACACGTTCGAGCGCAAGGTTCACACCGAGCGCAGGAACGGCGAACTGACGTCGGAGCAGATCGGCGAATTGTGGATGAGCGTCCAGGGCGAAAGCCTCGGGCCGGCGGTGCGGCTGGAGACCGGCTACGAGACCTTCTGGGCCTATATCCCGCATTTCATCCATTCGCCGTTCTACGTCTACGCCTATGCCTTCGGCGATTGCCTGGTGAACTCGCTCTACGCCGTCTACCAGGACGCCGAATCCGGCTTCCAGGCGAAATATTTCGACATGCTCAGGGCCGGCGGTTCCAAGCACCATTCCGAACTGCTGGCGCCGTTCGGCCTCGACGCGTCCGATCCCGCCTTCTGGAGCAAGGGTCTCAGCGTGATCGAGGGGATTATCGACGAATTGGAGGCGATGGACGCGTGAGACGCATGCGATGACCGCAATTCCGCGCGCCCTCTCCATCGGGCTTTCGCCGCTCGCCGATCCCGCCCGCTGGCTGGAGCCGGACGACCGGCTCGCCGCCCAGCTCGGCGAAAAGGAACGGCTGATCGCGACCTATCCGAAGCAGGTCTTCATGGCCGAACCGGACACGCTCGACGCGCAGCGCGAGATCGATGCGCTGCTGCGGGCGCATCTCGTTGCGGCCTTTCCGCAGACATACCGCGCCGGGGGCGATGCCGTCATCGTCGCCGGACGGCGGGTGGAGCGGACCTCGGGCGACGACCGGGTCCTGCAAAATACGGCGCGTCTGGTCGCCGACGATCTCGTGATCATGCGCAAGCGCGCCGACGGCTGGACGCTTGCCGCCGCGTCGCTATGTTTTCCGACCTTCTGGAATCTGGCCGAGAAATTCGCACGGCCGATCACGGCGATCCATGCACCCGTGCCGGGCTTTTCGGAGGGAACGCGCAACGCCGTGCTGGTCGAGCGCATCTTCGACAAGCTGCAGGTGGGACAGCAGGTGCAACGGTCGAACTGGTCGGTGCACAATGACGGCGAGCTGCACCACATCGAGCCGCACGGCATTCCGATCAACTGCTCGGACGCGGCTACGATGGCGAGACTGTTCCTGCGGCGCGAATACCAGACGCTGACCAAGCTCCCCGCCAGTGGCGACATCCTGTTCACGATCCGGGTGCATACCGATCCGCTGGAGGACATCGAGAGCGTGCCCGGCCGATGCGCGGCGCTGGCCGACCGGCTGATGGAACTCGATGCCGAGGGGCTCGCCTACAAGGGGCTGACTGCGGGACGCGACCGGCTGGTCGGCTATCTCCGGCACGCCGCCGAGGTGGCCTGAACCGACTGCCGGACGAAAAAGCGCCCGACCGGCGCTTGACGGATCGCGCGCCGCCGATTTAACGGGCAATGCGGGCGAAGAGCGCCCGTTCACTTCCCTCTGGCCGGATTGCGTGTACCCGATGGGCAGCCGCCCCGCTCCCTATGTCTTCTTCGGGAACGATTTCGACTCCAGCACGATGCTGTTCGATGCGCCGCGCGACATCGTGACGGCGCGGAACGGGCCGGAACTGAGAGACGCCTTCGCGGTCCTCGAACGCGCGCGCCGGGACGGCTATTGGTCCGCCGGATTCGTCGCCTACGAGGCGGGGTCCCATTTCGACGAGGCGCTTGCGCCGCGCGCGCACGGCAGGGCGATGCGGACACCGCTCCTGTGCTTCGGCCTCTTCGACGGTCCCAAGACCGATCCCGTCGGCGCACGGGACTCGGGCGACGAAGGCGTCTTCCTTTCCGGACTGCGCTCTGACTGGGACCTCGATACCTATGCGGAGAAATTCGCGGTGCTGCACGGCCATCTTCGGGCGGGCAATTGCTACCAGGCGAATCTGACATTTCCGATCCGCGGCGAATGGCGGGGCGATGTCCTCGACGCCTTTCACGGGCTGGCGGCGCGGCAGCCTGCGCGGTATGGCGCCTGCGTCAATCTCTGCGATCCCTGTCTGGTCTCCCGGTCGCCGGAACTGTTCTTCAAGGTCGATCGCGACGGCTGGATCGAGACCCAGCCGATGAAAGGCACGGCGCCGCGGCGGACCGATCCCCGCGCCGACGCGGAGGAAATCCGCAAGCTGAGGGAGGATGCGAAAACGCAGGCCGAGAACCGCATGATCGTCGACCTGCTGCGCAACGACATCTCGCGGATCTCCGAGGTCGGCACGCTCGACGTGCCGGCGCTGTTCGAGGTCGAGACCTACCCGACCCTGCACCAGATGATCAGCCGGGTGCGGGCGAAGCTCCTTCCGGAGACCTCGATCCACGATATTTTCTCGGCGCTGTTTCCCTGCGGATCGATCACCGGTGCGCCGAAGATCGCGGCGATGGAGATCCTCGACGACCTGGAAACCGCGCCGCGCGAAGCCTATTGCGGAGCCATCGGCTATATCGCGCCGGGAGGCGAGATGCGCTTCAATGTTGCCATCCGCACCATCTCGCTTTTTGCGGACGGCGAGGCCGTCTTCAATGTCGGCGGCGGGATCGTCTTCGATTCGGTCGCGGAGGCGGAATATGAGGAAGCGTTGCTGAAGGCGCGTTTCGCTGCGGGGGACAGATGGATTTCGCGTTGATCGAAACCCTGAGACGGGAGCCCGGCGAAGGCTTTATCCGGGGAGACCTGCATCTCGACCGGATGGAAGCGTCGGCGGCGGCGCTCGGCTTTGCCTTCGACAGGGCTCGCGTGCTTTTCGAAATGGAGAAGGTCGCGACAGGCGAAACGCCGCTTCGCGTGCGCCTGGAACTGGCGCGGAACGGCGACGTGACGGTTGCCGCCGCGCCGTTCGATCCGCAACCTCCCGACACGACGTGGTGGGTTGCGATCGCGTCGGCGCGGCTGGATTCGCGGGACGCGCTGCTGCGCCACAAGACGACGCGGCGCGACACCTACGCCGCCGCGCGGGCGGAGTTTTCCGGCGCCGAAGCCGACGAGGTCATTCTGCTCAACGAGGACGGCGCGGCGTGCGAAGGCACGATCACGAACATCTTCGCGCGGTTCGAGCCGAATCGGCCGCTCCTGACGCCGCCGGTTTCCTGCGGGCTGCTGCCGGGCGTGCTCAGGAGGACGCTGCTGGAGAGGGGAGCGGCGAGGGAAGCGACGTTGACGCCCGGCGATCTCGCCGGGGTGTCGGAGCTTTTCTGCGGGAATTCGCTGCGGGGACTGATCCCCGCAGCGCTGATCTGAGCCTTATTCCGGCAGGATGCGCACCGCGCCCTTGTCGGCGGAGGCGGCGAAGGCCGCATAGGCCTTCAGCGCGGTCGAGACATTGCGCTTGCGCGGGCCGGAAGGTTTCCAGCCGGCGGCATCCTGTTCGGCGCGGCGCTTTGCCAGTTCGGCATCGTCCACGGCAAGGTTGATCGTGCGGTTCGGGATGTCGATCTCGATCCTGTCGCCGGCCCTGACGAGGCCGATGGCGCCGCCATTGGCCGCCTCGGGCGAGGCGTGGCCGATGGAGAGACCCGAGGTCCCGCCGGAGAAACGGCCGTCGGTGATCAGCGCGCAGTCCTTTCCGAGGCCCTTCGACTTCAGATAGCTGGTCGGATAGAGCATTTCCTGCATGCCCGGTCCGCCCTTGGGGCCCTCGTAGCGGATGACGACGACGTCGCCGGCCTTGACCTCGTTGCCGAGGATGCCCTTGACCGCCGCGTCCTGGCTTTCGAAAACCACAGCCGGGCCGGAGAATTTCAGGATCGACTCGTCGACGCCGGCGGTCTTCACGATGCAGCCGTCGAGCGCGATGTTGCCATAGAGCACGGCAAGGCCGCCATCCTTCGAGAACGGATTCTCGACCGAGCGGATGACACCCTTTTCGCTGTCGGTGTCGAGTTCGCCCCAGCGTGACGACTGGCTGAAGGCGACCTGGGTCGGCACGCCGCCGGGCGCGGCCTTGAAGAATTCGCGCACCGATTCCGAGTTGGTGCGGGTGATGTCCCACCGGTCGATGGCGTCGCCCAAGGTGGCTGCGTGCACGGTCGGGCAATCGCGATGGATCAGGCCGCCGCGCTCGAGCTCACCGAGAATGCGCATGATACCGCCCGCGCGGTGGACGTCCTCCATGTGCACGTCGCTCTTGGCGGGC
This sequence comes from Oricola nitratireducens, assembly GCF_014904745.1. Classification (GTDB taxonomy): domain Bacteria; phylum Pseudomonadota; class Alphaproteobacteria; order Rhizobiales; family Rhizobiaceae; genus Oricola; species Oricola nitratireducens. The sequence goes on from NZ_JACZCS010000008.1 coordinate 25,860, forward strand.
GCCACCTTCGAGAGGCACGGCACCCGGCGCGACAGCCGGTCGATGTCGTCCAGGGTGAAATCGATTTCGCCCTCATATGCGGCCGCGAGGATATGCAGCACCGTGTTGGTCGAACCGCCCATGGCGATGTCGAGCGACATGGCGTTCTCGAACGCTTCCTTCGAGGCGACATTGCGCGGCAGGACGCTTTCGTCCTCCTGCTCGTAGTAGCGCCGCGCCAGATCGACGATCTGGTGTCCGGCCTCGACGAAGAGGCGCTTGCGGTCGGAATGGGTGGCCAGCGTCGAGCCGTTACCGGGCAGGGACAGGCCGAGCGCCTCGGTCAGGCAGTTCATCGAGTTGGCCGTGAACATGCCGGAGCAGGAACCGCAGGTCGGGCAGGCGGACCGCTCGATCGCCTGCACTTCCGCATCCGTGACCTTGTCGTCGGCGGCGGCGACCATGGCGTCGATCAGGTCGAGCGCCTGGGTCTTGCCGTTCAGAACCACCTTGCCGGCCTCCATCGGACCGCCGGACACGAAGATCGCCGGGATGTTGAGGCGCAACGCGGCATTCAGCATGCCGGGCGTGATCTTGTCGCAGTTGGAGATGCAGACCATGGCGTCGGCGCAGTGCGCGTTGACCATGTATTCGACCGAGTCGGCGATGATCTCGCGTGACGGCAGCGAATAGAGCATGCCGTCATGGCCCATGGCGATGCCATCATCGACCGCGATGGTGTTGAATTCCTTGGCGACGCCGCCGGCGGCCTCGATCTCGCGGGCCACCAGCTGGCCCATGTCCTTCAGGTGAACATGGCCCGGCACGAACTGGGTGAAGGAATTGACCACCGCGATGATCGGCTTGCCGAAATCGCCGTCCTTCATGCCGGTGGCGCGCCAGAGGCCACGGGCGCCGGCCATGTTGCGGCCATGAGTGGTGGTGCGGGAACGATAGGCGGGCATGTCGAAATCCTGTTCTTGCAATTCCTCGTGCGGGGCAAATAGCGCGGATTTGCCGCGACAGAAAGGGATTCATTGCGCAATCCGCGGCGCAACGGCACATTGCCGGGTGCGTTTTTCCTTTATTGTGACAGTCGCGTGTGATTTAGCGGCACCCATCGACAGGGTCAGAGTACGGGGAGCCTATCCGAAATGGCGAAAGAGAAATGGCCGGTATACGGCGAAATCACCGGTCCAATCGTGATGATCGGTTTCGGCTCGATCGGCCGTGGCACGCTGCCGCTCATCGAGCGGCATTTCTCCTATGACAAGGACCGGTTCATCGTCATCGAACCGCGCGGCGACGAAACCCTGAACGGACTGATGGAAGAACACGGGCTCCGGCATGTCCAGGCGGCGTTGACCGAGGAAAACTACAAGGACATCCTGAAGCCGCTTCTCACCGAAGGCGGCGGTCAGGGGTTCTGCGTCAACCTCTCCGTCGACACGTCCTCGCTCGACATCATGAAATACTGCCGCGAACTCGGCGCGCTCTATATCGACACCGTCGTCGAGCCGTGGCTCGGCTTCTATTTCGACGAGAAGGCCGACAATTCGACGCGCACCAACTACGCGCTGCGCGAAACCGTGCGCAAGGAGAAGTGCAAGCATCCGGGCGGCACGACCGCGGTCTCGTGCTGCGGCGCCAATCCGGGCATGGTCTCCTGGTTCGTCAAGCAGGCATTGGTCAATCTTGCGCGCGATATCGGCCTCGACTTCACCGAGCCGAAAACGGACGACCGCGAGGGCTGGGCGAAGCTGATGAAGAAGGCCGGGGTCAAGGGCATCCACATCGCCGAGCGCGACACGCAGCGTTCCAAGACGCCGAAGGAGCCGGACGAGTTTTCCAACACCTGGTCGGTGGAGGGCTTCATCGCCGAGGGACTGCAGCCGGCCGAACTCGGCTGGGGCACGCATGAGGACTGGAAGCCGAAAAACGCGCACAAGCACAAGAAGGGCTGCAAGGCCGCGATCTGGCTCGACCAGCCGGGCGCGTCGACCCGGGTGCGGACATGGTGCCCGACGCCCGGCGCCCAGTACGGCTTCCTCGTCACCCACAACGAGGCAATCTCGATCTCGGATTTCTTCACGGCGCATAACCGGAAGGGCGAGGTGACCTTCCGTCCGACCTGCCACTACGCCTATCACCCGTGTAACAACGCCGTCTTGTCGCTGCACGAGATGTTCGGCCAGGCCGGAAAACCGCAGTCGCAGTTCAACGTCATGGACGAGAACGAACTCTATGACGGCATCGACGAACTGGGCGTGCTGCTCTACGGCCACAAGAAGAATGCCTACTGGTACGGATCGCAGCTCTCGGTGGAGGAAACCCGCAAGCTCGCGCCGTATCAGAACGCGACCGGCTTGCAGGTGACGTCGGCCGTGCTCGCCGGCATGGTGTGGGCACTCGAAAATCCCGAGGCCGGCATCGTCGAAACCGACGAGATGGACTACAAGCGCTGCCTGGAAGTGCAGACGCCCTATCTCGGGCCGGTCAAGGGTTACTACACGGACTGGACGCCGCTTTCGGACCGGCCGGGGCTGTTTCCCGAAGATGTCGACAAAGGCGATCCGTGGCAGTTCCGCAACGTACTTGTGCATTGACGGAACAAACGCGGAGATGGCGCGTTGAAAGGCAATATGACTTCAACCTATTCAGAAAGTGTCGTAAATTGGCACAGCTGATATTCGCTCAAACTTATTCTTGCCCAGGGGTAACCGCATGACTTTCCGTTCAAACGCCAAAATCGCCGCGCTCGGCGCCAGCTTCGTCGCGCTCGCAGCGCTGGGCGGATGCGTCATGGATGCACCCGGGCCGGGATATAACTATTCCGCGCGTTCGGGCGCCGTCGAAGGCAACTGGAGCGATACCGGAGGCGTCGCCACATCGAGTTTCACGAACGGCGTCTTCACCACATTCGCCAACGACACGGGCAACCGGCTCGCCGAGGGCAGCTATCGCTATGTCGATTCGCGCAGCATCGAGATCGATTTCACCTCGCTGGTGCGCCAGCAGCAGGTGCGCGCGAACTGCATCGTCGTCAATCCGAGCCAGATGAACTGCACCAACGACGCCGGTTCGCAGTTCACGCTGGTGCGCCGCGGCGCCATCGGCTGACGCGCCCTTCCGGGCAACATCCTGCCGTTTCTCCAAGGCTTTGGCGTTTCGTTGTGAAAGCGCCTTGCCAAGCGCCGCGCACAATGGAAACATCGTCGCAGCGGCCGCTTTCGCATGTTCGTCACGCGACAATGCGATGAGCGGGCCATGCGGCGTTCCACGACCCCGGCGCGCCGGTCAATGAGGGAGAACACAATGAAACGATTGCTGAAACTCGCCGCTTTGAGCGTGTCGGTTCTTGCGGTCGGCACGGCAACCGCCAGCGCCGACTACACGCTGAACATCCTGCACATGAACGACTTCCACTCGCGCATCGAATCGATCAACAAATACGATTCGACCTGCGGCGCGGAGGACGAGACCGAAGGCAAATGCTTCGGCGGCGTCGCCCGGATGGTCACCGCCGTGGCGGATGCCCGCAAGCGGCTCGACGGCCAGAACGTGCTGTTCCTGAACGCCGGCGACAACTTCCAGGGATCGCTTTTCTACACGACCTACAAGGGCGCGGCCGAAGCCGAGTTCCTCAACAAGATGGCCGTCGACGTGATGACCGTGGGCAACCACGAGTTCGACGACGGCGAACCGGGTCTCGCCACGTTCCTCGACAAGGTCGAATTCCCGGTCGTGTCGGCCAATATTCTCGCCAGCTACAAGTCGGCGCTCGGCGACCGCATCAAGCCCTATGTGATCCTGGAGCGCGGCGGCGAAAAGATCGGCATCGTCGGCGCGGTGGCCAATGACACCGACGAATTGTCGTCGCCGGGCGAAAACGTGGTGATCGCCGAAGACGTCGCCTCGATCACCGCCGCGGTCAACGACCTCGTCGGCCAGGGCATCAACAAGATCATTGCGCTGACCCATGTCGGCTATCCGCGCGACCTCGAAGCCATCGCCAAGATCCCGGGCGTCGACGTGGTCGTCGGCGGTCACAGCCACACGCTGCTGTCGAACACCGACGAAAAGGCACTCGGGCCCTATCCGACCTGGGTCGACAATCCGGTCGGCTACAAGGTGCCGGTCGTCCAGGCCTACGCCTATTCGAAATATCTCGGCGATGTCGTGGTGACTTTCTCCGATATCGGCCTGGTCAAGGAAGCCTCGGGCGATCCGATCCTGCTCGACGCATCGGTGACGCCCGACGAGGCGACGCTGGCGCGCGTCAAGGAACTGGGCGCTCCGATCGAGGAACTGAAGAACAAGGTGATCGGCGAGACCGCCGACGCGATCGAGGGCAGCCGCGAAGTCTGCCGCGCGATGGAATGCTCGATGGGCAATCTCGTCGCCGACGCGATGCTCGACCGGACGAAGGACCAGGGCATCCAGATCGCGATCCAGAACGGCGGCGGTTTGCGCGCCTCCATCGACGCCGGCGAGGTGACGATGGGCGAAGTGCTGACGGTGCTGCCGTTCCAGAACACGGTGGCGACGTTCCAGTTGAAGGGGGCCGACGTCGTCGCGGCGCTCGAAAACGGCGTCAGCCAGATCGCCGACGGGGCAGGCCGCTTCCCGCAGGTCGCAGGCCTGAAATTCACCTTCGACGAGAATGCGGAACCCGGCTCGCGGGTTTCCAACGTCATGGTCGCGGACGGCAGCGGCGGCTTCGCGCCGATCGATCCGGATGCCACCTACGGCGTCGTTTCCAACAACTTCATGCGCGCGGGCGGCGACGGCTATTCCGTCTTCAAGACCGAGGGCATGAAAGCCTATGACTTCGGTCCGGGGCTCGAAGAGGTGGTCGCGACCTATATCGCCGACCACAGCCCGTACAAGCCCTATACGGACGGCCGCATCCAGTCCGCCGCCATGGAGGAAAAGCCCGCCATGGAAGAGAAACCGGCGATGGAAGAAAAGCCCGCTATGGAAGAAAAGCCGGCCATGGAGCCCGAGGTGAAGATCGAGGTGCCACAGACCGGGCTTTCCGCCGGTTCGCTTTCCACGGAAGGGCCGATGGTGCCCGCGCCCGAAGGCATGGAAATGAAAAAGGCCGATGGCGAGATGATGGAAGCCAGGAAGCACGTCATCGTTTCCGGCGACAACTTCTGGAATCTCGCCAAGAAATATTACGGCGATGCGACGATGTGGAGGAAGATCGACGAAGCCAATCCGGGCATGCGCAAGCGCGGCCTGAAAATCGGAACCGAACTGACCATTCCGAACTGAGGACGGCATTTTCGAAACCACGAGGGCGCGGGCAACAACCCGCGCCCTTTTTCGTTCCGGCGGAGGGCAATGCGTCGCCATCCGGCATTGAATTTGCGGCGTTTGCGGCTAGGTTCCACCGCCAAAGGAACGAGACGATGAACATCACGACCAAGATCGACCGCGACGAGGCGAGGGCGGTGGGACCGCTGCCGCCGGACCACCCGCCGGTGAAGATCCAGAAGATCGGCGTCCTGCTGGTCAATCTCGGCACGCCGGACGCGACCGACACCAAGTCGATGCGGCGCTATCTGAAGGAGTTCCTGACCGACAAGCGGGTGATCGAGTGGCCGAAGCCGGTCTGGTATCCGATCCTGTTCGGCATCGTGCTCAGAACCCGTCCGGGCAAGGTCGGCAAGGCCTATGAGACGATCTGGAACAAGGAGCTCGACGAGAGCTATCTGCGCACCTACACGCGGTCGCAGGCCGAAAAGCTGGGCGCGGCGCTTGAAGGACATCCCGAGGTGATCACCGACTGGGGGATGCGCTACGGTAATCCGTCGATCGATTCCCGCATCACGGCGCTGCGCGAGCAGGGCTGCGACCGCATTCTCGTCTTCCCGCTCTACCCGCAATATTCGGCGGCGACGACGGCAACCGTGAACGACAAGGTGTTCGAATCGCTGATGGCGACGCGGTTCATGCCGGCGGTGCGCACGGTTCCGGCCTATCACGACGAGCCGGTCTATATCGAGGCGCTGGCGCGCTCCATCGAGCAGCATCTGGCGACGATCGATTTCGAGCCGGAGAAGGTCATCGCGTCCTATCACGGCATTCCGCAGAGCTATTTCAAGCGCGGCGACCCGTATCATTGCCATTGCCAGAAGACGTCGCGCCTGCTCGAGCAGCGGCTCGGCTGGGAAAAGGGGCGATTGCTGACCTGCTTCCAGTCGCGGTTCGGGCCGGAGGAATGGCTGCAGCCCTATACGGACAAGACGATAGAGGAACTGGCGAAGGACGGCGTGAAATCGCTTGCCGTGTTCAATCCCGGTTTCGTGTCGGATTGCCTGGAGACGCTGGAGGAGATCGCCGTCGAAGGCGGCGAGATCTTCCACGAACATGGCGGCAAGAACTTCACCCACATCCCGTGCCTGAACGATTCCGACGAGGGCATGGCGGTGATCGAGGCGATGGTGCGGCGGGAACTGCAGGGCTGGATTTAGGCGTCCGCATTCAAGCCGATATCGTAATCACCGGTTTACGTCCCCATATTAAAGACAAGATGACGTAATGCCGCTTGCGGCGTCTGGAGGGCTTGATGTTCGGTGGTCTCGATATTGCCATTGCGGTTTTTGCCGCGCTTGTTGTCATCCTGCTGTTTGCGGCGATCAAGACCGTGCCGCAGGGATTTGCCTATACGGTCGAGCGGTTCGGGAAATATACCCGTACGCTGGATCCCGGTCTCAACATCATCGTTCCGTTCTTCGACCGCATCGGTTCGAAGATGAACATGATGGAACAGGTGCTCGATGTTCCGACACAGGTCGTGATCACGCGCGACAACGCGTCCGTCGAGGCGGATGGCGTCTGCTTCTACCAGGTGATGAACGCGCCGAAGGCGGCCTATCAGGTCTCCGGACTCGAAAACGCCATCCTCAACCTGACGATGACCAATATCCGCTCCGTGATGGGCTCGATGGATCTCGACGAATTGCTGTCGAACCGCGACGCGATCAACACGCGGCTGTTGCGCGTCGTCGACGAGGCCGGCAGTCCGTGGGGCATCAAGATCACCCGTATCGAGATCAAGGACATCAATCCGCCATCCGACCTGATCGAATCAATGGGCCGGCAGATGAAGGCCGAACGCGACAAGCGCGCCGAGATTCTCGAGGCCGAAGGCGCGCGGCAGGCGCAGATCCTGCGCGCCGAAGGCATGAAGCAGGCGGCGATCCTGCAGGCGGAAGGCGAGCGCGAAGCGGCCTATCGCGAGGCGGAGGCGCGCGAACGTCTCGCCGAAGCCGAAGCCAACGCGACGCGCTCGGTCTCCGAGGCGATCGCCGACGGCTCGACCCAGGCGATCAACTATTTCGTCGCGCAGAAATATACCGAGGCGTTGCAGGCGATCGGCTCCGCGCCGAACCAGAAGATAGTGCTGATGCCGATGGAAGCCGCGTCGCTGATCGGATCGCTCGGCGGGATCGGCGCGATCGCCAGGGAAGTGTTCGGCGACAATGCGGAACCGGCAACCCAGAGCCGCAGCCGCACGGTGCCCGCCACGCGCCAGCCGCCGCCCGTGGGCGACCGGTCGTAAGGCGCGGAGAGCGGACATGATCCTCGATCTTCTACACGAATTCGGCGGCTGGAGCTGGATCATTCTCGGGCTGATCCTGCTCGGGCTGGAAATCCTCGCGCCCGGCATCTTCTTCCTGTGGCTCGGGGCCGCCGCCCTCGTCGTCGGGGCGATCTCGCTCGTCGTCTGGGGACTTGGCGCCGAACTCTGGGTCTGGCAGGTGCAGGTGCTCGCCTTCCTGATCCTGTCCGTCGTTCTCGCCTATTCCGGACGCTCGTGGCTTTCGCGCAACGAGGGACCGAGCGACGAACCGCTGCTCAACGACCGCGTGGGGCAGCTTGTCGGCCAGACGGCGACGCTGGAGCAGCCGATCGTCAACGGCGTCGGCCATGTGCGGCTCGGCGATACGCTGTGGCGCGTGAAGGGGCCGGACATGCCGGCCGGCACGAAAGTCCGGATTTCGGGCGGCAATTCGGACCGGCTCGACGTCGAGGGCGTCTGAACGCCGTCAGGCCGCGCCGACTCGCAGCAAGTCATGCAGGTGAACGATGCCGACCGGCTTGCCGGCGTCGACCACCATCAGGGCGGTAATCGACGAAGTGTTGACGATGGTCAGCGCGGAAGCGACCAGCATATCGCCGGTAATTGTCTTGGGATTCGTCGTCATGACGTCGTCGACGCTCATCGACAGGAGGTCGGAATCGATGTGACGGCGCAAGTCGCCGTCCGTGATGATACCGCGAAGCTTTCCGCCACCATCTATGACGCCGACGCAACCGAAACCCTTTTCCGAGATGCGCATGATCGCTTCTCGCATGCTCGTACCGACGGCCACCAGCGGCAAGCGGTCCCCGGTATGCATGATCTCGCTGACATGCATGAGGCTCGCCCCGAGCTTGCCGCCCGGATGGAAGGTGCGGAAATCCGACGCGCTGAAACCGCGGCTTTCCAGGAGCGCGACGGCAAGCGCGTCGCTGAGCGCGAGCTGCATCAGCGTCGAGGTCGTCGGCGCCAGACCGTGCGGGCAGGCTTCCTCGGCCTTCGGCAGGGTGAGGACGATGTCGGCCTCGCGCGCCAGCGTGGAACTCGCGCCGGCGGTGATCGCGATCAGCGGGATTTCGAAGCGGCGCGAATAACGCAGGATGCCGCTCAGTTCCTGGGTTTCGCCCGACCAGGACATGGCGACGATCGCGTCGTCGCGGGCGATCATGCCGAGATCGCCGTGATTGGCTTCGGCGGGATGGACGAAGAAGGCCGGCGTTCCGGTCGAGGCCAGCGTCGCGGCCATTTTCGACCCGATATGACCGCTCTTGCCGACGCCGGTGACGATCACCCTGCCGGTGATTTTCCGGATGACGCCGATCGCCTGCATGAACGGTTCGCCAAGGCCGTTGCCGATCGCCGACGCAAGGGCTTCCAGCCCCTTCTGTTCGAAGGAGAGCGTCTTCAGGGCGGACACGACCGGCTCGGCCAAAGGCTCCATTTTATGCGCTTTGCTGTTCATTGCCGACCGCTACTCCACTGCCGCCGTTTTGTCCATGAACTATGCTGCCGCAGGCCGGCGCGGCCGGCCGAATACGCACAGTTTCCCTCTTTTCCTAAGCATTCATTAACCGTGGCTGTTTAGGTTTCGGTAAGGAAAAAACGAGGTGACAGGCCGTGCCGACGGTCCCTATCAGGACGCATCCGATCCGGCGATGGCGCCGGGCGCGCGCCGCGCTGCTTTGCGGCGTGGCGATGGCTGTCGCGCAGGTCCTGCCGGCGGATGCACAGACGCTTGGCGCGCTGCGCGGCGATGTCGGCGACCCGGCCTTGACGGCGACCGACGGCACCGTCACGGGGACAGCCGGGCAGGGCATTTCGTCGCCGACCTACCAGACACTCGATACGGGCGCAGCCGCGGACGGAACGACCGCAGCGTCTACGGACGGGACCGACGATCTCGATTTCGGCACGACGGCTTCGACAACCGCCGTTCCGGCGGCAAAGCCGGTCCCGCAAAGCGAAATCCCCGAGCCGGCAACGCGCGTGCTTCCCGCGCAGCGCATCGGCCCGGTCCAGGGCCAGGGCGTGGCGCCGGAGGACGATCCGTTCGCCGCGACCGGCGTCCGGCTCGGTAGCTTCATCCTGCGTCCGACGGTGGAACTGGGGCTGACGGGGAAGCGCGAAACCACGACGTCCGAAAGTGGCGCGCCGCCCGTCGTCAGCGAATATACTTCGAACTCGCTGCTTGCTGATTCCTCGCTGCGGCTGCAGCTCGATTCCGACTGGGCGCGGCATGCGCTGAACGTGACCGCCTACGGACGGCTGCAGCGCACCGTCCAGAACGGCAACGACCTGACGCCCGAACTGGCGATCGACGGCACGGGCCGGTTCGATATCGGCCGCGACACGACGCTGACCGGTTCGCTCGGCTACAACTACGATCTCGACGACGCGCAGTCGGCCGCCTATCTCGCGGCGACGGACCCGGCGCTGGTTCCCGCCGTGACTGGCACCAACGATCCGGTGACGCAGACCTTCGACGGATCGCTGGCGCTGCGGCACGATTTCGGCAAGCTCTACGGGCAGACGGAGATCGCGGCGACCCGCGAACTCTACGGCGCGGCCGATCTGAGCAACGGCACGAGCGTTTCGCAGAGCGATCTCGACAACACCGTCTATGACGGAAAGCTGCGCGCCGGTTTCGAGCTTTCGCCGGCATTGGCGCCCTTCGTCGAGGCTTCCTACGGCATTCGCCGCATGGACAGCATTCCCGACAGCGGCGGCCTCGACCGCAATGCGACGCGCTACGGTCTGAAAGTCGGAACCGCGATCGATCTCGGCGAGAAACTGAACGGCGAAATCGCCGCCGGCTACATCCGCGAAGACATCGCCGACCCGGCGCTGGAAGATCTCGCCGGCCTTGCGGTCGACGCGTCTTTGAACTGGTCGCCGCGCCGCGAGACCGATGTCAGCCTCGGGCTGTCCACGTCGACGGAAACGAGTGGCACGGCCGGCGCAAGCGGAGCGCTGCTTTACGCGGCGGACCTCGGCGTGACGCATCGGATACGCGCCAATCTGACAGCGGAGGCGGGACTTGGCGCCGATTATCGCGACTCGCATGGCGAGGCGGACGAGTTCACGCTCTCGGCAAGCGCGGCGCTAACCTACTGGTTCAACCGGTTCGCCGGTTTGACGACGCGGATCGGCCACGAGCAGACAATGAGTACGGAGCCGACGAACCGCTCGAAAAAGACAACCGCATTCATCGGTCTGCGGTTGCAACGCTGACCGGCGAATGCCGAAATTATGCCACCTAGTCGGGCAATCCTGACCGCCAAGATCAGAACCCGGCCGGCCGAAATGGCACCCGATTTCGTGCAGCGCCTGAGAAAGGAAGTTTCATCCATGGATCACAAACCCTGTCACCGGTTCGCAGGGCTGATCATATCCGCAGCGGTCCTGCTCAGCCCGCTCATGACCTCGTCCGCGCAGGCGGACGCCGCATTCCAGCGCTGGATCGGCGATTTTCGCCGCACGGCTGTCGCCAACGGGGTCAAGGCTTCGATCTATGACAACGCGTTCGCCGGCATCACGGCGCCCGATCCCGAAGTCCTGCAAAAGGCGCGTTTCCAGCCGGAATTCCAGGACGAGGCGTGGCAATATATTGACGGGCGCGTGCATGAGCGCTCGGTCGCGACCGGGCGCGAGATGGGGCGCAAGTACAAGCGTCTGCTCGACGCCATCGAACGCAAGACCGGGGTGGATCGCAACATCATCCTGGCAATCTGGTCGATGGAATCCGACTATGGCGAGTTCCTGAAACGGGAGGACCGGCTGCACTACGTGCCGCAGGCGCTGGCGACGCTCGCCTATGCCGACCGCAAGCGCGCGAAATATGCGCGCGGACAGTTGATCGCGGCGCTCAAGATCCTGCAGCGCGGCGACGTGTCGCGCAACGGGCTCGTCGGTTCCTGGGCCGGCGCCATGGGGCACACGCAATTCATACCGACGAGCTATCTCGCCTTTGCCGTCGACGGTGACGGCGACGGCCGCCGCGACATCTGGAACTCGGTCCCGGATGCCTTGTGGACCGCCGCCAATCTGCTGAAGCGCAACGGCTGGCAGGCCGGCGAGACATGGGGCTACGAGGTCACCCTTCCGCCGGGCCGAAAATTCCCGGGCGGATCGATGTCGCTGGCGAAATGGCAGGGCATCGGGGTGACGCGCGCCAACGGCAAACCGTTCCCGCGGCCGGGCCAGTCGGCCGTGCTCAAGGTGCTGCAGGGTCGCGACGGGCCGGCGTTCCTGATGGTGAAGAACTTTTTCGTCATCAAGCGTTACAACAACGCCGACAAATATGCGCTGGCGGTCGGACTTCTCGCCGACCAGATCGCCGGATTTCCGCCGCCGCAAAAGGACTGGACACGGCCGTTCACGAAGCTCAACATTTCCGAAAGCGAGGAATTGCAGCAGCGTCTCAAGCGTGCCGGTTTCTATGACGGCGAGGTTGACGGCAAGATCGGCCCGGCATCGCGCACGGCGATCCTCTCGTTCCAGGCCCGCTACGGCCTGCAACAGGATGGTTATGCGTCGATGGAACTGTTAAAGGTGCTGCGGCGCAACTGACGAGGCGCGCGACAGCCGGAAGGCGAGCTGCGGCGCCGGGGATTACGGGTTTTGGCGTATCTGTTTCGCATCTTTCGATTGTTCGTGACGCTGGCGCTCGCCACCGTCTTCGTGCAGGGCGTCGCCGATCTCGCGCGGCTGCCCGGCCTTGCAACGGCGGCGGCGCATGCGCAGGAACAGCAGCGCCAGCGCACCTTGCTCGATCTTCTGTTCCGCGGCGGCGGGTCCCGGCCGCAGATCCAGGAAGTGCCTCCCCAAAGTCGGGCGAAACGGCCGAGTGTCTCCTCTCCGCGCAAAAGCCGGAGCAGTTCCAGCAGCCGCGTCGAACCGGCGAGCGCACCGCCGCAAGATACCGTCGAGAAACTCGAAACCGCCCGCGTCATCCTCGTGGTGGGCGATTTCATCGCCGGCGGGCTTGCGCAGGGGCTGGAAGAGGCCTTCGCCGACGTGCCGACGATCAAGGTCGTGTCGCGCGCAAACGGTTCATCGGGTTTCGTCCGCGATGATTTCTACGACTGGCCGGCGTCCATCGGGCCGATCCTCGAGGAGGAGAAGCCGGCGCTGGTCATCATGATGATCGGCTCGAACGACCGGCAGGCGATGCGCGTCGACGGACACTCGGAGAAGGTGCGCACGGAAGCGTGGGACAAGGAATATGTCGCCCGCGTCAACCGTTTCGCGGCGGCGGTCAGGGCAAGCGGCGTCCCGTTCATCTGGGTCGGCGGGCCGCCGTTCCGCTTCAAGTCCATGTCGGCGGACATTCTCGCCTTCAACGAATTCTACCGCACGGCGGTCGAGGCGGTCGGCGGCTCCTTCGTCGATATCTGGGACGGGTTCGTCGACCAGGACGGCGCATTCGTGCAGACCGGTTCGGACATCAACGGGCAGACCGTGCGGCTGCGCAATTCCGACGGGATCAACTTCACCAAGGAGGGCAAGCGCAAGCTCGCCTTCTATGTCGAGCGGCAAATTCGGCAGATGTTCGGGGATGCGACCGCTCCGTTGCTCACGGTGCTGGCGCCGGAGAGCTATTCGACGATGCGGCTGCCGCCGCTTCAGGGCGAGAGCGAATTCGTGCGTTTCGATCCGATTCCGCTTTCCGACCCGGACCTGGACGGCGGGACGGCGCTGCTTGGCGACATCAACGCGCCGGTGGCGCGGCCGTCCAACAATCCCCTGCAGGCGAAGACCTTGCGCCAGCAGCTGGTCCAGGACGGTGTGCCGCCGCCGCCGAAGCCCGGCCGGGCAAACGATTTCGACTGGCCGGGTTGAACGGCGCGGCGCTCAGCCGTGTTTCGGCGCCACCTCGGCGAAGCGCGCCTTCTTTTCCTCGCTGGCCTCGGTCTGGTATTTTGCGCGCCATTCCTCGTAAGGCATGCCGTAGATGATCTCGCGCGATTCCTCCTTGCTGATCGCCAGGCCGTCGGCTTCGGCGGCCTCGCGGTACCAGTTCGACAGACAGTTGCGGCAAAAGCCGGCGAGGTTCATCAGGTCGATGTTCTGGACGTCGGTGCGTTCGCGCAGATGCGAAACGAGGCGACGGAAAGCGGCAGCTTCCAACTCGGTCTGCTTGTCCGGCGAAATATCTGTCATCGGGAATTCTCCATGTCTCGGCGGTCCTTTCCATATCGGCGCCGCCGCCGGGCGTTCAAGCCTTCGCACGCCGAGGCACGCAAAACGGTGGTGTGTTGCACCTTTGCATTGACATAAAGTGTTGCCATGCGACAAACGTCCAAGGGAATAGCGATTTGTTCTGCGTCACATCAATGTCATCCGGAATGCCGATAAACCGCCTCGATAAATCGATTTGCATGCGGTTATTCGCGATGCTTTTCATCCTGGCCGGTTCGGCGCTTGTCGCCGTGCCGCGGGCGCATGCCGATTTTCGCGTGTGCAATGCAACACAGGATCTCGTCGGCGTCGCCATCGGCTACCGGGCGCGCGCCGGCTGGATCACGGAAGGGTGGTGGGCCATCGAAGGCTCGACCTGCAAGACCCTGATCGAAGGGCCGCTGGAGTCGCGCTATTATTATCTGTACGCCGAGGACGGCGTACGCGGGGGGCGCTGGGACGGGCCGATCAGCATGTGCATCGCAGAACTGCAGTTCAAGATCACCGGCGTGAACGACTGTTACGCGCGCGGCTTCCAGAAGGCGGGTTTCCGCGAATACGACACGGGAAACCAGACGAACTGGATGGTCCAGCTGGTCGATGAACCGGATCCGGCGGCGGGGACCATTCCCCAGACTCCGCTGATCACGCAGCAAGGAGATGGTCAGTGAAGCGCGGCCGAAAAGTCAAGATTCTGGCCACGCTCGGCCCTTCCTCGTCGACGGAGGAGATGATCGCCAAGCTGCACAACGCAGGCGCCGACGCCTTCCGCATCAATATGAGCCATGCCAGCCACGAGCTGATGCGCGAACTCGTCAAGCGCATCCGCACGGTTGAAAAGCAGGTCGGCCGGCCGATCGGCATTCTCACCGACCTGCAGGGGCCGAAGCTGCGGGTGGGCGCCTTTGCCGGGGAATCGGTCGAACTCGAGCCGGGACAGACCTTCACGCTCGACAACCGCGACGAACCGGGGGACAAGACGCGCGTCTATCTGCCGCATCCGGAAATCCTGGAAGCCGTGCAGCCGGGCCACCGCCTGCTGATCGACGACGGCAGGCTGCAGCTCGTCGCCGAAAAATGCGACGGCACCTCGATCGTCTGCAAGGTCGTCTCGGGCACGAAGATCTCCACCAAGAAGGGCGTCAGCCTGCCGGATACGACGCTTGGCGTCGGTGCGCTGACCGAGAAGGACCGGTCCGATCTCGATGCCGTCCTGAAAGAGGAAATCGACTGGGTGGCGCTGTCCTTCATCCAGCGGCCGGAGGATCTCGCCGAAGTGCGCAAGATCGCCCGCGGGCGCGTCGGGTTGCTGTCGAAGATCGAGAAACCGCAGGCCGTCGAGCGTCTCGACGAGATCATCGAATTGTCGGACGCGATCATGGTGGCGCGCGGCGACCTCGGCGTCGAAATGCCGCTGGAAGCTGTTCCGGGCATCCAGAAGCAGATCACGCGCGCGGCGCGCAAGGCCGGCAAGCCGGTGGTCGTGGCGACGCAGATGCTGGAATCGATGATCACCGCGCCGGTGCCGACCCGCGCCGAGGTTTCCGATGTCGCGACCGCCGTCTTCGAGGGCGCCGACGCCGTCATGCTGTCGGCGGAATCGGCCGCCGGCGACTATCCCGTCGAGGCGGTCGAGACGATGTCGCGGATCGCGGAGAAAGTCGAAAAGGACCCTCTCTTCCCGGGGATCCTGAACGCGCAGCGCCCGGATGCGGAGGCGACCGGATCGGACGCGATCTCGGCGGCGGCGCGGCAGATCGCCCACACGCTGAAACTGTCGGCGGTCGTCTGTTACACGGCTTCGGGCACGACGGGGCTGCGCGCCTCGCGCGAGCGTCCGGACACGCCGGTCATCGCGCTGTCGCCGGTGATCGAGACGGCGCGCCGGCTGGCTCTGGTGTGGGGACTGCATTGCGTGGTGACGGAAGACGCCGTCGATCTCGACGACATGGTCGACCGTGCCTGCCGGATTGCGTTTCGCGAGGACTTCGCCAAGCCGGGCGACCGGATCATCATCACCGCCGGCGTCCCGCTGCGCACGCCCGGCGCGACCAACATGCTGCGTATCGCCTATATCGGTTCGGACGGTCTGTCGGGTATCTGACCGGGCGGAGAGATGTCTCCGAGCGACCGTTCGACCGGACCGTAGTGGTCGGAGGCGATCTTCGCCTCGAGCTTGCGTGCCTCGGCCTGGAGATCGCGCGGCTTGCCGGCCAGTTTCTCGATCGCCGCGACCGCGAGGCCGGTTGCGACATAATCCGGCTTGTGGCCGAGATTGCGGACCCAGACCAGTTCGGCGTTTTCGAGATCGCGCTTCAGCCCGAGCGAGTGAACGCGCGGCAGCACGATCGTGTCCTTGTCGCCGGTGATGATCACGGCGGGTGACTTGATCTGCGGATAGAGCGGCGCCGTGCGGGTGACATAGTCGAACAGGCGGGTGACATCGACGGCGTTGGCGCGAAAGTGAAACGGCCGCAGGACCAGCGCCACGCCGGTTCGCTTGATGTAATTGTCGACGGGCCTGTTCGGCGCGAAGACGCCAGCCGTTCCCTGCTCGATCTGGGTCAGGCCGAAGGGCAGCACGAAGGTCTCGGTGAACAGCCGCCCGATCACCGGCACGACCGTCAGGTTGTAATACCAGCTGATGCCGCCCGGCCAAGGATGGCTGACGGCGGAGAGGAACACGGTTCCCGCGGTTTTTTCGGGATGGTTGAGCGCGAACGAGACCGCGATCGCGCCGCCGAAGGAGTGACCGACGATGATGGCTTTCGCGATGCCGAGTTCGTCCATCAGCGCCGCGATTGTCGCCGCCTGACCGTCGGGCAAATCGTTTGTCCCGGGGCCGCGCGACGACCAGCCGTGTCCGGGCCGGTCGACGAAGAGCAGGTCGGCGCGCCCGGCGAGAGAATCGCGGAAGGCGATAATCTGGTCGGCGAGATTGCCGCTTGCGCCATGCAGAAAGACGACCGGCGGCAGATCGGCTCCGTCGTCCGCCTTTTCCAGGACGTAGTGCATCCGCGTGCCGTTCGCGGTCGCGAATTCACCGGTTGGCGGGTGGTTGCGCTCAATGTTGCGGACGCCGATGCGGGTCGCCGCGGCCAGCACGAGGGCAATCGCGGCAATGGACAGCAGCGCCACAGAGACGAGATTCATGTGCAGGCGGCTTTCGTGTCGGGGTGCCGGATCAGACAGGATCAGCGGCGAGTTCGTCAGACAGGCGGATAACCGCCTGTTGTGCCGATTCCATGGCAGGATAGACGTCGAGCGCGCGCTCCCAGGCCTTGAGCGCGGCTTCCTTCTTGCCGGTCCGCTCCAGGATCGTCGCCATGCCGGCGAGCGCGCCGAAATGGCGGGGTTCCAGTTCCAGTGCCTTCTCGATATCGGTCATCGCCTTGGCGAAATTGTCCATCGCGTAGTGAACCGTCGCGCGGCGGTTCCAGCCTTCGGCGAAATCCGGGGCGCGGGTTACGACCTGATCGAGGAAGTCGAGCGCGACGTTGTATTTCTTTTCCTCGAAGGCGGTGTTTGCCCAGCCCAGCATTAGATCGACCGTGGCGCTGCCCGAGCGGAACCACTCCGACCAGATGCTGTCGGCCAGCGTCCGGGCGTAGCGCGGATCGCGCGCCTTCTTCAGTTTGTCGAACAGATCGTCGAGCCGGGTCTTTTCCGGCGCGGCCGCCAGCGGCACGTCGTCATAGACAGGCGGCGGCGCAACGAGGTTTTCCTCGGGGACGGGGAGCGGCTCCCCGGTGCCGGGCTCGTCAAATTCCTGCGCATGGCCGGCAGGCGCGCCAATGGCGAGAATCGCGGAGAGGGTCAGAAAGCGCAAAAACGTTCGCATGCGGACAAGGTATTGACCGCAACGCAAACGTCAAATGCAAAATCGTGTGATACGCCTGCGGCGCGCTCGCGCCGCGACAACAATCAGCCCTGACGCGCCTTGAAGCGGGGGTTCTGCTTGTTGATGATGTAAACGCGACCCTTGCGG
This sequence comes from Oricola nitratireducens, assembly GCF_014904745.1. Taxonomy (GTDB): domain Bacteria; phylum Pseudomonadota; class Alphaproteobacteria; order Rhizobiales; family Rhizobiaceae; genus Oricola; species Oricola nitratireducens. Next base: position 43,601 of record NZ_JACZCS010000008.1, read on the forward strand.
CGAACGAGCCGGTTGTTGCGGTTACGGGTCTTCAGCGCCTTGAGCGAGTTCTTGATCTTCATTTTATCGCCTATGGTGGCCCGTCCGGGCTCAAATAAAAACGCGCCTTCAGGCGCGCAAATCCAGTGGGGCGGTGGATAACCGTAAATTCGCCCCGATGTCAACCGATCCGGGGGCGAATGCGCGTGAAATGGCCCATTTTGCGGCCCGGGCGGCTTTCGGACTTGCCGTAGTCGTGGACGAGCACGTCCGCCTCGCCGGCCAGCACGGTAATGCGGGCGATGTCGTCTCCGATCAGGTTTTCCATTACGCAATCGCTGTGACGGGCACCGTCGCCGAGTGACCAGCCCGCAATCGCACGGACATGCTGCTCGAACTGCGAAACCGTGCAGGCCGCTTCCGTCCAGTGGCCGGAATTGTGGACGCGCGGGGCGAATTCGTTGGCGCGCAGGCTGCCGTCGTCCATGACGAAAAATTCCAGGCCGAGTGTCCCGACATAGGAAAGCGCACCGGCGAGCTTCGCTGCCGCGTCCTTCGCGGCGCTGCCGACGGATGCGGTCATTCCGCATGGAACGGTCGAGGTGGCGAGAATGCCGTTCTCGTGCACGTTGCGGGGCGGATCGAAACAGACGACGGTTCCATCCACGGCCCGCGTGGCGATCACCGAGATCTCAGCCACGAAGGGCGCGAATTCCTCCAGAATGGCTGGCACGTTGCCGAGCTCGTTCAGCGCCTCTTCCGGCGAGGGGTCGGTGGCGTCGCCGCGAAAGCGGACCTGACCCTTGCCGTCATAGCCGAAGCGCCTCGTCTTCAGGATACCGCGTCCGCCGAACTCGGCGAGTGCATCGGCGAGGCTCGCGGCGTCCGCGATATCGCGAAACGCCACGGTGCGGATGCCGTTGTCGTTGAGAAAGCGCTTTTCGACGAGCCGGTCCTGGGCGATTTCGAGCGCCAGCGCGCCGGGGCGGAGAAGGCCGGCTTCCTGCAGCGGGCGCACCGCATCGGACGCGATGTTTTCGAATTCGTAGGTGACGACATCGCAGCGCGCCGCCAGATCGGCAAGCGCAGCGGCATCGTCGTAGGCGGCAACGATCTGTTCGTTGCAGAGCTGGGCCGCCGGGCAGTCCCGCTGCGGTTCGAGGACGCAGGTGCGAAACCCGAGGCGGGCAGCGGCCATGGCGAGCATGCGGCCGAGCTGGCCGCCGCCGATAATGCCGATCGTCGCGCCGCGATCGAGGCTCATTGCGCGTCGTCCGACGGCCGGTCGGCGACAGCCGCCGTGCGAGCCGCGCGCCATTCGTCCAGACGTTTTGCGAGCACCTCGTCGCCAAGCGCGAGGATGGCGGCCGCCATCAGTCCGGCATTGGTCGCGCCGGCATTGCCGATGGCAAGTGTGCCGACCGGGATGCCGGCCGGCATCTGGACGATGGAGAGGAGCGAATCCTCGCCGGACAGCGCCTTCGACTGGACCGGAACGCCGAGAACGGGCAGCGGGGTGAGCGCCGCGGTCATGCCCGGCAGATGTGCCGCGCCGCCGGCGCCGGCGATGATGACCTGGAAGCCCTCCGCCTTCGCTGACTTCGCGAATTCATACATGCGGTCGGGGGTGCGGTGCGCGGAGACGATTCGCGCCTCGTGCGAAACGCCGAGCTCGTCGAGGATCCCGGCGGCGTGGCGCATGGTCGGCCAATCGGACTGGCTGCCCATGATGATGGCGACTTTTGCAGGCATGGCGGTGTTCCGGTGTCGGTATCTGTGGCGGGGCGTTCAGGCGATGATGTCGGGGATGATCTGGTCTTCCAGCTTCTGCAGCGTGTCCTTGATCGCCAGTTTCTTTTTCTTCATGCGCTGGATCTGCATCACGTTGCAGCCGACGGTGATCATGGCGTCGATGGCTGTATCGTAGTCGGCGTGCTCCTGCTTGAGCCGCGCATAGGCAAGCCGCAAATCGGCCTGGTCCTGGTCAGACATGCCCTGTCCTTTTTGTTTTCGTTCGGCCTTTTCAAGGGGCGGTTCGCGAAGGTCGCAATTGCTATCCTCTTTGCAACAATTCTCTACCTATTTCCACACCTGCGTATTCGACAGAAAGCGCATTTCGTGCGACCATATCAAGTCCGGCCGGGATTGGCCGAACAAACTGGAAGGAGGCATACTCATGTCGGTGGAAGCTCACCTTGAATCCCTTTTGCGCAAACATGGTGTTCTGGAAACGGAAATCTCCCAAATCATGTCGCGACCTGTGCCCGATCAAGCCGAGCTGACGCAATTGAAGCGTGAGAAGTTACGCCTGAAAGAGGAAATCGAACGCCTCCGCTCCGAGACGCGGCACTGAAGCGTTCAAAAGGACCGGCGCATCAGCCGCCGGTCCAGAACTGATCCAGCCAGAGGGTAAGCGGCATGAATGCCGCTTCGTTGAGAGAATATATCCGTCGCGTCCCCTCGGTCTTAACCGAGACAAGATTTGCGTCGAGAAGTATCTTCATGTGCTGGGATACGGCAGGCCGCGAGACCGGGAGATTCTCGGCAAGATCGCCGACCGTTCGAGAGCTCCGGCGCAATTCCTCGAGGATGAAGCGCCGATGCGGGTCCGCGATCGCAAAAAATGAGTCTCCGATGCTCATTTACTATGCGTAAAATCGCGCTTACGCGCCGTCAAGCGGCAAAACTGATTATTCCGTCGTATACAAGCTTCAATCCAACCAGAAATACCATCGTATACATGAATGGATAAAATATCGTCCTGTTCATGCGCCTGACCACCCATGCGCCGGCAATCGTGGCGATCGGCGCGATCGGCATGAGCACCAGTGATGTCGACAGATTCGCGGCGTCAAACTGGCCGAGCGCGAAATAGGGCACCAGCTTGATCGCGTTCACGACCGCGAAGAAAATCACCGACGTGCCGACATAGAGTTTCGGGTCCTGGCCGAGTGGCAGGGTGTAGACCTGATAAGGCGGGCCGCCGGCATGGGAAACGAAGCTTGTGAAGCCGGCAAGCGTGCCCCAGAAGCTGCCCTTTGCCACATTGTGCGGTTTCGGTTCTTCCGGCGCGGTGCGCAGACGCTGCCGGACATAGTCGGCGGCGAACAGCAGCGCGATGACGCCGACGAGCAGGCGGACCTGCGGCACGGTCACCCAGGCGGCGGTGAACCAGCCGATCCCGATTCCCAAAATGCCGGCGGGCAGCATGATCTTCAGCGTGCGCAGGTCGTAATTGCCGCGCCATGTCCAAAGGCTGACTATGTCCATGACGATCAGGATCGGCAGCATGATCGCGGCCGCTTTGACGGGCGAGGTAACAAGGGCCATCATCGGCACGCCGATCAAGGCCATGGCGCCGCCAAGCCCGCCCTTCGACAGGCCGACGAAAATGACCGCGGGAATGGCGGCCAGATAAAACAGGGGATCGGAAATGAAAATCATGCGGGATCCGGGTTTCGGAAGGCGTTCTCGCTCATGCACAGCGAAAGTCAACGAGGGAATGCAGGCATCGGGCGGGCGGGGTTGTCGTAAAACCGTCGTTTTTACAGTTGAAGCGCGGACGCCGTAACCATAGTAAGCCGGTCATGACACATTCCATAACAAATCGTTGCAGGCTCGTCCTGATTGCCCCGGACGGATCGTCCGGGCCCGAATTCGCCGCCCGGCTCGAGGCGGCGCTGACCGGCGGCGATGTCGCATCGGTGATCCTTCCCGCCTACGGAATGGACGCGTCGTCTTACCAAAGGCATCTGGAGGCGTGCATTCCGGTCGTCCAGGCACACGGCGCCGCGGCGATCGCGGTCAACGACACGCAGGCATTCGGCCGGTCCGGCGCCGACGGACTACACGTCGATACCGGCGTCGAGGCCCTCGCCGAGGCAGTGGAGAAATCGCGCGGCCAGCAAATCGTGGGAACCGGCGGGGCCGAGACGCGCCACCGGGCACTGGATCTCGGCGAAGTGCGGCCGGACTACATGTTTTTCGGCCGGTTCGGCCAGGACACGCATCCGGGACCTCATCGCAAGAACCTGGCACTGGCCGAATGGTGGGCCAGCATGATCGAGATTCCCTGCATCGTGATGGGCGGTGCGTCGCTTGCCACACTCGGGGAGGCGGCCGCGACCGACGCGGAGTTCGTCGCGCTTTCGCGCGCGGTCTTCGGTGAAGGCATCGATCCCGCCGCGGCGGTCACGCAGGCAAACGAAATCCTCGAAGATTACGCGTTTTCGGGAAAAGGATGACGGCCGGCCGGACATACCGCGCCGGGACGGTTGTGTCGGCGGCGCTCGCGGCGATGCTGGTATGCGCTCCCGCGACGGGTATTGCCGCGCAAATGCCGGCGGATGCGGGCACCGCTGCCGGCGAAGCGTCGAATACGACCGGCGCACGCCCCGCGACGGACAACGGGCCCGTTCCGGATGAAACCAGCGTCGCGCCATCGCGGTTCGGGGAACGGCCGCCGGACGAGGCCTTCGGCGCCTATCAGCGCGGGCTCTACCTGACGGCGCGCAATCTCGCGCTGCCGCGCGCCGAAAAGGGCGACGCGGCGGCGCAGACCCTTCTTGCCGAGATCTATGCCCGCGGTCTCGGCGTGCCGCGCGACCGGAGCAAGGCCGCGGACTGGTACATGAAGGCGGCGAAACAGGGCGTGCCGGAAGCGCAGCTGCAATATGCGCTGATCCTTTTGCAGGGCAAACCGGACGAGGCGCAAAAGGAACAGGCGCGCAGCCTGATGAAGGCGGCCGCCGATGCCGGCAACGGCAATGCCGAGTTCAATTACGCGCAACTGCTGATCGACGAGCGGCCGGGCAGCCAGAACATCAAGGAAGCCTATCCCTATTTCCTGAGCGCGGCGCAAAAGGGCATCGCCGACGCGCAATATGCCGTCAGCCAGTATCTCGCCAACGGGACCGGTGGCATCACCCAGGACTATGCCGAAGCGCGCAAGTGGCTGACGAAGGCGGCGCGCCAGAACTACGACACGGCGCAGTTCGAACTCGGCAACTGGTACCTGCATGGCGTCGGCGGGAAACGTGACCTCGAAAAGGCGTTCGCCTGGACGCTGCGCGCCGCCAGGGCCGGCAATGTCGCGGCACAGGCAGGTGTCGCCAAGCTCTACTGGGGCGCGCTCGGCACGGACCCCAACGAGGCGGAAGCGGCGGCCTGGTATATCGTCGCGCGGCGCGCGGGCCTGCGCGACCGGGCGCTGGACGATTTCTGGGAAGGGCTGACCCAGGAGGAACAGCGGGCCGCCCTCGACCGGGCCAACCAGCTGCGCTGAAACGGCCGGGATCGCGCGTTCCCGCGCGTGCCGCTTGAAAGATCGACGCAATTGTGGTCTTGAACCGCCCAATCTCAGGCCCGTCTGGTTTCGGGCCCAAAATCGGTGAACTCAGATGAAAATCAACGGTAACGAAATCAGGCCGGGCAATGTGGTCGAGCACAATGGCGGTCTTTGGGTCGCGGTGAAGTGCAATGCGGTGAAGCCGGGCAAGGGCGGCGCCTTCAATCAGGTGGAACTGAAGAACCTGATCGACGGCACGAAGCTGAACGAACGCTTCCGCGCCAGTGAAACCGTCGAGCGCGTCCGCCTCGAACAAAAGGACTTCCAGTTCCTCTACGAGCAGGACAATGCTCTGGTGTTCATGGATACGGAAACCTACGAGCAGCTGGAACTGCAAAAGGAATTCGTCGGCGACCGCGCCGCGTTCCTGCAGGACGGCATGATGGTGACCGTGGAAATGCACGAGGAACGGCCGATCGGCATCAAGCTGCCCGACCAGGTCGTGCTCGAAATCGCGGAAGCCGATCCGGTGGTCAAGGGCCAGACGGCGGCGTCGTCCTACAAGCCGGCCGTGCTCGAAAACGGCGTGCGCATCCTGGTGCCGCCCTTCATCGCGTCCGGCGAAAAGGTCCTCGTCGATACCAACGAAATCGCCTATCTGCGCCGCGCCGACTGACCGGCGGCGTTACCCGGAAAAGCAGAGGAAAGACAATCAATGGCGCGCTCCGCACTCATGAACGTGATGGTCCAGGCCGTTATGAAGGCCGGCCGTGGCCTGTCGCGCGATTTCGGCGAGGTGCAGAACCTGCAGGTCTCGGTCAAGGGGCCGGGCGACTTCGTCAGCCAGGCGGACATGCGCGCCGAGCAGACGCTGCGGGCGGAACTGGAACGCGCCCGCCCGGATTACGGCTTCCTGATGGAAGAAAGCGGCGAGGTGGCCGGCAAGGACGCCCAGCACCGCTGGATCATCGACCCGCTCGACGGAACGACGAATTTCCTGCACGGCTTTCCGCATTTCGCGGTCTCGCTGGCGCTGGAACGGCAGGGCCAGCTTGTCGCCGGCGTCATCTTCAATCCGGCGACGGACGAGCTCTACACCGCCGAAAAGGGTGGCGGCGCGTTTCTCAATGACCGCCGCTTGCGCGTGGCCGCGCGCAAGAGCCTGTCGGACAGCATTGTCGGCTGCGGCATCCCGCATCTCGGCCGTGGCGACCATGGCCGTTTCCTTGTGCAGTTGCGCAATGTGATGTCCGATTCCGTCGGCATCAGGCGTACCGGCGCGGCGGCGCTCGACCTTGCCTATGTCGCCGCCGGACGCCTCGATGGTTTCTGGGAGGAAGCGCTTTCGCCCTGGGACATGGCCGCCGGGATCGTTCTTATCCGCGAGGCGGGCGGCTTCGTTACGGATTTGGCCGGCGGCACCGACATGTTCGGGCGCGGCGACATAGTCGCCGGCAACGAGGCGATCCAGAAGGCGCTGATTTCGACGATCAGCAAGCCGCTGGCAAAAAGCTGAGCACGCGGCGCCGAAGCGTCGATCGGTTCTTTTATTTCTGCCATGTTTTTCGCTAAGGTCGCCGCATCCGAAAGGACAATCGCGGGCAAAGGAAATACGGAATGACGATGGGCGAAACTGAACAGACGAGCGCGCCGACGCCGGCGCATGGCCGTTTCGATCCCTACCGCCTTTCGAATCCGCAGGTCTTCCTCCTTTCGATGATCATCTTCCTGGTCATCGTCGGTTTCGTGGCGGCGATCCTCTATCGCCAGGTCTCGACGGCCTTCGTGACGAATCCCGGTCTGAACGGGCTCATCCTCGGCGTTCTCGCCGTCGGGATCATCCTGGTGTTCCTGCAGGTGATCGGACTTTTCCGCGAAGTGCGCTGGGTCAACACGTTCCGCTCCGGCGACACGCTGATGGCGGCGCGGCGCGAGCCGGTGCTGCTGGCGCCGATGCGCTCGCTTTTATCCCGCCAGCAGGCGGTGACGCTGTCGACGCTGTCGACGCGCTCGATCCTCGATTCGATCGCGACACGGCTCGACGAGTCACGCGATACCTCGCGCTACCTGATCGGCCTTCTCGTCTTCCTTGGCCTTCTCGGCACCTTCTGGGGCCTGTTGCAGACCATCGGCTCGATCGGCTCGACGATCCAGTCGCTGGAACCGGGATCGGGCGACGTCAACGACATCCTCGAGACGCTGAAAGCCGGGTTGAGCTCGCCGCTGGACGGCATGGGCACGGCGTTTTCGTCGTCTCTCTTCGGGCTTTCCGGATCACTGGTGCTCGGTTTCCTCGACCTGCAGGCCGGCCGCGCGCAGAACCGTTTCTACACCGAACTGGAAAACTGGCTCGCGTCAGTGACAGATCCCAATTCCGGCCTGGCGCAAGTGGCGGCGGGCGGCGACGGACAGGACATGAAGACCGTCGCCGAGGCGCTGAAAACCATGCAGGGCGGCACCGGCGGCAGCCAGCGGGCGACTGCGGCGATGGCCAATCTCGCCGAGGGAATCCAGGGGCTGGTGCGCAACATGCGCTCCGAGCAGCAGATGATGCGTGACTGGGTCGAATCCCAGGCCGAAGAACAGAAAGCCATGCGCAAGACCCTCGACAAGCTCACCGCTTCGATCGAGAAGAACGACAGGAGCAAATAGCGGTGGCGCTTGCCCGGAACCGCCGCCATGACAGGCGTGTGGACTATTGGCCCGGTTTCGTCGATGCCCTGTCGACGCTGCTCCTGGCGATCATGTTCCTGCTGTCGGTCTTCGTCTTGGCGCAGTTCCTGCTCAGCCAGGAAATCTCCGGCAAGGACGCCGTTCTCAACCGGCTCAATTCGCAGATCAACGAGCTGACGCAACTGCTGTCGCTGGAACGAAGCAACCGCCAGGACGCCGAGGACCAGCTGGTCGCGCTGCAGGCTTCGCTTGCGACGGCCGAGCAGGAGCGCTCGCGGCTCGAAAGCATGCTGGCGGCCGGCAGCGGAGCTTCGGACGCCGCCGAGGCGCGGATCGGCGAATTGTCGCAAACGCTCGACAACGAGCGCCAGATCAGCCAGCGCGCGCTCAGCCAGGTCGAGCTGCTCAACCGGCAGATCTCGGCGTTGCGCAAGCAGATCGCGGTGCTCGAGGACGCGCTGGACGCGTCCGAGGCGCGCGACCGCGAATCGAACACCAAAATCGCCGATCTCGGGCGGCGTCTGAACATCGCGCTCGCTCAGCGGGTGCAGGAACTGAACCGCTACCGCTCGGATTTCTTCGGGCGGCTGCGCGAGATCCTGTCCGACCGCGAAAACATCCGCATCGTCGGTGACCGTTTCGTGTTCCAGTCCGAGGTGCTGTTCGGCTCCGGCTCGGCGGATATCAATCCGGCGGGCGCGGAAGAGATGAAGAAGCTCGCCTCCGCGATCATCGACCTGCAGCGCGAGATTCCCGAGGAGATCAACTGGGTGCTGCGCGTCGACGGCCACACCGACAATGTGCCGATCTCCGGCGGGCGCTTCAAGGACAACTGGGACCTTTCGGCCGCGCGCGCCATCTCGGTGGTGAAGTTCCTGATCGGACAGGGCGTGTCGCCGCAAAGGCTGGTGGCCGCCGGTTTCGGCGAATATCAGCCGCTCGATCCGGCCGACACCGACGAGGCGCGGGCGCGCAACCGCCGCATCGAGCTCAAGCTGACCGAGCGCTGACCGGCTTCTTACGCCGCGTTTTCGGACGGCGAAGCTGATTTCGCTTTGTTGGGAAAACCTTTATTCGGCGGCGCCGGCTACGGCGGAATCGTCGAACTGCAGCTTGGCGAGGCGCGAATAGATGCCGCCCTCGCGCTTCGTCAGCGACTGGTGGGTGCCTTCCTCGACGATGTGACCTTCCTGCATGACGAGAATGCGGTCGGCCTTCAGAATGGTCGCGAGGCGGTGCGCGATGACGATGGTGGTGCGGCCGCGCATCAGTTCCTCGAGCGCCTTCTGCACCAGTTTTTCGCTTTCGGCGTCGAGCGCCGAGGTCGCTTCGTCGAGCAGCAGGATCGGTGCGTCGCGCAGGATCGCGCGGGCGATGGCGATGCGCTGGCGCTGGCCGCCGGACAGCGTCAATCCGCGCTCGCCGACCTCGGTGTCGTAGCCATCGGGCAGGGCTTCGATGAAGACGTGGGCCTGGGCGGCTTTCGCGGCATCGATCACCGCGTCACGGGTTGCGCCGGGCCGGGCGAAGGCGATGTTGTCGGCGACGGTACCGGAAAAGACCGTCACGTCCTGCGGCACGATGGCGAAACGCGACCGGGCCTCGGGGAGCGCTGCCTGGCGCAGATCGACGCCGTCGATCAGGATGCGGCCGTCGGTGGGATCGTACTGGCGCAACAGCAGCGCGAAGAGCGTGCTCTTGCCGGCGCCGGACGGTCCGGCCACGGCGACGGTCTCGCCGGGTTCGATCGTGAAGTCGAGATCCCTGACGGCGCGGTCGTTCGGGCGTGTCGGATAGGCAAACGAGACCTTCTCGAAAGCGACTGCGCCTTTCGCCGGGACAGGGAGCGGAACCGGATTTTTCGGCGACACGATCACCGGGGCTTCGTCCAGAAGCTCGGTCAGGCGTTCGGCGGCGCCGGCGGCCAATTGCAACTCGCCCCAAACCTCGGACAGGGCGGCAAGCGCGCCGGCAGCAAAGACGGCGTAAAGCAGGAACTGGCCGAGTGTGCCGGCCGACATGGCGCCGGTGAGGACGTTCTGGGCGCCGATCCACAGGACCGCGACGACGCTGGAAAACACCAGGAAGATCGCGAATGCCGTCAGGCCCGCGCGGGTGCGCGCCGATATGCGCGCGGCGTTGAACGCCGCCTCGACCGCGCCGGCAAAACGCGTCGTCGCCATCGCCTCGTTGGTGAAGGCCTGGAAACTGCGCACCGAGGAGATCGCCTCGCTGGCATAGGCGGTGGCGTCGGCAAGGGTGTCCTGCGCGATGCGGGAGCGTGCGCGCACGCGGCGGCCGAAAGCGACGAGCGGAAGAATGATGATCGGAATGGCGGCGATGACGATGCCCGAAAGCGCCGGGCTGGTGATGACCATCATGCCCAGCGCGCCGATGCCGAGAATGGCGTTGCGCAACGCGACGGACGCGGTGGCGCCGACGACGGATTTGATCTGCGTGGTGTCGGCGGTCAGGCGCGAGACGATTTCACCGGACATGGCGCTGTCGAAGAAGGAGGAGGAGAGCGTCATGACATGCGCGAAGACGTCGCGGCGGATGTCGGAGACGACGCGCTCGCCGAGCGTGATGACGAAATAATAGCGGGACGCGCTGGCGGTGGCGAGCAGCGCCGCGATCAGCACCAGCATGGCGAAGTAGTTGTTGATCAGCTGGCCGTCGCTGTTGGAGAAACCGTGATCGATCATCCGCCGCACGGCCGTGGGAAGCGACAGCGTCGTTCCAGCCGCGACGACGAGCGAAATGCCGGCGCCGGTCACGAGGCCCTTGTAGTTTTTCAGATAGGGCCACATCCGCGCAAGCGGCCGCAACGGCTGGCGTTTGCGTTCAGCCGGGGCATTTTGCGGCGTGTCAGTCATGTTTTTTCCATCCCGTTTTCTGTTCCGGTGCGATTCGGGCCGTTTTGTGTTTTGCGCCGGTCTTGAGCTTCAGGCGAGGGTGATGTATAGGCTGCGCATCTTTTTGGGAAGCCGTGGCCAAATGGCGCACGGCTTTCGTGATTTCGGACACGCGGGACGAAGGCGGACATGCCGGCCTATCACCCGCCCGCAAGGCAGGACAGAGAACATGAAGGCTGATATCCATCCCGAATACCACATGATCAAGGTCGTCATGACCGACGGCACCGAATACATGACCCGGTCGACCTGGGGCGCCGAAGGCGAGACCATGAATCTCGACATCGACTCCAAGTCGCATCCGGCATGGACCGGCGGCCAGCAGAACCTGCTCGACCGCGGCGGCCGCGTTTCGAAGTTCAAGAAGCGTTACGAAGGCCTCGGCGTCTGATCGCACGCAACTCTTCGCTGAATCAAAAAGCCCGGACGATGCGTCCGGGCTTTTTTGTTGCGCGAGCACGGCCCTGATCAGCGGGCTGCGAATGCCGTGCGCAGAAGTTCGAGCTGCGAGCCGACCGGATTATCCTTGGCGGCCGGCAGGGCGGGGGTCTCTTCGGGCTCGCCGAACAGATCCTGATCGAGGCGGTAGACATAGGACTGCAGCCGTAGCGAGCGGTTCACCAAAAGCTTGAAGGCATCGGGAAGCTCGTTCCAGCCGGCCGCGGTCAGCTTGGCGGACGTCGTGTCGAGGCGGATCTTCTTCTTTTCCGACATCATCTGCTCGCGGCTCATCTCGCCGGAATTGAGCGCGCGCTGGAGCAGCAGCCAGGAGGCGATCTGCATCAGCCGCGTGGTCAGACGCATCGATTCCGCGGCATAGAGGGTGGCGGACACGCGGCTGAGGCGCTTGGCCTCGGCGCGGCCTTCGCCGTCGAGATAGGCCGCCGTTTCCTCAACGAGGCCCATGCCGTCGGCATAGAGCTTCTTGAATGCGGTGGACGACGCTTTGCGTTCGATGAAACTGATGGTGTTTGATCGTTTGATCAACTCAGACATACCGGGGACCCTGCCTAAACGCTGCGCCGTTTGTTGTTGCTGGTGATGTATGCGCTGAGGCGCTGCAGCACACTGGCATATTGGAGATGTTAACAGTTCAGCGCAAGAACATGCTTAATGCAAGGTTAACGGCCGGGATGGCCTGTGCCGGGATGGGGCAGCCGGAATGCGGACAAAAAAAAGAGCCGCAAAAAGCAGCTCTCAGGAGTTAAACAGGGAGGCGTCAAACAAAGCAACGGTGTCACTTCGTATGAGTCCGGAAAATCCGAACAAACACAGTAAACACCTGTAAAGCTTAATGGCGGGTTAACGGAATTCCAAAATCATGCCGTTTTGACCAAAATCGGCACAAATCAGCGCTTGAAGAACGCTTCCGCGGCATTGCGGCTGGCCGATTTCGACGCCATTTCCGCCTCGATACGGGCGATTTCCTGCTTCAGGACGTTAACGGTCTCCTGCAGTTCGCCGGCGGAGAGAAGCGACAGGTCCTGACCGATCTCGAAGGGCTTTTTCTTTTTCGGCAGATCTTCGTCCATCATCTCCTCCTGCGTGGTTGCCGCCCCGGATCGCTGACCCTACAGTCCGCGCGAACGGAAGAAAAGACAGGCGACGGAACCAGTCCATGAGCATGATGAAAGCGATCGAAATCAGCGAACCGGGCGGCCCGCGCGCCTTGCAAGCGACCGAACGGCCGGTGCCGCAGCCGGGCGAGGGCGAAATCCTGGTGCGGATCAAATGCGCCGGGGTGAACCGGCCGGACGTCCTGCAGCGCACCGGCGGTTATCCGCCGCCGCCCGGCGCGTCGGACATCCCGGGGCTGGAAATCTCCGGCACGGTCGAGGCGTTCGGGCCGGGCGCGTCGAAATTCGGACAGGGTGACGCGGTCTGCGCGCTGGTGCCGGGTGGCGGCTATGCCGAATTCGCGACCGTGCACGAGACGAACGCCCTGCCGGTGCCGTCGGGCTTCACCTTCGCCGAGGCCGCGGCCGTGCCGGAAACCTATTTCACCGTCTGGCACAACGTGTTCCAGCGCGGCGGGCTGCAACCGGGCGAGACGCTTCTCGTGCATGGCGGCACGTCGGGCATCGGCACGACGGCGATCCAGCTTGCCAAGGCGTTCGGCGCAACCGTCATCACGACGGCGGGCAGCGCCGACAAATGCGCGGCCTGCACGAAACTCGGCGCCGACCGGGCGGTCAATTACCGCGAGGAGGATTTCGTCGAGGCGGTGAAGGAGACGACCGGCGGCAAGGGCGCCGACGTGATCCTCGACATGGTCGGCGGCGACTACATCACCCGCAACTACCAGGCGGCGGCGGTCGAGGGGCGGATCGTCCAGATCGCGTTTCTCGGCGGGGCAAAGGCGGAGGCCAATTTCTCGCTGCTGATGGTCAAGCGGCTGGTGCATACCGGCTCGACGCTGCGCGCGCGGACGGTGGAGTTCAAGGCGGGACTCGCGGCCGAACTGCAAGAACATGTCTGGCCGCTTTTCGCCGAGCGCAAGGTGCAGCCGGTGATGGACATGATCTATCCGCTCAGCGAAGCCTGGCGGGCGCATGAGCGCATGGAAGCCGGCAGCCATATCGGCAAGATCGTGCTGGATGTGGGGTGAGGCGCGGCGGGACCCTCCGATGTCGGCGCCGTCCCCCCTCTGTCCGCGCGGCATTGCTCCCGCGCTTCAATTTCCAAGCCGGATTTACGGGCATGCGCTGTCTTCCGCGCCTCACGACGAATCCTCGCGCTGCGCGTCATGCGCCAGCGCGTGGCATTCTCGCAGGACATCGTCGACCTCGACGATCAGGCGGGCCTCGAAGCAGACGAAGTCGAGGATGTAGCCTTCAAGGGGCACCTGCCGCCTGAACTTGAAGCCTTCGAGCTGACTGCCGCGCAAGGCTTGCCAGAGCAGGTTTTCCGCGTTGGTCGCGTCGGCGCGCATGGATTTTGCGTGTCTGCGGTGAGCTGTCGGCGGTTCCCTGTGAGGCATCGGCGCTTTTGCCCCTCTCTTGTGATTTCCAAGGACTTAGCAAGCTAAGCCCGGGAAACATCGCCCTTCGCTTGCGCTTCGGGCGTTCGTCGCTCCAATCGACAAATCGTTGTCGATTAGCCGGCCGCGCCGGCCGCGTCTCACCCCGCCGCAAGGGGGGAGATAGGTGGCCGCCATCGCCGAGCCCGGCCATGGCGAACAGCAGGTCCACGATGCGCGAAAGCGCGGCGCGGTTGCGGGTAATCGCCATCGGCCAGTTTACCATGTTTTTCCTATGCCCTTTCGTTGAACCGCGACAAAAGGGTAAGTCAAAAGCGAGGATGGTGGACAAGTTTGCCGCATTTTGGTCATGGCGATTGTTATTGATCTGCCGCAATGCGGATGCGGGCAATCTTTGATTTACCATACGCTGATAATTTGAAGATCACGGGGACCGAGGGTCCCGACGAGAGCCGTATCCTGGATGGGGATCAGGCTCTTGTACTTGAATCCGATTGGCGCGTGCCTTATTCGTCACGGGCATAATTTGGCCTTCGTCAGCCATTTGCCAATCGCCGCTCCGTAATGTCGGGGACGGAATCCGCATTTGGGGATGCATTTTGAGGGATGAGACTTGTAAAACGGGGACGTCGCGCGCTCGTGGTATGTCGAGGCGCCTTTCCCTTTCGGTAAGTGTTGCGGCAATCGCCGGCCTCGCAGGTTCGCTGGCGGTGGCGCCGCTTGTGGCCGGTGGCGTCGCGCAACTGTCCGCCGGCTTCGTCGCCGTGCCGGCCTCCGTGCATGCATCCGTGTCCGAAACCGCGGGCGCGCGCCGGTTCGAGCCGCGCGCCAACGACAGGCATACGCAACTGGCGGAAGACAATCTCCGGGAGCGTCTCGATCTTGCTTTCCAGGCCTCCGCGCGTGGAGACCGGACCGGCGCGCACCCGGTGGCGCCGCATTTCGCCGATCTGGATCCGCGGCGTCTTTCGGCGCCGCCCGCGACCGAAACACGGCCGCCGGCCGTCGAACATTACGCCTGGATTTCCGGCGATACCGATCCCGTTTCGCCGGCCGGCCTCGACCAGAGATTCGCGTCGGCGCCATCGCCCGCCGCCCTGGCCGCGGTCTCGACGACATTCGCGATTGCCGAGGCGCGCACGGACGACTCGATGAGCGTTCCCCTGCCGGAGCCGAAACCGCGGATCGCCACCGCATCCGGCGAAGCAAATGACGAACCGGCTTCCGTCGCCATCGCCATGGCGGCCCCCTTGCCGGAACGGCGTCCGAAGCATTCCGGCGG
Source organism: Oricola nitratireducens (assembly GCF_014904745.1). Lineage (GTDB taxonomy): Bacteria > Pseudomonadota > Alphaproteobacteria > Rhizobiales > Rhizobiaceae > Oricola > Oricola nitratireducens. Next base: position 58,717 of record NZ_JACZCS010000008.1, read on the forward strand.
CGCGCGGAAAAGCCAGCCCAGCGCGGCGCTCGCCTATGCGAGCCCGGACGTGCAGACCGAGGAGGAGAAACCGGACGGCTTGTTCGGCCGGCTGTTCGGCCAGCGCGGCAATGCGAATCTTCCCGGCCCCGGCAGCAAGGTCGCCGTCTACGATATCGGCGCGGCGACCGTTTACATGCCGAACGGCGACAAGCTGGAGGCGCATTCCGGCCTCGCGAAAATGAAGGACAATCCGCGCTACGTCGCCGAGAAAAACCGCGGCCCGACGCCGCCCAATCTCTACGATCTGAGGATGCGCGAAAGCCGCTTCCACGGCGTCGAGGCCATCCGCCTGCTGCCGGCCGACGGAAAGAAGAAATTCAACCGCGACGGGCTGCTCGCCCACACCTACATGTACATAGCCAACGGCGGCATGGACAAATCCCAATCCAATGGTTGCGTGGTCTTCAAGGATTACGACCGGTTCCTGAAAGCCTTCAAGCGCGGCGAGATCGAACACCTGATCGTCGTGCCGCATCTGAAAGAAGTGCCGACCTACATGGCTGCGCTGTAGGGGACGTCAAGAAGAGCTCGGCGCCTCCGCCCGCTCTATTACTTCCCTCGCAAGCACGAAAAAAGCCGGGGCGTTGCCGCCCCGGCTTTCGTTTTCCGTCCTGCGTTTTCCGTCCGGGGAACCGGAAGACAAGTCAGTCGACTTGCATCCCTTCCATTGCGCCGAGGCGCATGAAGACCGTTTCGCCGTTGGAGTCGTCGACGCCGTCATTGTCGGTGACCGCGAAGGCATTGCCGGCGGCGTCGATGGTGAAGTCCTCGACCTTGTCGACGAAAAAGACATGACAGGGCCGCGAAGAAATGATGACGGAACGCCGCCTCACATCCGGTTGCACGAGGCGGCCTGACGCGCTATAGAGCGCGCATTCTCCGGAAATTGTGGTTCGACACCACGCCCGCGGTACCGGCCCGGGCGAACAGGAAAGGTTTTTCCAATGGCCAACACGCTTCTGATGCCCAAAGCGACCGCCGTCTGGCTGGTCGACAACACCGCCTTGTCGTTCGAGCAGATCGCGCAGTTCTGCAAGCTGCATACGCTCGAGGTGAAGGCGATTGCCGACGGCGAATCGGCACAGGGCATCAAGGGCCTCGACCCGATCAATACCGGCCAGCTGACGCGCGAGGAAATCGCCAAGGCGGAATCGGATCCGAATCACGCGCTGAAACTCGCGACGTCGAAATACACGGTGCCGGAACTGCGCAAGAAGGGCCCGCGTTACACGCCGGTCTCCAAGCGCCAGGACCGCCCGAACGCGATCCTGTGGCTGGTGCGCAACCATCCGGAACTGAAGGACGCGCAGATCTCGCGCCTCGTCGGCACGACCAAGAACACGATCGAGCAGATCCGCAACCGCACGCACTGGAACTCGGCCAATTTGCAGCCGGTCGATCCCGTCGCGCTCGGGCTGTGCTCGCAGATCGATCTCGATTTCGAGGTCCAGAAGGCGGCGAAGAATCGTCCGCCGGAAATGCAGGAACAGGACAATAGCCTGCTGCCGGCTTCCGAGACCGAGAACCTGCCCGTCGACGACCTCCTGTCGCGTCCGCCGACCCCGAAGGAAGAGGAAGAGCTGGACGCCAATGCCGTCTTCGCGCGGCTGAGCTCGCTGAAGGGGCCGGAAACCGAGGACGACAACGACGACGGTGAATAGACGCCGTATCGTTTCACTGATTTGAAGGCCCGCCGCGCGCGGGCCTTTTTGTTTTTACGAGCCGTAATTGAACCCGGACGGCAGGTCCCCGCGGTCCTCCATCTGGCGGTAGAAGTCGCGGATGGTCTTGCCGCGTTCGGCCCGGAAGGTGTCGGCAAGCGTCTCGATCTCGCAGACGCGGTCGATGCGGAACATGCGGAAATCGTCGCGCAGCAGGCACCAGCCGACGCAGGTCCAGCGGCCGCCCCAGAACCACAGGCCGAGCGGCCTGACGGAGCGGCTCGAGGGCTGGCCTTCGGCGTCGACATAATCGAAGCGGATGACGTTGCGGGTTTCGGCGGCGCGCTCGATGACGTCGAGCTTCTCGCGGTCCTCGTCGCGCATCAGGTAGGTCGGCGCGTGGATTTCGGTGGAGCGCAGGCGGGCGCGCTCGGCGTCCGGGAGGATCGCCTCGATCTTGATCAGCGCTTCCTCGGCGGCGCGGGCAAGCGTCGCGCCGCCCCAGGCCTTGACGAGGCGGGCGCCGGCGACGAGGGCGACGATCTCGTCGCGCGAAAACATCAGCGGCGGAAGATCGAACCCCTCGCGCATGATGTAGCCGACGCCCGCCTCGCCGTCGATCGGGACCCCGGTCGACTGCAGGTCGGCGATGTCGCGATAGATCGTGCGCTCGGAGACTTCGAGGATATCGGCCAGCTTGCGCGCCGTGACGAGCCGGCCGCCGCGCAGATGCTGGACGATCTGGAACAGGCGGTCGGCGCGTCGCATCGGATCAGCCCGCTCCCTGTTCGTATTCGCGCGCGAACATGGCGCGCATCCCGGCGACCTGCTCTCCGGCTTCCGGCATCATCGCCGCCAGCATGGCGCAGGCGAAGGTGCCGGGCGCGGAGCCCGGGGCGGACACGACCGGCCCGTCGGCGATCGCGTGCGGGACGTCCCGGTAGCCACCGGAGCCGTCATAGCCGCCCGTCGCCTTCAACAGCCAGTCGCGGCCGTTGCTGGTGTGCGCGCGGCCCTCGAACAGGCCGGCGCGGGCGAGCGGGACAGTGCCGGCGCAAATACCGCCGACAATCGCGCCCGCCGCGAGATGCGTGTGCAGGGCGTTGCCTATGTCGGGCGCGGCGTCGGAGGACCAGACTTCGGAGCCGATGACAGCGAGCGCATCGAGCGATCCGGCATCCTCCTTTTCGAACGCCGCGCCGTCGGCGAAGCGCAGACCGGCGATCGAAGTGACCGCCGATCCGCCGGGCGTCAGGAAACGGACGCCGATGCCGAACCATTCGCACGCGCTGGCGGCGAGAAGCGGGTATTCCCAATCGGCGAAGCCCTCGATCAGGAGCACGCCAAGCGTTTTCGGATTCGGCATCGTGGCGGCTCCTTATTGAGCGTATTTGAAGAGGCCGATGGAATTGCCGTCCGGATCGGTCGCGTAGAAAAAGCTTCCCGACGGGATGTCGATCGCCGGCGAGATCACCTGGCCGCCCGCCGCCCTGACCCGGCCCATCGCGTCTTCGAGGGAGCCGTCGACGGCGAGGTGGACCGTGTTGCCGGCGCCGGCCTCGGCCGGCTTGCCCGGATAAAGATGGCCATGGACGCCGGTGGCGGAGCCGCCGGAGAACATCACCATCGGATTGGGACCCTCGTCAATGCGATTCATCGAGATCGACAGGACTTCCTCGTAGAAGCGCCTGGCGGCATCGAGATCGGTAACCGGGATCTCAAACCAGACGGCGGTGTTTTTCGGTTGTTCGGACATGGCGGTCTTCCTTGCTGGAATTGATTGACAACCGAAGTCTCGCACAGCCCTCCTGACACCATTCTGTCAGGAGGGTCTAGTCCTCGTCGGGAACGGCGACCGTGTAGTTCAGCGCCAGCCGGCCGCCATCGGCATAGATCGTCTGGCCGGTGACGTAGCTGGCGTCGTTCGAGGCGAGGAAGGACACGACGGAAGCGATTTCCGAGGTCTCGCCGATCCTGAGCAGCGGCGTGCGCGACAGGATGCGGTTGCGGGCCTCCGGATCGTCGTTCACCGAGGCGAGCATTTCCGTCATGATCGAGCCGGGGCCGACGGCGTTGACGCGGATGCCATAAGGGGCGAGCGACATCGCCATCACCTTGGTGAGCTGGTTCACGCCGCCCTTGGAGACGCAATAGGGCACCTGGTTGGGAATCGCGACCGCGCCGTTGATCGACGACATGTTGACGATCGCGCCCGCCGGTCCGCCATTCCTGACCTTCTCGACCATCAGCCGGGCGGCGGCCTGGCCGCACAGGAAGGCGCCCTTGATGTTGACGCGCATGACGCGGTCGAAATCCTCCTCGGAAATGTCGAGGAAATCGTCACCATGGACGATGCCGGCATTGTTGACGAGGACGTCGATGTCGCCGAAGGCGTCCATCGTCGAGGCCATCAGATTGTGGACGGAGAGCCGGTCGCCGACATCTGTGCCGATGAAGCGGACCTCGCCAAGCGACGCCAGTTCCTTCTCGGCGGTCGCGCCCTTCCTTTCGTCGATATCGGCGAGCGCGACGCGCGCGCCGTCCTGCAGCAGGCGCTTCGCGATCGCGTATCCGATACCCTGCGCGCCGCCGGTGACGATTGCGTTCTTGCCGTCCAGTGCCATGTCAGCTCTCCCTTCGAGTTGTCGGGGAGTGCTAGGCCCTGCACGCGGCGGGCGTCAAGCCGTCACAGACCGTAGTTGGACCCGTCCGAGCATTTGTCGGTCATCGGATCGGAGGCGCTCGAATCGAGTCCCAGCGAGGTCACGTAACGCAACGGGAAAAACCGCACGACGTCGAACTGGGTGTGGGTGACCGTGTTGTCGGCGGGGTTGAAGTCGAAGACGCCGAGATAGTTGATCGCCGGCGCGACCCAGAGCCGGCCCGCGATCTGGACATAGGTCTGGCCGGCGATGCGCAGTCCGTCGGGAATGTCGATCAGTTCGCCCGGCTTGACTTCGCTTTCGGTATCCATGTCCTCGGGCGTGCGGAAATACTCCCAGCGCACCCGGCCTCTGAGGTCGCCGGTGACCGTTTCCGTGGCCGGGTCCTGCACCGTGACGACGCGGATGACATAGCGGAAGTCGAGCGCGCCGTCGCGGGTGAAGTCGTTGCCGGTCGGGCGCGGACGGCGGGCCCAGTTGCCGGCGGCGTAGGACGAGTAGACAAGCTCCGCGACCTTGTCGAGGCGCGAGCAGGTCATGTCCCTGGTCTGCGAAGCCATGACGTCGCCGACGGAATAGTAGTGCTTCGTGCCGCGCTTGATCTGGGTGTAGATCGTCGCCGCGTCCCAGCTGAGGAACCCGAGCATGATGAAGATCGGCAGGACGAACGCCATTTCCACGGCGATTGCCGCGCGGGTGTTTTTCCGGAAGGCGCGGAACGTGTCTCGAAAGAAGGCGATCGTCTGCATGGTCACCGCTCCGTCAGTAGGGTTCGGTCATGAATGTCAGGCCCGCTTTCGCCGTGATGGCGTCGTCGCCGAAGATGACGCTCGTCAGGAAAAGCTTGGGAACCTCGATACGCGCCTCGACACGCATCAGCACGCCCGAAGCGCCGGCATCGACCGTGTTAGTGACGTCGGAATCCTTGTACAGGTCGAAATCGTTGGTGAAGGTCTGCACCTGGATCTGCAAGTTGGTCATGCAGTCGGGAATCGAGATGTTGGAGCAGATCTCGTTGCGGTACCACTCTTCCGGGTTCCAGCCATTGGCGAGCATCGTCGTGTAGACGTGGCCGGTGCGGATGCTGTCGATCGCGTCCTCGACGGCGCGCTGGATCGATGTCGACGTGTAGGCGAAATAGGTAATTTCGAAGACCGAGGACATGACAGCGAAGAATACCGGCGCCAGGATCGCGAATTCCACGGCCGCGACGCCGTCTTTGTCCCTGAAAAGGAAAGTTCTTATGCGCTTGATCATGGCCCCCACCATTTCAGCCGTGCCTTAGCGTAAGGAGAGATTGATCGAGAAAAAATTAAACCAGTAGTTTCAATTTTAAGCACAGGGGAAAACTTGTCTTAATTTACCCGACGGTAACCTCTCCGTGGCTGGCACGAGGGGTTAGAACAATGATGAATTTGCTTCGTCGTTTCCGACGCGATGAGCGCGGCGCCGCATACATCATGACCGCGCTTTCGCTGATACCGATCTTCGGAATGACCGCGCTCGCGGTGGATTACGTGATCGCCGATCGCAACAAGACCGAAATCCAGACCTCGGTGGAGACCGTCGCGCTGCATCTTGCAAAGCGGATCGCGCTCGATCCGAACCAGGATGCCGACACGCTCATCGCCGAGGGCAAGAAGATCATGGCCGCGACGACCAAGCTTGATCTCGGTTACGACGAGTTCACGGTCGATCCGACGACGGGACGCGTGCGCCTGAATGCGTACACGATGCAGGACACCTATTTCATGCACATATTCGGGCATCCGCAACTGAAGGTCGCCGCCCGCGCCGAGGCGCGCTTCGGGCGCACCGACATCGAGGTTGCACTCGCCATGGACGTGTCGGGCTCGATGAATACCGCCACGACGGTCAAGGACGACAGCGGCAATACCATTTCGTCGACGCGCATCAAGGACGCCAAGAAGGCGGCCAAGAAGCTGGTGGCGTCGGCCGCCGGCAACGTTTCCAACATCGAGAACGCGGATATCGCCTTCTCCGTCATTCCGTGGCATTCGACGGTCGTCGTCGGCACCGAATACAAGAATGCGTGGTGGGTCGACTGGGCAGGGCGCTCGCATGCGCATTACCGCTACCTGCCGCCGTTCAAGCGGAACGCCGGCGGCCAGACGGGCGACATGTATTTCGACGTTCCGGACTCGGAAGCCTATGACGGCTCCAGCACGCTGGACGAGTATGTCTCCTGGCGGCCGCAGTTGGTGAGCGAGGTTTTCCCGGCCTCGGTCACCGTTCCGGAGCCGTCCCCGGGCATCGACGTCGATGCGCTGAAGGCGCTGCCGAATATCGGCGTCGTCACGCGCAAGGACGTGTTCGACATGTTCACCAACGAGGACTGGGCCGGCTGCTTCGAACACCGCTACGGGGACTACATGTTCTCCAGCGCGGCGCCCGACTCGCAGATCGGCGACTCGCTCTTCGTGCCCTATATGGCGCCCGACGAGCGCGGCCAGTCGAGCGAGGAGCCGTGGTCGACCAGCAGCAGCGGCAATATCGAGTACAATCCGTTCGACGGAACCAATCTCGACAACTACCGCAACAATTATCTCGACGATCTCGGCGCCAGCACGGATGCGGACAATGACTGGCTGACCATGCAGGACGGCAGCTATTATTCGAGCGACGCCAAGGAGATCTATTCGCGGGCGCGCATCTTCAACACCGCGAAATACGATTATCCGGCGAATTCGCGGACCCTTTCGAAATCGACCTACCGCTACGGGCCAAATGGCTTTTGCTATGGTGAGAAGATGCTGCCGCTGACGAACGATCTCGACACGATCAACGCGAAGATCGACGCGATGGTGGCGAAGGGCGCAACCGACATCACTACCGGGCTCGAATGGGCTTGGCACACGCTGACGCCGCAGGAGCCCTTCACCCAGGCCAAGCCGCTCGGCGAAGCGCAGAAGATCCTGGTGCTGATGACGGACGGCCAGAACATTCCCGGTTTCGGCGGCTACTCCCAGGAATACATGAACAGCTACACGTCGTTCGGTTTCCCGAAAGACGACCTGCTGAACCGGGGCATCGGCCTCTACGGCAACGACACCGACACGATCTCGATGTTCGACGACGGCACGAAGCGGTTCTGCGACGCGATCAAGGCGGAGGGCATCACGCTGTACTTCGTCTATTTCGGCGAAGCCTCGGTGGATTCGGTCGATCTCGTCAACCACTGCGCCTCGTCGGCCGAGACCGCGATCGTCGCCTCGAACAGCGACGAACTGATCGACGCCTTCGAGAAGATCGGCGAGAATATCGGCAAGCTCAGGCTGACCTACTACCAGAACTGAGCGGCGACGAGCGCCAGGACACCATCCTCCCGAACGAGACAGCCCCGCCATGGCGGGGCTGTCTTGCATCCGGCCTCAGGCGGCGGCCTGGCCGACCCTTCTTTGCTTCAGCGTATCGCCGATTTCGTCGAGGATCACGGGATCGTCGATCGTCGCCGGCATCTTCCAGTCTTCGCCGTCGGCGATCTTCTGCATGGTGCCGCGCAGGATCTTGCCGGAGCGGGTCTTGGGCAGGCGGCCTACGGTGAGCGCGATCTTGAAGGCGGCGACGGGGCCGATCTCGTCGCGCACGAGCTTGACGACTTCCTTCTCGATCTCCTCGGCGGAGCGGTCGACGCCGGAATTGAGCACGATGAAGCCGGCGGGCAATTGCCCCTTCAACTGGTCCGCGATGCCGATGACGGCGCATTCGGCGACGTCCGGATGGCCGGCGATGACCTCCTCCATCGCTCCGGTGGACAGGCGGTGGCCGGCGACGTTGATGATGTCGTCGGTGCGGGCCATGATGAAGAGATAGCCGTCCTCGTCCATGTAGCCGGCGTCCGACGTCTTGTAGTAGCCCGGGAACTCGTCGAGATAGGCCGAGCGGAAGCGCTCGTCGGCGTTCCACAGCGTCGGCAGGCAGGACGGCGGCAGCGGCAGCTTGACGACGATGTTGCCGAGCGTGCCCGGCGCAACCGGATGTCCGGCGTCGTCGATTATCTGGACGTCGTAACCCGGCATGGCCACCGTTGGCGAACCGATTTTCACCGGCAGCGCGCCGAGGCCGAGCGGATTTCCGGCGATGGCCCAGCCGGTCTCGGTCTGCCACCAGTGGTCGATGACCGGGACGCCGAGCTTTTCCTGCGCCCATTTGATGGTGTCCGGGTCGGCGCGTTCGCCGGCGAGAAACAGCGAGCGCAGGCCCGAGAGGTCGTATTTCGGGATGAATTCGCCTTTCGGATCTTCCTTCTTGATCGCCCGGAAGGCGGTCGGCGCGGTGAACAGCGAGGCGACCTTGTATTCCTCGATGATGCGCCAGAAGGTGCCGGCGTCGGGCGTGCCGACCGGCTTGCCCTCGAACAGGATGGTCGTCGCGCCGTAGATCAGCGGCGCGTAGACGATGTAGGAATGGCCGACGACCCAGCCGACATCCGATGCCGCCCAGAAGACCTCGCCCGGCTTGACGCCGTAGAGCGCGTCCATGGACCAGTTGAGCGCGACCATGTGGCCGCCATTGTCGCGGACGACGCCCTTGGGCTGGCCGGTGGTGCCGGAGGTGTAGAGGATGTAGAGCGGATCGGTCGCCTCGACGGGAACGCAGGGCACTTTCGTACCGGCCTCCATGTGGGCCCAGACCGATGCGGCGTAGTCGACGTCGCGGCCCGGCTCGAGGTCGTAGGGGTGTTCCTCGCGTTCGAGGACCAGGCAATGCGCGGGCTTTGCCTTCGCCATGGAAATCGCGTTGTCGAGCAACGGCTTGTAGGGCACCTGGCGGGCCGGCTCGATGCCGCAGGAGGCGGAGATGACGACCTTGGGGTGGCAATCGTCGATGCGGGTTGCCAGTTCGTGGGCGGCGAAACCGCCGAAGACGACGGAGTGGACGGCGCCGAGGCGCGCGCAAGCGAGCATCGCGAAGGCCGCTTCGGGAACCATCGGCATGTAGATCAGGACGCGGTCGCCCTTTTCGACGCCGAGATCGCGCAGCACGGCGGCGAGCGCCTCGACCTCGCGGAGCAGTTCGGCAAAGGTGATCCGGCGTTTCCTGCCGGTGATCGGGCTGTCATAGATGATCGCGTCCTGCTGGCCGCGCCCGGCCTCGACGTGGCGGTCGACGGCGTTGTAGCAGGTGTTGCACTGCGCGCCGGTGAACCAGCGGCCGTAGACGCCGGCTTCACCGTCGAACACCTTGTCCCATGGCTTCACCCAGTCGATGGCGTCGGCCAGGCCGGCCCAGAACCCTTCCGGATCCTGCTTCCATTCAGAGTGAACCGCGTAGTAGCGCGATGTTTCGCTGTTGGCCGTATCCGTCATGGCGCGACATTCCTCCCAGCATGCACATGAACTCATCCGGGCTGGCGCCCGATTATGGTTCATTCCTGCCAGAACGGATGCTATTCGTCCATCTGACTAACGCATAGTCGCGACAAAGCCGCACAGGCCGAAAGTCGAATCCGCGGGGGAACCTTGGTTAAAATTCTGAGCGTGTTCGTGATCCTGGCGATGATCATTCAGATCATCAAACCGATCGGCCTGCCGGGACTGCGCAAGCGCGCCGATTTCTGGAAACTGCCGCTAGCCGGTTTTGTGGTGATCGTCGTGATCAGCACGTTGCAGTTTTAAAACATTGCTCGGTTCGGGCATGTCGACGAGATAACCGGCGAGGTGTTCCGCCCAGGAGCGGTAGCCGGCCGGCCCGGCATGGAAACCGTCGCGGGCAAAGCCCTGCGGACCGTGGATCGGCACCGGTTCGGCGGCGACGGCGCCGCGTTCGCCGCACAGGCGCGCACCCATGGAATTTATCAGTTCGGCGCGCATCTGCAGGATACGGCCGAGGGCGCGCGGCAGCGCCGGGATCCTGGTCATGTCGGCGACCGGCGCCCAGACGATACGGGCCTGCGGGAAGCGGGCATGCGCGGTGTAGAGCAGGGTGCCGAAGCTCTTCTTGAAGCGTCGGATGACATGGAAGTTCTTCATGTCGTTGGTGCCGACGGCCAGCACCACATGGGTGAAGTCACGCCGTTCGACATGCGGCAGGACGTGGTCGCGCAGATCCGCCGATGTGGCGGAATTGGCGCCCGCGGCGCGCCAGTAGACCGGGCGGCCGGTGCGCTCGGCAACCGTTCTGGCGAGATTGAAGGTGAGGGTGTCTTCCAGCGCAGTCATGCCGACAGCGGCGACGGATGAATCGCCCGTGACGAGAAGCCGGATTTCCTCGCCCTTGCCGGGGAAGCGGCCCTCATGGGGAATGGATGCCGGATGCAGGCGCTCGATCCGCAGCCGAACGGCTATGCCCTGCCAGACATAGACGGGAAACGCGATCCAGGTGAACAGCGCCTTGGACAACATGATCGGGGCATTCTCTCGCAATCAAAAACCGCGGCGCCGGCGGGGCGCCACGGTTGCATATAGAGACCGCGGACGTCTCAGCAATATGACAGCGCGGTGAAGGCCGCGGTTCCCGGCGGCTCAGCCGGCCCGGGAGGCCTCGAAAATGCTGTCAATCGCCGCGCCCAGCTTGGCGTCGAATTCCGCGTCGCTCTGGTCGGCCGACAGGCCCTCGGTCAGCGCGCGCGAGAACGAGGCGATGACGCCGGTGTTCTTCGCCAGAAGCGCGTTCGCCTCGTCGCGGGAATAGCCGCCCGACAGCGCGACCACGCGCATGACGCGCGGATCGTCGACAAGCGATTTGTAGAGATTTGCCCTGGTCGGAAGGGTCAGCTTCAACATGATCTGCTTGCCGGCCGGAACGCCGTCGAGATGCTTCGTGATCTCGGCGAGGAGAATGTCTTCCGCCTCGGCCTTGTCGTCGATCGAGATCGTGACCTCCGGCTCGATGATCGGGACGAGGCCATGCGACAGGATCTGCTTTCCGATCTCGAATTGCTGGTCGACAATTGCCGCGATGCCCTTGGGATTGGCGGCGTCGATAACCGAGCGCATCTTGGTGCCGAAGACGCCCTTGGCAACCGCGCGTTCCAGCAGCGCATCGAGATCCGGCATCGGCTTCATCAGCTTGACGCCGTCGGCCGCCTCGGCGAGGCCCTTGTCGACTTTCAGGAAGGGCACGACGCCGCGCTTTTCCCAGAGATACTGCGCCGTCGGCACGCCGTCGATTTCGCGGTCCATGGTCTGTTCGAACAGGATCGCGCCCATCACCTTGTCGCCGGTAAAGGCGGGCGACTTGATGATCCGCGTGCGCATCTGGTGCACGAGATCGAACATCTCGCCGTCATTCGACCAGGCGCTTTCCGGGACGCCGTAAAGTTTCAGCGCTTTCGGCGTCGAGCCGCCCGACTGGTCGAGGGCCGCGATAAAGCCGTCCTTGTTCGCGACCTGTGCCGCCATATCCGCTTGCGTCATCCAATTCTCCCGAAGTCTACAAAATTCCAAAACGTTCAGCGCCAGCCAAAGCTCCGGCACCGGGTCATTTCCAGTCTACCCTGATCGTCACGCGGAATTATCAGAGCACTGTAACAGGGGAAATAAGCCGAAAGGCTGCTTAAACGATTGAATTTTTTTCAATCGTTTTAATCGCGTAAAAAATTGCAGTGAATGTTAAAATCTTTAATCGCGGCCACCCGGACATTCCCGCATTGACCGCCGTCAAGGCCGTTTCATCTTCCGCGGTTATCCTGCCGCAAACGACGTCTGCAAGCGAGGATGGGACGATGGTCAGGCTGATGCGCAGAATTCTGGCCGCCGTGGTGATCGTGCTCGTCGCGGCGGGCGTCGCGCTGGCGTGGCTCAACTGGCGGGTTCACCAGGAAACCGTGACGCCGCTGGAAACGCTCAATTCCGGCGGGACGGCGGGACGCGTGCTCGCGGTGCTGAGCCCGGGCTTGAGTTCTTTTCCCGCCGATGTCATGACCGCGTTCGACAAGGGGCTGGCCGAAAAGGGCTGGCGCGTCGACCACACAACGGCAAGCAGCGAGGCGACCACCGATATCGGTGCCTACGACCTGATCGTTCTGGCCGCTCCGGTCTATTTCAGCCGGGCCGCGCCGCCGCTGCAGGACTATGTCGGCCGGGTCGGCGATTTCGGCGGCAAGCAGATCGCGGTGCTGGTGACGGCGGGGGGCGATCCGGCGGAAGCCGTCGCGGCCACCAAGGCGCTGATCGCCGCGCATAACGGCACGCTTGCATGGATTTACGGTTACGCGGTCTACGAGCCGAACGATCCGGACGGAAAATACGAGGGCAGTAACACGGAACGCGCCGTCCGCATGGCGCATGACGCGGCGCTGGCGCTCGCCGGCACCCTGCCATGACCCGCCGGACTCCGTTCCTGCTGCGCGCCTCGCCGGACCTGCTGACGGGATTGCGGCTGGCGCTGGCGCCGGTGCTGTATCTGCTGATCGTCGGGGGCAGGGGCGACGCGGCTGCGGCATGCCTGGCGCTGGCGATGGTGACGGACGCGCTCGACGGGCCGCTGGCGCGGCATTTCGGCGTCGCGTCGCGGGCCGGCGCGCATTTCGACTTCTGGGCGGATTTCGTGTTGATCGAGGCGGTGTTCTCGGCTTTCGCCATGTCCGGGGCGGGGCCGTGGGCGATACCGCTGCTGACGGCAATCGCCTTCGGCTTCTTTGTCGCGACCGTGCGGCTAACGCCCGCGATCTACGACCCGATCGGCCGCAATATCGGCGGCATATTGATGGGGTCGGCCTTCAGCGTGCTGGCGCTGCGCGACCTGTTGGTCGCGCAGGCGGCTTTCATGGTGGCGCTCGGCGCGCTGACGCTGACGCTTTGCGCGCGGGCGGCGTTCGTGGCCGGCGCCGTCAGGCGCTCAGCGCCGTGACGCCCGGCAGTTCCTTGCCTTCCATCCATTCGAGGAAGGCGCCGCCTGCCGTCGAGACATAGGTGAACTGGTCGGCCACTCCGGCGTGGTTGAGGGCGGAGACGGTGTCGCCGCCGCCGGCAACCGAAACCAGCTTGCCGGCGACCGTCTGCTCGGCAGCAAATTTCGCGGCCGCGACGGTTGCGGCGTCGAAGGGTTCGATTTCGAAGGCGCCGAGCGGTCCGTTCCAGACCAGCGTCTTCGCCTTGTCGATCCAGCCATTGATCAGCATGACGGAGGCGGGGCCGACATCGAGGATCATGGCGTCGGACGGCACGGCGGAGACGTCGACGGTGTCGTTGTCGGCACCGGCCTTGAATTCGCGCGCGACGACCGCGTCGACCGGCAGGACGATGGCGCAGCCGGAGGCATCCGCCTCCTTCATGATCGCGTTGGCGGTGCCGGCGAGATCATGCTCGCACAGGGACTTGCCGACATCGACGCCCTTGGCGGCGAGGAAGGTGTTGGCCATGCCGCCGCCGATCACCAGCGCGTCGACGCGTTTAACGAGGTTCTGCAGCAGGTCGATCTTGGTCGACACCTTGGCGCCGCCGACGATGGCGACGACCGGTTTTTCGGGCGAGCCGAGGCCTTTTTCCAAGGCTTCCAGCTCCGCCTGCATGGTGCGTCCGGCATAGGCGGGCAGCAGGCGGGCGATGCCCTCTGTCGAGGCGTGGGCGCGGTGGGCGGCGGAAAAGGCGTCGTTGACATAGATGTCGCCGTTCTCGGCCATTGCCCTGGCGAGGTCCGGGTCGTTCTTTTCCTCGCCGGGATGGAAGCGGGTGTTTTCGAGCAGGACGACGTCGCCGTCGGCCATCTCGCCGATTTCCTTTTTGGCTTCATCGCCGGTGCAGTCGGTGGCGAAATCGACGCGGTGGTCGAGCTCTTCCTCCAGCGCCTGGGCGACGGGGCGCAGCGACATCTCGGGGACCACCTTGCCCTTGGGGCGACCGAAATGGGCGAGCAGGATGACCCTGGCGCCCTTCCGCGACAGTTCCGAGATCGTCGGGACGATGCGTTCGATGCGGGTGCGGTCGGTGACGATGCCGTCGGCCATGGGCACGTTGAGATCGACGCGCACGAGCACGCGTTTGCCGGCCAGATCGGCGGGAAGATCGTCAAGCGTCTTGAAGCTCATTTACCCTCTCCCTGTTTGGATGGAACGTCCTATAGCCTTGGCGGGCGGGGCCAAGCAATGCGTCATATGTGCCGTGCCGGATCGCCCGGACACGGATCGTCAGTCCTTCGTCTTCGATTCCGGCTCGATGGTGCAGCCGCGCCAGATGCAGCGCAGCTTCCAGAAAAGCGCGAGCGCGATGAGGACGATCAGGGCGGTGGCGGCGAGCGAGGGCATGAGGTCAATATTAGAGCCGAGGCTCGGCAATGTCAGCTCCGGGCCCAAACTGCCGATTCCAATGTCCGGGATGGAGGCCGGCTACCAGGCTTATGCGGGGATTGCATCCCGGGAAGCAGAAAAGGCGACGCTCGCATCCCGGCTCGGGGGCAAACCGAATTTCCTCGAGTAGTCGCGGCTGAAATGCGTCGGGCTTTCGTAGCCCACGGCGTAGGCGGCCTCGGAAACCGTATGGTCCGCCAGCAAGACCTTCGCCTCGATCAGGCGAAGATCCTTTTGATATTGCAGCGGCGTCGTGCCCGTGACCGACTTGAAGTGTTCGTGAAAGGACGACGCGCTCATGCCCGCGGTTTTCGCCAGGTCCGCGACGCTGAGCGGAGACCGATATTCGGCTCTCACCTTTCGGATGGCCTTTGCGACCCGGCTGGCGTGGCTGTCCGCGACAAGCAGATTCCGCAGCATCTTTCCGATCGGTGAGAGCAAAAGGCGGTAGTGAATTTCGCGCCGGATCGAGGGCCCGAGGACTTTTGCGTCCAGCGGGTTTTCGATCAGCTCAAAGTATCTGACCAGCGGCGCAAGCCAAGCCGGATCGGCCGGCCCTGCGGATAGGGACCGGGCGTCGTCGTCTGGCGCCAGCGCATCGGCAACCTGATCGTAGAGGCTCCGAACCAGTCCCAGATCGAGCGACAGGATCGCCGCGAGATATGGTTCCTCGACGCTCGCGCCGGTTATCCGGGAAACGACGGGCAGGTCGTGGCTGACAAGCAACGCATCGCCCGGGTGCAGGTTCACGGACTGATTGCCGATGGAGGTGACTTTGCTACCTTGAAGGATCAGGCAGACGACCGGTTCGTATATCACGGCCTCGATGTCGCTTTCCGCTTCCCTGCGGAGAATGGACAGACCCGGCAAAAGCTTAAATGCTTCCGGCGCGGTAACGGAATAGTGGTTGCACAGATCGGTGAGGCGTGAAAGATCTATGTGTTGCTCCATGCCTGCGGTCCCTATCAGACTTCGCATGTCGATGCAGCCAATAATTCTCTGGTTTGGAGGAATTAGCAGATCTTGTGGAGGATGTGGCAGGCGCGGAAGGACATTCCCTTCTATTTGTTTTCACCACAGACATCGTCGGAAACAGGGAGCGTCCAATGTCGTCCATTCAGACCCAGTTCCTCGAACTCGCGGCTCATCACGCCAGATATGACCAGATCGACCCGACCTCGGCGCTGAAGGACAGCGCGTCGGACAAGGTCGTCTTCATCGCAGGCGCGTCCCGGGGGATTGGTCAGGCCACCGCCGTTGCTTTCGCCGAGGCCGGCGCCAGGGCGGTCTATCTCACAGCAAGGTCGGAAAACGCTCTTAAGGAGACGCGAGACCTGGTCAAGCAGGCCAATCCGGAAACGCAATGTGCCTTTTTCGTTTGCGATGTCACCAGCGCGGAACAGGTCAAGGCCGCAGTGGAGGATTGCGTGGCGCAGTTCGGCGGCATCGACGCGGCGGACGCGAATGCCGGTTATCTCGGCCCGTGGACGAAAATCGGCGAGTCCGACCCGGAGGGCTGGTGGCGAAGCTTCGACGTAAACGTGAAGGGCACCTATCACGTGATCCGCTTCACGCTTCCCCATCTCATCCAATCCGCGAAGAGGCGCGCCGCCGAAGGTCGGAGCGGCGGTCATCTCATCCTGCTCTCGTCGATCGGCGCACAACTGCTGATGAAGGGGGCGTCCGACTACCAGACCTCGAAGCATGCCATCAATCGCCTTTGCGAGTTCGTCCAGAGCGATCACGACGAAGACGGCATCAAATGCTTCGCCATCCATCCTGGCGGCGTCGCGACCGAACTCGGGTTGAAAATGCCAGAAGACTTGCACGCCTATCTCGACGACAAGCCGGACCTGGCGGCCAGCTTCGCGGTCTGGCTTTGCTCCGGCAAGGCGGACTGGGCCAAGGGCCGGTATCTGAGCGCAACCTGGGATGTCGGAGAACTCACCGCGCTCAAGGACGAGATCCTGCGGGACGATCTGTTGGTGAACCGTCTGCGCGCCAAGGCGTGACGCTTCGGGCGAGGGGCACCCAGGGCGAACTCGGAACCGCAGTTCCTGCTGCGGCGGGAGGAGCAAGGCGGCCTTGCCGTCTTGCTCACGAGCCTTTGGCCCGGCCCTTCGCCGAAGCGTGGAAATCCATGTAGGCGCGCTGGATCGCAATCTGGTCGGCGATGAACCGGGCGTCGTGCCAGACGCCCCAGATGAAGGACGAGCCCCGCCGCGACTGCCATGGCAGGCCGACGAAATAAACCCCGGGCTCCTTCGAGACGCCGCGTTGGTGGATCGGCCTGCCCTTCTCGTCGAAGGTGTCGACCTTCAGCCAGCCATAGTCGAAGGCAAAGCCGGTCGCCCAGATGATCGTCGTGATCCCGGCTTCGGCCAGGTTCAGTTCGAGGATCGGATCGGTCAGGCAGTCCGGGTCTGGTCCGATGACATGGGCCTCCGGCTCTTCGGGAAGGTCGAGACCGTTGCTGGCGATATAGGCGTCGGCCTCGTCGAGTACGGAGAGATAATTCGCATCCCCGCGGGCGATGTTGCGCGCGAGGTCCGGCGCAAACGACATCGCGCCGTCGCTGTAGCCCTCGGCCCGGCCAAGCAACGTGATGCCGGTTTCGGCAAGGCGCCGGAAGTCGACCGTCTTGCCGCCATCGGCTCCGCTCACCGCGATCGTGACATGTTCAGCGCCCGCCGCGGGCGTCACGGCATCCCATTTGCCGAGGACGCCAAGCCACCAGCAGTAATCCATGCCGCGATAGCCGCGCGGCGGCCTGTCGTGCGGGCCGACCGAGAGGTAGACGCGCCTGCCGGACTGCCGCAATTCGTCGGCGATCTGGGTTCCCGACGATCCCGCACCAATCACCAGAACCGCGCCCTCGGGCAGCTGGCCGGGATTGCGGTAGCCGGTGGAGTGGATCTGCAGCACGCCCGCGCCTTCGGGAACCATGTCCGGGACGATCGGGCGCTGGAACGCCCCGGTGGCGGCGACCACATAGGTGGCCTCGATCGGGCCGGCCGACGTCTCGACGCGGAAACCCGGCCGGCCTTCATTGCGGGTGACCGACGTCACCTCGACGCCGGTGCGGATCGGCGCGGCGATCTTTTGCGCGTAGGCATCAAAATAGTCGGCGACACTCTCCTTCGGCGCGAAGCCGTCGGGATCGATCTCGTCGAATGTCATGCCCGGAAACCGGTCGTGCCAGGCCGGTCCGTTGGCGACCAGCGAGTCCCATCTTTCGGAGCGCCAGCGCTCGGCGATCCGGCCGCGTTCGAGCACAAGATGCGAAATGCCGGCCCTGCCCAGGTGCTCGCTCATAGCCACCCCGGCCTGGCCGCCGCCCACGACGAGAACCTCGGTCTTTTCGATCGGCATGTCGGCGCCCTCTTTACGGCTTGTTTCATTCATCGCCCGGTACTCCGTAGGACGGCGCTTGCGTCGGGTCCTCGGCGCGCTGGACATAGGCAGCCATCTGCGGGCGGTAGACGTCCCAGGCGGCGCGCAGCATCCCGATCGGTTCGTCCGCCCAGTCGATGCGCAGGTCGGCGAGCGGCCATGACAGCCGGTCCGCCACCTTTAGCCCCGCCGAACGAACAGGTCCGGCCTCGCCGCCGGCGGCAAGCCCCGTTTCCAACGCGGCCATCAGCCGGTCGCCGAGGTGGCCTTGCGCGCCCTCGAATGCAGCGACCATGGCAGCGGGAACGCCCTCATCGGCAAGGAGATTGCCGCCCGCGGCGCAATCGCGGCCCTTCGCCTCGCCCCAGAGGCCCAGTACCTGGCGCCCGGAGTGGATGGCCACCGCCCCCGCGGCGTCCACGACCATCAGCTGGCGGTAGTCGATATGCGGCCTTCCGGCGGTGATATCGGCAAGCGCCCGCGCCGCCGGAAGGCCGGCCTCGAGCCGGTCCAGCAGCAGGGAGCCAAGCGCCGGGTCGGTGACGTTCTGGCTCGCCACCGCGCCGACGCCCGCGCGCACATGGGCGCAGCGCGCCGCCACGGCGGGGGACGACGAGGAAATCACCATGCCGAACTGCCCTGTCCGGGCGCATCGGGCGATAAGGGAAAAGGTCATGCCGGACTCCGCACCATCAATCGGGGATGACGGCGGTGCCGTCGATCTCGACCAGCCAGTCCGGGCGGGCGAGCGCGGTCACGACCACTCCGGTCGAGACGGGATAGACGTCCTTGATGTATTCGCCCATCGTCCGGTAGACCGCCTCGCGGTGGCGCACGTCGGTGAGGTAGACCACGACTTTGCACAGATGCTCCATGGAGCCGCCGCACTCCTCGAGAAGCTGGCGGATGTTCTGCATCACCTTGTGGGTCTGTTCGACCGGGTCGTGGCTGTCGATGTTCTTTGCCGTATCGAGATCCTGCGGGCACTGGCCGCGCAGGAACACCATCCGTCCCCGGGCGACGACGGCCTGGCAGAGGTCGTTGTCCAGCTTCTGTTCGGGGTAGGTGTCCCTGGTGTTGAACTTCCGGTGGCGCGTGTGGGCCATGGTCTCGTTTCCTGGTTCGGTCTTCAAAGAGGGGTATCGTTGGCCGGAGAGACACTGAACCTCTCCAAGGCAGCATCGAGCATCGCGTCGCAGGCGACAAGCTCGGCTTTCGCGATGAATTCGTCCGGCCGGTGGCCCTGCGCCATGTCGCCGGGACCGCAGACCACGACGGGCACGCCGAGCTTCTGCGCGAACAGGCCGCCCTCGGTGCCGAAGCTGAGCCTGCAGTCGGGCGTCCCGGAAGGCAGGCATTCGGCGAAGACGCGCACGGCGGGGGCATCACGGTCGGCGGCAAGTCCGGGATAGCGGCCTGTCTCCGTCACGGTCAGGCCGGCTTCCGGGAAGGTGGCGCGATGCGGCGCGACGATTTTCGCCGCCGCGTCGTGGAGGCGCGCCGCCAGGCCACCGGCGTCGTCGGCCGCGAGCACTCGGATTTCCATCAGCAGCTCCGCGCTATCCGGCACGAAATTGACCACCGTTCCGCCCGTCAGCCTGCCGACATGCACCGTCGCGTAGGGCACCGAATATCCGTCCTCGCGCGGACCGTACACAGCGATCTCGTCCTGCAGGCCGCGCATCGCCGCCATGAAGTCGCCGGCCAGATGCAGGGCGTTGAGCGCCAGCGGGGCTTCCGCCGAATGGCGCGCCACGCCTCTGGCCTCGATCGTGAACGCCATCTTGCCCTTGTGTCCCAGTCCGAGGCGCATTGAAGTGGGCTCGCCCACGACCACGAGATCGGGCCTGATATTGCGTGCGGAAATGGCGTCCAGCATCGGGCGGACCCCGATGCAGCCGATCTCCTCGTCATAGGAAAACGCCAGCCACAAGGGCCGCGCCAGCGTGCGGGAGCCGGCCCGTTCCGCCAGCGCCAGCATGGCGGCGACGAAGCCCTTCATGTCGGTCGCGCCGCGCCCGTAGAGCCGGTCGCCCTTGTCCGTCAGTTCGAAGGGCGGCATTGTCCAGGTCTGGCCGTCGACGGGAACGGCGTCGAGATGGCCGGACAGCATCAGGCCGCCGGGCAGATCGGGGCCCAAACGGGCGAGCAGAGCCGCCTTCGTTTCCGTTTCGTCGGGAAACCGGGTGCAGACGGCGCCCGCGGCCACCAAGGCAGCCTCGATCTCCGCGACAAGCGGCAGGTTCGTCTCGGCGCTGACGGTGGCATGGCCGACCAGTCGCGCCAGCCAGTCGTGGGTCGGGGTTGTCAAGATCGCGATACCTCGTTGCCATCATCCAGTAGCAAATTGGCCGGGGCAAGCAAGACGAGGACCCGCGGATCGCAGAATTGCCGCGTGGCCCAAGAAAAAAGCCGCCCGGAGACCGGGCGGCTTTTTCGATTTCCGTTTTTCGGCTTGCTTAGATCAGCTTGCCCATCGCGATGGCCGTATCGGCCATGCGGTTGGAGAAGCCCCACTCATTGTCGTACCAGGACAGGACCGAGACCATCGTGCCGTCCATGACCTTGGTCTGGTCGAGCGCGACCGTCGAGGAATGCGGATCGTGGTTGAAGTCGATGGAGACGTTCGGATGGGTCGTGTAGCCGAGGATGCCCTTCAGGCGGCCGTCGGCGGCCGCGACGAGGGCGTCGTTGATCGCCTCGACCGTGACCGGCTTGGACGGAATGAACTTGAAGTCAACCAGCGAGACGTTGGGCGTCGGCACGCGCACCGAAATGCCGTCGAGCTTTCCGGCGAGATCGGGGATGACCAGACCGATCGCCTTGGCGGCGCCGGTCGAGGTCGGGATCTGGCTCATCGCCGCCGCACGGCCGCGGTAGAGATCCTTGTGCATCGTATCCAGCGTCGGCTGGTCGCCGGTGTAGGAGTGGATCGTCGTCATCATGCCGCGTTCGATGCCGAAGGTGGAGTGCAGCACGTCGACGAGCGGCGCCAGGCAATTGGTGGTGCAGGACGCGTTGGAGACGACGAGGTCGTCCTTGGTCAGCACGCCGTGGTTGACGCCGTAGACGATGGTCTTGTCGGCGCCGGAGGCCGGAGCGGAAACCAGAACGCGCTTGGCGCCGGCTTCCAGATGCAGCGCCGCCTTTTCCCTGGCTGTGAAGATGCCGGTGCATTCCATGACGATGTCGATGCCGAGTTCGCCCCAGGGGAGATTTTTCGGATCGCGCTCGGCGAAGACCTTGAAGCTGTCGCCGCCCTCGATATGGATCGTGTCGCCCTTCACCTCGACGGATTTCGGGAACCGGCCGTGCACCGAGTCGTAGCGCATCAGGTGGGCGTTGGTCTCGACCGGGCCGAGATCGTTGATGGCAACGATGTCGATGTCCTTGCGGCCGGATTCGTAAATGGCGCGGACGACATTGCGGCCGATGCGGCCAAATCCGTTGATGGCGACTTTGACGGTCATGGAATTTCCTCCGTTACAATGGGGGGCGAAGTTACTGGTGTTGCCTGCCTGCGTGAATGCGTGTTTCAGCCGCAGCGACGACCGCCTCCGGCGTGATCCCGAAATGGGCGTAAAGCTGCTCGTAGGGGCCGGATGCGCCGAAGGAATCCATTCCGACGAAATCGCCGTCGGAGCCGATGACGGCGTCCCAGCCCTGGCGGATTCCGGCCTCGACGGCGATGCGGACCGGTGCGCTTCCGATCATCGCCTTGCGGTAATCCTCCGACTGCTGGCGGAAGAGGTCAAGGCTCGGCACGGAGACGACCCGGGTCGGGTGGCCGTTGGCTTCGAGGGCTTCCTTCGCCTTCATCGCGATTTCGACTTCCGAACCGGAGGCGAAGATCGACACGACGGCGTCGTCGCTGGCCGGCGCCAGTTCATAGGCGCCATTGGCGCAACGGTTGTCGGCCGAGAACTCGGTGCGCAGCGCCGGCAGGTTCTGCCGGGTCAGTGCCAGGGTCGAGGGGGTCGTGACGGTTTCCAGCGCGATCTGCCAGCATTCCGCGGTTTCCATCGCGTCGGCCGGGCGGAAAACGGTGTGGTTCGGGATCGCGCGCAGGGCGGCGAGATGCTCGACCGGCTGGTGCGTCGGGCCGTCCTCGCCAAGGCCGATGGAATCATGCGTCATGACGAAAATGGAGCGGATTCCCATCAGCGAGGCGAGGCGCATCGCGGGGCGCGCGTAGTCGGAAAAGACGAGGAACGTGCCGCCATAGGGGATCAGGCCGCCATGCAGCGCGATGCCGTTCATGGCCGCGGCCATGCCGTGTTCGCGGATGCCGTAATGGAGATAGCGGCCGGAGAAATCGTCCGGCGTGATCGGCGCGGTCTGGCTCGTCCTGGTGTTGTTGGAGCCGGTCAGGTCGGCGGACCCCCCGAGCGTCTCGGTGACGACGGCGTTGACGACCTCGAGGGTCATCTCCGACGACTTGCGGGTCGCGACATTGGGCAGGTCGGCGGCGAGCTGCTTGCGCCAGGTCTCCATCGCCGAGCCGAAGGAGGCCGGAAGGTCGCCGCGCATGCGGCGCTCGAATTCGCCGCGAAGCGTCGCATCGGCCTCGCCGAGGCGTTTTTCCCAGGCGACGCGTTCCTTGCCGGCGTTCAGGCCGACGAGACGCCAGTCGTCGAGGATTTCGGACGGGATCTCGAAGGGCGCGGACTGCCAGCCGAGCGCCTTGCGGGCGCCGGCGATTTCCTCGGCGCCGAGCGGCGAACCGTGCGCCTTGGAGGTGCCGGCGCGGGTCGGAGCGCCGTAGCCGATGGTGGTGCGGCAGGCGATCAGCGTCGGGCGGTCGGACGAGCGCGCCTGTTCGACCGCGGTCGCGATGGCGTCCGGGTCATGGCCGTCGACCGAGAGCGTTTCCCAGCCCGAGGCCGCGAAGCGCGCCTGCTGGTCGGTCGAATCCGAGAGCGACACCTTGCCGTCGATGGAGATGCCGTTGTCGTCCCAGAAGACGATCAGCTTGTCGAGCTTGAGGTGGCCGGCAAGCGACAGGGCTTCCTGGCTGATGCCCTCCATCAGGCAGCCGTCGCCGGCAAGCACATAGGTATAATGGTCGACGAGATCGCGGCCGAATTCATCGGCGAGCTTGCGCTCGGCGATCGCCATGCCGACGGCGTTGGCCAGACCCTGGCCGAGCGGGCCGGTCGTCGTCTCGATGCCGGCGGCGTGGCCGTATTCCGGATGGCCGGCGGTTTTCGAGCCGATCTGACGGAAATTCCTGATCTCGTCGATCGTGATGTCCTCGTATCCGAGCAGGTAGAGCAGCGAATAGAGCAGCATGGAGCCATGGCCGGCCGACAGGACGAAGCGGTCGCGGTCGGGCCATTTCGGGTTCATCGGATCAAATTTCATGAACCGCGAAAACAATACGGTGGCGATGTCGGCCGCGCCCATCGGAAGGCCGGGGTGGCCGGAGTTCGCGGCTTGCACCGCGTCCATGGAAAGGAATCGGATCGCATTTGCCATCCGGTCGTGTTTTTCGCGTACCGTCATGAGTTTTCCTGTTTGTGCCGACCAGGCCGGGGCCGCTGCCGCGGGCCGTCTCGAACGAAATCGCGCGACACATAGCAGGTCGCCGAGACGAGTCAATAAAACGGCAGGGGGGCGTAGCCGGCGTCAACAGGCGGGGCTAGACGGCGCCTGTATACTCGCCACGTGCCGGATAATCGTTCCTGATCGCGAAATCGAGCGCGCCGACAAGTTCGGAGAAATGCGGCCGCACGAAGGGCATGGTCTGGACGGAACCGTAATACAGCGTTTGCGCGGGCGTCACCATGAAGAGGCCCGGTTCCGAAAACAGCGGCGGTTCCTCGATGCCGATCGACGTCTTGCCGCGGGACGTCGAGATGTAGAGCCCCCACTCGCGCGCCTTGGCGAGCGGCAGGCCATAGGCAAAGCGCAGTGTGTCCGCCCCGATCTTGTCGGCCATGGCGCGGGCCCGCTCCTCGCTGTCACTGCTGACCGCGATCGTGGCGACGCCGCGGTCGGCGAAATCGGCGACGCGTTTCTGGAACTCCGTCAGGTAGGTCGCGCAGATCGGACAATGCAGTCCGCGGTAAAAGCAGATGATCGTTCCGCGTTCGGATGGATCGGTCGTCAGGTCGAATACGCCGTGATCGAGTGTCGGCAGGTTCAGGTCGGGGGTTTTCTGGCGGGGCAGGAGCATGGATGATCCTCGGGGCGGGTTCAGGTTGCGTTGCCGCAAGAATACAGGTATCGATGTCTGATAAATCCTGAAAAACCGACCGTATCACCGATATGTCCGATTTCGACCGCCTGTCCACACTGATGGAACGCTTCAGCCTCGACGTCCGGCCCGCGCCGCTCGAAGCGGCGATGCTGGTGGTGGAAGGGCGCGGCGGCGTCGCCCGCAAGGCATTGCTGCGCACCGGCGCCTCCGGATTCGGGATCAGCGCCGACCGGATCGTTTTCGCGGCGGCCGTCGACTGGGGCGGCGCAGCCAACCCGCTGATGTCGGCGCTTCCGGAATTCGTCGAATTCGATCTGGAAAACGACGACGAAAGCCGGAGCCTGATCGCACTCGTCCAGTCGGAACTGACCGCCGATCGGTGTGGCTCGGGCTCGGTGGTCAACAGGCTTTGCGAGGTGCTTCTGGTGCGCATCCTGCGGGCGCAGATCGAGGCGGGATCGGCCGAACCCGGCCTGCTGGCGGGATTATCCGACCCGCGGATCAGCCGCGCCATCGTCGCCATGCACGACCAGCCCGGACGCCAGTGGCGCAACGAGGACCTGGCGCGGATCGCCGGCCTGTCGCTCAGCCGGTTCGCCGAAATCTTCACGACGACGGTCGGGGAACCACCGAGCGCCTATCTGCGCCAATGGCGGCTGATCCTGGCGCGGCAGGACGTTTCCAGAGGCCACCGGATCGACGCCATCGCGCGCCGCTACGGCTATGCCTCGCCGGAAGGATTTGCGCGGGCTTTCAGGAAACGCTTCGGCGAAAACCCGATCGCGTTGCGTCCCAGGCAGGCCGCGTGAGCCGCGCGTCCGCGTCCGGCCGCGACTTCCCCGCTGTTTCGTTGCCGGAGCGCCATTCTGTCCTGTGGGTTAATGCCGGCGGCATTTGAAAACGCGCCGTAAACTGGGTACCTTGACGCACTGCCTTATCGGGCAGGCGTAAAGCACTCAATTGAAAGGCGTTCGTCTTTCCCCGATTTAGTCGAGAGAATCCGGCATGGCTTCACAACAGACGCTTTCGGAGGTTTTGAACCGGCTGGACAAGGCCGTGGCGACGCTCGAGGACGCAATCGACCGGCAGATGGACGTGCGCGAGAACTACCGCGACGCCGAGGAAGAGGTCCAGAGGATGAATTCCGACCGGAGCCGTCTGGCCGGCGAGCTCGACGCGGCGGAATCGCGCTCCGAACGTCTCGAGGACGTCAACAAGGAAGTGTCGCGCCGCCTCGTCACCGCCATGGAAACCATTCGCGCGGTTCTCGACCGCTAGCAACGACTTGAAGAGGGTTCATGTCCCAGGTCACAGTGACAATCGACGGCAAGGCCTACCGGATGGCGTGCGATCCGGGCCAGGAGGAGCATCTCCATGAACTGGCCAGCAGTTTCGACCAGTATGTCGGTCATCTGAAAGGCTCGTTCGGCGAGATCGGCGACCAGCGCATCACGGTGATGGCGGGGATCATGGTCATGGACGAGCTTGCCGAACTGCGGAAGCGGGTGACGGGACTGGAGTCGGAGATCGAGTCGCTGCGCCGCACGCGCGACGAGGCGCTGCAGCGCGCCGACAGCACCGACGGGCAATTGATGGAGCGGCTTTCGGCCGTGGCCGGCAAGATCGAGGCCGTCGCGGCGAAATTGTCGTGATCCCGGAGCTCCTGCCACTGGCGTTTGTGCCGGCGGAGGCCTATATCGCGGTTTGGCTGACTGCGCTTCGCGGCAGGAAACAATTTACCCGGGGCCTTACGCATCTCAAGGGAGCTGTCCCTGATTGGACCCGTGGGTCCCGTCACACGGCACCCACCTACATAAGTAGGTTCCCGGGATGCCGCTTTCCACCGGTTGTCGTGGTCGGTCCATCTCCCGCCGGAGAGAATTTTCTTGGCGCCTGATCCCTCCGAATTGAAGAAGGCGATCCGCCGCGACTGCCTTGCGCGGCGCGACGCGCTGGCGCCGGATTTGCGCATCGAGAAGAGCCTTTGCATCGCCGAGCACGGCGCCGGCATCGCCATCGAGCCCGGCACGATCGTCTCCGGTTTCTGGCCGATCCGTTCGGAGGCCGATATCCGGCCGCTGATGTTCGCGCTCCGGGAACGCGGCGCGCGGCTTTGCCTTCCCGTCGTCATGGACCGCGAAACAATCATTTTCCGCGAACTCGTGCGCGGCGCGCCGATGGTCGATACCGGCTTCGGCACGGCCGGTCCGGGCGAGGAGGCGGAGATACTCGATCCACAACTGCTGCTGGTGCCGCTGTCGGCCTTCGACGCCGCGGGCAACCGGATCGGCTATGGCGCCGGGCATTACGACCGGGCGATCGCCCGGCTGATCGCAAAGGGCATGACGCCGCAACTGATCGGCATCGCCTTTGCCTGCCAGGAGGTTGAGGCCGTGCCGGCCGAGCCGCATGACGTGCCGCTTGCCGCCGTTTTGACCGAGGAAGGCTTGCGCGGCTTCGCAGATGACGCGTAGGAGGATGGCGCGTAGGAGAACTGCATGAGACTTCTGTTTCTGGGCGACATGGTGGGGCGGTCCGGGCGTGTCGCGGTCTATGACCGGCTGCCCGGCCTGATTTCGGATTACCGGATCGATTTCACCATCGTGAACGGCGAAAACGCGGCCGGCGGATTCGGTATCACGGAGACGATCCTGACCGAGACGCTGGACGCCGGCGCCGACGTGGTGACGACGGGCAACCATGTCTGGGACCAGCGCGAGGCGCTGGTCTTCGCCGACCGGCATTCGCAGTTCCTGCGGCCGGCGAATTTCCCGAACGGCTCGCCCGGCAAGGGCATGGGCGTCTACGAGGCGAAGAACGGCGCGCGCGTCATGGTGTCGAACATCATGGGCCGCGTTTTCATGAGCCCGGATCTCGACGATCCCTTCGCCTGCGCGGAAGCGCAGCTTGCGACCGGCGGTCTCGGGTCCGAGTTCGATGCCGTCGTGTTCGATTTCCACGCCGAGGCGACGTCGGAAAAGATCTGCTTCGGCCATTTCGTCGACGGGCGCGCCAGCCTTGTCGTCGGCACGCACACGCATACGCCGACGGCCGATCACCAGATCCTGTCCGGCGGCACCGGATACATGTCGGATGCCGGCATGTGCGGAAATTACGACTCCTCGCTCGGCATGGACAAGGAGGAGCCGCTCAACCGGTTCCTGTCGAAGATCCCGAAAGGGCGGTTCGAGGCCGCCTCGGGGCCGGCGACGATTTGCGGCGTGGCGGTGGAAATTTCCGACCGGACGGGCCTCGCCGAAAAGATCGCGCCGTTGCGGCTCGGGCCGCAATTGTCGGAAACCGTGCCGGACTGGTGGTAGACGGGGCGTCCCGGCCGTGGATTGGCCGGGACGATCGATCGCTATTTAATTTCGGTTATCCCGACCGGTTTCCGGTTCACTCGGAGTGCAAGCCGGCGTGCCCTGGCCCCCGCCGATCGGCACGCAGCGCTGGACGACGCATTCGGGATTGTCCGATGCCGGCACGGTCGCGGGCGCCACGTCTTCGCCCGGATCGCAATAGGCGCAAGAGCTGACATAGCGGTCGTAGAGCAAGAGATTGGCGACCCGGGCGGACGGATATTGAATGATCAATGCGCCCGCGCTCTGAAGCGTTTCCTGGATTTTGGCGCATGTGTTTTCATCGGCGCGAATGCGTTCGACAGCCCCGGCCGGCACAGAGACGGAAAGCAGAACGGACGCCGCCAATACGGCGCCGACATATCGTTGAGCGGGATTTAAACGGTTGCGGGTCATGGTGGTCCTCCTCAATTAACAAGGCAACGGACGCAAATGTCCGTTGCCACCCATGCGGCCGATACAGTTTGCCCGGTCCAAGCCGGTGCTCATTGACGGGCGACAAGAATCCGGTGCGTCATGCGTTACAAATGGTCGCATCCATCGAAATGTGAGCACGCCCGGGGCAGGCTTCGGGCTTCAGGCCGGCATGCCGGAAACAACCGTGCTGTCCTCAGACGAACAGCCTTGGCATCAATTGCGATCGAAAAGATTGAACAGCGGCTCGACCCGCTCGCAGCGGTGAACGACGCAGCGCGGATTGTCGGCGGAGTTTATCCTGCGGGTGACGGGCACTTCCGGCGGCACGCAGAAATAATGCGGACTGACGTAGCGGTCATAGAGGAAATAGTCCGGGATGCGTTTCGAGGGGAAACGGATCACCACGGCGCCCTCGTCGCGGAGGATGCGCTGGATCTCGGCGCAAGGCGTCAGATCACCACGGATGCGGGTGATCGCGTGGGCGGGCACGGTCACGCCGAAAAGCAGGAGCGCGACCGCACTCGCGTGCAACGGTCCGGCGCGCCGGTTCGAACGGAATTTTCGCACTGAACTCATCCCCTGAAGGCCAGGTTTTCCGGTACCATGATCGTCGGCCGTTTCGGAAGGTCGCGCACCGTGATGGTGAGCGAATTTCCGTCCATGTACCGGATCGCGAATTCGCCGCTCATCTTCGACAGGAAATTGTCGAGCACCGTGCCGCGCAGATGCATCGGCAGGACGATCGACGAGCGCAGCCGGCTGGTGATCTCCGCCATGCCGGTATGCGACAGGGTGAGGCCGCCGTCGACCGGAACCATGACGATGTCGAGCCGTCCGATCTCGGCATAATGCGCGTCGGTCAGCGCGTGATGCAGATGGCCGAGATGGCCGATGCACAGACCCGCAACCTCGAAGATGAAGATGGAATTGGCATCGGGGATCATGCCGCCGTCGGCCCAGGAGCGGATATCGGTCGTGACGTTGCGGATATAGACGTCGTCGACCACGACATGGTGTTCGACCGGGCTCGGGCTTTCGGGGTCCCATCCCGGCAGGACGACCTCGATCGCCGGATCGGGGGTGAGGGTGTAGTGCGAGGTATGGGCGCGGTTCATGGTGACGACGCGTGGCACGGGAACGGCGCCGTAGAGACCGGAAAAGTCGGTTGCGATGGTGACGCCCGCGGGCGTTTCGATGCGGTAGGTCGAGTGGCCGGCGAAGGTGATGGTGACCGCGTCGGGCACGGCGAGCGGATTTTCGGCGGCCGATGCCGAGGCGTAGATCACGTTCGGCAGCGCCTGCGCGACGGCGAGGCACTGGCTCGGCGGCTTTTCCCCGCCCGGTTCCTGGGCGCGGGCGGGCCCGGCAACAACAAGGCCGGAAAGGACTGCGAGGCAGGCGGCGGTCAGCGCGCGCATGGAACGCATGGCGGTCTCCCTGATCTGTTCCCTGGCTTGGCTTCGCCGGGATTGTAGACGCGGCTTCGCGGAAGGCGAATCAAATTCGCGGCACGTGGCGGCGGCGCGAAGCCGCATCGGGCCGGCGTCACGGCTCGCGCGGGACGAGCATGCCCCTTTCCTTGAGAAACGGATGCAGCGCCACGGCCTGACGCAGAATCGCCTGGCCTTCGTCGAAGCGGTTCGTCTGCATGAAGATCAGCGCCTTGCCGGCAAGGGCACCGAAATGCATCGGTTCGAGTTCCAGCGCGCGGTCGAGATCGGCGAGCGAGGCGTCGTAGTCCTCCTTCAGGAAATGGATGAAGGCGCGCTGGTTCCATCCCTCGGCATAGTCCGGGTCGGTCTCGATGACGCGCGAGAAGGTGGCGAGCGCGCCATCCCAGTCATAGCTTTCGCGCTGGCGCATGCCCGTGGCGACGGCGTCCCGGATCGCGGGATCGGGATGGTCGATCCAGAACTGCCAGATCGCGTCCTCGGCGCGGCGTCCCTCCGCCTCGGTCGTGGCGGCGGCGAGGTTTTCGAACAGGCGGGCATGGATTTCCGCGCGGTCCGGCCCGGCGGCGAACGCAGCGGCCGGCCATGCCGCCAGAACGGCGGCAAGGAGTGCGAATATCACGCCACGCGCTGTCGCCACGGCTAATTGCTCCCTGCAGGTCCGGGTTCCAAACTATCGCGCGCCGCCCGATCGGCAAGGGCGGCGCACATGGCGAAGCGAGCCCGCTGGACGATGACGAGGAACTTTCATATAAGCCGCGCACATTTCACTCATCGCAGATGCCAGAGGAGACCATGGCCGGTCATTCGAAATTCAAGAATATCATGCACCGCAAGGGGCGCGCGGACGCGGCCCGGTCGAAACTGTTTTCCCGCCTTTCGAAGGAAATCACCGTCGCGGTGAAGATGGGCGGCGGCACGACCGATCCGGACATGAACCCGCGTTTGCGCCTGGCTGTGGCCAACGCCAAGGGCCAGTCGATGCCCAAGGACAACATCCAGCGCGCCATCAACAAGGGCGCAGGCGGCGACGCCGAGGACTACAAGGAAATGCGCTACGAGGGCTACGGGCCGGGCGGCATCGCCGTCATCGTCGAGGCGCTGACCGACAACCTCAACCGCTCGGCTTCCAACATCCGCGCCTGCTTCTCGAAGAACGGCGGGTCGCTCGGCGAGACCGGCTCGGTGTCGTTCATGTTCGACCGGGTTGGCGAGATCGTCTATAAACCGGACGCCGGCGATGCCGACGCGATCATGGAAGCGGCGATCGAGGCGGGCGCCGAGGACGTCGAAACCGACGAGGACGGGCACACGATCACCTGCGCCTTCGAGGATATCGGCGCGGTGTCGAAGGCGCTGGAAGACGCGCTCGGCGAGCCGGAATCGGTGAACATCATCTGGAAGCCGCAGAACCGCACGCCGATCGACGAGGACAAGGCGGGCACGCTGATGAAGCTGCTCGACGCGCTCGACGACGACGACGACGTCCAGAACGTCTATTCCAACGAGGACATCGCGGAAGACGTGATGACGAAACTCTCGGCGTGACATGACGCAAACCGAAACGCCGCGCCGGAGGACGCTTTTTCTCTCGTTCGCCGGCCTCGGCGTTTTCGGCTGCATCTGGGGCGCGACCCAGCCGATGACGAAGGTCGCGGTGTCGACGGGCCATCCGCCGATCGGCCTGCTCGTCTGGCAACTGGCGTTCACGGCAGGCTGCCTCGGGCTGATCGTCGCCATCCGGCGGATGAAGATCGGGCTGACGCGGCGCCATCTTTTCTATTATGCGGTCATCGGCCTGCTCGGCACGATCCTGCCGGATATGTTCGTCTATCTGGCCGCGGCGCATCTGCCCGCCGGGATCCTGTCGATCGCGTTGGCGACGGTGCCGATCTTCTCGTTCGGGATCGCGCTTGCCGCGGGCAATGAAAGTTTCAGGCCGCACCGGGGCATGGGGATCGTGCTCGGCGTCGCGGCGATGACGATGATCGCCGTGCCCGATGCCAGCCTGCCGGAACCCGGCATGGCGCCGTGGATATTCGTCGCCCTGGTCGCGCCCGTCTGCTACGGGCTGGAAGGCAATTTCATCGGGCGGCTCGCGCCCGATGACGTCAGCCCCGTCGCGGTGCTGTTTGCCGCATCGATTTTCGGGCTGATGGTCGCGGCGCCGCTTGCCTGGTATTCCGGTGACCTGATCGATCTCACGCAGCCATGGGGCGACGCCGAATGGGCGCTGTTCGCTTCCTCCGTCGCGCATGCCGCCGCCTATGCCGGCTATATGTGGCTGGTCGGGGTCGCGGGCGTCGTCTTCTCCAGCCAGATCTCCTATGTCGTCATGGCGTCGGCGGTGGGATTGAGCATGATCTTTCTCGGCGAGGCGTATTCGGTCTGGGTGTGGCTGGCGATCGGGCTGATGGGCTTCGGGCTGACGCTGGTGCAGCCGGTCGGAAAACTGCCGAAACCCGTCGCCGCCTGAGGTTTCCTAGGAGCGCAGCGCGTCGAGCGCCGGCAGGGTCAGGATCGCCGCGGCCATGACGATCGCCAGCGCGATGCGGCGGTAGGCCGCCTCGCTGGAAAAGCCAAACAGCCGCGCGCCGACCAGCAGCCCGACAAGATAGACCGGCGCGTAAAGGACGCCCATCGTCACCGACTGCTTCGTGGTGAGTCCGGCCAGGAAAAGGCCGGTTCCCGAAAACAGCTGGGTCAGCGCGAAGTAAATGATCAGGTTGGCGCGCACGAAACCCGCGCCGGTT
Organism: Oricola nitratireducens; assembly: GCF_014904745.1. Classification (GTDB taxonomy): domain Bacteria; phylum Pseudomonadota; class Alphaproteobacteria; order Rhizobiales; family Rhizobiaceae; genus Oricola; species Oricola nitratireducens. The sequence continues at coordinate 90,907 of NZ_JACZCS010000008.1, forward strand.
CGCAGCGCCATCCAGTAGAGGATGACGGGCGGCCCGCCAATGCCCGCCGCGCCGCCGAGAAAGCCCGAGACGCCGCCGACCGCGAGACGTACCGGCACGTTGCGCGGGCCGCGGTAATACCAGCCGGACCACAGGACGGCGACCGCGGTCACGATCACCGCCGACATGAACCAGCGCAACGTTTCCGTGTCGCCGGTCTTCAGGAACCAGATGCCGAGCGGCATGATCAGCCCGTAGCCGGCGGCAACCGGCAGCAATTCGCGTAAGCTGATCTTCTTCAAAGCACTGATGATCAGCGGAACCATCGGCAGCGTGTCGATGACCAGGAGGATGACGATGGCGATCTGCGGGCTGAAGGTCATCGCGCCGACCGGGCCGACGATCATGCCGGTGCCGAAGCCGGAAAAGCCGCGCACGATTCCGGCGATGCCGATGGCGATCATCAGCACGAAGAAGGCCGCATCGACAGGAATGCCAAGAATCGTCACGGATTGTTCCCGGGAAAACTGAGACGCCGAGGCAATCGCATGGCGGACTTTCGAGGGCAAGTTGTGATTATTTGTTTTCTTTTTGTTCACATCGTTCGTGGCAGAAGCTAACGTGACAGCGGAGGCGAGATGGGACAAGCGATTCGCATTATCGGGATCGATCCGGGTTTGCGCCGGACGGGTTGGGGCATCGTCGAGAGCCTCGGCAACAGCCTGCATTTCGTTGCTTCCGGCACGATCCGCTCCGACGACAAGGCGGACCTCGCCTCGCGGCTGTGCCAGCTGCATGACGGGCTTGCCGAGATATTGCACGCGCACGTGCCGCAGGAGGCCGCCGTAGAGCAGACCTTCGTCAACACCAATGCGGCGGCGACGCTGAAGCTCGGCCAGGCGCGCGGGATCGCCATGCTGGTGCCGGCACGCACGGGCATCCGGGTGGCCGAATACGCGCCGAACGCGGTGAAGAAGGCCGTCATCGGCGTCGGCCACGGCGACAAGAAACAGATCCACATGATGGTGAAGGTGCTGATGCCGAAGGCGACATTCGACACGGACGACGCCGCCGACGCGCTCGCCATCGCCATCTGCCATTCGCATCACCGGATGAGCGCGGTTCACCAGGCGAGGCTTGCGACGGCATGATCGGAAAACTGAAGGGAACGGTCGACGAGATCGGCGAGGATCACGCGATCATCGACGTGCACGGCGTCGGCTATGTCGTGTTCTGCCCGATGCGCACGCTGTCCGGCCTGAACGCGGGCGAGGCGGCGGTGCTGCTTATCGAGACCTATGTGCGCGAAGACATGATCCGGCTCTACGGTTTTGCGACGCATCTGGAGCGCGAATGGTTCCGGCTGCTGCAGAGCGTGCAGGGCGTCGGCGCGAAGGTGGCGCTGGCGGTGCTGTCGACGCTGACGCCGTCCGATCTCGCCAACGCGATCGCGCTGCAGGACAAGGCGATGGTGGCGCGCGCGCCGGGGATCGGGCCGAAGGTGGCGCAGCGCATCGTCACCGAACTGAAATCGAAGGCGCCGGCCTTTGCCGGCGAGGCATCAGGCACGATCGGGCTGAAGCAGGAACTGGGCGAGGGCGTCGCCGCGGCTCCGGTGGCGGACGCGGTCTCGGCGCTGACCAATCTCGGCTACAGCCGCGACCAGGCCGCGAACGCGGTGGCCGCCGCCGTGAGGGAAGCGGGCGAAGGCGCCGACAGCGCGAAACTGATCCGGCTGGGGCTGAAGGAACTGTCGCGGTGAGCCCGGCTTGCCTTGAAGACCATGCAGTGCGAATGACGACCCATGGATGACGAAGCCCGCCTGATAACGCCGGAGAAACGCGGCGAGGACATGGATGTCTCGCTGCGGCCGCAGACGCTGGACGATTTCACCGGCCAGGCGGCGGCGCGCGCCAACCTGAAGGTGTTCATCGAGGCCGCGCGGGGCCGCGGCGAGGCGCTCGACCACGTTCTGTTCGTCGGCCCGCCCGGCCTCGGCAAGACGACGCTGGCGCAGATCATGGCCAAGGAACTGGGCGTGAATTTCCGCGCCACCTCCGGTCCGGTGATCGCCAAGGCGGGCGACCTGGCCGCGCTTTTGACCAATCTCGAAGACCGCGACGTGTTGTTCATCGACGAGATCCACCGGCTCAATCCGGCGGTGGAGGAGATCCTCTATCCGGCGATGGAGGATTTCCAGCTCGACCTGATCATCGGCGAGGGGCCGGCCGCGCGGTCGGTGAAGATCGATCTGGCGAAATTCACGTTGGTCGCGGCGACGACGCGGCTGGGCTTGCTGACAACGCCGCTGCGCGACCGTTTCGGCATTCCGGTGCGGCTCGAATTCTACACGGTCGAGGAGCTGGAGACGATCGTGCGGCGCGGGGCGCGGATCATGGGTCTGCCGATGAGCGACGATGGCGCGCGCGAAGTCGCGCAACGGGCACGCGGCACGCCGCGCATCGCAGGCCGGCTGTTGCGCCGGGTGCGCGATTTTGCCGATGTGGCGAAGGCCGGACAGGTGACACGCGAGATCGCCGACGCGGCGCTGACGCGGCTCGATGTCGACGCCATCGGGCTCGACGCGCTCGACCGTCGCTACCTGACGATGATCGCACGGAATTTCGGCGGCGGGCCGGTGGGGATCGAAACGATCGCCGCGGGCCTTTCGGAACCGCGCGATGCCATCGAGGACATCATCGAGCCGTTCCTGATCCAGCAGGGCTTCATCCAGCGCACGCCGCGCGGGCGCCTGCTGACGGCAAGGGCCTGGAGCCATCTCGGCCTCGCCGCGCCGAAGGACCTCGCGGCGATGCAGGCGACCCTGTTCGACGAAGAATGACCATGCAAGGGCCGGCATGCCGCATGGCGTTGCCTCTGCTTTTGCAGCCCGGCCGGGAGAAACCAGGAAACCCGTGATCCTCAATATCGGTATCCTTGTGGCGGTGCTGCTGACCGCCTTGCTGTTGTGGTTGCCCAAGGTGCGGACCAGGCCGACATGGCGGGCGATGACCACGCCGCTTGCCTCGATCATCGGCAGTGGCTTCCTCGTGCTCGGCCCCATTCTCGACGAGGCCTATGGAAAATACGCGCCTCTCGTCATGGCCGCGCTTTGCCTTGGCGCCTATCTCTATGGCTCGGCAATCCGCTACAACATGGCGGCGCTCGAAGCGGGCGGTTCGCACCGCAGCCGGCTTGTGGAAGGGCTCGAGACGGCGGCGTCCTGGTCGCTCGGTTTCGCCTATGTCATCTCGGTCGCCTATTATCTCAACCTGTTCGGCGCCTTCGGGGTCAGCCTGACGGCCATGAACGAGCCATTGCAGGCCAAGATGGTGACGACCGCCGTTTTCGGCGTCATCGTGTTTGCCGGCTGGACGCACGGGTTCAAGTCGCTGGAGCAGATGGAATATGTCTCGGTCACGGCCAAGCTCGCGATCATCGCCGGGCTGCTGCTCGGCCTTGGCGCCTATTTCGCCGGCCGGGCGAACGATGGCGGCGTGCTTTTCAATCTTCCGAAAATGACCGGCTGGCCGGCGGTGGCGCTCGCCTTCGGCCTGATCGTCACCGTGCAGGGATTCGAGACGTCGCGCTATCTGGCGGCCGATTACGACAGCCGGACCCGCGAGAAATCCATGCGCTGGGCGCAATGGCTGTCGACGGGGATCTACATGACCTACATCCTGCTGCTCGCCTATGTCTTCGAGCGCGGCGAGGTGAAGCTGACCGAAACGGCGATCGTCGACATGATGGGTCTCGTCGCACCGATTCTGACGGTGCTGCTGGTTGCCGCGGCGCTGGCGGCGCAGTTCAGCGCGGCCGTCGCCGACACCAGCGGCTCGGGCGGATTGATCGCCGAACTGACCGGAGGCCGGATGTCGCCGCGCGGCGCCTATGCCGTGCTGGCCGCGGTCGGTGTGGCGCTGACCTGGTGGGCCGATGTGTTCGATATCATCGCCTACGCCTCGCGCGCCTTCGCCATCTACTACATGCTGCAGGCGGCGATTGCCGCGGTGACGGCGTGGAACGCCAACGCCCGCACGCGGAGTGCCGGCTTTGCGGCGCTTGCCGCAATCGGCGCGGCGATCGTGGTGTTCGGGCGGGCGGTGGAAGGCTGAGGCAGCCGGGTCACGCACCCGTTTTGGACGGTTCGAAGCAATCGACGATCCAGTCGGCGACGGTCCTCGCGGCGGCGTCCTTCTTCAAATGCGGCTGGATGAGCAGCCAGGCCTCGCGGGACGTGCCGAGCGGGGTCGCGCGGACTGCCGGAGGCGTCCTGATGTCGCCGCCAAATACGGGAAGCACGGCGACGGCGCGGCCGGACTCGGTGACGGTGCGGATCGCGCGCGCGCTGTTGGAAATGAAGCGCGCCTTTTCCCGTAGCCCGATGCGCGCCAGTTCGGCCATCTCGGGCGTGTCCTGCAGACTGTCCGGATAAGCGCAGACAATCGTCGTGTCACCGCCGTTCGTCCGGACGGGTTCGAAGAGTACCAGCGGGAGGGTGTCCAGCTTGCGGATCACGAAGCCGCCGCGCTGCGGTCTCGCGAGGCGGATGGCCATGTCGGCTTCGTAACGCGAGAAACTGACATTGGCGTCGGATGCGAGCAGCGACAGGGTGAGCCCCGGATGGTCTTCGAGCAGGCCGGCGGCGTGCGGGGCGAGAACACGGTCGCATATGCTTGCCGTTGCGGCGACGCGGACATGGCCGGTGACGCCGGATTCCGTCGCGGATATCGCGCCGATGGCGGCGGCGTGTTCCGTCATTGCCTCGACATGGGAAAGCACCTGCGCGCCGCGCGCGGTCGGACGGCGCAGGCCGTCGGCGGCGTGGAAGAGCGGATAAGGCAACGCGGCTTCGAGACGGGCGATGCGGCGGGCGACCGTCGTCGCGTCGAAGCCCAGTTCGGCGGCCGCGCCGGCAAAGGTTCCCGTGCGCGCCAGCGCCGCCGCGATCCTGAGGTCCTCCCAGTTGAGGCGGGAAAGGTCCGGCATGAATTTCCTTCCTGTAAAATTGCAGGCTGATACTGCAATATCACTGCATGATTGCAAGCCTTCCCCGATATAGGAATGATGGCGAACCGAGGAGATCCATCCCATAAACACGCCGAAATCCCTGCCGAAAACCCTGCTGGAAATGGCCGGCGCCGACCTGACGCCCGCCCGCTTCGACGAAGCCTGCCTGGTGTTGATCGACTGCCAGAACGAATATCTTTCCGGCCCGGTGGCGTTGCCCGACGCGCAGGCCGCGGTCGGGGAAGCGAAGCGCCTGCTGGCGGCGGCGCGGTCAGCCGGCGCGCCGGTCGTTCACGTCGTGCATCGTGGCCGTGCCGGCGGGATGTTCGATCTCGATGCCGAGCGCGGCGCGATCATCGACGGCCTGACGCCGGAGGCGGGCGAGGTGGTGATCGAAAAGCCGCTACCCAACGCCTTCGCGCAGACCGGGCTGGAGGAAGCGCTGGCGGCGACCGGACGGCGCAAGCTGATCGTCGCCGGTTTCATGACGCATATGTGCGTCAGCGCGACGGCGCGCGCCGCGCTCGATCACGGTTTCGGGGCGACAGTGGCGGCCGATGTCTGCGCCACGCGCGACCTGCCGGACGGAACCGGCGGCGTGGTCGCAGCCCGCGATGTCCATCGCGTCGCGCTCGCCGAACTGGCGGACCGCTTCGCGATCGTTGCCCGTGGCCCCGACTGGTTTTAGCGACGGGGCAAGGCCCGGACGACGTTCATGACGTCCGGCGCGGCTTTCTCTCCGTCATAGGCGTCGACGACGCCGAATGCGCCGCCATAGGACCACATCGCCCAAGAGAAACCGTTTTCCTCGGCGAGCGCGATCATGTCGCGGTAGTAGGCGGCGCGCCATTCGGGCCTGGTTGCGGGCGCCTTGCCGTATTCCTGGCGGATCATGCCGAACTCGCCAAGCAGGATGCGGTCATGCGGGATGTTGTTCCTGGCAGCCCAGCGGGCAACAGTGCGGAACGGTTCTCGCATTGTGCGTTTCAGCCGTCTCGGGCTGGCGAGGCGTTCGGCGTTCTTGACGAGGAAGTCGGCCGCCTTGCGCCTCTGGCCGTTCGGGGCATCGCGGTCGATGCGCTCCAGATTGACGTCGACGGCCGCCTTGCGCTCGCGCCGGCGCAGGCCCGAGAACGGGTAGGCGAGGCCGGACAGATGCTTGACGTCTTCTCCCGCCCAACTGGCGCTTTGATGGGTGAGGATGAAGGGATCGTAGGCGTGGAAGCTCCAGATCACATTGGCGTCGCCGAGCGTTTTCGGGTCGAGCGCGGCGAGGCCGTCCGCCGATCCCCAGCAGGCGCCCTGAACCACCAGGGTGATCTTCGGATTGACGGCGCGGGCGGCGGCATGCAGATCGACAAGCTGGCGCGGCCATTGCGTGTCGTGCCGGCCGCATTCGAGCAGGGGCTCGTTGACCAGTTCGAGCGCGACGGCATCGGCATCATAGCGCGCCAGATGGCCGGCCACGTCGTTGACGAGACGCCGATAGGCCGAAAACAGCGCGGGGTCCGACAGGATCCGGTTGGTTCCGGGTGCCTTTTGCCCCTTGCCGCGCGGAATGGTGTGCAGGTCGACGATGACCTTCAGCCCGGCGACCCTGATCCGGTCGACCGCGCCGGTCACCCCGTCGAGCAGGCGTTTCCGGCGCGCCGCATCCGCATTGACCAGAAATACCGCCGGATCGACCGGCATGCGCAGGAAATCGAGACCGGCCGCGCGCAGGCCGGCGAGATCGTCGTCCGAGACGAAGGCTTTCCATTCGGGGAAATTTCCAAGAACCTTTTTCAAGTCCCAGCGGTCCGGTCCCGGCCACGTCACCCACTGGTCGAGATTGAGGCCGCGCGACACGGTAAACTGTGCCGCGTGAGCGGGCGCCGCGGTCAGTGCGAGGACGGCGGCGAGCGTCGCCAGGGTTGCACGGATCGGCGAAATCATGGACATGGGGCCTCTTACCATGCGTGCATGACAACCGGTGAAACTCGATCTTGCAAGGGAAACCGATGACAGAGGATGCCGATGCACTTGCGGGACGGCTGACGGCCTCCGGCCACGAGTTGCAGGCGCGGGTCTATTATGCCGACACGGATTTTTCCGGCGCGGTCTATCACGCGCGCTATCTGGAATTCCTCGAGCGCGGGCGGTCGGACTATCTGCGCCTGATCGGCGTGCACCATACCGATCTCGAAGCCGGAAGCACCGGCGAGACGCTCTACTGGGTGGTGCGGCGCATGGAGATCGATTTCCGCGCGGCGGCGCGCATCGACGACGTGCTGACGGTTCTCACCCGCGTCGCGGAGGTCGGCAAGGCGCGCATCCGCATGGCGCAGGAAATCCGGCGCGGCGACGCGCTGCTGATCACGGCGGCGGTCGAGGCGGCGCTGATCAACGCCGAGGGCAAGCCTCGGCGGTTTCCGACGGAATGGGCGGCCCTGTTCGCGCCTGGCTGAGGCCATCGCGGCAAAAACAGCCAAAATGTCATGAAATGAACGCAATTGGCTTTGTTTCACTAACGCGCCGTTAAGGATAACAATTCATGAATGGGCTGGTCCGAAAAGGGCCGTCTCAACGCCTTTGTTTAAACCAAATTATCGTTGAGAGCCGATGCAGCCCGTTCGAACAGGTCATGCCGGACCATCGGGCGCGGACCGTTTAGCAGTGATTGACCGCAAATCCGGGACTTGAGGATTTACACATGGAACAGATTGGCTTGGCCGCACCGGGAAGCGAGCTTTCGCTGTGGGCGCTATTCATTCAGGCCGGCTTCGTCGTCAAACTGGTGATGCTCGGCCTGCTTGCCGCTTCGGTGTGGTCGTGGGCGGTGATGATCGACAAGACGCTGGCCTATGGCCGGATGCGGCGTGCCTTCAACCGTTTCGAGGACACGTTCTGGTCGGGCCAGTCGCTCGAAGAACTCTACCGTTCGCTCGCCGACAGCAAGGCGGCCGGCATGGGCGCCTTGTTCGTGGCGGCGATGCGCGAGTGGAAGAAATCATTCGAGCGCGGCGCGCGTTCGCCGATGAGCCTGCAGAGCCGGATCGACCGGGCGATGGACGTCGCGCTGTCACGCGAGATGGAAAGCGTGGAAAGCCGGCTCGGCTATCTGGCGTCGGTCGGCGCCTCGGCGCCGTTCATCGGCCTGTTCGGAACGGTGGTCGGCATCATGACCTCGTTCCAGGCGATCGCCGGATCGGAATCGACAAACCTTGCCGTCGTCGCGCCGGGTATCGCGGAAGCGCTTCTGGCGACAGCGCTCGGCCTCGTCGCGGCCATTCCGGCGGTTATCGGCTACAACAAGCTGTCGGCCGACGCCGCGAAGCTCGCCAGCCGGATGGAGGCTTTCGCGGATGAATTCTCGGCCATCCTGTCGCGCCAGATCGATGAACGCGCCAATGCGAGCGCCCGCCCGCAGGCGGCCGAATAGCGCGATGGCGCGGAGGTAATCCCATATGGCCATTTCCCTGAATTCCGGCAGCGCCGGCCGCGGTTCGCGGCGCGGACGCCGCCAACACAGCGCCCGGCTGATGTCGGAGATCAACGTCACGCCCTTCGTCGACGTGATGCTGGTGCTGCTCATCATCTTCATGGTGGCGGCGCCGCTCCTGACCGTCGGCGTGCCGATCGACCTGCCGGAAACGCGCGCCGCGGCGCTCAATTCCGACACCCAGCCGATCACGATCTCGATCCGCGACAATGGCGACATCTATGTCCAGGAAACGCAGATCCCGATCGAGGAAGTGGTGCCGAAGCTCGAGGCGATCGCACAGACCGGTTACAACGAGCGCATCTATATCCGCGGCGACCAGAATGCCGACTACGGCACGATCATGCGCGTCATGGGCCGCATCAACCAGGCCGGTTTCAAGAATCTCGGCCTTGTCACGCTGCAGGAAAAGGACGGCTAGTCCACCATGAGGGTCGGCCTCATCACATCCGGCGTTTTGCATGCGGTCATTCTCACCTGGGGAATGTTCACGCTGAGCGCGCCCAAATCCTTCGACGTGGCCGACGTGGAATCGCTGCCGGTCGACCTGATCACGGTCGCCGAACTGACGCAGATCCAGAAGGGCGCCAAGGACGCGCCCAAGGACGGGCCGTCGGCGCCGGAGCCGACCGTCGCCGTGCCGACGCCGAAACCGGCGGAGAATATCGGCAACAAGGAACGCGACCAGGCGGCGCCGGAAACCGAGACGCAGAAGCCCGTCGAAGTGGACCAGGCCAAGCTGCCGAAACCGTCCGACACGCCGGCCCCCGAGATCGCGCAGCGCCCCGATACGGCGCCCGAGCCGGCGCCGAAACCGGAACCCGTGCCGACGACGGAGGTCGCCTCGATCCCGGAACCGCCGAAGGACGTCCAGCCCGATCCGGTCAAGGACGCGATCGACACGGCCGAGCCGCTGCCGGCGGAACCGAAGCCCGAGGCGCGCATTCCCGACCAGGTGCCGGTGCCGTCGGCGCGTCCGGAGCGGCCGCAGGCGCAGACGGCGAAAACGAACGAGCGGAAGCAGGCCGAGCCGCGCCAGCAGGCGAGCGCACCGCCGCCGGCGCCGGACAGCCAGTCGCAGGAAGACCAGGTCGCCGCGCTGCTCAACCAGGAACAGGCTTCGGGCGGCGGCGCGCAGCGCTCCACCGAGCAGGCCTCGCTGGGCGGCAAGCGCAACACCGGCGGGTCGGAACTGACGCAGAGCGAAATGGATGCGCTGCGCGCACAGATCCAGGCCTGCTGGAACCCGCCTGCCGCGATCGATGCCGGCGACCTCAAGGTCTCGATCCGGTTCAAGCTCGATTCCTCGGGCATGCTGGAGGAGCCGCCCTCGATCCAGAAGAGTTCCGGCAACCGGGCGGCCGACGAGAGCGCACGGCGCGCGATCATGATTTGCGAACAACGCAACCAGGGCTACAAGCTGCCGGCGGAAAAATACGATGCATGGCGCGATGTGGTGGTGAATTTCGATCCGAGCGAGATGTTCCGGTGAGCGCGGCTCCCGAACAGACATGCGCCCGGCCAAGGGGACTGAAAGGGACGACCCGATGAGACTGCTGATGCTGAGATTTATTGCCTTCGTGACGATGGCGGCCGCTGCGGTCGCATTCGGCGGACAGCCGGCGCGCGCGCTGGTCGAGATCGACATCAACCAGGGCAATGTCGAACCGCTGCCGATCGCGATCACCGATTTCATCTCCAGCGACGGGATCGGCGCCGACATTTCCGGCGTGATCGCCGCCGACCTGAAGCGGTCCGGCCTGTTCGCGCCGGTGGACAAGGGCGCCTTCATCGAGAAGGTGAGCAATCCCGATGTCGCCCCGCGCTTCGAGGACTGGCGCGTCATCAACGCTCAGGCAGTCGTCATCGGCCGTGTCGTGGAAGAGGCAGGAGGGCGGCTGCGCGCCGAATTCCGCCTGTGGGACACGTTCGCCGGCGAGCAGATGGCGGGCGAGCAGTTCTTCACCAATCGCGACAACTGGCGCCGCGTCGCTCACATCATCGCCGATTCGATCTATGAGCGGCTGACCGGCGAAAAGGGCTATTTCGACACCCGCGTCGTCTTCGTCGACGAGACGGGACCGAAGGAAAAACGCGTCAAGCGGCTGGCGATCATGGACCAGGACGGCGCGAATGTGCGTTATCTGACGCGCGGCGACGACATTGTCCTGACGCCGCGTTTCTCGCCGACGCGCCAGGAAGTCACCTATATGGACTTCGCCGGCCCCGAGCCTCATGTCTATCTGCTGCAGCTGGAGACCGGGCAGCGCGAGCTGGTTGGCGACTTTCCGGGCATGACGTTCAGTCCGCGCTTCTCGCCCGACGGCCAGCGCGTCGTCATGAGCCTGGAGCAGGGCGGCAATGCGAATATCTACACGATGGATTTGCGCACCCGCCAGACGACCCGGCTGACCAGTTCGGATGCGATCGACACGTCGCCCTCCTATTCGCCGGACGGGTCGCGGATCGTCTTCGAATCCGACCGCGGCGGACGCCAGCAGCTTTACGTGATGGGCGCCAATGGCGGCGAGCCTCAGCGCATTTCCTTCGGCAACGGCTCCTATTCGACGCCGGTCTGGTCGCCGCGCGGAGACCTGATCGCCTTCACCAAGCAGTCGGGCGGGCAGTTCTCGATCGGCGTGATGAAGCCCGACGGTTCGGGCGAGCGCATCCTGACGACGGGCTTCCACAACGAGGGGCCGACATGGGCGCCGAACGGACGGGTGCTGATGTTCTTCCGCCAGGCGGCGGGCGCGGGCGGGCCGCGGCTCTTTTCCATTGACCTGACCGGCCGGAACGAGCAGCAGATCCCGACGCCGGACTTCGCGTCCGACCCGGCATGGTCGCCGCGTCTCGAATAGCTGCCCGGAAGCCGCCGCAATTTCGCCTTACCGCGGCGGCGGGACCACGTCGCGATTAACGGGCGGTTAACCGTCTTCCTTGAACGGCGGTTAACTGCAACAGGGTTACCAAAGGTTCAACGAAGTAGTTCAAATTCCAGGAGACACGGCCATGCGCCGCATTCCAGTCAATATCATCAAAATCATCGCGATCTGTCTCGTGGCCGGACTGGCCGTGACCGGTTGCGCCAGCAGGAAGGGCCTGCCGAACAATGCCGGCGATCTCGGGCTGGGCGCGAATGGCGCGGTTCCCGGCACGTCGCAGGACTTCACGGTCAATGTCGGCGACCGCATCTTCTTCGACACGGACTCCTCGGCGATCCGCCAGGACGCGCAGCAGACGCTGGCGCGCCAGGCGCAGTGGCTCAACCAGTATCCGCAATATGCGATCACCATCGAGGGCCATGCCGACGAACGCGGCACGCGCGAATACAACATCGCGCTCGGCGCACGGCGCGCGGCGGCGACCCGCGACTTCCTCGTGTCGCGCGGTGTAAACCAGGGCCGTATCAAGACGATTTCCTACGGCAAGGAACGGCCGGTCGCGACCTGCGACGACATTTCCTGCTGGTCGCAGAACCGCCGCGCGGTCACCGTGCTGGGCGGACAGGGGAGCTGACCGGCACCATCACGCCGATCTGAAAAAGCGGCTTCGGCCGCTTTTTTATTGCGCGGACCCAAGGAGGCGCGCGGAACCAGCCGTCAGACAAAGTTTTGTCGAACTTGACGGCTTAATGATAAACGGTTGGATGGGCCGGGTTACGGATTTTGGAGTTTTCAGACGAAATGGTTTCATTGCCAAGATGGTTGGGCGCGACGCTGGCACTTGCCGTGCTTGCCGGCGGGCCCGCGCAGGCCGGGGAAAGACGGGCCTTGCCCGAGGGGAGCTACCAGGTGGCGCAGGTCACCGATCCACGCGTCTACGCGCTCGAGGATCAGGTGCGCCAACTCAACGGCAAGGTCGAGGAACTGACGTTCCAGCTGCTGCAGTTGCAGGAGCAAATCCGGAAAACGCAGGAAGACAACGAATTCCGCTTCCAGCAGCTCGAGGGCAGCGGCACCCCGCCGGCGACCAGCGAGCCGATGGATTCGGGCCAGGCCGAGACGCCGCCCGCGAAATCCGACACGGCCGCGGCGGCACCGGCGAACGCGCCGGCCGCCGCACCGGTCAGATCGGCCGAGGCGGGTGGCGCGAAAGCGCGCGGTACGCCGCCGCACGCACTCGGCACGCTGACGATCGACGGTTCGGGCAAGGTGGTCGACGGCTCGATCGATTTCTCCGAACAGAAGATCGATTCCGCCATCGACGGCGAGGCGGTGGCCAGCGTTCCGGCGACGGAAGAACCGGAAACGCTTTACCGCGAAGGCTACGCGCATGTGCTGGACGGCGACTACAATATCGCCGAGGGCATCTTCCGCTCCTTCGTGGAAACCTATCCGCAAGACCCGCTGACGCCGGATGCACGCTTCTGGCTTGCCGAAAGCGTTCGCGCGCAGGGACGGCTGGAAGAGGCGGCGCAAATCTTCATCGCCGTGCGCAAGGACTATCCGAAGTCCCAGAAGGCGCCCGAAACCCTGCTCAAGATCGGCCAGATCATGGCCCAGCTCGGCGACCGCGACGTCGCCTGCGTCACCTTTGCCGACGCCGAAAACTCCTATCCGAACATGTCGGACTCCGTTCGGGCCCGTATCCGCGAAGAACGCGCGAAAGCGAAGTGCTGACGCCGGATCGCGTCGCCGCGCTCACACGGCGCACCCTTTCTTCCATTCAGTTTCCAGAGACCGGCAAGGTCGTCATCGCCTTGTCGGGCGGCAGCGACTCCACAGCCCTGCTGATGCTCGCGCATGCGATGTTTTCCGATCGCGGCGAAGCGGGCCGCCTGCTGGCGGTCACGGTCGACCATGGCCTGCGCGCGGAATCGGCCGACGAGGCGCGCCACGTCGGCGCGATGTGCGCCGCGCTCGGCATTGCCCATGACATCCGGCGCTGGGACGGACCGAAACCCGCGACCGGCCTGCAGGCCGCGGCGCGCGAGGCGCGCTACCGGTTGCTGGCCGACGCCGCTGGAGATGCCGGCGGCGCGATCGTGCTCACCGGGCATACGCACGACGATCAACGCGAAACCGTGGCGATGCGTTCGGCGCGCGGGCCCGGACGCGGGCTATCGGGCATCGCGCCGGCGACGCTTTATGCGCGACGGACATGGTTCGTCCGTCCGCTGATTGCCCGGCGCAGGCAGGAACTGCGCGACTGGCTGGAAACGACCGGACAGGGCTGGATCGAGGATCCGTCCAATCGCGACCGGCGGTTCGAACGGGTCCGGGTGCGCCAGGACGCGCCGGAACAGGCGGCGGACGACGCCGGGATCCGCGCCGCCTTCGCCGCGCGTCAGGCGGAGACGGCCCGCGCCGCCGCCCTGCTGCGCGACGAGACGGTCTGGCGGTTCGATGCAGCGACCCGGACCGCGGAACTTTTTCCCGGTGCGGCTGCCGGAAGGGACGGCTTTGCGTTGGCTCTCGGCACGGTGATGAGCTGGACGGGCCAATGCGCCAACCTCGCCTCGCAAGGCATTCTCGACAAGGCCGCGGCGTTTGCCGTCGAAGCGGCGCCGGGCAAGCGAATGACAGCGTCGGGATGCCTGCTCGCGAAGGCGGGAGAATCGGTGCGGATCAGCCGCGAAGCGCGCAACCGGCGTGAGTCGGGATACGGCTTCGACCATCTCCTTCCGAGCCCGGATTTCGATGCCGCGCAGGCGCTGGCGGAGCGTTCGCGGGCGCCATCCTACCCTAATCCACCGATTTCCGGTTACCCTGTTTGAACACAATCGCCGCATGGGGGCGCTGTCGCCTTGGCAACGACCATCTTCATACCTATGTTTGGCCCTAAGAGTTGCCGCTGTTTCAGATGCGGCACAGCTACGAGAAAGACATGAACCCGAATTATCGAAATTTCGCGCTGTGGGCGATCATCGCTCTGATGCTGATCGCGCTGTTCAACATGTTCGACAACCAGCCGCAAACGACGGCAAGCCGCGACGTGTCCTACTCGCAGTTTCTGCAGGACGTTTCGACCGGCCGGGTGAAGTCGGTCACGATCATGGGCGAGCAGATCACCGGCACCTACTCCGACTCCGGTGCGAGCTTCCAGACCTATTCGCCGGGCGACGCCAATCTCGTCCAGCGTCTCGAAGGGCAGGGTGTCGAGATCCGCGCGCGGCCTCAAACGGACGGTTCGAATTCCTTCATCTCATATCTGTTCACCTGGCTGCCGATGATCATCATCCTCGGCGTGTGGATATTCTTCATGCGCCAGATGCAGGGCGGCGGTTCGCGCGCCATGGGATTCGGCAAATCTCGCGCCAAGCTTCTGACCGAGGCGCACGGCCGCGTGACCTTCGCCGACGTCGCCGGCGTGGACGAGGCCAAGCAGGACCTGGAAGAGATCGTCGAATTCCTGCGCGATCCGCAAAAGTTCCAGCGGCTCGGCGGCAAGATTCCGCGCGGCGTGCTGCTCGTCGGCCCGCCCGGCACCGGCAAGACGCTTCTGGCGCGCTCGGTCGCCGGTGAAGCCAATGTGCCGTTCTTCACCATTTCGGGTTCGGATTTCGTCGAGATGTTCGTCGGCGTCGGCGCAAGCCGCGTGCGCGACATGTTCGAGCAGGCGAAGAAAAATTCGCCCTGCATCATCTTCATCGACGAAATCGACGCCGTCGGCCGTCATCGCGGCGCCGGTCTCGGCGGCGGCAATGACGAGCGCGAGCAGACGCTGAACCAACTGCTGGTCGAGATGGACGGCTTCGAGGCCAACGAGTCGATCATCCTGATCGCGGCCACAAACCGTCCCGACGTTCTCGATCCGGCGTTGATGCGTCCGGGCCGCTTCGACCGCCAGGTCGTCGTGCCGAACCCGGACATCATCGGCCGCGAGAAAATCCTCAAGGTGCATGTGCGCAACGTGCCGCTGGCGCCGAATGTCGATCTCAAGGTCATCGCGCGCGGCACGCCGGGCTTCTCCGGCGCCGACCTGATGAACCTCGTCAACGAAGCGGCCCTGATGGCGGCTCGGCGGAACAAGCGTCTCGTCACCATGGCCGAATTCGAGGACGCCAAGGACAAGGTGATGATGGGCGCGGAGCGCCGGTCCAACGCCATGACCGAGGAAGAAAAGCAGCTGACCGCCTATCACGAGGCGGGTCACGCCATCGTGGCGCTCAACGTGCCGTCGACGGACCCCGTCCACAAGGCGACGATCATTCCGCGCGGCCGCGCTCTCGGCATGGTGATGCAATTGCCGGAAGGCGACCGCTACTCGATGAGCTACAAATACATGATCTCGCGGCTGGCGATCATGATGGGCGGGCGTATCGCCGAGGAAATGAAGTTCGGCAAGGACAACATCACCTCGGGCGCGGCGTCCGACATCGAGCAGGCGACCAAGCTGGCGCGTGCGATGGTGACGCAGTGGGGCTTCTCCGACAAGCTCGGACAGGTCGCCTATGGCGAGAACCAGCAGGAGGTCTTCCTCGGCCACTCGGTGGCGCAGCAGAAGAACATCTCCGAGGACACCGCCCAGATCATCGACATGGAAGTCCGTCGGCTGATCGACGAGGCCTACGAGGCCGCGCGCAAGATCCTGACGACCAAGAAGAAGGACTGGATCACGCTCGCCGAAGGCCTGCTCGAATACGAGACGCTGTCGGGCGACGAGATCAAGTCATTGCTTGCCGGCGAAAAGCCGTCACGCGATCTTGGCGACGACACGCCGCCGTCGCGCGGCTCGGCCGTGCCGAAGGCCGGATCGAAGGAAAAGGCCGACAAAAAGCCGGGCGACGAGCCCGGGACCGGCGGCATGGAACCGCAGCCGCAGGGTTAACCCTGAAAACCAGACTTGTGTGAAAGGCCGCCCTGGCGGCCTTTTTTCATGGTTTTGCGTGGTGTATATCAAGCTGCCAGAGCGGGCCGGAAAAAACGGCAAGCAGATCGAACGGAAATCGTATGACGCGGAAATATTTCGGCACTGACGGCATTCGCGGCACGGCCAACGTCCATCCGATGACGCCGGAAGTGGCGATGAGGGTAGGCATGGCCGTCGGCGTCGCATTTCAGCGCGGCGGTCATCGCCACCGGGTGGTGATCGGAAAGGATACGCGGCTTTCGGGCTACATGCTGGAAAATGCGATGGTCGCCGGGTTCACCGCGGCCGGCATGGACGTCTTCCTGCTCGGTCCCGTGCCGACGCCCGCCGTCGCGATGCTGACGCGGTCGCTGCGCGCCGATATCGGCGTGATGATCTCGGCATCGCACAATCCCTTCGAGGACAACGGCATCAAGCTGTTCGGCCCGGACGGCTACAAGCTTTCCGACAGGATCGAAATGGAAATCGAGCGCTTGCTGGCGTCCGATCTTTCGCGTTCGATGGCCAGGGCCGACAAGGTCGGCCGCGCGAAGCGCGTCGACGGCGATCTCTACCGCTATATCGAGTTCGCGAAACGAACCTTCCCGAAGGAAATGACGCTTTCGGGTGTCCGCGTCGTCGTCGATTGCGCCAACGGCGCCGCGTACAAGGCCGCGCCGGCGGCGTTGTGGGAACTGGGCGCGGAGGTCGTCACGATCAACAACGAGCCGAACGGGCTGAACATCAATCTCGAATGCGGATCGACCAATCCGGTCGGCCTGTCGAAGAAGGTTCACGAGGTGCGCGCCGATCTCGGCATCGCGCTGGACGGCGACGCCGACCGGGTATTGATCGTCGACGAGAAAGGCAAGGTCGTCGACGGCGACCAGCTGATGGCGATGATCGCCGAGGACTGGCATGCCGACGGCCGGCTGACCGGCGGCGGCGTGGCCGCGACCGTGATGTCCAATCTCGGTTTCGAACGGTTCCTGAATTCCAAGGGACTGGACCTGGCGCGCACGAAGGTCGGCGACCGCTACGTCGTCGAATGCATGCGCGAGAACGGCTACAATGTGGGCGGCGAGCAATCCGGCCATATCGTCCTGTCGGACTATTCGACCACCGGCGACGGGTTGATCTCGGCACTGCAGGTGCTCGCCTGCATCCGGGCCGCCGACAAGCCGGCGAGCGAGGTGTGCCGCAAGTTCGAACCGGTTCCCCAGGTCCTGAAAAACGTTCGCTTCGGCGGCGGCAAGCCGCTGGAAGACGAACACGTGAAATCGGCCATCGACGAGGGCCGCGACCGGCTGGGCAATTCGGGGCGGCTGGTGATCCGCCCGTCGGGAACCGAGCCGGTGATCCGCGTCATGGCCGAGGGTGACGACCGATCCATGGTCGAAAAGGTCGTCGACGATATCGTCAGCGCGATCGCGGGCCTCAAGACCGCGGCCTGAAGCCTCCCGGACAAGCGAACGGATAGCGGCGCCAGAAGGCGCCGTTTTTTTATTAAAACTGTATGCGTTAAGGCTAATAAACACGGTAAAAGAACAGGGTTAAGTGCGTTTTAACCTTTCCTATCCAATATCCCGACCGAGGGTTTTGAGGGCCCTGTATTGAGTTTTTGGGCTGTTGGAAGGATCAAACCAATGAAGACTGCAGCGAAATATCTGCTTGGTGGCATTGCGCTTGCGATGACGGGCGCCGCGCCGGCCATGGCGGCCGATATCATGGAGCCGCCGGTGATCGAAGCGCCGATGTACCAGGCGCCCGAAGTCATGCCCGCTGCAGTCTCCGGCTGGTATCTGCGCGGGGACGTCGGCTATGCCTGGCACAAGTTCAAAACCGGCGAATACGGAATTGCCGCAGCCGGTCCGGTCCTTCTGACCAATTCGATTTCCGAGACCAGCTTCCGCGGTTCCTATACGATCGGCGGCGGCGTCGGATACCAGGTCAACCATTATCTGCGCGGCGACCTGACGCTCGACTATTGGGGTAACGGCGAGTTCACCGGCTACACCACCGGGTCCTGCGGCGTCGCGGCGGCTTGTACCTCGACCGACATCGCGAAATTCACCGCGCTTACGCTGATGGCGAACGCCTATGTGGACTTCGGCACCTATGGCCGCTTCACACCTTATGTCGGCGGCGGCATCGGCGGATCCCATGTCCATTGGGGCACGCTCGCCAACACGGCCTGCGAAACCGGCAACCCGACCAACTGCGACCCGACCGTGTGGCACGGCGGCGCCTATGACTGGCGCTTCGCCTACGCGATCATGGCCGGCGTTTCTGTCGACGTGACCTGCAACATGGCCGCCGATTTCGGCTACAAGTACCAGCGCATCACGAGCGGCGAGATGTTCGGTATTGTCGGCAACACCGGTTACGGACATGACGGCGGCATTTCGAGCCATCAGGTCAAGGCCGGCCTGCGCTACAAATTCGGCGGATGCCCGCAGCCGACCCAGGTCGTCTACCAGCCGGAACCGCTGCCGGTTTACAAGTAAAACCGGACAAAATCCGACTTCAAAGCCCGGCTGCGAAAGCAGCCGGGCTTTTTGTTTGCGCCCAAAACCACGGTTAAGAAACATGCTTAACCACGGCTTAACCCTTATCCTTAATAGTGCGTGAAGACGGCAGAGAGCGGATGCGAATCCGACCGATCCCGGTCAACGCGAGAGAGTTGAGCCATGACGAGAATGATGAAAAGGATTTGGGCGCTTGGGTTTGTCTCGCTGTGCCTGCTGGTATCGCAGGCAAGCGCCTCTGACCTGGACGGCGTGGTCTTCACCGACGACGCGAACTTCGCCAGACCCGCCGAACTGGGCTCGGGCTGGTATATCCGCGGCGATATCGGCCTGAACTTCAATGGCGTGCAGGATGTCAGCATCAACGGCAATCCGGCGGCCGGCCTGTACATGAACAACAACTACACCGACAAGATTCATTTCGACGCCGGCGTCGGTTACCGCTTCAACAACTATCTGCGCGTGGACGCTGGCATCGGCCGGCTCGCGGGAACGGACTACTCTACCTCGCAGCTGATGTACGAGGCCGGGACGGAGCCAGTTGGCACACCCGCAAGTCTCGTTGTGCAACCCGGCGACGCCAATCCGTGTAATGGCTGGGGCACGTTTGTCGACACGACGTCCGGCGTCGAATCGATCGGCCCGGATTTCATCACCAACTGCGTCGACAAGGACAAGGTCGAGTATGACACGACCTATATCATGGCCAATGTCTATGCCGATCTTCCCAAATTCTACGGCTTCGTCCCGTTTGTCGGCGCCGGCGTCGGCATCGGGCGGCTTGCCTGGCGCGAAGAAATCGATTCCATCGAGTGTACTCCGCGCGCCGCCGACGTGCGCGTCGAGGGTTGCCGCGCCTATGGCGTTGGCGACCAGCCGGCGGCCAACGCTCCCTATACGCAGCCGGGCACGGTCAGCGAGGGCGTCGATTACCGGCTAGGCTTCGCCTTAACCGCGGGCATCGGCTACAACATCAACGAGAACCTGACCCTCGAAATGGCCTATCGCTACATGAACTTCGGCGCGACGCTGCTGTCGCAGAACGGCTCGACGGGCTCCGGCCTGGCCTCCAGCGGTTACGGCACGCATCAGGTCAATCTCGGTCTGCGCTACGCGATCTGGTAACAACCGCTTCACGGTGGGAACGGGAGAGGCTGCTTCGGCGGCCTTTTTCGTTTGCGCCGATTAATTTGACGCGCATCGACAAGAAATCGTCTTGACCGCGACGCATCAAGGGGATAACGCCGCACGTGGGACACCTCTCCCCAACGAGAGGCTACTATCTGGAAGGATAGAACCATGATAGCGACTATATCCACGCCGGACATGCGTCCGGCCAATCCCCGTTTTTCTTCTGGTCCGTGCGCGAAGCGTCCCGGTTGGGCGCCCGAAAATCTCGACACGTCCGCGCTCGGCCGCTCCCACCGCTCCAAGCCAGGCAAGGCGAAACTCGCCGAAGCGATCGCGCTGACGCGCGAGATCCTCGGCGTGCCGGCGTCGCACCGGATCGGCATCGTGCCGGCTTCCGACACCGGCGCCGTCGAGATGGCGCTGTGGTCGATGCTCGGCGCGCGCGGCGTCGACATGGTGGCGTGGGAATCCTTCGGGTCCGGCTGGGTCACCGACGTCGTCAAGCAGCTGAAGCTCGACGACGTGCGGCGCATTGAGGCCGGTTACGGCGAACTGCCCGATCTCTCCACCATCGATTTTTCCCGCGACGTCGTCTTCACCTGGAACGGCACGACCTCCGGTGTGCGGGTTCCGAACGCGGACTTCATCCCGGCCGATCGGGAGGGCCTGACGATTTGCGACGCGACCTCGGCGGCGTTTGCCCAGGCGCTCGATTTCGACAAGCTCGACGTGACCACCTTCTCCTGGCAGAAAGTGCTGGGCGGCGAGGGCGGCCATGGCGTTCTCATCCTGTCGCCGCGCGCCGTCGAACGGCTCGAAAGCTACACGCCGGCATGGCCGCTGCCGAAGATCTTCCGCATGACCAAGGGCGGCAAGCTGATCGAGGGCATCTTCAAGGGCGAGACGATCAACACGCCGTCGATGCTGTGCGTCGAGGATTATCTCGACGCGCTTAACTGGGCGAAATCGCTCGGTGGGCTCGGCGCGCTGATGGCGCGGGCGGACGCCAACTTCAAGGTCATCCAGGATCACGCCGACGCCAGCCCGTGGCTGGAGAACCTCGCCGTCGATCCGGCGACGCGCTCCAACACCTCGGTGTGCCTGAAGATCGTCGATCCGGCGGTCACCGCGCTGTCCGACGAGGATCAGGCGGCGTTCGCCAAGGGCATGGTCTCGGCCCTCGACAAGGAAGGCGTCGCCTTCGATCTCGGCGCCTATCGCGACGCGCCGCCCGGATTGCGCATCTGGGCCGGGGCGACCGTCGAAGCCTCCGATCTCGCGGCGCTGATGCCGTGGCTCGACTGGGCGTTCGAAACCCAAAAGGCAGCGCTCAAGGCTGCCGCCTGACCCGATTTCCGGGCGGCCGCCGGCCGCCCTCTTTCCCCGCATTCATATCCATCGAAGGAGGCCTTCATGGCACCGCGCGTACTCGTATCGGACAAGCTGTCCGAAACCGCCGTTCAAATCTTCCGCGATCGCGGCATCGACGTCGATTTCCAGCCGGATGTCGGCAAGGACAAGGAAAAGCTGCTTGAAATCATCGGCCAGTATGACGGCCTGGCGATCCGTTCGGCGACCAAAGCCACCGAGAAACTGATCGAAGCCGCGACCAATCTCAAGGTCATCGGTCGCGCCGGCATCGGCGTCGACAATGTCGACATCCCGGCCGCCTCGCGGCGCGGCATCATTGTGATGAACACGCCCTTCGGCAATTCGATCACGACCGCCGAACATGCGATCGCGATGCTCTTCGCCGTCGCACGCCAGCTGCCCGAGGCCGACACCTCGACGCGGGCCGGCAAGTGGGAGAAGTCGAAATTCATGGGCGTCGAGATCACCGGCAAGACGCTGGGTCTCATCGGCTGCGGCAATATCGGCTCGATCGTCGCGCAGCGTGCCATCGGCCTGAAAATGCATGTCGTCGCCTACGATCCGTTCCTGTCGCCGGAAAGGGCGCAGGAACTGGGCGTCGAAAAAGTGGAGCTGGACGAGCTGTTCGCCCGCGCCGACTTCATCACGCTGCACACGCCACTGACCGACAAGACCCGCAACATCATCGACGCCATGGCGATCGCCAAGATGAAGAACGGCGTGCGTATCATCAACTGCGCGCGCGGCGGCCTGATCAAGGAAGAAGACCTCGTCGCCGCGCTGAAGAGCGGCAAGGTGGCGGGCGCCGGCATCGATGTGTTCGAGGTGGAACCGGCCACCAAGAACGAGCTGTTCCACCTGCCGAACGTCGTCTGCACGCCGCATCTGGGCGCCTCGACGATGGAAGCGCAGGAAAATGTCGCGCTGCACATCGCCGAGCAGATGTCGGACTACCTGCTGAAAGGCGCGGTCACCAACGCGATCAACATGCCGTCGATCTCGGCGGAGGAAGCGCCGCGGCTGAAGCCGTTCGTCAAGCTGGCCGAGGTGCTGGGCGCATTCGTCGGCCAGGTGACCGAGAGCGCGATCAAGGAGGTCGAAATCCTCTATGATGGCTCGACCGCCGAGATGAACACCAAGGCACTGACCAGCGCGGCGCTTGCCGGGCTGATCCGGCCGCAGGTCGCCGACGTGAACATGGTTTCCGCGCCGGTGATGGTGAAGGAACGCGGGATCATCGTTTCCGAGGTCAAGCGCGACAAGACCGGCGTGTTCGACGGCTACATCAAGCTGACGGTGAAGACGGCGAACCAGACGCGCTCCGTCGCCGGCACGGTGTTCTCCGACGGCAAGCCGCGCTTCATCCAGATCAAGGGCATCAATCTCGACGCCGAGATCGGCCAGCACATGGTCTATACGACCAACAACGACGCGCCGGGCATCATCGGCCTGCTCGGCACCACCTTCGGCAAGCACGGCGTCAACATCGCCAACTTCCAGCTCGGCCGCAATCGGCCGGGCGGCGACGCCATCGCGCTGCTCTATGTCGACGAGCCGGTCAGCGAGGCGGTGCTGGACGAAGTGCGCGCCTTCCCGGAGATCCTGTCGGCCAAACCGCTGGTCTTCGACGTGAACTGAGGCCTGTTGTTATTCACGCCTGAAGGGGCTGCAAACAGCGCCTTTGTGCGCTTCCGGTGCTCACGTACCTTTATGTACGCTCCGCTCCGGTTCTCCGAAGGCACTGTTTTCGCCGCCTACAGCCGCGAATCCCAACAGGCCACAGGCTTTGGTGAACGGCATTTTGCCTTGGCGGCCTCGAATCCGAACGGTTCGAGGCCGCACTGCGTTTATTTCCTGAATTTCCTGATCGCATCCGCGCTGACGGGCGTGAAAAGATTGACCAGTGCGCCGTCGGGATCGCGAAAGAGCAAAGAGCGGTTTCCCCAGGGCAGGGTCTTCGGCTCCTGGACGACATCGTTCAGAACCGGTTTCAGGCGCTCGTATTCCTTGTCCACGTCGTCGACGAGGAATTCGACGATCGTGCTGCGATTGGCGCCGGGCCGGGTATCGCCGGCCTCGAACATCTGCAAGGTGCGCGTGCTGCCGATCGCCAGGGTGCAGGAAGGGGTCGCGATTTCGGCGAAATCCTCGCCGAACCATGATGGCGCGAGGCCGGTCACCTGCCCGTAGAATCCGGCCAGGCGTTGGATGTCTCCTGTAATGATGCGTATCGAGACGAAATTCATTGTAACTTTCCCTTGGCGACGAGCGTTTGTGCGGAGATTCGCGCCGGATCGTAGCCGAGGCCTCCTGACACCCTTCCGTCAGGAGACAGCCCGCCATGCCATGTCATGGCGGGGATGGCTCAAAAGTGATCGCCGCCTGCTTCGGCCGGCGGCTTTTTCGTGCTATCCTGATGGCACCAATCCGGTTGCTGCCCGGACGCGCCACAATAGGACAAAAAATTTGACCCATCGCGCGGTCCGACGTCAGCGGCCGGATTTGCTTGTCCGCCCCGCACTTCTCTCGGAAAGCCATATCCCGCCGATGACCAGCGCCAGCGCAATGGCGTGATAGGGATGGAACCGCTCGCCCAGGATCGCGATGGCGAGCAGGGTGCCGAACACCGGCACCATGTTGATGAACAGGCTGGCGCGGTTGGGACCGATCAGTTCGACGCCGCGCATATAGAAGACCTGCGACAGGATCGACGGGAAGATCGCCGTGTAGGCGGCGACCGCGAAACCGGTCATGTCAGGCATGACGCCTCCGCGCGACAATTGTTCCCACACGGCAAACGGCCAGGACGTCACCATGGCCGAGAACGACATCACGACCATCAATGTCTGCCAGTTGACCGCGGGCTTGTAGCGCAGCGCCACGGTGTAGCCGCCATAGGCGAGGATGGCGATCAGCATGATCGCATCGCCGCGGTTGATATCGAGGGCGGCGAGGCGCGCGAGGTCGCCGCCGGAGGCGGTGACCGCGACGCCAACGAGAGACAGCAGAAAGCCGAACACCTGCACCGGCCCGACGCGCATGCCGAAAAGCGCGAAATTGGCGATGAAGATCACCATCGGCATGCCGGACTGCTCGATCGTGACATTGATCGCCGAGGTGTGCTGCAAAGCCGAATAGAGGGCGAGGTTGAACAGCGAAAAGCCTGCCGCGCCGAGCGCGAGCATGACCGGCAGGCTTCTGCGCGCCCGCGGCCATTCCTTCTTCAGATGCGGGAAGCCGATCGCCAGGATGACGACAAAGGCCATTGTCCAGCGCACGGCGGTCAGCGTCATTGGCGGGATGTGGCCGACCGCAAGCTTGCCGGCGACGGCATTACCGCCCCAGAACAGGGCTGTGGCCGTCAGCAGGAGATAGGCGGCGCGGCTTGCGGAAGGGGCGGCCATGCGGGGTATCCGTGAAGGGAAGGGGCAGGCGTGTGCTAAACGAAAGGGCACGGGAGGTAAACAAGGGCGCCGGAGCCGTATTTCAATGTTTTTTATGCGGATAGAGGTTTTGGGCGAATTGCCTATCGCGCTTTCGCGGGTCAACGTCTAAAACGCCGCGGGTTTGACACAATAATTCGGGATTGAAGCGAAATGACCAATGTGGTGGTGATCGGCAGCCAGTGGGGCGACGAGGGCAAGGGCAAGATTGTCGACTGGCTCTCCGAGCGCGCCGACGTGGTCGTGCGCTTCCAGGGCGGCCACAATGCCGGCCACACGCTGGTCATCGACGGGATCAGCTACAAGCTGTCGCTGCTTCCTTCCGGCGTCGTGCGCGAGGGCAAGTTCTCCGTCATCGGCAATGGCGTCGTTTTCGATCCGCACGCCTTCGTGGCGGAACTCGGCAGGCTGGCCGATCAGGGCGTCATCGTCGGGCCGGACCGGCTGCGCATCGCCGAGAACACCGCGCTTATCCTGTCGGTTCACCGCGAACTCGACGGCATCCGCGAGGACGCGGCGTCGAATTCCGGCACCAAGATCGGCACGACGCGGCGCGGCATCGGCCCCGCCTACGAGGACAAGGTCGGACGGCGCGCCATCCGCGTCATGGACCTCAAGAACATGGACACGCTGCCGGCCAAGGTCGACCGGTTGCTGACGCATCACAACGCGCTTCGCCGCGGACTCGGCTACGACGAGGTGGCGCACGAGACCCTCATGGAGGAACTGCGCTCGGTCGCCGACACGATCATTCCCTATATCGATCGCGTCTGGAAAATCCTCGACGACTATCGCCGCCGCGGCGCGCGCATCTTGTTCGAGGGCGCGCAGGGCACGCTGCTCGACATCGATCACGGCACCTATCCGTTCGTGACCTCCTCGAACACCACCGCCGGCCAGGCCGCGACGGGTTCCGGCATGGGTCCCGGCAGCGTCGGCTATGTGCTCGGCATCACCAAGGCCTATACGACGCGCGTCGGCGAGGGGCCGTTCCCGACCGAACAGGACAATGAGGTCGGCCAGTTTCTCGGCGAGAAGGGCCACGAATTCGGCACGGTGACCGGGCGCAAAAGGCGCTGCGGCTGGTTCGACGCGGTGCTGGTGCGCCAGGCGGTGGCGATCAACGGGATCACCGGCATTGCGCTGACCAAGCTCGACGTGCTCGACGGACTGGACGAAATCAAGATCTGCGTCGGTTACAAGCTCGACGGCGAGGAGATCGATTATCTTCCGGCCAGCCAGGGCGCGCAGGCGCGCGTCGAGCCCATCTACGAGACCGTGGAAGGCTGGAAGGCGACGACCGCGGGCGCGCGGACATGGAACGATCTGCCCGCCCAGGCGGTGAAATATGTTCGCCACATCGAGGAATTGATCGGGGCGCCGGTGGCGTTGCTGTCGACGAGCCCCGAGCGTGATGACACGATACTTGTGACCGACCCTTTTCAAGACTAGGTTACGGGACATAAGAAGAAACCGCACAACGGATTGAATACATGGCAGATTTTGAGGCCGTCCTCAGAAAAACGCTGGATGGAATGACCGATCCCGCACCGGAAGTACGTGCGAAGGTCTATGACCGCGCCCGCGCGACGATCAACCGGCAGATCGAGGCGATGGAAAAGCGGCCGTCCGAGCAGGCCATCCAGCGGCAGTTTGAAAAGCTTGAAGCGGCCATCGCCGGCATCGAGGCGCGATACGCCGCGCCGGAGGCGCCCGTCGAAACGGTGGACGGCTCCGATCTCGATCACCTGTTCGAGGACGACGTCGCGGCCCCTGCCGCCGAACCCCGCGAGCCGGAGCCCGAGCCCGAGCATGAGCCGGTGGTCGAAAGCTATCGGGAGCCAGAGTCCGAAAGCCGGCAAGAGCCGGAGCCGGAAATGGCCGAGAGCTGGCAGCAGCCGGAGGCCGGAGAAGAAAAGGATCCGCTGGCGGAATTCCTCGCCGAGCAGGAAGCCGCGGCCCATGCTGAGCTTACCGCCGAGCCCGAAATACGCGAGGAACCGCGCGCGGAAATCCGGCACGAGGAGCCCGTGCGCAAGCCGGCGGCCGCGCCGCCGGCAAAGGCGGGGCGCGGTCCGCTGATATGGATCGGCGCGGCAGTTGCCGTGTTGCTGATCGCGGGTATCGCCGCCTATGCGGGCCGCGACACGATCATGGCGATGTTCGGTTCGTCGGGCGAGACACAGATGGCCGGTGGCGTTCCGGTTCGCGAAGTGCCGAGTACGACCGTGACGCCGGAAGACACCGATCAGGGTACGGACACCGGACAACCGGCCGATGCCGCGCCGGCGGACGAGACCGACGCGCCGGAGAAATTCACCCAGCGGCTAACATCGGACGGACAGGAAGTCGACAGCGGCCCGGCGCAGTCGCCGGGTACGGAAGGCGAGGGCACGTCGATTGCCGGTCAGACCGGCAATGCCGGCGACCAGATGGCAAGCGGCGGCGACAGTGCGACCGCCGGTG
Organism: Oricola nitratireducens; assembly: GCF_014904745.1. Classification (GTDB taxonomy): domain Bacteria; phylum Pseudomonadota; class Alphaproteobacteria; order Rhizobiales; family Rhizobiaceae; genus Oricola; species Oricola nitratireducens. The sequence continues at coordinate 118,110 of NZ_JACZCS010000008.1, forward strand.
CGCCGGCGGCGGATGCGGCCGGCAGTGGCGACCAGGGGACGCTGCCGGTCGGACAGCGCGCGATCTTCTATCAGGAACGCACGGGCTCGCAGGCCGGCACGGCTGAAGCCGGCGCCACGGTCTGGTCTGTCGTCCAGGAGTCGCCCGGCGGCGACCTGCCGCCCGAACCGGCGATCCGCGCCGAAGCGAGCATCCCGGAACTCGACCTGACGATGGAGATGACGATCCGGCGCAACGCGGACGAAACCTTCCCGGCAAGCCACGTGATCGAATTGCTGTTCCGGATGCCGGACACGTTCGAGGGCCGGGGCATCGCCGACGTCCAGCGCATCACCTTCAAGGGCACCGAACAGGATCCCGGCAACGCGCTGATCGGTGTCGCGGCGCCGCTCGACACGAACATCTTCCTGATCGCGCTGACCGACGCGCAAACGGCGATCGAGACCAATCTCAACCTGATGCAGCGCGAAGAATGGATCGACATTCCGATGCAGTATGTCAGCGGCCGGCGCGCATTGATCACGCTGGAAAAGGGCATCCCGGGCGAGCAGGTCTTCAACGAGGTGCTGTCCGCCTGGAAAGAAAAGACCGACACCACGGCCACGCAGAACTGAGAAAGCGGCAGGTCCGAAAACAAAAAGGCCGGGCGAAAGCCCGGCCTTTTCCGTTTCGTTTTGTGGTTGCGGTCAGGCGACCGGACGCAGCGCCTTGGCCTGTTCGGCGGCGGCGGCCTTGACCGCGTCCTGAACCTTCTCGAAGGCGCGGACCTCGATCTGGCGCACGCGTTCGCGCGAGATATCGAACTCGCCGGACAGTTCCTCGAGCGTCAGCGGATCCTCGGCGAGGCGGCGCATCTGGAAGATGCGGCGTTCGCGGTCGTTGAGGACGTTCATCGCCTCGTGCAGCAGGGCGGAGCGCTGCTCGCGCTCGTCTTCCTCGATCAGCATCTCTTCCTGGCTGTCGCTGTCGTCGACGAGCCAGTCCTGCCACTGGCCGTTCTCGCCGTCGGTGGCCTTGATCGGCGCATTGAGCGAGGCGTCGCCAGCCATGCGCTGGTTCATCGACAGCACTTCCTCTTCGGAGACGTGCAATTCGGTCGCGATCTGCTTGACCTGCTCGGGATTGAGGTCGGCGTCGCCGAGCGCGCGGATCTTGTTCTTCGCCTTGCGCAGGTTGAAGAACAGGCGTTTCTGGTTGGCGGTCGTGCCCATTTTCACGAGGCTCCAGGACCGCAGGATGTATTCTTGGATCGAAGCCTTGATCCACCACATGGCATAGGTCGCAAGGCGGAAGCCGCGTTCGGGTTCGAAGCGCTTGACCGCCTGCATGAGGCCGACATTGCCTTCCGAGATCACTTCGCCGATCGGCAGGCCGTAGCCGCGATATCCCATCGCGATCTTGGCGACGAGACGCAGGTGGCTGGTGACGAGCTGGTGAGCGGCGTCGGGATCGTCATGCTCGTGATACCGCTTGGCGAGCATGTACTCCTGCTGCGGCTGCAGCATCGGGAAACGGCGGATTTCCTCAAGGTAGCGGGTCAGGCCGCCTTCACCGCCGTAAAGGCTGGGGAGACTTGATTGGGCCATTCGTAAAGCACCCTTTCATTTTGCGAGGTTCCCGCGAAATTGCGGCAAACACTGGGCGCGCCCGTCGTTTCGACCGGGCGCATACAAGATGGGAGCGCAAGTCTGCTTACACTCCCACATTTGCCAAGTAAGCCTTGATCGGGGCGGTTTCAAGGCTTGTAGACGGGTTTCAGGTCTTGCCGAAGGCTTGGCGGAAGCCCGACGCAAGCTCCGTCATGTCGGCGGGAAGCGGGGACTGGAAGGTCATCAGTTCGCCGCTTGCCGGATGTTCGAACGCAAGGCTCGCCGCATGCAGCGCCTGACGGGTGAAGCCGGACACGGCCTCGCGCAATGGCGAAGGCAGGGTGTTGGCCTTGGTCGAAAAGCCCTTGCCGTAATCCTGGTCGCCGATAAGCGGATGGCCGACATGCGCCATGTGGACACGGATCTGGTGGGTCCGGCCGGTCTCGAGGCGGCACTCGACGAGGCTTGCGACGGGGCTGGCGCCGGTCGGATCGCCATAGCGTTCCAGGACCTTGAAATGGGTCACGGCATAGCGCGCGTCGGGCTGTGTCTCGCCGACGACAGCCTGTTTCATCCGGTCGCGCGACGACCGGCCGAGAAAGGTCTCGATCGTACCGGTCATCCGGTCCGGGGCGCCCCAGACAAGCGCGAGATAGGCGCGGCGCATGCCGGTGGTCCGGCCGTGATCGGCGAATTGCGCGCTCAGGGCCTGGTGGGCGCGATCGTTCTTGGCGACGACCATGACGCCGCTCGTCTCCTTGTCGAGGCGGTGGACGATGCCCGGCCGTTTCACTCCGCCGATCCCGGACAGGGTGTCGCCGCAGTGGGCGAGGAGCGCGTTGACGAGGGTTCCGGAAGGGTTGCCGGGTCCGGGATGAACGACCAGCCCCGCAGGCTTGTCGATCACGATCACGTCGGCGTCCTCGTAAAGGACCGAGAGCGGGATCGCCTCCGGCGCCGGCTCGGGATCTTCCGGTTCGGGCAGGGCGAGTTCGACGCGATCGCCGGCGCGCAGCTTGCGTTTCGGCTCGGCCACGGTTTCGCCGTTGAGGCGGACCCGGCCCTGCTCGATCAAATGCTTGATGCGGTTGCGCGACAGGGTTCCGGCGCAGGCTCCCGTCAGCCACTGGTCGAGGCGGGCGCCCGCAGCGGCTTCGTCGGCGGTGAAGGCTTCCAATTCGCCCTCGCGTTCGTTAAGGCCGGTTCCCATGGTCACTTCATCATTTCTTCCGGCCGGACGGCCGGTATCCGGGCTTCGACACAATGGCTGATCCAGCAGACGATTTCGACGACGACAAGCCGCTCGATCCGGCGATGGAGAAGGTGCGGCGCAAGCTCGCCCGGCTCATGGCAGTTTCGATCGGCATCATGCTGGTCGGCCTTATGGCCGTGCTGGGCGCGGTTGTCTACAAGTCCGCTGGCAGCGGTGTGCCGCAGGGGACGATGGAGGCGGTGATCGACCTGCCGGACGGGTTCACCGTTTCCGACACCGCCGTCTCGGACAATCGCATCCTGTTCTTCGGCACGACCGGTGACGGCGCCACCCGCGTCCTCATCTATGACGCGAATTCGGCAAGCCTGATCGCCAATCACCGCGTGCAATAGGTGCGCGCATGCGCCGAACTGCGTAATTTAATGGCGGAATCAGGCACATGACGAAAAAAAACGCAGCTATCTCTTTACAAGCGGCAGACAGTTTCGTTTTCATGTTCCCCACGGGCATGGATCGAATGGGTTTGGGCCGTTTGTGCGCGGGATGGCCGGCAGGGAGACAACATGAGCGAAAACCGGGGTGCGGCTGTCCGCTACGAGAGCGTGCAGAAAAGTTACGATGGTGAGAACTTAGTCGTCAAAGATCTCAACCTAGACATTGCCCGGGGCGAGTTTCTGACCATGCTCGGGCCTTCCGGCTCCGGAAAAACCACCTGCCTGATGATGCTGGCCGGCTTCGAGCCCGCCACCCACGGCGAAATCTTCCTCAACGACCGTCCGATCAACAATGTGCCGCCGCACAAGCGCGGCATTGGCATGGTCTTCCAGAACTATGCGCTGTTTCCGCATATGAGCGTGGCGGAAAATCTCGCCTTTCCGCTGCAGGTGCGCGGCATGGACAAGTCGGAGCAGCAGGCGAAGGTCAAACGCGCGCTCGAGATGGTCGAGCTCGGGACGTTCGGTTCGCGCAGACCGGCGCAGCTTTCGGGCGGCCAGCAGCAGCGCGTCGCTGTCGCGCGGGCGCTGGTGTTCGACCCCGAACTGGTGCTGATGGACGAGCCGCTGGGCGCGCTCGACAAGCAGCTGCGCGAGCAGATGCAGTACGAAATCAAGCACATCCACGACAATCTCGGCGTGACGATCGTCTATGTGACGCATGACCAGACGGAAGCGCTGACGATGTCAGACCGCGTCGCGGTGTTCAACGACGGCGTGATCCAGCAGCTTTCCTCGCCGGACGCGCTTTACGAAAGCCCGCAGAATTCCTTCGTCGCGCAGTTCATCGGCGAGAACAACAAGCTGAACGGCCGCGTTACCGCCGTCGACGGCAGCGAATGCGTCGTCGAGGTCCCCGGCGGGATCAGCCTGAAGGCCGACGCGGTGAACATTTCCGGCGTCGGCTCGAAGACGACGCTGTCGCTCAGGCCGGAACGCGTCGAGCTGCAGCCGGAAAAAGAGATGGACAACATGATCGACGGGAAGGTCGAGGAACTGATCTATCTCGGTGACCACATCCGCGTTCGGATGAACGTCGCGGGAAACCGCGAATTCGTCGTCAAGGTGCGCAACCGCGGGGAGCGGCGGCAGATCGCCGAAGGCGATACGGTCAAGATCGGCTGGGCGGCATCCGACTGCAAGGCGCTCGACGCCGTTGCATGAACCTGAATTTGCCGGGATCGCATCCGCGCCCGGCAAAATGGTTGTGGCGGTCAGTCATGCCGTCCGACCTTCATCGAAAGGGAGAAAGTGATGAAACTGAAACTCATGCTACTTGCGACCGTCGCTGGCGTCGCATTTGCAGCACCGGCCGTTACGGAAGAGCTGCCGCCCTGCGACAATTGCTCTGATTCCATGACCATCGTGTCCTGGGGCGGTGCCTACTCGAAATCGCAGCTCAAGGCCTATCACGAGCCCTACCAGGCGCTGACCGGCATCACGATCGTCAACGACGAATCGTCGAACGAGGCCGTCGCTAAGCTGCGCGCCATGAACGAGGCCAACAACATCACCTGGGATCTCGTCGACGTGGAAGGCCCGGACGCCGTGCGCCTTTGCGACGAGGGCCTGGCGATGCCGATCAATGCGGACGAACTGCTCGCTCCGGCTCCGGACGGCACGCCCGCTTCGGAAGACTTCGGCGATTCGCTGATCTCCGATTGCTTCATCCCGCAGATCGTGTTCTCCACGACCTTCGGCTACCGCACTGACGTTGCCGCATGGAACGGCAAGGTGCCGACCTCGGTCTGCGACGTCTTCGACCTCGAAAACTTCCCCGGCAAGCGGGCGCTTGAAAAGCGCCCGAAGAAGAACATCGAGTGGGCGCTGCTCTGCGACGGTGTTGCGAAGGCGGATCTTTATGACGTGATGGCAACCGACGAGGGCATCGACCGCGCGCTCGCCAAGCTCGACACGATCAAGAGCGACGTGATCTGGTGGTCGGCCGGCGCCGACACGCCGCAACTTCTCGCCGACGGCGAAATCGTCATGGGCTCGACCTATAACGGCCGCCTGTTCTCGGTGATCGAGGAACAGCACCAGCCGGTCGCGATGCTTTGGGACTACCAGGTCTTCGATTTCGACGGCTGGATCATTCCGGCCGGCTTGCCGGAAGACCGCCTGAACCGCGTGAAGCACTATCTGCGCTTCGCGACCGACACGCAGCGCCTCGCCGACCAGGCCAAGTACATCTCCTACGGCCCGGCACGCGCATCGTCGGCGCCGCTGGTCGGCAAGCATGCCGAACTCGGCATCGAGATGGCGCCGCACATGCCGACCGATCCGGCCAACATGAAGAACATCCTGGTCAACAACATCGACTGGTGGGCCGACTATTCCGACGACGTCGACGCCAAGTTCCAGGCTTGGCTGGCGAAGTAAGTTATCATGCACATGCGGTGCGGCGGATTTCCGCCGCACCGCGAACCGCAAACCGCAGGGTCATTCGATGAGCAGCACTTCCACCGACCATATGGACGCCCCCTCCGACGGGATCATGCGTGCTGCTGATGGAACGCCCCTGAAGAAATCGCTGGCGCGGGCGCTGCGGCGCGAGAAGCTGAGAAGTTTCCTGCTTATCCTGCCGCTGCTGGCGTTCATCATCCTCAGCTTCCTCATGCCGATCGCGGACATGCTGTTCCGGTCGGTCGAGAACGGGATCGTGAAGGAGACGATCCCGCAGACGGTCGCGCTTCTGAAGACATGGGATCCGACCACCGGGGAAGCGCCAGGCGAAGAGGTGTTCGCCGCGTTCCACGAGGATTTCGTCAAGGCTTACAAGGACAAGTCCCATACGCGCCTCGGATTGCGGCTCAACTACGACGAGCCCGGCATGTCCGGCCTGTTCCGCAAGACCGGGCGCAAGGTGGCCAAGATGGAGCCGCCCTACAAAGATGCCTTCATCAAGGTCGACAAGGACTGGGGCAAGGTCGAGACATGGGCGGTGATCAAGCGCGCCAGCCCGGTCCTGACCGACGGCTATTTCCTGAGCGCCCTGGACGCCAAGAGAACGTCCAACGGCATCGAGATGCTGCCCGAGAAGGAACGGATCTATCTGTTCCTGTTCAAGCGAACGATGATCCTCTCCATCGTGATCACCGTGTCATGCCTGCTGCTCGGCTATCCGATCGCCTATCTGCTCGCCAATCTTCCGCTCAGGACATCGAACATGCTGATGATCCTGGTGCTGCTGCCGTTCTGGACGTCGCTGCTGGTGCGCACCTCGGCGTGGAAGGTGCTGCTGCAGCAGCAAGGCGTCATCAACGATTTCCTGGTCTGGATCGGCGTCATCGACGACGCCAACCGCCTGATCATGATCAACAACCAGACCGGCACGATCATCGCGATGACGCATATCCTGCTGCCGTTCATGATCCTGCCGCTGTTCTCGGTGATGAAGACCATCTCGCCGTCCTATGTGCGGGCGGCGAAAAGCCTCGGCGCAAACGACTGGACGGCATTCTGGCGGGTCTATTTCCCGCAATCGGTGCCGGGCATCGGGGCGGGCGCGATCCTCGTCTTCATCCTGTCGATCGGCTATTACATCACGCCGGAACTGGTCGGCGGCACGAGCGGCATCTTCATCTCGAACCGGATCGCCTACCATATCTCGACGTCGCTCAACTGGGGGCTCGCGGCCGCGCTCGGCACGATCCTGCTGGCGCTGGTGATGCTGCTCTTCTACGTCTACGACAAGATCGTCGGCATCGATAACGTGAAGCTGGGCTAGGAGAACCACGATGTCCGCACTTCCGCCCTATGCCTCGACGGCGCAGATCTCCTGGTATTACGGTTTCCGCGTCATCTGCGCGCTGATCTTCTTCTTCCTGATCTTTCCGATCATCGTGATCATGCCGCTGTCGTTCAACGCGGAGGATTTCTTCACCTTCACGCCGAAGATGCTGGCGCTCGATCCTGCGGGCTATTCGCTGAAGCACTACCAGGACTTCTTCACCAATCCCGACTGGCAGCAGGCGCTGTGGAACTCGGTGCGGATCGCGCCGGTGGCGACGCTTCTGGCGACCTCTTTCGGGACGCTTGCCGCGATCGGCCTCAGCCAGAGCCATGTGCCGTTCAAGTCGGCGATCATGGCGATCCTGATCTCGCCGATGATCGTGCCGCTGATCATCTCGGCGGCGGGGATGTATTTCTTCTATTCGCGCATCGGGCTGCAGGGCACCTATTGGGGCGTCGTGCTGGCGCATGCCGCACTCGGCACGCCGTTCGTCATCATCACCGTGACGGCGACGCTGGTCGGTTTCGACCGGTCGCTGACGCGGGCTGCTGCTTCCATGGGCGCCGATCCGGTGCGCACCTTCTTCAAGGTGCAGATGCCGCTGATCCTGCCCGGCGTGATCTCCGGCGCGCTGTTCGCCTTCATCACCTCCTTCGACGAGGTGGTGGTGGTTCTGTTCCTCGGCTCGGCCTCCCAGAAGACGCTGCCCTGGCAGATGTTTACCGGGCTGCGCGAGCAGATCTCGCCGACGATCCTTGCCGTGGCGACGATCCTGGTCGTGATCTCGGTGGTGCTGCTGACGGTTCTCGAGCTGTTGCGGCGGCGCTCGGAGCGGCTGCGCGGTCTCGCGCCGAGCTGACGCCCGTCGCAATCAGACAAACCGATGTCATTGCCGGATATGGCGTTTTGAACACGCCGTCATAATATCCTCGCGCCGGTTTCACTTCCCGGCTCGGCCAACGTTCGCGGCAATAGGGCCGCGGGCCATCAGGCCCAACGAAGCGAACCTCAAACATGACGATCAAGACCAGCACCGAAGACATGCTGCATGTCTTCCAGTGGAAGAATGGCGACAAGGAATGGTCGCCGTTTTCCGACACTGAGATGGACCGGCGGCAGAACGCCATGCGGGGCCATCTCGCCGCACAGGACATCGACGCGGCGGTTTTTACTTCCTACCAGGGCATCTGCTACCATTCCGGTTTCCTGTACTGCCAGTTCGGCCGCAAGTTCGGTTTCGTGCTGACGCAGGACAGCGCGACGACGGTCAGCGCCGGCATCGACGGCGGCCAGCCGTGGCGGCGCACGCATGGCGACAACATCATCTATTCGGACTGGCGGCGCGACAATTTCTTCACGGCGCTGAAATCGCTGATTCCGGCCGGCGCGAAACGCATCGGCATCGAGTTCGACCATGTCTCGCTCGATTATCGCCGCCAGCTGGGCGACGCATTTCCAGGCGTCGAGTTCGTCGACGTGTCGGAAGCCTCGATGTGGATGCGCACGATCAAGTCGGGCGAGGAGCAGGCGCTGATCCGCGAAGGCGCGCGGATCTGCAATGTCGGCGCGCGCGCGGTTATGGGCGCGGTCGGGGAGGGTGTGCCGGAATACGAGGTGGCGCTCGCATCGACCAACGCGATGGTGCGCGAGATCGGCAAGAGCTTTCCCTTCGTCGAGCTGATGGACACCTGGACGTGGTTTCAGTCGGGCATCATGACCGACGGGGCACACAATCCGGTGACAAACAAGAAGGTGGCGCGCGGCGACATCCTGTCACTGAACTGTTTCCCGATGATCTTCGGCTACTACACCGCGATCGAGCGGACCCTGTTCTGCGAGGAAGCATCCGACGCGCATCTCGACCTGTGGGAGAAGAACTGCGCGGTGATGAAAGCGGGCTCGGCGATGATCGCGCCGGGGCGGAAATGCTCGGAGATCGCGCTGGCGCTCAACGAGATGTATCGCTCATGGGACCTGTTGCAGTACCGCTCGTTCGGTTACGGCCATTCCTTCGGCGTGCTGTCGCATTATTACGGCCGCGAGGCGGGCGTCGAACTGCGCGAGGATGTCGACACCGTGCTGGAGCCGGGGATGGTCGTGTCGATGGAGCCGATGATCATGATCCCGGAAGGAACGCCCGGGGCGGGCGGCTATCGCGAGCACGATATCTTCATCATCACCGAGGACGGGGCGGAGAACATCACCAATTTCCCCTACGGACCCGAGGAGATGATCATCAAGGCATGACGTTGGCGGTCCGCGTCGATCTTGACGCGATCCGCCGCGACTTCCATCATGCCGGCAACACGGCATTGCAGCGATAATGCGAAGCAGCCCGACGGCGAGAGGACGCAAGACAAGTGACCGGCGATACGCGCCGCATAGGTCCCTTCTTCTCGTCGCTTGCGGGCTACCGGGCGTTATGGCTCGCAAGCGATGCGAAAGCGGGCCTCTTGCTTGCGGCGATTGCCCTGCCTGAACAATTCGCGACGGCCCGGCTGGCGGGATTGCCGCCTGTCGCCGGGCTGTTGGCCTTCGCCGCCGGAACGCTGGCCTTCGCGGCGTTCGGCCGGCACCGTCTGATGTCGGTCGGCGCGGACTCCACTATCGCACCCATCATCGCGGGCACCCTGTCTGCCCTAGCGGTCGCCGGATCGGCGCAATATGCGAGCTTCGCAGCAGTGTTGGGGGTGCTGGTCGGCGTTATCTTGATGTCGTCGTACAGATTTCACCTCGGATGGGTCGCCGACCTCCTTTCCATCCCGGTCACGACGGGGCTGCTTGCCGGCATCGCCTGTCACATCGTCGTGGGCCAGGTTCCGACGGTTCTCGGTCTGCAGATCTCTCCGGGCTCCCTTCCCGCAACCGCGGCCGCCATTGCCGGGCAACTCGGCGAAGCGCAGATGATCCCGCTGATCATCGCCGGCTGTGTGCTGGCCATAACGTTGCTGGTGCAGGCGACGGACAGGCAGATTCCCGGACCGCTCATTGGCCTCATGGCGAGCGGCGTCGCAGTCTGGTGGTTCGGGCTGAAGGCCAGCGGGCTCGATACGCTCGAGGATCTCGCCATATCGCCGCCATCGTTTTCGCTGGCGATTCCGAACCTGTCCGACTTCGCCACGCTGTTGCCGCTGGCGCTTGTCGTCTCGCTTTTGTGCATGATCCAGACGTCGAGCGTGATTCAAGCCTTCGGCGGCCATGATGCGGACCCCGAGACCGTATCGCGCGATTTTGCCGCGATTGGCGCCGGTAATGTCCTTGCCGGGCTAATCGGCGCCTTTCCCGTCAACTCCAGCCCTCCGCGGACCGGAATCGTCGCGGAGGCAGGGGGATTGACCCAATTGAGCGGATTGCTGGCGATCCTCGTTTGCGGTCTGGTGGTCGCGTTCGGCAGCACCGCCTTTTCATATGTCCCGCAAGCCGCCTTGAGCGGCGTGTTGCTGTTCGTCGCCATCCGGATCATCCGCGTTGCGACGATCCGCCGGATATGGCGTCAAAGCCCCGTCGAGGCCGGACTGGTATTCGGAAGCGCGGCTCTCGTCGTGTTCCTGCCGATCGGGGTCGGGGTCGGGCTTGGAATCGTCCTGTCACTGATGCACAGCCTTTACACGATCGCCCGTCCGAACTGCCGTGAGTTGTTCCGTGTCGAGGGTACGACAATCTGGTGGGCCGACATGCCGGACGCTCGCGGCGAGCGTGTGCCCGGCGTGCTCGCTTTCTCGCTGGCGGCGCCGCTCAATTTCTTGAGCACGAAGTTCATTCTCGGGCAATTGACCCGGGCGATCGAAGGGATGCCGGACCCCTGCAAGCTTGTGGTTCTGGAAGGCAACAGCGTGGTCGACATCGATTTCACCGGGGCCGAACTGTTGCGGGAGCGGATCGAGATGCTGCGCGGGAGCGGAATAACGGTCGCCCTGGCGCGGCTTGAATCGGTTAGGGCGATACGGGCGGCGAGACGCACAGGGTTGATCGAGTCACTCGGGCCGGATCATGTTTTCCGCTCTGTCGAGGAAGCCGTGCGGGCGCTCGGACCGCAGTGACGCCCGCTTGCCGTCGCCGGGTGATCATCAGCCGCAAGATCCATGAAAAACGCCCGGGCGAGATGCCCGGGCGTTTTTGTCGGCCAGTGCTTGCCGATTACGCGGCGCATTCCAGCAGCAGCGTGCCGGCGGCGGTGTTGGAAATCGGGATGTGGTAGTTGCGGGTGATCTCGTTGACGTCGTCGCCGAGCGCGCCGCGCATCATCATCCACATCAGGAATTCGGTGCCCTGTGCGCCGGCCTTCTCGACCAGCTCCATGCGGGTGATCTTGGTCAGTTCCTCGGGATTGTGGACAATGTTTTCCAGGCAGTACTGGTCGAACTCCTTGTTGATGAAGCCCGCCCGCTGTCCGTCGAGCTGGTGCGACAGGCCACCGGTGCCCAGAACAACGATCTTTGCATCCTCGGGGAAGGAACGCAGGGCCTTGCCCAGCGCCTTACCGAAGTTCAGGGCGCGGTGCAGCGTCGGAATCGGATGCTGCACCGTGTTGGCCGAAATCGGCACGGCGCGCGGCATGTCCGGATTGTTCGGCGCGCCCGGCCAGAAGAGCTGCATCGGCACGACGAAGCCGTGATCGACAGCCAGTTCCTGGCAAGAGGTGATGTCGAACTCGTCGGCGACCATCGACTCGATGATGTGCCAAGAAAGTTCCGGTGCGCCGGGGAACGGATCGAGCGACGGCAGGCCCCAGCCTTCGTCCTCGTTCTTGTACTCGTGCGCGGCGCCGATCGCGAAGGTCGGCATCTGGTCGAGGAAGAAGCCGAGGCCGTGATCGTTGTAGATGTTGATCACGTAGTCGGGCTTGTGCTCTTTGATCCACGCATGAACCTTCGGATAGCCTTCGAAGAAGGGTTTCCAGTAGGGATCGTCGTAGAGTTCCTTCTGGATCGCGTTGCCTACCGCGGGAATGTGGGAGGTGGTGATGCCACCGAGAATCTTTGCCATGGTCTGTCCTCCTTACGCCTGACTTTTCAGGAATTCCTTGAATTCCTCGGTGGTGCGGCCGGTTTGCAGGCCGCCGACATCCTGCACCGACAGCTTGAAGATGCCAGCGAACTTGGCGAGGTAATAGATGTTGCCGCCGGCGTCGATCAGCCCGAGAATGTCACGGTCGCGGACCGCCTTTTTCTGCTGATCGTTGAGGCCGTATTTTTCCATATAAGCCTCTTCGTCGGCCACGAAGGCGTCGCGGTTTTCCTTCTTGTTGAACGAGTAGCACATCTTGTTGAGCGCATAGCCTTTCATTGCCTGCTTGCCGTCGAAGATCGTCGTACCCGGAATGTCGATGTGATAGTCAAAACCTGGCTGGTCCATGGTCCGTTCCTCCTGCATTTCATTTATGTATACGCAGGCGCCGCGAGAGGCGGGTTTGACCTAAATCAAGTGGATCCGGCGAGGGTATGAGAATGAATGCCCATTACGCAAAACTTATATGTACTTTCCCTCGCTCCATGCGGGGCCTGCCGCCGAAAACCTGGATTTTACCACAAAAAATGCCCGGATGTGCGGGGCATCCGAGCCAATATGCGTTGCGTGCGGTTTCCGGCGGACGCCACGGGCGTCCTGTGTGCTCAGCTCCAGTATAGCCGCATTGGATTGTCGACGAGCAACGCCTGCTGTTCGGCGGCGGACGGTGCGATCCGCGGAATGAAATCGACCAGCTTGCCGTCGTCGGGCATGTGGGACTTCATGTTCGGGTGAGGCCAGTCGGTGCCCCAGATTACGCGGTCGGGGAACGTCTCGACGAGTTTGCGCCCGAAGGGAACGACATCGTCATAGGGCGGACCGTCGACAGTCAATCGCTCGGGGCAGGTGACCTTGGTCCAGATCGTGTCGACATCCGCCATAAGATCGACGAAGCGCTGGAAATCGGGATGATCGACGCCCTTGGTGACGTCCGGCCGGCCCATGTGATCGACGACGATGGTCGTCGGAAGCTGTTTCAGGAACGGAATCAGACCTTCAAGATCCTGCGCCTCGAAATAGACGACGATATGCCAGCCGAGCGTGGCGATCTTCTCGGCGATGGAGAGGAAGACCTCCCTCGGGGTGTTGTCGACGAGGCGCTTGACGAAATTGAAGCGCACGCCGCGCACGCCGGCCTCGTTCATCGCCTTCAGTTCGTCCATGGAAATGTCGGGGCCGACCGAGGCGACGCCGCGGGCCTTGCCGCCGGCGGCGATCAGGGCATCGACGAGGGCGCGGTTATCGCGGCCGTGGCAGGTCGCCTGGACGATGACGTTGCGTTCGAAGCCGAGATAATCGCGCAGTTCGAACAGCTTCTCCTTCGGCGCGTCGCAAGGAGTGTATTTGCGTTCCGGCGCATAGGGGAATTTGTCGGCGGGGCCGAAGACATGGCAATGCGCATCCACGGCACCGGCAGGCGGAACGAAAGCCGGTTTCGAGGGATTGGGGTGGAAAGGCAGGTAATCAGCGTCCATGGGTCCCGTTTCGTCCGTTTTGTCTTGCGGCGCATTGATCTGCCGCAAATTCATTATTGCGCCTTGTCGGCGGATTGGTCGAGAAAATGCGCCAATTGCTGGCATTTTCCCATTCCAAATAGTTCGCCGGATATAAAATATTGCTATAGCAAGCTCCAAAGGAGATTTCTGGCCGCCATGAGGCTGAGCGTTCCCAATATTCGTCACCTGCGGGTGTTTCGCGAAGTCGCCCATTGCCACAGCGTCAGCATGGCGGCCGAAAGGGCAGCGCTTTCGCAACCCGCCGTCACCCAGGCGGTGGCGAAGCTGGAGGAGGAACTCGGGGTTCCGTTGTTCGAGCGGCGCCGGGACGGCATGTTCGCCACGGAGGTCGGGACGCGGTTCCTCGGGCGCGTGGAACGGGCGCTCGATCATCTGCAGGCCGGCGCGCGCGAGGCATCGCGTCTCGGCCTGCGGCAGAAGGCGCGCGGCTTCGCCGATTTCGACCGCCTGCTGACGGCGGCGCAGCTCAGGGCACTGATCGCGGTATCGGAGGCGAAGAATTTCTCCATGGCGGCGCGCAATCTCGGCATCTCGCAACCGTCGATCCACCGGGCGGCGCGCAACCTGGAGCGGTTGTCGGGCATCAAACTGTTCGAAAGCGCGCATGACGGCATCTCGCTGACGCCGGCGGCGCATGTCCTTGCGCAGCGCACCAAGCTGGCGTTGTCCGAACTGCAGCAGGGCTTCGACGAGGTCGACGATTTTCTCGGCCAGGATTCAACCCATATCGCCGTCGGGGCGCTGCCGCTGGTGCGCACCTTCATCCTGCCGACGGCGATCGATCTCATGGTGCGCCATTCCGAGCGCGTACAGATCCGCGCGGTCGACGGGCGCTATGACGAATTGCTGCAGGGCGTGCGCCAGGGCGATCTCGATTTCCTGATCGGGGCATTGCGCGATCCGCCGCCTGTGGACGACATCATCCAGGAGCGGTTGTTCGACGATCCGCTGGCGCTTGTAACCGGCCGGAATCACCCGCTTGCCGGCCGGCAATCGGTGACGATCGACGATGTTCTGCGCTTTCCGTGGGTCGCGCCGCCGAAGACGACCCCGGCGGGAAGTTATTTGTATAACACGCTGAAGATCCAGGACCTGCCGGAGACGCCGGTACGCGTCGTTTCCAGTTCGCTTGTACTCTTGCGCGGCCTGTTGATGACCGGCGACTACATCACGATCATCTCGCTGAGCCAGATCCGCCATGAACACGAGCAGGGAATCCTGGTACCGCTGCCGATCGAACTGACGGACAGCGCCCGCGCGATCGGGCTGACCTACCGGCGCGACTGGCGTCCGACCAAGACGCAGCAGCAGTTTCTCGGCTATCTGCGGGAGGTGACGGGGTCGATGCGGGCGGCAAACACCGCTATTGAATAAATGAATGACGGCCGAAGAGATTGAATACCCAATCCAATCAAGGAGATGGTAAGCAAGCGGGAAATTCGGCCAGCGGGACCGGCGGCCTCGCCCGGTCGCGCGGCCTGTAATCGTGAGCTGGAGGATCAGACATGAAGCTATGTGTTGCCGGCGCCTATGGCGCTTTCGGTTTGAAGCACCTGGACGCGCTGTCCAACATCGAGGACGTCGAAGTCACCTCGGTGATGGGGCCGACCAGGGCGAAGATCGACGCATTGGCCGGCGAGCGCGGCATCGGCCATGCGGCCACGGACCTCGCAGAATGCCTCGCCCGCGACGACGTCGATGCGGTGATCCTTTCCACCCCGACACAGATGCATGCGAGCCAGGCGATCCAGTGCATGGAAGCGGGCAAGCACGTGCTGGTGGAAATCCCGATGGCCGACAGCCTCGCCGACAGCCAGGCGGTGGTGGCCAAGCAAAAGGAGACCGGCCTGATCGCGATGGCCGGGCAGGTGCGCCGGTTCAATCCGTCGCACCAGTGGATCCACAACAAGATCGTGGCGGGCGAACTGAAGATCCAGCAGATGGACGTCCAGACCTACTTCTTCCGCCGCTCCAACATGAACGCCAAGGGCGAGCCGCGCAGCTGGACCGACCACCTGCTCTGGCACCATGCCTGCCACACCGTGGACCTGTTCCAGTACCAGACCGGCGAGACCTGCTCGCAGGCTTTCGGCCTGCAGGGTCCGATCCATCCGGAGCTGGACATCGCCATGGACATGGCGATCGGCATGAAGACGCCGTCGGGGGCGATCTGCACCCTGTCGCTCTCCTTCAACAATGAAGGGCCGTTCGGCACCTTCTTCCGCTATATCTGCGACAACGGTACCTATCTGGCGCGCTATGACGACCTTTTCGACGGCTACGACAAGCCGGTCGACCTGACGGGCGTGGCGGTGTCGAACAACGGCATCGAACTGATCGACCGGGAGTTCTGCTCGGCGATCAGGGAAGGCCGCGAGCCGAACGGTAGTGTTGCCCAGGTCTTGCCGGCCATGGAGACGCTGGATCGTATCGAACGGTCCTTCGGCTAACACACCAAGAATCGATCTGGCGGCGCAAAGCCTGTCACGCCCGTCCGCTGGAGCTCCGGCGGGCGGGTTTTTGCGTTTGATGTCGATCAATGAGTGGATTTCGCTAGATATGCCATAAGCGGTATGAGAAATTAACTTTTTGACTAATTTGGAGGAGCGTCATGGCGCATGTCGTCGTTCTTGGTGCCGGGCTTGGCGGCACCATCATGGCTTACGAGGTCCGCGAGGAACTCGCGAAAGAGCACAAGGTTTCCGTGGTCACGAACGGAAGCAGCTATTCCTTCGTGCCGTCCAATCCCTGGGTCGCGGTCGGCTGGCGCGACAAGGACGCGATCGAAGTCGACCTGACCTCGGTGATGAAGCGGCGTAAGATCGACCTGCATCCGCAGGGCGCCAAGAGATTGCATCCCGACGAAAAGCGGATCGAGCTCAATGACGGAACGTCGATCAATTACGACTATCTGGTGATCGCCACCGGGCCGGAACTTGCCTTCGACGAGATCGAGGGGCTCGGACCGGAAGCGCATACGCAGTCGGTCTGCCATGTCGATCACGCGGTGCAGGCGAAGAGCGCTTTCGACAAGCTGGTGGCCAATCCCGGCCCGGTCGTCATCGGCGCCGTTCAGGGGGCGTCCTGCTACGGACCGGCCTACGAGTTCGCCTTCATCCTCGACAAGGCGCTGCGCGACGCCAAGGTGCGCGACCGCGTGCCGATGACGTTTGTCACCTCCGAACCCTATGTCGGCCATCTCGGCCTCGACGGCGTCGGCGACACGAAGGGGCTTCTCGAGAGCGAGATGCGCGACCACCACATCAAGTGGATCACCAATGCCAAGGTCGACAAGGTCGAAGAAGGCATGATGCATGTGACGGAGGTCAACGAGGACGGTTCCGACAAGGCGAAGCACGAATTGCCGCAGGTCTTCACGATGATGCTGCCGGCCTTCCGGGGCGTCGAGGCGGTGTTCGGTCTCGAGGGACTGACCAATCCGCGTGGCTTCATCATCGTCGACGAACACCAGAGCAACCCGAAATACCCCGAAATCTTCGCGGTCGGCGTTTGCGTCGCCATCCCGCCCGTCGGCAAGACGCCGGTTCCGGTCGGCGTGCCGAAGACCGGCTTCATGATCGAATCCATGGTGACGGCGACGGCGCACAATATCGGCCGGATGGTGCGCAACGAGAAGCCGGATGCGCGCGGCACGTGGAACGCCGTCTGTCTCGCCGATTTCGGCGACTCGGGCATCGCCTTCGTGGCGCAGCCGCAGATCCCGCCGCGCAACGTCAACTGGTCGTCGTCGGGCAAGTGGGTCCACCTCGCCAAGGTGGGCTTCGAGAAGTACTTCCTGCACAAGATCAAGTCGGGCAAATCCGAGCCCGCCTATGAGCGTCTCGCCATGCAGGTGATGGGCATCCAGAAGCTGAAGGAAGTCAAGATCGACGCTGGAGAGTAACGCCGCGAGGGGCTCTTGAACCGGGCGCAATGCGGTACGATATATGCAAAAAAACATATGGAAACGGACTAATGTCTCTCGATAAAATGGTACTCGCATTCGCCGGCGTCATGACGCTGCTCTCTGTCGTGCTCACTGTCTACGTGTCGCCGTACTTCCTGTGGTTCACCGTGTTCATCGGGCTGAACCTGCTGCAGTCGGCGTTCACCGGGTTCTGCCCCGCGGCGATGATCTTCAAGAAGCTCGGCGCCAAGGCCGGCAACGCGTTTTAAGCGAAACAAAGAAGGGAAGGCACGCTTTCCCTCCTGACATGAACCGGACACGCCGTGGAAACGCGGCGTGTCCTTTATTTTGCGAGGCCGCGCGCCTCCCGCACCCTCCATCCAGCCGATTATTCCGACGTAACAGCGCCCGAGCCGGCCGGAATTTTCGGAAAACATACGGGGGCGAAATTGACCTATCGTGCGTTTTCGACGTATGCCATATTCGGTATATTAATTTCGTGACCGCAAACCGGAGGGGGCGGCGGTCGCGGAGTGCCAGGGAGGCTTGCCGAACCGCATGAACGCGCAACCTGATCTCGATCTCTCGCCGCTTGTGTCCGACGAGATCCGCCAGACGACCTGCTACATGTGCGCATGCCGCTGCGGTATCAATGTGCATCTGAGAAACGGGCCGGACGGGCGCAGGATCGTCAGCTACATCGAGGGCAACCGCGATCACCCGACCAACCGGGGCGTTCTGTGCGCCAAGGGATCCTCGGGGATCATGCAGCATTATTCGCCGGCCCGCCTGCGCAAGCCGCTGAAGCGCAAGGGCCCGCGTGGATCCGGCGAGTTCGAGGAGATCTCCTGGGACGAGGCGCTGACGCTCGCCACGGACTGGCTCAAGCCGATCCGCGAGACCGACCCAAAAAAACTCGCCTTCTTCACCGGCCGCGACCAGTCGCAATCCTTTACCTCGTGGTGGGCTCAGGCCTTCGGCACCCCCAACTATGCCGCCCATGGCGGCTTCTGCTCGGTCAACATGGCGGCCGGCGGCATCTACACGATGGGCGGGGCGTTCTGGGAGTTCGGCACCGCCGACTGGGACCGCACGAAGATGTTCATGATCTTCGGCGTCGCCGAGGATCACGATTCCAATCCGATCAAGATCGGATTGTCGAAGCTCAAGAATAACGGCGCCAAGATCGTCGGGGTCAATCCGGTGCGTACCGGCTACAACGCCATCGCCGACGAGTGGGTGGGCATTACGCCCGGTACCGACGGGCTGTTCATTCTCGCCCTGATCCACGAATTGCTGCGCAACGGCAGCGTCGATGTCTCCTATCTGGTGCGCTACACCAACGCTCCGTGGCTGGTGATCGAGGATCCCGGCGCGCCGGACCACGGTCTTTTCGCGCGTGACAAGGACGGCAATCCGCTGGTCATCGACCGGCGCACCGGCAAGCCCGCCTCGGCGGAAGACAATGACGCCAAACCCGACCTCAAGGGCGAGGCGACGCTTTCCGACGGACGCAAGGCGCGGCCCGCCTTCGAGATCATGGCCGAGAAATATCTCGACGGATCCTATGCGCCGGCGGCGGTCGCCGAGCAGTGCGGGATCGCCCCCGGAACCATCGAGCGGCTGGCCGGCGAACTGGCGCATGCCGCTTTCGAGGAAGAGATCGTTCTCGACCGGCCCTGGACCGACTGGCGCGGCCGCAAGCACGACAAGATGATCGGCCGTCCGGTCAGCTTCCACGCCATGCGCGGCATCTCGGCCCATTCCAACGGTTTCCAGACCGCGCGCGCGCTGCACCTGTTGCAGATCCTGCTCGGTTCGGTGGAAACGCCCGGCGGCTTCCGCTTCAAGCCGCCCTATCCCAAGCCGGTCGAGGGACACCCCAAGCCGCATACCGGCTACAAGCCGAACACCCCGCTCGACGGACCGCATCTCGGCTATCCGCTGAGCCCGGACGATCTGCAGATCAACGAGGACGGCAGCCCGCGGCGGATCGACAAGGCGTTTTCCTGGGAAGCGCCGATGTCGGCGCACGGGCTGATGCATATGGTCATCGCCAACGCGGCGGAGAAGGACCCCTACGGCATCGACGTCCTGTTCCTCTACATGGCCAACATGGCCTGGAACTCGTCGATGAACACGGCCGGCACGATGGAGATGCTGACCCGTACCGACGAGAACGGCGACTATGTGATCCCCAAGATCATCTATTCGGACGCCTATTCGTCGGAGATGGTGGCCTTCGCCGACCTGATCCTGCCGGACACGACCTATCTCGAACGCCACGATTGCATCTCGCTGCTCGACCGGCCGATCTCCGAGCCCGACGCGGCCGCCGATGCCATCCGCTGGCCGGTGGTCGAGCCCGATCGCGACGTGCGCGGCTTCCAGACCGCCCTGCTCGATCTCGGCGCGCGGCTCGGCCTGCCGGGCTTCGTCGAGGAAGACGGCATGCCGCGTTACAAGGACTATGCCGACTACATCGTCCGGCACGAAAGGCGGCCCGGTGTCGGCCCGCTGGCCGGCTGGCGCGGCAATGGCGAGGAGGCGGGGCGCGGCGCGCCCAATCCGGACCAGCTCAACAAATATATCGAGAACGGCGGCTTCTTTACCGCCCACATTCCCGAGGAAGCCCAGTTCTTCAAGCCCTGGAACAAGGCCTATCAGGACTGGGCGGTGTCGGTGGGCCTGTACGACAAGCCTCAACCCTACGTGTTCAGCGTCTATTCGGAACCGCTGCGCAAATTCCAGCTTGCCGCCGAGGGGCATGGCGACAGGCAACCGCCCGACAATATGCGCGACCGTATCAGCCGGGCCTTCGACCCGCTTCCGGCCTGGTATCCGCCCTACGAGGGCGAACTGATCGACACGAGCGAGTTCCCCTATCACGCGCTGACCCAGCGGCCGGCCGCGATGTATCATTCCTGGGGATCGCAGAACGCCTGGCTGCGGCAGATCCACGGCGAGAACCCGCTCTACGTTCCGGAGAAGATCGCGAACGAGGTCGGTCTGAAGAATGGCGACTGGGCCTGGGTGACCTCGCATCACGGGCGCATCCGCGTGCCGGTGCATGTCACCGCCGCCTCCAACGAGAAGACCTTGTGGACATGGAACGCCATCGGCAAGCGCAAGGGCGCCTGGGCGCTCGGCGAGGGCGCGCCGGAAACGGAGCGCGGCTTCCTGCTCAACCATCTGATCCACGAATTGCTGCCGCCGAAGGGCGATGGCATGCGCTGGACGAACTCCGACCCGGTGACCGGCCAGGCCGCATGGTTCGACCTGCGGGTGCGCATCGAAAAGGCGGCCGACGGCGAGGAAAGCCTCTCGCCGGATACCGGATCGCAGAAATCGCCGGTCGGGACCGGCCCTGCCACCGTGGCGTTCGGAAAGGCCTGGAAATGACGACGCTGCCCCAATCGACAGCCAAGAAACTCGGTCTTGTCATCGATCTCGACATCTGCGTCGGCTGCCATGCCTGCGCGGTCGCGTGCAAGGAGTGGAACACCGGCGCCTATGGCGCGCCGCTGTCGGACCAGGACGCCTATGGCGCCGAGCCGTCCGGAACCTGGCTCAACCGTGTCCACTCTTACGAGGTCAAACCGAAGGAAGGCCCGGCGCAGATCATCCATTTTCCGCGCTCCTGCCTGCATTGCGAGGACGCGCCCTGCGTGACCGTGTGCCCCACCGGCGCAAGCTACAAGCGCGCCGAGGACGGCATCGTGCTGGTCAACGAGGACCGCTGCATGGGCTGCGGCTTGTGCGCCTGGGCCTGCCCCTACGGTGCGCGCGAAATGGACATGGACGCGGGCGTGATGAAGAAGTGCACGCTGTGTGTCGACCGCATCTACAACGACAACATTCCGGAGGAGGACCGGGTGCCTTCCTGTGTACGCACTTGCCCCGCCAATGCGCGCCATTTCGGCGATTTCGCCGATCCGGACAGCGCGGTTTCGCGGATGACTGCCGAGCGCGGCGGTTTCGACCTGATGCCGGACCAGAAGACGCGCCCGGTCAACAAATACCTTCCGCCGCGCCCCAAGACCGACGCCACGCAAACGGCCGGCGGCTGCGGCAAACCAGCAACAGCGACGCCGCAGCCGGGTGGATTGCTCGGCTGGCTCGATCGCGCATTGGCGGTGATTGACTGATGCATCCAGCTCTCTCCGTCATCGTTTTCACCACACTTTCCGGCATCGGCTTCGGCCTGATGACGCTGCTCGGCATCGGCCTCGGCGCGCATGACCTGGCCTTCCGCTGGACAGCGGTCGTGCTGGCATTCGCGTTCACTGTCATCGGGTTGTTGTCGTCGGTGCTGCATCTGAAAAGCCCGTCACGGGCGATATTCTCCTTCTCGCAGTGGCGATCGTCCTGGTTGTCGCGCGAAGGCGTGCTGTCGGTCCTGACGCTCGGCGTCTTCGGGCTTTATTCGCTGGCATTCCTGTTCATGGACATGCGCGTTGCCGGGCTCGGCATCGCCGCCGCCGTGCTGGCGCTGGTGACCGTCTATTCGACCTCGATGATCTATGCGCAATTGCGCACGGTTCCGCACTGGGCGACATGGCTGACATCGGCGGCCTTCCTGTGTTTCGCCGCTGCTGGTTCCCTGTTGTTGCTGGCGGCACTGCTCGCGGTCTTCGGCGCGGCGGGCGCACGTCAAACCGCTCAATACGCTCTTGTCGCCCTCGTCGTGGCATGGGCGGTCAAGGCGCTCTGGTGGCGGCGCGCGGCGCGGACCACGCTCGATAGCGCCGGCTCGGGGATCGGCCAGGCGACCGGTCTCGACCGGATCGGCACGGTGCGGCCGTTCGAATTGCCGCATACGTCGCCCAACTATCTGATGCGCGAAATGGCGTTCCAGGTCGGGCGCAACCGGGCGCGGGCGTTGAGGCGGGTGGCTGTCCTCGCGGGCGCGCTTCTTCCCGCCCTGCTGGTGCTTCTCGCGCTGGTGACCGGGCCGCTGGCAGCGCTGCTGGTGATTGCCGTTCTCGTTCACCTCGGCGGTATGCTGGCGGAGCGCTGGCTGTTCTTCGCGGAAGCGCGGCACGCGGTCTCGTCCTTTTACGGCGTCCAGTAGCGCGGTCTTTCCGCCGGTCCTTGCGATAATGCGCGCCGTCGTGTCTTGCGTTCGAAGCGGAAGCATCACGGGGTATCCATGAAAATCGGCGTGGCGCAGTTCTGGCATGAGGCCAACTCCTTTGCGGCCAATCCCGTCGGGCTTGCCGCTTTCGAGGAGAGGACCTGGCTGCGCGGCGCCGAGGTGGCGCCGGGGTTTAAGGGGTCGGCGACCGAACTCGGCGGCACGATCGGCTGGGCGGACGAAAAGCACGATACCGAACTGGTTTTCTCGCGCTGCGCATCGGCCACGCCGGGCGGCCCCGTGGAGCAGGCGATTCTCGACCGGATCGTCACCGAGATCACGACGGACACGGTCTTCGATGCCGTCGACGGTATCTATTTGTCGCTGCATGGCGCTTCGCTCGGCACGAAGGAACCGGCACCGGAAGAGCGGCTTGTCGCAGGACTCCGGCACCGATTTCCGGACCTGCCGATCGTCGCCTCCTTCGACATGCATGCCTGCCCGACCAGTGCGACGGCGGCGATGCTGAACGGCGCGACCGTCTATCGCAGCTATCCGCATGTGGACATGGCCGAAACCGCCGTCGCGGCGCTGGAGCTTCTCGCGGACATGATCGCGAGCGGCGTGCGGCCCAAGGTGGTGCACCGCACGATCGATCGCGTGTTGCCCAGTTTCCGGATGGCGACGGCGCCGGGTTCGCCGATGGCGGAGATCGAAGCGATTTCGCAGGACATCGCCGCGGCAACCGGGGAAGGCGTTTGTTGCGCCTATCCCTTCGCCAGTTTCGCCTATGCCGACACACCGGCGGCGGATGCCGGCGTTCTGGTTACCTGTCTCGATCAGCCGGAAGGCGAGCGCGTGGCGGAAACGGTTTGCGACGCGATGTTCGCACGGCGCGGCCGGTTCCGACCGGACCTGCCGGACGCGGCGAAGGTGCTCGCCGCGCGGCCCTGGGCGGACGGCCGCCGGGTCGCGATCCTCGAACCGTCGGACAACCCGCTTTCCGGCGGTGCGGGCGACACGCCCGGGCTTCTTTCGGCCGCGCTCGCCTGCGACCTGCCCGAGGGAACGGTCTTCGCCTTCTTTCACGATCCGGCCATGGTCAGGAAGGCCGCGGATGCGGGAACCGGCTCCCGTATCCGGGCGATGCTCGGTGGCCGTCACGGCGGCGGTTTCGGAGCGCCGGTACCGGTCGACGCCGTCGTGGCCCGGGTGACCGACGGACGTTTCGTCAATGCGGGGCCGATGGAGCGCGGCCGGCCGGTAACGCTCGGTGCGACGGCGGTCCTCGAAACCGGTCCGCTGCGCATCATCGTCACGTCGCTTTGCCAGTCGCCCAACGACCTGAACTATTTCGCGCTGCACGGGATAGACCTGACCCGCGTCCCGCTGCTCCTCGCCAAGGCCAAGAACCATTTCATGGCGGCGCTCGGCCCGGCGTTCGATGCCGTTATCCAGGCCGAGACGCCGGGACCGGCAATGGCCGATGTCAGCGCCCTGCCGTTCCGCCACATTCCGAAGCACCGCTTCGATCTGGACTGACAACCGCTGCCATCGGAAGGACGTTTTGTTGCGACCCGAATTCATTTCCAGCGAGATCTACCGGCAGACCGGATATTCCGGGAACCATCCGCTCGCCATCCAGCGTATCGGCTCCGTGCTGACCTTGTGCGAGCAACTCGGCTGGCTCGCGAAGTCGGGGCCGGATGCCTATGTGCAAAGCCCGGTGGCGACGCTGGAGGACCTGCTGAAATTTCACACACGCGATTACGTCGCCGCCCTGCAGGCTGCGGAGGCGCGCGGCGGCGCGACGCCGGAGGAACGCGAGACATACGCGCTCGGCACGCTGGAGAACCCGATCTTCAAGGGGCTCTTCAACCGCGCGGCGACCTCGGTCGGCGGTTCGATCCACGCCGCGCGCCGCGCCGCTGAAGGCCGTATCGTCTATCACCCGTCGGGCGGCACGCATCATGGCTTCAAGGACCATGCCTCGGGGTTCTGCTTTTTCAACGATCCGGTCTTCTCGGTCCTGACCTTTCTCGAACAGGGCCTGGAGCGTGTGCTCTATGTCGATCTCGACGCCCATCACGGCGATGGCGTCGAGACGGCTTTCGCCGATGACAAGCGGGTGTTCCTGATCTCCGTTCACGAGGAGAAGCGCTGGCCATACACCGGCACGCTCGACGACCGCGCCGGCGGCAATGCGTGCAACCTGCCGGTGCCGAAAAAGATGAATGACAGCGAACTGAATTTTCTCATGCGCGAGGCTGTGCTGCCGCTCGCAAAAAGGTTCGAGCCGCGGGCGCTGGTGGTCACTTGCGGGGCGGACGCGCTTATGGGCGATCCGCTGTCGTCGCTGGAACTGTCGAATTCCTGTCTTTGGGATGCGGTGATGGCGCTGACGGAAACCGTGCCGGCCTCCGTCATTCTCGGCGGCGGCGGCTACAATCCGTGGACCGTGGCGCGCTGCTGGACGGGGCTCTGGGGCCGCATCGCCGGCAAGGAGATGCCGGAAAAACTGCCAGCGGAATCTGTCGCCTATCTGGAAAGCCTCGAATGCGATCTGGTCGATGACGAGGACGACATGCAGCCCTGGTGGACGACGACGCTCGTCGATCCGCGCAATGACGGTCCGGTGCGCCCGGAATTCGGCGAGATCGCCAAGGCCGTATTGGCGCCCTAGTCTTCTGTTCGGTATATTGTGCCGGGCCGATATAAAGCGTGTTGCGGCCATTGGGGAATGGACGTTATATTACTTTTTCGGAATATGACGTGGGAGGCGTTGTGATGAGCGGTTGGCTTGACCGTATCCAGACGATCGAAGACCTGGAGGATGCCGAATTCGACGCCGGCCTCGTCGCCGAAATGGAGCGCGCCGTCGCGGAACGCGCGCCGGGTCCGATCCGGTTTTCGACCCCGACCTTCAAGGAATACGACAATTCCGAGATCAAGGGCTGCGGCAAGAACTCGTTTCCCGCCTTCTCGATCACTGCCGGCGCCTGCGCGCTCGACTGCGACCATTGCCAGGCGAAGATCCTCGAGCCGATGATCCCGGCGACCAAGCCGGACATGCTCGACCGCAAGGTGCGCGCCCTGATCCAGTTGCAGGACCTGCAGGGTTTCCTGCTGTCGGGCGGCTCCAACCGCAAGAACGAGATCAACTACGAACGCTTCTATCCCGTCATCGAGGGGCTGAAGCGCGATTTTCCGCATCTGAAGGTTGCGATCCACACCGCACTGACCGACGAGGTCGGCGCGAAGCGCATGGAATCGGCCGGTGTCGACACGGCGATGATGGACGTCATCGGCGCGCAGGAGACGATCGAGCAGGTTTACCACCTCGACCGGCCGGTGGAGGATTTCGAAAAGACGCTGGCCGCATTGTCCGCGACGAACATGGAGATCTCGCCGCATATCGTGGTCGGGCTGCATTACGGCGAGATTCTCGGCGAAGCGAACGCGCTCGACATGGTCGCGCGGCACAATGTCAACGCGCTGGTGCTGGTCGTCATCATGCCGTTTTACGCCAAGCCCGGCACCTTCAAGACGCCGAGTACCGGCGATGTCGGCCGCATCTTCCTGGAAGCGCGCCAGCGTCTCGCCGACAAGCAGGTGCTGCTCGGCTGCGCGCGGCCTCCGGGCATGCACAAGCGCGTCACCGACGCCTATGCGGTCATGGCCGGCCTCGACGGCATCGCCTTTCCGGCGGAAGGCGCGGTCGCGGTTTCGCGGGCGATCGGTCGCGAATTCAACCAGGAGCACGCTTGCTGCTCGATCAAGATCGGCGCCAAGATTGGCGGGAGCCGCGCCGTCTCTCCGTGCGCGGCGTGAGGCGCGCATGACCAGTGACGCAGGTTTCGATGTCGATGTGCTTGTCGTCGGGCTCGGCCCGGCGGGCGCATCGGCGGCCGCCGCAGCGGCGGAGAAGGGCCTGAGCGTCCTCGCCATCGAACGCAATGCCGAACCCGGCCTGCCTGTGCAATGCGCGGAATTCGTGCCGATGATGATCGGCATGCAGCTTCCCGAGATGGGCGACAGCCGCGTCCAGGCGATCAGTGAAATGCAGACCTTCATCGGCGGCGAAGAGGCCGTCGTGACGCCGGATTTCCGCGGCTACATGGTCGATCGCGCCCGTTTCGACCAATATCTGATCGCACAGGCACAAAAGGCCGGTGCGCAATGCCGCTTCGCCACGTCGTTGCGCGGCCTCGATGCCAACGGAATGGCGACGATCGGCGACGGCGAGACGGTCAAGGCGAAGCTCGTCATCGGCGCCGATGGCCCGCGCTCGCGCGTCGGCGAGGCGATCGGCGCGGTGAACACGGAGCTGGTCGAAACGCGGCAGATCACGCTCGACCTCACCGATCCGCACGCCGCGACGGACATTTTCCTCAATGCCGAGATCGTCGGCGGCTATGCCTGGCTGTTCCCGCGCGGAGATGTCTGCAATCTCGGCCTCGGGGTTACGGCTGAACACAAGGCGCGGCTGAAGCCGTTGCTCGATGCGCTGCATGCGCAACTGGTCGCCGAAGGCCGCGTCGGCGAGACGATTATTCGCCATACGGGCGGGTTGATTCCCGTCGGCGGTCTTGTCGGGCCGGCGGGCATGCTCGGCGAAACGGCAGTTCTTCTGGCAGGCGATGCGGCGGGGCTGACCAATCCGGTCACCGGCGCGGGCATCCCCTCTGCCGTCATGTCCGGTAAAAGCGCCGGGGTGGCCGCCGCCGGTTTCGTTGCCGGCGATGCGGACGCGCCCGGCGACTACGCCGAGGAACTGGACGACATTTTCGGGCCGTCGCTGGCGCTGGCGCTCAGCCGCCGCCGCGAGATCCTCGACACCTACCGGCAGGGCGGCCTGCCGGACAAGGGCGACATGCGCAAGTCATGGATCGCCTTCCCGCAATACTGGAAGAAGGACGCGGCGGGCATACCCCTGTCGCAGACCGGACAAACCCTGGAGGCCACGCAAGCGATATGACCTGTCTTAAGCCGGAAAACGCGATGCCGGGCGCCAAGGGTGCCGGCGGCTCGGATTTCAATCCTTTTGCGCTGATGGAGCCGCGCGCGCCGGGCCGCGTGCCCGTCGAGATGAAGAACGGCAAACCGGTGAAGGAAGCCAACCTGACGCCGGAAGGGCTCTATCGCCCCGATTACCGGGTGATGACGCCGCATATGCGCTCGCCCGAGTATGTGCAGATGTCGACCGCCGCCGCGATCACGCTGGGGCTGGTCGAGGGCCAGATGCACCGCTGCGCCTGCACGCGCTGCCTGAACCTGCTCTTGACCTATCCGGAAGGCTGCCGCGCCAACTGCGCCTATTGCGGCTTGGCCCGTCATCGCGAGGCCGAACGCAATTATGCCGACCGCAACTTCATCCGGGTCGACTGGCCGGCGGTGTCGATGGACGAGATCGTCGATCGCGTCGCCGCCGATGTCGAGGGCTCGCCCTTCCACCGCATGTGCATCTCGATGATCACCCATCCGAATTCGGACGAGGACACGGTGACGGTGCTGAAGAAATGGGTCGACCGGATCGACCCCGACGCGATTCCGATCTCGATCCTGTCGAACCCGACGACGATGACGCGCAACGACGTCCAGACGCTGCGCGACATGGGCTCGGACATCTTCACGGTGGCGCTCGACGCCGCCACACCGGAACTGTTCGACCGGACCCGTGGCAAGGGTGTGCAGTCGCCGCATACCTGGAAGAAATACTGGGAAATCATGCTCGAGGCGCGCGACATTTTCGGGCCGAAGAAGTTCGGCGCGCATATCATCGTCGGCATGGGCGAGACCGAGCACGACGTGATGAAGGTGGTGCAGGAACTGGTCGATCTCGGCGGCCACAGCCACATGTTCTGCTTCTTCCCGGAGAAGGGGTCGCTGATGGATCACCTGCCGGCGACGCCGCGCGACCAGTGGCGCCGCGTCCAACTGGCACGTTACCTCGTCGATTATTGCGGTGTGCGCATCGAGCACATGACATTCGACGAGGAAGGCCGGATCGCCGATTTCGGCCTGCCGAAGTCGGAACTCGACGGAATCGTCGATGCCGGTATCGCGTTCCGTACCTCGGGCTGCCCGGGCAAGTTCGCCGACGACATCTCGGCCTGCGACCGGCCCTATGGCGACAGCCCGCCGAGCAATATCGCGAGCTATCCGTTCCCGCTTGAGGACGTCGACATCCGCAAGGTGCGGAGCCAGTTGCAGATGGACCGGCCGGGCGAAAGCTACGAGCCGGGCGAAGAGTTCGACGACTGACACGCGGACGCTGCGCCGCGGCCGAGGGAGGACAGCATGACCAAGACATTCCGGGTGATCGACACCGGCGTGCGCCATTGCCGCGCGCAGATCGCGTTCGACCAGGCGCTGATCGAGACACACAAGGCGGGCCAGATCCCCGACACGGTACGGTTCCTGCAATTCCCGCCCTCGGTGCTGGTCGGCCGGCACCAGGCGATCTCGCACGAACTCAATCTCAATGCCTGCCGGGCGGCCGGCGTCGGCATCGGCCGGCGGATCACCGGAGGCGGCGCGCTCTATCTCGACGAGGGCCAGTTCGGCTGGGAGCTGATCTTCCACAAGAACACGCTCGGTATCACCAGCCTCGGCGACCTGGCGCGCGAAATCTGCGAGGCGGCCGCCGCGGGCCTGTCGAAGCTCGGCGTCGACGTCCGCTACCGGCCGCGCAACGACCTCGAGGTCGACGGACGCAAGATCGGCGGCACCGGAGGGTTCTTCGACGGCGACACGATCTTCTACCAGGGCACGACGCTGGTGGAGATGGATGGCGCCAAGATGGCCTCGCTGCTCAACATCCCGGCCGCCAAGCTGGCCAAGCGCGGCCAGTCGAGCGGCGCGCAGCGCGTCGTCACGCTGAAGGAACTGTTCGACGGGGCTCCGCCGCCGGTCGGCGAGGTGCAGCAGGCGATGCTGGAGGGGTTTGCGGAGAAACTCGGCATTTCGCCCGAATGGGGCGCGATCACGCCGGCCGAGGAAGCGGCGGCGCGGTCGCTCTTCGACAGCGAGATCGGCCAGGACGAGTTCGTCTACGAGATCGACGACCAGAAGAATTCGCCGGGCGTGCTGACCGGCAGCCATACCGGGCAGGGCGGCACGATCACCGCCTATCTGCGCCTCGAAGGCGCGAACCAGGACCGCATCCGCGAGGTGCTGATCACCGGCGATTTCTTCGTCACGCCGCCGAAGACGATCTACAATCTGGAGGCTGCGCTGCGTGGTGTCGCCGTGGCCGACGTGGCGCAGGCGACAGAGGATTTTTTCACAAACGCCAATGTCGGGTTGCTGACGGCGGCGCCGGCGGATTTCGCCGAGGCCGTCCTCAATGCGGCTTCGACGGGTGAACTCGTGCCCGCCTGACCCTTACGGCTCAGGCTGTTTTCGCGGTCAAAAATATCGGCAAGATTCCAATCCGCACCGCTCGTATCAGAAAAAAGCGGTGCGGATAGTTCCTCGGTCAGAAATGCCAGTTCAGCCCGCCACGCACCACGACAAAGTCGGTGATCGGCGCTGCAACCGGGATAGCCACGGTATAACTGGAGTCATTCAAATCAACGTAAAGCGCCTCGGCTTTAAGCGAGAGATGATTGTTTACACCGACCTCGACGCCACCACCGGCCGTCCAGCCCGAAACCCATTCATCGGAACTAAATCCACCTGCGACCTGTCCGGCCTTCACTTGGGCGAATGCGGCACCGCCGGTCACATAGGGAAGGAACTTGCCGTAGGCATAGCCAATGCGGGCCCGGGCCGTCGCGAATGCGTCGATATCGGTGTAGCAAACCGAGGGGCAACCCGCGACCGTGCTACCGTCGATATCGGCCTTGGCGATATCGCCCTCGACGCCAAAAACCATCTGGTTACGTTGCCAATTGTAACCCAGCGTGCCGCCGATCAGCCCTCCCTCGATATCAAAGCCGTCGCTACGAGTACCGAGAGTATCCACGTGGTAGCCGTTGGCAGAGCCGTAACCGCCCTGCACACCGGCATAAATCCCGGACCAATCGTAGACCGCCATGGGAGCCGCAGGCTCCATCACGGGGTCGGCCGCCGACATCAGATCAGCAGCATTTGCTCCGGTCGCAATCAAGGTGATCGCAGCCGCGGAAGTCATGAGAAGTCGCAGCATTGTTGTTCCCAATTCTGAGTTCGCCGATAAGTTGTAGGTAAATAATCACAATTGTCCGAGCAATACTGTAGGAAACGCGCAACACCTGGTTCCAAATTCACGCTGGGGAAACGTGGCTGATCGGCGCCATTCCTGAATCAAGATCCCTGATATTTCCCGCTGATCAGTTCTTTCCGCAATATGATTCGGTGCGTCTTTTGGTGCTGTCCGATTTGCTGGATCAAGCCTTTTTCCCGGCGACGGCCCGCGCCATGACGCAGAGCATCTCGAACATCAGCGACGCGCCGAGCCATGCCGTGCCGCCGGCATTGTCGAAGGGTGGCGAGACCTCGACGAGATCGGCGCCGATGATGTTGACGCCTTCGAGTTCGCGCACGACCTGGATCGCCTGATAGGAGTTCGGCCCGCCGATCTCCGGCGTTCCGGTTCCGGGTGCAAAGGCCGGATCGACGAAATCGATGTCGTAGGAGACATATGTCGGGTCGGTACCGACGATCTCGCGCGCCTCGGCCATCACGTCCTCGATGCCGCGCTTGAAGAACTCCTCGATGGGGATGACGCGAATGCCGACGGAATCGGCGAAGTCTCGATCCTCGCGGTCATAGGTGGTGCCGCGGATGCCGATCTGCACCACGCGCTTCGGTTCGAGCAGACCCTCCTCGACGGCGCGGCGGAACGGCGTGCCGTGGGTGTACATCGAGCCATTGAAATAAGAATGGAACAGGTCGGTGTGGCTGTCGAAATGGATCATGCCGACCGGCTTGTCGGAGGCGAGGCCGCGCAGGATCGGCAGGGAACAGAGATGGTCGCCGCCCGCCGTCAGCGGGACGATGCCGGCTTCCCTGACGCGCTTGTAGAAGCGGGTGAAGCGGTCGAGGCTGTCCTGGACGTCGGCCGGGTTGGGCGCGACGTCGCCGATATCGGCGCAATTGACGAGCTCGAACGGCCGCACGCCGGTGGCGCCGTTTTCGGCGCGGATCATGGTCGAGAGATCGCGCAACTGGCGCGGGCCGTGACGCGGGCCGGGGCGGTTGGTCGTGCCGCTGTCCCAGGGCGCGCCGATGATGCCGATCTGCACGTCGGCGATCCTCGGATCGTCGGGGCCGACATGGGGCAGGCGCATGAAAGTCGGCACCCCGGCGTAGCGGGGCAGGTCGAAGCCCGAAACGGGCTGGAAGAAAGTGTCGCTCATCGTCAGTCTCCGGACAAATCTGGAAATCAATACATCGCGCTGCCGCCATTGGCGCCGTAGCACTGGCCGGTCACGAAACTCGCGCCGTCACCGGCAAGGAATACCGCCAGCGCCGCGATCTCGCTTGGTTCGGCGAAACGCGCCAGCGGGGTCGCGAGATCCTTGGCGAGCGCCTCCGGGCTCATCGATTGCGGGCTGGTCATGTCGGTTTCGACCGGGCCGGGGGCGATCGCGTTGACCAAGATCTTCGGCGCGAGTTCGCGCGCCAGCGACCGGGTCAGCGAAACGATGCCGCCCTTGGAGGCGCAATAGGCGCTCATCTCCTCGCGGCCGAGAAAAGCGAGATCGGACGAAATGGTGATGATCCGGCCGGCCGGCGCAGTGACGGGCCGCGCGAGCATCATCCGCGCGGCCTCGCGCGCCGTCAGGAACGCGCCACGAAGATTGACGGAAATGACCGCATCGAAATCCGCCGCGCTCGTCTCCAGCAGCGGCGCCTCGCGAAGGATGCCGGCATTGGCGACGGCGATGTCGAGCGTGCCGAGATTTTTGGCGATCTTCGCGAACAGGGCGACAACGTCCGTCTCTGTCGACACGTCCGCCTCGAGGGCAAGCGCCTTGGCGCCTGTTTGCCTGAGTTCGGAAAGCGTGTCGCCGGCGCGCGGATCGCCGTTGTGGCAGATGGCGACATCGGCGCCTTCGCGCGCGAAGGCCAGCGCGATGGCACGGCCGATGCCGCGCGATCCGCCGGTGACCAGAGCCGTGCGCCCGGCAAGCGATCCGCTCATGCCAGAACCTCGCCGCGATCCACATTGATCGCCTGGCCGGTGATGTTGGCGGCGGCGTCGGAGGCGAGGAAGAGATAGAGGCCGGCGACATCGGCCGGCTGCATCAAACCGCCGATCGCCTGCGCGGCGACGATCTCGTCGAGCAGGACGTCCGGTTTGGCGCCGGTTTTTACGGCCATGGAATTCAGCGAGCGCATCGCGGCTTCGGTCTTGACCCAGCCGGGGCAGACCGCGTTGACAGTGATTGCGCGGGGGCCGAGTTCCTTTGCCCATGTGCGCGTCATTCCGATCAGGGCGTGCTTGGAGGCGATATAGGCGGAGAAGTCCGGCACCGCCGTCTTGCCCCAGATCGACGAGGTGATAACGATCCGGCCGCCATCGGGGATCTTCGCTATCGCCGCACGGGTGACGTTGTGGGTGCCGGTGACATTCACCGCCATGACGCGGGCGAAGGTGTCGTCGATCGCCGGATCGGCATCCTGTAGCGGTGTCGGGCGTTCGAGCCCGGCATTGTTGACCAGGACGTCGATGCGGTCGAAACCGGAAAGCGCGTCGGCGACGGATTTGCGGTCGGTGATATCGCAGGCAATGGCGCGAACCGGGCGCTTCGCCATGTCCGACAGTTTTTGCGCGGCCTCGTGGACGAGGTCGTTTTCGGCGAGGATCGCCAGATCGGCGCAGGACGCGGCGAAAGCCTCGGCGATGCCGTAGCCGATGCCGCGGCTCGCGCCCGTCACCAGCACGGTCTTTCCGGAAAAGTCGAATGCCGCGCGCATTGTCGCCTCAGCCCAGTTCGTAGAATTCGCGCTTCACCGCCGCCGTGATGTCGCGACGGTACTGGGCGGCGATGATGGCGCCCTTTTCCGGGCTCGCGCCCCTGGCGGAGATCAGCGAGCCTTCCGGCGCCACCCATTCGCGGCGCGGCGGCCAGACATCATAGCACGGCGCGTCTGCCGCTTCGTTGTCGGGCACCTTGTCGAACCTGACCAGCTCGGGGTGGAAATTCATCATCAGCGAGGTTTCGAGCACGGCAGCGTGTTCCAGTTCGATACCGGGGTAGCCGTCGGGGAAGACCGCGGCAAGGGTTTCCTCGGTGAGGAATTCCCAGTGCTGCAGGCACATCACGCGGACGCCCTTGTCGGCGATTTCGCGCATGGCAAGGTCGATGCCCTCGTTGAGGAACCAGAGGTTCTCGTAATTGCCGTCGAGAACGCAGATGCGGCGCGCGCCATGGCGTACCAGTTCGCGGATGACGTCGCGCACCACGGCGGACAGCGTAGCGCCGTCAAGGCCGGTTGAGCCCGGAAAGAACGGGCCGCCGGCCGAACGCGTCATTGACTTGTAGCCGTAGGTCACCGGAGCGGCTACGACGCCGCCGACCTCGGTCGCGACTTCGCGGGCGATCGCCGAGGGCAGCAGGTAGTCGACCGACATCGGCAGATGGGGGCCGTGCTGTTCGAGCGCACCGGTCGGCAGGAACACGACGGGATTACTTTCCAGCGCGGCTGCGTATTCCGGCCATGTCATTTCCGACATCATCACCGACGAGGTCATGGGTACTCCTTCGCTTAGTCCTTGGCGCCTTCTTCGCGCATCAGGCGCATGATCTGGCGTTCGATCTCGCTGTAGCCATCGAGATCGATGACCTTTTCCTTTTCGGTGATCCGCTTCCCGTTCTTGAATTCGGGGACGATCTCGCATTTCACGCGGCCGGGATGGCGCGACATGAAGACGATCTTGTCGGCGAGGAAGATCGCTTCCTCGATATCGTGGGTCACCATCACGATGGTGGTCCTGGTGCTCTCGGCGATCTCGACGAGCAGTTCCTGCATGTGCCAGCGGGTCTCGGCGTCGAGCGCGCCGAAAGGCTCGTCCATGAGCAGGAGCTCGGGACCGTTGGCGAGCGTGCGGGCGATCGCCACACGCTGGCGCATGCCGCCGGAAAGCTGGGTCGGATAGGCGTCGGCGAACTTCGTCAGCCCGACCAGCCTGATGTAGTGGTCGGCGCGGTCGCGCCGCTCGCTGGCTGGCACGCCGTTGATCTTCATGCCGAACTCGACGTTCCTGCGCACGCTCATCCAGTCGAACGACGTGTAGGCCTGGAACACCATGCCGCGGTCGCGGCCGGGACCGTCGATGTGGCGGCCCTCCAGCATGAGGTCGCCGGATGTCGGCGTCTCGAGGCCGGCCATCATACGCAGCACGGTGGACTTGCCGCAGCCCGACGGGCCGAGGATGACGCATATCTCGTTGCGGCTGACGCCGAAGGAGACGCCGGTGATGGCTTCGAGCGTCTTTCCCTTGCCGAGATCGAACGATTTGGAGATGCCGTCCAGCGTCAGGATCGGCGCCTGTTCGGCCGCTGCTTCCTTGGCGGGGCTCATCGCCGTTTCTCCTGGATATAGGGGAAGAGCTGGCGGTGCAGGCGCACGAAGAGGAGATCGAAGATCAACCCGAGCGCGCCGATCACGATGATGCCGGCCATGATCTCGTCGGTGTGGAGGAAGCGGCGGGCGCGCATCATCATGGCACCGATACCTGTGGTCGAGGCGACGATCTCGGCGATGACAAGGTAGGTCCAGGTGACGGCGAGCATCTGGCGCATGGCGATGACGATTTCCGGCAATACCGCGGGCAAAATGACCGAGCGGACCGTGACGTAGCGGTTGGCGCCGAGCGTCAGCGCGGTTTCGACGAGTTCGTGGCGGACATTCTTGGTGTGGTCCATGACGAGCGTGATCAGCAAGAAGACCACGCCGATAAAGAGCAGGGCCAGTTTTGGCGTTTCGCCGGTGCCGAACCACATCAGCAGAATCGGGATGAAGGACGGTGCGGGCAGGTAACGCCAGGCCGAGACGAAAGGATTGACGATTCCCTCGACGGCCGGGAAGGAGCCCATCATGACGCCGAGCGGAATGGCGACGATCGAGGCTAACAGAAAGGCGATCAGCACGCGCATGATGCTGATCAGGACGTCCGCAGCGAATGCGCGCTCGGCGAACAGATCATAGATCGTGAAGAGGACTTTCTGCGGTGCCGGAACGAGAAGCTCGTTGACCATGCCGCTTGCCGAAGCCGCGGCCCAGATCCCGAAGAACACGACCCATATGGCGATGGCGGAAAGGACGGCCTGCCGTTTCGAGACGGGCTTTCTGACTTCGAGAAAGTGGCGCCGCCTGGGAGGCGCGCTGACAGATTCCGACATGGGGCCCTCACTGGCTTCCGGCGCGGTTGCGAGGAAAAGTGCGGTGCGCGGGCCGAAACCCGCGCGCCGCAATCACACACATCAGTTGGCCGTGAAGGACTGCCGGTAGCCGCTGGCCACCAGATCGCCCATCAGGCTGCAGTCGATGCCTTTCGCGGCATCGATCTTGTTATTCATCAAGCCGAGCTTGATCCACCAATCGTTGGTGAGCGAAACCACATCGGCCATCGAGCCGTTGGCGAGACCGAACGGGGGCTCGCCGTCGAGAACGCCGCAGACGCGGGCGGACTCGTCGAAATCGTACATGTAGATGCCGCCCTCGAAGCTCTTGCCGTTGGTGCCGATCACGAAGCCGACGTCTTCGGCCGGCCACTTCAGGTAGTCGGCGATGAGCTGGTTGGTTTCCTCGGTGTGGTCATGCCAGTAGCCGAGACCATCCCAGCGCGCCTTCAGGACGGCGGCGGCCGCCTTGCGGTTCTTTTCGATGAAGCCCTTGTTCATGAACATGGAGTCCATGAAGATGCCGGTCTTCAGCATCGCCGGGTCGGCGGTGTTAACGACGCTGCGTGCGCCCGGCATCGCCTCGAGGACCTTGGTGATCCAAGGTTCGTACATGTAGGCGGCGGACAGGTCGCCCGACAGCATCGGACCGACGGCCTCGTCGGCGTTGAGGTTGACCCATTCGACCTGGTCCGGTGCGATGCCCTGGCTGTCGAGCCACAGGCCCATCAGCAGGTGGCCGATATAGGCCTGCGGAGCGGAAACCTTCTTGCCGGGGAGATCTGCCGGCTCGACGTCCGGCGCCATGATGATGTGGTCGACGCCGTAGGACGGGTTCATGAAGGCAACGTTGACGACATCGGTGCCGCTGTCGACGGTGAGCGGGATGTAGTCGGCCGTGCAGCCGTAGACATCGATCTGGCCGGCCGCCAGAGCCGAGTGGCCGCCAAGCGGATCCTCGAAGATGGTCAGGTTCAGGTCGTAGTCGGGGATGAGGTTCTTCTGCCGGGCGACCTCGAGCATGGCGTAGCCCGGCCACGAGACGCAGATCCCGACATTGATCGTTTCCTTCGCTTGCGCGGCAGGCATGGACAGGGCGGTCGCCATGGCGGCGGCACCCACGAGAGAGAGGAACTTGTTCAGCATTGTGCACACTCCAGGTGACGAGACGCTCCCAATCTAGGCATATAAAAAAATGAATATCAATAAAATTTTTAGTGGAGTAAAAGTTTTTATTGTGGCACAAGAAAATGCAACCGAACGGACCTGATTCATGTCGAGCCTGAGAGAGCGCCAGAAGAGCAATCGCCGCCGCAACATCCTGCAGGCGGCGCGCGGGCTTTTTTCCAGCAACGGATTCGATGCCACGACAATCGAGATGATTGCCGAGAAGGCGGAGGTCTCGAGCGTGACCGTCTACAATTACTATGGTACCAAAACCCATCTGCTGCTCGCGCTGGTTGCTGAGAGCGACACGCTGCTGATGGAGCGGATCGGGGCCGTTCTTTCCGATCCGCCGGACGACATCGTCGAGGCGTTCGCCGCGTTTTCCGAGGTGATCCGCGATCACGCGCTGTCGTTCCTGACCAAGCCGTTGTGGCGGCAGGTGATCGCAGCGAGCATCATCGAGGGCAACTCAAACTTCGGTCGCGCCTATGCGCGGCTCGACCGCGAGCTTGCCCGGCAGCTCTCCCTGATCCTTGCCAAGCTTCGCGAGCGCGGCCATCTCAGGACCGATTCCGATATCGACATCCTCGGCGAAAGCCTGTTCCATCTGCAGAATGCCCGCTTCACCCAGTTCATCTCGATCGATGAACTCAAGAACGAAACGGTCGACCGGTATTTGCGCGAGGACATCGCGGCCTTGCTGTCGGCGTCGCCAGCCTGACCGCGCGACACAGGTAAATCGTAATAGCGGCTATCCTGTTGCGGGAAAACGTCTTTCGGCACTTTGCAAGACATGGGGCCGCGCTTAATCTCCTCCCGTAAATGCGGAGGGGAGCCCCTGATGACAAGCTGGTTGACAATTTTCTCGCGTGCGGCGGCCGTGGCGGTTCCCCTGGCGGCCGGGGCGCTGACGATCGCCTATTCCGACGTGATCAAACAGGCGCCGGCCGGCAAGGAGCGCTCGCCGCAGCCGACGCCGGTGCGGGTCATCACGCTGCAGCCGACGGACCTGGTTCCGCGCGTCACCGGTTACGGAACGATCGCCCCGGCGCGCGAATGGCGCGCGGTCGCCCGCGTGGAAGGCGAAGTGGTGCAGACCTCGGACCTGCTGGCCAATGGCGAGATCGCCGAAGCCGGCACGGAACTGCTTCGCATCGACGATACCGATCTCCGCCTGTCGCTCGCCCAGACCGACGCGCAGCTGGCGGCGCTGGACGTGAAGGACGAGACGCTTTCGGCTAGCCTGGAGATCAACAAGTCCGATCTCGAACTGAGCCGGAGCGATCTGAAGCGCCAGGAGGACCTGAATACCCAGGGCATCGCGACACAGGCCGCGCTCGACCAGATCCGGCGCCAGGAACTCGCTGCCCGCTTGAAAGTTACCGACATCGAGAACCAGCTGGCGCTCAATTCCGCCGAGCGCGAGGTCCTGAAGGCGCAGCGCGCCATTGCCGCGCGTAGCCTGGAATTCACCACCGTTACCGCGCCTTACGACGTGCGCATCGGCAGCGTCGAGGCCGAGGAAGGCCAGGTCGTGACGCGCGGCCAGACGCTGTTTACCGCCGAGGGTATCGACGCGGTGGAAATCGCCGCGCAGTTCTCGATCGGCCGGATCGGACCGCTGGTGCGTTCGCTCGGCAAGGGCGCGACGGTGATGACGCTCGATGCACGCGTTCGCCTTCCCGTTCCCGGGCACACGGTTACCTGGGACGCGACGGTCGCGCGGGTCGGCGAGGCAATCGACGCACGCACGCAAAGCGCCGCTGTCGTCGTGCGGGTCGACCAGCCGATGGCGCAGGTGCAGGCCGGACAGCGGCCGCCTCTGCGGCGCAACATGTTCGTCGAGGTGGAACTGAGCGCGCCGCCACGCAAGGCGCTGGTCGCGCCGCGCGACGCTGTGCGCGGCGGAGAGGCACTGGTGGTGACCGAAGAGGGCACGCTCGAAAAGCGCCCGGTCACGGTGGATTACAGCATCGATTCCGTTTCGGTCATTACCGGCGGGCTGAAGGCGGGCGACAGGCTGGTGGTCACCGATCCCGCCATCGCGGTGCCGGGCATGAAGGTCAAGCCGGTCGAGGACAAGGCGCTGAAAGCCGAGATCGGCAGAATGGCGATGGGCCGGGAGACGGCGGAATGATCAGGCTTTTCGCCGCGCATCCGACGGCCGCCAACATCCTCATGCTGGCCTTTCTGGGGCTGGGGCTGTTCGCGCTGCCGACATTGCAGCGCGACACGTTTCCGCTGATCCCGCCATCCGACGTCGAGGTTCGCATTTCCTATCCCGGCGCATCGCCGGCCGAAGTCGAGACGGGCATCTGTCAGGCCGTCGAGGATCCGATCCGGGCGGTCGAAAACCTTGCCGAACTCTCCTGCCTCGCGCGCGACAATCTGGCGATCGTCACCGCCGAGATGGTCGAAGGCGCGGACATGGGCCGGTTCCATGATGACGTGAAGGCGGCGGTGGCCGGCGTCAGCAGCCTGCCCGACAAGTCGGACGATCCCGTCACGCGGATCGTCGAGCGCGTGGCGACGGTGGCCTCGATTGCGGTGACCGGCCCTGATGACCCGAAGGTCCTGCTCGCCTATGCCGATCAGTTGGCGGAAAGGCTGAAGGCCGATCCGGGAATTTCGCAGGCGGCCGTGTTCGGGTTTTCCGACCGTGAGATTTCCGTCGAGATCGAGGCGAACGAATTGCAGCGTTACGGGCTGACCATCGCCGACGTCGCAAGCGCGCTCACCCGCAACAGCCTCGACATGCCGGCCGGCACGATGGAGGGCGAGCAGGGCGACGCGTCGATCCGGTTCATCGGCGAGCGGCGCAATCCGGCCGAACTCGCAACCATTCCGCTGACGGGATCGTCGGCGGGCGGCGAGGTGCTGCTCGGCGACGTGGCGAAGATCAAAACCGGGTTTTCCGATCCCTCGCAGGCGTCCTATTACAACGGCAAGCGCGCGGCGATCGTCACCGTCAGCAAGTCCGAGACGCAGGACGCGCTGAAGGTCATGGCGGCGTTGCAGCGGGTGATGGCGGCGGCGCAGGCCGAGGCGCCGGGCAATATCGAACTGGCGATCTCGCAGGATTCCACCTCCAATATCCGCGACAGGCTGCAGATCATCACCTCGAACGGTATCCAGGGCCTCGTCCTCGTGCTGGTCGTAATGTGGCTGTTTTTCGGATTCCGCTTCTCGTTCTGGGTGGCGATGGGCCTGCCGGTGTCGTTCCTCGGTACGATCTTCGCGATGCAGGTCTTCGGGCTGACGATCAACATGATGACCATGGTGGCGCTGCTCGTCGCCATCGGCCTGCTGATGGACGACGCCATCGTGATCTCGGAGAACATCATCCGGCGGCGGCAGGCGGGAGAGACGGCCCTCAAGGCGGCGATCAACGGCGCGGGGCAGGTGATGCCGGGCGTGTTCGCGTCCTTCCTGACGACGGTGATGATCGTCGGACCGCTCAGCTACATGTCGGGCAATATCGGGGCGGTGCTGAAATACATCCCGATGGTTCTGGTCATGACCCTGATCATCAGTCTGGTCGAGGCCTTCCTGATCCTGCCGAACCACATGCATCACACGCTGAAAGGCGACCTGTCGCCGGGCCGTGTCAGCCGGGCGGTGAACGGCGTCTTCGACCGCATCCGCGACAGCGTGATCGTGCCGCTGTCGGGGCTGACGCTGCGGTTCCGCTACTTGACGCTCGGCATGGCCGGGTTCCTGCTGCTGTTTTCGTTCGCGCCGTTCGCCGGCGGGTTCATCAAGTTCCAGAGTTTCCCGACGCTGGAAAGCGACACGGTGGAGGCGCGGCTGCTGCTGGTCCAGGGCTCGCCGCTGGCCCGTACGGAGCAACGGGTGGGCAAGGTCGTGTCGGC
Source organism: Oricola nitratireducens (assembly GCF_014904745.1). Classification (GTDB taxonomy): domain Bacteria; phylum Pseudomonadota; class Alphaproteobacteria; order Rhizobiales; family Rhizobiaceae; genus Oricola; species Oricola nitratireducens. Next base: position 159,026 of record NZ_JACZCS010000008.1, read on the forward strand.
GCTGACGAAGCTCGATGAGGAACTGACGCCGCAACAGCCGAACGGCATGCCGCTGGTGCAGAGCTACACGATCTCCTACGGGGTCAATGCGGATGCGCCGGAAACCGGGCCGCATATGGCGACGGTCAGCGCCAGCCTGCTGCCGGCCGGCGTGCGCACCACGGAAGTCACCGACATCGTCGACCAGTGGAAGAAGCTGACCGGACCGATGCCGGACATGGCGGCGATGCGCTTCACCGACAAGGAACGCGGCGTCGGCGGCAAGCCGATCGACATTCGCCTGCAGGGGCCTGATCTATTGGCGCTGCAGGCCACAGCGCGCGAGATGCGCAAGTTCTTCCTCGGTTTCGCCGGCGTGCGTGACGTGACCTACGACCTGCAGCCGGGCAAGCCCGAATTCATCATCACGGTGCGGCCGACGGCGGCGAGCGCGCTCGGCGTGACCGCGCAGGGCATCGCCACGCAATTGCGCGCCGCTTTCCGCGGCGATACGGGGCTGGTGGTGCGCGACGCGCTGGGAAGCCTCGACATCACCGCGCGGCTCGATCCCGGCGACCGCAACACCGTCGCCGATCTCGCCGAAATCCGCGTCGCCGGGCCGGACGGCGCGCTGGTGCCGCTCTCGGCGGTGGCCGATATCACCGAAAGCCGCGGCTATGCGAGCATCCACCGCATCGACGGCCAGCGCACGGTCTCCGTGCAGGGATCGATCAATCCCGCCGTCGCCAATGCGCGTGAATTGATGGCGGCGCTGAAGAAGGATTTCCTGCCGAAACTGACCGACAAGCGGCCGGACGTGAAGGTCACGATCGTCGGCGAGGCCAAGGACACGGCGACGACCGGATCGTCGCTCAGCCGCAACCTGCTGATCGGGCTGATCGGCGTTTTCCTGATCCTGTCGTTCCAGTTCCGCAGCTTCATCCAGCCGCTGGCGGTGTTCGTGGCGATCCCGCTCGGGATCATCGGCGTCGTCTGGGGCCACATGGCGTTGGGGATGCAGCTGTCGCTGCCGAGCCTGGTCGGGCTCGCGACGCTGGCCGGCGTGGTGGTGAACGACTCGATCCTGCTGATTGCCTTCATCAAGGAACGTTTCAACGACGGCGACGACATGATCGAGGCGGCGCAAAACGCCGTGCGCGACCGGTTCCGCGCGATTTTCCTGACGTCGCTGACGACCGTGGTCGGGCTCGGGCCGCTGTTGTTCGAGCAAAGCACGCAGGCGCAGTTCCTGCGGCCGATCGTGGCGAGCCTCGCCTTCGGGCTGACCGGCGCGACGCTGCTGGCGCTGTTCGTCACGCCGGCGGTCTTCGTCATCCTGCACGATCTGCGGCTGATCCGCAGGGACGAGGCGCCGGAAGCCTGACGGGACGATTATTCCGGAACGCAGATATTGCGTTGCCTGATCGCGCGGGCCGTGCGGATCAGAAGGCCGGCGACGATGACGATCAGGCCGGCATAGAGGAAGCCGGCAACGAACTGGTGACCTTCGGAAGCGGTGTGCTCCGCATAGAGGAAGGACGCGATCGTCAGCGCGGCAACCGGGAAGGACAGCGCCCACCAGGACAGCGCGAAGGGGATCTGCGCGAATTTGCGGAACTGCGTCAGCACGACTCCGGCAAAGACGAAGCCGACATTCAGCAGGATGCGGGCGAAGGCGTCGATCTCGCCGGTCAGGCGGAAATAGGCGACGAATGCCACCGCCGGCGGGGCGATCAGGATGACGAGGGTCGGGACGAGGCGCGCGGGCAGCGGATCGTGGAAGATCAGCCGGTTCATCACCAGCGTCAGGAGCACGATCCAGAAGACGAGCCCGGCGGAAAAGAACAGCCACGAAAGCTCGGTGTAGCCGAGCGCCGCGCCGGAGACCGGAACGATCACGTTGCCGACCGCGGGTATGAACCAGGCCGGGCTCAGATGTCCCGGCTGGAAGGCGCGGTGGCCGATCCAGTTGGCGACGACGGTGAGGGTGAGCGCGCCCTGGGCGAGCATGCCAGCCCACCACAGGACGGTCGCGATGTCGCGATGGTGCGGCAGGATGGCGATGGACAGCAGCAGCACCGAAATCGAGATCGTCGGAAAGAAGGCGATCTTGACCGGATGGTTCCACTCCTCGATCACCGCCTTGCGGTGGATCAGCAGTTTCGAAACATAGATTACCGAGATTGCAAGCATGATCGTGGCGGATACGGCCAGGATGATGAGCGAGGCCGTCGCCTTCGCGCCGAGCGCCGTCTCGGCGGCGTGGGTGGCGAGCGTCAGGCCGAGCATGCCCATGACGATCGCGAAGAAGGTCACCGGGAAGTTTTCGAGCCGATCATCGGAGAAGTTCGGTTTTTGCATTTTGCACTCCTGTCGCACGCGGCCCGGCGTCGGCTCCTTCGCCATATATAGCAGGGACGGCGAAGCGTCCCGGCCGCGGCGCACGCCGGCAGTGGCGTGACGTCGCAATCCGGCGGACGCGGTTTACCGTTCGATCGGGGCGTCGTCCTCGGTCAGTTTACGGTCTTCCTGCAGTTCGAGCCACATCGCGTTCACGACCGCGAAGAGCGCTGCGACCGGAAGACCGAGGAGCCAAGTGAAATACCACATCGTTGTCTTCCTTCTTCAGTAAACGCTGTCGCTGTTTTCGGTGACGGAGGTCTCGGTCACCTTGCCCCACAGCACCTTGTAGACCCAGGCGGTGTAGAGGAGGATGATCGGCATGAAGATCACCGTCACGACCAGCATGACGAACAGCGTCAGGTGCGACGACGAGGCGTCCCACACGGTCAGCGACGATCTCGGATCTATCGAAGACGGCAGGATGAACGGGAACATCGTCAGCCCGACCGTCGAGATGACGCCGAAGATGCCGAGCTTCGACCACAGCAGCGTCGAGACTTCGCCGTGGCCGCGCAGGCCGCGTATGGCCATTGCCATGCCGAGGAACCCGAGGACAGGCGCAATGGCGATCCACGGGCGGACCACGTAGGCGGCGAGCCAGCTCCCGCCCTTGGCCACATCCGAATATAGCGGGTTGGATGGGCCGTCGGCGACAACCGGGCCGACGATCGCGTAGCCGTCGATGCCCAGGTATAGCCAGATGCCGGCCAGCGCGAACCCCAGGAAGGCGATGAGCCCCATGACGGTGCCGATGGAGCGGGCGCGCGCGGCGATCGCGCCCTCGGTCTTGACCGTCAGCCAGGCCGCGCCATGCATCAGCAGCATGCCGAAGGATACCAGGCCAGCGAGAATGGCGAACGGATTCAAAAGGCCAAGAAACTTGGCGTAGAACGTGCCGTCATACATCGGCAGCAGATCTTCGGTCAGGTGGAACGGCACGCCCTGCAGGACGTTTCCGACCGCGACGCCGAAGATCAGCGCCGGAACGGCGCCGCCGACGAAGAGCGCCCAGTCCCAGCCGCCGCGCCAGGCCGCGCCGTCGCGCTTGGACCGGTACTTGAAGCCGACCGGCCGCAGGATCAGCGCCGCCAGGATGGCGAACATGGCGAGATAGAAACCGGAGAAGGACACCGCGTAGAGCGGCGGCCAGGCGGCGAAGATCGCGCCGCCGCCGAGGATGAACCACACCTGGTTGCCTTCCCATACCGGGCCGACCGTGTTGATCACGACGCGGCGTTCGATATCGGTTTTTGCGACAAAGGGCAGCAGCGCGCCGACACCCATGTCGAAGCCGTCGGTGAGCGCGAAGCCGATCAGCAGTACGCCCAGAAGCAGCCACCAGACGACGCGCAGAAGTTCAAAACTGACGAGTTCGTAAAGGATCATCTCTCTTACTCCGCTGGCATGGTGACCGGGACGTTGCCGTCATGGGTCCGCAGGCGATGTTCGTGGCGCGCCATCCAGGCCTTCGTCTCCGCGACGTCCATATACGGGCCCTTGCGGATGTATTTGACCATCAGCCCCATCTCGATGATGAACAGAATGGTATAGAAGGCGACGAAGCCGGCGAGCGTGATCACCAGGTCGCCGATGCCCAGATGCGAGACCGACAAGGCGGTCGGCAGGACGCCGTCGACCGTCCATGGCTGGCGCCCGAATTCGGAGACGAACCAGCCGAGTTCGGCGGCAATCCATGGCGTCGGGATAATCGCGACCCCGAAATAGAGCGCCCAGCGCGGGAATTGCATCTTCCTGAAAGATGCGAGGTAGAAGAAATAGGCCATCACCGCGATGAAGGAGAAGCCGAGCGCCACCATGAAACGGAAGGCCCAGAATAGCGGCCATACGGTCGGAACAGTGTCATTGGCGGCCTGCAATATCTGATCTTCGGTGGCCGTGCGCGGATCCTCGACATAGCGCTTCAAAAGCAACGCATATCCGAGATCGGCGCTGTGTTCCTCGAACCTGCCACGGACATCAGGGGCGACCTCGCCGCGATCGGCGCGGATGGTCATCAGCGCGTCATAGGCGATCAGGCCGGAGCGGATGCGTTCCTCAGACCGTTTGACGAGCTCCTCGATGCCGGGAATGACCGTGTCGAGCGAGCGCGTTCCGATCAGGCCCATGGCCCATGGAATCTTGATGGCGTAGTTGGTTTCGCGCGCTTCCTGATCCGGTATGCCGAACAGGGTGAACGGAGCTGGCGCCGGTTCGGTCTCCCACATCGCCTCGATGGCCGCGAGCTTCATCTTCTGGTTCAGCGAGGTGTCATAACCGGACTCGTCACCCAGGACGACGACAGACAGAGCCGAGGCCAGGCCGAAGCTTGCCGCCACCGCGATGGAGCGGCGGGCCAGTTCGCAATGGCGTCCCTTGAGCATGTACCAAGCCGAGACGCCGAGAACGAAGACCGCGGCCGTCACATAGCCGGCGGAAACGGTGTGGACGAACTTGGCCTGCGCGACCTCGTTGAACAGCACGTCGTAGAATGAGGTCATCTCCATGCGCATGGTCATCGGATTGAACTTGGCGCCGACCGGATTCTGCATCCAGCCATTGGCGATCAGGATCCAGAGCGCGGAGAAATTCGAACCGATGGCGACAAGCCATGCGACGATTAGGTGCTGGACTTTCGACAGCTTGTCCCAGCCGAAGAAGAACAGGCCGACGAAGGTCGCCTCGAGGAAGAAGGCCATCAGCCCCTCGATCGCGAGCGGTGCGCCGAAAATGTCGCCGACATAGTGGCTGTAGTAGCTCCAGTTCATGCCGAACTGGAATTCCATCGTGATCCCGGTGGCAACGCCGAGAACGAAGTTGATACCGAACAGCGTGCCCCAGAACTTGGTCATCTGCCGCCAGATCGGACGGTTCGTCATCACATAGACCGTTTCCATGATCGCGACGATCACCGACAGCCCGAGCGTGAGCGGGACAAAAAGGAAATGATACATCGCCGTCATCGCGAATTGCAGGCGAGACAGCTCAACGACACCGAACTCCATTGCGGGTTCCTTTCTCGTTTGCGGACATGCATCCGGCTGCATGTCGCGGGGTGAGTGTTCGCATGCCCCGGCCACGGCCGGCATTGATACAAATCAAAAAGGCGCATCCATGTTGCATCTTATCGGCGCAGCCTGACCGTGCGATTGGCGAATGCCTGTTCGACCTGGCGATGAGACGCGATCAATATGGCGGAATCGGGCAGGAATCGACGGACCCCGGCGAGCACGGTTTCGGCGGTCGCTCGATCGAGGCCTTCCGTCGGCTCGTCAAGCAGGAGAAGGCGCGGCCGGCGCAAGAGAACGCGTGCAAGGGCAAGGCGGCGGCTTTCTCCGCCGGACAGTCCGGACCCGGATTCTCCGAGCCGGCTTTCGAGGCCGCCGCGTTGCGAAATGACCATGTCGAGCCCGGCGGCGGCGAGTGCTTCCCAGGCATCGGCGTCGGTGATGTCCGGGTTTGCCAGGCGAAGCGCGTCGCGAATTGTTCCGCTCAACAAGGCGCTTCTTTGCGGCAAGAGCGTAACCGTTTCACGCAGTTCTTTTTCGTCCCACCGGCCGATCGGCAACCCGTTCAACTCGGCCGATCCGCTTTCGGGAATCAAAACGCCGGCGGCGATGTGCAGAATGGTGGATTTGCCGCTTCCGCTGGAGCCGGTGAGAGCGCAGATCTCGCCTTGCCGCAAAACGAGGTCGAAACCGCTTATAACCGGCGATGCCGCGCCCTGGTGACGGAAGCCTATGCCCCGCAATGAGAGGACGGTTCCTGTGTCGATTTGTCCTGGCGGATTTTCGACACTGGCGCGCGAAGGCAGTTCAGGCGTTTGCAACATGCGCGCGACGCGGCGCGCGGCGTCGGCCATCTTGCCGTATTCCGACAAGCCGCGACGCAGCGGTACGATCGTTTCCGCAAGCGCGAGCGTCGCGAAAAAGCCGAGCGCGGCAAGCGCAGGGTCGCTTCGTCCGGACCGTGTAAGCCAGACGGCGGTGACAAGCGCGCCGGCGGCGGCGATTGTCTCGGCAAGCGACAGGACGAAGCCACCGGTGCGTTCGATCCGGTCGTTGCGGCGCATCGCGGCGCGCATGCGTTCCTCGGCGGTATGAACATGCTCCCTCTGGGCGGCGAGCCTGCCGAAGACGGCGAGTTCGCTTCGCGCGTGCAGCAAGTCGACGAGGCGCATGCGGAAGGCGTTCAATGCGAGTTGTGCCGACCGCGACGGACGCCGGGCCCTGGCGAGAACCAGCGCCAGCGCGATACTCGCGCCGGGCAGGAAACTCGCCGACAGCCAGACGACGATCGCCGGATCGACGAGATACCAAAGCGCAGCGAAGGCGATCGCGATCGCCAGCGTTCCGGCGACAACCGGGATGAAAAGCCGCAGGGCGATCCCGTCGAGGGCATCTACGTCGAGGGTCAGCCGGTTGAGCTGTTCGGAGGCCCGCAGGGCCGATTGTCGCGGGGCCGGGAGCCGCGCCAGCGCGGCCAGCAACTGGACGCGCAGCCGGGCGAGGCCGCGCAAGGTCGCGTCATGCGTCAGCATGCGCTCGCCGTAGCGCGCGGCCGTGCGCCCGAGCGCGAGAAACCGGACGCCGGCGCTCGGCCGGAAGACGTCGAAGAGAATGCCTGCGCCCGCGAGGCCGGCAACACCGGCAGCGGTGATGAACCAGCCGGACAGGCCGAGGAGACCAATACCGGCGAGAAGTACGGTCGCGGAGAGGGCCATGCCGCGCAGGAGGGACCACCATTCGAGCGACCAGATGCGTCGCGCTATCTGCAGCAGCGCAATCATGACGTCGCCTCAAGGGCGATTGTCTGATCCATGCGCCGCGCGAGGCGCATGTCATGGGTCGCAACGATGAGCGTCGCGCCGCGGGCGGCAATGGCGAGCAGTCCGTCGATGACGGCATCGGCCGTCTCGTCGTCAAGATCGGCGGTGGGTTCGTCGGCAAGGACGATATCGGCGCCGGAATATAGTGCGCGCGCCACGGTTAGCCGCCGCGCCTCACCGCCGGAAACGCCATATCCGGTTTCGCCGATGCGGGTGTCGAGGCCGCGCGGCAATGCCTGGACTATTCCAGATGCGGAGGCCCCGGCCAGTGCCCGTTCAAGCCGGGCGTCGTCGCGCTCCGGCCCGGCAAGCAGCAGATTGGCGCGCAAGCTCGCATTGACGAAATGCGGCATCTGTCCGATCCAGGTGAGGCGCGCGCGCCAGGCGTCGGCGGACGTTGCGTCGAGCGGTTGCCCGGCGACCCCGATGTGGCCTTCGGCGGCTGGAGCGAGGCCCGCCAGAAGCGACAGCAGGGTCGTCTTGCCGCTGCCGCTCTGTCCGGTGATCGCGACCGCCGATCCGGCGCCGACATGAAAATCCGGAAAACGGATGGTGCGATCCGATGGCGTTCTCCAGGCGAGCGCACCGACATCGACCGTTGCCGGGCCGGTGAGCGGCGTTGCGGGCTTTCCGTCACCGACGATGCCGAGGGCGTATTCGCGTTCGACGGCCGCGATCTCGCCGGCGACGGCCAGCGCCGCGGCCTTGTCGTGCCAGGCGGCGGCAAGGTCGCGCAGCGGCTGGAAGAAGTCCGGCGCGAGCAGGAGCAGAAATATTCCCTGCGATACCGTCAGCGGCGTCGCGTAGGCGCCGAAGGAAAACTCGCCGATCAGTGCGAAGCCGACATAGACCGCGACGAGCGCAACGCCGATGGCGGAAAACAGTTCGAGGACCGCGGAGGACAGGAAGGCGATGCGCAGGACTTCCATCGTCTGGCGGCGCAGGCGGTCGGCCGCCTGGTCGAAATCGGCGACGGCCCTGCGCGTCGCGTCGAGCAGGCGGAGATCGGCGAGCGCGCGGATGCGTTCCAGCAACAGCGCGTTCATGCCGCCGATTTCCTGCATCTGGCGCTCGCTGGCGTCGCGGGCGGCGAGGCCGACAAGCGCCATGAACACCGGGATGAGCGGCCCCGAAACGAGCAGCACCAGCCCGACCGCCCAGGAAATGGAAAAGGCGACGATCAGCAGGACGAGCGGCACGGCCCGCGTGCGCGCCATGGCGGGCGCATAGCGCGTAAGATAAGGCGTGACGGCCGACAGCTTGTCGGCGGCGAGGCTGGCGATCTCGGCGGAGGAGAATGCGCCGGCGACGACCGCCGACTTGCGGCTTTCGGCTGCCACGAGCGCCCCGCGCGCTTCGGCGATCGCCTCGTCGGCGGCGGCGAAGGCGAGGCCCTCGGCGTAACTCGTGACGGCGGCGCGGGTGATGCCGATGGCTAGGAACAGTCCAACCGCGCTCCAAACACCGAGGAAACCCGGTTCCCGGGTCACCAGCATGGCCAGAATCTGCGCGGCGCAGGCGGCCTGGGGAATCCACAGCAATGCCGAGACGACCGAGAGCGCGGATGCCGCGTTCAGGCGGCCGTGAACCGGCCGGCGGAGCCTGCGCAGGCGCTCGGACGCGCCGTCGTGCTCCTCCGTTTCTGTGATGCTCATGGGTCTGCCCGGATCCGGGTGGATGATGTTTGCGGCCTGCAGGCAGGCCGCGTCCTTTCAAATGGTCCCGAACGCAACGAAATCGAGCGGTCGATTTGTCGCGGGCAAGACGCCGACCGCAACGATCACCGAATTGACGCCGCGGTCAAGGATGTTTGCTGCGGCGAGGAGCCGCCTCAAGCGCCGTGTCGTTCGGTCTGACCGTCGCCTTTTCTCCCGTCCGGGTTGCCTGTTCCGCGAAGCAGCAGGACGAGGGGGGCGAGCAGGACGAAGCTGCCGGAGATGAAGACGAATGTATTGACGAAGCCGATCATCGCCGACTGCTCGGTCAGTTGCCGGTAGAGGATCGCGATCGTTTCGGGCGACCCCAGTTTCAGATGCAGATGCGCGAGCCAGGCCAGCATGTCCGGGTTCGAGGGCACGAGATTCGTGGCGAGGGCGCCTTTGGCTTCGGCGATCTTGCGTGTCAGTACGGTGCTTGCGATCGAGATGCCGATGCTCGAGCCGATGGTGCGGCTGAGATTGAAGATGCCCGACCCGAAATCGGTTTGCGACCTGTGCAGGGTGGCGAAGGCGAGCGTCGACAGCGGCACGAAGATCATCCCCATGCCGACACCCTGCACCATGGAGGGCAGTACGATCCAGAAGACGTCGGCCTGGAGATTGAGGACGCCCATCATGAAGGACCCGACTGCCGACAGGGTAAGCCCGGCGGTGACGAGATAGCGTGGATCTGTCCTGTTGATCAGGCCGGCAACGGTGAACATGCCGACGGCCGCGGCGAGGCCGCGCGGCGCCATGACGAGCCCGATCGTCTCGGGCGGGTAGCCGAAAAGCTGGCTCATCATGATCGGCTGCAGGGCGATGGTGCCGAACATGCCGAGCCCGAAGGCCATCATCATCAGCGAGGCGGTGGCGAGATTGCGGTCGCGCAACAGGTTGATCCTGAGGATCGCGTCATTGCGGCCGAGACTACGCAGGATAAACGCCGCGAGCCCGACGACCGCGACCACGAGCAGGGCGGTTATCAGGCCGGAATTGAACCAGTCGCGCTGGTTGCCCTGGTCGAGCATGGCCTGAAGCGCGCCGACTCCGACGGCCAGCAGCAGTGCGCCGAACCAGTCGGCGGGGACCTTGTTGCGTGTCGTCTCGCGCAGGAAGGCGCCGAGCAGGACGATATTCAACAGTCCTGTCGGCACATTGATGTAGAACACCCAACGCCAGGACAGATGTTGCGAAATATATCCGCCCAGCGTCGGACCGAGGATCGGGCCGAGCATGATGCCGATGCCCCAGATCGCCATGGCGCGGCCGCGCTTGTCGGGCGGGAACGTGTCCACCATGACGGATTGCGACACCGGCACGATGCTGGCGCCGAAGACGCCCTGCGCGAGGCGGAACAGCACCATCGCCGAAAGGGTGGTGGCCTGTCCGCAAAGCGCCGACGCGGCGACGAAACCGGTGACGCTTGCGAGCATCAGGCGTTTGCGGCCGAGACGCTGCGCAAGCACGCCGCCGAGCGGAATGACCACGGCCTCGGCGACGATATAGGAGGTCAGCACCCAGGTGATCTGGTCGCTGGTGGCGCCGAGCGCGCCCATCATCTCGTCCAGGTTCACATTGACCACCGTCATGTCGAGGATGACCATGATCGTGGCCAGCATGACGGCGATCGATACGAGCAGCGGATTGCCCGCATCGGGGCGGACGTCGGGAACGGCCGCGGTTCCCATGATCAGCCGCCGGCCGTGTCGACCGTCGCCGTGGCCGAACCGCCGACCCTGAGGGCGGCGAGGTCAGGCGAGGGATCGAGCCTGATGCGAACGGGGAAACGCTGCGTGACCTTCACCCAGTTGCCGGTGGCGTTTTCGGGCGGAAACAGCGAAAAGCTCGCGCCGCTTGCCGGGCTGACCGAGATGACAGTTCCGGAAAAGGTGACGCCGGGAACCATGTCGACCGAAACGCTTGCCTTCTGGCCGGGCTTTATTCTTGAGAGATTGCTTTCCTTGAAATTGGCATCGACCCACCAGTCGCCGGTTTCGATCAGCTGGAGCATTTCCACGCCCGACGCGGCCAGCGTGCCGGGGCGCGCCGATATCTTGCCGACAATACCGTCCGCAGGCGCGGCAATCTTCGTGTGGGCCAGATTCAATTCGGCAGCCTCGAGCTGCGCCTTCGCCGCGAGGATGAGAGGATTTTTCTCGCCGGAAACGCCGAGCTGGGCCCTGGCCGTTTCGAGTGCGCTGGCCGCAGCGTTCGCGCCGGCTTTCGCCTCGCGCAGCGCGGCCTTCTGGGTGTCGCCCTGGGCTTTCGGAACAGTTCCGTCGGCGACGAGCGGGCCGATCCTGTCCCAGGCGCTTTGCGCATCGGCGAGCACTGCCTTTTTTACCGCCAGTTGCGCCTTCGCTTCGTTGACCGCGCTTTGCAGCATTTGCACCTTCTGCCGTGCCTGCGCCAGGTTCGCCTGCGCGGCATCGACGGCGTTGCTGAAGGACGCGGGATCGATGCGGACCAGAAGGTCGCCCTTCTTCACCGGCGAGAAGGATCCGGCGCCCACCGTCTCGACCGTTCCCGTCACCTCGGGGGCGACGTGAACCACATGGGCGCCGACATAAGCGTCGTTCGTCGACGGATAGAGAGCCGCATAATGCGACCATGCCAGATAGGCCGCGATCGCGGCCGCCGCCAAAAGGACCGCGCCGGCGAGCTTGACGGCAGTTCCATGTTTCCGGCGGCCCGGACCGGCCGTTTCCGCCGGAGAGCGGGCGGGTTCGCCGCCCGCGTCATGCGCCTTCTCCGGCTGCCTGAACGCAGTCTGGGTGTCCATGGTGATAGTTCCGTTTGCGTTGTTGTCGCGTGATCGCGCGTGCCGCCTCAGTTCGCTCCGGCGACCAGCCGGTCGGCGCGGTCTGCGAAGTTCTTGATCCGGGTCCGGGCCCGGGCGCCGTCATAGCCCTCGGCCTTGAGTTCGGAGCAGTAGGCTGTGACGAGGAAATTGGTGATCTCCGCGTCGGTGACGCCGGGGTATTTTTTCCGCAGCTCCTGCGCGATGACGCCGACCGCATTGCCGGTGTCGTTCCCGGCCAGCGTGGCGCCATATTCGCGGATTTGCGGTTGCGTCTCGGTGATGATTCCGGGGCGCGGCAGCACGTGGGGAACCGGGCATTCGAGCGCCCGGGCGGGCAGCGCGGCGAAGAGGACGGGCAAGGCGATGGCCGTTGCCTTGATGAAGGAAGCGTTCATGGAAAAAGCTCCTTGTTCGCAATGGGGAAGGGGTGGCGGCCCGGCCAGCCCCAGGCCGGACCGCCTTTCGTGCCGGTCAGTTGCCGACCATGCCGCCGAGGTGAGGGAAGATGCCGATCAATCCGATGAGGATCAGATAGATCGCGACGACATAGTTCAGCACTTTCGGCACGAAGAGAATGATGAGGCCGGCAATCAGCGCCAGCAGCGGCGGGACGATGAGGATCGTGTCCATGATCTTGCCGTTCCGGCGCCGCTCAGGCGGCCTTCTTGCCCAGTTCGTGGCGCGAGCGCTCGAATGCATCGCGGACGCGCTGTTCCTGGGTGGTGTCGAGATTGGTGCGCATGATCCTGCCGCCGTTCGCGCCGAGCTTCTCGAGCACGCGGTCCGAGCTTGTCTGGCGGGCCATGATGAACAGGGCGGCCTGGCCCGGCTGCAGCGCCGCGGCGACCTCTTTCATGAAGGTGTCGTTGATGCCGTAGTCGCTCAGCGCGCCCATCACGGCGCCCGATGCCGCGCCGGCGGCCACTCCGAGCAGGGGATGCAGGAACAGGAGCCCCACCAGGATGCCCCAGAAAGCGCCGCCGCTGGCTCCGACGGTCCACAGATTGACCATCTGGTTGAGCTTGATGTGGCCGTTCTTGTCGGCCGTCGCGACAACGGCGTCGCCGACGTCGACGAGATATTCATGGGCCAGGTCGAGAAGCGTCGAGCGGGCCTTTTCTGCTTCTTCGGGTGTGTCGTACCCGATGACGATCAGTTCTGACATTGTCTTGTCTCCTTGGGTCGAGAACCATGGTCAACGATGTTGACCCCGGTCCGGGCGGCCGATTCACGGGCCGTTCGCTCTCCTCCCGATTGCCGCCCCGACCGGTTGCGCCGAGTCCGGAACGGTTTCTTCCGTGGTCGCATTCAGGGGAGCAAAGGGCATGCCATCGGATAAGGGTCTGAAAAATATGCGATAAAAGTCAGCGGCAGGGCGCGGGCGTCGCGAACTGGTTGATATCCACCGGATGCGTCGGCTTAAATCCACCACATATGGGCCACAAAGGATGGAATTGACGCCGAAACGCGCGTTTTACGGGCCTTTTGCTTGGCACAGGGCTTGCGTCGGCAACAGACAGAGACACAGGCAACGCAGAGGGGCCGCGGCAAGCGGCATCACATCGAACACCGGAATGTCGAAAAACAGAGCTCAATCGATGTCCAGCCGGATTCCGCCGTCGGACAGTATTCACCGCACGCTCCTGAAACCGTTCAGGCTGGCGTCGATCCTGGTCGCGGCGGCGCTTTTCGTGTCGCTTGGATTCTTGGCCTATACAGCGTGGTCATCGGCCAACCGCCTCGATCCGCTCGAGCGGCACCTGACGCATCTGCAGGGCCTGCAGAAGACGAGCCTCGGAATCCAGGAACTGCTGATCCGCCATCTCGAAGACAAGGCGCAGGCCGAACCCGGCGAATTCGCCGAACTGAGCGCCGGCCTCGAACAATTGTTGGAAGCCGGCGATAATCTTCATCCCGACACGCCGGACAGTTTGCGCCGGGCGCGCGACCTGCTGGATTCCGGCGGCGGGGATTCTCAGGCCAGCCTGCTTTCGGCACTGCAGGTGATCAGGCACGCGCTGAGCGAGGAAAACGACCTGCAGCGCCAGGCCGTCATGTCTACGCGCAGATCAGCCGAAACCGAATTCGCCGTCGCCGCGGTCGCGATGCTGCTGGTGCCGCTTTCCACCATGCTGCTGCTCGCCTATATCCGGCACCGGTCATTCCGCTCGATCGGCATGTTGTCGAACCTGCTCGACAATGTCGGCAATCTGGATTTCCGGACGATGGATGAGGTCGCGGCCGACGACCCGCTGGCCGGGGTGTTCGAGCGCTACAATCAGATGACGGCGAAGCTGCGCGAGGCGAATGACGCCGCCAGCCAACGGGCCGAGAACCTGGAAAACCAGGTTCGCACCGCCTCGGAGACCCTGCTGCGGCAGCAATCGGAGCTGGAAAACGGCGCCAGGCTTGCCGCCCTCGGCGAGTTCTCGGCGCGTGTCGCGCATGAATTGCGCAACCCTATTTCGGGCATCACGGTCGCGCTGCGCAATCTCGAAACGGAAATCGAGGAACCCGAACACGTCGAACGCGTGGCGCTGATCGCCGACGAGATGGATCGCGTGACCCGGCTGCTCAATTCCCTGCTGGAAAAGGCGCCGGGCAAGCCCGAAACCCCGGTCCGGGTCAATATGACGGCGCTGGTCGGCGACGTCGCACGGCTGTTCCGGTACCAGCTTCCGCCCGGGGTGGCGGTCGAAACGGATGTCGAGGACGCGTTCTGCATGCTGCCCCGCGATACCGTTCGCCAGGTCCTCATCAATCTCCTGAAGAATTCCGGCGAGGCGATCGGCGGCGATGCGGGTGTCATCGGCGTCGAGATGAAGCGGACGGGAAACACCTGCCGGCTCGTCGTGTCGGACAGCGGTCCGGGTTATCCCGACGATCTGCTGAAGCAGGGGGTACGGCCTTTCCAGACCGGCAAGACGAGCGGGACCGGGCTTGGCATGTCGGTGATCCAGCGGCTCGTGCAATCGGTTGGCGGGGGAATCGATCTCTCGCGCGGACCCAATGGCGGGGCGGTGACCACCGTGACCCTACCCTTCGAGGACTAGAACGATGCGCACCATGATGATCATCGAGGACGAGAGGCTGCTCGGCAGCGAACTGAAGCGCCGTTTCGAGCGGGAAGGCTGGCAGGTGACGCTGTCTTCGACGATCGGCGATGCGCGGCGGCTGGTCATCGAACTCGGCCACGAACCCTCGGTGGTGCTGTCGGACATGAGCCTGCCGGACGGCAACGGCCTGGATTTCCTGGAGGAGGTGCGCGACGCGGGTGCGGGCGGCGAATGGATCTTCCTGTCGGGCTACGGAACGCACAGCGACATTCAGCGGGCGCTCAAGCTCGGCGCGCTCGATTTCCTGGCCAAGCCGATCGACTATCACAAACTCGACCTGATCATCGCCGCGGCGACCCGCGGCGCCAAGGCGCGCCAGCAATTGAGTGACGCCGCGCGCTCGGCAGCGCAGCGCTTCACGCCCGGCAGCTTCCTGGGGAAGAGCCCGGCCGCTGCCCGGGTGCGCACCATGCTCGAACAATTGTCGGGGCTTCCCGCCTCCAGCATCCTGCTCGGTGGCGAAACCGGAACCGGCAAGGGGCTGGTCGCCAAGATCCTGCATTATGCGGGCATGCGCAGCGAGGGCCCGTTCATCGACGTCAATTGCGCGGCCTTTCCGCGCGAACTGCTGGAATCGGAATTGTTCGGTCACGAGCCGGGATCGTTCACCGGCGCCAAGGGCCGGCATCGCGGACTGTTCGAGCAGGCCGACGGCGGAACGCTTTTCCTCGACGAGATCGGCGAAATGGATTTCAACCTGCAATCGAAACTGCTGAAGGCGCTGGAGGACCAGAGTTTCCGCCGGGTCGGCGGCGAGCAGCAGATCAAGGTCGACGTCCAGCTGATCGCCGCGTCGAACCGCGACCTGAAAGAAGCGGCGGACAAGGGCAAGTTCCGCAGCGATCTCTATCACCGGATCTCGGTCTTCGAAATCATCCTCCCGAACCTGCGCGACCGTCCCGAGGACATTCCGGAACTGGTCGAGGCGATGATAGGCGAATTCGATCAGCGCGCCGGAAAGACCGTCACCAGCGTTCCCGACGCGGTGTGGTCCGCGCTTCGCGATTATCCCTGGCCGGGCAATGTGCGCGAATTGCGCAACGTGATCGAGAGATCGGTTCTTCTGTCGAAGGGAAGCGAGCTGTCGGGCGACTGGCTCGGCTTACCGGCCGCCGGCGGGGGTCCCAAACCGGCAGGGGGCGATAGCGGCCGGGATGGCGACTACTGGATCCGCCTGCCGCTCGACGGATCGATGGCGCTGGACGAGATGGACCGCTTCATCATCGCGACGGCGCTGGAACGGCACGACTACAATGTCATGGCCACGGCCCGGGCGCTCGGCACGACCCGCGAGACGCTGCGTTACAGAATGCAGAAATACGGCCTGTCGAAGACGCTGCTGGCGAGCGCCGGCGGCAGGCACGGTATTGGATGACCGGCTTGGTCGCGGCAATCGTGCAGTACGGCTATCCGGTGGTGGTGCTGGCCGTCGCGCTGGAATCGCTGGGACTGCCGCTGCCGGGCGAGGCGCTGATGATCGCGCTTGGCGCGTCGGCGGCCACGGAGCATCTGAATATCGCGGTGATCTTCCTTTCGGTGTGGGCCGGGTCGGTGATCGGGGACAATATCGGTTTCCTGATCGGGCGGCGATATGGCGGCAAGGCCGTGTCTGTCCTCGGCAGGCGCGCCGGCCTCACGGAGACGCGGTTTGCGGCCATCGAGGCATCGTTTCGCCGTTACGGTGTTTTCGTCGTCGTCTTTGCCCGTTTCTTCGTGCTGCTGCGGCAGTTGAACGGCGTCATGTCGGGCAGCCTCGGACTTCCGTGGTGGCGTTTCCTCCTGGCCAACGTGGTCGGCGCCGCCCTGTGGGCCGGCTTCTGGCTCTATGCGAGTTCGCGCCTGTCGGCCGGTTTCATCTCCGCGATCGAAGGGGCGCACCGGATCAAGGTGGTCCTATTCAGCATGCTGATTGTCGGCGGTCTCGTCATGATTGCCATCTGGCTGTTGCGCCGGCGGCGGACAAACCGATAGCGCTCGCTTACGGTTTAAGTGAACCATTTGCTGGCTGAAAACCACCCGAAGCAGCGGGTCTCGGATCGAAAATCAAGGTAAAACAGGTGCTTACAGTTCGGCATGGTTCTTGCGAGGTTGGCATGCAGTCAACCATGGGAGAGAGCCA
The DNA here is from genome assembly GCF_014904745.1 of Oricola nitratireducens. Taxonomy (GTDB): domain Bacteria; phylum Pseudomonadota; class Alphaproteobacteria; order Rhizobiales; family Rhizobiaceae; genus Oricola; species Oricola nitratireducens. The sequence goes on from NZ_JACZCS010000008.1 coordinate 175,971, forward strand.
TGACAATGAAGGCACATACCGCAGTCACCGATGTATCGAATTCCGCGGACGGTTACGTCCTGCGCGAAGCTGTCGCCGTATTCGACAGCGAGGAGGCGTTCCTCGGGGCGGTCGACGATTTGCAGGAGCACGGCTTCGACCGTTCGGAACTCTCCGTTCTGGCGGATGGCCGGTATATCGGCAGCGGCGTCAGCCGGCTCTTTGCCGGCGCAAGGGCGCTTACCGATATCGACAGTCTCCCGCGCGCTGCGGTGGTCAGCCCCGACGCGCTCGCGGAAGCCGAGGCGGCGGCAGTCGGCCTTCCTGTCTATATCGGGACGCTGGGTGGATTCCTTGCCGCTGCCGCCACAGGCGGGGCCCTGGCAGCCACCATACCGCTGGCGCTTGCCGGCGGGCTTGCCGGCGGCGGCCTTGGCGCGCTCGGCGCGCGGATCATTTCGGATCGGCACCGTTCCGCCATCGAACGGCAACTGGATGTCGGAGGCATCGTCCTGTGGGTGCGGACCCGAACCCCGGATTTCGAGGAGCGCGCCCTGAGCATTCTCAAATCGGCCGGCGGAACCGACGCCCATGTTCATGAAGCGGTCGTGCGCTGGGGGGTCGACGATATCCCGCTTTCGCATGTCAATCCCGATCCGCTGCTCGAACGGAGCGCCGAATACGACTGACGGCGCGAGCCGGATTTCCGGCACCCCGGCCTGTCCCGCAAGAAAGGAAAACCGTGATGATCGTGAACAGCAAACGGCTGCTGCCGGCACTCGCCGCCGCCGCCATCGCCCTTTCCGCCATGCCGGCCCTTTCGGCAACCACGCAGGACGCGGCCGGGGCGCCGGACGCGCATCCCAAGGTCGACAGCCCCGTCCTGTTCGGCAGCATTGACACCATGCCGGCCAATCTTGTCAGCAACATCATCGGCCACGAAGTCTATACCGAGGACGAAAAGGATCTCGGCACGGTGTCGGACATCGTGCTGGACGACAGCAACCGGATGATCGCGCTGAAGGTCGGCGTCGGCGGCTTCCTCGGGGTCGACGAGACCTATCTGGCGGTGCCCATCGGGGATGTGCGGTTCAGCTATGTCGACGGGCACCTGCGGATCGGAACCGATCTCGTCGAACAGGACATTCGTGACGCGACCGGCCATTAGGCGCGGCGGTAACCGGACGCATCATATCCACCATTCGGGGCGGTTGAAATCCACCATCAGTCGTGCGGTTCGGAAAATAAACACAATGAAATCAATATATTATGCTTGGCACGATTGCTGCGTTTGTACTCGTAGAAAGCGAAAGGCAAACGGGCATGAACCAGATCGAGCAATTTCCTCCACACCACCTCTACCGCGAAACGGCATTCGTCCTGCAGGGCGGCGGCGCGCTCGGCGCCTACCAGGCGGGTGTCTACGAGGCGATGGCGGCGGCGAAGGTTCATCCACGCTGGTTTGCCGGTATCTCCATCGGCGCCATCAATGCGGCGATCATGGCCGGCAACAAGCCGGAAGAGCGCGTCGACAAGCTGAGGTCCTTCTGGACCAGGGTGACCACCGACCTGCCGCAATCGTTCTACGTGCTCGACGATACCTATTCGCGGCGCGCATTCGGTGCGCTGCACAGCATGAGCGCCGTGGCCGGGGGCATTTCCGGTTTCTTCAAACCGCGCGCGCATCCGGCGGTCCTGCAACTGCCCGGCGCCGCCGACGCGTTGAGCGTCTATGATACGGGACCGCTGCGCGAGACGCTCGAGGAGCATGTCGATTTCGAGCTGATCAACAGCGGGCACAACCGTCTCAGCCTTGGCGCGGTCAATGTGCGGACAGGCAATTTCACCTATTTCGATAACGAGCGGCTGAAGATCGGTCCCGAGCATGTGATGGCCAGCGGCGCGCTGCCGCCGGGATTTCCGCCGATCGAGATCGACGGGGAATATTACTGGGACGGCGGGCTCGTTTCCAATACGCCGCTCAGCTACGTGCTCGGCGATGCGCCGGCCGGAAGCATGCTGGTGTTCCAGGTCGATCTCTACAGCGCCTCCGGGCCTTTCCCGGAGACGATCGGGGACGTGGAAGAGCGCCGCAAGGACATCGTCTATTCCAGCCGCACCCGCATGAACACGGACATGTTCCGGGAAAAGCAGGCGTTGCGCCAGGCGGTCGCCGAACTGGCGGAGAGGCTGCCCGAGAACGTGCGTGAAGATCCCGAAGTCGCGTCGCTGACAGCGCTTGGATCGGAACACGCCATTTCCGTCATTCATCTCATCTACCGCCGCCGCGCCTATGACGGCCCGGCGAAGGATTTCGAGTTTTCCCGCCGCTCGATGAGGGAGCATTGGACGGCGGGACGTGCGGACGCAGTCCGCACGCTGCGTGCCGTCGACTGGCGGACCCCGCCCACGCCGGCCGACGGTATCGCGGTGTACGACATGAACCGCTCGGGCGTCGTCTGAGCAATGGAAAGCGGAACCGGACCCGCTGCAAATCCGGAAGACCAGAAGGAGTAGTTAGATGAATCTCATTGACAACATAGCCGTCGTGACCGGCGCCGGCTCGGGCATCGGCAGGCAGATCGCCCTGTCGTTAGCGAAAGAGGGTGCCACGGTCGCGGTGTGCGACATCAACATGGATGGCGCCAACGAGACCGTCGCGATGATCGAGAAAGGAAACGGCCCGAAGGCACAAGCGGTGCATATGGACGTGACCGACGAAGCCGAGGTCAATTCGGCCATGGACGAGGTCGCCGCCAAATACGGCCAGATCGACACGCTTGTCTCGAACGCCGGTATCCAGATCGTCCATCCGATCGAGGAATTTCCCTACGAGGCTTTCCGCAAGCTGGTCGCGATCCATCTCGACGGGGCGTTCCTGACGACGAAGGCCGCGGTCAGGCACATGTACAAGCAGGGTTCCGGTTCGCTGATCTACATGGGCTCAGTGCACAGCCACGAGGCATCGGCTTTGAAATCCGCCTATGTCGCGGCCAAGCACGGCATTCTCGGCCTGGCGCGGGTGATGGCGAAAGAGGGCGCCGGACACGGCGTGCGCTCCAACGTCATCTGTCCCGGATTCGTGAAGACACCGCTAGTCGAAAAGCAGATCCCGGAACAGGCCCACGACCTCGGGATCAGCGAACAGGAAGTCATCGACGACGTGATGCTCGGCGGCACCGTCGACAAGGAATTCACCACCATGCAGGACGTCGCGGATCTCGCGGTCTTCCTGGCGGGCTTCCCGACCAATGCGCTGACGGGGCAGTCGATTGTCGCCAGCCACGGCTGGTACATGAACTGACAGGAGAAGCTTGATGACAAGACATTTCATGGCCACCGTGAACAATGCCGCCTCGCTCGACGAAGCCATCGAGATCGTGTCCGACGCGCTCGGCACATTCGGTTTCGATGTCGTCTGGGACATCGACGCGGCGGCGCTCATCAAGGAGAAGACCGGCACCGAGATCGCGCCGCGCCGGATCCTCGGCGTCTTCCACTCCGCTGCGAACAAGAACGGCGGCGGAAACGAGCCGGCGCCGGACCAGCTCCTGCCGTTTACCTTCGTCATGCGCGACAATGGTCCGGCCGTGGAGGTCGTGCTTGCCGGTTCGTCCGGTCCCGCGCGGAACATGAAGGATGTCTTCCGGCAGATCGAGGTCGCGGCGCGGGCGCCGGTGCACAAGGCACATAACGGGCACGACGCAATCGGGCCGGTGCCAGTCGGCGAAAGCCAGCTCAGGCCGGATCAGGCGTTGAAACTGTTCGCCGACCGGCTTGACGCCATGACCGAACGCTTCCGGCAAACCGGCAGCCTTGTGGGTGCCGAATCCGCCACCGATCCGCAAAGCGCCGAACTGGGCGAACTGAAGCACGACATTCTGACGCTCAACAGCACGGTGCGCCACATCATGACCCTGCTCGATGACGCCGAACACAAATCCTACGCCACGCGCCATTTCGACTGAAATGCGAAGAGGATGCCGCCATGTATATGAACATCAACAAGCAACTCCTGATCCTTGCGGGTCTTGGCGCTCTCGCCGTCGGATATTTCGCCGGCCACGCGTCGGTCTTCAATCTGCAGCACTCGCCGGCGCATATCGAGGCGATCGCCGTCAAGGATTTCCAGGAAGGCTACGACACGCAGGCGTTCAGGCTGTTCACGAATCTTGCCGGGAAGGGCGACAAGACGGCGGCATTCTATCTCGGCCAGATGTACGAGTTTGGCGACGGTGTCGCGGTCGACAGGCAAAAGGCCGTGAAGTGGTTGTCGGTCGCCGCGAATGCGGGCAACTCCGGCGCGGCCCGGCAACTCGGCTTGCTTTATCTTGACGGAATCGCCGGCGTTCAGGATTTCGCGAAGGCCCGCAAATGGCTCCTTGCGGCAGCCGATACCGGCGACGGAACGGCGTTGCGCAGCCTTGGAGACATGAACAGGGAGGGGCTCGGCGCGCCCGCCGATCCCGTCACGGCCTATGCCTATTATTCGGTCGCCGCGATCAAGGGCAACGGCTACGGAACGACGATGCGCGACAAGCTCGCCTCGTCGCTGAGCGCGGACCAGCAGCGCAAGGGGCAGGACAAGGCCCGGTCGATCCAGGCCCGGATCGACGCGGCGCAGGCGACGGCAAAGCCGCCGGCCGCCACGACGAAAAACAAGACCGGAGCGGCCGCGCCGTCAGCAAAACCCGGCAACTGACCGGGACGGGATCCGGTTTACCCCGTCCCGGTCATCATGCGCATATCCAGATTGTGCATGATCCAGATCGTGCCGCCGACCATGATGCAGATCACGACGACGGCGAGGATCACGGCGAGATTGATATCGCGCTTTCCGGTCCTCCAACCCATGTGCAGGAAGTAGCGCAGATGCACCAGCATCTGGACCGCGGCGAGACCGGCAAGGACCGACAGTCCGGCGCCGCCAGTCACCGGCTTTACCCAGACGAACAGGAACGCGGCCAGCGTCAGGACAAGCGCGAGCGCGAGGCCGGTTACGAGGCGTCCGGCGCCGGAGGCATGCAATGATGTCCTGGGGTTCATGTCAAAGGCTCCCGGCGAGATAGACGAAGGTGAAGACCCCGATCCAGACGATATCGAGGAAATGCCAGAACAGGCCCAGCCGCTGCAACCGGGACAGAACCGGGCCGGTGAGCCCCTTCCAGGCAATCTGGCCGGTCATCACGGCGATCCATACGAGGCCGGCCGTCACGTGCAGGCCGTGGGTTCCGACGAGCGTGAAAAAGGCGGAAAGAAACCCGCTGCGCTGCGGGCCGGCGCCTTCGGCGATCATGCCGGAGAATTCCGTCAGTTCCATCGCGACGAAGCCAAGCCCCAGTACGAAGGTGATCACGAGCCAGGCGATCGCCGGTGTCGTCCTGCCGTCGTCGGCGGCAAGGCTCGCCAGCCCGAACGTGAAGCTGCTCGCCAGGAGCAGCATGGTTTCGGCGAAGACATGGGTGAGATCGAACAATCCGGCGGCGGAGGGACCGCCGGCGGTGCGTCCCGCCATCACGCCAAAGGTGGCGAACAGCAGCGAGAAGATCACGGCGTCGCTCAAGAGGTAGAGCCAGAACCCGGTCTGGCGCTCCTCGACGGCCTGCAGTTCCGCTGTCTGCACGGCGGTCCGCGCCTGCGCCGTATCCGCTGGGTCCGACATGTTCACCGGCTCTCTCCGGGCAGTCCGTCGGGCTGCACGAGGTGTTCGGTCCCGTCGCGGAACGAACGGTAAGTCAGCGTTGCGAAGATGCCCGCGAACGACAGGACCGCCAGCCACCAGATGAACCAGACCAGGGCGAAGCCGAACAGGAAGGAAAACGCGCCGATCAGGAGGCCGGCCGGGGTGTTGTCCGGCATCACGATGGGCGAGCGGCGGGACGGGGTTTTTGGCTTGTAGGCGTGGCGCTTGCGCCAGGCCAGTTCATCGAGATCATGGACCTCGGGGATGTCGTCGAAATTCCAGTGCGGCGGGGGCGACGCGGTCGCCCATTCGAGCGTGCGGCCGTCCCAGGGATCGCCGGTGCAGTCGCGCAAGGTTTCACGGTTGCGGATCGAGACGACAAGCTGGATGACGAGGAAGGCGATGCCGGCAAAGATGAGGACCGCACCGGCCTCCGCGACGATCAGCAGCGGCTGCCAGGCGGCGACGTCGTAGTGTTCCATGCGCCGCGGCATGCCCATGAAGCCGAGCACATAAAGCGGCATGAAGGCGAGATAGAAGCCGAGGATCCACGCCCAGAAGGCGCATTTGCCCCATGTCTCGTCGAGCCGGAATCCGAAGACCTTCGGGAACCAGTACATGTAGCCGGCGAGATATCCGAACAGCGCGCCGGGCACGAGCATGTTGTGGAAATGGGCGACCAGGAAGACAGAATTGTGCATCAGGAAATCGACCGGCGGGATAGCCAGCAAAACGCCGGTCGCGCCGCCGATCACGAAGGTGACGATGAAGCCGAGCGTCCAGTACATCGGGGATGTCAGGCGGATTTGGCCACGATACATGGTCAATAGCCAGTCGAAGATCTTCACGCCCGTCGGCACCGCGATGACCATCGTGGCGATCCCGAAGGCGGCGTTGACGTTCGGGCTCGCGCCCATGGTGAAGAAGTGATGCAGCCAGACGGTGAAGGACAGGATGCCGATGACGGCCGTCGCGTAGACCAGCGACCTGTAGCCGAACAGCGGCTTGCCGGAGAAGGTCGCGACGACTTCCGAGAACACGCCGAAGGCCGGCAGGATGAGGATATAGACCTCCGGATGGCCCCAGATCCAGAACAGGTTCAGGTAGTTCATCATGTTGCCACCGCCGCCATTGGTGAAGAAGTGCATGCCGAGGTAGCGGTCGAGCGCCAGCAGGGCGGTGCTCACGGTCAATGCCGGAAAGGCAAAGACCATCAGGATGCTGGTCACCAAGGTGGTCCAGACGAATAGCGACATGCGCATTAGCGTCATGCCGGGCGCGCGGCGTTTCAGGATCGTCACGACGAAATTGATCCCCGTCATCGTCGACCCGAAGCCGGCGATGAAGACCGACCATATCCAGTAGTCGACGCCGGTGCCCGGATTGTAGGCGACTTCCGAGAAGGGCGGGTAGGCGGTCCAGCCGGCGGTCGAAAAGGTTCCGAGGACGAGCGACGTCATCACGAGCGCGGCGCCCGCGGCGGTCAGCCAGAGGCTGACGGCATTCATGAACGGAAACGAGACATCGCGCGCGCCGATCTGCAGCGGCACCACGATGTTGAACAGGCCGGTCAGGAACGGCATCGCCATGAAGAAGATCATGATCGTGCCGTGGGCGGAAAAGATCTGGTTGAAATGCTCGGGCGGAAGATAGCCGCTGGAGCCGAAAGCCACCGCCTGCTGGGTGCGCATCATGAAGGCGTCGACGAAGCCACGCATCAGCATGACGAGCGCGAGGACGATATACATGACGCCGATCCGCTTGTGGTCGAGGCTCGTCAGCCATTCGCGCCACAGATAGCTCCACTTGCCGAGCCAAGTGACGACAAGGACGACGGCGACCAGGCCGCCAACCTCGACCAGCGCGCCGGTCAGCGCGACGGGGCTGTAGAACGGCAACGCATCGAAACCGAGTCTCCCAAGAAAGGTCATGGGCGGTTCACCGGGCCGAAGCGGCTGAGGCTTGCCGGCAGCCGCCGTCGCTGCAGTATTTGGCGATGATGCCGGCAAACAGGTTATCGTCGGCGAGCGCGAATTCCTTCACGCCGCTGGCCGACTTTCTTGAACTCAACGCGTCGTAGGCCGATTGGTTCAGCACCGAGCCCGATTTCGCGGCAGCCGCCGCCCAGCGGGCGAATTGCGGCTGTGTCTCGACATGGACGGCAAAGTGCTGGTCGGGGAACTGCCCGCCCGAATATTGCGTGTTTCGGCCACGATAGTCGCGGGGTTTTTCGGCGTCGAAATTGAGCCGCGTTTCCATGCCGGCCATCGCATAAATCTGGCCGGTCAGGCCGGGCACGAAAAGCGAGTTCATTACTGTGTCGGCGGTGATGTGCAACTGCACGGGACGGCCGGCGGGAACGACCAGCTCGTTGACGGTGGCGACCTTCTGGTCGGGATAGATGAACAGCCATTTCCAGTCGAGGGCGACGACCTGGACCTCGAGCGGAGGTCCGGTTCCCGTGGCCGGCCGGTAAGGATCGAGGCGGTGGGTGTAGATCCACACCATCGCTGCGATCACCATGACGAGGATCGCCGGCACGGCCCACACGATCGCGTCGATCAGCAGGGACTGCGACCAGTCAGGCCGGTAACCGGTTTCGTTGCCGCCGGCGCGGTATTTCCACGGAAACCACGCGGCCATCAACCAGACCGGGATCAGGACGATCAGCATCAGGCCGAAGACGACGATGACGAGATTGCGTTGGGAAAGCGCGACCGCGCTTCCCGGATGGATGATCGGCAGATCCGTCGCAGAGCAGCCGCCAAGCAGGACAATCGACGCCAGGGCCAGGAACCAGAGCGTCGAGCGGGTTTGAAGTCTGCCTTGCGGGTGAAGGTTCATGGCGTTGCGGGTTCGAACGGGTTTCACTTGCAGGGTCTGGCCAACAAGATGCGTGCCACAATTCAAGCGCCTGAATTGTCTGGCTAAATTTCCACAAGCCGGATGAACCGGCGCGGATATGGTTCAAATGCACCAGCGGCGGTTCAGTTCCACCGGGCACGGAGCGGCTTTCAACCATCGCCGTCCGGGCGGTGACGCAGGGGCACGGCGTGTTGCCCGCCGTTATTGTGCCGGCAAGCCTTTCGCATTGCACAAATCCGTGGCAAATGCTCCCGCGATCCGATGAAATTGGTATCTGGAGGAGTTGATATGAGCGCAACAGGCGCAGCGGATGCCACGACCGTCCCCGACATCATGGCACGCAAGGGCGGCACGCCGCTGGTGTGCCTGACGGCCTATACGACGCCGGTCGCGGCGCTGGCCGAAAAGCATTGCGACGTCGTTCTGGTCGGCGACAGCGTCGGCATGGTGCTGCACGGACTGCCGTCCACGCTCGGTGTCACGATGGAGATGATGATCCTGCACGGCCAGGCGGCGCGGCGCGGCGTCGAGAATGCGCTGCTGGTCGTCGACATGCCCTTCGGCTCCTACGAGGAAAGCCCAAGCCAAGCGTTTCGCAACGCGGCGCGGCTGATGGCGGAAACCGGATGCGCGGCCGTGAAACTGGAAGGCGGCGAGAGCATGCGCGAGACGATCGCCTTCCTGGCGGCGCGCGGCATTCCGGTGATGGGGCATGTCGGCCTGACGCCGCAGGCGGTCAACGCCTTCGGCGGCTACAAGGTGCAGGGCCGCGGCGAGGCGGCCGAACGGATCGGCCGCGACGCGTTGGCGGTCGCGGAGGCGGGCGCCTTTGCCGTGGTGCTCGAAAAGGTGCCGGACAGCCTGGCGCGCTCGATCACCGCCGAGATCCCCATTCCGACCATCGGCATCGGCGCGTCGCCGGCCTGTGACGGGCAGATCCTGGTTGTTGACGACATACTCGGCATGTTCACGGCGTTCCGGCCGAAATTCGTCAAGCGCTATGCCGAACTGGGCAGCGAGGCGGACGCGGCGATCGCGGTCTACGCCGAAGAGGTGCGCGCACGGCGGTTTCCCGATGAAAGCCATGTCTTCGCGGACGCGCCGAAAAGCGGCGGCAAGGAGACGGCATGAGCGTCCCGATCGTCAGAACCGTCGCGGAACTGCGCCGCATAGTCGGCACGTGGCGCGCAGAGGGGCACCGCGTGGCGGTGGTCCCCACCATGGGGGCACTGCATGAAGGCCATCTGAGCCTGGTGCGCGCGGCGCTCGCCGACGCGGAGCGGGTGATCGTGACGCTGTTCGTCAATCCGAAACAGTTCAACAGCGCCGCCGATCTGGCAGCTTATCCGCGCACCGAGAACGAGGACGCCGCCAAGCTGGCACCGCTCGGCGCGCATCTGCTTTTCTGCCCTGACGGTGACGAGATGTACCCGGCGGGATTTGCGACCACCGTCTCGGTGACCGGCGTCAGCGAAGGATTGTGCGGCGCGCATCGTCCCGGTCATTTCGACGGGGTGGCGACTGTCGTCAGCAAACTGTTCCTGCAGGCAGGCGCGGATGCCGCCTTTTTCGGAGAGAAGGATTTTCAGCAGTTGCAGGTCGTCCGCCGCATGGCCGCCGATTTGAACATCCCGATTGAGGTGACCGGCTGCCCGACGGTGCGCGAGGCTGACGGGCTTGCGCTGTCGTCGCGCAATGTGCGGCTCTCGGCGCAAGAACGCCGCATCGCGCCGGCTCTGGCGAAAGTCCTGTTCGAGACGGCGGAGCGGCTCGGCGCGGGTGAATCGGTCGAGCTGCTGCTGGCCGAGGCCCGGGCGCGTATCGAGGCGGCGGGCTTTCGCGAGGTCGAATATCTGGAGCTGCGGGCCGAGGACGATCTGGCCCCGCTGCCGGTGCTCGACCGGGCGGGGCGTCTGCTCGTCGCCGCGTGGCTCGGCGAGACGCGACTGATCGACAATGTGAGCGCGCCGGCGCGCCAGGCTATCCCGCAGTCCCCTCCGGGGCGGCTTGTTGATGGTCAGATATAGCCAAAACATGCAAAATAGTGCTTTACAGGCACCGCCTATCGTGTATTAAATTTCACTTATCCGGAAAGTGACCGTCGCGTGTGCATTAAAGTGCACTTTGATGGCCGGGTGACAGTTGCCTCAAGGGAGTGGGGCAATGCAACGGGAGGAGTTACCATGAAAAAATATGTGTGCGCGGCGCTTGGCGCTTGCGCGTCGATTGCGCTGATGGCTCATGCGGCGGCGGCCGAGACCAAGGTCGGTCTGCTGCTTCCCAAGAGTGGCAACTACGCCGCGCTCGGCCAGGAAATCGATGACGGTTTCGTCATGGCCCTCGAAGAGGCCGGCATGGCGGACGACTTCACGCTGGTGCGCGAAGACAGCGAAGCCAAGCCGCCGGTCGGCGTCGCAAAGGCGCGCAAGCTCGTTCTCCAGGACGAGGTGGACGCGATGGTCGGCATCGTGTCGTCGGCGGTTCTCGGCGCCGTGCGCGACTTCGTCGACGGCTCAAAAGTGCCGTTGATCGTGGCCAATGCGGGGAATGACGCCGCGACCGGCGCGAGCTGCAGCAAATATATCGTGCGCGTTTCCTTCTCTAACGGGCAGGTGAACCGTCCGATGGGATCGTGGATGGCCGAACAGGGCATCAAGAAGGTCTACACGCTGGCGCCGGACTACGCGGCAGGCCACCAGATGATCGACGCCTTCACCGAGAGCTTCACGGCTGCCGGCGGCGAGATCGTCGGATCGGAATATACGCCGTTCGGCAAGACGCAGGATTTCGGCCCTTATCTGACCACGGCCAAGGCAGCGTCGCCGGATGCGATTTTCGTGTTCTATGCCGGCGGTGAGGCGATCTCCTTCGTCAAGCAGTACGACTCGTTCGGCATCAAGAAGGACATCCCGCTTTACGGCTCGGGCTTCCTGACCTCGCCGCTCTACGTCAAGGCGGAAGGCCCGGCAGCGATCGGCGTGAAAACGTCGCTGCATTACGTGCCGACGCTCGACACCCCGGAAAACAAGGCGTTCGTCGCGGCGTTCAAGGCGAAATTCGACCGTCCGCCGTCTGAATATGCGGTTCAGGGCTATGACGCCGCCCGCGTTCTGGTCGAGGCCGTCAAGGCCGGTGCCAACGACCGCGAGTCGATCGCCGAGGGCCTGACGAAGGTTTCCTATACCGGGCCGCGCGGTCCACTGACGATCGACCCGGCGACCAACAATGTCGTCCAGAACATCTATATCTACGAGACGGTGGCCGACGGCGACGCGCTGACGCAGAAGATCATCGGCACGGTTCCCGAAGTTCGCGACCCGGCCAATGGCTGCTCGCTGAAATAAGACGTAGTATCAATACTCCCGGCGCGGGCAATCCCGCGCCGGGCAATTCGGGGCACCAGGGGAGGGCGTCATGGTCGCGGATGTCGATTTCTGGCTGACGCAGTTCCTCAACGGGCTGCAGCTTTCCATGTTGCTGTTCCTGCTTTCGATCGGCCTGACGATCATTTTCGGCCTCATGCATTTCGTCAATCTCGCCCACGGAGCGCTCTATATGGTCGGCGCCTATGCCGGGGTCAGCGCCGCCGCGGCGCTCGGCAATTTCTGGGCCGCGCTGCTCATCGCGCCCATCGCGGTGATGCTGGTCGGGATTTTCCTCTATGCGGCGATCATCAGGCATATGCGGCGTGCGGGGCCGATGAACCAGGTGCTGGTGACCTTCGGCCTGATCTTCGTGATCGTCGATCTGGTGCGCATTGTCTGGGGCGACATCGCGCTCGGCATGGCGCAGCCGGCGATCCTGTCCGGCCCGGCCGAGTTTCTCGGTGTCGTCTATCCGGCCTACAGGCTTTTCATTATCGCTGTCGGCCTCATCGTCATGGCGGCGTTGAGCCTGGTGCTGTCGCGCACGCAAATCGGCGCGATGGTGCGCGCCGGCGTCGAAAACGACGCGATGGCCGCGTGCCTCGGCATCAATGTCGAGCGGTTGTTCTTCGCGGTTTTCTGCGTCGGCTGCGCGCTGGCCGGCCTTGCGGGCGCAATCGCCGCGCCGGTCTTTTCGGCGACGCCGTCGATGGCGACCGACATCCTGATTCCGACCCTTATCGTCGTCGTGATCGGCGGGCTCGGCAGCCTGCGCGGCGCCATCGCCGGGTCTCTGATCGTCGGTTTCATCCAGACCTTCGGCGCGGTGGTGATGCCCGAATTCGCCTCGGTGCTGGTCTATGTGCTGCTCGCGGCAGTGCTGATCGTCAAACCGGCAGGCCTCCTGCCGGCGCGGAGCTGACGGATGTTCCACCAGACCCCTCTCAAGACGTTCACCGTGGCAGCGGTCATCGCCGCGCTGGCGCTTTATGCGATCCTCGGCGGTTATTTCCCGCGCGAGATCGTGATCGAGATCGCACTGTTGGCGATCCTCGCCGTCAGCCTCGATTTCGTCGCCGGATATGGCGGGATGGTGTCGCTGTGCCACGGCGCGATCTACGGGATCGGCGCCTATGCATTTGCCGGCATGACGGCGATCGGCGGCTACGACACGGTGACCGCGACGCTCGTCGCCTTGGCGGCGGCGGCGGCATTCGGCCTCTTCGTCGGCGCGGTCGCCGCCAATATCACCGGCATCTTCTTCATCATGGCGACGCTCGCCTTCGGGCAGATGGCCTATGTCGTGGTGTTCGAATCGCGGGCGCTCGGCGGCGACGACGGCCTGTCGGGCATCGCGCGCTACGATCTGTCCGCCATTGGCATCGACATGAACGACTCGCTGCAGTTCGCGCTGTTCTGCCTTGCAGTGGTGGTTATCGCCTACGCGGCGGCGGCCTACGTGCTGCGCAGTACATTCGGGCGGACTCTAAGCGGCATCCATTCCAACGAGGACCGGATGCGCGCGCTTGGCCTGACCGCTTGGCGGCACAAGGCGGTGGCGTTTTCCTTCTCGTCTATGCTGGCGGGCGCGGCCGGCATCCTCGCGGCGCAGCACACCCAGTTCGTCTCACCGGAACTGCTGGTCTGGACGGTCTCGGGCGAGGTGCTGATCGTGGTCATTCTCGGCGGGCTCGGCACACTTGCCGGGCCGATTGCCGGTGCGGCTCTGCTGGTCCTGCTGAAACACAAGATCGGCGCCTATACCGAGCATTGGCATCTGGTTATCGGCTTGTTCCTGGTCGCCGCCGTGATGGCCGGCGGACGAGGCGTCTATGGCCAGATCGAATACTGGCTGCGGCAGCGGGCCGGGAGGCGGGCCGATGCTTGACGTGCGTGATATTTGCAAGAATTTCGGCGGATTGCGCGTCTCGCGCGACATCTCCATGCATCTGGAAAGGGGCGAACGCCGGGTGGTGCTCGGTCCGAACGGGGCCGGGAAAACGACGCTGTTCAACCTGCTGGCCGGCACGCTGAAGCCGACATCCGGCGAAATCCTCCTCGACGGTGCGCGGATCACCAATCTCAATGTTGAACAGCGGGCGCGGCTCGGCCTGTCGCGCAGCTACCAGAAAAACAACCTGTTCGAGGGACTGACCGTGCGCGAGAACCTCGCGCTCGCGGCGGCGACGGGCGAGGGCAAGACATCGTCGTTCTTCTCGCGGGCGCACGAGAGCAGGTCCGTGCGCGAGACGGTCGAGGAAGTGGCGGAGATGGTGGGACTTGCCGACAGGCTCGACACCGGCGTCGCGCACGCCTCCTACGGCAACCGGCGGCAGCTGGAGGTCGGCCTGGCGCTTGCCACGAAACCGAAACTCCTCCTGATGGACGAACCGACATCCGGCGTCGGGCCGGGCATGATCGACGCGTTCCACAGGCTGATCGCCTCGCTGCCGCGCGAGATCACCATCGTGATCGTCGAACATGATCTCGATCTCGGCTTCGACGTCGCCGACCGGATCAGTGTGCTCAATTACGGCGAGGTCGTTTTCGAGGGCACGCCTGACGAGACCAAGGGCAGCGACGTGGTCAGGGAAATCTATCTCGGCGATTGGCAAGGCGATGCTTGAAGTCCGCGAACTGCTCGCCGGCTACGGCGAAACACAGGTGATCCACGGCGTCGACCTCGCCGTCCGGGAAGGCCAGTTCCATGCCATTCTCGGGCGCAACGGCGTCGGCAAGACGACGACGCTGAAAACTATCGTCGGGCTGTTGCCTGCCTTCGGCGGCGAGGTGGTCCTCCAGGGCAATTCGATCGCGCGCCGCCAGCCCTATGACATCGCGCGGCTGGGCATCGGTTACGTGCCGGAGACCCGCGACATCTTCGGGTCGCTTTCGGTGACGGAGAATCTGCAACTCGCCGCGCGTCTGGCGGCGCGGCGCGACCGAAAGTGGACGATCGAGCGGGTGTTCGAGTTCTTTCCCAATCTCGCCAACCGGCGCGAGAACGGCGGCAACCAATTGTCGGGCGGCGAGCAGCAAATGCTGGCGATCGGCCGGGCGCTGGTGATGAACCCGACACTGCTGATCCTCGACGAACCGACCGAGGGCCTGGCGCCGATCGTGGTCCGCCAGATCTTCGACAAGCTGACGGAGCTCAAGCGCGAGGGCATGACGATGCTGCTTGTCGAGCAGAATTTCCATTTCGCCACGCGGCTCGCCGACACTGTGAGCATTTTCGGGCGCGGGCAATGCGTCTGGACGGGGACATCGGAAGCGCTGCGCGCGGATGCTGAACTACATGAAAAGTGGCTCGGCGTCTGATGGCGGCGCGAAAAAACCGTATTTTTGCTTTATGTATTATATTGCGCATTTTTTGAGAAATATGTAGTATCTTGCATAAAGACGGAATCGAGGCCCCGCGCCTCATTCGAGCAAGACGGAGGAGCCCAGGATGTCGAAACAGCAGTTTCTCGAAACCGTCACCACGATCGCGGACCGTATCGGCGAAAGGCCGCTCGACGAGAAACTCGCCGCTTTCCTGAACACGGAATTTCCGGTCGACGGCGCCGTTTTCGGCGATCTCAAGACGCTATGCGCCGAGGGCGAGGCCGAAGGCTGGCTGATGGCGCGCGAGGCCGGCGGCATCAAGTTCGGCCGCGCGGTGAAACCGGGCGCGGAGGCGCGCAGTTTCAGCGTCGACGTGGTGCGCATGAAGGACGTCAAGGGCCCGCACCACGTCCACACCACCGGCGAGATCGGCGCGATCATGACGATTTCCGGCGAGCCCAAATTCGATGGCCTTGCCGAGGGCTGGTATGTTTACGGGCCGGGTTCGGATCATCATCCGACCGTCGAGGGCGGCGACGCTTACGTCCTTTACCTGCTTCCCGACGGCGCGATCGAGTTTACCGGCCGCTAGGCGGCATCGTGCGGCGCGGAAACGCGCCGCGGCTTCATCAGTCGAGTCTGCGTGCGGGAGGAGATCCGCGCGCAAGGGAGGATAAATGACAACTATCAACGAGAACGCCGCCGTCTATTTCGTGGACCGGCATGCCGGGGCCGATTACCGGCACAAGCCGGCTTTCATCGAGAGCGGGTCCGGCAAGGAAATCAGCTATGCGGAGCTCGCGCGCGAAACCGGGCGTCTCGCCGATCTCTACGAGCGCCACGGCATTCGCCGCGAGGAGCGCGCCGCGCTGCTTCTGCTCGATTGCATCGAGTTTCCGATCGTCTTCTGGGGCAGCCTGAAGGCCGGTGTCGTTCCCGTAGCGCTCAACACGCTGCTTGCCGGCGATGTCTACGCGACGATCCTGAAGGACAGCCGGGCACGCGCGCTGTTCGTTTCGGCCGAATTGCTGCCGGTTGTCGAGCCGATCCTGCCCGAATGCCCGTGTCTCGAGAAGGTTTTCGTCGTCGGCGATGCGGCGCCGGGCAATTATCTCTCCTTCCACGACGAAATCGCCGCCAGCAAGGTCCGCGATCCGCTCGACGTCAACGCCGACGAATGCGCCTTCTGGCTTTATTCGTCGGGCTCGACCGGCCAGCCGAAGGGTGTGCGCCATGTTCACGGCAATCTGAAATTTACCGCCGACACCTATGGCGAGCAGGTGCTCGGCATAGAGCATGACGACAAGGTTTTCTCGGCCGCGAAGCTGTTCTTCGCCTATGGTCTCGGCAACGGCATGACGTTTCCGATGTCGGTCGGGGCGACCACCGTGCTTCTCGCCGGGCGGCCGACGCCAGACTCGGTTTGCGACATTCTCGATCGCTTCGAGCCAACCGTCTTCTGCGGCGTGCCGACACTCTATGCGGCACTGGTCGCACATGTGGATCACGGGAATGCCCAAATTACCGCGCCGCTGCGCCGCTGCATTTCCGCTGGCGAGGCGTTGCCGGAGAAGATCGGCATGCGCTGGCACGAACTGACGGGGTGCGACATTCTCGATGGCGTCGGCTCGACGGAGATGCTGCACATCTTCCTGTCGAACCGCCCCGGCGACGTGGTCTACGGCACCTCGGGCGTCGCGGTTCCGGGTTACGAGATCCGGCTGGTCGACGAGCATGACCAGGACGTGGATACCGGCGGTGTCGGCGAATTGCTGGTCAAGGGCGCGTCGTCGGCCTCCGACTACTGGAACCAGCGCGCCAAGAGCCGCTCGACCTTCGAGGGCGAATGGACGCGCACCGGCGACAAATACGAAAAGACCGAAAGCGGCCGGCTGGTCTACTGCGGACGCACGGACGACATGTTCAAGGTCAGCGGCATCTGGGTCGCGCCGTTCGAGATCGAGCAGGCGCTGGTGGCTCATCCCTCCGTGCTCGAGGCGGCGGTCGTTGCCGCGCGCGACGAGGAAGGGCTGGAAAAGCCGAAGGCGTTCGTGGTCCTGAAGCAGGGCGCGGACGGCGGACATCTCGCCGAGGAGCTGAAGGAGATCGTCAAGGAGCGCATCGGCAAGTGGAAGTATCCGCGCTGGGTGGAGATCGTTCCGGACTTGCCGAAGACCGCGACCGGCAAGATCCAGCGCTTCAAACTGAGGGATAATCGCGATGGCTGACTTCGAATGGCGCGACGGCGCGGCAAGCGAAATCACGGTGAACGGGAAACGCCTCGAGGCGGTGAGCTACGGCCCGCCGCCCGGCGAGGCGCCGACCATCGTGATGCTGCATGAGGGACTTGGCTGTGTCGCGCTGTGGCGCGATTTCCCGAAGAAGCTCGCGGAAGCGACCGGCTTCGGCGTGTTCGCATGGTCGCGCGGCGGCTACGGTCAGTCCGACCCCGTCGACCTGCCGCGGCCGCTCGACTACATGACGCGCGAGGCGCTCGATGTTCTGCCGGGTGTGCTCGATGCTATCGGCTTCGAATACGGCATCCTGCTCGGACACAGCGACGGTGCGTCGATCGCAGCCATCTATGCCGGCAGCGTCGAGGATTTCCGGGTGCGCGGCCTGGTGCTGATGGCGCCGCATTTCTTCACCGAGGAAGGTGGGCTGAAGTCCATTGCCGAGGCGAAGGATGCCTATGACAATGGCGATCTTCGCGGCAAGCTGGCCAAATATCACAAGGACGTCGACAACGCATTTCGCGGCTGGAACGACGCGTGGCTCGATCCCGGCTTCAAGGCTTGGAATATCGGCGAGTCGATCGACTATCTGCGCGTCCCGGTCCTGGCGATTCAGGGCGCCGACGACCAATACGGCACGCTGGCGCAAATCCGCGAGATCGAGAACCGGATCTATTCGCCGGTGGATGTCGAGATCCTTTCCGATTGTCGGCATTCGCCGCATATCGAGCAGCCGGGAAAGACGCTCTCGGCCGTTGCCGAATTCTGCGCCCGGCTGGCGCGCATCGAAGCGGCCGAGGTCGAGGTGGCATGAAACCGGAAAGCGTCACGAGCCGGGGGCCGGCGCAGGCGCGGCGGGGTAGGGGTTGACGCGGGCCGCCGAGATGCCGTTGCCGCCCTACCGGCACATGCCGGGCGTCAATGCGCGGCCCGACGAGGCGTTCTTCGCGGCGGTCAAGGCATCCGTGCCCGCCGCGACGGCTGACGAGACCGGTGCGGAAAATGTCGCCTGGCGCTATGGGCTCCGGCTTGTGAATGCCGGTTTCTACTGGGAGGCGCACGAGGTGCTCGAGCCGGTCTGGCTCAATGCCGCGCCGAACAGCCGGGAACGGCATCTGGTCCAGGCCGTGATCCATCTGGCGAACGGCTTGCTGAAGCAGGCGATGGGTCGTCCGGGCGCAAGCCTGCGGCTGGCGGAACTGTGCCGCGGCGCGTTCGCCGGCGCCTTTCCGTCCGGGTCGGGAAGGCTGATGGGTATCGATTATGCCGATGCCGTTTCGGCTGTGGACGCATTGGCGCAGGGACGCACGGATATCCGGCTTTCAATGCGAGATGAAATATAATTCACGTTACCGAATTTAGCGGAAATCTCTCTAGACTACTGAAAATACGTGATAATATAAATCGATAAATGGTGGCTTTCGCATTTGCTTTTTAAGGGGTGCGCACTATAATGCATCAAACAGAAACATCACGACCGGGAGTGAGTGACGTGACCAAACGCATCGATTTCCAGACCGACCCTTCGCGCTATCGTCACTGGCGCGTCGACTATGACGGTCCGGTCGCGCATCTCTACATGGATGTGGACGAGAAAGGCGGTCTGTTCGAGGGATATGAGCTGAAGCTCAACTCCTACGATCTCGGCGTCGATATCGAGCTGGCCGACGTCGTCCAGCGCATGCGTTTCGAGCATCCGGAAGTCGGGGCCGTGATCTTGCGGTCCGGCAAGCCGAACGTGTTCTGCGCCGGCGCGAATATCCGCATGCTGGGTGGCGCGGCGCATGCCCACAAGGTGAATTTCTGCAAGTTCACCAACGAGACCCGCAATACTTTCGAGGCGGCAGGCGCGGAGTCGGGACAGCACTATATCGCAGCGGTGAAGGGTGCGTGCGCGGGCGGCGGCTACGAGCTGGCCCTTGCCTGCGACCATATCATCCTGACCGACGACGGCACGACGACGGTGGCGCTGCCGGAAGTGCCGCTGCTGGCGGTCCTGCCGGGTACCGGCGGCCTGACGCGCGTCACCGACAAGCGCAAGGTGCGGCGCGATCTCGCCGACGTGTTCTGCTCCATCGAGGAAGGCGTCAAGGGACGCCGCGCGGTGGATTGGCGGCTGGTCGACGAAATCGTTCCGAACTCGAAATTCGACGAGAAGGTCAAGGCGCGCGCGGACGAGTTCGCGGCGAAGGAATCCCGCAATGCCGGTGCCAAGGGCATCGCGCTCACCCCGCTGCAGCGCGACATCGGCGAGGACGGGTCGGTCACCTATTCGCTGGTCGAGGTGCAGGTCGAGCGCGAAAAGGGCATTGCGACGATATCCATCGCCGGACCGGAGGGCAACGCACCGGCCTCGGTCGAGGATCTGCACGCGCAGGGCGCCGATGCCTGGATCCTGCGGCTGGCGCGCGAACTGGACGACGCGATCCTGCATCTGCGCCTCAACGAGCTTGAACTCGGCGTCATCGTCTTCAAGTCGCATGGCGATCCGGAACTGGTCGCCGCCCATGAGAAGCTGCTTCTCGACAACAAGGACAGCGACTGGCTGTCGCGGGAAATCCTGCTCTACTGGAAGCGTGTCCTGAAACGGATCGACCTGACCTCGCGCTCGCTGGTGGCGCTGATCGAGAACGGCTCGTGCTTTGCCGGCTTCCTCGCCGAAATCCTGTTTGCCTGCGACCGCTCATACATGATGGAAGGCGACTTCGAGGGCGACAACCGTCCGGTCGCCACGATCATGCTGACGGACGCCAATTTCGGCCCGTTCCCGATGTCGAACGATCTCACCCGTCTGCAGACCAGGTTCCTCGGCGAGCCGGAGAAGGTCGACCAGGCGCATGAACGCATCGGCGAGGCGCTGGAAGCCTTCGACGCCAGCGATCTCGGGCTGGTGACATTTGCCTTCGACGATGTCGACTGGGAGGACGAGGTCCGCATCTTCCTGGAGGAGCGCGCAAGCTTCTCTCCCGATGCGATGACCGGCATGGAGGCCAATCTGCGGTTCCCCGGCCCGGAAACCATGGAAACGCGCATCTTCGGACGCCTGACGGCGTGGCAGAACTGGATCTTCCAGCGCCCGAATGCCGTCGGTGAATCCGGCGCCCTGCAACGCTACGGCACGGGCAAGCGCGGCGAATACGACATGCGCCGGGTCTGACCGACCGGCATTCACCCATTCCAGAGAGGAGACATCCCAAATGCTCGATCTTATCAATGTCAGCTACGACACGCTGATCCCGAACAATGTCGGCTTGTCCAACGACAAGCGCGTTCTCAAGGCGCTGGAGAAATGGCATCCGGGCTATATCAACTGGTGGAACGACCTGATCCCGGACAATTTCCAGAAAAGCCTCGTCTATCTGCGCACCGCCGTCAGTGTCGACCCGAAGGGCTGGGCGAAGTTCGACTACGTCAAGATGCCGGAATACCGCTGGGGCATCCTGCTGGCGCCGCAGGTCGAGGATCGCAAGATTCCCTGCGGCGAACATGCCGGCGAACCGGCATGGCAGGAAGTGCCGGGCGAGTACCGCGCCTTGATGCGCCGCCTGATCGTCATCCAGGGCGACACGGAACCGGCATCGGTCGAGCAGCAGCGCTTCCTCGGCAAGACGGCGCCGTCTCTCTACGACCTGCGAAACCTGTTCCAGGTCAATGTCGAGGAAGGCCGGCACCTCTGGGCGATGGTCTATCTGCTGCACAAGTATTTCGGCGCCGACGGCCGCGAAGAGGCCGACGACCTGCTGCGCCGTTCGTCCGGTTCGGAGGAAGCGCCGCGCATGCTGGGCGCCTTCAACGAGGAAACGCCGGACTGGCTGTCCTTCTTCATGTTCACCTATTTCACCGACCGCGACGGCAAGATGCAGCTCGAGGCGCTGGCGCAGTCGGGCTTCGATCCGCTGAGCCGGACCTGCCGCTTCATGCTGACCGAGGAAGCGCACCACATGTTCGTCGGCGAGACCGGCGTCGGCCGCGTCATCCAGCGCACCTGCGAGGCGATGAAGGAAGCCGGTATCGAAGACCCCTACGAGACCGACAAGATCCGCGCGCTCGGCGTAATCGACCTGCCGACGATCCAGAAGAAGCTTAACCTGCATTACACGCTGTCGCTGGACCTGTTCGGCCAGGAGGTCTCGACCAATGCGGCGAACGCCTTCAATTCCGGCATCAAGGGCCGTTACATGGAGCACCGATTGGAGGACGACCACAGGCTTACCGACGCCACCTATCCGGTCTGCCAGTTCGTCGACGGCGAGATTAAGATCGTCGACGTGCCGGCGCTCACCGCCATCAACATGCGGCTTCGCGACGACTATACGCGCGATGCGTCGGGCGGTGTCGTGCGCTGGAACAAGATCATCGAGAAGGCCGGCGTCGACTTCGAACTGAAGCTGCCGCATGAATCCTTCAACCGCAAGATCGGCGTGTTCGCGGACAAGCTGTTCGATCCGGAAGGCAAGCTGATCCACGGCCAGGAATATGACGACAACGTCAACAGCTGGCTGCCGACGCATGCGGACGGCGACTTCATCCAGTCGCTGATGGTGCCCTGCTACGAGCCCGGCAAATTCGCCGGCTGGATCGCTCCGCCGAAGGTCGGCATCGACAACAAGCCGGGCGACTTCGAATATGTGAAGCTCTACATGGCCTGAGGCCAACAATACCGGGAGGACGTGTCCGCATGTCCTCCCGGGCCAGTCAGTCGCCGACAGGGCGCGGCCGGGAGGAATGATGAACAAGCCGGTAAAACAACACCTGATCGACCCGGAAATCTGCATCCGCTGCTACACCTGCGAAATGACCTGCCCGATCGAGGCGATCACGCATGACGACAGCAATGTCGTGGTCGATTTCGAAAAATGCGAATTCTGCATGGCTTGCATCCCGGTCTGCCCGACGGGCTCCATCGACGAGTGGCGGGTGGTCGAAACTCCCTATTCGCTCGAAGACCAGTTCGGCTGGGAGGAATTGCCCGTACAGCAGGAATTCGAAAGCGCGGCATCCGAGGCCGACACCTCCATCGAGGCGCTCGACGATGCGATGGCTGCGCTGCTCGCCGAAGCGCATTCGGGGGCCGGCGGCAAGGCGAAGGCGCCGGCATCGGCCTCCAAGCCGTCGATCAACCTCTATACGCTCGGCAAACCGGCCGAGGCGACGGTGCAGGGCAATTACCGGTTGACAGCGGAGAACGCCGACACCGACGTCCGGCATATCATCCTGGATTTCGGAGGGCAGCCTTTCCCCGTCCTCGAAGGCCAGAGCATCGGCATCATCGCGCCGGGCGCCGACGCCGACGGCAAGCCGTATCTGCCGCGGCTCTATTCGATTTCCAGCCCGCGCGACGGCGAGCGGCCGAACTACAACAACCTGTCGCTGACGGTGAAGCGCGAGCCGAACGGGATCTGCTCGAATTATGTCTGCGATCTCAAGGTCGGCGACAAGGTGAAGGTGACCGGGCCGTTCGGCGCGACATTCCTGATGCCGAACGATGCGCAGGCGAACCTCCTGATGATCTGCACCGGCACCGGATCGGCGCCGTTCCGCGCCTTCACGATGCGGCGGCAGCGCAGCAACGCCGGTTCGTCCGGCGGCATGACGCTGGTGTTCGGCGCGCGCACGCCGGAATCGCTGCCCTATTTCGGGCCGCTGAAGAAGGTTCCCGAAACGATCCTCAGGAAGCATCTCGTCTTCAGCCGCATCGAGGGCGAACCGAAACACTATGTGCAGGACAAGCTGCGCGAGGAAGCCGGCGCGGTCGCGGAGATTCTCAAGGATCCGAACGCCCATATCTACATTTGCGGGCTTCGTTCGATGGAAGAAGGTGTGGAGAAGGCACTGTCCGACATATCGGACGGGATTGGCATCGAGTGGGCGGCCGTGCGAAACGCGATGCGGGACGAGGGCCGCTACCATGTCGAGACCTATTGATGAATGAGATTCCGAAAAATCCCGCGCAGTCGAACGTGTTCACACATGTCATCCAGGTGCGGTGGGCGGACTGCGATCCGGCGAGGATCGCCTATACGGGCCGCATTCCCTATTTCGCCCTGGAAGCGATCGACACCTGGTGGGACGTTCACATCGGATATGACTGGTTCCGGATCAATGTCGACCGCAATGTCGGCACGCCCTTCGTGCATTTGTCGGTCGATTTCCGCAGCCCCGTCACGCCGCGCCATCCGCTGATCTGCGAAGTGCGGCTGATCCGGCTCGGCGAGAGTTCCGTGCGGTTTGCGGTCCGCGGGCTGCAGGACGGCGTGCTGTGCTTCGAGGGAGAGTTCGTGGAAGTGTTCGTGGAGGCCGAAGCTCACAGCAAGATCCCGGTTCCCGCGGATATCAGGCTGAAACTGGAGGCGCTCGTCACCGACTGACCACGCCGAAATCGCTTGGGGGGAACGAGCGACGCTTCCGGAATTATATTGCACATCACGGCCACGCGGACTAGGTTGTGCCGGAGGAATCGCAATGGGCGCCGTGACGAACGAAATCACCAATTTTCGCGGAGAAGTGCTTCCGGATGGCCCGTTGACGCCGGATTCCGGAGATGTCGAGGCATTCGTCGCGGCCGTCGGCGAAAGGGTCCGCAAGGCGCGCCAGCGCAAGGGCATCGCCCGGCGGGTGCTATCCGAATTGTCGGGCGTTTCGCAGCGTTACCTGGCGCAGCTCGAAAACGGCGGCGGCAACATCTCTATCGCACTCCTGTTCAAGGTTGCCAATGCGCTCGACCATCGAGTCGAATGGCTGGTCGGCGAGGAGGATCCTTGGGGCTCCGAGACCGCGCAGGTCGCCGAACTCTATCGCTCCGCCACCACCGAACAGCGCCAGCGCGTGATGCAGATTCTCGATCCGGGCCGGCCGGCGCAATTGCGCCGCCAGCGCATTTGCCTGATCGGTCTGCGCGGCGCCGGGAAGTCGACACTCGGCCGGCTGCTCGGCAAGGAACTGTCGATCCCCTTCGTCGAATTGAACCGGGATATCGAGGAACAAAGCGGGATGCCGGTCGACGAGGTCATGGCGCTCTACGGGCTGGAAGGCTACCGGCGGCTGGAGCGACAGGCGCTCGAGCGGATCGTCGCGACTTCGGATTCGGTCGTCCTGGCGGTCGCGGGCGGGATCGTTTCAGAGCCCGAAACCTACGGCTTCCTGCTGCGGAATTTCCATACGATCTGGCTCAAGGCCAATCCGGAAGAGCACATGAACCGGGTGCGCGCGCAGGGCGACGAACGCCCGATGGCCGGCAATCCGAAAGCGATGGACGAATTGAAGTCCATCCTGACCAGCCGGGAAGTCCTCTACGCAAAGGCGGAGTGCATCGTGAACACGAGCGGAAAGACGCTCGAGGAGAGCCGTCACGATCTCGTCGAGGCGATCGAGAAACTCGGGATCCTCTAAATCACGACAGGTGCCGCAGCCGCAGACCCGCCATCGCGGATGCGCTGGATCGGTCTTTTCAGATTGCCGCCAGATGCGGCATGAGCTGCAATATAAATCATAAGTCGAGGAGGCATTTCGCATGGGGGAGACGATCGACGGAAAACCAGTAAACGCCCCGGTCCTGCCGGGCGCTGGCGACCGCATTCTTGCCCGTTACCGGGAAGCCGCCGACACCGTCCTGATGGACGGGTCGACGCCCTGGGACATCGACGAGGCAATGGTGGAGTTCGGTTTTGCAATGGGGCCGTATGAAGCCCAGGACCTGTCCGGCCTCGACGTCGATTATGCCAACCGCAAACGGCAAGCCGCGACGCGCGATCCCGACCGCCGATATATTCCGATCTCCGACCGGATGGTCGAGGAAGGCCGGCTCGGCCGCAAGGCGGGCGTCGGCTGGTACCGGTATCCCGGGGGCGGCGGCGCGGTGATCGATCCGCTTCTCGAGGATCTGGTGCGCGAGGAGGCGTATTTCGCCAAGGTCACCCGCTGCGAATACTCGCCCGAGGAAATCCGGACCAGGCTTGTCTTCGCGATGATCAACGAGGCGGCCGACCTCCTCGAAGAAGGTATCGTGGAGAGCGCCTGGGATATCGACATGGTCTCGATCCGTGACCTTGGCTTTCCGTCTTCGCGGGGCGGACTGTTGTCCTATGCCGACGCAGTCGGGCCGGAAAACGTCCTGCGGCAAATCGAGGAATTCGCAAGGGAAGATTCGGTCGTCTGGAAGGCGTCGCCGTTGCTTGAACGCCTCGCGGCAAGCGGCCAACTTTTCCACGACCTGTAATTTCCGGGATCGGGCGCGATCCGGCACAAATCCGGGGCGGTGTAACCCTGTTACTTTTGCTTTGCGCCCGCCAATGGATAAAGTCCGCTGCGAGGATAGAGGGAGGAGGAAGGATGGCGCACGCTTCACGGGTCGACGACGCTGTCGTTACGGAGCCCGAATTCGGGCCGTTGATGGCAAAGGCATCGATCCTCATCGTCGACGACGAACCGGGCATGCGCAATTTCCTGATGCGCACGCTCACGCCGCGATGCGGCCGTGTCGACGAGGCGAAGGATGTGCGCCAGGCGTCTGGTATGCTGGATGCGCATGTCTATGACATCGTGATCCTCGACAACATCATGCCGGGAAAGAACGGCGTCGACTGGCTGGCCGAACAACGTGGCGTCGGTTTCTATTCCGATGCGATCCTGATGACGGCCTTCGCCGATCTCGACACGGCGATTCAGGCGCTGCGCGCCGGCGCGATGGATTTCGTGCTGAAGCCGTTCCGGTCCAACCAGATCCTGAACGCCGTGTCGCGCTGTCTCGACCGGCGCCGCCTGCAGCGCGAGAACTACGTGCTGCGCCATGAGCTGCACGCGGCTTCCGACCATCTGCTGCTGCGCGACAAGCTGATTGGCCATTCCCCCGAAATCGCCACGATCCGCGAGATGATCACCCGGGTCGCGCCGCTGCCGACCTCGGTCCTGATCACCGGCGAATCCGGTACCGGCAAGGAGGTGACGGCGCGCTCCGTTCATGCGCTGTCCGACCGGGCCGACAAGCCGTTCGTGCCGGTCAATTGCGCGGCCATTCCGACCGACATGATCGAGGCGGAACTGTTCGGCCATGTGCGCGGCGCGTTCACCGGCGCGGATTCCAGCCGCGAAGGCTTGTTCATGCATGCCCAGGGCGGCACGCTGTTCCTCGACGAGATCGCCGAACTGCCGCTGCCGACCCAGAGCAAATTGCTGCGCGCCATCGAGGACCGACGCGTCCGCCCGGTCGGTTCGGAACGCGAAGTACCGGTCGACCTGCGTTTTATCTGCGCCACGAATGCCGATCTCGAAAAGGCGGTGGAGGAGGGGCGTTTCCGCTCCGATCTCTTCTACCGCATCAACGTGCTGCATATCGCGATGCCGCCGCTGCGTGACCGCGGCGACGATGTCATCGAACTGGCCGAACTGTTCCTGGAGAAACTCTCGGCGCAACTGGGCATGGCCCGCCTCGAACTCGATGACCGTGTCGCCGAAGCCTTCCGTGCCTATGACTGGCCGGGCAATGTGCGCGAATTGCGCAATCTGATGGAACGCTCGCTGATCCTTGGCCAGTTTCCGGCGGAACTCGCCGGTGGCCGCAGCGGCAAGCCGTCCGACGCCTCGACGCTGGAGGATGTCGAGCGCCGTCATATCCTGTCCGTGCTTGAAGAGGCGGGCGGCAATCGCTCGGAGGCGGCCCGCAGGCTCGGCATCTCGCGCAAAACCATCGACCGCAAGATCGCGGCCTGGGGCGACTGACCGGTCATGGCAGAGCACGCCGCCGGAAAAACGGCATCGGTGCGATACCGCCTGCTTGCGATCGCGCTTCTGCCGACACTGGTTATCCTGCCGCTTCTGCTCGGCGTGACGATGTTGCGCTGGAACGCCAAGTTCGATTCCGTGCTGATCTCCAAGGTCAACGGCGACCTGACGATCGCGCACCAATATTTCAGCCGAATCCTCGAAAACACCGGCGAGCATATCGGCGCGCTTGGCAGTTCGGCGAAGTTTCGCGACACGCTGGAGAGCGGTCAGGGGCGGCCGCTTTCGGCGTTGCTGGAGGAAAACCGGAGCCGGCTCGGGCTCGATTTCCTCGTGCTGGCCGATGCGTCCGGCACGATCCTTTCCGTGGCGCCGTCAGGCGCGCATCCGCATATCGACACCACGCGCCCGGTTGTCGCCGAGGCGCTCGCCGGCATGCCGCAGACGGCGATCGACATATTCGATGGCGACGAACTGAGCGCGATCTCGCCGGAGCTTGCCAGGCAAGCCTCGTTCGATCTGATCCCGACCCGCAACGCAGTGCCGACCGAGCGCGACCGCGAGACGCGCGGCATGGTTGTCCATTCGGCGACACCGGTCGATCTCGGCGGCCGTCCCGGGGTCCTGGTCGGCGGCATATTGCTCAATCGCAACCTGGAATTCATCGATACGATCAACGACCTCGTTTACCGCGAGGCGAGTCTGCCGGAAGGAAGCCAGGGCACCGCGACACTGTTTCTCGACGATGTGCGCGTGAGCACCAATGTCCGCCTGTTCGAAGGCCGCCGCGCGCTCGGCACGCGCGTCTCGGCGATCGTGCGCAAGACGGTGCTGGAGGAGGGCAAGGTCTGGCTGGCGCGCGCTTTCGTCGTCAATGACTGGTACATCTCGGCCTACGAACCGATCATCGATAGCGGCGGACAGCGTGTCGGCATGCTCTATGTCGGGTTCCTCGAGACGCCCTTCAAACGCACCAAGCAGATTACGCTTGGCACGGTGCTCGGCACCTTCATTCTGGCGGCGATGGCGAGCGTTCCGATCTTCCTGCGCTGGGCGCGCGGCATCTTCATGCCGCTGGAACGGATGAACAAGACCATCGCCCTTGTCGAGGACGGCGATCTGAGCGCCCGCTCGCATATCCGCGACGGCAAGGACGAGATTTCACGCGTCGCATTCCATCTCGACGATCTTCTCGACCGAATCCAGGAGCGCGACCGGCAGTTGCGCGAATGGAACGAGGAGCTGAATGCCCGCGTCGACCAGCGCACGCGCGAATTGCGGGACGCCAACCGGCAACTGGAGGCGACGACGAAACAGCTGGTCATGTCGGAAAAGCTCGCCGCAATCGGCGAAATCACCGCGGGCATCGCGCACGAGATCAACAATCCGATCGCGGTCATCCAGGGCAATCTCGAAGTCCTCCGCTCCATCGTCGGTGAAAAGGCAAAGGATGCCGCCACGGAATTCCGGCTGATCGACGAGCAGGCCAACCGCATGAACCAGATCGTCACCAAGTTGCTGCAATTCGCCAAGCCGGAGGAATATGCCGGCTTCATCGATCGCGACATGGCCCAAGCCGTCGTCTCGGACTGTCTTCCGCTGGTCGCCCATTTGCTCAGGAAGAACGAGATCGAGGTGGTGCGGGACGACCGGGCAACGCGTTTCGTCCTCGCCGACCGCACCGAATTGCAGCAGATCCTGATCAACCTGATCGTCAACGCAATTCACGCCATGCCGGAGGGCGGTACGCTGACGATTGCTTCGCAGGACCGGGACGACGACGGCAAGCCCGGTGTCGCCATCCGGATTTCCGATACGGGATCCGGGATTCCGCCCGACATCGTGGAGCGCATTTTCGATCCGTTCTTCACGACGAAGCGCAGCGAGGGAACCGGCCTCGGCCTGTCGATCACGCAGATGCTCGTGCAGCGAAACAATGGCAAAATCTCGGTGGAAACCGCAGAGAACAAGGGCACGACCTTCACCATCTGGCTGCCGCAGGCCGAGGAAGCCTAGACAGCTTCCGGTTGCGACATTCTGTCCTTCAGTGGACAGAATGTCGCAGTCCATCCGTCCATCCATCTTTCCTCCCCTTCCAGAAATCCCGGATTTCCGGCCATCGCCCGCAGTCTCGCGGTCTGGCACGGCCATTGCAGCGCATGCGTGCCGGCACGCGTGGAGGTGCGACCGGCCGGGGGCACGCCATCGGGCGTCACTCGCATATTGCAATCGCAACGCCGCGGCGTTGCCTGGGAGGGAAGCGAATGTTTGATAGCCTGAAAAAGGAACACATCGTCGCGCATGACGATTTCAACCGGTGGAAGGTGCCGCCGGCATCCATCGCCATCCATCTGTGTATCGGCTCCGTCTATGCGTGGAGCATCTTCAATCCGCGGCTGACCAAGGAGTTCGGCGTGGTGGCCGCCTCGTCGGGCGACTGGAGCCTTCAGTCGGTCGTCTGGATCTTCTCGGTTGCCATCGTGTTTCTCGGCCTTGCCGCGGCATTCGGCGGCAAGTGGCTGGAAGAAGTCGGCCCGCGCATGGTCGGCGTGGTCGCAGCTTTGTGCTGGGGCGGCGGCTTCATCATCGGCGGCGCTGGCATCGTCACCCATCAGCTCTGGCTTGTCTATCTCGGCTACGGCGTGATCGGCGGCTGTGGCCTCGGGCTTGGCTATGTCTCGCCCGTCTCGACCCTGATACGATGGTTCCCAGACCGGCGCGGCATGGCGACCGGCATGGCGATCATGGGCTTCGGCGGCGGTGCGATGATTGCCACGCCGATCAAGGAGACCTTGCTCGGCATCTTCTACAAGGCGCCGCAATACCTGGGCGCGGAAGGCGCGGTCAATCTCGTCACCGAGGGCGGCAAGCGCATGGCCGAGGTCAATGGCCACATGGTCGAAGTCGTCGTCGCGTCCGCCAAGCAGCTCGCGAGCGCTCCGGTCCCGCTGCAGGAAGGCGTCTATGTTGCCGGCACCGGCAATACCGGCGCGGCGATGACCTTCTTCACGCTCGGCATCGGCTATTTCATCGTGATGATGATCGCCTCGTTCTCCTACCGCGTTCCGCGCGAGGGCTGGGTGCCGGCCGGCTGGACACCGCCGACGGCGGAAGCCGCATCGCGCAAGATGATCACGCAAAACGACGTGCATATCGACCAGGCGCTCCGGACGCCGCAGTTCTATCTGCTGTGGATCGTGCTGTGCTTCAACGTCACCGCCGGCATCGGCGTGATCGGCGTCGCCAAGACGATGATGACGGAAATCTTCGGCACCACGCTGCCGCTGATCGTCAACTCCAGCTTCGCGG
The DNA here is from genome assembly GCF_014904745.1 of Oricola nitratireducens. Lineage (GTDB taxonomy): Bacteria > Pseudomonadota > Alphaproteobacteria > Rhizobiales > Rhizobiaceae > Oricola > Oricola nitratireducens. The sequence continues at coordinate 206,450 of NZ_JACZCS010000008.1, forward strand.
CGACCTATGTGTTCATGATCTCGGTCTTCAACATGGTCGGTCGTTTCTTCTGGGCGTCGACCTCGGACTTCATCGGGCGCAAGAACACCTATCACATCTTCTTCGTGCTCGGGATCGTCCTTTATTTGTCTATCCCGTATGCGGCGCAGCAGGTCAGCGTCAATCCGGTCGTCACCTGGCTGGTGATGTTCTACGCGGCGACGATGATCATCTTCACCATGTATGGCGGAGGCTTCGCCACGATTCCGGCATATCTCGCTGATATTTTCGGGACGAAATATGTCGGCGGCATCCATGGCCGCCTGCTGACGGCGTGGAGCACGGCCGGCGTCCTCGGACCGCTCGCCATCACCCGCCTGCGCGGAGTCTCGGTCGGCAACTCGATCCGCGACCTGGCGGCCAAGGTCGATCCGGCGGCGTTCCAGGCAAAGTTCGGCGCAGGCATGGATCAGCTCGACCAGCTGGTTGCGGCGAAGACCGTCACCATCGCCCGACTGATGGAGATCGCGCCGGCCGGCACGGTCGATCCGACGTCGAGCCTGTACAACACGACGATGTATGCGATGGCGGCGCTGCTGGCGATCGCTCTTGTCGCGAACTCGCTGGTCCGTCCGGTGCACGAAAAGCACCATATGGAAAAGGCCGTCAGTCCGGCGGCTGCCGAGTAGCGACAATCGCTCCGGGGCTTCGCGCCCCGGAGCGGGTTGCACGGGCTGGATCGCGATGACGATTGCAGACAGCGATCGCCGATGCCTGTTTTGCGCCGCTCGGGCGTCGTTTCGAAGCACGCCCGGAGCCCCGTACGCTCGATAGGCTTTCGCTATCAGCCAACGGAACACCGTTATTGACTGGCCCCGGCGAGCCTCTAGACAACAACGGCAATAGTGGAGGAAGAGCCATGACGCCCCCGCCGACCGAAAACGACATCCGGGAGCGCACGCAAGGCGTTCTCGACGATCATGCCGGCCTGGAAGGGCCGTTGCTTCCGATTCTGCACGGTTTGCAGGAGGAATTCGGATATCTTCCCGCCGACGCATTGCGGATCGTCGCCGACCGGCTGAACATCAGCCGCGCGGAAGTGCACGGCGTCGCCAGCTTCTATCACGATTTCCGCGAGCAACCGGCGGGCCGGCATGTCGTCAAGATCTGCCGGGCGGAAGCCTGCCAGTCGATGGGCGGCGACGCAATTGCGGAGCATGCGGAGGGACGCTTCAAGATCGGTTTCGGCGAGACCGCGCCGGACGGCTCGGTGACGCTGGAAGCGGTCTATTGTCTCGGCCTTTGCGCCTGCGCGCCGGCGGCGATGGTCGACGGCAAGGTTGTCGGCCGTCTTGACGAGGCGCGCATCGACGCGATTGCCGAGGAGGTGAGGGCATGACGGTCACGGTTTACGTTCCCGGTGATTCCGGCGCGCTGGCGCTCGGCGCCGACGATGTCGCAAGGGCCATCGCCGACGAGGCGGCCGACAACGGCGCCGAGATCACCATCGTGCGCAACGGCTCGCGCGGCCTGTACTGGCTGGAGCCGATGGTCGAGGTCGCAACCGGCAGCGGCCGTGTCGCCTATGGCCCGGTCACCGCAGGCGATGTCGCGTCGCTGTTCGATGCGGATTTCCTGTCCGGCGGCGAACATGCGCTTTCGCTCGGCAATCCGGAAGAGATTCCGTTCCTCAAGAACCAGACGCGGCTGACCTTTGCGCGCTGCGGTATCGTCGATCCGCTGTCGCTTGCGGATTACGAGGCGCATGACGGGCTGAAAGGCCTGCGCAAGGCCGTCGCGATGACGCCGCCGGATATCGTCCAGACGGTCACGGATTCCGGCCTGCGCGGTCGCGGCGGGGCGGGTTTCCCGACCGGCATCAAGTGGAAGACCGTGCTCGATGCGGCCGGGCCGCAGAAATACATCGTCTGCAATGCCGACGAGGGCGACAGCGGCACCTTCGCCGACCGGATGATCATGGAGGGCGATCCCTTCGTGCTGATCGAGGGCATGGCGATCGCCGGCCTCGCGACGGCGGCGACCAAGGGCTACATCTATCTGCGTTCGGAATATCCGGACGCGATCCGCATCATGAACTCAGCGATCGGCGTCGCCCGCGACAACGGCGTGCTCGGCGCATCGGTGCTGGGCTCCGGCAAGGCGTTCGATATCGAAGTGCGCGTCGGAGCGGGCGCCTATGTCTGCGGCGAGGAAACCTCGCTTCTCAACAGCCTGGAAGGCAAGCGCGGCGTGGTGCGCGCCAAGCCGCCATTGCCCGCCCACAAGGGCTTCCTCGGCAAGCCGACGGTGATCAACAACGTCATCTCGCTTGCTTCCGTCCCGGTCATCCTCGACAAGGGCGCGGAGAATTACCGCGATTTCGGCATGGGCCGGTCGCGCGGCACGATCCCGATCCAGATCGCCGGCAACGTCAAACATGGCGGGCTCTACGAGACCGCCTTCGGCCTGACCCTCGGGGAGATTGTCGACGAGATCGCCGGCGGCACGGCGACGGGCCGTCCCGTCAAGGCGGTGCAGGTCGGCGGTCCGCTTGGGGCTTATTTCCCGCGCGAATTGTTCGACACGCCGTTCGACTACGAGGCCTTCGCGGCCAGGGACGGGCTGATCGGCCATGCCGGCGTCGTTGTTTTCGACGAGACGGCGGACATGCTGAAACAGGCGCGCTTCGCCTTCGAATTCTGCGCCATCGAGAGTTGCGGCAAGTGCACGCCGTGCCGGATCGGCGCGGTGCGCGGCGCGGAGACGGCCGACAAGATCGCCAGGGGCATCGAGCCGGAGAAGAACCTCGAGGTCATTGCCGACCTCTGCAATACGATGAAATTCGGTTCGCTGTGCGCGCTCGGAGGCTTCACACCCTACCCGGTGATGAGCGCGCTGACCCATTTCCCGGACGACTTCCGGAAAAACCCCTTCCTGCAAGCTGCGGAGTGAAATCATGCGCCTGATTCAAGAGACGGATTTCGGAACCCCTGCTTCCCGGTCGGAAAAGACCGTCACGCTGACCATCGACGGCTTCGAGGTGACCGTGCCCGAAGGCACGTCGGTGATGCGCGCCTCGGCGGAGGCCGGCATCAAGGTGCCGAAACTGTGCGCCACCGACATGGTCGACGCATTCGGCTCGTGCCGGCTTTGCCTGGTCGAGATCGAGGGCCGCAACGGCACGCCGTCGTCCTGCACGACGCCGGTCGCCGACGGCATGGTCGTCCACACCCAGACGGGCAAGCTGAAGGACATCCGCCGCGGTGTGATGGAACTCTATATTTCCGACCATCCGCTCGACTGCCTGACCTGTGCCGCCAATGGCGACTGCGAGTTGCAGGACATGGCCGGTGCGGTCGGCCTGCGCGACGTACGCTATGGCTACGAGGGCGACAATCATGTCACGGCGCGCCAGAGCGACCAGCCGAACATGCGCTGGATGCCGAAGGACGAGTCCAATCCCTATTTCACCTACGATCCGTCCAAATGCATAGTCTGCTCGCGCTGCGTGCGCGCCTGCGAGGAAGTGCAGGGCACCTTCGCGCTGACGATCGAGGGCAGGGGATTCGACAGCCGCGTTTCGCCCGGCATGCATGAGGATTTCCTCGCTTCGGAATGCGTTTCCTGCGGCGCCTGCGTGCAGGCCTGCCCGACGGCGACGCTGACGGAAAAATCGATCATCGAGATCGGCCAGCCGGAACATTCCGTGGTGACGACCTGCGCCTATTGCGGCGTCGGCTGCTCTTTCAAGGCGGAAATGCGCGGCGAGGAACTGGTGCGGATGATGCCGTACAAGGACGGCAAGGCGAACCGCGGCCATAGTTGCGTCAAGGGCCGTTTCGCCTATGGCTATGCCAATCACAAGGACCGCATTCTCAATCCGATGATCCGCGAGACCATCGACCAGCCGTGGCGCGAGGTGTCGTGGGAAGAAGCGATGAGCTTCACGGCGACCAGGATGCGCGGGCTGCAGGAGACATACGGCAAGGACTCCATCGGCGTGATCACCTCGTCGCGCTGTACCAATGAGGAAACCTTCCTGGTGCAGAAGCTGGCGCGGGCGGTTTTCCGCAACAACAACACCGACACCTGCGCGCGAGTCTGTCACTCGCCGACCGGTTACGGTCTCGGCCAGGCCTTCGGCACTTCGGCCGGCACGCAGGATTTCGATTCTGTCGAACATACCGATGTGGTGATCGTGATCGGCGCCAACCCGACCGACGGGCATCCTGTGTTCGGATCGCGGCTGAAGAAACGGCTTCGCGAAGGCGCCAAGCTGATCGTCATCGACCCGCGCCGCATCGACCTGGTGCGCTCGCCGCATATCGCCGCCGCGCATCACCTGCCGCTGAAGCCCGGCACCAATGTCGCCGTTTTGACCTCGCTGGCACATGTGATCGTCACCGAAGGACTGATGGACGAGGCCTTCATCCGAGAGCGCTGCGACTGGGACGAGTTCCAGGACTACGCCGAATTCGTCGCAGATCCGCGCCATTCGCCGGAGGAGACCGAGGCGATCACCGGCGTGCCGGCGAAAGAACTGCGCGCCGCGGCGCGGCTGTTTGCGACCGGCGGCAATGGCGCGGTCTATTACGGCCTGGGGATCACCGAGCACAGCCAGGGCTCGACCGCGGTGATGGCGCTGGCCAACCTCGCGATGATGACGGGCAATATCGGACGCAATGGCGTCGGCGTGAACCCGCTGCGCGGCCAGAACAATGTGCAGGGCTCCTGCGACATGGGCTCCTTCCCGCATGAACTGCCGGGCTACCGGCACGTCAAGCTGCCGGAGGTGCGCGCGATCTTCGAGAGCCTGTGGGGCGTCGAGATCGATTCCGAGCCCGGCCTGCGCATCCCGAACATGCTGGACGCGGCCGTCGACGGCACGTTCAAGGGCATCTACATCCAGGGCGAGGACATCCTCCAGTCCGACCCGGACACGCATCATGTGTCGGCCGGGCTCGCGGCGATGGAATGCGTCATCGTGCACGATCTCTTCCTGAACGAGACTGCGAATTACGCGCATGTGTTCCTGCCGGGCTCGACCTTCCTCGAAAAGGACGGGACCTTCACCAATGCCGAGCGCCGCATCAACCGCGTGCGCAAGGTGATGAGCCCGAAGAACGGCTATGCCGACTGGGAGGTGACGCAGCTTCTCGCCAACGCAATGGGCGCGAACTGGAATTACACCCATCCGAGCCAAGTGATGGACGAGATCGCGGCGACGACGCCGAGCTTCGCCGGCGTGACCTACGATCTGCTGGAGGAAAAGGGTTCGGTGCAGTGGCCTTGCAACGAGGCGCATCCCGAGGGTTCGCCGATCATGCATGTCGACGGCTTCGTGCGGGGCAAGGGCAAGTTCATCGTCACCGAATATGTCGCGACGGACGAGCGGACCGGACCGCGCTTCCCGCTGCTGCTGACAACGGGGCGCATCCTCAGCCAGTACAATGTCGGCGCACAGACGCGACGGACCGCCAATGTCGCGTGGCATGACGAGGACCGCCTCGAGATCCACCCGCATGACGCCGAGCAGCGCGGCATCCGCGACGGCGACTATGTCCGGCTGGCGAGCCGTGCGGGCGAGACCTCGCTCAGAGCGCTGATCACCGACCGCGTCGCGCCGGGCGTCGTCTACACGACCTTCCACCATCCGGGCACGCAGGCGAACGTGATCACCACCGACTATTCCGACTGGGCAACCAATTGTCCGGAATACAAGGTGACCGCCGTACAGGTGACGCCGTCGAACGGGCCGACGGAGTGGCAGGTCGAATACGAGGAACAGGCGCGCCAAGCGCGCCGCATCCTCCAAGCGGAACCCGCCGAGTAGTCCGATGTCGCCGGAATCGCTGCGGCCCTTCGAGAGACGGTTCAGGCGCGCGGGACGTGCCGGAACCGGCACGCGCATGCTTGCCGAGGAAACACCGGTGGCGTTGAGCTACAACGGAGCGACCCTTGCGGTGATGATGGCGACGCCGTCGGATCTCGAGGATTTCGCGCTCGGTTTCTCGCTCAACGAGGGCATCGTGGCGTCGGCGGACGAGATCGAGCAAATCGATGCCGTCGCGGTCGATGACGGGATCGATCTGCAAATCCGCGTGCCGGAGGGCGTCTCCGAACGCTTGTCGAAGCGCCGCCGTGCGATGGCCGGACCGGTCGGCTGCGGGCTGTGCGGCGTCGAGAGCATCGAACAGGCGCTGAAATCGCACGCGCCGGTGACCAGCGACTTCGCCATCAAGGAAGGCGTCATCGGCGCGGCAATCGCCTCGCTGACCAAGGTGCAGCCGATGAACGCCGAAACCGGTGCGGTGCATGCCGCCGGTTTCTGGATGCCGGACGAGGGGCTCGTCATGGCGCGCGAGGATGTCGGCCGTCACAATGCGCTCGACAAGCTTGCCGGCGCGCTGGCGCGGGCAGGGGCTGACACGGCAAATGGCGCGACCTTGCTGACGAGCCGGGTGTCGGTCGAAATGATCCAGAAGATTGCGGCCATCGGCGCACCGATCACGCTTGCCATTTCCGCGCCAACGGCGCTCGCCGTGCGCACCGCGGAGCAGGCCAATATCACGCTCGTCGCCGTGGTGCGCGGCGAAGACCACGAAATCTTCACGCATCCGCGACGGATCACAAATGGGGAAATTGCCGATGTCGCCTGAAAAGCTCGCCCGAATGGCCAACCAGATCGCGACGTTCTTCCACTCCAAGCCGCATGACGAGGCGGTGACCGGCGTCGCCGAGCACATCAACAATTTCTGGGAGCCGCGCATGCGCGCGCAGCTGTTCGACATGCTTGCGAACGACAACGAGAAATTCGATCCGCTCGTACGCGAGGCCGAAAGCCGGATCCGTGCGGTGAACTGACTTCCGGGCCGTTGGGTTTTGCCGCATTCAGCGCGGCAGGGCGGATTCAGACTGCCAGAATTGTTCCAGGGCCTGCCGGTTCCGGCGCTAAACTGTTTCCGGGCCCTCGCTCGCGATCAGCAGGCAGTGCGTGTCCGGTCCGGGTTGCATGCGTTCAAGCGCGGCAAGCGGTGCGGCGCCGCTGGGCGTCGTCGAGATGCCATGGCGTCGAAATCTGCGCGCCGCCGCCCCGGCTTCCGCGTCCGAAACGGTCACGAAAGTGTCGGCATCCTGGCGGAGCGCCTCGAATGCGATCAGGGACGCGTCCTTGCAGTCGAGGCGGCCCATGTTCGATTCAGGACCGTCCGCGCGCGTCGGTTTTCCGGCCTCGACGCTTTTCAGGAGGCAGGGCGCGGCGTTCGGCTCCACCACGATGATACGCGGCTGGGAGGCCCAATGATCGCGGATATGCGCGGAGATCGCCGCAGCGAGCCCGCCGACTCCCGCCTGCAGAAAGACATGGGTCGGCCAGTTTCCGCTTTTCTCGAAGTCCGCGCGGCATTCCTCGGCGAGAACGGTATAGCCTTCCATGACCAGCGCCGGGCGTTCCGTGTAGCCTTCCCATGAGCCGTCGGCGAGAAGTAGCCAGCCGTTCTCGGCGGCCGCGTCGATCGCATGCCGAACGCTGTCCTCGTAGGCGCCGTCGATGCGCACGACCGCGGCTCCTGTCCTGCGAATGCGCTCGGCGAAGCCTTCCGGGACCGCGCTGCACAGGACGATGATTGCGCATGCGCCGAATATGCGCGCGCCAGCGGCGACCGAAAGGCCGTGATTGCCCGCGCTGGCGGTGATGAAGGTCATGCCCGCCGCGGTCCGGCGTGCGCGCTCGCTCGCCAGGTCCGCCGTTCCCGACGCGTCCTCGATCATCTGGGCCACCGCAAACACGCCGCCCAACGCCTTGAAGCTGCCGAGGCGCATCCGCCGGGTCTCGTCCTTGACCGCGAGAGCGCCGATGCCGAGCTCACCGGCGAGCGCGGGCAACGACTGCAGCGGCGTCGGCTGATAGACCGGGCACTGCCGCAACATCGCCATCGGGCGATCCGGTTCGGCCCTGAACCGGCGATGTCCGCGCGGCTGCGCCGATCGTAGGGTCTCGATTTTCATGGTGGCACGATATGCCGGTTAATCGACCATGATATATCAAAATTTCATCTGATCTGAGAAAATCAGGCAGAATTTTCGAATTCCATGATTTGTCCAGATCACACGAAAACAGCAGACTGCCAGTGCCTATTGTCGGTATTTCCGGCGTGTTTGGCACGGGGCGCATGCGCCCGGCCGGCGGGTCTGGCGGAGCGGCAGGTTAGGGCCTGCCTATGGGGAGCGGGCATGTCATGGCGCAGTCAGCAGCAGCGATATTCGGGGCGAAAAGCATCGACGCGAACAGCGCGCCGCTGCCGGCTTGCGACGATTTCGTGCAGCACAGGCCCGGCGCCTATTTCTTCCTCGGCAACGGAACGGACGGAGCGCACGGACGGGCGCTGCACAACCCCGCCTACGACTTCAATGATTGCATCCTCGCGAAAGGTGCAGAATTCTGGGCGCGTTTGGTGGAAACGCAATTGGCAGTTTGAATGCATACACCCATCGGAAATGATCTTCACACAATGCCTTCCGGCGAAAACGGTCCCCGGCGCGGGTTCGACGTTTCGGAATTCGAAGCCCGCGTCGCCAAGGCGCAAGTGCTGATGTCCGACGTCGGGCTGGACGGGCTTCTCCTGACAACCGAGCCTGAGATCCGCTACTTCACCGGATTCCTGACGCGGTTCTGGCTCAGCCCGACGCGGCCATGGTTTCTGCTGCTCCCGTCCACCGGCAAGCCGGTTGCCGTCGTGCCGTCGATCGGCCGCGATTGCCTCGTGGCCACTTGGCTAGACGACGTGCGCAGCTGGGATTCTCCGCAACCCGATGACGAGGGCGTATCCCTGCTTGCGGGCACCATTCGTGAAGTGATCGGGCACAAGATCCGTATCGGCATGCTCGAAGGGCCGGAGACGCATCTGCGGATGCCGCTCGGTGATTTTCGCCGGCTGCGCGCTCTTCTTCCGGACGCCGAATTCGTCGATGCCACGGGCATCGTCAGGAGCCTGCGCATGATCAAGTCGCCGGTGGAGGTGGAGAAGATCGCCCATGTCTGCGCGATCGTTTCCGATGTCTTCGGCGCCTTTCCCGGCCAATTGGCCGCAGGAATGAGCGAGGTCGAGATATTCCGGCGCTTCAAGATTGCCTGCCTCCAGGAAGGGATCGATGACGTCGACTATCTGGTGGGTGGGGCAGGTCCCGGCGGCTATAGGGATATCATCTCGCCGCCGTCGTCGCGCCGTGCCGTCGCGGGCGACATTTTGATGCTCGATACGGGCGCCGTCTTCGACGGATATTTCTGCGATTTCGACCGCAATTTCGCTTTCGGCCATGTGCCGAAGGACGCCGAGAAGGCCTATGCCGCGCTGCTCGAAGCCACCGATTCCGGCCTCGACGCCGTCCGGCCCGGTGCGACCTGTGCCGACATCTATCGCGCGATGCAGCATGTCCTCGAAAAGGATTTCGCCGGCAGCAGCGGCGTCGGGCGGATGGGACACGGTTTCGGCATGCAACTGACCGAATGGCCGTCCATCACGGCGACGGACGAAACGGTTCTGCAACCCGGCATGGTGCTGACGCTCGAGCCGTCAGTGAACCTTGCCGGCGGCAGAATGATGGTCCACGAGGAAAATCTGGTACTGACGCACGACGGGCCTGTGCTCCTGACCAGCGCGGCCCCGGAAACGCTGCCAGTCATCACGATGTAAAGTTCAGGTCGGTCAACCCAACGGGACATTCATGCCGACCTTGGTGCGGTCCATGACCACCGATGTGCGGAAGCGCTTGACGTTGGAATCCTGGAAAAACAGGCGGTGCGTCAGCTGCTCGTAATCCTCCATGTCCCTGGCAAGCGCAATCAGCGCGAAGTCGGCCTCTCCGGTGATGTAATAGCACTGCTGCACCTGCGCCTCGGCCTTCGCCTTCCTTCGGAACGCGTCGATCTGGTCGATGCGTTCATGCTCCAGTTCGACGAAGACAAGGAACGTCATCGCATAGCCGACAGCCTTCGGCGAGATGAGCGCGTTCTCCGACATGATCGCACCGTCGGCTTTCAGGTTGCGGATGCGCCGCTGCACCGTGGCGACCGACAATCCGGTTTCCGTCGCGATCGTTTCGAGCCGTTCACGCGCGTTTTCCTGCAGCATTCGCAGGATAATCAGGTCAGAGGGGGAAATATCCATGATGACAGGATCCGATCATCTTTTCGGTATTTCTTAGGCGCGTTTTTCAACTATTGGAAGATGAACGCATTTCCGGTTCAGGATCGCTTGCCAAAATTGACTTCAGCATCACGGCGGGCGTGGCTTTCAAAGCGTTCGTCTACCGCTCGGGCGCCGCTTTTTACGGGGTTGCGCCGGCCGCAATGTCCGAAAAGGGAGACGCGTACGAGCCTGTACCGGGGGCCTATCGGCGGCTCCGATCATCAGTGCCCCGCGGTTGAACGGCGGCCAATTCCCGCCCTTCCCGTGTCCGTTCGGCGCGTGATGTCTCTTCGTTCGTAAAAGGGGCAGCAGTGTATACACCGTTTGCCATGCCGAGTTGAACTGGTACGCAATTCGAGTTATAAGGCGATATCATGTATACATCACCTGCTGAACATCTCACCGCCTCGAAGCGATTTGTTGACGGAAACGCGTTGTGACGACGCTCGTACTCATCCCTGGCCTCATATCCGACGCCGTCGTCTGGCAGCCGGTCGCCGATGCCGCCGCCGGCTCCTTTGCGGTGTATCAAGCCGACGTGTCCGAAGGCACGTCGATCACGGGCATGGCGGAGACGATCCTCGCCGAGACGGACGGGCCCTTGATTGCTGTGGGCCATTCGATGGGCGGGCGCATCGCGATGGAAATGGCGCGGATCGCGCCCGAGCGCGTCAGGGGGGTGGTGCTGGCGAATACCGGCCATCACCCGAAGCGTGAAGGCGAAGAAACCAAGCGCCAGGCGATGATCGATCTCGGCCATGAAAGCATGGCGAAGCTCGCCGAAACCTGGTTGCCGCCGATGCTCGACCCGGCGCGCGCCGGCGACAAGGCGCTGATGGCGGACCTTACCGCGATGGTGCTGCGCGCCGACGCGGATCAGCACGAGCGCCAGATCCGGGCGCTGATCGGCCGTCCGAATGCCAGCGCCTATCTCAACGACATCACTTGCCCCGTGCTGCTGATCGCGGCGCGGCAAGACGGCTGGAGCCCGATCGCCCAGCACGAGGAAATCGGTGCGGCGGTGAAGGATTCCGAACTCGCGATCATCGAAAATGCCGGCCATTTCGCGCCGGTCGAGCGGCCGGCCGAAACGACGGCCGCTATCATGGAATGGCTGGACCGCAGATTTGGTGGTGGCAACGGCTAGTCAACCGGACCAAACGGCGCCGACCCACCAACGCATGGAAAGAAAATGACCGAATACGTTTTGACACTGCATTGCGAAGACCGGCCCGGGATCGTTGCCGCCGTTGCCTCACGGCTTGCCGGCGCCGGCGGCAACATCAACGAGGCGCAGCAATTCGATGATCAGGAAACCGGCAAGTTCTTCATGCGCGTTGCGTTCTCGATGAACGATCCGATCGAAAGATTCAGCGACGGCTTTGCCGCGGAAGTCGAGCGCTTCGGTCTCGAATGGACGCTCAGGCCCGCGAACCAGAGGCGGCGCGTCCTGATCCTGGTGTCGAAGTTCGATCACTGCATGGGCGACCTGCTCTACCGGATGCGTATCGGCGAGTTGAACATGGAGTGCGCCGGCATCGTTTCGAACCATCCGAGTTCGGCGCTCAACCTGACGCTGCATGAGGGCATTCCCTTTTTCCACCTGCCGATCACCAGGGACACGAAGGCGGAGCAGGAAGCACGGATCAAGGGCGTGATCGAGGAAACCGGCGCGGAACTGGTGGTTCTGGCGCGCTACATGCAGATCCTGTCGGATGACTTCTCGGCCTATCTCTCGGGCCGCTGCATCAACATCCACCATTCGTTCCTGCCCGGCTTCAAGGGCGCCAAGCCGTATCACCAGGCGCATGAGCGCGGGGTGAAGATGATCGGCGCGACGGCGCATTACGTCACCGAGGATCTCGACGAGGGACCGATCATCAGCCAGGACGTCGAACACGTCACCCATGCCGACCGGCCAAATGACCTCGTACGCAAGGGCCGCGACATCGAACGCCGCGTGTTGGCGCGTGCCGTGACCTATCACCTGCAAGACCGGGTTTTGCTGAACGGACGAAAGACCGTCGTCTTCTCCTGAAGACAGGCGGAGACGACATCTCGGGGAAGGAGACAACGACATGAACACGACAGAATTGAAACGGGACGGCGCACCGAAAAAGATCGGCGCCTCGATCGAGATTTCGCCCAAGCAGGCGCTCGAGTCGGCGGACCTTCCAGGCCTGTTTCCGGCGGGTGTGCGGGTCTACATCACCGATATCGGCACCGATCCGACGGCAACGCTCGTCAAGGCGGCCAAGCGCGTGCACGATCTCGGCTACAAGCCGGTTCCGCATTTTGCGTCGCGGCGACTGACGTCCCGGACCGCGCTGGAAGATCGGATCATTGCGTCGACGCAGGATGCCGGCGTGACCGATATCCTGGTCATCGGCGGCGGCCTTGAGCGGCCCGCCGGCGAATTCTCCTCCACGATGGAGGTGCTGGAGACCGGCTTCCTCGACAAATACGGCATCACCCATGTCGGAATCGCGGGCCATCCGGAAGGAAGCCCGGATTTCTCGGAAGAAGTGGCGGTCGAGGCACTGCGGCTGAAAAAGTCGTTCGGCGAGCGCACCGGAGCGCGGGTGCGCATCGTCACCCAGTTCGGTTTCGACGGCGAGAAATTCGTCGACTGGGCCGAGGGGCTGCGGACCCACGGCATTGACCTGCCGGTGCATCTGGGCGTCGCCGGCCCGGCCAAGATCACGACGCTGGTCAAATACGCGGCCATGTGCGGCGTCGGCAATTCGCTCGATTTCTTCAAGAAGAGAACCCGCTCGCTGGCCACGCTGGCAACCAGCCATTCGCCGGAAAGCGTTGTCGGACCGATCGAAAATCACGTGCTGGAAAATCCCGGCTCGGCGATCAAGCAGGTCCATGTCTTCCCGTTCGGCGGCATCAAGAACGCTTCCAGATGGCTGACGGAGCGCGGCTCCTGGGATGCCACCGCGGTGTCTCAGAGATCGACGGGCTGACGCGTTCCTAGATCCAGACCTGATCCGGATCCGGCAGGGGGATCGCGTCGAGAAGTTCGCGCGTATAGTCGGCTTGGGGCGCGCCAAACAACTCAGGCGTCAGAGCGTTTTCCACGATCTCGCCATGGCGCAGAACGATGATCCGGGTGCAGAGCCTGCGGATCACCGACAGGTCATGGCTGATGAATGCCAGCGTCAGGTTCAGGTCCGCGACCAGTTGCTCCAGCAGGTTCAGCACCTGCGCCTGCGAGGAGACGTCCAGCCCCGACACGATTTCGTCCGCCAGGATGAAATCCGGCCGTGTGGCGATGGCGCGGGCGATACCAACGCGCTGGCGCTGGCCGCCGGACAGTTCATGCGGATAACGGGTCGCGAAGGACCGGCTCAGGCCGACGTGATCCAGCGCCTCGGCGGCTCGTTCGCGGACGCGGTCGAAACCCTGCAGCTTGAGCGGCGCGGCGATGATCGCGCTGACGGTCCGGCGCGGATTGAGCGACGACATCGGGTCCTGGAAGATCATCTGGAACCGCCGGCGCATCGGCCGCAATGCATCCTCATGCAAGTGTGAGATGTCCGTGCCGTCGAAGATGACCTGTCCGCCCGAGGGGTCCAGAAGCCGGATCAGCGTGCGGCCGAGCGTCGATTTGCCGGAACCGGACCCGCCGACGATGCCGACGACCTCGCCTTTCGGAATATCGAAGCTCAGGCCCTTGAGTATCTCGATGCGCGGGCGCGGGCCGAACAGCGGCTTGCTCGTCATGTCGGGCAGTGAAAGCCTGAGGTCGCGGACCTGGTAGAGCGGGGCGTCAGCGGACATGGCGCCATTCTCCATCGGCTGCTTCCACTTCCGCCTGCACGGCGGCGATCACTTCCGCGGGCACCGGCGTGAGCGATGTGTCGGGATCGGTGTATTTCGGCGTCGCGGCCAGCAGCGCCGCCGAATAGGCATGTTTTGGGCCGCGGAAGAAGGCGCGCACCTCGGTTTCCTCGACCACCTTGCCGCCATAGAGCACTGACAGGCTGCGGCAGACCTTCGATACGACGCCAAGGTCATGCGTGACGAACAGGATCGCTGTGCCGTGCCGGCTCTGCATCTCGGCGATCAGGCGGAGGATCTGCTTCTGCACGGTCACGTCGAGGGCGGTGGTGGGCTCGTCGGCGACGATGAGTTTCGGCTCGGCGGCGAAGGCCGACGCGATGAGGATGCGCTGGCGCATGCCGCCCGACAGTTCATGCGGATAGGAACGCATGACGCGCGGCGCATCCGGGATATGCACTTCTGCCAGCAATTCGACCGCGCGGGCTTCGGCTTGTGCGCGCTTCCAGCCGAGGATGTCGACGAGGCGGTCAGTGATCTGCGGTCCGATCCGGCGCGAGGGATTGAGGGCGGTCAGCGGGTCCTGCGGGATCAGCGCGGCGGTCTTGCCGACCAGCCGGCGGCGTTCGGCCGGCGGCAGTTGCAGCAGATCCTGACCGTCGAGAAGTATCTCGCCCTCGGCGATCTCGATGGCGCGCGGCAGGATGCCGAGGATCGCCTTGCCGATCATGCTTTTTCCGGCGCCGCTCTCGCCGACCAGCCCGTGCACCTCGCCGGCGGGGAGATCGAGCGAAACGGACCGCAGCAGCCGGTGCGGCGTGCCGGCCAGGACGACGGAGAGGTTTCGGATCGACAGGAACCCGGTCATCGCAGCACCGGATCGAAGCGGTCCTTCAGCCCTTCGCCGAACTGGCTGAAGGACAGGACCGTGAGGAACAGGGTCAACAGCGGGAACACCAGCACCCACCAGGCCTGGTGGATCGATGTCCGGCCCTCGGCGATCATGCCGCCCCAGGTCGGGCTGTCGGTTGAGATCGACAGGTTGACGAAGGACAGGATCGCCTCGACGATGACCGCGATGCCCATTTCGAGCGACAGCAGCGCCACGATGGTCGGCAGGACGTTCGGCAGGATCTCGGCCCACATGGTACGCAGGCGCGACATGCCGGCGACTTGCGCCGAGGCCACGTAATCCATCTGACCCTGGTTCATCGCCTCGGCGCGCACGACGCGGCAGAAACGCGTCCAGTCGATCACGACGATGGCGATGATGATCGAGGTCAGGCCGGTGCCGAGAACCGCGATCAGCAGGATCGCGAAGAGGACTGGCGGAAAGGCCATCCAGATGTCGACGAGGCGCGAGACGATGCGATCCGCCCAGCCGCGGAAATAGCCCGCGATCAGGCCGAGCGCCGCGCCAACGGCGCATGTCAGCGTGCCGGCGACGAAGGCAACAATCAAGGCGATGCGGGCGCCGTACAGGATGCGGGTCAGCACGTCGCGGCCAAGCGAATCCGCGCCGAGCCAGAAGCCGGGTTCAGACCCCGCCTCCCAGAAGGGCGGCGTGCGCGCGGCGAAGAGGTCCTGCGCGAGCGGGTCCTGCGGACTGATCCAGGGCGCGAGAATGGCGGCCAGAACGATCAGCAGAAGCCATCCGCCCGACAGCCAGAGCCGGAGGCCGGCGCGGCGTTTGATTGCACTGCGGCCGTCAAGCATGGCGCAGCCTCGGGTTCAGCGCGGCATAGGTCATGTCGACGACGAGGTTCACCACGGTGAAGATGAGGGCGAACAGGATGACGATGCCCTGGATCAGCGGCAGGTCGCGATTGACCACGGCATCGATCGCCATGTTGCCGAGGCCTTCATAAGAGAACAGGCGCTCGATGATGACGGTGCCGCCGATCAGGAAGGTGAACTGGACGCCGATCAGCGTCAGCGTCGGCAGCACCGCATTGGGCAGCGCCTCCTTCACGATGACATGGTTCTCGCCGTAACCCTTGGTGCGCGACAGCGTCACGTAATCGAGATGCATGGTTTCCTTCAGCGACTGTTTCAGGAGCTGGCCGATGATCGCGGCGAGCGGGATCGCCAGCGCCAGCGCAGGCATGAACATGTGCGCCAGAAGATCGGCCCAGATGTCGAACCGTCCGCGCGCAACGCTTTCGAAGACGTAGAAATTGGTCATGAACGGGAAGTCGATGGAGGGCGAGATCCGGCCGGAAATATGGAAGATCGGTACGAGAACGCCGAACAGGAGGATCAGGATCAGCCCCCAGAGGAAGTCGGGCACCGACAGCGCCATGCCGTTGGCGACGTCGATCCCCGCCTCGACGCGGGTGCCGCGCAGCCTGGTACCGGTCAGCGCCATGAACCCGCCGATGACCACGGCGATCACAAGGGCGAAGATCGAGAGTTCCAGCGTGGCCGGCAAACGGCCGAGGACCAGGTCGAGGACCGGCTGCCGCAGCGAGATCGAGGTGCCGAAATCGCCATGCATCACGCCGGTAAGCCAGATCACGAATTGCTGCGGAATCGACTTGTCGAGGCCGTAAAGCGCCTGCAGGCGGGCGATGTCGGCATCGGTCGCGCCGGGCGGCAGCATCATGGCGATGGGGTTTCCGGGCACGACCCGGATCACGACAAAGACGATCACCGCTACGCCGAACAGCGTGATGGTGGTGGTCAGCAACCGCAGGAGAATTGTCCGAAACAGGGCCAAGGGGGTCGTTTTCCAATGGGACGGGCCGCCGAAGACAGCGGCCCGCCTTTTTGATTACGCGCGCTTCATCAGATGCGGCAACAAGGCGCCCGACGCGTGCGGGGTGACGACTACGCGCTTGTCGAACAGGATCGGCTGCACATATTGCAGCAGCGGGATCACTTCGCCTTCCTCGGCGATGTGCTTGTCCACTGCTTTCCAGCCGGCAATGCGCTTGGCTTCGTCCTTCTCGCCCCAGAGCGGCCCGATCATGTCGATCAGGTCCTGTCCGTCCCACACCGAGTGCGGCGAGGGGCCGAACATGGCAAAGCCCGTCGATGTCGTCGGATCGCCGACCGCGTTGCCCCAGTTGTAGAAGGCCGCGGGCGCCAGCTTGTCGGCCGCGCGCAGTTCGTAATGCTTGGCGATCTCGTAGACCTCGATCTCGGCCTCGATGCCGACCTTGCGCCAGAGGCCGACGATGGCCTGGATCATCTCGTAATCCTTGGGCTTGAAGCCCTTGGTGGTCTGGATCGTGAACTTCACCGGATTGTCGACCGAGTAACCCGAATCCGCCAGCAGCTTCTTGGAGAGTTCGGGATCGTAGGGCACCTTGATCGACGGATCATAGGCCTCGTATTCCGGGGTCTGCAGCGTATCGATCGGGACGCCGTAGCCCGAAAGCAGCTTGTCGATGATCAGCTGTTTGTCGATCGCATGGCAGCAGGCAAGACGCACGTTCCTGTCCAGCATCACGTCGATATCGTTGATGAAGATCATGCCTATGTCGGAGATCGGCTTGGCGACGCCGGCAAGCGCCGGGCCGCCCTTCAGGCGGTTATATTCCTCGTAAGGCATTTCCAGCGTGACGTGGGAATTGCCCGATTCGACCTCGGCGACGCGGCTGGCAGCGTCAGTCACGAACTTGATCGTCACCGTATCGAAGTCGGGCTTGCCGCCCCAGTAATTCGGGTTGGCCTTCAGGCGGACGAAGGCGTTGCGCTCGAATTTCTCGACCATGTAGGGGCCGGTGCCGATCGGTGCGGCCTCGAAGCCTTCCGCGCCGACCTTCTCGTAATATGCCTTGGGCATCACGTAGCCGGTCAGGAACGACATCCACTTGAAGATGGTCGGGTCGAAATTGATGACGTCGGCCGTGATCTTGTTTCCGTCGATCGAGAAGTTGCCGATATTGCCCCAGATGAACTGGATCGGGTTCCCGGTTTCGGGCTTGCCGGCGCGCTCCAGCGACCAGACCACGTCCTCGGCGCTGAACGGGCTGCCATCATGCCAGGTGACGCCGTCGCGGACCGTCATGTGGATTTTGGTACGGTCGTCGTTCCAGCCCCATTCTGTGATCAGGCCCGGCGAAAAGCTCAGATCCGTGTTCTGGGCGATGAACATGTCGAAGACGGACTGGTAGATGCCCTGGATCGTCGGATTCACTGCGGACGGGCCGACGGTCGGGTCCCAGGACGGCAGATTGACGTTGTAGGCGATTACCAGTTCGCCGATATCGGCGGCTGAACTGGGGATTGAGAGACCGCCAAGCGCAATGCTGGCGGTGGTCATTTGCAGTAGGCTTCGGCGGCTCAGTTTGGTCATTATACGGCTCCCTGTTTTGTCATTATCGGTCTCGTCGCGTCAGGCCCCGGCCAGCTTCTGGCCGAGGTGATAGCCGGATCCGGCGCCGACGCCAGCGCCTGGCCAGACACCTGCGCCGATAAGGTGCAGGTTCTTGATGGGGGTGGCGCCCGAGGCTCGGCCAAGGGCGGGCCGGAAAAGAAAATGCTGCGAAAGGTGGTGACTGCCGCAGACCTGGTCGCCGCCAACGAGATTCGGATTGTCCGTTTCCAGTTCCAGCGGCGTGACGATGCGGCGGGCGATGATGTTCGAGCGGACGCCGGGCGCGTAACGGTCGAGAATGTCGAGCGCGCGTTCGGTCATCGGTTCGGCGGCCTCGGCCCAGTCGCACGCCGCGATCTCGCCTTTCGCATCGCCGGTGATCGTAGCGGGCGCCATGCGGACCTGAAGCCAGAGGACATGCTTTCCCTCGGGTGCCCGGCTCGGATCGACCGCAGTCGGCTGGCCGACCACGATGACCGGTTCCGCCGGCAGAAGCCCCGCCTTGGCCTGCGCATAGGTGCGCGCCATCTGGTCCATCGAGGGGGCCAGATGCACATAGGCGAAGCGGGCAAGGTCTTCGCTTGCCGACCAGCCGGGCAGGGCGTCCATCGCAAGGTGGAGCATCATGGTGCCGGGCGCATGCGAAAACGCCCGCATTTTCCTGTCGTAGCCGGTATCGCCGGACTGGCCGGAGAGCAGCTTGTCGACGAGCGCGCCGGGTGCGACATTGGCGATTACAGCGCGGCGGGCAGTAATCTCGCGGCCGTCGGCGAGGACGATGCCCGAGGCCTGGCCGTCACGATGAATCACGCGTTCGACACGGGCGCCGCATTCGATGACGCCGCCCTTTTTCTCGATCATCGCCGTCAGGGCGCGGATCATGGTGTCGGCGCCGCCCTTGCCGAGGACCATGCCGAAGCTCTGGTTGGCCATCGCTTCGAGATAGGGAAACAGCGCGCCGCCGGCGATGTCGGGTGCGAAGTCGAGATGCATGCCCCAGGCAGCGAGCATGGCGCGCACCTGGTTGCTCTCGAAGGTTTCCGTCAGCCATGTGCGCGGTGACGACATCAGGAAACGGCCCAGATCGGCGCTTCCCGAAAAGCCCTTCTTGCGCAGTAGCTTGATGACAAAAGATGCAAATGCATATTTTTTCATCGGCATATTCAAAAGCCCGAACAGGTGCTCGGCCTCTGCGGGGAAATTGCCGACCAGGTCTTTCCATGTCTCGGCGTCGCGGGCCGAGAATGCCTCAATCCGTTTGGCGGTGACCGCCATGTCGGTGCTGACACCTAGCCACGATCCGTCGGGAAACACGCTGGCGAAACAATTTTCCACCGGCGCGAGTTCCAGCCCGTTTTCCTGCAATTCCGGGCCATACTGCCCGAAAAATGGCGATCCGGCGAAGAGAGAGAGATTCATTGCGCCCCAGTCATGACGGAATCCGGGGGCGCTGAATTCACCGGTCTTGACGGCGCCGCCGGGAATGGCGGCCTGTTCGAAAACGGCCACGCTCCAGCCCTTGGCCGCAAGATGCGCGGCGCAGGCGAGGCTGTTGTGTCCCGCCCCGATTATGACTGCATCATAGCTGTTCTGCACAAAATGCTCCATCTCGCCCGGATTGATAATTGCAAATGCATATAAATTTGTCTAGCGTATTCTGGTCACAGGAATGGGGCGGCCATGCGTGCCGCGCAGTACAGGGAGAGCCGACATGACTTCAGCGACTTTATTGGAAGATCTGGGCGCGATGCTGCTATCGGGCGGCGTGGACGTGGTTGACCTGACGGGACCGCTCGGCCCGGACACGCCGCTTCTCAAGTTGCCGCCGGAACTGGCGGTGGATACGCCGAAGATCGAGATCCACCGGATCTCGGAATATGACAAGGACGGGCCGTTTTGGGCCTGGAACTGGCTCAAGATCGGCGAGCATTCGGGCACGCATTTCGACGCGCCGCACCACTGGATCACCGGCAAGGACTATCCCGACGGCTATACCGACACGATCCCGATGCAGCGCCTGATCGCGCCCGTCAACGTGATCGACTGCTCGGCCGAGGTCGCCAAGGACCCGGACTTCCTGCTGACCGCCGACGGCGTCAAGGCATGGGAAGCCGAGCACGGCGAAATCAAGTCGGGCGAATGGGTCGTGATGCGCTCCGACTGGTACAAGCGAAATGACGACGAGGCGAAATTCCTCAATGCCGACGAGAACGGCCCGCATTCGCCGGGACCCGATGTCGACTGCATCGAGTATGTCCTGTCGAAAGGCGCGATCGGCTGGGGCAACGAGTGCATCGGCACCGATGCCGGCAAGGCCGGTGGCATGACCCCGCCGTTCCCGGCGCATAACCTGTTGCACGCAGCCAACCGCTACGGACTGGCGAGTCTCTGCAATCTCGACAAGCTGCCGCCCAAGGGCGCGATCCTGATCGTTGCGCCGTTGAAGATCGTCAACGGAACCGGCAGCCCGATCCGGGCACTGGCGCTGGCGCCGAAGGGCTAAGCGATGGCGCGGTTCGATCATGTCATCGTCGGATCCGGCATCAATGCGCTGGTTGCCGCGGCGATGCTGTCGGGCAAGGGACAAAAGGTGCTGGTGCTGGAACGCGCCGGCACCCTCGGCGGCTGCATGCGCACCGAAGAGATTACCCTGCTCGGTTTCCGGCATGACGTGATGGCCGCGACTTTCGTGCTGTTCCTGACTTCTCCGGCCCATGCCGAGCTCGGCGCCGACCTGGCGCGGCACGGGCTGGAATTCTGCCACACGCCCGATCCGACGGCCGTGCTGCGGCCCGACGGTTCCAGTCTCGTCCTGAAGACCGACCGGGCGGCGAATGTCGCCGCATTCAACGCCCTGGCGGCGGGCGATGGCGACCGGCATGCTAGCGATGTCGGTTCCATCGAGGCCGACGCTCCGTTCCTGTTCGCGCTTCTGGGCGGTTCGCTGTGGAGTTGGTCGACGCTGAAACTGATGGCCGGCCAGGCCTGGAAGCAGGGGCTCAGGGGGCTTGCCGCCTGGATGGGCCGCGCGCTGGTTCCTGCGCGCGGCTGGCTGGAGACGACCTATGCGTCGCCGATGGTGCAGGCGTTGTGGGCCCCCTGGGTGCTGCATACCGGATTGACGCCGGAATCGACCTATTCCGGCCAGATGGGCAAGGTGATCGCTTTCGCGCTCGAAGCCGCCGGCGCGCCGGTGGTCAAGGGCGGCTCGGGACAGGCGACCGGGGCGTTCAAGGCGCTGATCGAGGAACGCGGCGGCGTTGTCCGTACGGGCGTCGACGTCGACCGCATCATTGTCGAGGGCGGCAAAGCCTGCGGCGTGCAAACGTCGGATGGCGAACGCATCGAGGCGTCGCATGTTTCCGCATCGGTCGCGCCGGGACAGCTTTACGAACGGCTGCTGCGCGACGAGGACCTGCCCGCCGAAAAGGCGGCCACGGACAGTTTTCGCCACGGGCGTGGCGATTTCCAGCTACATTACGCGCTGGACCGGGCGCCGGAATGGCTTAGCCCCGGTCTCGACCAGGTGGCGCTGATCCACCTGGCGGACGGGATCGACTCGGTTTCGAAATCGGCGAACGAGGCCGAGCGCGGCATGCTGCCCGAAACGCCGACGATCTGCGTCGGCCAGCCACACCGGCTGGACGCGACGCGCTGCCCGGACGGCAAGGCCATTCTCTGGCTGCAGATCCCCGATGCGCCGCGCGTCATCAAGGGCGATGCCGCCGGCCAGATCGAGACCGGTCCGGAGTGGACGGAAGCGACCCGCGAGGCCTTTGCCGACAGGATCGAGGCGATCCTCGCGCGCCACATCAAGGATTTCGACAAGCTGGTCCTGAAACGCCGCGCCTATTCGCCGGCGGATCTCGCCGCGATGAATATCAATCTCGTCGGCGGCGATCCCTATGGCGGTGCCTGCTCCATCGATCAGTTCTTCATCTGGCGTCCGTTTTCCCATTCGGTCAACGGCGACACCGCGATCCGCAATCTCCACCATATCGGCGCCTCGACCCATCCCGGGCCCGGCCTCGGCGGCGGATCGGGTTATCTGCTTGCGAAGAGGATGGGCGCATGAACGAACAACCGAAAGCCATCGACGAAAATGTCCCCGCGACGCCCCGCTTGGGCGAAATCGGGCTGCAGAATTTCGCGCCGTACCTGATGAACCGCATCATGGGCCGCTACAATGCGAGCCTTCGCGATGAAATGGCGGCGCTCGGACTGACCACGCCGAAAATGCGCGCGCTCGCCGTGCTGTCGGTGATGGACGGCATCCAGATTCGCAAACTGGCGGTCTACGCAGTGGTGGAGCAATCGACCCTGTCGCGCGCGCTCGACTCGCTGGTCGCCGACGGACTTGCGCGGCGGGAAACCGATCCCGGCGACAGCCGGGCGGTGCATGTCTACATAACCGATGCGGGACGAACCGCCTTCGAGACGCTCTGGCCGCATATGGCGCAGAGCTACAGTCAGATGTTTGCCGGGATCAGCGGTGCAGAACGCCAGGCATTTGTCGGCACCCTGCAAAAGATCCTGTCGAATATCCGTAAACACGATTTTTAGGGAAAACCGCCGGGCCGCGCGCAAGCCGTCACATCGCCGCGACGCCGCAGGCGGGCCGACATAAGCATAGATACAGGGACGAGGACACCAGCGATGGCCGAACGGTCTTTCAAAGCGGAAGTCAAGCACCTCAGGCTCGGCGACGGCGCAACCTTTACCGGCGAAGGCATTCTGGCGATTACCAAGGCGCTGCTCGAATGCGGCGTGGGCTATGTCGGCGGCTACCAGGGCGCGCCGATCAGCCATCTGATGGACGTTCTCGCCGACGCGGAGGATCTGCTCTCCGAACTTGGCGTGCGCTTCGAGGCGAACGCTTCGGAAGCCGCCGCGGCGGCGATGCTGGCGGCGTCCGTGCATTATCCGATCCGTGGCGCCGTGACCTTCAAGGGATCCGTCGGCGTCAATGTCGCCTCGGACGCGCTGGCCAATCTCGCCTCCTCGGGCGTGACCGGCGGCGCGCTGATAATCGTCGGCGAGGATTATGGCGAAGGCTCCTCGATCATGCAGGAGCGCAGCCACGCCTTCGCGATGAAATCGCAGTTCTGGCTGCTCGATCCGCGGCCGAACCTGCCGTCGATCGTCAAGGCGGTGGGGCAGGGTTTCGAACTGTCGGAGGCGTCGAACACGCCGGTGATGCTGATGGTGCGCATCCGGTCCTGCCACGTGACCGGCAGTTTCGCGACCCGCGACAACAAGCGTCCGCCGCTGACGGTGCGCGATGCGCTCTCCGAACCGCGGCGCGATTTCTCGCGCGTGGTGCTGCCGCCGATGTCCTATGCGCATGAGCAGGACAAGATCAAGAATCGCTGGCCCGCCGCGGAAAAGTTCATCGTCGAGGAAGAGCTGAACGAACAATTCGGCCCGAAAGACGCGCCCGTCGGGATCGTGCTGCAGGGCGGCATGTACAATTCGGTCATCCGCGCCCTGCAACGGCTTGGTCTCGCCGACATTCACGGCGATACCGAAGTTCCGCTCTATGTCCTCAACGTCACCTACCCGCTGGTGAGGGACGAGTTCCTCGCGTTCTGCGAAGGCAAGGATGCGGTCATGGTGGTGGAGGAAGGCCAGCCCGAGTTCATCGAACAGGGCCTGTCCACGATGCTCTACCGCGCCGGCAGCCCGGTGAAGCTTCACGGTAAGGACATGCTGCCGATGGCCGGCGAATATACCGGCCAGGTGATGCTGGACGGGCTGACCGCGTTCCTGCGCGACGCCGCGCCGGCGCTGCTGCCGGACAAGGTGCGCGCGCCGAATGCCGAGGCGGAGCCGATTCCGGACCTGTCGAAGACCGTGCCGATCCGTCCGCCGAGTTTCTGCACCGGCTGCCCGGAACGGCCGATCTTCGCGGCGATGAAACTGGTCGAGCAGGAGAGCGGCAAGCACCAGATCACCGGCGATATCGGCTGCCACCTGTTCGCGACGCTACCGCCGTTCGAGATCGGCGGATCGACCATGGGCTACGGCCTTGGCCCGGCCTCGAACGCGGCGTTCGACGGCGGCGGCGAAAAGCGGGCGATCTCGTTCATCGGCGACGGCGGTTTCTGGCATAACGGCCTGTCGTCCTCGATCGGCAACATGGTGTTCAACAAGTCCGACAGCGTCGCGGTGATCGTTGACAACTACTACTCCGCGGCGACCGGCGGGCAGGATATTCCGTCGTCGCGGGCGGACAACCAGACCAAATCCACCAAGCATCCGATCACCGAGGCGCTGAAGGGTGTCGGTGTCGACTGGGTGCGTCAGGTCGACCGGACCTATGATGTCAAGAAAATGCGCGCGGTGCTGCAGGAGGCGCTGACGACCGATCACAAGGGACCGAAGGTGATCGTTGCGTCGTCGGAGTGCATGCTGAACCGGCAGCGCCGGGAGAAGCCGCTGCGTGCCAAGGCGATCAAGGAGAAGCGCCGTGTCGAGGTGCCGCGCTTCGGCGTCGACGAGGATATCTGCACCGGCGATCACGCCTGCATCCGCCTGTCGGGGTGTCCGTCGCTGTCGCTGAAGCGGCTCGACGATCCGCTACGCGACGATCCGGTGGCTAGCATCGACCAGAGCTGCGTCGGTTGCGGAAACTGCGGCGAGGTGGCGGACGCCGCCGTGCTGTGCCCATCCTTCTACCAGGCGGATGTGGTGCATAATCCCGGGCCATGGGAGCGCTGGCGGTCCAACCTGTCGGCTACCGTGATCGGCTGGCTGCAGGGCCGCCGCGCGCGTGGGCGAATCGAATTTGCGGAGATGGCCGAATGACCGTTCAGGAACCGATACTCGAAGGCCGCACGCCCGATCCGAAGGTCGATCAGATCATCAAGCTGGCCGTCATGGCGGTTGGCGGTCAGGGCGGCGGCGTGCTGACGAACTGGATCGAGGCGGTGGGGCGCGCGGGCGGCTATGCGGTGCAGGCGACATCGGTCGCCGGCGTGGCACAGCGCACGGGCGCGACGATCTATTATATCGAGATGGCGCCGAGCGGGGATCGTCCGCCGGTGTTCTCGCTGGCGCCCGCAGCCGGTGACGTCGACATTATCGTCGCCGCCGAGATGATGGAGGCGGGCCGCGCCATCCTTCGCGGCTTTGTCACGCCAGACCGCACGACGCTGATCGCATCGACCCATCGCGCGCTTGCGGTGTCTGAGAAAACCGTGCCTGGCGACGGGATAGCGAGTTCCGAGGAAGTGCGGGCGGCGGCCGAGATCGCGGCACAGCGCATGATCATGTTCGACATGGAAAAGGCGGCGATCGAGGCGGGATCGGTCATCTCGGCGAGCCTGTTCGGCGCCCTTGCCGGGTCCGGCGCGTTGCCTTTCGCGCGCGAGGATTTCGAAGCGGCGATCCGTGTGTCGGGCCGGGGCGTCGAACCGTCTCTGCGCGCCTTCGCTTCCGGTTACGAGACGGCGCGCAAGAGTGTTTCCGGCGAGGCGGAAAGCGCCGAAACCGCCACGACGAAGGGCCCGGCGGTTCGCGGCCCGAGCCGGTTGATGGCGGAGTGGAACGCTTTGGCGGCCGAGGTCGGGGCGCTGCCGGAAGCGGTGCGCGAACTGGCCCTGCCGGGCCTGCGCAAGGTGGTCGATTTTCAGGACATGGCCTATGGACGCGATTATCTCGGCCGGGTGAAGGCGGTGCTGGCGCGCGACGATGCGGCGCGTGACTACCTTTTGACCCGCGAGGCTGCAAAATACATCGCCAATGCCATGGCCTATGACGACGTCATCCGCGTCGCCGATATCAAGACGCGCGGCAGCCGCTTTGCGCGGGTAAAGGCGGAGGTGCGGGTGAAGGACGACACGCTCCTGCATCTAACCGAATACATGCATCCGCGTGCCGAGGAGATTGCCGGCATGCTGCCGGCCGGCCTCGGCAAGCGCATCGAAGCCGATCCGAAATGGATGGCGCGGCTCGACCGCTGGTTCAACAAGGGTCGGCGGCTGCGCACCGACAGCCTGCCGTCCTTCGCCATGCTCTACATGCTTGGAGGCATGCGCGGCTGGCGCCGGCGTACGCTGCGGCACGCGATCGAGATGGAACACCTCGAGAATTGGCTGGCGTCGGCGCTGGCGCATCTGCCGGACAATTA
Organism: Oricola nitratireducens; assembly: GCF_014904745.1. GTDB lineage: Bacteria > Pseudomonadota > Alphaproteobacteria > Rhizobiales > Rhizobiaceae > Oricola > Oricola nitratireducens. The sequence goes on from NZ_JACZCS010000008.1 coordinate 232,860, forward strand.
CGATCTGGCCGTCGAGGTGCTGCGGTGCCGCCGGCTGGTCAAGGGTTATTCGGATACGCATGCGCGCGGATTGTCGAAATTCGACCGGGTGATGGAGGGCGTTACCCTTGTCGCCGGACGTGACGACGCTGCCGACTGGACACGGCGGCTGCGCGAGGCGGCGCTGCGCGACGAAAAGGGCGAGGGGCTGGATGGAGCCCTGCAGACCGTCCGGTCTTTCGTCTGAATAGAAAACGGGGCCTGTCGGCCCCGCCTTCGTTTCCAGTCGTCCAAGTCCAGTTCTGTATGTCTAGTCCTGCATGGCGCGATAGGCGCCCTTCCAGTAGACAAGTCCGCCTTGGCCGGGGTGGGTGCGGATCGCTTGAACACGGCCGATCAGGATCGAGTGCGTGGCGCGGTCGATCATCTCCTCGACCGTGCAATCCATGCCGATGACAGCATCTTCCAGCAGCATGGCGCCGGTTTGCGCCGTCACCCAGGATGCACCGGCATAGCGGTCGGGGCCCTTGATGCCGCCGAAGCCCGTGAAGCGCTCGGCCACAGCCTGGTGGCCCGCGCCGAGAACCGACCAGCCGAAACAGCCATATCGCTGCAGAAGCGGCCAGCTCGACGACGAACGGTTGACGCAGGCAAGGAGTTGCGGCGGTTCCGCCGACAGCGAGATCGCCGAAGTCACCACCAGCCCGGACCGCTCGTCGCCCTTGCCGACGGTCAGCACGCTGACATTGCCGACGAAATTTCGCATCGCATCGCGGAACTCGCGGGCGGGCGGCAGGTCCGTTCCCACGGGGCCGGTCATGCGCAGCGCCTCAGCGGATACCGGCGGCATCGAGCTTCGGCAGAACGGTGTCGCGGAAATAGGGGAACTCCTTGACGTAGTCGATGAAGGACAGCGTCGTGCCGGCAAATCCAGCGCGGTGCAGCGACAGGATGCCGTCGGCGACCTGGTCGGGCGTGCCGACCAGCGGGAAGCCGCCGTGGCCCATGGCGAAACGGTCCCGGATCAGCGCCAGCAGGTCATGCGGGAAGCTTTGGGCGTGAGCGAATTGCAGCCGCACGAGATTGTCGACGGCCTCCCAGTCGGCGTTGGTCTTGGCGGTGTGCTCCAGATAGGCAAGCGCCTCCTCCTCGGTCGGACGGCAGATGACATGGGAGAATGTCAGCACGTCGACCTTGCGGCCCTTGTTGCTCGCCTGCTGCTTCAGTTCCTTGATCTCCTCGGTGGAACGGTCGAGGTCGATCGCCGGGGTGAACAGGAAATTGGCGTTGTCGGTAGCGAATACGCGGCCCTGCGGAGAGCCGGCGGCATTAATGATGGGCACGTCGCCGCGCATCGGACGCGGATCGCCGTGCACGCCCTTGAGCTTGAAATAGGTGCCATCCCAGTCGAAGTAATCGGTCGAGGCCCAGAGCTTGCGCACGACGTCGAACCATTCCTGGGCATAGGCGTAGCGGGTTTCGTGATCGTCGGGCAGGGTCAGGCCGAGGGCTTCGTATTCCGGCTTGTTCCAGCCGGCGACGATGTTCAGTCCGGCGCGTCCGTTGCCGATATGGTCGATCGTCGCGATCTGCTTGGCGACGACGACCGGGTGGTTTGCGGTGGTATGGATCGTGGCGAAGACGGAAATGTTCTTCGTCGAGGCCAGAAGACCGGCTGCCCAGGTCATTGTCTCGAGTACGCCGCCATGGAAATCGGTTTCTCCGCCATAACCGATCCAGCGCGCGATCGGCAGTATGAAGTCGATACCGGCGTCGTCGAGCAGGTGCCCAAGCGCGAGATTGTTCTCCCACGAGTTGACCCAGCGTTCCTCGACCTTTGTCACGCTCATTCCCGATGAGCAGTTGGATGAAAACGTTCCCAGAAGAAAGCGGTTGTCCGCCAGCATCATATTCCCGGTCATTGCAGTGATCTCCCGATTAAATAAAGTTTACGATAGAAAGTCTATCGTAAATTCACATTGCGTCAACGGGGGCGAGCGGCGACACTCGGGCAAGGCGGAAAGGAGCGATTCATGGCGCATAATCCCGACGAAAACCCGGATCCGAAGGCGCGCGGGGCGCTGGACTACCGCTGGCACCTGGCGCAAAGCGACGTCGAGGTCAGCACGACGGAACTGGAATTCGCGCTCATGCGGACCTATGAGGGGTTCGGGCGCTGGCAGTCGGAATGCCTCGCCGGCGTGGTCGATGTCGCCGCGTCCGGGCCGGAAAACGCGTTGCTGCACATCATCCGGATGAATGAGCGTCCGAAGACGATCAAGGATCTGGCGCGGCTGACCAATCGCGACGACGTGCCCAACATTCAGTACAGCCTGCGCAAGCTGATCGGCGCCGGCCTCGTGCATCGCGAGGGATCGGGCCGTTCGGGCGTAACTTACGAGGTAACGGAAAAGGGACGTCAGGTGACCGAGGATTACGGCGATTTGCGCCGTCGACTGCTGATCGCGGCGGCGGCCAATGTGCCTGGTTTGCCCGAGCGTCTGCGCGACGCCACGCAGACGCTCAATCTGTTATCGGGAATCTACGAAGAGGTTTCGCGGGTGGCGGCGACGCACCGGCGCCGCTGAGCCGTCAGGTTCCGCATCAGAGCGGTTCGAGCCTGTGGAACCGCGATTGTTCGTAGACCAGCGGCGCGCCTTCGCCGAGACGGACGTCCATGATCTCGCCGATGAAGACCGTGTGGCTTCCGGCTTCCATCGTCTCGGTGACGTCGCAGGAAAAGCCGATCAGCGCTTCCGCCAGAAGCGGCAGGCCGCGCGCATCCTCGATCCAATCGCCTTCGGCGAACTTGTCCTCGCCGGTGACACCGTCGGCGCCGGCAAAGCGCAGTGCGAGGGGACTCGCCGGGTCAGTCAGCAAACTGACATTGAAAGCGCGGTGTTCGCGAATCGCCGCGCAGGTGCCCGTCTTCCGGTTGACGCAAACCAGAAGGCTCGGCGGCTCGGCCGAAACCGAGCAGACCGCCGTTGCGGTAATTCCGCGCCGTTCGGCCCCGTGGCGGGCGGTGATGATCGTCACCGCCCCGGGAAAGCGGGCCATCGCCGCGCGGAAGGTTGCGTGATCGATGCCCATACCCATCTTACGCCGCCTTGAGTTCCGACAGATAGGCAGACGCTGCATCGGGATCGGCGAACCACGGGAAGAAGTCGCGCGGATCGTCGAAGCCGTTGGCCATGCGGTGTGCCAGACGCGGTTCGACGCAGGCAGTGCCCATGATTTCGAGGACGAAGGGCGGCGGCGGCATCAGCATCATGTTGGTCCAGTTGACCACCCACTGCGCGTAGTCCCAGTAGGCGTCAAATGTGCCCTGCATCCACACCTCGTCGAACGCCCGGTCGCCATGGGCGAGAATGCGCTTGAGGTAGACGGCGGCGGCCTTCGAAGCGTTGTTCGATCCCTGGCCGGTGATCGGATCGTTCAGGCAGACTGCGTCGCCGAGACCCAGAACCTTGCGCCCGGACGGCAGCGTGGCGACAGGATGGCGCACCGTCGGCGGGAAGCGGCCGGCGAGAATGCCGTTGTCGTCGGTGAGTTCTATGTTGCGGCAGCGCTCGGCCTCCCAGGGCAGGAAGGTGTCGAGAATCTTCTTCGAGGTCTCCAGGTGCTGTTCGGGCGACTTCACGTCGCCCCAGCAATCCATCGGGCCTCCGGGCACGCCCTCGAACACCATGATCTCGCAGGGACCCGAAACGGTCAGCGCCGGGAAGACGAAATATTCGCCGACACCGGGGATCAGGTTGAAACAGACCGCGGAATGTTCCGGGCGCGGCGTCATTCCGGTGACATAGGTGAGGGCCAGCGCGCGCATCGGTTTCTCGTAAGGCGATTTCTCGGCATCGCGCTGAAACAATTGCCCGATTTCACCCTTGCCGGAGGCGACGATCACAAGGTCGTCCTCACGCGAATAAAGCTCAAGATCGCTGATGCTTGCGTCCTTGATCACCATCGTTCCGCCGAGCCGCTCGAACTCGGCCATCCAGGCCGGGATCTTGACGCGCTGGTCGACGGAGTAGGCATTGTCTTCAAGCCGCCCGGCCCAGTCGATCGCCTTGTTGCCCGATCCGTCCGGAGCCGGGACCATGAAGTTGATGCCCTCGACTGGCGGGCAGGTATCCGACCAGAAGTCGATGCCGAGGTCGCGTTCGTTCTGCACGGCGGTGTGGAACATGCACTGGCTGGACATCACCTTGCCGGCGGCGATGTCCTCGGCGGTACGGTTCTGCACGATGCGGACCTGGTGGCCGTTCTTGAGCAGGCCGAGGCCCAGTTGCAGGCCGGACTGGCCGCCGCCGATAATCGTTATCTTTCGCATTTCTCTCTCCCTTTCGAATGTGTGCCGGCCGGCGGCTATTCCATCAGCAGCGGAATGGCGGGCTCGGCCCGTTCCGGCCCCATGGCGGTATAGCCGCCGTCGACGCGGATGTCGGTGCCGGTGATGAAGGATGCCTCGTCGGAGCAGAGGAACATCACGGCGGATGCAACCTCCTCCGGATTTGCGGTGCGGCCCATCAGGTGGAACGGCGCGGCGACGCTGTCCGTCTTGGCCCGGTCGCCACCGGTCAGTTCGTCCATGATGTTCGACCAGGTCCAGCCGGGCGATACCGCGTTGACGCGAATGCCCTCCGGCGCGAGGTCCATCGCCTGGTTGCGGGTCAATTGCAGGATGGCGGCCTTTGCGACCGGGTAGAGCCACCGCCCCGTCTGCGCCACGCGCGCGGAGATCGATCCGAAATTGACGATGGCGCCGCGATTCTTCGCCAGTTCCGCCCGCGCTGCCTGCATCAGCATGACCGAGCCGACGAGGCTGACATCGAGGCTCTCATGCCATTCGGCGCGGGTGGAGTCGGCACCGTTGTCGAGATAGGAACAGGCGACATTGACCAGGAAATCCACCCGGCCGAACCGTTTTACGGTTGCGGCGATCAACGCCTCGATCTGGGCGTCATCGCGCAGGTCGGTCGGCTCGAAGGCGACGCCTTTACCCTCCAGCGCGCGGCCCGCCTCCTCGTTGATATCGGCGACCATCACCTGCGCACCGTGCTCGCGGAAAGCCGCGACAATCGCCGCACCGATCTTGGTGGCTCCTCCCGGCACGATGGCCACTTTCCCGCTCAATCCGCGCATTGCGTTCCTCCGTTTCGCGTTTCGTGCGGTCGAGTTTCCGGGAAGGAGGCCGTAGCGCTATCCGTTGACGGCGCGAACTATCCAAAAAACGAAAAAATCGGACGGAGGACGTCTGTTTGCCTTTGTGGAGCCCGAAACCGTGCTACTCTTCGGGATCGAACCAGAGGAAGGTAATGCGCACACCGCTTGCCGGATATTCGCTGTTTCGCAGCCAGGATCTCGACGAGGCCCGCGAGCGGGTCGCGGCTGTGTTTTGCCCGCACCGGCTCGACACGATCGGGAAGGGACTTTTTTCCGCCTGCCAGCACCATCTTCCCGGCGAACGACTGTCACTGAACTATATCGAATATGGCGCCAAGACGCTTATCGCGCCCGGCGAACTGGACAAATTCTACCTGATGCAGATTCCGCTGGAAGGCGGCGCGGCCATCGTCAACGGAGGCGACCGTTATTTCTCGCATCCGGGCGCGGCGGCGGTGCTGAACCCGCATCTGCCGACGACGATGATCTGGGAAGAAGGCTGCCGCCAGGTTCTGGTGCGGATCGACCGGCGGGCGATGCAGGATCATCTGGCGACCCATATCGGCGCGTCCGGGGACCGTCCGCTGACCTTTTCCGGCCCGCTCGATTTGACGCAGGGGGCCGGGGCAAGTCTGCGGCGGCTGGTGCTGCATCTCGTCGCCGAGGCGGACGAGGGCACGCCCTCCATCGGCCGGGGCGGGCTGCTGGGCCGGCAGATCGAGGGAGCGATCCTGACGGGGCTGCTCGAGGCGCACCGGCACAATTATTCCGGCCTTATCGGCTTCGCGCGATCCGGCCCCGCGCCGCGCCACGTGCGCCAGGCCGAGGATTACATGCTCGCCCATCTCGACCGCTCGCTAACGATCGAGGAAATCGCATCGGCTGTAGGCATCAGTCCGCGCGCGCTGCAACTGGGCTTTCGCAGTTTCCGCAATGCCACGCCGATGGGCTTCCTGCGCGATGCGCGGCTGCGGCGGGCGCATCAGGATTTGATCGCCGCAAGGCCCGACACCACGGTGACGGATGTGGCGATACGCTGGGGTTTCACCCATTTCGGGCGGTTCGCGGAAATCTACCGCAACCGTTTCGGCTGCACCCCGCGCGAGGCGCTGAAGGCGGCGCGGGGCAGCGATTTCGGGGATTGATCCCGCCGGCTGCGTATCCGCAACCGGGCGGAAGCCTCTACTGGAACGCCTGAATGCCGGTCTGCGCCCGGCCGAGGATCAGCGCATGGACGTCATGCGTTCCCTCATAGGTGTTCACCGCCTCGAGGTTCATGACATGGCGGATAACGCCGTATTCGTCGGAGACGCCGTTACCGCCATGCATGTCGCGCGCGACCCGTGCAATATCGAGCGCCTTGCCGCAATTGTTGCGCTTCATCAGGCTGATCAGTTCCGCCGGAGCGCGCTGCTCGTCCATCAACCGGCCGAGCCGGAGGCTGCCCTGCAGGCCGAGGCTGATCTCGGTCTGCATGTCGGCGAGCTTCTTCTGGATCAGCTGGGTCGCGGCGAGCGGCTTGCCGAACTGCTTGCGGTCCATGGTGTAGCTGCGGGCCTGGTGCCAGCAGGCTTCGGCGGCGCCCATCGCGCCCCATGAAATGCCGAAGCGGGCGCGGTTGAGGCAACCGAAGGGGCCGGCGAGACCGGAGACGTTGGGGAGCAACTGATCCTCGGTGACCAAGACCTCGTCCATCTGGATCATTCCGGTGACCGAGGCGCGAAGCGAGAACTTGCCTTCGATCTTCGGCGCGTTCAGGCCCTTCATGCCCTTTTCGAGGATGAAGCCGCGGATCTTGCCGTCATGGGCGTCGGACTTGGCCCAGACCACGAAGACATCGGCGATTGGCGAATTGGTGATCCAGTTCTTGGCGCCGGAGATCGAGTAGCGGCCGTCGACCTTCTTCGCCCTGGTGATCATGCTGCCCGGATCGGACCCGTGATCGGGTTCGGTCAGGCCGAAGCAGCCGACCCATTCGCCCGATGCCAGCTTCGGCAAGTATTTGAGGCGCTGCTCCTCGGAACCGTAGGCGAAGATCGGATGCATCACCAGGCTCGACTGGACCGACATGGCCGAGCGGTAGCCCGAATCCACGCGCTCCACCTCGCGGGCGACCAGTCCGTAGCTGACGTAGTTGGCGCCGACGCCGCCATATTTGTCTGGAATGGTGCTGCCAAGCAGGCCCAGTTCGCCCATCTCGGACATGATCTCCCGGTGGAAAATTTCCTTGCGGTTGGCTTCGATCACGCGGGACAGAAGGCGGTCCTGGCAATAGGCGCGGGCGGTGTCGCGGATCATGCGTTCTTCGTCCGACAGCTGGTCCTCCAGCAGGAAGGGGTCCTCCCAGACTATCGCGGGCGGCTTGGCGCGGGCTTCCTCGGGTGTCATCGGTTCTCTCCTGCTGCATCGGCGGCGGCCGTTCGCGACAGCGCGGACGGACTGGCCTGTTTTTGGCGCATAATGCGGTTCCGCGAAACAATTTCAAGCTTAAAGTTTTAAGTTCGAAACAAAATTACCGAAACGAAGCGCCGCGCTCGCTACGGGCCGGGTGCGTGAAAGGTTTTCGAGACCGGGTGAGTCCGGCGCGAACGGCCTACATCAGGGAGGGCAGGAAGAGCGCAAATCCCGGGATGGTCAGCAGCAGGATCAGCCGCACAATGTCCATCATCCAAAACGGCGTCACGCCGTGGAAGATCGTCCTGGTGGAAACATCGCCTACCACGCCCTTGAGGATGAAGACGTTCAGTCCCACTGGCGGGGTGATCAGGCTGATCTCGGTGACCACGACGACCACGATGCCGAACCAGACCGGATTGAACCCGAGGCTGACGACCAGCGGAAAGAAGATCGGGACCGTCAGAAGGAGCATCGACAGGCTCTCGAAGACGCAGCCGAGCGCCAGATAGATCAGGATGATCAGCCCCATCACCATCCACGGCGCCAGCCCAAGGGAATCGACGCCGTTGCGCAGCGCTTCGGGCAGGCCGGCGACATTGACGAAGTTGGAGAAGATCCAGGCTCCGATCAGCACCGAGAACAGCGAGGCGGTGGTCATCGCGGTTTCCTTGAGGACCTCGCGGGTGTCGGCGAAGCTCAGATTGCCGCGGAAAAGGGCGATCAGAAATGCGCCCATGGCGCCCATTCCGGCCGCTTCCGTGGGCGAAAAGGTCAGGTGGATCGGCCAGAAATCCAGCGCGCCGTAAAGCCCGCCGATCACCAGCCCGAACAGCAACAGCACGGACCAGACGTCACGCAATGCGGACAGCCGGTCAGCCCAGTTCGTGCGCGGGCCGGCAGGGCCGGACTCCGGATTGCGCGCGACGGATATGCGCACGGCGATCATGTAGAAGAGGATGCCCATTACGCCCGGCACGATACCGGCGATGAAAAGCTGGCCGATCGAGGTTTCGGTCAGCAAACCGTAGATCACGAGAATGACGGAGGGCGGAATGAGGATGCCCAGCGTGCCGCCGGCGGCGATCGACGCGGTGGACAGGCTGTCGGCATAACCGAACTTGCGCATTTCCGGCATCGCGACCTTCGACATGGTTGCCGCGGTCGCCAGCGACGACCCGCATATGGCGGCAAATCCGCCGCAGGCCACGATCGTCGCCATGGCAAGGCCACCGCGCAAATGGCCAAGGAACGCGTTCGAGACCTGATAAAGCTCCCGGCTGATGCCGCCCTTGTTGACGAACAGACCCATCAGGATGAACAGCGGCACGACCGACAGGCCGTAGTCCTGGCTGGTGTCGATGATCAGCCGTGCGACGATCGAAATCGCGCCGCGATAGGATGTCTCGTAGGAATAGCCGATCATGCCCACAAGGCCCATGGAAAAGGCAATGGGCATGCGCAGCAGCACAAGAACCAGCACGGCCGCGAAGCCGATGAGCGATTCAGTCATGTCGGAAAAATCCAAGGCTTTTCGGCGCCAGCAGCACGAGCACGCCGCGGACGACGAGAACGATGGCGGTCACGAAGGTCATCAGCGCGACGAACCACGCGATGTAGAAGGTCGGAATGTTCAGATATTCGGTCCGGTCGCCATAGCTGCGGGCGCGTTCCGCGAGATCGACGACGCGTTCGGCGGGAAGCCACAGCATCACGCCGCAGGCGAGCGTCACCAGTCCGTCGCGCAGCCGCGACAGGCCGAGCCGGTCGATTATCGGATCGGCGAGGTCGACCACGATATGCTGATCGCTCCCCGAGAGGACCGGCAGGGAGGAGAAGACGATGATCGCGATGGATATCCGGATCAGTTCGGTCGCGGCCTCGATCGGCATGTTGAACGCGGACCGCATGACGACATCGGAAAACGTCAGGACCATCAGCGCAAAGAGCGCGACGGAAGCCGTCATCATCGGGATGGCCGCGACGAGATGGATGAGTTTTCGCAGAAAATTCATGGGGGTCCGACAGTTATGGGCAATTCCGGGCGCGGCGAGCGCGCCCGGAACCTTATAGCATCATTTTACTTCGAGGCTGCAGCCATCTCCGAGGCGACCATGTCGTAGGCCGCCTGGGCGTCGATGCCTGCATCGTCCAGTTCGCCGAGGATCTTGGCGCGCACCCGCTCCGCCATGACGGCGAAGGCGGCCTGGTCTTCTTCCGAAGCTGTGACGATCTTGTTGTCAGGCGCCGCTTCCGTTTCGGCGCGTGCACGTGCATCGCTTTCGTCCCAGACCTTGCCCATCATCTGGCTTGCCGGCAGGCCGAATACCTTCTCGTCGAGCGCCTTCTGCACGTCGGCGGGCAGGCTGTCGAACTTTTCCTGGCTCATCAGGACGGCAAACGAACCACGATAGAAACCGCCGGGCATTTCATAGACGTTCTTGGCGACCTCGTTCAGCTTGAAGCTGATGCGTTCGCCCATGTTCATGGCCACCGCATCGGCCGCGCCGGAAGCGAGCGTCTCGTAGACCTTGGGTGCCGGAACCTGAATGCCGATCAGTCCGAGTTCGGCGCCGACATCGGCCGACACGCCGCCGCCGAGACGGGTTTTCAGGCCCTTCAGGTCGGACAGCTTGTTGATCGCCTTGTTGGAATGGATCTGGCCCGGGCCGTGGGTGGTCAGCGCGACCAGCTTGACGCCGCGGTGCTCGTCCAACTGGTTGAGATATTTCTCTTGCACATGCCAGTAAGCGACCGAAGCGGCCTCGGCATTGCCCTTGTAGCCCGGCAGCTCGATCAGCTTGGTGCCGACGAAGCGTCCCGGCTGGTAGCCGTGGAAGATGATGGTCATGTCGGCCGCGCCGTCCATGACGAGGTCCATCTGGGCCGGCGGCGGTGCGAGGCCCATCTTGATCTCGCCGGTCACCTGGCCGTCCGTCGCCTCTTCCATCATCTTCACGAGGCCTTCCAGCATCCCGGTGTTGATGGGGTGCGTCGGCGGCAGCCAGCTGGAAATCGTCAGTGTCTCGGCGGCAAAAGCCATCGTTCCCGAACAGATCGCCAACGCTACGCCGGCCAACAATGTCTTGAATTTCATCCCTTGGTCCTCCCTGAACCCGGTGGTGGAGTGCACGCATTTTGCTTGCGCCACACAATCATATGCATTTTCATGTATTCACATAACCGGTGGTTTGTGAACATATTTTTTTCAACAGGTGCAGAGTGACGCAGGGAGTGGCAAATGAGTGATCGCGCCGAGACTGGCTTGATATCATCGGACGAAGCGCGCGCGTTCGACCTCGAAAACCCACCTGCCGGGTTCGTCGACGATCCGTTCCCCTTCTATGCCGCGTTGCTGGCGCATGCGCCGGTTCTGCGGCAGCCTGACGGCTCTGTGCTGCTTAGCCGACATGCCGATCTGGACCGGATCTATCGCGACACGACGCTCTATTCCTCGGACAAGAAGGCGGCCTTCGCGCCGAAGTTCGGCGCGGGATCGCCGCTGTTCGAACACCACACGACCTCGCTGGTTTTCAACGATCCGCCGCTGCACACGCGAGTCCGCAAGATCATGACCTCGGCACTGACACCACGCGCGATCGCGAAGATGGAACCGGGGCTGACCGACACGGTGGACCATCTTCTCGACGCGATGCAGAGGCGGGCCGGAGAGGGCGAAACCGTGGACCTGATCGAGGATTTCGCCTCGTCCATCCCGATCCAGGTCATCGGCAACCTGCTCGACGTGCCGATGAATGAGCGCGGGCCGCTGCGCGACTGGTCGCTGGTGATCCTCGGGGCGCTCGAGCCGACGCTCACTCCAGAACAGCTCGAACGCGGTCAGCAGGCGGTGACCGAGTTCAAGACCTATCTCGAAGACCTCGTCGCACGGCGGCGCGCCAAACCCGGCAATCCGGAAACCGACGTCCTGACCCGGCTGATCAACGGTGACGGGGCGGACGAAAAACTGTCCGAGATCGAATTGCTGCAGAACTGCATCTTCATCCTGAATGCCGGGCACGAGACGACGACAAACCTGATCGGAAACGGTCTGGCCGCGCTGAACGACCACCCCGACCAGAAGGCGCGGCTGCTCGCGGACCCGGGCCTGATCAATTCCGCGGTCGAGGAATTCCTCCGCTTCTCGTCGCCCAATCAGCTGGGGAACAGGGAAACGACGGCGGCAATCGAAATCGACGGACTGTCCATTCCGGCCGGAACGAACCTGCATCTGTGCATCGGCGCGGCCAATCGCGATCCGGCGCAGTTCGACGATCCGGACAGGCTGGACATCACGCGCAAACCAAACCGGCACCTGGCTTTTGCCGGCGGTCCGCATGTCTGTGTCGGGCTGACGCTGGCGCGCATGGAAGGGCGGATCGCGATCGGCCGGTTCCTCGATCGGTTCCCGGATTTCCGCATCGCGGACGGGCGCGTTGCGGGCGGGCGGATGCGGTTTCGCGGTTACGCCAGGCTGCCGGCGAAGCTTTCCTGAGGTGAGCCGCTATTTCTCGTTTTCGCTCGGCGGCGCCAGTCGCTCGATCAGCGAGCTCAGCGCCAGCTTGATCCGGGCGCCGTCGCCGCCCTCGAGCATCTGCAGGAGCTTCTGCTCATGAGTGCGGGCGTCGGCGACGAGCCTCTGGGCAAGTGCGCGGCCCTCGTCGGTCAGGTAGACGCGGACGCGGCGGCGGTCTTCGGGATCACCCTGTCTGCGGATCAGGCCGCGTTCTCCCATCTGGATGATGATCTTGGTCAGGCGCGACTGTTCGATCAGGGCGAATCGGGCCAGCCGCGTGATCATCGCGCCGTCGCGGTCGTTCAGGCAGGCAAGCACGCGCCATTCCGGCACGCGGAGTCCTTCGGTGCGGACATGGGCGTGGAACTGGGCGCTGGCGGCGTCGCTGGCGGCGGCCAGAAGATAAAGAAGATAACCGGGGACGAACTCGCCGGTATCCGCCTCAAGTCCTTGCCGTTCCATCGTCATTTCGCTCACGTCATGCCCTCTTTGTCGTCCGGTCGGCTTCTTCTAGACCCCGCGTTCGAGGCGGTTGTCAATGCGAAGGCGGCGCATGGCCGATGGCGGACAGAAAAAACCACTTGACCATATTTATATGAAAATTCATATTTCCTGTCGAGGAGAGAATGAATTGAGCACACTGACGATGCAAGTCGCGGCGATCCGCAAGCTGACCGACAGGATCGCCGAAATCGAGCTGGTCGCGTCCGGCGGCGGCGCCTTGCCCGGCTGGCAGCCGGGCGCGCATATCCGTGTCTCGCTCCCCGAAGGGGGCGATCGCGCCTATTCGCTGATCGCATTCGACGGTACCAGAGACGGCGGCGACATTTTCCGCATCGCGGTTCAATTGGAACCCGAGGGGCAGGGCGGATCGCGCTTCATGCATTCGCTGACGGCCGGCGACACGCTTACCGTGACAGAGCCGAAATGCGATTTTCCGCTGGTCGCGGATGCGCCGGTGCTGTTGCTGGCAGGTGGAATCGGGATCACGCCGATGATCTCCATGGCCGCGGAGCTGGCCGCAAGGGGGACACCGTTCGAATTTCATTATGCCGGGCGGGCGCGCAATGCGATCGCCTATTCCGGCGAGTTGGCCGATACTTTCGGACCGGCGCTGCATCTGCATTTCGACGACGAGCCGGATAACGCGCTCGATCTCAAGGCACTGATCGACGGACTTGCCCCGGATGCACACCTCTATGTCTGCGGTCCGCGCGGCATGATCGAGGCGGTGCGCAAGCTGGCGGAGAGTGCCGGCGTTGCGTCCGACAGGATACATTTCGAACTGTTCGACAATGCCGCGGCAAAGCTGGAAGGCGATACGCCGTTCGAGGTTGAACTCGCCTCGACCGGCCAGGTGTTCACGATCCTGCCCGGGCGCAGCATCATCGAGGTGCTCGAGGAAGGTGGCGTCGACCTGATTTACGATTGCCAGCGCGGCGATTGCGGCATCTGCCAGACCGAGATCGTCAGCGGGACGCCCGATCACCGCGACGTCGTGCTGTCGGACGCGGAGCGCGAAGCGGGCAAGGTCATGCAAATCTGTGTCAGCCGTGCGAAGTCGCAACGGCTTGTTCTGGATCTTTGAGGGAGGGAAACATGGGATGTTACACCGATAATCCCGATGCGATCGCCGCCTTGGTGCGCGGCCGGGAAGTGCATCGCGACGTCTATATCGACCCGGAAATCTACCGGCTGGAGATGAAGCATCTCTTCGCCAATTCCTGGGTCTTCGTCGGCCATGACAGCCAGACCCCGAACAAGGGCGACTACTTCACCACCCAGATCGGCGACCAGCCGGTGATTCAGGTGCGTCACAGCGATGGCGAGATCCACGTGCTTTACAATCGCTGTCCGCACAAGGGAACCAAGATCGCCATCGACCGCACCGGCAACACGGGCAAGTTCTTCCGCTGCCCCTATCATGCGTGGTCGTTCAAGACGGACGGATGCCTTTTGGCGATCCCGCTGAAGAAGGGTTACGAGAATACCGGCTTCGAACAGGCGGAAGGTTCGAAGGGCATGCGCGCCGTCGGCGCGGTGAAGAACTATCGCGGCTTCATCTTCGCCCGCCTTGCCGAGGAAGGGATCAGTTTCGAGGACTATTTCGGCGGCTCGCTGTCCTCGCTCGACAACATGGTCGACCGCTCGCCCGCCGGACGGCTCGAGGTTGCCGGTCCGCCGCTGCGCTACATGCACAAGTGCAACTGGAAGATGCTGGTCGAAAACCAGACCGACACCTGCCATCCGATGGTGGCGCATGAAAGCAGCGCCGGGACGGCGGTGAAGCTGTGGGAAGAGCTGGATATGCCGGAAGGCACGCCGCTGCCGCCGGCAATGGAAATCATCGCGCCCTTCATGTCGGCCTATGAATTCTTCGAGAAGATGGGCATCCGCACATGGCCGAACGGCCATGGCCATACCGGCGTGCATCATTCGATCCATTCCAACTACTCTGCCATCCCGGGTTATTTCGAGGCGATGTCAGAGGCCTATGGCGAGGAGAGGGCCAAGGCGATCCTCGGCGAAAACCGGCACAACACCGTCTATTTCCCGAACATCATGATCAAGGGTCCGATCCAGCAGCTGCGGGTATTCATCCCGCTGGCCGCCGACAAGACTCTGGTCGAAAGCTACATATACCGCCTTGTCGACGCGCCTGACGAACTGACCGCGCGCACCGCCATGTACAACCGCATGATCAACGCGCCGACCTCGATCGTCGGGCACGACGATCTGGAAATGTATGAGCGGGCGCAGGAAGGGCTCGCCTGTGACGGGCTCGAATGGGTCAATGTGCAGCGCCTCTACGAAGAGGACGAGGACTTCGATACAGAGACCGTCGAGAACGGCACCACCGAACGGCAGATGCGCAATCAGTTCCATGCCTGGGTCAAGTTCATGACCGCCGACATGGGGCCGAAGGAGACGAGATCGAAGGAGGCCGCAGAATGAGCCTGACCCGCGACGACCTGATCGATTTCATCTACGATGAAGCGCGCATGCTGGACGAAGGCCGCTATGACGAATGGCTGGCGCTGTGGCAGAAGGATGGCCACTACTGGATGCCGCTCGACTACAAGCAGACCGATCCGATCCAAGTGACCTCGCTGATGTATGAGGATATCTTCATGCTGAAGCTGAGGGTGGAGCGCCTGAACGGCGCGCGCACCTTCAGCCAGAAACCGAAAAGCCGCTGCCACCACGTCCTGTCGCGCCCCTATGTCGACGAGATGGACAATGAGGCGGGCCGTTACGTCACGACCACCTTCATGCATTATGTTGAAACGAGGCTGGACGATCAGTTCCTGCTGGCGCTGACCGCGCGCCACGAACTGGCTCTGGTGGACGGAAAGATCATGATCGCCAACAAGCGGGTGGACATCCTCAACTGCGACGCCGCCTTCGGCAATATCCAGCTGCTGCCATGATCGTTTCCGACGTCGAGACCGTGCATGCGGCGTTCGCCGCTGCGGCGGCACGCTGGCCGGGCCGCGAGATGCTTAATATCCTGCCGGAAACCGCCGCGATCTATGACATCGAGGCGGGTGCGTTGACCTATAAGGCTGCGGAGCGGGAAGTCGATGCGCTGGCCGATTCGCTCGCCGCCGCCGGGTACGGAACCGGACACCGGGTGATGTTGCTGCTCGAAAACCGGCCGTCGTTCTTCCTGTGGTGGCTCGCGCTCAACCGGCTCGGCGCCTCGGCAGTGCCCGTCAACCCGGATTTGCGGGAAGCAGAACTGACTTACATGATCGGCCATGCCGAGCCGGTGCTGGCCGTTGTCTTGCCGGGGCGGGTCGAGAGCCTGACTGACGCGGCGAAAATTGCGGGCATCGACATGCCGGCGATCGCTCCCGGCGAAGAACTTCCGCGTCCGCGCGCGGACGCAAGGATCGCGCTGCGCGACGGGCCGGCCCGCGATGCGGAGGCAGCGCTTCTCTACACGTCGGGCACGACCGGGCAGCCGAAGGGCTGCATCCTGACCAACACCTATTTTCTGATGGCTGGGCGCTGGTACGCCGGGGCCGGCGGCCTCTGCGCCTTGAATGACGACGGCGAGCGGATGATCACGCCGCTGCCGATCTTTCACATGAACGCGATGGCCTATTCCTTCATGGCGATGATCGCCGTCGGAGGATGCCTGACAGTGCTCGACCGGTTCCATCCGCGCAGCTGGTGGAGAAACGTGCGCGACAGCGGCGCGACCTGCCTGCACTATCTCGGCGTCATGCCGTCGATGCTGATGGGCGCAGAACCATCTGAGGCCGATCGCGACCACAAAGCGTGTTTCGGTTTCGGCGCGGGCGTCGATCCGAAACTGCACGCGGCGTTCGAGGAGCGTTTCGGCTTCCCGCTGGTCGAGGCCTGGGCGATGACCGAGACCGGTGCGGGTGCGGTGATCTGCGCCAACCGGCTGCCACGGCGTGTCGGCGAAAGTTGTCTCGGTCGTCCCGGCCCAGACCTGGAAATCCGCATCGTCGACGAGGCCGGAAACGACACTAACGGCGCGCCTGGAGAACTACTTGTGCGCCATACCGGCGACGATCCGCGGTTGGGTTTCTTCGCGGGTTATTTCAAGAATGCCGAGGCGACAGACGAGGCGTGGGCAGGTGGCTGGTTCCATACCGGCGACGTCGTGCGCCAGGAGGCGGACGGTTCTATGTTTTTCGTCGACCGCAAAAAGAACGTCATCCGCCGTTCGGGCGAGAATATCGCCGCCGTCGAGGTGGAGAGCGCGCTGATGCGCCATCCCGCCGTTACCGCCGCTGCCGTGGCGGCTGTGCCGGACGCGGTGCGCGGCGACGAGGTTTTTGCCTGTCTTGTCGTGGATCGCGACGCGACGCCGGAACTGGCGCAGGAGATTGCCAACTGGTGTCTGACCCAATTGGCCTACTACAAGGCGCCGGGCTTTATCGCCTTCGTTGACGAACTGCCGCTAACCGCGACACAGAAGATCCAGCGCGGTGTGTTGAAGACGCTGGCGGCCGAACTCGTCGACGGTCCGGCCACCGTCGATCTGCGGCACATGAAGAAGCGGAGCGCCGCATGAAGCGTCAGTCCTATGATGGCGTGGTGCTGACGGCGCCGGTGACGGTGCCCTATGTGCGCTACAGCCAGGAGACGGCGCATTGGTGGATCGCCCGGGCGCTGCGCGGCGCGCTCGACAAGGCGGGTATGAGCCCGCGCGAACTGGACGGTTTCTCGGTCTCCTCCTTCACGCTGTTTCCCGACACGCCGGTGGGGCTGACGCAGCATCTCGGGCTGACGCTCCGATATCTGGACACGATCCCGATGGGCGGGGCGAGTAGCGTGGTCGCGGCGCGGCGCGCGGCGCGCGCGGTGCAGGCGGGCGATGTGGACGTGGTCGCCTGCGTGGCCGGCGACGCCAACCGTATCGACAGCTTCCGCCGGTTGCTGTCGTCGTTCTCGCGTTTTTCGATGGATGCCGCCTATCCCTATGGTTATGGCGGGCCTAACGCCAATTTCGCGCTCCTGACCGACGCCTACATGGCCGAATATGGCGCGACGCGCGAGGATTTCGGCCGCATCGCCGTGGCGCAACGCGACAACGCGCTACGCAACCCTGATGCCCTGATGAAAAAGCCGCTGACGATGGAGCAGTATCTTTCGGCGCGCCCGGTCTCCGATCCGATCGCGCTGTTCGACTGCGTCATGCCCTGCGCTGGAGCCGAGGCGTTTCTGGTGATGCGCGAGAACGAGGCCGAGCGCCGAGGACTGCCCTTCGCGCGGCTGGACGGCACAATCGAGCGCCACAACGCGTTTCCCGACGATCCCATCCAGCTGCGCGGCGGCTGGGCGATGGACGCCGACGAACTCTACGAGATGTCCGGCTGCGCGCCTGGCGACATCGACCTGATGCAGACCTATGACGACTATCCTGTCATCTCGATGATGCAATTCGAGGATCTGGGCTTCTGTGCCAAGGGCGAGGGGCCGGCTTTCGTGCGCGGTCACGACCTGACGATCGAGGGCGACTTCCCGCACAACACCTCCGGCGGGCAATTGTCTGTCGGACAGGCGGGCGCGGCGGGCG
The DNA here is from genome assembly GCF_014904745.1 of Oricola nitratireducens. Taxonomy (GTDB): domain Bacteria; phylum Pseudomonadota; class Alphaproteobacteria; order Rhizobiales; family Rhizobiaceae; genus Oricola; species Oricola nitratireducens. Next base: position 250,973 of record NZ_JACZCS010000008.1, read on the forward strand.
GTTATCTCGGCATGGTCGAGGCGATCCGCCAGGTGACCGACGAGGCGGGACCGACCCAAGTCAAGGATGCCGCGCGGGCACTGGTGTCCGGTTTCGGGATGATCAACTACGACCGGGGTGTCTGCTCGGCGGCGGCGATCATCAGCGGGGGCAACGCATGACCAGCCCGCTGAAACCGCCGAAAAAGAAAGACCCGCAAAAGCGCAGCATCGTGCCGACATTACCGCCGCTCGGCCGGTCGCGCGCCGCGCTCGGCCTGACGGTGGCGGCAGCCGAAGGGCGGTTCGCCCTGCAACACTGCGCCGAATGCGGCACGGTGCAATATCCGCCGCGCGACGCCTGCACGCATTGCCTGTCGGTGGAGCTCGACTGGCGCGACACGCCGACCGGCGGCACGGTGATTGCCGAAACGCGCATCCATGCTTCTCCCGACCCGTATTTTCGCGAGCGCCTGCCGTGGCGGATGGGAACCGTCAAGCTGGATGCCGGCCCGGTGGCATTGGCGCATCTGCATGGCGACGTCGGGCGCGGCGACCGCGTACGGCTTTCGCTTCATCTCGATAAGGCCGCGCAAGGGGTGATCGTGGCGCTGCCGACCGAAAGGACCGACGTAATGGAAGACGACCCGTTGATGCGCAGCCTGACCGCGCATCCGCGCCACCGGCGCATCCTGATCACCGATGCCCGCGCGCCGGTGACGCTGCCGCTGATCCATGCCCTGCAGAAGGCCGGTGCGTCGCACGTCTTTGTCGGCGAGGCCGAGGCGTGGCGGCGCTGGCCCGGCCGCGCCGCGATCGCCGCGCTGGAGAACGTCTCGATCATGCCGCTGGACGTAACCGACGCCGACAGCCTGCAAAGTCTGGCTGGCGAGATCGGTGGCAAGACCGATATCCTGATCAACACCGCCCGGTTCATTCGCCCCGGCGGCGTGCTCGGCGGCGACACGGTCTTCGCCCGCGACGAGATGGACGTGAACGTGCTCGGCCTGATGCGGTTGGCGCAAAGCTTTGGCCCCGGCATGGCCGCGCGGACGGCGGACGGCACGAACAGTGCGGCGGCATTCGTCAACATCCTGTCGGCGCATGCGCTGTCGCCTGATCCCGGCTACGGCGTGTTCGCCGCGTCGCAGGCAGCGGCGCGCTCGCTGTCGCAGACGCTGCGGGCGGAGTTTTCCCATTCGGGCCTGAGGATGATGAATGTCTATGTCGGCCCGACCGACGACGAGTGGCACCAGCCGCTGCCGCCGCCCAAGGTGACGCCCGCCGCGCTGGCGCGGTCGATCGTCGACGGGCTGATCGAAGGTCTCGAAGAGGTCTATTGCGGGGACGTCGCGCGCGATCTCGCCGAGCGCTGGCGGCGCGATCCGGGCGTCCTGGAACGCGAACTGACGGGAGGCGGCGCATGAGCGTTTTGTCCGACATGGCGCTGGCGCTGGCCAGCGGTTCGGTGCGGGTCGTCGATCTAACCCACCGGCTCGATCCGGACTTTCCCGTCATCATCCTGCCGCCGGAATTCGGCCAATGCGCGCGGTTCCGCATGGAGGAGGTCTCGGCCTACGACCATCGCGGACCAGCGTGGAAGTGGCACAATCTCACGCTGAACGAACACACCGGCACGCATTTCGACGCGCCGGTACACTGGATCTCGGGGCGTGACGTGCCGAACGGCGCGGTCGACGAGATCGCGCCGGAGAATTTCGTCGGCCCGGTGGTGGTGATCGATTGTTCCGAAGGCGCGGCGAAAAACGACGATTTCGAGCTGACGCCGGAGGTCATCGAGGCCTGGGAAGCCGAGCACGGGCCGATCCCGGAAGGCGCGTGGGTTCTGATGCGCACCGACTGGTCGAAGCGTGAGCCAATCGACTATCTGAACATGCAAGAGGACGGCCCGCATTCGCCGGGTCCGACGCCGGAGGCGGTCAAGGCGCTGCTGGAGCGCGGCATAAGGGGCTTCGGCGCCGAGACGGTCGGCACGGATGCGGGGCAGGGGTCGCACTATACGCCGCCCTATCCGGCGCATTATTTCCTGCACGGGGCCGGGAAATTCGGGCTGCAATGCCTCACCAATCTCGACCAACTGCCGCCGACCGGCGCGATCCTCATCGCCGCGCCGCTGAAGATCAGGGGCGGCACCGGCAGCCCGTTGCGCGTGCTGGCGCTCGTTCCCGGAAAAGCCTCATGACCGAATACACAGCTCTCATCACCGGGGGCAGCAAGGGCATCGGCGCCGATCTCGGACAGCGCCTGCTGGAGCGCGGCTACCGGGTGATCTCGCTGGCGCGCCACGTTCCCGACTGGTCGCATGACAATCTGGAACATGTCGCCGTCGACCTGCTCGACGCAGCGGCCGTCGCCGAGGTCGCCGCCGACATCGCCTCTCGTCACGAGGTCACGCATCTGGTCCACAATGCCGGGCTGATCTGGCCGAACCTGATCGAGGACGCCAAGCCAGAGGACATCGCGGGCCTGGCGCAACTGCATCTGGGCTCGGCGTTGACGCTGGTGCAGGCCTGCCTGCCGGCGATGAAGGCGCGGAATTTCGGACGGGTGATGTTCAACGGCTCGCGGGCGGCGCTCGGCGTTCCGACTCGTACCGCCTATTCGGCGACTAAGGCCGGGATGGTCGGCATGGCGCGGACATGGGCGCTGGAACTTGCGCCGCACGGCATCACCGTCAATGTCGTCGCTCCGGGGCCGATCCTGACCGACAATTTCTGGGGCATAATCCCGAAGGGAAGCGAGCGCGAGACGGAGCTCGCAAAGCGCATCCCGGTCGGCCGGCTCGGCACGGTCGAGGACGTGACCAATGCGTTTCTGTTCTTCTGCGATCCGGCCAACAGCTTCGTCACAGGCCAGACGCTCTATGTCTGCGGCGGCGCCAGTATCGGCAGCGTCACGCTCTGACCAGGCGAGCGCCGCCAACGCCGCAGGGCTTCTGATTTTAGATTACTGTTCTTGAAAACCAGCGGGCGCAGATATGTCGATGACGACTTTTCCGACGCGTCCGGGATGTTCCAGCCGCGCAAATGCATCGTTCACGCGATCCAGCGGGTAGACGCTATCGATATGCGGGGCAAACCGGCCGGCCTCGAATGCCCGCACGAGGCGGCGAAACTCTTCCAGGTTGCCCATGGTCGAACCGTGCACCGACAACTGGCGGATGAAAAGCCGCTGCAATTCGGCGGAAGGATTTCCGCCGGTCGTGGCGCCGCAGGTCACGATATGGCCGCCGCGCGCCGTGCAGCGCAAGGACTGCCCCCAAGTCGCCTCTCCGACATTGTCGATGACGATGTCCGCGCCTTCACCGCCGGTGTGTTGCATGACGGTATCGACGACTTTTTCGGTCTTGTAGTCGATCACGTGATCGACGCCCGTGGCTCGGAAATGCGCCGTCTTTTCAGCGCCGGAAGTCGTGACGATGACACGGGCGCCAGCGACGAGAGCCAGCTGCGCGGCGGCGTGTGAGACGCCGCCCCCCGCTCCGACGATCAGGACGACGCTGCCCGGGTCAATGGTCGCCTTGCCGAAGATCATGCGCCAGGCGGTCAGATAAGCGACGCCCAGAGCCGCGGCCTGGTGAACATCCGTCTCCGGCGGCACTTTTCTCAGCGACGCTTCGGGCAGGGTGACGAATTCGGCGAAGGTCCCGTCCCGATGTTCGCCGAGGACACGTGCCGAGGTGCAAAGCGGCTGGTTTCCGGCCAGACAATGGCGGCAGGTCCCGCAAAATTCGTAGGGATACAGGATCACGCGCTCGCCCTTCCGGAACGTCGACCTGGCATCGGTCTCCTCGATCTCGCCGATGCCATCGACTCCCATGATTTGCGGCAGGGCGTGGGTGATGCCCGCGCCATTGTCGCGCATGTAGAGATCCACACGGTTGACGGATGCGGCCAGCATGCGCACCAGCGCCCAACCCTGCGGCCGGTGCGGCCGGTCCACGTCCGTTACCGCGACGCCGTCAGCGCCGCGTCTATGCAATATCGCCGCTTTCATACGTCTCTCCCGGACAATCGAATTGTCAGCCCGATGGCTTCGCCGATGATTTCGCTTCTTCGCACAATGGTGCTCATTTTTCACGATTTTCAGCGCTTGCTCGGGATTCGGGGGATCGTTGCCGATCCCGTTACGGGAGGCGTTTTACCGGTCTGCCCCCCAGCACATCGATGAGCGCATCGGTTGCGTCGGAGCTGGTCATCACGCCGGGGGAAAGACGCAGGATCGGTCCGCGGCTGTCGGCGTAAAGGTCTTCGCGCCGGAGCGCTTCGAGAGTTTGTTCCGCAGACCCGGCGGAGGCTAGTTTCAGCATGACGCTACCGCCGCGCTCGGCTTCGGCGCGCGGGGTGATGAGGTGGAAGCCAAGATCGTCTGCCGCGGCGATCAGGCGGTGCGTGAGTTCGCGATTATGCGTGAGGATCTCGGTCTTGTCGGCCTGTGCGTGCCACCGAAGCGCGGGCACCGTTGCGGCAGCGGAGACAATGCCCGGCGTACCATTGTCGAAGCGCCGGATATCGGGCGCGAAATCGAAGCGGTCCAGGTCCCAGTTGAAGGGATCGTCCTGGCTGAACCAGCCGCGCAGTTCCGGCCTGCATTCGCCAATCAGGTCCGGACGTAGATAAAGCATGCCGGCGCCGGGCGTCCCGCACATCCATTTGAGGCTGGTCGAAACCGCGAAGTCGACCACCGGCTTTTGGACCGAAAACGGCAGCAGGCCCGCCGCCTGCGTGATATCGACACCGACGAGGCTCCCCATGGCGCGGGCGTGATCCGCCAACGCCTCGACATCCACTTTGTGCGACGAGGTGGAACTGACCCATGTCACCAGGGCGAGCGCGACGTCGCGATCCCACTGGGCAATCATGTCTTCGTCCGCGACCCATGATGCGCCCTGCCGCATCGCCACGGTGTCGAGGGTGAATCCCAGCCGCTCCTGAAGGCCGGTGAGCAGGAAATGGTTCGACGGGAAGCAGTCGGCGGCGACGAGCACGCGCCGGCCGCGCAGATAGTTTTCCGGCAACGCCGTCATCAGCATATGCAGGCCCTGCGTGACGTTTTCGCAGGTCGTCGTCGTGCCCTCGGCGGCGCCGATCAAGTCGCGCCAGAGGTCGATAAACTCCGTGCGCTGACCGAGCAGGTAGCCCCATTGATCGTCGTTTGCTGTCCCCCAGACCGCAGCGAACTCGGCCATTGCCGCCGCCAGGTCCGCCGCCTTGTCGGGATACTGGCCGATCGAATGGTAGAGGAAATATCCGTTGTTCTGGTCGGGCATATGCAATCCTGCGGACGTTTGAGCCGGACCCAGCGCTAGCCGTGATCCTTGTATTTCGTGTTGCGGACTCAGGTTGTGAGTTGACGCATTCACATGCGTATCGTATACGGAATTCAAGGTACTTCAAGCTTAAAGGAAACCTTGAGTGCGAAAAAGAAGCGCTTCCGTCTGCATGGCAGCCGTGACACGATCAATTTTCGTATACGATTCCCCTTGCGCTATTGTCGCACTTCTCCTTCAGGTCCGGTCATGACCGTCATGCTTGCTCCCGATCAGGCCAACGGTTCGCAAAGTCAGGGGCAGATCATCCACGATGTCCTGATGGGACGCCTGCAGCGTGGTGAGATCGGTCCGGATGACCGGCTGGTCGACACCGCCATCGCGACCGAATTCGGCGTATCGCGCATGCCGGCACGCGATGCCCTGATGCGGTTGGCGCATGAAGGTTATCTCGAAGCGACCACCCGCGGTTTCGTGCTGCCGCGCGTCACCCACCAGGAAATTCTGGAGATTTTCGATCTTCGGCGGATGCTCGAGCCTCGCGCCATTGCGTTGGCAACGCTTGCACTCGACAAGGCTCAGTTGGCGGAACTCGAAAAAACGCTCGCGGACGCGCGCCGGGCAATGCAATCCGGCAATACCGAATTGATGTTCAAGGCGAGCGAACAATTTCGCAATGGCTGGATATCGGCGATCCCGAACGCTTCGTTGAAACAGGTTATCCAGCGCTACATGACCCAGGTCCAGGCGGTGCGGATGATGACCTTCGACGACCGGGCCAACCACCCTCTGATCGTGAACGGCAATACCGACATCTTCGACGCCTTTATGCGGCGCGACTCCGTCGCCGCGGCGGACAGACTCATGCGGTTCATCTACGAGGGCGAGACCGCGTATCTGACCGCGGCCAGTTCCGAACAGCCGCAATCGAAGCATTCGGCGAAAACCGCATGAAGAAGCGGGGCCGAGAAAACATGTCAGGCGGGGAGCGGAAGTGACGATGAGCGAGACACGCGCCGAGATTCGGTTGCCGACCGAGAATTTGAGCGAAGACCTGCCGTTCTTCACCAAGACACTGGGGATGCGGCTGGATATGATCTATCCCGCCGACAATCCCGAGGTGGCGGTGCTCTCCGGTCACGGATTGCGTGTTCGAATCCAGAAGGGCGCCGACGAAGCGCCGGGAACTCTGCGCATTCTTACCGACGATCCCGACGAGTTCGCGGCCGGAAAGCGCGAACTGACCGCGCCGAACGGCACGCGCATCGAAATCGACGAGCTGAACCCGCCGCTTGTCTTGCCGCCGACCGAGCATGCATTCGTGGTCCGGCGGCTCGCCGACCAGGCGCCGTGGATTATCGGACGCGCGGGCATGGCCTATCGCGACCTCGTGCCCTCGCGGCTCGGCGGCGCGATGATCGCATCGCATATCCGCGTTCCGGACGGGCCGGTGCCCGACATGGTGCACTTCCACAAGGTCGGTTTTCAGCTGATCTTCTGCATCAGGGGCTGGGTCGATGTTCTGTATGAAGACCAGGGCGCCGTGCGCCGTCTGCATGCCGGCGACTGTTTTATCCAACCGCCGACCATACGGCACCGGGTCATGCATGCCGCCGATGGCATCGAGGTGATCGAAATCGGCGTGCCGGCCGAACACATCACCGAGGTCGACCACGAGATGACACTACCCACCGCGGTCGAGCGGCCGGACCGTGAATGGGACGGACAACGTTTCGTGCACAGCCTGGCCAAGGACGGCGTGTTCGAGCCGTTCCGTATTCCGGGATTCGAGGCGCGCGACACGACGATCAATGAAAACACCAAGGGCGTTGCCTCGGTCATGGTCGCGAAGCCCGTTGCCGGGCAGACGTCTCCGTGGACGAGACACAGTTGCGATATTCTGTTTAACTTCGTGATGTCGGGGGAAATGACCCTGGAGGGCGAGGGAAAGGATCCCTATCGCCTGACTGCTGGTGACGCGTTCGTAATTCCGCCGGACATGGCAACGCGCTACGCCGATACAACGGAGGATCTGCAATTGCTCGAGGTCAGTCTGCCGGGCACGTTCGACACGACGATCCTGTAACCGGAACCGGGCTTCGACGGAAAGTCCGGCGGGGCCCAAGCCACACGACAATGGAATTCAAACAGGGAGAGCATTCCATGAAAAAGTGTATCACTCTCGTCGCCGCGGCGGCGTTTCTGGGCACCAGTGCCCTTGCCCATGCGGCCGATACCAAGATCGGGGTTCTGATGGATATCACGGGACCGATTGCCAACTTCATCCCGCCGCTTCAGAACGCCGCCAATCTGGCGGTGAAGCAGGTCAACGAACAGGGTGGCCTGCTCGACGGCAATGCCGTGGCCGTTTACGGCGATACGACGGGCTCGTCGCAGGGCGCCGTCGACGCCGCGCAGAAATTGGCCAATGTCGAGAACGTGCCTATCATCATGGGCGCCCTGATGTCTGGCACGACGATCGCGGCGGCTGAGGCCGTGTCCATTCCGACGGGAATCGTCCAGATATCGCCGACCGCGACGTCTCCGGCGATGACCGACCTGAAGGACAACGATCTCGTCTACCGCATCGTTCCCTCCGACAACTTCCAGGGCGAAGTCCTCGCCAAGATGGTTCTCGACGAAGGCATCAAGAAAGTCGCCGTCACCTATGTGAACAACGACTACGGCGTCGGAATCGGCCAGACCTTCATGGACGCCTACAAGAAGGCCGGCGGCGAGATTGTCGCGGCGGTGAAGCATGAAGAAAAGAAGGACTCCTACCGGTCCGAACTGGCGAGCCTGACCAAGGGCGGCGCGGAAGCGCTGGTCGTTATCGCCTATGCGGGCGACTCGGGCGGCAAGATCGTCAAGCAGTCGATTGAAGGCGGATTGTTCACGCGCTTCATCGGCACCGACGGCCTGCGCGACGACCTCCTGATCAAGGACGTCGGCGCCGACGCGCTGAAGACCTCGTTCTTCTCGTCGCCGACATCGCCGGCCGACAATCCTGCCCAGAAGACCCTGCATGACGAGTTCAACGCGGAGTTCGGCGAGGGCGCCGACAAGGCGTTTGTCGACCAGACCTATGACGCGACGTTCCTCGCCATGCTGGCCGTCGAAAAGGCCGGTTCTACGGACCGCGCCAAGATCGCGGCGGCGCTGCGCGATGTCGCCTCCGCGCCGGGCGAGAAAGTGGGCCCGGGCGAATGGGCCAAGGCCAAGGAACTGATCAAGGAAGGCAAGGACATCGATTATGACGGCGCCGGCGGCACCTATGACTTCGATGCCCATGGCGATGTGCGTGGTTATGTCGGCAAATTCGTTGTCGACGGAGACTCGTACAAGCAAATCGAAGTGATGCAGTAAGCGATCGTGAAGCCAGCTTCATGATCCGGCTTGAGGGAATCCGCGTCGATTTTGGCGGCCTGCGTGCGATCGATCACGCCAGCTTCAATGTCGACGCGGGCAGCGTCACCGGGCTTATCGGCCCGAATGGCGCGGGCAAGACCACGGCCTTCAACGTCATCGCAGGCGCGATCCGGCCAAACGCCGGGCGCGTCCTGTTTGACGGGGAGGACATCACGGGCCTGAAGCCGTATCAGCGCGCGCAACGCGGGCTAGCGCGGACGTTTCAAATCCCGCATGAATTCTCCCACCTCACCGTGCTTGAAAACCTGATGGCCGCGGCGTCCGCCCCGGAAGGTGAGAATGTCTTCAACGTGATCTTCCGGCGCGGCAGATTCGGCGCCGAGGAGCGCGCCATCTACGATCATGCGCGCGAAACGATCCGTTTTCTCGAACTCGACCATGTGCTGGACGAAAAGGCGGGCAATTTGTCCGGCGGTCAGAAAAAGCTGGTGGAACTGGGCCGCGCCCTGATGCGCAATCCGAAAATCATTCTGCTCGACGAGATCGGCGCGGGGATCAACCGGACCTTGCTGTCGAAGCTCGCCGACAAGATCAAGCTGCTCAACCAGGAGCATGGATTGACCTTCTGCCTGATCGAGCACGATCTCGACTACGTCTCGAAGCTTTGCGACCACGTTTTGGTGATGGCGCAGGGCAAATTGCTCACCGAGGGAACGGTGGACGAAGTGCGCAGCGATGAACGGGTGATCGAAGCCTATTTCGGCGGCGGGAAATACGAGGCGCACGCATGAGCGCATTGCTCTCCGTCCGCGGCCTGACCGCGGGTTATGGCGGCCCACCCATCATCGAGGATATCGCGTTCGATGTGCAGCCGCACGAGATTGCCGTCATTCTCGGCCCCAATGGCGCGGGAAAGTCGACGGTTCTGAAAACCATATTCGCGCTGACGAGCATCGCTTCCGGCACGATCGATTTCGACGGGACGGATCTCGCCAGGTGCAAGACGTCCGCCCTGGTGACGCTCGGCGTCTCGGCGGTTCCGCAGAGCAGCAACGTGTTCCCCAATCTGACGGTGGACGAGAACCTCGATATTGGCACCTATGCCGCACCGCCCGCCGACAAGGTCGCCACGCACGAAAAGGTTCTGCACCTGTTTCCCGATCTGCGCGCCAAGCTGAAACAACCAGCAGGCGAATTGTCGGGCGGGCAGCGGCAGATGGTGGCGATCGGCCGCGCCCTGATGTGCGAACCGAAACTGATGCTGCTCGACGAGCCGACCGCCGGTCTTTCGCCGGCCTATCTGGAACGGATTTTCGATCTGCTGCTCGATATTCGTAAGACGGGTGTGACTATTCTGATGGTTGAGCAAAACGCGCGGCAGGCGCTTCAAATCGCCGATCAGGGACATGTCCTGGTGAACGGGCGCAACTTCGCCTCGGGAACGGGAAAAGAGCTCCTGGCCGACGAAAACGTGCGCCGATCGTTCCTCGGAGGCGCGGCGACATGATCGATTTCATCAACTTCTATCTGGTCCCGGCGCTGGCGATCGGCTCCGTCTACGCACTGGGCGCCGTCGGCATTTCGATGATCTTCGGCATTTTGCGGTTTGCCCATTTCGCCCATGGCGACCTGATGACCCTCGGCACCTATGGCGTGCTCGCGGCGGCGGCGATCTTTCCCGTCAATCCGTTGCTGCTGGTGCCGTTCGGCATGGTGCTGGCGATCGTGTCGGCGCTTTTAGTCGACAAGGTGTTCTACCGGCCGCTGCGCAAGCTTCCGACGATCTACACCGTGATTTCGTCGTTCGGCGTCGCGCTGATCTTCCGGTCGCTGGTCCAGTTGCTCTGGGGATCGCAGAACCAGGTCTTCGGCTCCGGCGGTGTCCGCCCGCCACTGGTCCTGTTCGACACGTTTCGCGTTTCGGTGCTGCATGTGCAGGCCGTCGTCGCGACATCGGTCATTGCTCTGTTTTTGCACTTCTTCCTTTCCAGAACGAAGACCGGTCGCTCGATGCGTGCGGTGTCCGACGATCCCGAACTGGCGCAGGTCGCCGGCCTCGATACCGAAAAGGTCGTACGCTGGACCTGGATCATCGGCGCCGCCCTCGCGGCTGTCGCCGGGTCGTTCGCCGCCATGGATACGAGCGCGCATCCGAATCTCGGCTGGAACCTGCTGATGCCGATGTTCGCGGCCGCCATTCTCGGTGGCATCGGCAAACCGATGGGCGCGATGGCCGGAGGCTACATCATCGGCCTGGCCGAGGAGCTCTCGTCCTATCACTGGATCGGGGATCATGCGCTCATCTCGCCGTCCTACAAGACCGCGGTGGCGTTCGTCATCATGATCGTTCTGCTGATTGTGAAGCCGCAAGGGCTCTTCAAGGGGAGACTGCTCTGATGGAATGGACCGGCCTGTTTTTCTACCTGGTCAGCATCCTGATCGCCGGCGGTATCTATGCGCTGCTCTGCCTGGCACTCAACATCCAGTGGGGCATGGGCGGTCTGTTCAATGCCGGCATTGCCGGTTTCTTCGCGATCGGCGCCTACACATCCGCGATCCTGACGACGGGAGAGTCGTCCAAGCATCTGGGCGGTTTCGGCCTTCCGGTCTTCGCCGGACTTCTGGGCGCCGCGCTTTTGGCCGGGCTAATGGGCTGGGCTGTCGCCAAGATCTGCGTGCGCCTGAAAAGCGACTATCTCGCCATGGCCTCCATCGGCATTGCCGAGATACTGCGCCTTGTCATCGTCAACGAAAGCTGGGTGACCAATGGCAGCCTCGGCCTTGCGGGCATTCCACGCCCGTTCGGTGAATATCTTGCTGGTCGCTCCGCCGACCTCGTTTTCCTGGCCTATGTCTGGACGATCGTCCTGATCGTCTATTTCGTCGCCATGCGGCTCTACGACAGCCCATGGGGGCGCAGCCTGCGCGCCATTCGAGACAACGAGGCTTCTGCCGCTGCGGCGGGCAAGAATATCGAGAAATTCCGGGTGCAGACCTTCGTGATCGGCTGCGCGGTCATGGGGGTCGCCGGGGGGCTCTCGGCGCACTATTTCCGGTTCCTCTCGCCCTCCGCCACGGATCCGCTACTCGTCACCTTCCTTGTCTGGGTGATGCTGATGGCCGGCGGCTCGGGCAACAACAGGGGCGCGATCGTTGGAGCGCTCGGCATCTGGTCGCTGTGGTCGATGACGGAAATCTTCACCAATCGGCTGCCGCTGGAATGGATCACCCGCAGTTCGTATATCCGCATGCTGCTGGTCGGCCTGCTGCTTCAAGTCGTGCTGCAGAAATTCCGCTCCGGCGTCCTGCCGGAGAAATCGCCGCCGTTGCGGTTCCGAAAATGAGCCGGGTCACCACGGCCAAGGCGGCGGCTACCGAAGCCGACACCTGCGGATCAAACTGACCTACCGCGTTGTTGCCGCCGCTTTTCTCAGTGCGCGATCATGACATGGCGTATCGCGGTGTAGTCCTCGAGTGCGTAATGCGACATGTCCTTGCCGTAGCCGGACTGCTTCATGCCGCCATGCGGCATTTCGTTGACAGTCAGGAAATGCGTGTTCACCCAGGTCGCTCCGTATTGCAGCCGGGCGGCGGTCTCCATGGCGCGGCCGACATCCTTCGTCCAGACGGATGAGGCAAGGCCGTAGTCGGAGTCGTTTGCCCATGCGACCGCCTCGTCGACATCGGAAAACCGCGTGACGGACACCACCGGGCCGAACACCTCCTTGCGGACGATCTCGTCGTCCTGCAATGCGCCTGCGACGATTGTTGGCTCGAAATAGAAGCCATTGCCGCCGACCGTATTGCCGCCGGTCGTCACCTCGATGTGGGACAGCGCCTTCGCGCGTTCCACGAATTCCGAGACACGGTCGCGCTGGCGCTGCGAGATCAGGGGCCCGATCTCGTTTTCAGTGTCGTCCGCCTTGTTGTAGCTGATCTGCGAGACCTGCGAGGTGAGGTCGGCGACAAGGCGCTCATAGACCTTGTCGTCGGCGTAGACGCGGCAAGCAGCGGTGCAGTCCTGACCGGCATTGTAATAGCCGAAGGAGCGAAGTCCCTCGACAACGGCGCCGATGTCGGCGTCATCGAAAACGATGACTGGCGCCTTGCCGCCGAGTTCCAGATGGGTGCGCTTCAGGGTCGGCGCAGCGGCCTGCAACACCTTGGTGCCGGTCGCGACATTGCCGGTGAGCGAGACCATGCGCACGGCCGGGTGGCTGATCATCGTATTGCCCACAGTCGCGCCGCGGCCGAGAAGGATGTTGACGACGCCCTCGGGCAGCACCTCGGCGAGGATTCTCGCCAGCTTCAGCGCCGTCAGTGGTGTCTGCTCGGATGGCTTGAAAACGATGGTATTGCCGCCGGCGATGGCGGGCGCGAGTTTCCACGCCATCATCATCAGCGGATAGTTCCAGGGCGCAATGGAGGCGACGACGCCGATCGGGTCGCGGCGGATCATCGAGGTATAGCCTGGCGTGTACTCTCCGGCGATCGATCCCTGCATGGTGCGGATCGCGGCGGCGAAGAAGCGGAAGCAGTCGGCGATGGCCGGCAATTCATCCTCGCTGACCGCATTGATCGGCTTGCCGCAATTGAGCGCCTCGAGCGCGGCGAAGCCGGCCGCCTCGGCGTCGATGCGGTCGGCGATTTCGAGAAGAAATGTCGAGCGTTCGGCCGGGGTGGTGCGCGCCCAGGTCACGAACGCCTTTTCGGCAGCCGTGACCGCTTTCTGCACCTGGTCTGGCGAGGCTTCGGGAAGGGTGAGGATCGTTTCGCCGGTGCGCGGGTTGAGGATGGCCTCGCCGTCGCCGGTCCCCGTCTCGAACTGCGAGCCGATCAGCATCTCGGTATTCATCTGTGTTACTCCGTGCCGGATTGTCAGTGTTCTTCGATCTTTTTCAGCCACTGCTTGCCGATGCCGCGGTCGCGGATGATCGCCAGCGGGTCCTCGGAATCCAGCCGCGAACAGGTCCGGTAGACTTCGAGCACCTCCGCGCTCATCTCGCCCTTGCGGTAGAGATACATGGCGGCGGCGTAACGGGTGCGCCCCGACCACTCCTCGCCGAGCGGCGTCCTGACCAGTTGCCAGTTGCGGGCGTCTTCGTCGCTTTGCGCCATAATCAGCAATCGGCGGGCGGCGTCGCCGTTCGCCGCGGCAGTTTCACAAAGGGGCGGGGCACGATCGTCGCGCGCTTCATCAGCTTGGTGTAGCGCAGTTCGTGCAGAGCGTAGATTTCCACCCAGAGGTCTTCGGTGATGGTATCTCCATAGGGCCGTTCGAGGCTGGCGATGGCGAGGTTGCGCTTCGCCGTCGGCGACCAGGCGGCCGAGGTGATGACGCCGGCTTCGCGCTTCTTGCGATGATAGACGATGGCGTGATCGGCGGGAACGTTACCCTCGATTTCGAGGCCGACAAGAACATGACGGATGGAGTTGTTTCTCCGTGCGTCCTCGATGGCGCGGCGCCCGTTGAAATGGCCCTTTTTCAAGTCGACCATCCAGCCGAGACCCGTTTCGTCCGGCATGCGCACACGATCGGCGCGAAGCGCATGGTCGGTGGTTATGAAGTCGATGTTGGCGACGATCAGACCGGCTTCGATGCGTGCCTGGTTCAGGGCGGCATTGCCTATGGCCCGTATGCCGTAAAGCTCGCCGGCGGTCCAAAGACGATCCCAGAGGGACAAGGCTAGCGGCGTATCAATGAAAAGCTCGTAGCCGAGGTCCCCTGTAAAGCCGGTGCGCGAAACGGTGACGCTGCCGCTCTCGTGGCCGAAATCCCGGATATCGAAGGGTTTCATCGTTTCGATGCCGTCGAAGCCGGCCGCTTTCAGCAATGCGCAGCTTGTCGGTCCCTGCAGGGCAAGGCCGGCAATCTCTTCCGTCTCCTCGGTGACGGCGACGTCGAATCCGAGCGCGCCGTCGAGCAGCCAGGGCAGGTGACGCTCCTGGCAGCACAGGCGAAAGCGGGTATCGGCAAGGCGGAAGAGGGTGCCGTCGTCGAGCACATGGCCGGAATCGTCGCACCATGCGGTGTAGTGCACGCGGCCGGGCCGCAGCTTCGACACGTCGCGCAGCGTCAGCCGGTTGCAGAAGGCTTCGGCGTCCGGGCCCTCAATGCGGTATTTGACCATAGGCGAGATGTCGAACAGCGCCGACTGGGCGCGGATGGCAAAATATTCCAGTTCCTCCGCCCACAGGGTATTCGCCGATTTATAGCCCGCCCAGTCGTACCAGTCGTTCGTCTGCATGAGCGCCGCGATACGCGGGTGGAACGGCGTCTCGAAGCGGATCGTCTCGATGTGTTTCTGCGCGGCGCGGCGTTTCTCGTCGGTGAGCGGGGGAACGACGGTCATATCATCTCTCCGATGCGAGGATGTTGCGGGCCGCGTTCAGCCCGGGGACGCCGGATATGCCGCCGCCCGGGTGTGAGCCCGCGCCGCACAGATAGAGCCCGCCGACCGGCGTGTCGTAGCCGGAATGGCCGGCGACCGGGCGCGAGAACAGCATCTGGTCGGCCTGGAGTTCACCATGGTGCCAGTGGCCGCCCGGCATGCGGTAACGGCTTTCGATATCGGCAGGCGTCAGCAGTTCCGAATGCCGAATGGTATTGCGGATACCTGGCGCGTTCGCTTCCAGTGTCGCGAGGATCGCTTCCAGGAATTTCGGTTTTCCGGTCTCCCATCCCTCGCGGAGGTCGTAGGGAGCGTATTGGACGACCGCCGAAAGGACGCAGGCGCCGTCGGGCGCCAAGGTCGGATCGGACAGGCTCGGCAAGGTGATCTCCATCACCGGTTCGGGCGAGAACTCGCCGTATTTCGCCGGGTTGAAAGCGTTTTCGACGTGGTCGGTCGACGTCGCGATCACCAGCCGGCCCTTGCGGTCTGCGTCGCTGATGCCGGGGAAGTCCGGGACAGTGTCGAGGGCGAGATGCAGCTTGGCGGCGTCCCCCTTCATGCGGATGTTGCCGATCTTGCGGACGAAAGCGATGTCGAGTTCGCGCGGTCCGACGAGATCAAGGAAAGTCGTTGCGGGATTGATCGCCGAAACCACCGTTCCGGCACGAAGCTCCTCGCCGGTCCCGAGCGTGACGCCCGCGGCCTTTCCGCCTTCGAGCGCGATGCGGGTGACATTCGCGCCTGTGCTGATCTCGACCCCGGCCGCGGCCGCCGCGCGTGCCAGGGCGTTGATGACCGCGCCCATGCCGCCGGCGGGAATGGTCTGTCCGCCGACCGATCCTCCCGCTTCACCGGCAAGGCGGTAGTAAAGGCCGAGCAGCGACGTCGGCGAGCGCGGTCCGAGATGGCTGCCGAGCGTCGCGTCGAAGGCGAGCAGGCCCTTGAGACGATCATCGGTCAGGTGCTCGTCGGCGACGTCCGCGACATTCATCAGCACCATGCGGAGGAACTCGCGCATGTCTTCCTTGCCGAGGCGGCGCAAGGCCAGCGCCGAGCCGCCGAGCAGGCTCATGTCGGCGCGCGACAGTTTGCCGAGCCGGGGAGGGCGCCTGGTCAGGAACGGCTTCAGGATGCCTGCCTGGCGCAATAGCAGCGCGCGCAGTTCCGACCATGCCTTCGCTTCGTCGGGCGAGATGCCATCGACATGGTCGCCATAACCGCTACGCAGGGTGACCGGGCCCTCCCGGTCGCCGAGAACGGTGGTCGGGGCAGGCGCGGCGCTCGTATCAAGGCCGTGTGCGGCGAGATCAAGTTGCCGGATCACGTCGGGATGCAGCCGGTTCAGGATGTGCGCCGTCGAAACGCGAAAACCGGGCGCGAACTCGTCGGTGCGCGCCGCACCGCCCAGCGTGTCCGCGGTTTCAACAAGGCGCACCTTGCGGCCGCTCCTGGCGAGAAGCGTCGCAGCGACGAGGCCGTTGTGGCCGCCGCCGATCACGATGGCATCATATGACGTCATAGGCGGGGCTCACATGTCTGGTCGATTTCGATGCGTCGCGCAGGATCTCGGCTGCC
This sequence comes from Oricola nitratireducens, assembly GCF_014904745.1. GTDB lineage: Bacteria > Pseudomonadota > Alphaproteobacteria > Rhizobiales > Rhizobiaceae > Oricola > Oricola nitratireducens. Next base: position 267,580 of record NZ_JACZCS010000008.1, read on the forward strand.
GCGTTGCGGCCCGGCGCCCCCATGACGCCGCCGCCCGGATGGGTGGACGAGCCGCAGATATAGAGGCCGTCGACGGGCGAGCGATACTGCGCGTAGCCCGGTACGGGCCGGTTAAAGAGCAACTGGTCGAAGGTCAGTTCGCCCTGGAAGATATTGCCTTCGGTCAGGCCGACTTCGGCTTCGATTTCGCGCGGTGTGCGCACTTCCATGTGGACGATCCGGTCGCGGAAGCCCGGCGAATAGTCCGCGATCTGGGAAATGACGGTTTCCGCGAAGGCGTCTCGATCCGCATCCGTCCAGTCCCTGCCTTCGACCTGCGGCGGGCAATATTGCGAGAAGCAGCTCATGAAGTGCTTGCCGGGCGCCGCCATGGTGGGGTCGAGCGTCGTCGGGATCACCATGTCGATCATCGGGTCGGCGGACCAGCGGCCGGCCTTCCAGTCGTCATAGGCGCGTTCCATACGTTCGATCGAATCCGTGAAGTGCATATCGCCCTGCAGGCATGGCGAGTCTTCTGGCAAGGCAGGGAATTGGGGCATCGAGTCGAGGGCGATGTTGACCTTGCCCGACGAGCCGCGGATCTTGAAGTTCCTGACGCTTTTCACGAAGGGCTCGGGAAGCTCCTTCTCGTCGACGAACTTCAGGAAGGTGCGCTTGACGTCGGCGTTGGAGATGACGCGGGCGGCGCGGATTTCCTCGCCGCCGGCCAGCACGACTCCCTCCGCCTTGCCGTTCCTGATGAGGACGTGATCGACCTCCGCTTCGGTGCGAATAGTGCCGCCCGACGCGCGAAGGGAATCCGCGAGCGCCCTGGTGATCGACCCCATGCCGCCGCGCGCAAATCCCCAAGCGCCGACGGCGCCGTCGACCTCGCCCATATAGTGATGCAGCAGGACATAGGCTGTTCCGGGCGACATCGGCCCGAGCGCCGTTCCGATGATCCCTGAGACCGCCAGATAGGCTTTCAGCACGTCGGTCTCGAAATATTCGTCAAGGAAATCGGAGATCGACATCGTCCAGAAGCGGACGGTGAGTTGCAGTTCCTCGGCGCTCATGCCGGCGAACTTCCGCCCGAGATAGACGAGTTCGGACAGGTCGCGCGGGCGAAAGCTGGCCGGGTCGGGTGCGGTGCGCATCAGGAGCGGCTGAATGAAACGGCACTGCCGGGTGACATCGCGCGCATAGCGCTCGTAGGCTTCCGCGTCGCGGGCCGAGAAGCGCGCGATCTCGCGGCGATGGGCATGAGGATCGTGATAGGCGGCGAGATAGTCGCCATCCTGCGTGAAGACAGCACCGCCCTCATAGGGGATGACCTGCAGTCCATAGCGCGGCAGTTCCAGGTCCCGCATGATCTCCGGACGGAACAGGCTGCAGACATAGGAGCAGTTGGAATAAGTGAAGCCCGGCGTCAGTTCCCGGCTCACCGCCGCGCCGCCGATCCAGTCGTTCTTCTCGACAACGAGGACATCGAGACCTGCGCGCTGCAGGTAGCAGGCATTGACGAGGCCATTGTGACCCGCGCCGATGACCACGGCATCCCATCTCTTCATTCGGCTTCTTCCCGCTTGCGCTGTTCTTCGTCCGGCCGCCGAGGCACGGCCGGACCAGCGAAATCTGGCACGGTTATGGGCGGGATGTCCATACATTCTGAATGAATGTTCAACAAGCAAACTTGTGTTTTCGTGTTTGCATGCTAGGCTTTGGCTGTAAATTGCCATTGCCGGAGAACCTGTTACGTGCATTCGGAAGCCCCGGAATATGATGCCGCTGCCATTCTTTTCCTGGAGGAGCTTTGGGGCGAGGGCTATCTGTCCCCCGGCGGGCCGGAGGAGGTCGACCGGGTGCTCGGCGACCGGTCACCGAAGGGGTTGCACATTCTCGACGTGGGTTGCGGCGCGGGCGGTATCGCCTTGCACCTGATCGAGCGTCACGGGGCCGCAAAGGTAACCGGATTCGATATCGAGAAGCCGGTGATCGAGACGGCGCGCCGGCATGCGGCCGAGAAAGGCTTGTCGGATCGGACCGAGTTCGTTCAGGCGCCGCCGGGACGGCTGCCATTCGACGATAACAGCTTCGACGCTGTCTTCTCGAAGGACGCGCTCGTCCATGTCTCCGACAAGGAGGCGATATTTTCCGAGATATTCCGGGTGCTGAAACCGGGCGGTTTCGTCGCCGTGAGCGACTGGTTGACCTCGCATGACGGAGAACCGTCAGCGGACATGCGAACCTATCTCGACGCGGAGGGACTGAGCTTCGGCATGGCGTCTCCTGTGCGTTATCAACGGGCGCTGGAAAATGCCGGTTTCGCCGACATCGACATCATCGATCGCAATCCCTGGTACCGGGAAAAGGCGAGAGCGGAATTGGACTACATAAAGGGTCCGATGCTGAAGAACGCGTCCGATCCCGACTACGCCGCCTATGTCGAGAAGAACATCGATACATGGGTGGCGATGCTCAAGGTGCTTGACAGCGGCGAACACAGGCCCACCCATCTTCGTGCAGTGAAGCCTGCCCTGGCCGAGGGCAGGCGCGAGGATACGTAGATGTCGGGGATGTTCGCCATCATGACCAACGAAACGACGGGCGCCGTCGAGCCACAAGTCGAAAAGAAGGTCCGCAAGGCTTCCAAGGAAACCCGCCGCATGCAGCTTATCGAGGCGACGATCGATTCGCTTGCCAAGCGCGGCTATTCGGAAACGACAATGGCGGATGTTGCCGACGGGGCGGGATTGTCGCGCGGAATCGTCAATTTCCATTTCGAGAGCAAGGACAAGCTCCTCGTTGCGACGCTGCAGCATATGGCGGAGGAATATGCCGCCCACTGGCGCGGCGCGGTCGCCAAGGCAGGAACCGACCCGGCCAGCCGTTTGAAGGCTCTCGTTTCCGCCGATTTTGACCGGGGGATCTGCAGCCGGCGCAAACTCGCGGCGTGGTGCGCCTTCTGGGGCGAAGCCAAGTCGCGGCCGACCTACCAGGCGTTGTGCGGCGCGCGGGATGAACATTATCAGGATCTTCTCGCCGAATTGTGCGGGGCGCTGATCGCCGAGGGTAACTACAACCTCGATGCGCGCCAGACGGCACTGGGCCTCGATGCGCTGCTGGAGGGACTGTGGCTGCGCCTCATGCTCTCCAACGGAAAGATGAAACGGGAGGTCGCCCTAGAGGCCGCGCTGTCGTTCCTTTCAGCGATTTTCCCGAAACATTTCGCCTCTGAAGGGGCGAACCAGGAAGTTATGAAGTAGAAACAGGGAGAATTCGAAAATGACCATTGCAGGCAAACGACGCATCACTCCACTCTTGCTGGGGGCCATGCTGGCGGCCTCGACCTCCACACTGGCTCACGCGGCGGATGGCGATCTGACCGTCTTTGACTGGTCGGGATATGAGGATCCGGAGTTTCATCCGGCCTATGTGGAAAAATACGGGGATTCCCCGACCTTTGCCTTCTTCGCGGACGAGGACGAGGCTTTCGCGAAACTCATGGCCGGGTTCAAGACCGACCTAGCCCATCCGTGCTCGCAGAGCGTCGCGAAGTGGCGCGACGCGGGCCTGTTGCAGCCGCTCGACACGTCACGCATCAAGGGCTGGGACGATGTCATGCCGGCCTTCAAGAGCATGAAGGGTTTGGTGACGACAGAGGATGGAAAAGCCTGGCTGCTACCCTTCGACTGGGGCAACACGGCGCTGACATACAACACCGAAAAGGTGAAAGAGGCGGACGTCCAGTCACTGCAGGCATTCGCCGACCCGAAATTCGAAGGCCGCGTCTCGCTTCCGGACAATGTCGACGACGCCTATGCGCTTGCGGTGCTTGCCATCGGTAAGAAAGACTGGAGCAACATGTCGGACGAGGAGTTCAAGCAGGCATCCGATTTTCTGCGCAAGGTTCACAAGAATGTCCGGCTCTACTGGACCGACGGGACCGAGCTTGCCCAGGCAATGGGTGGCGGAGAGGTCGACATCGCATGGGCCTGGAACGAGACCGCCACGACGCTTTCGGCGGATGGCCAGCCGGTCGTGATGAAGAAGGATACCGACGAGGGCCTGTCGACCTGGGTGTGCGGCTACACCCTGATGAAGGACGCGCCGGGTAATATCGACAAGGCCTATGATTTCCTGAGCGCGGTCAACGCGCCGGAGGTTTCGAACTACATCGTCACGGCATGGGGCTATGGACATGGCAACGGCGCCGGCATGAAGGCGATCCCCAAAGAGGATCTGGACGCCGCGGGTTATGGCGATGTCGACAAATTCGTCGGCAACACGCTGTTCCAGTCGCCGGTCTCACCGGAGATGAAGCAGAGAATGATCGCCGAGTTCGAGAAGATCAAGGCGGGCTACTAAGCACAGTCGAAGCGGTTCGGGGCAGCCGTTTCCAACGAGAAGAAGCGCATGAGCGACAGATATGATGTTATCGTCGCGGGCGCCGGTTTTACCGGTCTGTCCGCGGCTTCGGCCCTGCGTGATGCAGGGCTTTCTTTTTGCCTTCTGGAGGCGCGCAATCGCGTCGGCGGGCGGGTCGAAGCGGAGCGCAACGCGCTGGGCGAACTGATCGACACCGGCGGCCAGTTCTTCTGCGAGGACATGCCGGTGGTGAGCGAACTTGCGCATCGCTACCGCAAGTCGGTCGTCGAGGCGCCTGTCGCCGGACGATCGCTTGTGCGGCCTCCGCTGGGGACAGAGGACGCTGCGGGTGATGAATATTGGCGGGCCGTCGCGGCGATCCGCGAAAGGCTGCGCTCGACTGATCCCGACGATTCGTCGGTTCGCGACCGGACCGTCGCCGAATGGTCTGCCGATCTGCCGGACCCGGAATATGCCAGGGAGGGTTTTCGCGGCCTCGTGCAGGGCCTGTGGTGCCGTTCGGCCGACGAGATTCCGGCTTGGCACCTGATCGAATGCGAGCGCCGGATCACAAACGAGGAGCAGGAGCTTCAGTTCTTCCTGCGCGAAACCATGCATTCACTGGCTGACGATATCGGTAGGGATCTCGGCGACCGGTTGCGGCTCTCGATGCCGGTCTCGATGGTGCGCCACAGCGATGACGGCGTCGAAATCGAGGCCGGTACGGCAACGTTACGCGCGCGCCGCCTCATCCTCGCACTGCCGCCGTCGCGGGCGGCGAAACTGGATTTCAGTCCGGCGCTGCCGGCTCGGCTGCGTAGTGCGCTCGGCGGCTGGCGCCCGGGAAACGTGATCAAGATTTTCCTTCGTTTCGAGACCGCCTTCTGGCGCGATCGCGGGCTCAACGGCACCGTTAGCTGGCGCCATCCAGCCGGTCTTTATGTCTGCGACGCAAGTCATGACGACCGGCATCCCGGGATGGTGATGTTCGCGGGCGGGCCGCTTTCAGAGGAATGGGCGCAGGGTGCGGAAGACGCGATCAGGCAGCGCGCGATTTCCGCCCTGGTGGACGTATTCGGCGAGGAAGCCGCAAGCCCGCTCGACGTCACGGTGCGCAACTGGGTTGGCGACCGGTGGAGTGGCGGGGCTTACAACGACGTGCTGCTCGACATGGAGGCGCATGACGCGGAGTCGGTGCTTCTGGACGGTCATGGCGCAGTGATCTTTGCCAGTTCCGAACTGTCGCCGTCCTTCCCCGGTTACATCGAAGGGGCGATCGTGGCCGGGCGCAATGCCGCCCGGGAGGTTGTCGGATCGCTTGCCCGGGCCCCGGGCATCTGAGTAGGGAGCGGCCAGTCTTGTCGTGTCGTGTTGACCGATGCCGTTTCGCCCCGACAGGATTTACTGCGAATGTTGCTCGAGCCAGGTCAGGAAAAGTTGCGTGGCGGATTTTCGCGCGCCGGCCGGCGACAGGGTCGCATGGTAGCCCGTACCGAGATCGACCGCACCGTCCGGCCATGAAACCAGCGCGCCCTCGGCCACGAATGCCTCGGTAATCGATCGCCATCCCAGGACCAGCCCGCGCCCGTTGAGCGCAGCCTGTACCGCCTGTACGTAGTTGTCGAAAAATTGGCCGGACCCCGAATGCCGGCCCAGTCCGCGATGTTTGAAATAGTCCGGCCAGCCTGCCCAGTGATGTGTTTTCGGACTTCGGACATGGATGAGCGGCGCGTTATTCAGCCCGATGCTTTCGGCCAGGAGCCGCTCGACCAGGGCCGGCTGCCCGACGGGGCAGACGATCTCGTCGAAGAGTTTGGTTGTTTCGCCATCGGTCCACGCTCCGGTGCCGTACCGCAATGCGAGATCGATCCCCGCCGAGATCGCCGGAAGGTCGGTCGGAGGAGCCTGAACGTTGACGAGAATTTCGGGGTGGCGGGCATAGAAGTCGGACAGCCGCGGCATCAGCCAGTAGGTCGCCATACCCAGCGTACAGGAGACGGTAAGGCTCTGCTCCCCGGCGCCGGCGCGGATCTCCTCGATGGTGCGGGCGATCATGTCCAGTCCGTCACGCGTGGCGCGGGCAAGCTGCTGGCCGGATTCCGTCAGGCGCGCCGGGCGGGTGCTGCGGTCGAGAAGCGTCGTCCCGACATGGTCCTCCAGCGCCTTCAGCGCCTGCGTGACGGCCGGTCCTGTGACATTGAGTTCGGCGGCCGCGTCGCGCATTGCTCCGAGCCGGGCAACAGCCTCGAAAGTGGTGAGCAGGCGCAACGGCGGCAGATGGTCCACTACTTAACATCCAGCTTAATTTGAGATTAGATTAATCCGCCTATTTTCGCGAGAAAACAATGGCCATTCTGTTGGTGTTCCCGTTCTTCCGTGGAATCAAGTTAAGGGCACGCCATGGACATAATGCCATCCGCCGCAGACACCGTAAGCCTGTCCGAAAAGGGTCTTCACGTGACCCTGCCAGACGGGCGTCGCTGCTATTTCAACCACTACTGGCTTCGCGACAACTGCCCGTCCTCCTTCGACAGAACGACGCGCGAGCGGGTTTTCGACATCTTCCATCTGGAACAGCCGCCGTACCCTGAAAGTGCAGTTCTGGAGGATGACGCGCTGTTGATCCGTTGGAGCGGAGAGGATCATGTCTCGCGACTTCCCGTGGACATGCTGGCAGCCTATGCCGACGGTACGCCGCGGTTCGATCCGTCCGACCTGCCACGCAAGCCGTGGTACGGCGATCATTACCCGGATGTTGCCCGGTTCTCGCAGCCCGAACTGATGGCCGACCGTCGTCTTGTTGCCCGATGGATCGAGGCGCTACTGGTGGAAGGCGTGGCGATCATAACTGACATGCCCGACAGCGACGCGGGCCTCACCGAGACCGCCAATCTGATCGGTCAGGTGCGACCGACCTTCTTCGGCGATTATTTCGACGTCCGCACGCATATCAAACCGACGAATCTCGCCTATACCGCCAAAGCACTGGAGCTGCACACGGATACCCCGGCCGAAGATGTGGCGCCGGGCGTGCAATTCCTGCATTGCCGCGCGAATTCGGTCGAAGGTGGCGGCAGCCTTTTTGCGGACGGCATGGCCGTGGCGAACGATTTCCGCGAGGTCGACCCCGAAGGCTTCCGCCTGTTGTCGGAAACCGAGATTCCATTCTATTGCGAGCACGATATCTATGACATGCGCTCCCGCCAGCGGGTGATCGAGCTGGATAAAAAAGGGGACGTGTCCGGTCTGACGATCAGTCAGCACATGGCCGATATCTTCGATCTGCCGCAGTACCTCCTCGACGACTATTATCCGGCCTTTTGCCGCTTCGGGAAAATGCTGCAGGACGAGCGCTATGTGATGAGGTTCCTGCTGAAGGCCGGTGAGTGCATCACCTTCGACAACCACCGCATCGTGCATGGACGCGCCGCCTATTCGGCGACCAGCGGCGACCGCTACCTGCGCGGCACCTACACCGACCGGGCCGAGATGCGCTCGACCTATCGCGCAATCGTCAGTGAAGGGAGGTTCAGGGAATGAACATGGCCAAGCCGGAGATCCTCTCGGGCGAGTCGCCGAATTTGATCGCTCTTCGCCAGGATCTCGCAGCCGCCTTTCGGCTCTGCCACCGGTTCGGCTGGAGCGAGTCGGTCGGCAACCATTTCAGCGCGGCGGTCTCGGCTTGCGGACGCAAGTTTCTTTTGAATCCGCGCTGGCAGCATTTCGCGACGATGCGCGCATGCGATCTACTTCTGCTCGACGTGGACGACACCGCGGTCATGTCCCGTGCTGACGCGCCCGATCCTTCCGCCTGGACGATTCACGGCACGATGCACCGCATGCTGCCCGAGGCGCGCGTGATCCTGCATTGCCATTCGCCTTATGCGGTGGCGCTGTCCTGCCTGAAGGACCCGACGCTCCTGCCGCTCGACAACAATACCGCGCGGTTTTTCGGGCGCACGGGTTACGACCTGCATTTCGGCGGGATCGCCGATGCCGAGGAAGAAGGCTTGCGGCTCGCCGATTCGATGAAGAGCAATTCGGTGTTGATCATGGGCAATCATGGCGTCTCGGTCGCAGGCGAGACGGTGGCCGATGCCTTCGAAGACCTCTATTTCTTCGAAAAGGCCGCCCAGACCATGGTGCTTGCGTTGTCTACCGGAAAGGCGTTGGCTGTCCTGCCGGACGAGGTCGCCCGCGCGACAGCCGAGGGTTGGGACGCGTATCGCGGCATGGCCGCACGGCATTTCGATTATTTGAAGTCATGCCTTGATGCCGAGGATGCCTCCTGGCGCGACTGAGGCGCGGCCTGAACGGGATCCACGCCTGACGGGAATCCCCGTAGCCTTTGCTTGTGCCGATGGCTCCGGCCTAGTCGCGGAGGGCGACAAGGGCGTCGGGATCGAAGGCGAGCCTTATCTGAGAGCCGACAGGGATGTCGTCCGCTCCGAAATCGTTGGTCTCGATAACGGAAAGCGGTGTCTCGAGATCCGGAATCTCGACGATCAGATGCGTGATCTCACCGAAATAGTGCCGGTCGACGACGCGGCCCGCGATTTCGTTCTCGCTGCGGTCATCGTCCCACAAGACGCGCAGCCGCTCCGGCCGGATGCCAAGCGTGGCCGTGCCGCCATTGACGACGAACCCTTCGGGGCGCTCGGTCTTTACCTGCCCAAAGCCGCGCGTCTTCAAGGTCAGCGACGTTCCGTTTTCGGCCGCGACCTCGGCGGAGACGAAATTCATCCCGCCGAGGAAATCGGCGACCTGGCGTGTCACCGGCCGCTGGTAGATATCCTTAGGGGTCGCGACCTGGGCGATCTGGCCGTCGAACATGACCGCGATGCGGTCGGACATTGCCAGTGCCTCGTACTGGTCGTGGGTCACCAGGATGAAGGTGATGCCGACCTGTTTCTGGAGGTGACGCAGTTCCACCTGCATCTGCTCGCGCAGCTTCTTGTCGAGCGCAGAGAGGGGCTCGTCGAGCAGCAGCACCTTCGGCCGCATGACAAGGGCGCGAGCGAGCGCCACACGCTGACGCTGACCGCCGGAGAGCTCGTTGGCGCGCCTTTTTCCGAGATGGCCCAATTCCACCTGTGTCAGAGCTTCCTCGACGCGGCGTTTCTCCTCTGCCTTGTCGAGGCGCATCCGTTTCAGGCCGTAGGCGACGTTTTCCTGCACGTTCATGTGCGGGAAGATCGCGTAGCTCTGGAACACCATGTTGGTCGGCCGCCGGTTGGCGGGCATGCCTTCCATCGGCTGGCCGTCGATGGTGATCCCGCCTTCGGTCGGCTGGTCGAAACCGGCGATGAGTCTGAGAAGCGTGGTCTTGCCGCAACCGGATGGTCCGAGGAGCGAGAAGAACTCTCCCTCGTTGATCGTCGCGGAAACACGGTCGAGCGCAGTAAAGGCACCAAATTTCCTCGTCACGCCCGAAATCTCGATCATGGCCTTGCCCGTTTGGGCGTTTGGATCAGGCAAATAGACCTCCTGCCTCGGTTAGGGTCTTGCGCGCCGCGCGACGCCTGTACATCTCGGCCACGGTCAGAAGAACGAGCGAGCCGACCAGCATGATGGTGCCGAGCGCGAGCACGGCAGGCAGCTTCGCGGCGAAACGCAACTGCCCCCAGATATAGATCGGCAGGGTCGGCTCTCGTCCGCTCAGGAAGAAGGCGACCATGAACTCGTCGAGCGATATGGTGAAGGAGACGAGCAGGCTGGAGACGATCGCCGGCATCATCATCGGAAGGGTGACGCGGCGAATCGTGCCGAAAGTCGTTTCGCCGAGGTCGGCGGATGCTTCCTCGAAGGACGGATCGAACCCCTCGAAGCCGGAAACAAGCACGGTGATCGAGTAGGGCAGGCAGATCAGCACGTGGCCGACAATCACGGTCATGAGCGACAGGCCGAGGCCGAACTGCAGCAGGACCAGCAGGAGCGAGATCGCAATGATGATCTCGGGCAGCACCAGCGGTGCCATGATGACGCCGCTCATCGGGCGCTTGCCGGTAAAGCGGTAGCGGGTAATGGCGCGTGCCGCACAGATGCCCAGAATGGTGGCGACCAACGCCGAAGCGGTGCCGACGACGAGCGTGTTGCGTGCGGCATTCAGCATGATGTCGTTGCCCCACAGGCTCTCATACCACTTCATGGAGAAGCCCTTGAGGGGGAAGACGGGAATCGGAGAGGAGTTGACCGAAAAGATCGGCAGCAGCATCACCGGCAGGTAGAGGAAGGCGATGTAAAGAATGGCATAGCCCGGCAGCCAGCCGCGGGTGAGTGCTTTCATCATCTGAGCGCCCTCACGAAACCGCGCATGACGACGACTGCCGCGCCTGCCATCGCGGTGACGATCACCATGGTCGAGACCGTTAGCGCCGCTCCGAGCGGCCAGTTGGAGGCGCGCCCGAACTGGGCCTGGATCGCGTTGGCGATCATCACGCCCTCGGTGCCGCCGACCAGTTTCGGCGTCACATAGTCGCCGACTGTGGGGATCATCACGATCAGAAGCGCGCCTGTCACTCCGGGCAGGGAGAGTGGCAGCGTGACGCGCATAAAGCGCCGCAATGGCCCGTCGCCGAGATCGGTCGCGGCTTCGATCAGGGACCGGTCGATCTTTTCCAGCGACACGAAGACAGGCAGCACGGCGAAGACGGCCCAGGCATGGATCAGTGTCAGGATGACGGCATTGGTCGAATAGAGCAGGGATTCTACCGGCTTGTCGGTCAGGCCGAGCCCCATGAGGGTTGTGTTGAGGACCCCGTTGTACCCGAGGATGACTTTCCAGGCCATCACGCGCAACAGGTAGCCGGTCCAGAACGGAACGGTGATCAGGAAGAGCCAGAGGCCTTTGCGCCGGCCGCCGTAAAACGAGATGTAGTAGGCGATGGGATAGGCAAACAGCACCGTCGCTACGCTGACGGTCAGCGAGATGAAGAGCGAGCGGAGCAGCAGGTCGCGGTAGATCGGCTCGGTCAGCGCGATGCGGTAGTTCTCGAGCGTGAAGCTGCGGTCGATCGTCAGGTAGGTCTGGGTCCAGAAGCTGTGCGCGAAGACAACCAGCATGGGCAGGACGAGAAAGGTGAGGGCATACAGGAAGGGAAGGCTGAGGAGCGTGAAGCCGCGGCCCTGCTCGGACCTGAGCCAGTTGCGCCGGACCGTGCGCTGCCGAGGAGCGGGCATCACGTGGTCGACCGCTGCCGTCAAGGTCGAAACTCCGGCGTGGGCGTGACCGGTTTCGCGTCTGTTATCGTCATCGGCCTCTCTCGGATGTATGAAGCTTCGCTGCGAGACAATGTCATTATAGCGTTAAAAGGCGCATTGAAATCAAGAGAAATCTCTGCGATATTGATTGAACGGACATTCAAAAAGATAAAGAGAACGCACTGATTCCCGATAGTTGTCCAAAAATGTTGGTCATCGGAGAAGTGTTCGGGCGGGACTGTAATGGCAGCTATCAAGGACTACAGGAAAGCCGGCGACGCAATCGATGCGCGGCAGGCGGCGGAGCTTACCAAATCGGCCGAGCGCCACCTCGTGCAACCCTGGCCGACGGCGGGCGCTATCGGCAATGAAGCGCGCGGCCTGATTGCCAGCGGCGAGGGCGTGTATGTGACGGACGAGACCGGCGCGAAGCTGATCGACGGGCCGGCCGGCATGTGGTGCGTCAATGTCGGCCATCGTCGCGAGGAGCTTGCCAGCGTCATGTACGACCAGGCGATGGCCCTGTCCTACAATTCGCCATGGTACACGATGAGCGAGCCCTCGGCGCTGCTCGCCGAACGCATTGCCGGCCACGCGCCGGGTGATCTCGACCATGTCTTCTTCACGACCGGCGGATCGTCGGCGGTCGAAAGCGCGTTGCGTTTCATGCAGTTCTACAACAACGTGCGCGGCCGGCCGGATAAGAAGAAGATCGTCAGCCGAGAGGGTGCCTATCACGGCTCGACCTATCTTTCGGCCTCGCTCAACGGGCGTCCGCGCGATCGCGACTGGATGGATGGCGCGGACGAACTCGTCATCAAGCTGAGTTGCCCCGATCCCTTCCGCCGGCCACAGGGCATGAGCGTGAAGGAGTTCACGGATTCCCTCGTCGCGGAATTCCGCGAAACGGTGGAACGCGTCGGCGCCGACAAGATCGGCGCCTTTGTCGGCGAGCCGGTCATGGCATCCGGCGGTGTGATCGTGCCGCCCGACGGCTATCTGCAACGCATGGCGGAGATCTGCCGCGAAAACGACATCCTCTATATTTCCGACGAGGTGGTCACGGCATTCGGCCGCATGGGGCACGTCTTTGCCTCGGAGAAGGTATTCGGCATCCAGCCGGACATCATCACCTTCGCCAAGGGCGTGACGTCGGGCTATTTCCCGCTGGGCGGGATGGTGGTTTCCGCGCGCCTGTTCGATGAATTGCGCAGGTCCAATCATCCCGACGCGATGTATGCGCACGGGCTGACCTATTCGAGCCACCCGGTCGGATGTGCCGTCGCCCTGAGGAATCTCGACATTCTCGAGGGCGGATTGCTGGCGCAGGCGCGCGAAATCGCGCCCTATTTCATGGATCGCCTCAAGACGCTGGAAGACCTGCCGCTGGTGGGCGAGGTGCGGGGCAAGGGGCTGATGGCCTGCGTGGACTGCGTCGCCGACCGCGAAAGCCGCAATCCGCTGCGGCTCGATACCGAAGTCGGCCAGCGCATCGATCGCCACTGCCATGAGCTCGGATTGCTTGTGCGGCCGCTGATCAACATGTGCGTGATGTCGCCGCCGCTGGTGATCACGCGCGAACAGATCGACCGGATGGCGGCGATCCTGCGCGAAGGTATTTCCCGCACGATGGACGATTTGCGCCGCGAAGGGCTGTGGGAAGGCTGAGCCCGGCCTCGCTGTGCAGGCCAGGCGATCCGTCCGGCCGGTTCGGCTTTTCTTAGCAGGAGCTGCTGTCCGCCATCCGTCGATTGATCCCGGCCATCTCGCGCTCGTCCGGTGCTTCTTCCAGATTGAGGACGGGCAGGACCTCGCGCAGATGGTCGTGATGTGTACGCACGCCGTATTCGAGGTCCGACAGGTAGAATCCGGCGAAGGCCTCCGACAGCATGGACTCGTTTGACCAGACCGTCAGTTGGACATCTTCTTCCATTGTCTCGCGATCGATGCGCTGGGCGAGGTAGCGTGCCGCCGCCGTCTCTCGGCTTTCGTCGGCGTAGCGGTAGACTGCGCCCCGCAACAGCGATTCCCCCGTCGACAGCGGGAACTCCTGATAGAACTGGACCAGTTCCGGAGTCACCGCGATGACCGCGTTCGGAAACAGGCCGTAATAAACCCAGGCGCAACGCAGACCTTCGGGAAGGTGATCCGGTTTTGGCGCGATATTGAGATAGTTGCGAACGCTCCAGCGGCGGCCGGAATGGTCATCATAGGATCCGAAAGCCCGGCACACGCCGTTGATGAAGGGCTCGTCGTAATAGGTCGAGCCGTAGAGGTCCTGCAGGGCAGGGTGCGCCATGGCGACGTGATAGCCCTCGTTGTCGACATCGCGGACCGACTTCCAGTTTACCGGCGAGGTCTGGGTCCAGATGCCGTCAGCCGGAACCATCTCCGCCGTCCGGTAGGGCGTGATCTCTTCCTCGAACGGCTGCATCAGCGTGGCGACGGAAGGCTGCGGTCCTTTGCGGAACCGCACGAAGATGAACCCCATCCAGATCTCGGCCTCGATCTCGATTAGGCCGAATTCGTTCTTATCGAGATCGGGGAAGCTGCGCGGGCGGGCGGCGCCGCGGAGCGTGCCGTCGAGGTTGTAGACCCAGCCGTGGAACGGGCAGATCAGCGCGTTGCGGCAGGTGCCATGGTCATCGGCGACGAGCCGGCCACCACGGTGACGGCAGATATTGTGGAACGCTCGGACAACCCCGTCCTGGCCGCGGACGACAAGCGCCCGTTCGCCAAAAGCATCGAAGGCGAGATAGTCGCCCGGTTCCGGCATGTCGGATATGTGGCCGGCGATTTGCCAGTGCGTGCGGAACAGATGCTCCTTCTCCAGTTCGAGAAAGGCGTCGCTGTGATAGCTCCAGGCGGGAAGTCCGCTGCGGTCCCAGTCGTTGGGGACGGAAAGATCGCGCTGAGTGATGTTCATGGCCGGTATCCGGATTTATTCGTGCTGAACGTTCATTCAATATAGTCATAATTGACGTTCTTTCGCAAGACGTTACGGACCAACAAATCCATTTCGCATACGATAGGGAATTGTGACGGCGGATGGCTTCGGACGGACGAGTTTCCCGGCACGTGGACGAAACGATGCGTCTTATATGGCGGGTTGACGATGTGCGCCGGTCGCCGATCGATGAGATTATCCGCGATTGTTCAATTGCTTGCGCCGGATGAGCTTTGTCGGTCCGGTCTGCCGCGATCGGCGAGGCGGGCCGCGCGACCGATGAAAAGCGCATCATTGGGCAGCCGTAGACATCGCCGAAAACCGCCCGCCCCAGTATCCGGATTTCGACAATGCGTTCAGCGGCTGGCTGAAGCAATAGTTTTCCCGCAGAGGTGCAGCCATCGGAACCGGCCCGGAGAAGTCGCGACGGAAGTCTCCATTTTCACCCGCGCCGGGATGGAGCGGATCATGCGTTTCGTGTTCGAGACGGCGCAGTCGCGACCGTGAACGCTATAGACGGTCTTCGCCAGACCGAACGCGCATCGTTTCGGGATGGTTTTATGGTGCGAGGTCGCACGCGAGGTTCCAGCGGATTTTCCCGAAGTGACCTGGGACGGGATGCTTGTCGGCGCGATGACAAATATGAACCGGCGTACCGAGGCCCGGGATTGAAGTCAGGCCGTCGTCGCCCTCCGGGGCCTCGTTTCCCGTGCCGGCTAAATCTCATGCTGTATTTGGAATATATAAAATAGCGGCGGCGGAAGACCTGCACCGCGGCCAAGCGCTTCCTTGAAGGCCGGTTCCCGAGAGTCAAGTCTATATTCCCAGAACATAATAAAACTTTCTTACGTAAGGTAATTTCCGCCTGTGTCTAAAATTTTATATTCTCTTAGGGAAATGCTCTGAGTCATCCTGGGCTAATACAATTGATTCTACTTCTTAAGTCTTGGTGCGATTTTGCATCTATAAAAAGTATATATGTAGTAAACTCTTAATTCTTTTTGTTCAGCATAGTCTATGGATTTACTAGAGGGGACATATATTGTGAGTGCGTGCAGCGAAACCGTCGTCGCCCTTAGCGGCGCCTTGGGTCTCAAGGACGCCGGATTGACAGGCGAACGCCTTCACGAAGCGCTCCTTGAGCATGAACGGGTCAAGGTCGAGGTCCACGATCTGGCTAATTTCAACATCGGCATTATCCAGATTCTGGCCTCGGCCCGGCGCACGGCGAGGCAACTTGGTCGTGAACTCGTGCTGTCGGAAACGCCGTCTTCCGCATTTCAAACAACGTTGATCCAGGCGGGTTTGCTCGCGCCGGATGGGACTGCCCGCACGGAAGACGAGCAGTTCTGGATGAACGCCGCCGCCAGACTGGAGGAAGTTGCGTGATGAGCAAGACGATACTGACCATCGACGATTCAGCATCGGTTCGCCAGATGATTGCCCTCACCCTTTCCGGGGCGGGCTACCAGGTCATCGAGGCATGCGATGGCGCGGACGGCTTTCAGAAAGCCACCAGCAATCCTGTGAACGCGGTGATCACCGACCTGAACATGCCGGTGATGAACGGAATCGAGTTCATCCGCAAATATCGCGGCGATCCGTCCAGCACCGGCGTTCCCGTGATTTTTCTCACCACCGAATCCGCGGACGACCTGAAGCGTCAGGCGAAGGAGGCCGGCGCGACCGGCTGGATCACCAAGCCGTTCAATCAGGATCAGCTTCTGGCGGTTATCAGAAAGGTCGTCGGCGCATGACCGGTCCCGATCCCGCTGCAGTCTTCCTCCAGGAAGCACGAGACCTCCTCGAAACGCTGGAGCAGGCGCTTCTCGATCTCGAACAGTCGCCGCACGACCGTGACCTCGTCGATAGCGCATTTCGCGCTCTGCACACGATCAAGGGCTCGGGAGCGATGTTCGGCTTCGACGACGTCGCGGCCTTCGTGCACGAGTTCGAGACCGCCTTTGATCGCGTCCGTGTCGGCGATGTCCCTCCCAGCCCCGGCCTCATCGCCGTGGCGCTCTCGGCCAAGGATCATGTTCACCGGCTTATCGAAGAGCCGGACACGCATGTGCCGGCAGGCGAACCTATCCTCGTAGCGCTGCGCGATATCTTCGACGCGGCCGGCTGGAAAACCGAGCAGGCCGACGCCTTCGCGGAGATGCCGGCCGCGACCGCGAGCGGCCCGCAAGGTTGGCGTGTCGTATTCCGCCTGCCGGAGGATGGCTTGGCGCATGGAACCGATCCGGTGCTGCTTCTCGATGAATTGCGGCAGCTTGGTGATTGCGAGATCTCCGTGCGAACCGACCAGGTTCCGTCTCTCGACGAGATAGATCCGGAAGTCTGCTACTTCGTCTGGGACGTGACGCTGACCACTGATCAGTCGCGGGAGGCTATCGAGGATGTTTTCATGTTCATCCGCGATGACATGGAACTGAGTATCGAGCCCGTGGCCGAAGAAACACCGGCGGCCGAGGAGAACACCGCGGAAACGGAAGCCGTGGCCGAAGCCGGCGATGCCGGCGTCGCGCAAGGCGCGGCACCGAAGAAGAAGGCCGCTGACGGCGCAACCGAGAAATCCAGTTCGTCTATGCGGGTTCCCGCCGAAAGGCTGGACGAACTGATGGATCGGGTGGGCGAGTTGGTGATTGCGCAGGCCCGCTTGTCTCAGATTGCGACCGCCAGCAACGATCTCAACCTCAAGGCCGTTGCCGAGGAGCTTGAACGTCTGTCGTCTGGCCTGCGGGACACGACGATGGGTATCCGAATGGTGCCGATCGGGACGCTGTTTGGCCGCTTCCGCCGTTTGATCTTCGATCTGTCACGCGATCTCGGCAAGGAAATCGAGTTCCTGACCACGGGCGAAGAAACCGAACTCGACAAGACTGTTATCGAGCGCCTCGCGGATCCTCTGGTGCATATCATCCGCAACGCGGTTGACCATGGTCTCGAAGTGCCGGAGCAACGCAAGCAGGTCGGAAAACCGGCCTGGGGGACGGTCAGGCTTTCCGCTATTCATTCCGGCGCGGAAGTTGCCATTTCCATTGTTGACGATGGTGCGGGACTGGACGCCGAGCGCATCCGCGCCAAGGCCGTGAGTGCGGGGTTGCTCGCCGAGGATGCGCACATTTCCGATCAGGAACTGTTCCAGTACATTTTCCATCCGGGCTTTTCGACCGCTGCCGAGGTGACGTCCCTTTCGGGGCGCGGCGTGGGCATGGACGTCGTCAAGCGCACCATGGATGCCCTGCGCGGCAGCATCGACGTCTCCTCCAGGCCCGGTGAGGGGACCACGGTAACCCTGCGCCTGCCACTGACGCTCGCCATCATCGACGGCATGCTCGTGCGTGTTGGGGGCGGACGTTACTCCATCCCGTTATCCGCCGTCGAAGAATGTGTCGAGCTACCGTCGACGGCGGAAGTCGAATCCAAGGGACGCAATTTCCTTAATATCCGGGGCAGTCTCGTTCCGTTCCTGCGGATGCGGGAATTGTTCAATGTCGAGGCGCCGAAGGAACTTCACCAGAAGGTCGTTGTCGTGTCCGCCGGCGAATTCCGCGTCGGGCTGGTCGTCGACCAGATTATCGGCAACAGCCAGACCGTCATCAAGTCGCTGAGCCGGTTCCACGCCGACGTGGAGACGTTCTCCGGTGCCACGATCCTAGGCGACGGAACCGTGGCCCTCATCCTGGATGTCGGGCACCTGGTGAGCTTTGGCCAGACTTTTGAAAACCGCCTGCGGGCGGAAAATGCGGGGAGGGCGGCATGACGGAAGTGAACGACATGCACGACGCGGACGCCGCGATGAAGGCGCTGACAGTCGGCCTGCAGGGGGAAATTTTCGCCATCGAGGCCGAGAGCGTTCGTGAAATCCTGGATGTGGTGCCGATCACGGAAGTGCCCAATGCCAGGGCGTTCGTCGGGGGGCTTATCAATGTACGCGGCCGCGTCGTGCCGCTGGCAGATCTGCGGGTGATGTTCGGCATGGATCGTCCGCCACCGAACACAGATACGCGCATCGTTGTCATCGAGATCGAACTCGATGGCGAGCCGACCATTTTGGCCGTCCTGGCCGACAAGGTTCATGACGTCACCGATATCGAAGCGGTCTCCGTCGAGGAAGCACCGAAAGTCGGTATGCGCTGGCGGCAGGAATTCGTCCGCGGCATCGGCAAACGCGGCGACGACTTCATCATCATTCCCGACATGGGGCGGATATTTGGGGAAAACGGGGGCGCAGGTCAGGCCCTAACTTCGGAAGAAAGGTTCGACTAATGAGACTTACATTGAAGGCAAAACTGGGGGCGGTGTTTGCCACCATTGTCCTGCTTTCGGCTGGGGGCATGCTTCTCGGCATCAACAACCTCGGCAACCTGAACGACAGCTATGACGGCGTGATCAACAACCAGATCGCCCGTATCAGGTACATCAACCAGATCGATTCCACCGCCGTTCGCATCGACCGCGATGAAAAGGATCTCGTTCTTGCCTCCGACAAGGACCAGGTGAACACGGTTGTTACTTCTATCGAAGCGAACAAGAAGAAGCTCGATGACCTGATCGCCAAGGTCTACGATCTGTCCGGTGCCGAGGGACGCTCCAACATTGACGCGTTCAAGGCGGAGTGGGACAAGTTCCTTGCCGCCGACGCGAAGGTGCAGCAGCTGAGCGCCGAGCAATCGATTACGGCCGCAAGCGATTTGCTGGCGAACGAGGCCCGCATTGCCTACAATAACGTGGTGAGCAAGGCCGGTGTCCTCAAGCAGCGTCTTGAGAATGCCGCCGCCGCCAGCACGTTGAGCGGCAACAGCACTGCGGAATATGTAGCGATAGGCAACATCACCGAACTGGTGCTGCGCATTCGGGCCAACACCCTCAAAGTGCTCACCGATCAGGACAATCCCGACGCCCAGAAGGCTGACTCTGAAACGGTCAAGTCCCGCATCGGCGAGCTCAACGCCGAAATGGCCAAGGCGGAGAGCCTGCTGACCGGCAGCAACCTGGCCGCTTTGCAAGAGCTCAAGGCGTCCATTGGCGCCTGGTTGCCTCTGGTCGATCAAGCTGTCGCCAAGGGCCTTGAAAACAGCAACTTTTATGCGTCCGTGGCCAGCCGCGAAGGCGGTGAATATCGGCGCGCCGCCATCGCGGTTCTCAGCGATATGACCGTGCGCATGCGTGAAGCCATCGCTCATACGCAGGAAGAAAATGCTGCGTCCTTCGAACAGGCCCGGATGCTGATGATCGGTCTCCTAGCCGCCATTACCCTGATTGCCGCCATTTCGGCGACCTGGATCGTGCTGAACATCTCCCGTGCGGTTTCCAGCGCCCTCAATCTTGCCAATGCGGTTGCCAACGGCGATCTCAATGCCACGGCCAGTGTGAAATCCAACGACGAGATCAAGGATCTGATCGACGCGTTGAACTCGATGGTGGCCAAACTGAAGGATATCGTCGGTGAAGTGACCTCAGCTGCACGAAACGTTGCGGCCGGCAGCCAGGAGATGTCCGCGGCGTCCGAGCAACTCAGCCAGGGCGCAGCCGAACAGTCGTCATCGACCGAAGAGGCGTCCTCGTCGGTCGAGCAGATGGCTGCCAACATCAAGCAAAACGCCGACAACTCCGGCCAGACCGAAGAGATCGCCCGCACTGCCGCAGGCGATGCCGAGAAGTCCGGCGCGGCCGTAGCCGAAGCGGTCAAAGCGATGGAGACCATCGCCGAGAAAATCCTGATCGTGCAGGAAATCGCTCGCCAGACGGACCTGTTGGCCCTGAACGCGGCGGTGGAAGCTGCACGTGCCGGCGAACATGGACGTGGCTTCGCGGTTGTCGCTTCGGAAGTTCGCAAGCTGGCCGAACGCAGCGCGGCTGCGGCCGATGAAATCTCCGGTCTTTCCGGCGATACGGTGAAGGCCGCCCAGAGTGCCGGCGAGATGTTGTCCAAGCTGGTGCCGGATATCCAGAAGACCGCCGAGCTGGTCTCTGAAATTTCGGCCGCCAGCAACGAACAGAATGCCGGTGCGAGCCAGATCAACATGGCGATCCAGCAGCTCGACAAGGTTACCCAGCAGAACACGTCGGCCGCCGAGGAAATGTCCTCGACTGCCGAAGAGCTGGCCAGCCAGGCCGAGCAGATGCAGCAGACCATCGGCTTCTTCAAGCTGGATGAAAGCTCGACAACGACCAGGCGTCCGGCTGCCGCTCCCTCTCAATCTGCTCAACTCGGCGCGATGGCCAAGCAGATGCGTCAGGGTTTCGCCGCGAAACCGGTGTCCGCGGCGGGCAAGGCCGTAGCCGGTGGCGGGTTCGACCTCGACATGGACAACGGCGGAGACTCGCTCGACAGCGAGTTCTCCCGCCAAAAAGGCGCGGCGTGAGCCGGGGGACAAACATGGCAGATGCTGCGCAATATCTAACCCTTGGGATCGCGAGCGAAACGCTCGCGGTTCCGGTGGGGCGAGTGCAGGAAATACTGGAATTGCGGCCGGTCAGCTGTTTGCCGCATTCCCCCGAAAGCCTCCTGGGTGTCATCGACGTTCGGGGCCAGAGTGTGCCGGTGGTCGATCTGCGGCTCAAGCTCGGCTTTCCGCAATCGGCCGACACACCCGACACGCGAATTGTCGTGTTGTTTGTCGAGGTGGCGGGTCGGCAAATGACCTTCGGTCTGAAGGCGGACCGGGTCTTCGAGGTTACGGTGCTCGACAACACCGATCTCGAAGCGCCGCCGGAAGTCGGAATGAGCTGGCGATCAGACTGTATATCCGGCATCGGCCGCCGCAATGGTGCCTTTGTCACGGTACTCGATCTGGATCGGCTGTTTGGCGATGCCGGGATGTCGTTCAGCGCGCCGGCACGAACCGGTGAGCTGGTCGCGGCCGAAGCATAAGGGGGCGGGAGCGTACCGGCTGTGCCGCATGCTCCCGCGTCTCCGAACATATAACAGCAACCTATAGCCAAGCCTGGCCGAGGATCGCCGTGATCCGGCCGACAGAGGATGCCCGCATGGCGCAAGCGCAGAGAAGTGTAATTACTGCGAAAGAGCCTGTAGACCGACTGGATGACGAGGCCTTCGCGCGTATCGCCGGGATCGTCAACGAACATAGCGGCATCAAGCTGCCGCCAACCAAGCGGCTCATGGTGGAAGGCCGGTTACGCAAGCGTACGCAGCTGAGCGGCTGCGACAGTCTGGCCGATTATTGCGACTACCTGTTCGACAGGGGCGGGCTCGAAAAGGAGTTCGGCCATCTGGTCGACGCGATCACCACGAACAAGACGGATTTCTTCCGCGAATCCGATCATTTCACGGTTTTCGAGGGCGTCCTGTTGCCCTCGCTGCTCAGCCTGCGCCCGAGCGGGGCGAAACCGAAACTGAAGCTATGGAGCGCGGCGAGTTCTAATGGCGCTGAAGCCTACACGATCGCGATGGTCATGGCGGAGGCGAGGGAGCGCTATCGAAACCTCGACTTCTCCATTCTCGGCACCGATATCTCGTCGGCAATGCTCGCGGCCGGGCGGCGGGCAATCTATCCCGCCCAGATGATTGAGCCGGTGCCGGCGGAGATGCAGCAACGCTATGTCATGCGCGGCCGGTTGCCGGCGCGGCAAGATGAGGTCCGCATTGTCCCGGAACTGCGGCGTCGCGTCCGCTTCGAAGCGCTCAATCTGATGGACAACTCGTATCCGTTCGATCGCGACGTGGACGTGATCTTCCTGCGCAATGTGCTGATCTATTTCGACAAGGCGACGCAGGAGGCGGTGACGATGCGGCTGCTGCGGCATCTGCGGCCGGGTGGCTATCTCATTCTCGGACATTCGGAATCGATGATCGGCACCAATCTGAGGTTACCTCAGGTGGCGCCGGGGATTTTCCAGAGGACATGAACACATCAGTGTGAGTAGCGACATGGCAAACAGTACTTTCAATGCCCCGCGCGGAAAGAAAATCCGCGTCCTTATCGTGGACGATTCGGCTGCGGTGCGTCAGTGCCTCAGCGAGATCATTGCCAGCGACCCCGGCCTCGAGGTCATGGCGACCGCGCAGGATCCCTATGTGGCCGCCGAGCGCATCCGCAACGAGGTTCCCGATGTCATCTTTCTCGATATCCAGATGCCCCGCATGGACGGCCTGACTTTTCTGCGAAAGATCATTGCGCAGCGGCCGATCCCTGTCGTGATTTGCTCTACCCTGACTGAAGAGGGTTCCGCGGCCTTTCTCCAGGCTCTGGAGGCCGGCGCAGTGGATGTCGTGACCAAGCCGCGTGTCGATACCGCGCATGCCTTGAAAGAAAGCCGGACCCGGATCTGTGACGTGGCGCGTGCCGCCGCGCAGGCGCGCGTACGGCAACGGCGGCAAGCCGGCGCTCCGGTCAAGGTCGAGGCCAAGCTGACCGCCGATGCAATCCTGCCATCCGGCGGCTTCCGGCAGGGGGCGACCGCCGTCACGAACACGATTGTCTGTATCGGTGCGTCGACGGGGGGAACCGAGGCGTTGCGCGAGGTCCTGACGGTATTGCCGCCTGACTGTCCCGGTATTGCCGTCGTCCAGCACATGCCGGAAAAATTCACGACGGCTTTCGCACGGCGCCTCGACAGCATATGCGCCGTCTCCGTCAAGGAAGCCGAGACCGGCGACATGATTGTTCCGGGTCAGGTGCTGATCGCGCCCGGCAACCAGCACATGCTGATAGAACGGGTCGGCAGCAGCTTCCGGACCGTTATCAGGGGCGGGCCGCAAGTATCGCGGCATCGCCCTTCGGTGGATGTCCTTTTTCGCTCTGCCGCGCAGCGCGTCGGACCCAATGCCGTCGGCATTATTCTGACAGGAATGGGCGATGACGGCGCCAACGGTCTTCTGGAAATGAAAAATGCCGGCGCGCTGACCGTGGCGCAAGACGAAGAAAGCTGCGTCGTTTTCGGCATGCCCAAGGAAGCCATCGATCGCGGGGCGGCGGACCGGATCTTGCCGCTTCATCGAATTCCTGACGTGATCAAGGGAGCGGCCGGCCGGCGGCCGGCGCGTGCATCATGATGGGAGCAAGCGCCTTGGCCAACGCCCCCGAATCCCGGCTTGTCGGGAGCGTGGAGCATATTGCACAGATCGAGGATCGGCTCGCGGCCTCCCGTTCGGTCATCGAGCGGGAATTCGAGGACATGGGCGCCCGGTTGTCGGACTGCGTGCGGTTGTTGAACGAGGTATCGGCAACCCACGCGGATACCGCAGCCGCATTGGAGAGCGAGGAATTCAAGGCGGCGACCCGCCAGCTTCAGGACATGCGTGACAGGATCGGGGAACTGGTCGAAACGCATTCGGGCAGTCACGATTACCTGAATCATCTGGCGGGAATGGCATCGGCCGTTCGCGCTCCGCTCTCGGACCTTTCCAGGACCGTTCGGGCCATCGGAATCGTGGCTATTAACGCCCGTATCGCTGCCGCGGCGCTCAGTGTTCAGGACGAAGATTTCGCGGTCTTCACGACAGGTATGTCGACATTGGCGATGAGCGTTGCGGATGTGGTCAAGGCGCTGTCGGCGTCATACGATGACTTGGGCAGCAGCCTGGCAAAGGCCCGCACCGCCAATGCAGACCTTTCCGCCCGGCAGGGCAACACCGTGAATCAGATTTCAGAGCGCCTCGGCGATCATCTTTCGGTCCTTGATAGCCACAATGTCCGCGCCGCCGCCAAATCCGTCGAATATGCGCAGCTTGTCCGCCAAATCACCGGCCGCGTCGCGGCCGCCGTTTCTGCGCTGCAAATCGGGGACATTACCCGTCAGCGCATCGAACACGTGGAACAGGCCCTGGCCATGCTTCGCATGCGGGTGGGAGAAGGTGTGGACGACGGCAAAGCAGACCCGGTTGTCAGTGTGGTCTGCTGCCTTCAGGCGGCGCAGCTGGAGGATGCGATTCCGGATTTCGATGGGCGTATCCTCGATCTCGCCACGACGTTGCGGGCGCTGGCCAGTGACACATCGGCGCTGCTGAAGGATAGCAACAATGCCGCCGACGCCATGCTGGCTTCGGGCGGGACGGCGCTCGCCGCGATGGTCGACGAGCAGCATCGCCTTCAGGCCATGTTCAAGGAGGTTCGGGCTACTCGGGCAAGCCTGGCAGGCGTGGCCGACAATGTCACGCAGACTTTCGCCGTCATGGCGGGCCACATCGATGCCGTTCGAAAGATCGAAAAGGACATGCGGATGGTCAGTCTCAACACCACGATCCAGTGCGGACGGCTGGGTGATCAGGGCCGTACCTTGAGCGTTATCGCGGAGGAACTGAAGGACCTGACATCGGATACGGTGACGGCGGCGAGCGGAATCATGGCCGCTCTCGGCGAGGCGGATGAGTTCGTAAGGCAGTCGACGGCGGAACAGTCAGGCGGTGACGACGCCGACATCAATGCGCTGGAGTCCGATGCGTCGTCCGCCACGGAGCTGATCGAGGCGGTCATAAGCCGGACCCGGGATGCCGTCACCGATGTTGGCCGGCAGGCGCCGAAAGTGATCGGCCTCATCGAGGACGCGGTGAAAAGCGTCAACTCGCGGGGGAATCTCAGCGATAATTGGCGTCGGGCGCAGAAAGAACTTGAGATGTATGCCCTGTCCGACGCGAAGCCGGCGGAGAATGGCGGCGCCGGGGAGATCCTCGCCGAAATGCGTAGCCGTTACACGATGGACAGCGAGCGCAATGTCCATGACCACCTGCTGGGTTCGTCTGCCGAAAACGTGGCCGACGCTGCGGGCATCGATGATCTCCTGTTCTAGGGATGTGCGACGCTGAGTGATCAGCCCGCCTGGGTGGTCCGGTTTAACTGTTGGCGCATGGCCAAAGTCGCATGGGCCGGTCTTCAGCCATCTGAACGGGCACCGAACCGTTCAGAGAATATCGCATTGTTCTCCGTCACTTTCTCGGAAATGAACTCGATTACCGTTCTGATACGTGCAGTGTCGCGGAGGTCGAGATGCGCCATGATCCAGAAGGTGCGGACGAATTCCAGCTGTTCGGGAATGACCTTGACGAGGTCCGTGGTGCCGTGCGCCATGAAATCCGGCAGGATGCAGAGACCTGCGCCCGCCTGCGTCGCGTGCAACTGGGCGAACAGGTTGGTGCTCGACAACCGTGGAACGAAATTGTCTCCGATGTCCTTCAGGTAGTCGAGTTCGGGGGTGAAGACCAGTTCCGAGATGTATCCGATCAGGAGATGGTCGGTGAGATCCTGCCTGGAGGTGATCGGTGTGTGCGTTTCGAGATATGTACGGGCGGCGTAGACATGCAGTGTGTAGTCGGTGAGCTTGCGCGAGTAGAGGCGGCCCTTGTTGGGGCGTTCCAGGCCGATCGCGATATCGGCTTCCCGCTTCGACAGGCTGAATACCCGGGGCATTGCGACGATCTGAAGTTCAAGTTGCGGGTGGCGGTCAGCCAGTTCGCCGATCCGCGGCGCGAGGAAGAAGGCACCGAATCCGTCGGGCGCGCCGATGCGTACTGCGCCGCTTAGAGAGAACTTCTCTCCGGCGATATCGTTCTGGATCGTGGCCGCCGAACTCTCGATATTCTCGGCGTGGATCAGCAGCCGTTCGCCGGCGCCGGTCAGCGAATAGCCGCGCGGAGAACGGGCAAAGAGATCGGCGCCAAGTTCCCGTTCCAGCGCCGAGACGCGGCGGCTGACCGTAGCGTGGTCGGTGCCCATGCGGCGCGCGGCCGCCGTCAGGCGCCCGGTGCGCGCGACCGACAGGAAATAACGCAGATCGTCCCAGTCGAAAGCCATCGTATGGGTATAATCGCACAACAGATGCGCGATCAAGTCTATGGATTTGCGCAAACAATCGCATAAACTGGACGCAACAAGACAAACACAGGGAGGAAGCCGTGTACGAGATCGGTCATTTCATCGGCGGCAAGCGGGTTGCCGGAAAAAGCGGCCGCGAGGCCAATGTGTTCAACCCCGCGACAGGAGAAGTCCAGGCGACGGTGGCGCTGGCCGACGCGAACGAACTGAACGCGGCGATCGAGAACGCCAAGGCCGCGCAGCCGGCCTGGGGCGCGACCAATCCGCAGAAGCGCGCCCGCGTGCTGATGAAGTTCGTCGACCTGCTGCACCGCGACATGGACAAACTCGCAGAGGCGCTGTCGCGCGAACACGGCAAGACGCTTCCCGACGCCAAGGGCGACGTGATCCGCGGGCTGGAAGTGGCCGAGTTCTGCATCGGCGCGCCGCATCTCCTGAAGGGCGAATTCACCGAGGGCGCGGGGCCGGGGATCGACATCCATTCGGTGCGCCAGCCGCTCGGCGTCGTCGCCGGCATCACGCCTTTCAACTTCCCAGCGATGATCCCGATGTGGAAGTTCTGCCCGGCGATCGCGGCCGGCAACGCCTTCATCCTCAAGCCGTCCGAACGCGATCCGTCGGTTCCGATGATGCTCGCCGAACTGATGCTGGAAGCGGGCCTTCCGGCGGGCATCCTCAATGTCGTCAACGGCGACAAGGAAGCCGTCGACGGCATTCTCGACCATCCCGACATCCAGGCTGTCGGCTTCGTCGGGTCGACGGCGATTGCGGAATATGTCTATTCGCGCGGCTGCGCCAACGGGAAGCGGGTACAGTGCTTCGGCGGCGCCAAGAACCACATGCTGATCATGCCCGACGCCGATCTCGACCAGGCGGTCGACGCGCTGATCGGCGCCGGTTACGGCGCGGCCGGCGAGCGCTGCATGGCCGTTTCGGTGGCCGTGCCAGTCGGCGAGGAGACGGCGAACCGGCTAATGGACAAGCTGATCCCGCGGGTCGAGAACCTGAAGATCGCGCCTTATACCGCCGGCGACGATGCCGATTTCGGACCGCTGGTGACGAAGGATGCGCATGCGCGCGTCAAGGGTTATGTCGACAAGGGTATCGAGGAAGGCGCGAAACTCGTTGTCGACGGGCGCGATTTCTCGATGCAGGGCTACGAGAACGGCTATTTCATCGGCGGCTGCCTGTTCGACAACGTCACCAGGGACATGTCGATCTACAAGGAAGAGATCTTCGGCCCGGTGCTGTCGGTCGTGCGCGCCAAGACCTACGAGGAAGGGCTCGATCTGGCGATGAGCCACGAATACGGCAACGGCGTCGCGATCTTCACCCGCGACGGCGACGCAGCGCGCGATTTTGCCGCGCGGATCAATATCGGCATGGTCGGCATCAACGTTCCGATCCCCGTGCCGCTCGCTTACTATACATTCGGCGGGTGGAAGCGGTCGGGCTTCGGCGATCTCAACCAGCACGGTCCCGATGCCTTCCGCTTCTACACGCGCACGAAGACGATTACCTCGCGCTGGCCCTCTGGTATCAAGGACGGCGCCGAGTTCGTCATCCCGACAATGAGTTGACCGGGCCGGGAACGCGGAATTTGACCAGTTACCGGTGGTTGGAGGAGATCGCAGGATGAATTTCGATTTGAGCGAGGAGCAGCGCGCCATCCAGGAGATGGCGCGCGCATTCGCCGACGACAATCTCGCGTCGAACGCGATTGAGTGGGACGAGACGGGGCACTTTCCCGAGGACGTCGTGCGTTCGGTCGGCGAACTCGGCCTCGCCGGCATCTATGTCCGCGAGGATGTTGGCGGATCCGGGCTTGGCCGGCTCGACGCCGCGTTGATCTTCGAGGCGCTGGCGCATGGCTGCCCGTCGATCGGATCCTTCATCTCGATCCACAACATGGTTGCCTGGATGATCGACCGGTTCGGCACCGGGGAGCAGCGGCAGACATGGCTGCCGAAACTGTGCTCGATGGAACTGATCGCATCCTACTGCCTGACCGAGCCGGGGGCCGGGTCCGACGCGGCGTCGCTGCGCACGCGCGCCGAAGCCGACGGTAATGGCTGGAAGCTCAACGGCACCAAGGCCTTCATCTCGGGCGGTGGGTTTTCCGATCTCTATCTTGCCATGGTGCGCACCGGCGGCGACGGCCCGAAAGGCGTGTCGGCGGTGTTGGTCGAGAACGGGACGCCGGGGCTTTGCTTCGGCGCCAACGAGCGCAAGATGGGTTGGAAGGCCCAGCCAACCGCGGAAGTTCAGTTCAACGACTGCAAGATCCCGGCCGATCACCTGCTCGGCGAAGAGGGCAAGGGTTTCAAATACGCCATGGCCGGCCTCGACGGCGGCCGGCTCAACATCGCTGCAAGTGCGCTGGGCGCGGCGCAGTCGGCGCTCGACAAGGCGCTTCGCTATGCCAAGGAGCGCAAGGCCTTCGGCAATCCGATCGCCGATTTCCAGTCGCTGCAGTTCAAGCTGGCCGACATGGAAACCGAGCTGCAGGCCGCGCGCATATTCCTTTACCAGGCCGCCTCGAAGCTGGATGCCGGTGCGCCGGACGCCAGCAAGCATTGCGCCATGGCAAAGCGCTTCGTCACAGACACCGCTTTCAAGGTCGCCAACGACGCGCTGCAGATTCACGGCGGCTACGGCTATCTCGCCGATTTCGGCGTCGAAAAGATCGTGCGCGACCTGCGCGTGCACCAGATCCTCGAGGGCACCAACGAGATCATGCGGGTCATCATCGCGCGGCATCTCCTCGCCGAGGTGTGACCGGTGACGGATGGCGCAGAAATTGACATCCGAACGCTCGGCCGATGCGGCCGGATCACGCTGACGCGGCCGAAAGCGCTGAACGCTCTGACCTACGACATGGCGATGGCGATCGAGGCCGCGCTCGACCGCTGGCAGGCGGAGCGCACGGTCGACATGATCGTCATCGACGCCGAAGGCGAGCGGGCATTCTGCGCCGGCGGCGACATCGCGCACATGCACGCGACCGGTGCGGCAGGCGACTTTTCCTATGGCCGGAAGTTCTGGGCCGACGAGTACCGGCTGAACGCAAAGGTCGCCAATTCGGCCATCCCCTATGTCGCGGTGATGGACGGGATCGTCATGGGCGGCGGCGTCGGCATCTCGGCGCACGGTTCGCACCGTATCGTCACCGAGCGCTCGATGATCGCGATGCCCGAATGCGGAATCGGACTGGTGCCGGATGTCGGCGGCACGCGCATACTCGCCGATGCGCCGGGTCATCTTGGCGAGTTCCTCGGCATGACGGGATGGCGCATGACGGGCGCCGACGCGATCCTTGCCGGTTTCGCCGATCTGCTGGTCGCGGGCGACGACTTGGCGACCGTGAAGGCGGCGCTGGAAGAAACGGCTGATCCGGTCGCGCTCGACGCGTTTGGCCGCGCGCCAGGCGACGCGCCGCTTGTCGGCCATCGCGAGATCATCGACAGGCATTTCGGCCACGACACTGCGCTTGCCTGCCTGCAATCGCTGGAGGGCGATCCTTCCGAATTCGCGCATAAGGCGGCGAAAATGATCCGCCAGGCCTGCCCGCTGTCGGTCGCCTGCACTTTCGAGATGATCCGGCGCGGGCGATCGCTTGCGACGATCGAGGAAGTGCTGGCGCTCGAATACCGCTTCACCTTTCGCTCGATGTCCGACGGTGATTTCGTGGAAGGCATAAGGGCGCAGATCATCGAGAAGGACCGCAATCCGAAATGGCGGATCGCGCGGCTGGAAGACGTCAGCCGCGAGACGGTCGAAGCCATGCTTGCGCCGCTGGGCGACAACGAACTGAAACTCTGAGGGAGGAAGCCGCATGAGCAGGATCGCATTCATCGGCCTCGGCAACATGGGTCTGCCGATGGCCATCAACCTGAAAAAGGCGGGGCACGACATCCATGCTTTCGACACGGTCGCCGATGCTGTGGCCAAGGCCAAGGCCGAGGGCATGACGGCCGCTGCAAGCGCGACGGAGGCGGTCGCGGACGCGGAGTTCATCGTCACGATGCTGCCGAACGGGTCGATTGTTCTAAAGGTGTTCGAGGACATCGTTCCGGCGGCGAAAAAAGGCGCGGTCATCATCGACTGTTCGACCATCGATGTCGCGAGCGCCAGGAAAGCGCATGAGATGGCGGGCAGGGCCGGGCTGCTGCCGCTCGACGCGCCAGTCTCCGGCGGAACGGGTGGCGCGATAGCGGGTACGCTGACCTTCATGGTCGGCGGCTCGGAGGAAGCTTTCGACAAGGCGGCGCCGATTCTCGACGTCATGGGCGGCAAGCTGGTCCATTGCGGCGACGGCGGCGCGGGCCAGTCGGCCAAGATCTGCAACAACATGCTGCTGGGGATCTCGATGATCGGCGCCTGCGAAGCCTTCGCGCTGGCCGAGAAGATCGGCCTGTCTGCGCAGGCCGCCTTCGACGTGATCTCGACGTCGTCGGGCTTCTGCTGGTCGGTTAACACATATTGTCCGGTGCCGGGCGTCGGGCCGAAAAGCCCAGCCGACAACGACTACAAGCCGGGCTTCGCGGCCGAACTGATGCTGAAGGATCTCGGCCTGTCGCAGCAGGCGGCTTCGGATGCGGGGCAGGCGACACCGATGGGCGAACATGCGATGCAGCTCTACGCGACCTTCCTGAAGGAAGGCGGGGCGGGCAAGGACTTCTCCGGCATCATCGAATATCTGAAAACCGCGGCGCGAGGCTGAACCACATGAGCGAAGTCGAAATATCGATCGACGAGGGCGTCGGCATCATCACGATCAACCGGCCGGCGGCGCTGAACGCGATCAACCACAACGTGATGAACGGGCTCATCGAAGCGGCGGCGACATTCGACACGGACGAGACCATCGGCTGCATCCTGATCACCGGGGCAGGCGACAAGGCCTTCGTCGCCGGCGCGGACATCAAGGAGATGGCGGACAAGTCCTACATGGACATGTTCCTGGCCGACATCCAGGCCGGATGGGAGCGTTTCTCCGCCACGCGCACGCCGATGATCGCGGCGGTCAACGGTTTTGCGCTCGGTGGCGGATGCGAGATCGCGATGATGTGCGACATCGTCATCGCCTCCGAGAAGGCGAAGTTCGGTCAGCCGGAAATCAAGCTCGGCGTCATGCCGGGCTGGGGAGGCACGCAGCGGCTGACGAAGGCGGTCGGCAAGGCCAAGGCGATGGATCTGATCCTGACCGGCCGGATGATGGATGCGGCGGAAGCCGAAAGCGCCGGGCTCGTGGCGCGGGTGGTGCCGCATGACGAATTGATGAGCGAGGCGCTCGCCGCGGCGAAGGCTGTCGCCTCATTCGGTCGCCCGTCTGTGGTGATGGCCAAGGAGGCGGTCAACCGCGCCTTCGAGACAACGCTGGCGGAGGGCCTGATGTTCGAGCGGCGCGTATTCTATTCGATGTTCGCGACCGAGGATCAGAAGGAAGGCATGGATGCCTTCATCAACAAGCGGGCGCCGGATTTCAGGAATCGATAAAGGAATTCCCTGGCTTCTGCGGGACGAATAAAAAGGTCTCATGTCGGTGGCGAATTCTACCGGTCGCCCCAACACATTCGCCGAATTTCTTCGCCGGGGTTTGACGGTGCAAACTCTTGCGCGGCCGTTCGCTGAGTTGGCGTGCGATCAATCGCGCTTGGTCAAGGTTGTCGTCTCGAGTTGAAAACTGCGGGCGGATTCGATGGGCGAAAAGCCATGGAAGAAATTAGACAGCGTCTGCGCCCCGTGAAAAATTCGGATTCTCAGCCGATGCGGCGCGGAACTATTTAGCGGGTTTGATCCTCTCGTGCGAAGCCGCCGTCCAGGCTGTCCTTTGCGGCGCGCGACTGAGGTCGTTACCGGCGTCGATGGCCTTGCGAAGGAGATGCATCAGGGTTTCTGCCTCATCCTCCGTCAGGCCCCGGACGAGCATGTGCTGGGCGGCGTCGACGGCGGGATCGATCCTTTCGAGCGTGTCGCGCCCCTGATCTGTGATTTGAAGCACGCGGGCGCGGCGGTCCGTGCTGCTGGCGTTGCGCTCGGCCAAGCCTTTCTGGACGAGGCGGTCCACGACGCCGCCGATGGTGGTGCGGTCATAGGCGATCAGGCCGGCCAGCGTCGCCTGGTCAAGGCCGGGATTGGCCTCGATGGCTGAGAGCGCGGCGAATTGCACAGGCGTAAGGTCGAAACCTGCTTCGCCGACCTCTCCGTGAAAGACGGCCACTGCAATCTGTTGGAAGCGGCGCGCCAGGTGTCCCGGCATTTCATCGAAGTTTCTCACCGGGTTCTCCCGCGTTTTGGATCATATTGACAGTATACTGATTATCAGTGTACTGATCAATTATCGCGCCGCACGATGGCGGCCTCCGGCTTGTGTAGCCGAGAGAAGCGTCAATCGCGAGGGGCAGAACGGGCCAGGCGCCCGCAATGGAATGACAAATCCCGGCCCGAAGCGGCAGGCGGGCACCAAATAGAGGAAGTAGGGTCATGCAATTCCATCTGAACGGCTTTACGACGGGTGATCCGGAAATTTCCGGTCGGACTGAAGACGCCATGGCGCTCGCGAACACCGACGCGCTACCCGGCGAGGTCGATGTGCTGATTGTCGGCTGCGGCCCGGCAGGCCTCGCGCTCGCCGCCCAACTCGCCAAGTTCCCGGACGTCAAGACCCGGATCGTGGAACAGAAGGACGGTGCGCTTACCCATGGCCAGGCGGACGGTATCGCCTGCCGGACCATGGAAATGTTCAATGCCTTTGGCTTCGCGGAGAAGATCGCCAGGGAAGCCTGCTGGATCTCCGAGGTCACCTTCTGGAAGCCGGATGAGGCCGATCGGACGAAAATCACGCGCAATGACCGCATCCAGGACGTTGAGGATGGTCTGTCGGAATTCCCGCATGTGGTGCTGAACCAGGCGCGCGTCCATGACCACTTCCTCGATGTGATGCGCAATGCGCCGAACCGGTTGGAGCCCAATTACTCCCGCAAGTTGGAAAGCGTAGAGGTCGGCACCGGCGAATACCCGGTGACTGCCAAGTTGGAGCGTACGAATGCCGCGCACGCAGGTCAGATCGAAACGGTCAAGGCGAAATATGTGGTCGGCTGTGACGGTGCGCGCAGCGCCGTTCGTGCCTCCATCGGTCGTTCGCTCAAGGGCGAAGCGGCTCACCAGGCCTGGGGCGTGATGGATATTCTGGCCGAAACCGACTACCCGGACATTCGCATGAAATCGGTGATCCAGTCTGCCGGCGAGGGCAGTATTCTGATCATTCCGCGCGAGGGCGGCTATCTGTTCCGTGTTTATGTGGAGCTCGACAAGCTTGCCGAAGACGAGCGCGTCGCCAACAAGAATATTACTCTCGACTACCTTGTCGACGCTGCCAACCGGATCATGAACCCGTTCAAGCTCGACGTGAAGGAGGTCGCCTGGTGGTCGGTCTATGAAATCGGGCACCGCATCTGCGACAAGTTTGATGACGTGCCGGCAGAGGGGATTGCCACCCGCCTGCCGCATGTGTTTATCGCCGGTGATGCCTGCCATACCCATAGCCCGAAGATGGGCCAGGGCATGAACGTTTCCATGCAGGACACCTTCAATCTCGGCTGGAAGCTCGCCTATGTACTCCAGGGCCGCTCCGGACCCGAGTTGCTGCACACGTACTCCGCCGAACGCAAGGCGATCGCCCAGGATCTGATCGACTTCGACAGCGCGTGGGCACGTATGCTGAGCGCGCCGATCAAATCGGCGGAAAACCCGGACGGGGTCGATCCGGCGGACGTGAGGAAGCATTTCCAACAGCTCGGCCGTTACACAGCCGGTGTTGCGACCGTGTACGAGCCGTCGGTGTTGACCGGTGAATCCACGAACCAGCATTTGGCCGAAGGTTTCAAGATCGGCTCGCGCTTCCATTCCGCGCCGGTAATCCGTCTGGGCGACGCCAAGCCGATGCATCTGGGTCATACGATTGAGGTCGACGGCCGCTGGCGCATCTTTGCCTTCGGCTCCAAGGAAGAACCGGCGGGCGCAAACTCCGCTATTCGCCGTTTGTGCACCTTCCTGGAACAGTCACCGGACTCGCCGGTGAAGAAATACACGGCCAAGGGGGCCGACATCGACTCCGCTATCGACGTCCGCGCCGTGTTCCAGCAGGGCTTCCGCGATCTGAACCTCGAAGCGATGCCGTCGCTGCTGCTGCCGAAGAAGGGCAAATACGGCCTGACCGACCGCGAGAAGATGTTCTGCGCCGACCTGAAGAGCGGCAACGATATCTTCGACATGCGCGGTATCGATCGGGACAAGGGCTGCATGGTCATTGTCCGGCCGGACCAGTATATCGCCCATGTGCTTCCGCTCGACGCCCACGCGGAATTGGCGGCCTTCTTCGGCGGTTTCATGATCTGAAGGTTTCCCGCCCACGTTGGTTGATGCCCGAATTCAAGAGCGGGCCGTGACGCAATGACGGTGTCTTCGCGGAACTAGGAAGCACAGGGTGCTTGTCGGAAAAACCGGGGTTGAGGAGGGGCAGGGCGCTGGCTGGCGTCAGGGCATGACGAAACGCAGCCCGTTTAAATATTTCAAGACGAGCCCCGAGATCATCGCTTGGCGGTGATGCTGTCTGTTTCAGATCCGTCATTCAATCGACGGTCATGTCAGATGAGGGTCACCGACTTCAGCAGATCGTCCGCCCACGCGATGCAACATTTCGGTCCGCATACACGAACTGCCGCTCTTTGTTTTGGTCGCTCGCGCGCATTGCAAGGCCGAACAGCTCGTTTTGTGCCGATATCGCAAGCTTCTTGTAGATGTTTCGCCGGTGCACTTTCACCGTGTGAATGGAGATTCCGAGATTGATCGAGATTGAACGGCTTGAGTGCCCCTGGGTGATCAGGGCGGCGATTTCGGCCTCCCGTCCGCTCAAGCGCCGCTTTTTGTCCATGTGCAGGTCCCGGAACAGTTCGGCAAGATTGCTTGCCGACGACCCAGTGCCTTGCTGCGTGAAGTCGGCCGCAATATGTTGCGCGATATCGACCGCCGCGAGCTGCGCGATCTTGGGCATGAGGGCTGCCGAGAGCATCTTGAACTTGCGGGATTCGCGCGCGGTGAATTTCGGATAGCCGGCGTTTCGCCCCAACGAAAGATGCGCAACGGTCGTATCGTCGATCCGGAACAACGCACCTAGTTCGTCCACCATTCCCGTCTTGCGGTAATAGCGTGCGAAATATTCGCTGCTTTCGAACCGGTCGGGTGCGATTTCGAAGATGCGATGCGCGGACATGAACGGTTCGGCGGCCGCTTTCAGCGCGAATGGGTCCAGCAGGTAGCCGAGGTTGAAATAATCCTCGTCGAACGTCTGCCTGAGCGGATCGTCGGGAATCCAGCGGATGATCGAGACTGGCTGGTGGCCGTCCCGATAAACGAGAACGATCACGCTTTGCGGCGCGAATTCTGTCGTGGCGAATTCGATGAGCGGGGGCATTGCGTCGGCGATCTTGTCGGCCACGGCAATCTTCCCGATCAATTCGTATCGTCGAGCAGGTGTAACCATTTTACTCCTCTATACCGCCTCAAACTGTAAAAAAATACCAATCTGGTGGTATTGGCGAATTCTGGCGATACGGCATTCTGAAATCCCAAAAGGAACCGCTTGTGGCAGATCAATCATCGAAAGCACAGAGACGAACCGGGTGGATAGCGCCCGAGCTTTGCCTCTGGCACCACACACAGAACTGGGCCGGCTTCTTCGAACCGGACATGGCGGTGCAACCCGGCGAGCACTTCGAAAACGCAGAGACGAAGCGGC
The DNA here is from genome assembly GCF_014904745.1 of Oricola nitratireducens. Classification (GTDB taxonomy): domain Bacteria; phylum Pseudomonadota; class Alphaproteobacteria; order Rhizobiales; family Rhizobiaceae; genus Oricola; species Oricola nitratireducens. The sequence goes on from NZ_JACZCS010000008.1 coordinate 303,653, forward strand.
GGTTGAAGAACCTGATCGACGTCTGCGGCCTTCATGACGCACTCACCGACATCCCGCCCCGAATTGCCGAAGATGCGGACCTGCTGTCCGTCCATTCCCGGGCGCATCTCGATCACCTCGAAGCCGTGTGCACTGGCGGCGGTGGCGACATGGGCGCACTGACGCCCGGCGGTCGAAGCGCCTTTCAGATTGCGCGGCTGGGCGCCGGAGCGGTCCTCTCGGCCGTGGATTCCGTGATCGATGGCGTCGTGGACAATGCCTATGTCCTGTGCCGCCCGCCGGGCCATCATGCCGAGCGGGAAACGGCCATGGGGTTCTGCCTGCTCGCCAATGCCGCGATCGGCATCCGTCATGCGCAGGCACGCGGCATCGGCAGGATCGCGACAGTCGACTGGGACGTTCATCACGGCAACGGCACCCAGTCCGTTTTCTTCGACGACCCGAATGTCCTGACCATTTCGCTTCATCAGGAAAACCTGTTTCCGCCCGGGTCGGGCACAATCGACGAGAAGGGCTCCGGAAGCGGCCTCGGCGCCAATCTCAACATTCCGCTGCCTCCGGGAAGCGGCTCCGGCGCCTACAGGCACGCCTTCGAGACGCTGGTGATGCCGGCGCTTGAGGATTTTGGTCCAGAGATGATTTTTCTGCCGACCGGCTACGATGCATCGGCGATGGACCCGCTCGGGACCATGATGCTCTCGTCGAGCGACTACGGCTGGATGGCCGGGCAGGTCGTTGCCTTTGCCGAGGCGCATTGCGGCGGACGCATCGTCGCCACGCACGAAGGCGGCTATTCCGCGATGCACGTGCCTTTTTGCGGCCTTGCGGTCGTCGAGGCGCTGAGTGGCGCGGAGAGCGGCGTGACGGATCCGTACGACATCCATATTCGCGGTTACGGCGGACAGCAGCTTCAGGACCATCAGCGGCACGCAATCGAAGCCGCATCGCAAGCCTTCCGCAAGGCGAGGGCGCGGTGACCAAATTATCAAATCTGAATCGATCGCAGGGAGATCAAACATGAGCGACAGTCAACCGAAGGCGCCTTCGCGCCGCAAATTCCTGAAAACCATGGGCATCTCTGCCGGGTCGACTGCCATGCTGGCGGGATTGAACCAGTCGGCGAGCGCGCAGTCTTCCGAGCCCGTGAAGATCGGATGCCCGGCGCCGTTGACGGGCATTGTCGCGGCCGATGGGATCGAGTTCCGTCGCGGTCTGGAAATGGCGGCCGAGGAAATCAACGCGGTGGGCGGTATTCTCGGCCGTCCGGTCGAGCTCGTCTTCGTCGATACCGAAAGCAAGGGAGACGATGTCGTCATCCAGGCGGCGCAGCGCCTGATCGACCGCGACAAGGCCAGCGCTCTCGTGCTGGGTTACAACCTCGAAACCGGCACGGCCCTGCATGACGTGGCCGCCGATTCCGGCATTGTCGCTATGCATTCCAATACGGTGGTGGCGCATGACGAACTCGTCCGGTCGGATCCGGAAAAATACTGGGGCATTTTCCAGTATGATCCGCCGGAAACCTTTTACGGCATCGGCTTCCTCGACTTCGTGAAGGGCCTGGAAGACCGCGGGGAGTTCACCCGTCCGAACAACAAAATCGCGATCATCACGGGTCCCGGGACCTATTCCACCAATATCGCCAACGCGATCAAGGACAACGCCGACAAATACGGTCTGGAAGTGTCACTCTTCGAAAGCGTCAACGTGCCGATCTCGGAATGGGGTCCGACGCTCGCCAAGGTGAGGGCTGACGAACCGGCCATCATCGCGGTCACGCATTTCTACGCCGCCGACCAGGCCCAGTTCATGAACCAGTTCATGAGCCAGCCGACCAACAGTCTCGTCTACATGCAATACGGTGCGTCGCTTGCCGCCTTCCGCGACATTGCGGGCGTCAACTCGGAGGGCGTGATCTACGCGACCGTCATCGGCGCGCTGCAAGACGAAATCGGCAGCGGATTCGCCGAAAAATATGTTGGAAAATTCGGTGACACGTCATCGCCCAACGGCGGCGGCCAGACTTACCAGGCACTCCATGCATACGCCGTCGCAGCGGCGCTCGCCGGCGGTCCGGGCGAGCCATATGAGGAAGACCGGAACCGCATGGTGGCCGACCGCCTGCGCAACCTGATCTATCGTGGCCCGATGGGCACGATGCGGATCAATCCCGACGGTCAGTCCGCATTTTGCTACCCGTCGCAGACGAACGATCCGTCGCTCGGCATGCCGCATATCTTCAGCCAGATCCAGGACAAGGCAGTTGGCGGGGTCCTGATCGCGCCTTCGCCCTACGATGTCGGCGCGTTCAAGCTGCCGTCCTGGATGAAGGCTTGAGTACAAGCGCCATGCAGGTATCCGCCGTGACGCCTCTTCTCAAATGCCGGGGGGTCACCAAGCGGTTCGGCGCGCTGGCTGCGGTCGATGGAGTCGATCTCGATGTTTCGCCCGGCGAAACCATCGGGATCGGCGGACCGAACGGGGCCGGGAAAACGACCCTGTTCGACGTGATCTCGGGATTGCAGGCTCCGACCGCCGGAACGGTCGAACTGTCCGGGCATTCGCTTGCCGGTCTTTCCGCCGATCGCATACTGCACAGGGGCATGGCGCGGAGCTTTCAGCTGAATTCGGGCTTCGACGGGCTGAGCGTATTCGACAACGTTCTCGCTGCGGTTGCTTTCGGCCGCCAGTCGACCAGCGGTTTTTTCCTCTCCAGCCGGAAGGATCGGGAGCGGGCCTGGTCGACGCTTGAAAGGCTGAAGCTGCAGGATTTCGCCAACGATATCGTGGAAAACGTGCCGGTTCTGGTCCGCAAGAAACTGATGATCGCCACAGCGCTCGTCAACGAACCGCAGATATTGCTTCTCGATGAACCGGTTGGCGGGCTTACCCCGTCCGAAACGGACGAATTCATCGATCTCATCGATGGCTTGAAAACCGGCGGGCTGACGATGATTTTCGTCGAGCATGTGATGCGGTTTCTGACTGCGCTCGCCGATCGCGCGCTCATCATGCATCAGGGCCGTATCATTTTCGACGGTCCCCCGTCGCAGATCGGAAATGACCCCATTGTCCGATCCGTGTATCTCGGGTCGGCGGTGATCGAACCGGCTGCGTCCGGCGGGGGGGCGCATCCATGACGGCTCCTTTGCTGGCTCGCGATCTGGTATCGGGCTATCACGCCCGTCCGGTGCTGCAAGGCGTTTCCGTCGAGCTCGTAGCGGGCCGGATTGCCGGGCTCATCGGGCCCAACGGACACGGGAAGACGACCCTTCTGCGCACGCTCTCCGGGTCGATCCCGCTGCGCAGCGGCAAAATCGAGATGAATGGCGAGGATGTGAGCCGCGTCCCGGTTTGCGACCGCGTCGGACGCGGGCTCGTGCACATACCGCAGGGCGACCAGCTTTTCGGCGATCTCTCCGTCGAGGAAAACCTGCGCATGGGCGCTTATCTGCGCGACGACCAGAAGGCGGTCAGGCAGACGCTGGACGAGGTGTTCACGATCTTTCCGCGGCTGGCCGAAAGGCGCAGGCAGACCGCGAGCAGCCTTTCCGGCGGCGAACGGCGGATGGCAGGCATCGGTCGCGGGCTAATGGCGGAAGGCCGGGTGCTGATGGTCGACGAGCCGTCCCTCGGCCTGGCGCCATTGGTCATCGAACAGATCTACGAAGCGCTCAGGCAGGCGGTTCAGTCGGATCGGGCCATTCTCGTGGTCGAGGAAAATCCCAGCCGGCTGCTTGGCGTCGCCGACGCGATCTACCTGATGGATGCCGGCCGCATCGTGTGGTCCGGATCGGCCGCCGAGACGGTGAATTCAAGCGATATTTTGGCAACTTACCTGGGCGGGCACTGATGGATATTTTGATCCAGATACTCGTTACCGGCCTCACACTCGGCGCTATGTATGCGTTGGCTTCGGTAGGGCTGGCGCTGATCTTCGGCACACTCGGCATGTTCAACATGGCCCACGGCCTGTTCATGACGATCGGTGCCTATGCGGCGTTCAGCCTGAGCGGTTACCTCGGACTGGTCCTGCCGGTCGGGCTTCTGATCGCCATGGCGGCGGGCGCGCTGATAGGCGTTCTGACCCATCTGCTGATCGTCCGTTTCATGCTGACCGGGCCGAATTTCGAGACGAATGTCATGGTGGCGACGGCGGGTCTCGCCATCCTGTTGCAGGACGTTCTTCTCAAGATCTTCGGCGCCTATCCCTTTACCCAGCCGGTCAAGGTGGAAGGAACGATCCGCCTCGCGGGTGTGGCCATTACCCTGCAATCGGTGGTGATCGTGGCGGTCGCGCTGGTTCTGATCTCGGCGATTGCCTTCCTGCTCCTCAGGACGCGATTCGGCATGACGATCAGGGCGACCGCCATGAATCGCGAAGCCGCGGAGCTCATGGGAGTTCGCACGACGCGCGTCTACCTGCAGGTCATGGGCCTTGCCGGAGCTCTGGCGGGCGCCGCGGGATTGATGATCTCGTCGCTGACAACTCTGTCGCCGCAGATGGGCGGCGATCCGTTGCTCAAGGCCTTCGTGATCTGCGTTGTCGCCGGGCTCGGCAATGTCTGGGGCGCAGGCATATGCGCATTCGCGCTCGGGCTCCTGGAGGCGACGGTCCAGTTCGAGTTTGGCGTGCGCTTCGGCTTTCCGGTGATGCTGCTCCTGGTGATCCTGGTGCTTGTCTGGCGGCCGCAGGGGCTCTTCGGGCGCGAGAGGGTGGTGCGGCTTTGATGGGCAACAACAATCTTCGCCGGCATCTGCTCGTTGCGGCACTGATCGCGCTCGCATTCGCTGTCCTGCCGCTCTTTGTGACTGAGCGGTACTTCCTCGGCGAAGTCATCATTTTTCTGATCTGGTCGATCGTTGCCGCGAACTGGAACCTGCTGATGGGCCATGCGGGTGTCTTCTCGCTGGCGCAAATGCTGTTCTTTGCGACGGGTGCCTATGGCGTCGCCGTCGCCACGCAGTTCGCGGGCCTGTCTATCTGGCTTGCCATTCCGGTCGCGGCGCTCGCGGCGACGCTGCTGGCGCTGATCATAGGCGCGGCGTGCCTGCGTTTGTCCGGCGCCTATGTGGCGCTGCTCACTTACGCGATCGCGGAAATGATCCACATTCTGATCGTCACGGACACGGCGTGTTTCCGCCAGGTGGGAGGAAGTTGCCTTCAGCTTTTCGGCGGCGCTCGCGGGTTTTCGCGGTTCGAGGATTTCGGCTTCCGGCCGCTTTTGAAAGCGGACTGGATTCTCGGTAACTACTACGTCGTCTGGGCGGTTTTCGCCTTCACCATTTTTGCGCTCGTCGTCGTGATACACGGTCGTCTCGGGCTTGGATTCCGCGCCATCCGCGACAATGTCGGATATGCCGGCAGCCGGGGCATCAACCGCCGGAAGATCCAGCTGATCGCCTTCGGCATCTCGGCCTTCCTGACCGGTCTGGCGGGCGCGGTCTATGCCGGGCACTTCCGGTTCGCCGGGCCAAGCCTGTTCGAGTTTTCGAGCCTGATGTTCGTGCTGGCGATGGTGATCGTGGGCGGCCTTGGTTCCACCTGGGGGCCGCTCATCGGTGCCGCCGCCATCATGACCGTCGTTGAAATTACAAAGGAACTGGGCGACGCCCGGGCGATCGTGCTCGGCCTCGCCCTCATTCTGTTCGTACTCTTTCTGCCGAAGGGACTGGCCGGGAGCCTTGAGCGCTTGCAGCGCGCTACAGGGCTGTCGCGCAAACCCGGGCCCGAGGCTTCCACATCCAAGGACCCCGCATGAAGATCATCTATTCCGACCTGCACAGGAAACGCCAGGCAAAGACCGAACTCTATGGTGGAGAACTGCGGCCGCCTTTCGAATGCCCCGAACGCATGGACTACATCCTCGCCGAGATCGACAAGCGCAAGTTCGGCGAGATCCTCCCGCCCAAGGAGTTCGGCATCGATCCTGTGCTCGCGGTTCACGACAAGGCCTATATCGAGTTCCTGGAAAGGGCCTGGTCGGACTGGAAAGCACTCGGTTATGCCGGCGAAGCGGTTCCGAATGTCTGGCCGGCGCGGCGGATGCGCTCGGACATCGTTCCCGAGCATTTCGACGCACGCCTCGGCTACTATGCACTCGCGGGCGAGACCTCTCTGAGCGAAGGAACCTGGGAAGCGGCGGTCGCCTCGAAGGATGTCGCGCTGACTGCGCTGGCGGCTGTCATGGACGGCGAACGCGCCGCATTCGGGCTTTGCCGCCCGCCCGGGCATCATGCTGCGATGGACCAGTTTGGCGGCTATTGTTTCTTCAACAATGCGGCCGTGGTTGCTCAACAGGCCCGCGATCAGGGAATCGAGCGTGTCGCCATTCTGGATGTCGACTTTCACCACGGCAACGGAACGCAGCAGATCTTCTACGACCGCGCCGACGTGCAGTTCCATTCCATTCATGGCGACCCCCAGCACGCCTTTCCGCATTTCCTCGGATTTGCCGAAGAGAAAGGGGAAGGGGCCGGCGAAGGGCACAACTTCAACTATCCGCTCCCGCCCGGCACGGGTTTTGCCGAGTGGCGGGCCGCGCTCTCCTCGGCACTCGACGAGATCAATCGCTACAAGCCAGGTCTCTTGATCGTGTCGCTTGGCGTGGACACGTTCGAAAAGGATCCCATCAGCTTCTTCAAGCTGACGTCCGGCGACTTCGTTACGATCGGGCAGGACATTGCCGGCCTCGAGATGCCGACTCTCTTCCTGATGGAAGGCGGCTATGCGGTCGAGGATGTCGGAGTGAACACGATCAACACTGTGAGCGGATTCTGGTCATCTCATTGATCGGCGCTGTCAGGACGATCAGCCTTTGAGGCAGGTCGGTTTCGTCTGACAGCACCCACGTGAGTCTTTCGCGCCGAATTCATCGGAGAGGCGTGCCTTGCCGGTCGATTCCCTTCAGCAGCATGCTGAAACCGTCGACCGGTTGGCGAATCCCGGTCAGTCGCAAAGCTTCCCACAACAGGGCGCCGTTGCTCGAAATGACGGGCAGCCCCTTTTCCTTCTCGATCGCGTCGATCCCGTTAGAAAGGTTGATTCCGGCACAGCTGAAAACGATGGCGGCGCAGCCGCTTGTATCCGTTTGACGGGCTAGCCGAACCTAATGGTCCGGCGGCAGCGAACCTTGTGCCAATGCGGTTTGGCATTCGGTGTACGCCTCGGCGCGGCTCGTCGCCATCGGGTTACTAGGTGGTGTCCAGGACCGGATAGGGCCGTGCATACATCACCTGGCGCGTGATCTTAACGGGCCCGAGCATCCGCCAGATATCCGCATCCGTCAGAGGTTGAAGCGCGCCATCGGCCGCGATGGCGGCCTCAAGGTCTTCGAGACTTTCATTATAGAGCTGAAGCGCAAGGCGCGGCGAGGCGTCATCATTCGTGTAGAAGTCACGCGCCTCCGCGGGCTGGAACAGAAGCGCCGGGATGGTTGTAACAATGTCCTGCACGCGCTGCACCTTGTCGGCGATCACGACGCCCACGATCACACCGTCGCGCATATGGTCCGCCTCTTGTCATCATGATCCATATGTGAATATATTATTCACATAGGAATTTTAGGAGGAATCATGGGGTCGTCGTTCGCACCCACCGTCGGGGTCGCCAGCACGCATCCGCAGGACATGCCGCGCGAGCATGCTGATCTGCCGGTGTGGAATTCAGAGAACTGGTTCTACGAGGATTGGCAGCCCGGCCACCGGATCAGGTCGTTGCGGCGGACGATCGCGGAAGGAGAGAGCCACCTTTTCAACACGCTCGTCGTCGACATCCATCCCTATGTGCAGGACCAGATGTTCGCCGAGAAGGAAGGGATGTTCGGGCGGCGGCTCGTCGCCGGCGCATTCGTGTTTTCGGCCGGACTCGGGCTGGTGGCGACGAACTGCGTCAACGCCTTTTCCTATGGCTATGACAAGCTGCGGTTCATCAAACCGGTGTTTATCGGCGACACGATCTACACGGTGCGCACGAATTTCGACAAGAAGCCGCGCTACGAGGAGATGGGACTGACCCGCGCCAGCTACGAGGTGTTCAAAGGCGAGGGGGAACTCGTCCTCTACTGCGAACACCTGCAGACCGTTAAATACCGCAATCCGGCCGACTTCGAAGGCCTCACCGAATCCGGAACATCATGACTTCCACATCGGACTTGCCGCTTGCCGGGCTGGTCGTGCTCGACATGAGTCAGTTTCTCTCCGGCCCGTACGCCACCCTTCGCCTGCAGGATCTGGGCGCGCGCGTCATCAAGATCGAGCGTCCCGGCGCCGGCGACCTTTCGCGCAGCCTGTATCTGAGCGACACCGAGATCGGCGGGGATTCGACGATCTTCCACGCGATCAACCGCGGCAAGGAAAGCCTCGCGATCGACCTGAAGGACGAGGCGGACCTTGCGAAACTGAGGCGATTGATCGCAAAGGTGGACGTGCTGGTGCAAAATTTCCGGCCCGGCGTGATCGAGCGGCTGGGTCTCGACTACGAGGCCGCGCGCATGATCAACCCGGGGATCGTCTACGGCTCGATCAGCGGCTATGGCGAGGAAGGGCCGTGGGTGAAGCGCCCGGGCCAGGACCTTCTCGCCCAGGCTCGCTCCGGCGTCATGTGGCTGAGCGGCGACGACGGCGACGGCCCGGTGCCCATGGGGCTCGCGGTCGGCGACATGTTCGCTGGCGCGGCTCTGGCTCAGGGGCTTCTCGCAGGGCTTGTGAAGCGCGGTGTCACGGGCAAGGGGAGCCACGTCCAGACGAGCCTGCTCGAGGCGCTGGTCGATTTCCAGTTCGAGGTCCTGACGACCTATCTCAACGACGGACGCCGGATGCCGAAACGGTCGGGATTCCGCAGCGCCCATGCCTATCTGTCCGCGCCATACGGCGTTTACGAAGCGAAGGATGGTTTCATCGCCATCGCCATGACGCCGATTCCGCGGCTGCGGGAGCTGATGCAGCTCGATTCACTGGCACCCTATTCCGACGACCCGAAAAGCTGGTTCACCAAACGCGACGAGATCAAGAAGCTGATCGCCGGCGCGATCGCCGAACGGACGGTCGAGGAGTGGATGGCCGTGTTCGAGCCCGCCGACATCTGGTGCTCGCCAGTGCTTGACTGGGACGGCCTGATGGACAGCGAAGGCTTTAGCATTCTGGACATGTTGCAGCGGGTGACACGCGAGGACGATGTTTCCATCCTGACGACGAGTTCGCCCGTCCGCTTCGATGGCGAACGCCCGAAGGGTACACGCGCTGCGCCGCGCGTTGGCGAACACACCGCCGCGATTTCTGAAGAGTTCGGGCTTTGAGCATGCCGCGGCTGAAGGGAATGACGTGGAGCCATCCGCGTGGCTACGATCCAATGGTGGCCTGCTCCCGGATCTGGGAGGAGAAGACCGGCTTCGTGATCGACTGGGACAAGCGTTCGCTGCAGGATTTCGAATCGTTCCCCGTCGAGGACCTCGCCCGCGCCTATGATCTTATCGTCATCGATCATCCGCATGTCGGCGAGATCACGGCGCAGTCCTGTCTGGCGTCGCTGGATAACCCGGGCCGGGAACAGGAGCGTTTCGCGCTCGCGGCCGGCAGCGTCGGCGGCTCCTATGGCAGCTATAACTGGGACGGACATCAATGGGCGTTTCCGATCGACGCGGCGGCGCAGGTTCAGGCGTGGCGGCCGGACCTTCTCGATCATGCGCCGGAACGGTTCGAGGAAGTGCTGGCGCTCGCCGCTGACGGCAAAGTGCTGATCCCGATGCGGCCGCCGCATTCGCTGATGACGTTCTTCACCCTGGCCGCGAATCTCGGCACGCCGTGCGCGACGACCGGGCCCGGACGCCTGATCGACCGCGAGGCCGGTGTTGCGGTTTACGAGTTGATCGCCGCCCTGATGCGCCATGTGCCGGAAGACTGCTACGCGATGGACCCGATCGCGGCGTTCGAGCGCATGAGCAGTGAAAACAGCGATATTGCCTGCGTGCCGCTGATCTACGGCTATGTCAGCTACGGCCTCGAGGGGTTCCGCCCAAAACGCCTGTCCTTCGCCGACATTCCCGCAGTGGGAAAGCATGGCCCCGTCGGTTCGGCGCTTGGTGGCACGGGCATCGCGGTCTCGGCATTTTCCGCCCATGCGGACGCAGCGGTCGACTTCGCCTACTGGATCGCCAGCAGCGAGGTACAGTGCGGTCCCTTCGCCGCGGCCGGTGGCCAGCCGGGCCATGCCGACGGATGGAACGACGAGACAGTGAATGCCGTAACCAACGATTTCTACCGCAAGACCCGCAAAACGCTGGACGGTTCCTGGATCCGGCCCCGCCACCGCGGATATATGGCGTTCCAGGCGCAGGCGTCGGAGCGTCTGAACTCCGGCCTCCTGGTGGGCGAGGGGGCGCAAACCGTCGTCGCGGAGCTCAATGCGATGTTTGCGAAAAGCTTCCGCTGAAACGGATCAGAGGCGCCAGATCCGCTTCGCGTTTGCGGACAGCAGCTTTCGGCGTTCGTCCTCGCTGGTTCCGTCCAGCAATGCGTGGGTGGCGGCGGCCCAGGCCATCAGTCCACCGCCGAGCGTGCAGACCGGCCAGTCGCTGCCCCATACGACGCGATCCCAACCGAAGGACGTGATCGTGTATTCGACCCAGGGACGCAGGGTTTCCGCGATCCAGGTTTCCGGATCGGCATAGGCGACGACGCCGGAGATCTTGGCGATCACGTTGGGGCGCTCCGCAAGCGCGGCGATGTGGTCGCCCCACGGCTGGCGCGCGTCGCCCTTGATGTCGGGGACGCCACAGTGATCCAGGATGAAGGTGATGTCCGGCGCGAGATCGGCAAGCGCGATCGCCTTGGGCAACTGGTTCGGCAGGACGCAGAGATCGAAGGTCAGGCCGGTGCCGGACAGGCGCGCCATGTTCTCGCGAAACAGCGGTCGTTCGGAAAGTTCGTCGGGCATGACGTGGAGTACGCGGCGGAATCCCTTGACCAGCGGATTGGCGCGCTGCCGTTCGAGATAGGCCGGAAAGTCCTTTTCCTCGGGGCGGCATGACGCAATAGCGCCGGCGATCAGGCTGTCGGGCCGGCCGGCAAGCGTTGCGACATAACCGGTTTCGTCCTCGATTTGCGCCGGCGCGACGTCGACTTCCATATGTAAAGTCCGCGCTATTCCCGCGCGCCGTGCTTCCAGTTCATAGGCGTCGTAGGACCATGTCCTGTTGAGCGCCTCGACGCCGGACAGCCACGGATAGTCCAGCGCCGAAAGGTCGATGACATGCAGATGGGTGTCGACAATCATGCTGCTTCCTCCTCGCAGGCTCGACTTTCCGCATATTTCCACAGGGAAATAATTTATTCAAATAAGAATTCAGGCGCGCTTTTTGACTTCCGCGCCGGCCAGTTCGGACAGTTGTTGCGATGTCTTCGCCAGCATCTCCAGCGTTTCGGTGATGTCCGGCGCCTGCGGCACGTTGACGAGCGTGATGTAGGGAACCGTCAGGGCTGCAATCGCGCGTCCGTCAGGCCCGAGGACAGGTGCCGAAAGGTTGTACACGCCGGCCGTTTGCGCGCTCGGCATCATTTCGTAGCCGCGCTCGCGGATCTGGTCGAGGCGGTCGAAGAATTCGCGCGCCATCGTCGGATGTTCTGTACTGCTCGAATATTCGTTGATCATCATCAGGCGCTCTTCCTGCGAACGGAAGGCGAGCAAGACGTGGCCCGAGCCGGTGTCATACAGGCTGATATGCGAGCCCACGCGGATCGAAATACCCCAATAGCCGGGCGCTTCCTGCTGGGCCACGACCACCACCGATCCGCGATCGAACACGGCGAGCTGGTTCGCCTGGCGGGTTTCCTCCGCCAGTTCGCGCATGAACGGCGTGGCATAGGAGACGAGACGGCGGACCGGCGCGTGCAGTTGCGCAAGGCCGAACAGCTTCAGTGTCAGCGAAAACCGGTCGCCGTCTATGCGGGTGACGTAGCCGCGCCGCACGAGACGATCGAGCATGCGGTAGAATTCGTTCGGGCTGCGCCCGAGCCGCTTTGCGATTTCCGCCTGGGTGAGACCGCCGTCGATTTCGGCGAGGAGCTCGAGGATGTCGAGCCCCTTGTCGAGAGCTGGCGCCCTGTAGCGGTCTTCTTCCGAGTCCATGCTTTTCTCCGTGAATTCTGTCATTCATATACGCATAAAGACTCCAAATAACAATCAAACAATCCCTTGACCGCCAATGAAGAAAGTGTTTGTATATGAATGAACCACTCATCTGTGAGGGTTTGGGGCGTTTCGCCCATCATGCTCAAACGTCTCGGGAGGAGGCTCATGAACAAGCTATTGGCCGGCGTGTCTGCCGGAGTCCTTGCATTGGTCGCTGGCGGCACGGCGCTTGCCCAGGATCTGCCCGGCAAGTTCGAAGGCGTCACCATCGACGCCAAGCTGATCGGCGGTCAGCAATATGAAAACCTCTATTCGCGCATCGCGGAGTGGGAAGCGGCGACCGGCGCAACGGTCAACGTCATTTCCAAGAAGAACCACTTCGATCTCGATAAGGAGATCAAGTCGGACATCGCGGTCGGCGCGGTCAATTGGTGCGTCGGGTCGAACCACTCGTCCTTCGCGCCGCAGTACCCGGGCATTTACACAGACCTGTCCAAGCTGCTGCCGAAGGAAGAGATCGACGCGTTCGTGCAAGCAAACATCCAGGCGTCGACGCTCGACGGCAAGCTTGTGATGCTGCCGCGCGCGCAGTTCGACGTATCGGCGCTTTATTACCAGAAGAGCCTTTACGAGGACGATGCCAAGAAGGCGGCGTTCAAGGAAAAATACGGCTATGACCTGGCTCCGCCGGATACGTGGCAACAGGTGTCCGACCAGGCGAAGTTCTTCGCCAATCCGCCGGACTTCTACGGTACCCAGTTCGCGGGCAAGGAAGAGGCGATCAACGGCCGCTTCTATGAAATGCTGCGCGCCGATGGCGGCGAATATCTCGATGCAGACGGCCGCCCCGCCTTCAATTCCGCTGCAGGCGTAGAAGCACTTAACTGGTTCGTCGATCTCTACAAGGCCAAGGCGGTTCCGGCCGGCACCACCAACTATCTGTGGGATGATCTTGGCCAGGGCTTCGCCTCCGGAACGGTCGCCCTCAATCTGGACTGGCCGGGCTGGGCGGGGTTCTTCAACGACCCGAACTCCTCCAAGGTCGCCGGCAATGTCGGCGTCGCTCCGCCCCCGAAGGGATCGTCGGGCGCCCGCACCGGCTGGTCCGGTCACCACGGTTTCTCGGTGACGGAGAGTTGCGCCAACAAGGAAGCGGCCGCTTCGCTCGTCTGGTTCCTGACCAACGAGGACAGCCAGAAGCTGGAAGCCGCTGCCGGTCCGCTCCCGACCCGCACTGCGGTATGGGACTGGGTGATCGAGCAGGCGAAGGACGATCCGTACCGCAAGGAAGTCCTGCAGGCCTTCCAGGAAGCGGCGAAGGGCGCCTATCCGGTTCCCCAATCGCCGTCGTGGATCGAGATCTCGAACGCGGTGTATCCGGAACTGCAGGCCGCCATCCTCGGCGACAAGACCTCTCAGCAGGCGCTTGACGATGCCGCGGCCAAGGCCACGGCGATCCTCGAGGATGCCGGAGAGCTCTGACGCTCCTCCCGGAGGGGCGCGGCCCGGCCGCGCCCTTTTCTCTTGACCCGGCGGTCGTGCAGTCGACACTTGCCGGTACCCTGACCATCATGCGAACCGAGACGAGGAAACGATGAGAGGGTGGAAGCCCGCGCCGCACGTGCTCTTGCTGCTGCCTGCCGTCATCGTGCTGGCGGCCGTGGTGATCCTGCCGCTGCTGCTATCGCTTTATTCCAGTTTCACGCCGTTCCGGCTGACCCGGCCGGATTCGATCTACACTTTCATCGGTTTCCGCAACTATCAGCGCCTGTTTACCGACAAGGAGTTCTGGATCGCCTTCGGTCGCACGGTCCTGCTGCTTACGGTCGCCTTGAACCTCGAAATGGTGCTCGGCCTCCTGCTGGCGCTGCTCGTGGAAAAGGCGACGCGCGGCCAGCGGCTGCTGCGCACGATCATGATGTTTCCGATGATGTTCTCGCCGATCCTTGTCGGGTTCCAGTTCAAGTTCATGTTCAACGACAATGTCGGCATCGTGAACAACGCGCTGCAGTCGCTCGGCCTGACCGACAGGGCGATCCCCTGGCTCATTGACGGCCAGCTTGCCTTTACGTCGATTCTGATTGCCGAGATCTGGTCGTCGACATCCGTCTTCGCGATTTTCATTCTTGCCGGCCTGATGGCGATGCCGCGCGAGCCGCTCGAGGCGGCCAAGGTCGACGGCTGCACGCCGTTGCAGAGTTTTCGCTACGTGACATGGCCGTTCGTGATGCCGTTCGCGTTCATCGCGATGACGATCCGGTCGCTCGACATCGCGCGCGCCTACGACATCGTCAAGATCATGACTGACGGCGGCCCGGCCAAGCGCACCGAGATCCTGTGGACTCTGATCTCGCGGACCGCCTATTCGGATGCGCGCATGGGGCTAGCCAACGCCATGGCCTATGTCGCGATCCTGCTGTCGATCCTGTTCACCGTGATGTTCTTCCGCCAGCTCGCCAAGGCGCGCCAGCAGATCGGTGCGGAGTGGTAGCGATGGACGAGAATGCCATTCATCGCCTGAAGCGCGGCCTGCTCAAGGCAGGCCACATGTTCGGACTTTTCCTAGCCATGGCGATCATCTGTCTGCCCGGGCTCTGGATCGTGCTGTCGTCGCTGCGGCCGACGGTCGAGATCATGGCGAAACCACCGGTCTGGATTCCCCGCAACATCTCCCTGGACGCCTATGTCGCCATGTTCTCCGGCGTCGGCCAGGGCGGTATTCCCGTGCTCGAATATTTCCGCAATTCGCTGATCATATCGGTCACCTCGACGGTGATCGCGCTGGCCGTCGGCATGGCCGGCGGATACGCCTTCGCGCGCTACCGGTTCCGGGGCAAATCGGCGATCTTCCTGGGCTTCATGCTGACGCGCACCGTGCCGGGTATCGCATTGTCGTTGCCGCTGTTCTTCGTCTATGCGCGCCTCGGCATCATCGATACCCATTTGGGGCTGATCCTCGCCTATGTCGCGCTCAACGTGCCGTTCACGGTCTGGCTGATCGACGGTTTCTTCCGGCAGGTCCCGCGCGACCTGGCGGAAGCGGCCCAGATCGACGGCTGCACGCGCTGGCAGGCGTTCTGGCAGGTCGAGTTCCCGCTGGCGCGGCCTGGCATCGCGTCGGCCGGCATATTCGCCTTTCTGATTTCCTGGAACGAGTTCGCGCTGGCTTCGCAGCTCACGCGGTCGACGAATTCGAAGACGCTTCCGGTCGGTCTGCTCGACTACACGGCGGAATTCACCATCGACTGGCGCGGCATGTGCGCGCTGGCGGTCGTGATGATCATCCCGGCGCTCACCCTCACATTCATCGTCCAGAAACACCTCGTCTCCGGGCTCACGTCCGGCGCGGTCAAGGGATAGTCATGGCTACCGTTTCGCTCAAAAACCTGGTCAAGAAATACGGCAACCTGGAAGTCGTGCATTCGATCAATCTCGACGTGAAGGACCGTGAATTCGTTGCGCTTGTCGGCCCGTCGGGCTGCGGAAAGTCGACGTCGCTGCGCATGATCGCCGGCCTCGAAGACATCACCGGCGGCGAGATCCATATCGGCGACCGCGTGGTCAACGAACTGCCGCCGCGACAGCGCAACATCTCCATGGTGTTCCAGTCCTACGCGCTCTATCCGCATATGACGGTGGCCGAAAACATGGGCTTTTCGCTGAAGATCGCCGGGCGGTCGCAGGCCGAGATCGATGCGGCCGTCGCGGACGCGGCGCGCACCCTCGGGCTGGGAGAACTGCTGGAGCGCCGGCCGTCGCAACTGTCGGGAGGGCAGCGCCAGCGCGTGGCGATGGGCCGCGCGATCGTACGCAAGCCGGACGTGTTCCTGTTCGACGAACCGCTCTCCAATCTCGACGCGAAGCTGCGCATGCAGATGCGCACGGAGATCAAGAAACTGCATGCCCAGGTCCAGTCGACGGTGATCTACGTCACGCATGACCAGGTCGAGGCGATGACGCTGTCCGACCGGATCGTCATCATGCGCGACGGGCATATCGAACAGGTCGGTACGCCGGACGAAGTGTTCCGGCGTCCGGCAACCCGCTTCGTCGCCGGCTTCATCGGTTCGCCGACGATGAATCTGCGCGAGGCCACGGTGGATGACGGAAAACTGGTTTTCGGCAATGGCGACACACTGCCTCTGCCGGCGGAGTTCCGCGACAGCGTGACGGCGGGCCAGAAGGTGGTGTTCGGCCTGCGTCCCGACGACCTTTATCCGGCGGGGCACGGTATTCATTCGGGCGAAGCCGCCGACGTGCACACGGCCTCGGTGCCGGTCACGATCACCGAGCCGCTGGGCAACGAGACGCTGGTCTTCGTCGAATTCGCCGGCGACGACTGGATTGCGCGCATGCTCAACCCGAAAGCGCTCCAACCCGGCGAGAAGATCGATCTCAGCTTCGACCTCAGCCAGGCGCACCTGTTCGACGCCGCGACGGAAAAGACGTTGAGGAGGTGATCCAGTGGCGCGTATCGAAAAAGTCGAACTTCGCATGGTCGACCTCGTTCCGAAGGTCAAGCGCACCGATGCGATCCAGAGTTTTGTCAGCCAGGAAACCCCGATTGTCACGATCACCGATTCCGACGGGGCGACCGGCACAGGCTACAGCTACACGATTGGCACCGGCGGCTCCTCTGTCATGCGGCTTCTTGCCGACCATCTGGTGCCTCGCCTGATCGGACGTGACGCCGACATTATCGAGGCGATCTGGCACGAGCTGGAATTCGCCACCCATGCGACGACGATCGGGGCGATCACCTCGATCGCGCTTGCCGCCATCGATACCGCGCTGTGGGACCTGCGCGCCCGCAAGCAGGGACTGCCGCTCTGGAAACTCGCGGGCGGCGCCAAGGACCGCTGTCCACTTTACACCACCGAGGGCGGCTGGCTGCATATCGAGACGCAGGCGCTTGCCGACGACGCGCTGGAGGCGAAGGCGAAGGGCTTTACCGGCTCGAAGGTCAAGATCGGCCGGCCGCACGGCTCGGAGGATTTCGAACGTCTGTCCGCCGTGCGCGCCGCCGTCGGCGACGGCTACGAGATCATGACTGACTGCAACCAGTGTTTCACCGTGGACGAGGCGATCCGGCGCGCCGAACGGTTGCGCGATCTCGATCTCGCCTGGCTCGAGGAGCCGCTTCCCGCCGACGATATCGACGGTCACGTCCGGCTGTCCAGATCCACCGCAACGCCGGTTGCCGTCGGCGAGTCGCTTTATTCGATCCGTCATTTCCGCGAATACATGCAGAAGGGGGCTTGTTCGATCGTGCAGGTCGATGTCGGGCGCATCGGCGGCGTCACGCCCTGGCTGAAGGTCGCGCATGCGGCTGAAGCCTTCGACATTCCCGTTTGCCCGCATTTCCTGATGGAACTGCATGTCAGTCTGACCTGCGCCGTGCCGAACGGGAAATATGTCGAATACATCCCGCAACTCGACGAACTGACATCGAGCCGCATGACGATTAAGGACGGCCATGCGCTCGCGCCGTCCGAACCGGGTATCGGCATCGATTGGGACTGGGACGCGGTGCGCGCCAAAAGCATTCCGGAATTCACGACGACGATCACGGCAGGGGAGGGCTGAGCCATGCAGCGAATGGGAATGGTGATCGGCTTGAAGCCGGAGAAAATCGCCGAATACAAGCGCCTGCACGCCGCGGTCTGGCCCGAGATCCTCGACATGATTTCGAAGTGCAACATCAAGAACTACACGATCTTCCTGAAAGAGCCGGAAAACCTGCTGTTCGGCTATTGGGAATATCACGGCACGGACTTTGCGGCGGATGCGGCGAAGATGGCGGCCGATCCGAAGACGCAGGAATGGTGGGACGTCTGCATGCCATGCCAGGAGCCGTTCGAGACCCGAAAGGACGGCGAGTGGTGGGCGATGATGGAGGAGGTCTTCCATCATGACTGAGCATTTCGACCCGACCGCGCTGAACCAGGAATGGCCAATGCCGTCCAGTCCGCGCCCGATCGTCACGTTCGGCGCCGGTTCGATCGTCGGCGACGCCCATTTCCCGGCCTATCGAAAGGCCGGTTTTCCCGTCGCCGGGCTTTATGATCCCGATCGGGAGAAGGCGCGGAAACTGGCAGGCGAGTGGGGCGTGCAAGCCTTCGCCTCGGCCGAGGAGGCGGTGGCGGTGCCGGACGCCATTTTCGATCTCGCCACGCCGCCGAAGGCGCATGCCGACGTTTTGCGCATGCTGCCCGGAGGCGCTGCGGCGCTGATCCAGAAGCCGATGGGCAGCGACCTCCAGGGTGCCACCGAAATCCTCGCGATATGCCGAAGCAGGAACCTCAGGGCGGCAGTCAATTTCCAGTTGCGCTTCGCGCCGATGATGCTGGCGCTGAAGGATGCGATCGCCAAGGGATGGCTTGGGGATGTCGTCGATTTCGACGCTTGGCTGGCGCTGGCGACGCCATGGCAGTTGTGGCCGTTCCTGAAGGGGCTGCCGCGCATCGAGATCGCGATGCACTCGATCCACTATCTCGATCTGATCCGCCAGATCCTCGGTGACCCGGATGGCGTGCACGCGAAGTCGATCGGCCATCCGTCACATGACGTGGCGCAGACGCGAACCAGCGCCATTCTCGATTACGGCGATCAGGTTCGCTGCGCCCTGTCGATCAATCACGATCACGATTTCGGCCGCAAATACCAGGCATGCGAATTCCGTGTCTGCGGCACGGAGGGGGCCGCCTATCTGCAACTCGGGGTCAATCTGGATTATCCGCGCGGCGAACCAGATATTCTGGAAATCCATCCGAAGGGCGGGGACGACTGGATCGCGGTTCCCCTGAAGGGGGCGTGGTTCCCGGATGCCTTCGTCGGCCGAATGGCCAATCTTCAGCGCTTTGTATCCGGCGAGGACACCGAACTCGTCAGTTCCGTCGAGGACGCGTGGAACACCATGGCGCTCGTCGAGGCCGCCTACCAATCCACGGCGTCGCCGGCGACACCGCTACAGCCGAGACCGTGACAATGGAAAAGACGACCTATTTCGAAGATTATGAAATCGGTTCCGAGCGCGTCACTTACGGGCGCACGATCACCGAAACCGATTTTGTCGTGCATGCCGGGCACACGGGCGATTTCTTTCCGCATCACATGGATGCGGAGTTCATGAAGACCCAGCCTTTCGGCCAGCGCATCGCACACGGGACGATGGTGTTTTCCATCGGCGTCGGGCTGACGGCAAGCGTCATCAATCCTGTGGCGTTTTCCTACGGCTATGACCGGTTGCGCTTCATCAAGCCGGTATTCATCGGCGACACGATACATACGCGCGCCATGATCGCCTCCAAGGAAGACGATCCGAAGCGGGCGGACATGGGCAGGGTTTTCGAACGCACAGAGGTCATCAACCAGCATGGCGACGTCGTCATGGTCGCGGACCACATCTACATCGTTGAACGCAGGAACAAGCCGGCCTGAGCCGCGCCGAACGGAGGCAGAATGACAGACTGGGTCAAGGGAAAGACCGTCCTCGTGACAGCGGCGGCACAGGGAATCGGCCGTGCGACCGCGCTGGCCTTCGCGGCAGCCGGCGGCAAGGTCGTCGCGACCGACATCAACGAAGATGTGCTCCGCGAACTCGATGGCACATCCGGCATCATGACACGTCGTCTCGACGTCCTCGACGCGGCGGATATCGCCAGAGCCGTGGATGCGGCTGGTCCCGTCGACGTGCTCTTCAACGGCGCGGGTTTCGTGCATGCCGGGTCGATCCTGGAGATGAAGGACGAGGAATTCGACTTCGCGGTCGATCTCAACGTCCGCTCGATGATCCGCACCATCCGTGCCGTATTGCCGGCCATGCTGGAGCGCGGCGGCGGCGCGATCATCAACATGGCTTCGGTCGCAAGCTCGATGAAAGGCGTACCGAACCGGTTCGCCTACGGCACGACCAAGGCCGCCGTGATCGGCCTGACCAAGGCCGTCGCCGCCGATTACGTGGGGCAGGGGATCCGATGCAACGCGATCTGCCCCGGCACGGTCGAAAGCCCGTCGCTGCAGGACCGTATGCGCGCCCAGGGCGACTACGAGACCGCGCGCGCGGCTTTCATCGCGCGCCAGCCGATGGGCCGTATCGGCACGCCGGAGGAGATCGCCGATCTCGCGCTACACCTTGCCAACGCCACCTACACGACCGGTCAGGCCTACGCCATCGACGGCGGCTGGACGATCTGAAGACCTTTCAAGGACGGATATTGTGACCGAAATCACCGGCCTCAAAAGCTACGATCTCCGCTTCCCGACATCGCAGAGCCTCGATGGTTCGGATGCGATGAATCCTGATCCGGACTATTCGGCCGCCTATGTGGTTCTGTCCACTGACTCGCCGAACCTCGAAGGTCACGGTCTGACCTTCACCATCGGGCGGGGCAACGAGATCTGTTGCGCCGCGATAGAAGCGCTGCGCCATCTGGTCGTCGGCCTGGACCTCGACTGGATTCGCGAAAATCCCGGCCGGTTCTGGCGCCACGTGACGTCGGACAGCCAGTTGCGCTGGATCGGTCCGGAGAAGGGCGCGATGCATCTCGCGACCGGAGCCGTGGTCAATGCCGTCTGGGACCTGCTGGCAAAACAGGCGGGCAAGCCGGTCTGGCGCCTGGTCGCTGAGATGAACCCCGAGGAGATCGTCGACATCGTCGATTTCCGCTACCTCACCGACGCGATCACGCGCGACGAAGCGCTCGACATCCTTCGGCGCGCGGAGGCCGGCAAGACGGAGCGTATCGCCAAACTCGAGGCGACCGGCTATCCCTGCTACACGACATCCGCGGGCTGGCTCGGCTATTCCGACGAGAAGCTGCGCCGGCTGTGCCGCGAGGCCGTCGATGCGGGATATACCCATGTGAAACTCAAGGTCGGGCGCGATCTCGACGACGACATCCGCCGCCTGACGATCGCGCGCGAGGAGCTGGGGCCGGACCGGTTCCTGATGATCGACGCCAACCAGGTGTGGGAGGTCGGCGAAGCGGCCGACTGGGTGAAGAGACTTTCCTTTGCGAAGCCTTACTTCATCGAGGAACCGACCAGCCCCGACGACATCGCCGGCCACCGGCGCATTCGCGAGGCGGTCGCGCCGGTCAAGGTGGCGACGGGCGAAATGTGCCAGAACCGGATCGTCTTCAAGCAGATGATCGCTGGCGGCGCGATCGACATCGTGCAGATTGACGCCTGCCGGATGGGCGGCCTGAACGAGGTTCTCGGTGTCCTGCTGATGGCGGCGAAATTTGGCTTGCCGGTCTGGCCGCATGCCGGCGGCGTCGGCCTGTGCGAATACGTCCAGCACCTTTCGATGATCGACTACGTCGCCGTGTCCGCGACGATGGAGGGAAGGGTGATCGAATATGTCGATCACCTGCACGAACATTTTCTCGATCCCTGTGTCATCCGCAACGCGGCCTATATGCCGCCTTCGGCACCCGGTTTCTCGATCGAGATGAAACCGGCTTCCATCAAGGACTACGTCTTTCACGGTGACCGGACGGCCGCTGCCTGACTTCACTCTCTGCAAGGACAAGACATCATGAAACTTCTCCGCGTCGGCAAGTTCGGAATGGAAAAACCCGCAATTCTCGATGCCGAGGGCAAGGCACACGATCTGTCTTCGGTCGTCGCCGATATTGCTGGCGACACCTTGCTGCCGGAGACCCTGGATAAGATTGCCGCGCTCGATCCTTCTGCATTGCCGGTCCTCGACGAAGGTCGGATCGGGCCGTGCGTCGGGCAAGTCGGCAAGTTCATCTGCATCGGACTGAACTATTCAGATCATGCTGCCGAGACGGGCGCGGAAGTGCCGAAGGAGCCCGTCATCTTCATGAAGGCGACCAGCGCGATATGCGGGCCGAACGACGGCGTGCTGATTCCGCGCGGTTCCGTGAAGACCGACTGGGAAGTCGAACTTGGCGTCGTGATCGGCAAGGGCGGCGCCTATATCGACAAGGCGGACGCCCTCGACCACGTGGCCGGCTATTGCGTCGTCAACGACGTCTCGGAGCGCGAATTCCAGATCGAGCGCGGCGGGACCTGGGACAAGGGCAAGGGCTGCGACACCTTCGGCCCGATCGGTCCGTGGTTGGTCACACGCGACGAGGTGGCCGATCCGCAGAAGCTGAAGATGTGGCTGGAAGTCGACGGCCACCGCTACCAGGACGGTTCGACGGAAACGATGGTCTTCGGCGTTGCCCATCTCGTGAGCTATGTCAGCCGCTTCATGAGCCTGCAGCCCGGCGACATCATCTCGACGGGAACTCCGCCGGGCGTCGGTATGGGACAGAAGCCGCAGGTCTATCTTAAGGGCGGCGAAGTCATTGCGCTCGGTATCGAGGGCCTGGGTACGCAACGACAGACCGTCGGCAAGGCATAAGGCGGCGCAGATCTCGTTTTCTAGGTTTTACGCATAGAGGACATCGCGAGATGTTTTCGGAGTGATTCACTTCCTAATTGTCCGGGTTCAGCGCCAATGAGACAATTTCGGCTTAACGGATAGAGGAGGATTTCTGGCTCATCGTAGCCCTTCAAGGAGCGAAGATGAGACAGAAATCCGGGACACAGAAAGAGCCGGCGGAGAAAGTCATCAAGGACATCCGCCGCGCCACCCGCAAACAGTATTCGGCGGAAGAGAAGATCCGCATCGTGCTGGAAGGCTTGCGCGGCGAGGAGTCGATCGCCGCGCTGTGCCGGCGTGAAGGCATAGCCGAGAGCCTCTATTACAACTGGTCGAAGGAGTTCCTGGAGGCTGGCAAGAAGCGGTCGGCCGGGGACACGGCGCGTGCAGCCACCAGCGATGAGGTCAAGCATCTGCGCCGCGAAGCCCACGATCTGAAAGAGGTCGTCGCCGAACAGGCGCTGGAACTGCGGCTGCTCAAAAAAAGCATGATCGCACCCTCTCGGTGAATGCCAAGCATTCACCTGCCGGGTGACAGATGGGGGCGACGACGAATGAGATACCCTGCATCCGAAAAGCTGGAGATCTCCGGGCTCGTCGAGAAGTCGCATCTTCCGGCCAAGCGAACGCTGGACAAGCTCGGCATTCCGCGCGCCACCTTCAATCGCCCCTCTCGGCGATGCTTCGCATCGCCTGCCGGCAACGGGTATGACCGCTTCCTGACCGGCGGCGTCGATGCGCTGGAAGACCGCAAGCCTCAGCCCAAGCGGGTCTGGAACCGCATTCCCGACGACATCCGAGAGAAGGTCATCGACCTTGCCCTCGATGAGCCGGAGCTGTTACCACGCGAACTGGCTGTGACGTTCACCGACACGCGAGGCTACTTCGTCTCGGAATCCTCGGTCTACCGCCTGCTCAAGGCGCGAGATCTGATCACCAGCCCGGCCTTCATCGTCATCAAGGCTGCCGACGAGTTCCATGACAAGACGACGGCACCCAACCAGCTCTGGCAGACCGACTTCACCTATCTGAAGGTCATCGGCTGGGGCTGGTTCTATCTGTCGACCATCCTCGACGATTACTCGCGCTACATCATCGCCTGGAAGCTGTGTACCACGATGAAGGCCGGTGATGTCACCGATACGGTGACCATGGCGCTGCAGGCATCGGGTTGCGACAATGCCAGGGTCATGCAGCGTCCCCGGCTGCTCTCCGACAATGGCCCATGTTACGTCGCCGGCGAACTGGCCGATTGGCTCTCCGGCATTGGGATGAAACACACCCGGGGTTCGCCGTGCCATCCGCAGACCCAGGGAAAGATCGAGCGATGGCACCAGACGTTGAAGAACCGCATCCTGCTCGAAAACTACTTCCTGCCCGGTGCCCTCGAAGCGCGGATCGGCGCTTTCGTCGATCATTACAACCACCGGCGCTACCACGAGAGCCTCGGCAATCTCACACCGGCCGACGTCTACTTCGGACACGGCCAGACCATCCTGCAGATAAGGGAAAGGATCAAACGCGAGACCATCAACCAACGGCGCTTGCTGCATCGTAAAGCAGCCGCCTAAAATGAAAAACCTGATGGGCCAGAGCCTCCACTAGATCAGGCTGCCGAACTGCTCAAAACCCCTGAAGACGGACAATCCGACCTCGCCTATTTTTCCCAGTGAGGAACCCAGTCGCCGTCCATGCGCAGGGACACACCGGCGGCATCTTCTTCCAGCTTGACGACATGCAGTTCGCCCTTGTCTCCGCCATAGGTCCGCTGTGCTTTGCGGAACCGCTCATGGACGAGCCGGGTGACGCTGGCTTCGGTTCCCGCGGCGTCGCAGGCGCCGACGATAAGTCCCAAGTCCTTCATGCAGAGGTCCAGCGTGAAGGAAGGATCGTAATGGCCCTGGAATACCGATGGCGCGTCATGATGCATGCACCAGCTCTCCGCTGCGCCGATCTTCAGCGCTTCCCATGCCTGCGGAAGATTGACACCGGATTTTACGGCCATGACGAGCGCTTCGCCCATGGCGGTGGCATGAATAGCCCATAGCTGATTGCTGGCGAGTTTGGTGATACAGCCCGTTCCGTTCGGGCCCATGTAGTGGACTGGTCCCAACAGCTCCATCATTGGGCGCAGCCGTTCGACGACTGCTTCGTCTCCGCCGGCAAATTGCGTCATGTTGCCGTTGCGGGCGCCGTCCACCGCGCCCGTGACGGGCGCGTCGATCGCCCGGGCGCCCCTGGCCTCGATGTCGCGGGCCAGCGCCTTGGCGAGTTCCGGCTCGTTGGTCGTCATGTCGATCCAGACCTGGCCCGGCCCGATCGCGGAGAGGATACCCTTGTCGCCGCGAAGGACCGCCTCGATCTGTTTCGGGCCGAAGACCATCGTGTAGATGACATCCGCGCTTTTCACGGCTTCGGCGGGACTGTCAGCCCATGTCGCGCCCAGCGCGATGTGTTCCTGCGCGCGCTCCCGGTCGAGGTCGCACACGGTCAGTTCGTGGCCTCCCCTGATCAGGTTCAGGGAGGCTGCGCCACCCATGGTGCCCAGTCCGATAAACGCTATGCGCATGTGATCCGTTCCTGTTTCGCTGTGATGTGGGCGTCCGGCCCCGTGTCCGGAGCCGCTGTCGAGAGGCACGATATTGGCATTGCACAGATGTGCAAGAAAAAGTTTGCATAAACGTGCAAGAATTGCGAAGTTGCCGTCGCGGACGGGCGCGGGGCCCTTCGGAAAACGATGCCTTGGGGAAACGGCGATGAGCGGACTGGCGGTTCAGAAGCTGTATATCGACGGACAATATGTGGATGCCACGTCGGGTGAAACATTTGAAACGCTCAATCCGGCCACCGGCGATGTGATCTGTAAGGTCCAGCAGGCGTCCGGGGCCGACGTGGACGAAGCCGTGGCATCCGCCATTCGCGGCCAGAAGGTCTGGGCGGCGATGGCGGCCGAGGAACGTGCCCGCATATTGATGCGCGCCGCCGCCATCCTGCGCGAGCGCAATCGGGAACTGGCGGAGCTGGAGGTTCTGGACACCGGAAAGCCGATCCGGGAGGCCGAGACCGTCGACATCGTCACCGGCGTGGACTGCATCGAGTATTATGCCGGCGTGTCCCCCTCGATCAGCGGCGAATTCTTCAATTACGGAGAGAATTTCGCCTATACGCGCCGCGAGCCGATCGGGGTTTGCGCCGGGATAGGAGCGTGGAACTATCCGATCCAGATCGCGATGTGGAAGTCGGCGCCGGCGTTCGCCTGCGGAAACGCGATGGTGTTCAAGCCATCGGAAGTGACGCCGCTGAGCACCCCGAAGCTGGCGGAAATCTACACCGAGGCAGGTGTCCCGGACGGCGTGTTCAACGTGGTGCAGGGCGACGGCCGTGTCGGCGCGATGCTCACCGCGCATCCCGATATCGGCAAGGTGTCGCTCACCGGTGAAGCCTCGACGGGCAAGAAGGTCATGGCAGGCGCGGCGTCGACCCTGAAAGAGGTTACGCTCGAACTCGGCGGGAAATCGCCGCTGATCATTTTCGACGATACGGATGTGGAAGTCGCGGTCCGCGCCGCGATGCTGGCCAATTTCCTGACGCAGGGCGAAATCTGCGCCAACGGGACGCGGGTTTTTGTCCAGCGGAGCCTCTACGAACCCTTCCTCGAACGGTTGGCCGCGCGAACGCGAGCGTTGCGCGTCGGCATGCCGATGGATCCCGAAACCCGGGTCGGCGCCCTGATTTCCGCCGAGCATTTCGAAAAGGTCATGTCCTATATCGATGCGGCGAAGGCCTCCGGCGCCCGGCTGGTCTGCGGTGGCGGCAGACCCGCCGATCCTGCTCTGGCGGGCGGCTATTTCGTCGAGCCAACGGTTTTCGCCGACTCCAAAGACGGCATGGCGCATGTCCGCGAGGAGATTTTCGGCCCGGTCATGTCCGTGCTGCCATTCGATACCGAAGACGAAGCGGTGTCCCGGGCCAACGCGACGCCTTTCGGTCTGGCCGCCGGCGTGTTCACGCGGGACATCTCCCGCGCCCACCGGGTCGTGGCCAATCTCCAGGCCGGCACCTGCTGGATCAACTCCTATCAGGACCTGCCCATTTCGATGCCGTTCGGCGGCTACAAGGCCTCCGGCCTCGGACGGGAAAACGGGCAGGCCGTCATCGATCATTACACGCAACTGAAGAGCGTGTTCGTGCGCACCGGCGATCTGGCCGATGCGTTTGCGTGAAGCCGCGAGACGGATGAAACGGGGAACAGAACCGGGTGGAGTTTGACTACATCATCGTCGGCGCCGGGTCCGCTGGTTGCGTCCTGGCCAATCGTTTGAGCAAGGACGGCAAATCCACGGTCCTGTTGCTGGAGGCGGGCGGCAAGGATCGCTCGATCTTCCTTTCGATGCCGGCGGCGCTGGCCTATCCGCTGGCGGGCACACGCTTCAACTGGGCCTACTGGAGCGAGCCGGAGCCCTATCTCGACGGGCGACGGATGTATTGTCCGCGCGGCCGCGTTCTGGGCGGCAGTTCGGCCATCAACGGCATGGCCTATGTCCGTGGTCATGCCTGCGATTATGATCGCTGGGCCTCCTACGGGCTGAAGGGCTGGGGCTACGCCGGCGTGCTTCCCTATTTCAAGCGGTCGGAAGACCGCGAACTCGGCGCGGACGCCTATCATGCCGAGGGCGGGCCGCTTGCGGTTCACCGCGAGGCGATGGGCAATCCGCTGCATCAGGCCTGGCTTGCCGCCGGCCGACAGGCGGGGCTCGGCCACAGCGACGACCAGAACGGCTTTCGCCAGGAAGGCGTCGGACCGATGGACATGACGATCCGCGGTGGCGCGCGCGAGAGCACGGCGCGCGCGTTCCTGCGCCCGGCGCTGGCGCGTCAGAATCTCCAGGTCGTCACCAACGCGCGGGCGACCGGACTGCGGTTCGAGGGGCGACGGGTCACGGGCGTCGACTTCGTGGTCGGGCGCGACAGCCGGCGGGCGGCCGCGCGTCGCGAGGTCATCCTTTCCGGCGGCACGGTCAATTCTCCGCAATTGCTGATGCTGTCCGGGATCGGGCCGGCCGACCATCTGCGCGAGGCCGGGGTCGAGGTCCGCGTCAACGCCCGCGAAGTCGGGCGGAACCTGCAGGATCACCTCGAAGTCTATGTGCAGCATGAATGTACCCAGCCTGTATCGATCTACCCGCTGACGCGCCCTTTCGGTCGCCTCAGGGTCGGCGTCGAGTGGTTGCTCCGGCGGAGCGGGCCGGGCGCTTCCTGCCAGTTCGAGACCGGCGGCTTCGCGCGGATCTCCGACCGGTCCGCGCATCCGGACCTGCAATTTCACTTTCTGCCGATCGCGGTGGATTATGACGGCAAGAACCCGGTCAGCTCCCATGGTTTCCAGGCTCATGTCGGGCCGATGCGGCCGAGAAGCCGCGGGCATGTCCGGCTCAAGAGCCGCGACCCGCTTGCCGCGCCGGGGATACTGTTCAACTATCTGGAGGCGGAGGAGGACCGGGCGGAATTCCGGGCCGGCATCCGCCTGACCCGGACCATCTTCGGCCAGCCGGCTTTCGATCCCTATCGGGGCAGGGAGTTGCAGCCGGGCGCGCATGTCACAGACGACGATGAAATCGACGCCTTCGTCCGGCGGCGCGTCGAAAGCGCCTATCACCCGGTGGGAACCTGTCGGATGGGCATGGACGCGAATGCCGTCGTCGACGATGCCGGCCGCGTGCGCGGGGTCGACGGGCTGCGCGTGGTCGATGCTTCGATCATGCCCGACATCGTCAGCGGCAACACCAACGCGCCGACCATCATGATCGCCGAGAAAATCGCCGATTCCATACGCGGCAGGAGCGCGCTCCCGCCTGAATCCGTACCGGTCTATTCCCACACCGGCGAGCCGGAACGGCGAGTGAACTGAAACTGCGGAAAAATGGACGACCTTCAGAACCGACGGAAAACGAAAAGGAGCAATGCGATGAAACGCCGAATTCTTGGACTTGCGACAGCGCTGACGGTGGCGCTCGGGACGACGCCGGGCATGGCCGCGTCGAGCGTGCCGGAAAGCAGCGCCCCCATCAAGCTGGCCATGTTGGAATGGACGGGCGAGCAGGCCGTGACCAAGGTCGCCGGCATGCTGCTGGAGAAGATGGGCTACAACGTCGAATATGTGACGTCCGGCACCTACACGCAGTTCCTCGCCATTCCCGACGGGTCGATCACCGCTTCGCTGGAAGTCTGGAGCTCCAACACCGGCGAGCATTATCCGAAGGCGATGGCGTCCGGCAAAGTGGTGAAGATCGGCGCGCTCGGCCTCGATCCTGTCGAGACCTGGTACTACAACAAGGCGGCGGGCGAGGCTTGCCCCGGGCTTCCCGACTGGAAGGCCCTTAAGGATTGCGCCCAGTCGCTGGCGGTTGCCGAGACCTATCCGAAGGGACGCCTGCTCGACTATCCGGCCGATTGGGGAACGACCAATGTCGATCGCATCAAGGCGCTGGATTTGCCGTTGGTCTCGATCCCGGCGGGCAGCGAGGGCGCGCTTGTCGCCGAGATCACCGGCGCCGAGAAGGCCAACCGTCCGTTGCTGGTGATGTTCTGGTCGCCGCACTGGGTGCACGCCGTCGCCGACCTTACGCCCGTCGCCCTGCCGCCTTATCAGGATGGCTGCTACGACGACCCGAAGGTGGGCATCAATCCCGACGCCGTCTATGACTGCGACTGGCAGCGCGGTGAAATCATGAAACTCGCCTGGGTCGGCATGAAGGACGAATGGCCGGCGGCCTATCGCCTGCTGGAGCAGTTGACGATCACCAACAAGGACGAGATCGCCTGGATGCGCGACATCGATTCCGAAGGCAAGGACATGGACAGCGTGCTCGCCGCCTGGATGGACGCCAACCAGGCGCGCTGGCAGGGATGGATCGACGCGGCCATGAAGCAATAGCATCGCGGCACCGACCGGTCGCGGATGGAGCCGCGGCCGGTCAGGCCCGCATGTGAGGGAGTGTCACGGACATCATGAACGCCAGCGTCAAATTGTCTTGCCGGCGCCTCTGGAAGACCTACGGTCCGCGCGAGGCGGTCGAGGCTACCCGGTCCGGCGCCGGTTCCGGAGATGCGGCCGCCGTGATGGAGCGCGTCGCCAGCCTTTACGGCCTGTCGGCCTGCGCCGGCATCAGTTTCGACGTGGTGCGGGGCGAGATCTTCATCATCATGGGATTGTCCGGCTCCGGAAAGTCCACGGCGTTGCGGTGCCTTTCCCGCCTCGTCGAGCCGACGGCGGGTGAGATCCTGATTGATGGCGAGGACTTCACCGCCAAATCGCCTCGCGAGCTGATCGATTTCCGTCGCCACAAGATGGGGATGGTGTTCCAGAATTTCGGCCTGATGCCGCATCTGACGGTTCTGGAGAACATTGCCTTTCCGCTCAGGGTGCGCGGCATCGATCCCGCCGAGCGCAACGAGCGCGCGCGCGACATGATGCGCCTGGTCGAACTGGACGGACGCGAGAACGCCTATCCGCGCCAGCTTTCCGGCGGTCAGCAACAGCGCGTCGGCATTGCGCGGTCGCTGGCCGGCGACCCCGATATCTGGTTCCTCGACGAACCCTTTTCGGCGCTCGACCCGCTGATCCGGCGGCAGATGCAGAACCAGTTTCTCCATCTGCAATCGGCGCTGCATAAGACCATCATCTTCGTGACCCATGACATTTCCGAGGCCGTGCGCCTGGCGGACCGGATCGCGATCATGAAGGGCGGCGAGATCGTCCAGATCGGCACGCCGCGCGAGATCCTCGACAATCCGGCCAATGCCTATGTCGAGGAGTTCACGCGTGATGCCCGCGAGGGCCTGACGGTTCGCGGCGCGGTCGGGGCAGGTCGCGGGTGAGCGAGGTTCCGACCGATTTGTCGAGGTGGCGGGCGTGGGCGTTCTGGGGTGTATGTCTCGCGGCCTGCGTGATCTGCTTTCAGCAGGCGGATACCAGGGAGTGGATCGGCAATTTTCCGAAGGATTGGACTTACGGGATCGCCGGGCCCGTCAACGTCGCAATGAACTGGCTCGTCCCGGTGTTGTCCGGTCCGTTGCACGTGATCAGCGCGATCCTCGGGTTTCTCCTGAACATGACACGCGACATTCTGGCCTGGACACCGTGGCCGGTCGCGTTCTGCCTGTTCGTGATCGTTGCGCACCGCGCCGGCGGGCTGTCCCTGGCGGCCTTCATGGCGGTGTCGCTCGTCTATATGCTGGTGACGGGCTATTGGGAGCGCTCCATGAATACGCTCGCCCTTGTCGGCGCGGCGGTCCCGCTCTCGGTCGTTATCGGCGCCCAAATCGGCATTCTGTGCTACCGGCACGCATGGCTGAATTCGCTCACGCAGCCCGTGCTCGACGTGATGCAGACGCTTCCGGCCTTCGCCTACCTCATCCCGATCCTGCTGTTGTTCGGGTTCGGTCCGGTTGTCGGCCTCATCGCCAGCATGATCTTTTCCATCCCGCCGATGGTTCGCAACACGATACTCGGTTTGCAGAGGGTGCCGCCCGAGGTCACGGAAGCGGGGCTGATCTGCGGCTGCAACCGGCGTCAGTTGCTGTGGTGGACCCAGATCCCGGCAGCGCTGCCGCAGATGAAGATCGGCATGAACCAGACCACCATGGCGGCGCTCTCCATGGTCATCATCTCCGCGATCATCGGTGGCTCCGACGATGTCGGCTGGGCGGTGTTGAACACGATGCGCAAGGCGCAATTCGGCCCAAGTCTGATCGCCGGCCTTGTCATCGCCCTCATGGCGATGCTGATCGACCGCATCAGCCTGGGATTCGCCGAAACGGACGCCGCGCCCGACGGCGGTTCTCGTGACGGCATTTTCCGGCATCCGCATCTGCTGGCCGCCCTGGCGGTTCTCGCGGCCGTGCTGCCGCTCTCGCTGACGGTCGAAACGCTTCATCACTTTCCGCGCGCCTGGGTCTGGGACATCGGCGGCGATATTTCCGCCGCGCTCGACACGGTTATCGCCGCGACATCGGGAACGCTGGAAAACGTGAAGCGTGCAGGCCTGTTCTTCTTTCTGCTTCCGTTGCGCATCGGTCTGGATCAGGCGGTCAGTCCGTTCAGTTGGGGCGTCGAGTTCACGCCGGCGCTGCGCATCGCCTATGCGGGTCTGGTCGCCGTCGGCTGCCTAGCGGCGCTCGGTCTGGGATCGCGCGCCGGCGCGATCATCGTCGCCATTTGCGGGGTCCTGTTCTACTACGGAACCTCGGGCATTCCGTGGCCGGTGTTCATCGGCGCGACGGCCATCATGGCCTACGCGGCGGGCGGGCCGGCGATTGCCGCGCTTGCGCTTGGAACCATGGTCTTCATTCTCCTCAACGGTCTCTGGGAGCCGGCCATGTTTTCGGCGGCGCTGTGCGGCGCGGCCATCCTGATCGCTTTTCCGCTCGGCATGGCGATCGGAACGATTGCGGCGGAGACGGACTGGGTCTCCAAGGCCGTCCGTCCGGTCAACGACACGCTCCAGACCATGCCGCAATTCGTCTATCTGATACCCTTCCTGATGTTGTTTCAGGTTGGCGAATTTACAGCGCTGATCGTCGTGATCGCCTATGCGCTCGTTCCGGCGATCCGTTATACGGAACATGGCCTGCGTTCGGTGCCGGCGGCCTGTGTCGAGGCGGGCCGCGCGTCGGGTTGTACCGGGCGTCAGCTTCTTTGGTGGGTGAAGATGCCCCAGGCGGTGCCGGAGATCATGCTGGGCTTGAACCAGACCGTGATCTGCGCCCTGTCGATGCTGGTCATCGCCGCGCTCGTGGGAACGCGCGGTCTCGGCCAGCAGGTCTATGTCGCCCTGGGCAAGGCTGACAGCGGATTGGGGCTCGTCGCGGGCGTATCGATCGCGCTGGTCGCGATCACGACGGATCGTATACTCCAGTGCCTGAACCGGAGCCGCAGGCAGGCGCTTGGCCTTTAGCTCTTGGTTTCGAGCTCCTGGACAGCAATACCGGATGACGGGAAACGCGAATCGGTGACGAGATGGGACGAAAGCCAATAGATGCCGACCGAAGGCAGAAGATCGTGGATGCGACGCTGAATTGCATCCACAAATACGGCTATCAGGATACGACCGTCGCGCGCATCTGCGCCGATGCGGGGCTTTCCACGGGCAATATCCATTACTATTTCGGCGGAAAACAGAACCTCCTCGAGGAAGCCATGCGCAGTCTGTTGCGCGATATCCGCCGGAAAATGGTCACCAGCCTGAACGATGCGGATTCACCCGCCGAAAGGCTTGCCGCGATCCTGCGCAGCAATTTCCATCCCGGCATCTTCCGCACCGATATCTGCATAACCTGGCTGCATTTCTGGGCCCAGGCGCCGCATGCCGGCGAGTTGGCGCGCCTGGAGCATGTCAACAGGCGGCGTTTCAGGCAGAATCTCCTTCATGAATTCGTGAAGCTTAAAAGCCGCGAGGAAGCCGAGATGCTCGCCCGCCAGACGGTAGCGATGGTCGATGGCCTCTGGGTCGAGAAAGCCCAGAAAAACACGACTCTCACCGCCCAAGACGCGTTCGGGCTGGTGATGGAATACGTCGAGACGCGGTTGTAGCAGCAAGGTTTCCGGAGCCAAGGCGCATCCTGTCGTTCATCCGGTGGACCCAGCCGATGCATTCTGTAAGTCTGGCACAGGCCTGACGATAGTCGTTGGTTCTCAACGAGACTCTATAGAACTGCCGGCCCAAGAGCCGGGCAACGAGCGGGCTCAGGCGCACCTGCAGATAGAAGCGCCCTTCGCGCCGTGAAAGGTAGGGAGTACAGGCCATGGCATCTCCGCGTACATCAGTGCGAGATGTCTCACAGTCATTGAAACCCCTGTTCCTTGTAACTTTTTGATTTCATTGCTTGAAGATCAATGATAGCGGAGGAGCGCTGCCGCAGATCTCCACATCAAACTCAAATCCGCTACGCTTTTAGACTGCTTTCTCGGGATTTTGCCGCCTAACCGGCTGAGACTGATGCACCAGACCTTGTCTGGGGCCTACGACTTCATCATGGATCGCACCCATGACGGGAAGGCCTTCCGCATACTCAGCATAATCGACGAGTTCAACCGTAAGAACCTGACCATCCACGTCAGGCGCAAGCTCAACAGTTAGGACGCCCTGCCTGTCTTCGGCAAGATGTTCCTGCGGCATGGACCGCTCGAACAAATTTGTTCCCGCAATAATGGCCCGGAGTTTATTGCTGATACCGTGTGCGAATAGCTGTGAAGACGATTTTTATCGAGCCGGGAGGTCAGTGGGAGGACGGCTATCGCGAGAGCATCAACGGCAAGTTCCGCGGCGAATGCTGAGCTGAGAGATCTTCCACTCGCTACGCGAGGCCCAGATGCTCATCGAGTAGTGGCGGGTCTTCCACAATACCGAATGACCGCACAGCTCACTAGGATACATGCCACCGTCCCCGAGATTTACCTTGTCATTACCAATCCCGGCTGCCTGCGTTGCCATTCGCGTCGTCAAAACCCAAGTCCAAGTTCATGCTAGAACTTAACACTTGATCTGGACCACCAAAGCGCCTTGGCAAAGGCATTTACGGATTTAGCTAAAGCGCAGTTCGACCGCCTTTGAGGAAGTGAAGATGTTCAACGAAGAACAGCGAGACCAATATTGGATCGAGCCGATCTGACGTGTGCTGGCGATTCCGGACTGCTATTTCCTTGCCTTCCATTTCGTACGGCCAGGCAAATTCTACATGGACAATTCAGATGCGAACGCTGGGATAGCCTTATCTACTATATGAACGTCAGTCCGTCGTTAAAGGTAAGGCGGGGTGCACGCGGATACGACAATCGCGGGACGGTCGCTGATGTTGCGGAAGCGGTGGGGCTGGCGTGAATCGAACAGGAACGAGTCGCCGGCCTTCAGCACGGAAACCTTGTCGCCCACGGTTATCTCGAGTTCGCCGGCAATGACGATTCCGCCCTCGTTGGCCGGATGTTCGAGCAGTTCCTCGCCGGTATCGGCACCGGGTTCGTAGGTTTCGTGCAGGATCTGGAGGTTGTGCAGGCGGGCGTCGCCGACTTGCTTGAGCGTTATCATTCCCTCGGCGCCCTCGCGTTCGGAAAACAGGCGCGACGTCAGGTCGCGAAGCTCGGCCGGCGTGAAGAAGGGATTTCCCGGCTGCGGGCTGTCATGCTCAAAAAAATCAGACATCCCGATCCCAAGTCCGCCCAAAATCTTGCGCAAAGATGCCACGGATGGGCTGCTTTTATTGGTCTCGATCATCGAAATCTGGCCATGCGGCACCCCGGCGCTTTCCGCCAGCTGGCGCTGCGAGAATCCCGCGCGCTGCCTGAGTTCCCGCATACGGGCGCCTACGTCGAAGTCGGCCATGGAATTACTCCGTTTCCCGGCAACATAACCGGCGCGGCCCGGAGCGGCAAGATACGACAAATCGCTTGCTCAATAATTTGAGCAGATATATAGAGATTTTAGAGCAGAGAGGTCTCCCATGACGAAATCTTCCGAACTGAAATCCCGTCGCGATGCCGCCGTTGCCAAGGGTGTCGCAACCCGTGCGATCTATGCCGAACGCGCCGAGAACGCAGAACTCTGGGACGCCGACGGACGTCGCTTCATCGACTTCGCGGCCGGAATCGCCGTGAACAATGCCGGCCACCGTCACCCCAGATTGATGGAGGCGGTCGCGGCCCAGGCCGAGGCCTTCACCCACACCTGTTTCCACGTCGCGCCGTTTGAGGGGTATGTCCGCCTTGCCGAGCGCCTGAACGCGGCGACGCCGGGCGACTTCGGGAAGAAGACGATGCTCGCGACCACGGGCGCCGAGGCGGTGGAGAACGCCGTGAAGATGGCCCGGGCCTATACCGGCCGGTCCGGCGTGATCGCCTTTTCGGGGGCTTTCCACGGTCGGACCCTCATGGGAATGGCGCTCTGCGGCAAGGTGGCTCCCTACAAAAAGGGCTTCGGGGCAATGCCGCCGGAGGTCTTTCACGCGCCGTTCCCGAACGCGTTTCATGGCGTGACGCCCGAACAAAGCCTCGCCGAGCTCGACCGGCTCTTCAAGTCGAGCGTCGATCCCGAGCGCATCGCGGCAATGATCATCGAGCCGGTTCAGGGCGAGGGCGGTTTCAACATCGCCGATTACGACTTCCTGCACGCATTGCGGCGGATTGCGACCGAACACGGCATCGTCCTCATCGCCGACGAGGTTCAGGCCGGGATGGCCCGAACGGGCAAGCTCTTCGCCTTCGAGCATGCCGGGGTCGCGGCCGATCTCGTGACGATGGCCAAGGGGCTGGCGGGCGGCTTCCCGCTCTCGGCGGTGACCGGCCGGGCCGAGATCGTCGACGCCGCGCCGATCGGCGGCATCGGCGGCACATATGCTGGCAATCCTCTCGCGGTCGCCGCGGCCAACGCGATGCTCGACGTGATCGAGGAGGAGGGGCTGTGTGCCCGCGCAACCGAGATCGGGGACCGGATCCTGGCTCGCCTGATTGCCATCGCGAGCCGCCAGGGCATGGAGGCGATCGGTGACGTGCGCGGCCTTGGTGCGATGATTGCCTTCGAACTGGTGACCGACAGGCAGAGCCGCGCGCCCGATGCCGCGCTGACCCTTTCCATTGTGGCCGAGGCTGAGGCGCGCGGGCTCATCATCCTGCCCTGCGGCACACGGGGCAATGTGGTGCGCCTGCTGCCGCCGCTGACGACGCCGATGGAACAGGTCGACGAGGCGCTCGATATCCTCGAGGGAGCCCTCGAGGCGGCCGTCGCGAAAACCGCAACCGCAGCGTAAGGAGGCCGGAACATGGCGAAAGATCTTGCACTTCAGAGCCGGCCGGATCTCGGCTCGTTCAACTGGGAAGACGCGTTCCGGCTGGAAGACCAGCTGACCGACGAGGAACGCCTGATCCGCGATGCCGCCAGA